>NZ_JAZEXJ010000018.1:0-255 GCF_047306785.1 Microbacterium sp. OR21 | reverse complement strand
GGCCGTCGTGAACCGAAGTTCGATGTTGATTCTTTCGTTCTCGCCGATTCGGGGGGATGCGCGCGTCTTGAAGCAGGTGGAGGAGTTCGCGCGCGATCACGATGTCGTCACATGTGGGTATGGGCCCGCTCCGGACGGCGTCTCCGAGCACATTCGGATCCCTGACGAGCTGCTCAGCTGGCGCTACCCTCGCTCCCGCGTGGTCATGCGAAGATTCCAGACAGCGTACTGGGGCAATCACGCGATCGCTGAATC
>NZ_JAZEXJ010000017.1:0-693 GCF_047306785.1 Microbacterium sp. OR21 | reverse complement strand
CCGAGTGCCCCGCTCGCTGCGCTCGCAGGGACGGGCGCCCGGCAGGCCGGGCGCTGCGCGCGGGGTCGGGCCGCTGCGCGGCCCTCCGGTTGGGTGCGGTGTGCGTGCCTCTGGCTGGCGGTCTCGGGGTGGCTGGTGTCGGTACGTATGCCGGTCACGAGTCTCCCGCTCAGCGAGATCGTCGAGATCCATCGGATCCTCGACACGCACCACGCCGTCGGCAAGACCGTCGTGGACCTCTCCGACAACCCGCACCTGCCCCAGGAGGCGTGACCAGATGTCCACGACGCAGACGCCGACGCTGACGCTGATCGGCCCCGGTCGGCACGGCACAGCGATCGCAGGCCTGTTCGCCTCCCACGGCGTGAACATCAGCCTGTTCCACTACAAGCCGGCGAAGGCTGAGGCCGCCGCCCGGCGACTCCGACCGATCGCGCGGAATGCCCGCATCGACATAGCGACATCCCTGGAGGAAGCCGCCCAGGCATCCCCGTTCCTTGCCCTCACCACCCTCTGGGGCGCCCCGCAGCAGGCGGTGGTCTCTGCACTCGGGGACCTCCTGGACGGCAAGATCCTGATCGACGTCGCCAACCCGCTGGACGTCACGCCCACGGGCGTGCAGCTGCGGCGACCCGTGGAAGGGTCTGCGGGGCAGTACCTGGCGTCGCTCCTTCCGGCGAACGTGGGACACGT
>NZ_JAZEXJ010000016.1:0-872 GCF_047306785.1 Microbacterium sp. OR21 | reverse complement strand
GCTCTTCTAGTCGGGTGATGGCGTCACGCCAGATCTTCACCTGGCTTTGGGCGGACAGGGGCTCGGCGTGCACGTGGGACGCCTGCTTGTACCGGTTGACAGAATCAACAGTGAGACCACGCAGCGTTCGCACGATGTCGGCAACCCCGAACCCCTCTGTCACCTCACCAAGCCCATAGTCCCACACGTACGATGCCATCTCCGGTGAAGGCCCCACCACAACAGCCAGACGCGCTTGAATGAAATCGAACAGCTTGTTCGGCAACGCCCAGCGGTAACTGGAGTTGATCGGCGGGAGCACGAAGATCCCGACATCGTAATCCGCCAGCCGATCGACGAGTTCCGCATATGGCACCGGATCGTGGACGCGCACCCGCCCTGCCGACTGCGATGCCAACGTCCGCAATTCCTGCACATAAGCGGGGTCATTCGGAGTCAGGAAGAGGTCCAGCGTCACTGAGGGAACTTCACACGCCGCCTCCACCGTCAACTCCAGCTGTCGATTCCTCAGGCCTGCCCCCGAGTGAACCAACCTCAACGGCGAAGCCGCCTCCGACGGCACCGCCTGCCTGAACGGTGTCGCATTGGTGACCACCATCGGCCGGAACCCGAACTCCCGCTCATACTCGGCTGCCAGCCCACTACTCACCGTCGACCACGACGACGCGCGAGACACATGACGACGACACATCCACGCATAGAACGGGGAGATGTACCGCATCCAATTGCGATGCTCCTCGTGGAGACGCGGCGAGTACTCATGCAGATCAGCGTGAACGCCGAAACGCGCTCCCAACTCATTAGCAACGCCGACACTCTCGACGTCATTGGCCAACACCACATCGAAAGAACGACCCCGAAGAAGCATCCGA
>NZ_JAZEXJ010000015.1:0-1417 GCF_047306785.1 Microbacterium sp. OR21 | reverse complement strand
GGCCGCGTCCGTTTGAGTGGTGGTCTTTCGCTTCGTTGCGATGATCAGCTGTCGTTAGTTTAGGCGGCGGTGATCTCGGGGAGTATCACCGCCTCGTCGATGGTGGGGGTGGTCGCGGTGAGCTCGGTCATGGAGGCTTCGGAGAAGTAGCGGCGGTCGGCGGCTTCCCATTCGTCGTGTTGCTCGACGAGGACGGAGCCGGCCAGGCGGAGCAGGGCGGCGTTGTTCGGGAACACGCCAACGACGTCGGTGCGGCGCTTGATCTCCCGATTGAGGCGTTCCAGCGGGTTCGTGGACCAGATCTGTCGCCAATGCCGGGCGGGGAACGCTTTGAACGCGAGGATGTCGTCACGGGCGTCGGTGAGCATCACGGCGGTCTTGGGGTGGACGCGCTCGATCATGCGCACGACTTCGTCGAACTGGGCATCGATGTGCTCGGCGTCGGGTTGGGCGAAGATCGTGCGGATCACGCTGGCGACCATCTCCTGCCGGCCCTTCGGGAGGGCGGTCAGGACGTTGCGCATGAAGTGGACGCGGCAGCGCTGCCAGGCGGCGCCCTGCAACACGGTCGCTGCGGCCTTCTTCAGTCCGGCGTGGGCGTCGGAGATCACCAGCTTCACCCCGCCCAGACCTCGTGTCTTCAACGAGCGCAGGAACTGCTTCCAGAACTCCTCGGTCTCGCTGTCTCCGACATCGAAGCCCAGCACGACCCGCCGCCCGTCAGCGGCGACGCCGATCGCGACGACGACCGCCTGGGACACGACACGGTGGTCGATGCGGACCTTGCAGTAGGTCGCGTCGAGGAACACGTAGGGGTAGGCGATGTCAGACAGCGAGCGGTCGCGGAACGATGCGACCTCGGCGTCGAGCCCTTGGCAGATGCGGGACACCTCGGACTTCGAGATGCCAGTGTCAGCGCCGAGCGCTTTGACGAGGTCATCGACCTTCCGGGTTGAGACGCCGTGGAGGTAGGCCTCCATCACGACCGCGAACAAGGCTTGGTCGACCCGGCGGCGCCGCTCCAGCAGCGACGGGAAGAACGACCCCTGCCGCAACTTCGGGATCCGCAACTCCAGATCCCCAGCCGTGGTCGACAGCACCCGCGGCCGGGAACCGTTGCGGGTAGTCGTGCGCTCGCTCGTGCGCTCGTAGGGGGCGGCGCCGATGAATGCGGCTGTCTCCGCGTCGATCAGCTCCTGGTAGAGCCGCTCGGTCGCGGCTCGGATGCGGTCGGTGGTGCCGGTGAGCTTCAGTTCCCCGAGCAGCTCGAGGAGGGCAGACTGGTCAAGAGCCATCGTGCGGTGTCGTCTTTCTGTGTGAGTTCTTGGTCGTTCTCACTGACCATCGCACGATGGCTCACCCCGTCGCGGTCACGACGCCGCGGGCCCGAAAGACCACCACCCCGCGGGACTCCAGG
>NZ_JAZEXJ010000014.1:0-1518 GCF_047306785.1 Microbacterium sp. OR21 | reverse complement strand
GAGCCCTGTGCGTCAGGATGGGGTGAGACACCAGCACTGCTGACCTTCGCACTGCACGGGGCGAGAACGGACCAATACTGAGATGACGATGACGGTTGCTGACGTCGGCACCGATGATGGGGCTATGGCTCCTCGTGCTGACCGGCCCAAGAGGCGGACGTTCACCGCCGAGTTCAAAGCGGCGATCCTGGCCGAGTACGACGCCGCGGACCGCTCTGGGCGTGGGGAGATCCTGCGCCGGGAGGGCCTGTACACCTCCCACATCATCGAGTGGCGCAAGGCCGCGGCCGCCGGCTCGCTGTCCGGGCTGGGCAGCAAGCCGCGGGACCGGCGCGAGCGGGAGCTGCAGGCGCTACGGGCCCGGGCGGAGAAGGCCGAGGCCGAGCTGGCCAAGACCAGGGCGGCGCTGGACCTGATGGGAAAAGCACACGCGCTCTTGGAGACGCTCTCCGAGAGCGCGGACAAGCCGCCGCGGTCGCCGCGGTGATCAACCCGGCCGTCGACGGGCTGGCCGAGCACGTCGGCACCGCGGCTGCGTGCGCGCTGCTGGGTCGCTCCCGCGCCAGTCACTACCGGGCCAAGAACCCGCCACCGCCACGTCCACGGACACCGCGGCCGGCACCGGCGAACAAGCTGTCCGCCGCCGAGCGGGCCCACGTGCTGGCCGTGTTGACCAGCCAGCGGTTCGCGGACAAGTCGGTCGCCCAGGTCTGGGCCACGCTGCTGGACGAGGGCACCTACCTGTGCTCGATGTCCACGATGCACCGGATCCTGCGCGAGCACGACATGGCCGGGGAACGGCGCCGGCAGGCGAGCCACCCGCCCCGGACCCGGCCCGAGCTCGTCGCGACGGCGCCGGGGCAGGTGTGGAGTTGGGACATCACAAAGCTCAAGGGGCCGGAGCGGGGCGTGTACTACGACCTGTACGTCGTGCTCGACATCTTCTCCAGGTTCGTCGTGGGCTGGACCATCGCGGCCCGCGAGGACGCCGAGATCGCCAAGAACCTGCTCGAGCACGCCATGGGCATCCATGGCGTGCCGGAGGCGATCCACGCCGACCGCGGGACCTCGATGACCTCCAAACCGGTCGCTCAGCTGCTCGTCGACCTCGGGGTGGCCAGGTCGCACTCCCGCCCGCACGTGTCGAACGACAACCCTTACAGCGAGGCGGCGTTCAAGACGCTGAAGTACGCCCCGGTCTTCCCCGAGCGCTTCGGGTCCCTGGCCGACGCCGGCGCGTTCGCCGAGCAGTTCTTCGCCTACTACAACCACGAGCACCGCCACTGCGGGATCGGGCTGCACACCCCCGCCAGCGTCCACTTCGGCACCGCCGGGCAGGTCCGCGCCCAGCGCCAGGCCACCCTGGACGCGGCCTACGCCGCCCGTCCCGAGCGCTTCGGCCACCGCCGACCCCAGGCGCCCAAGCTGCCCGAGGCCGCCTGGATCAACCAGCCCTCACAGGAGGCCCTCATACAGACCGCCTGACGGAATCTGTCTCACCCGCCTTGACACTTTCCG
>NZ_JAZEXJ010000013.1:0-1742 GCF_047306785.1 Microbacterium sp. OR21 | reverse complement strand
TGAGGCTGTCGCATGAATCTGCGGGTGATCGGGCGTGTCTGATGCTTGTTTATGCCTGATCAGGGGATGATTAAGTATGGTTGTGAATGTGCGTTCGGGTGGTCGGGATCAGGGGTTTCTGTTGCCACCGTCGGTGCGGGACTGGCTGCCGGGGGATCATCTGGCGTTCTTCGTGATCGATGTGGTCGCGGAGCTGGATCTGACGGCGTTCTACGCCGCGTTCCGCGCTGACGGGCGCGGTGGTGCGGTCTACGACCCGGAGATGATGCTCGGGGTGTTGATCTACGCGTACTGCACCGGTGAGCGCTCCTCGCGGCGGATCGAGAAGCGCCTGGTCGAGGATGTCGCCTATCGGGTGATCGCGGTGAACCAGACTCCCGATCACGCCACGCTGGCGCGGTTCCGGGCGCGGCATCAGGATGCGATCGCCGCGTTGTTCTCGCAGGTCCTGGGGCTCTGCGTGAAGGCGGGGCTGGTCGATGCGGGGCTGGTCGCGATCGACGGGACGAAGATCGAAGCGGACGCGTCGTACTTCGCCAACCGTACCCGGGATGAACTGGCCGCTGCGGTGCTCGCCGAAGCCGCGGAGGTCGATGCCGCGGAGGACGAACAGCACGGCGACCGATCGGGCAGCGAGTTGCCTGATGACTGGTCAGGAGGGCGGGGCCGGCGAGAGCGGATCCGGGCGGCGCTGGCCGAGCTGGACGGGCAGAAGGCCCGGGACTACGAGGCGCGCATGGCAGAGCGGGCAGCGAAGGAGGCCGCCACGGGGAAGGGCATCCGAGGCCCCAAGCCGAAGCCTGACGCTGTGAAGCGGCCCGGGGCGCGGAAGGCGAACACCACAGACCCGCACTCGCGGATCATCGCGCATAAGGCGCGCGGAGTGATGCAGGGCTACAACGCGCAGACGGCCGCGACCAAGGACCAGATCGTCGTGGCGGCGGAGGTCACCGCGACCACGAACGATCAGCCTCACTTCGTCCCGATCGCCGCCGCGGTCTCGGAGAACTTCGCCGAGGCAGGCGCCGGAAAGGTCGGCACGTTCGTCGCCGATGCGGGCTACTGGACCGGCGCGAACGCCACCGCCGAGGTCGGCGCGGACGTGTTGATCGCGACGCGGAAACAGGCTTGGCGGCGGGCCGAGATCCCCGATGATGACAAGCTCGCCGTCCTGGCCAGAGTCAACCGCGGAGAGCTCTCGCTCCGTCAGGCCGGGGAGATCCTCGGGGTCTCCTACACCTGGGTCAGAGACATGACCAAACGCTACTTCGGCAAAGACGGGCCACGCCAAGCCCGCACCGCCCAACCCGAACCCGACGAATGGATGCCCGTGATCGAGAAGCTCGCCCGAGGAGAGATCTCCAAACGCGCCGCCTGCGATCAGCTGCAGGTGTCCGCAGGCCGGGTCAACACCATGCTCGCCCACGTCCGAGGCGAAGCCGTCGACCCCGAGATCGCCCGGCACGCCATGGACGCCAAGCTCGCAAGCGAAGCCGGCTCCAAGGCCTACCGGAAACGGCAGCACAGCATCGAACCCGTCTTCGGGAACATCAAGAACAACCTCGGCTACCGCCGCTTCACCAGGCGAGGAATGCCCGCCGTCCACGCCGAATGGCGCCTGATCTGCAGCGTCCACAACCTCCTCAAACTCCGCACCGCGGCCGCCACCGCCTGAACCGCAGGGCCGCTCGGCCCTGCCGCCCCGGCTCATCCGAGCCCGGGCAGATTCATGCGACAGCCTC
>NZ_JAZEXJ010000012.1:0-5346 GCF_047306785.1 Microbacterium sp. OR21 | reverse complement strand
GTGGGGGTTGGTTGAGAATTCCTTTGGATCAATTTATATGAATGTCAGCAATGATGTTCGTCTCTTTTGGTCAGTTTCAAACTCGCTGCATGGTCGTTTTCCCGATTGTGTATGCATTTCTTTTTTACGGAGAGTTTGATCCTGGCTCAGGATGAACGCTGGCGGCGTGCTTAACACATGCAAGTCGAACGATGAAGCCCAGCTTGCTGGGTGGATTAGTGGCGAACGGGTGAGTAACACGTGAGCAACCTGCCCCTGACTCTGGGATAAGCGCTGGAAACGGCGTCTAATACTGGATATGTCCCGTCACCGCATGGTGTGCGGGTGGAAAGATTTTTCGGTTGGGGATGGGCTCGCGGCCTATCAGCTTGTTGGTGAGGTAATGGCTCACCAAGGCGTCGACGGGTAGCCGGCCTGAGAGGGTGACCGGCCACACTGGGACTGAGACACGGCCCAGACTCCTACGGGAGGCAGCAGTGGGGAATATTGCACAATGGGCGGAAGCCTGATGCAGCAACGCCGCGTGAGGGATGACGGCCTTCGGGTTGTAAACCTCTTTTAGCAGGGAAGAAGCGAGAGTGACGGTACCTGCAGAAAAAGCACCGGCTAACTACGTGCCAGCAGCCGCGGTAATACGTAGGGTGCAAGCGTTATCCGGAATTATTGGGCGTAAAGAGCTCGTAGGCGGTCTGTCGCGTCTGCTGTGAAATCCCGAGGCTCAACCTCGGGCTTGCAGTGGGTACGGGCAGACTAGAGTGCGGTAGGGGAGATTGGAATTCCTGGTGTAGCGGTGGAATGCGCAGATATCAGGAGGAACACCGATGGCGAAGGCAGATCTCTGGGCCGTAACTGACGCTGAGGAGCGAAAGGGTGGGGAGCAAACAGGCTTAGATACCCTGGTAGTCCACCCCGTAAACGTTGGGAACTAGTTGTGGGGTCCTTTCCACGGATTCCGTGACGCAGCTAACGCATTAAGTTCCCCGCCTGGGGAGTACGGCCGCAAGGCTAAAACTCAAAGGAATTGACGGGGACCCGCACAAGCGGCGGAGCATGCGGATTAATTCGATGCAACGCGAAGAACCTTACCAAGGCTTGACATACACGAGAACGGGCCAGAAATGGTCAACTCTTTGGACACTCGTGAACAGGTGGTGCATGGTTGTCGTCAGCTCGTGTCGTGAGATGTTGGGTTAAGTCCCGCAACGAGCGCAACCCTCGTTCTATGTTGCCAGCACGTAATGGTGGGAACTCATGGGATACTGCCGGGGTCAACTCGGAGGAAGGTGGGGATGACGTCAAATCATCATGCCCCTTATGTCTTGGGCTTCACGCATGCTACAATGGCCGGTACAATGGGCTGCGATACCGTAAGGTGGAGCGAATCCCAAAAAGCCGGTCCCAGTTCGGATTGAGGTCTGCAACTCGACCTCATGAAGTCGGAGTCGCTAGTAATCGCAGATCAGCAACGCTGCGGTGAATACGTTCCCGGGTCTTGTACACACCGCCCGTCAAGTCATGAAAGTCGGTAACACCTGAAGCCGGTGGCCTAACCCCTTGTGGGAGGGAGCTGTCGAAGGTGGGATCGGTAATTAGGACTAAGTCGTAACAAGGTAGCCGTACCGGAAGGTGCGGCTGGATCACCTCCTTTCTAAGGAGCATCTGAAGTCTTCGGACTTCCAGAACCCAGATCGAAGGCGTTCGTTCTTCGCTGGGAGCTCATGGGTGGAACATTTGACATGGCATTCGATCTGATGATTTGAGTTAGTACGCAGCTTGCTGTGGGAACGCTTGGTCGGAGGGTGGGGTGCCTGCACGCTGTTGGGTCCTGAGGGACCGGGCCGGCTTCTCCTTTCGGGGAGGGGTTGTTCTGATTCCTTGTGGCCCTTTCTTCTGTTGCCGGTTGGCAGTGGGGGAGGGGGACCGCCCGTACTTTGAGAACTACACAGTGGACGCGAGCATCTTAAAGAAAACCGAGCCGGATCTTTTCCTGGATCCGGTTCATCTCATGTGATTTCAAGTCTTTAAGAGCAAACGGTGGATGCCTTGGCATCTGGAGCCGAAGAAGGACGTAGCAATCTGCGATAAGCCTCGGGGAACTGATAAGCGAGTTTTGATCCGAGGATGTCCGAATGGGGAAACCCCGCCAGGCGTTTGTGCGACCTGGTGACTCCCGCCTGAATATATAGGGCGGGTAGAGGGAACGTGGGGAAGTGAAACATCTCAGTACCCACAGGAAGAGAAAACAACAGTGATTCCGTGAGTAGTGGCGAGCGAAAGCGGATGAGGCTAAACCGGGTGTGTGTGATAGCCGGCAGGCGTTGCATGCCCGGGGTTGCGGGACTCTTTTGAACATTCTGCCGAGTGTTCGACGTGATGTGACGATATAGACGAACCGTCTTGAAAGGCGGGCCATAGTGGGTGCCAGCCCCGTAGTCGAAATGTTGTGCGCAGCGTGAAGAGTATCCCAAGTAGCACGGGGCCCGAGAAATCCCGTGTGAATCTGTCAGGACCACCTGATAAGCCTAAATACTCCCAGATGACCGATAGCGGACAAGTACCGTGAGGGAAAGGTGAAAAGTACCCCGGGAGGGGAGTGAAATAGTACCTGAAACCGTTTGCTTACAAACCGTTGGAGCCTCCTTAGCAGGGGTGACAGCGTGCCTTTTGAAGAATGAGCCTGCGAGTTAGTGATATGTGGCGAGGTTAACCCGTGTGGGGCAGCCGTAGCGAAAGCGAGTCTGAATAGGGCGATTCAGTCGCATGTCCTAGACCCGAAGCGAAGTGATCTATCCATGGCCAGGCTGAAGCGACGGTAAGACGTCGTGGAGGGCCGAACCCACTTAGGTTGAAAACTGAGGGGATGAGCTGTGGATAGGGGTGAAAGGCCAATCAAACTTCGTGATAGCTGGTTCTCTCCGAAATGCATTTAGGTGCAGCGTTGCGTGTTTCTTGCCGGAGGTAGAGCTACTGGATGGCCGATGGGCCTCACCAGGTTACTGACGTCAGCCAAACTCCGAATGCCGGTAAGTGAGAGCGCAGCAGTGAGACTGTGGGGGATAAGCTTCATAGTCGAGAGGGAAACAACCCAGACCACCATCTAAGGTCCCAAAGCGCGTGCTAAGTGGAAAAGGATGTGGAGTTGCTTAGACAACCAGGAGGTTGGCTTAGAAGCAGCCACCCTTGAAAGAGTGCGTAATAGCTCACTGGTCAAGTGATTCCGCGCCGACAATGTAACGGGGCTCAAGCACGCCACCGAAGTTGTGGCATTGACATTTTTGGTAGGCCTTCGTGGTCCAGCCGTGTTGATGGGTAGGAGAGCGTCGTGTGGCGAGTGAAGCGGCGGTGGAAACCAGCCGTGGACGCCACACGAGTGAGAATGCAGGCATGAGTAGCGAAAGACGTGTGAGAAACACGTCCTCCGGAAGACCAAGGGTTCCAGGGTCAAGCTAATCTTCCCTGGGTAAGTCGGGACCTAAGGCGAGGCCGACAGGCGTAGTCGATGGACAACGGGTTGATATTCCCGTACCGGCGAAGAACCGCCCCAGTCAATCCAGTGATGCTAAGTGTCCGAAGCCATCCATCGAACCCTTCGGGGTTCACCGGGTGGTGGAGCACACGACCCTATGCTGGTGCGGCTAGCGTATTAACAGGTGTGACGCAGGAAGGTAGCCCAAGCCAGGCGATGGTTGTCCTGGTGCAAGTGCGTAGGCCGAGTCATAGGCAAATCCGTGACTCATACAGGCTGAGACACGATGCGGATAAAAAGTGGGTGATCCTATGCTGCCGAGAAAAGCATCGACGCGAGGTTCAAGCCGCCCGTACCCCAAACCGACTCAGGTGGTCAGGTAGAGAATACCAAGGAGATCGAGAGAATCGTGGTTAAGGAACTCGGCAAAATGCCCCCGTAACTTCGGGAGAAGGGGGGCCATCCACTTACTAGGATTTACTCCGAAAGGGTGTGGTGGCCGCAGAGACTAGTGGGTAGCGACTGTTTACTAAAAACACAGGTCCGTGCGAAGACGCAAGTCGATGTATACGGACTGACGCCTGCCCGGTGCTGGAAGGTTAAGAGGACCGGTTAGCCGCAAGGCGAAGCTGAGAATTTAAGCCCCAGTAAACGGCGGTGGTAACTATAACCATCCTAAGGTAGCGAAATTCCTTGTCGGGTAAGTTCCGACCTGCACGAATGGCGTAACGACTTCCCAACTGTCTCAACCGCGAACTCGGCGAAATTGCATTACGAGTAAAGATGCTCGTTACGCGCAGCAGGACGGAAAGACCCCGTGACCTTTACTACAGCTTGGTATTGGTGTTCGGTGTGGCTTGTGTAGGATAGGTGGGAGACTGTGAAACCGTGACGCCAGTTACGGTGGAGTCATTGTTGAAATACCACTCTGGTCATATTGGATATCTAACTTCGAACCGTGATCCGGTTCAGGGACAGTGCCTGGTGGGTAGTTTAACTGGGGCGGTTGCCTCCCAAAAAGTAACGGAGGCGCCCAAAGGTTCCCTCAACCTGGTTGGCAATCAGGTGGCGAGTGTAAGTGCACAAGGGAGCTTGACTGTGAGACTGACAGGTCGAGCAGGGACGAAAGTCGGGACTAGTGATCCGGCAGTGGCTTGTGGAAGCGCTGTCGCTCAACGGATAAAAGGTACCTCGGGGATAACAGGCTGATCTTGCCCAAGAGTCCATATCGACGGCATGGTTTGGCACCTCGATGTCGGCTCGTCGCATCCTGGGGCTGGAGTAGGTCCCAAGGGTTGGGCTGTTCGCCCATTAAAGCGGTACGCGAGCTGGGTTTAGAACGTCGTGAGACAGTTCGGTCCCTATCCGCTGCGCGCGTAGGAAGTTTGAGAGGATCTGACCCTAGTACGAGAGGACCGGGTTGGACGAACCTCTGGTGTGCCAGTTGTTCCGCCAGGAGCACCGCTGGTTAGCTACGTTCGGGATGGATAACCGCTGAAAGCATCTAAGCGGGAAGCCGGCCTCAAGATGAGACTTCCATACCCCTCGGGGTGAGAGGCTCCCAGCCAGACGACTGGGTTGATAGGCCAGATGTGGAAGCGTGGCAACACGTGCAGCTGACTGGTACTAATAAGCCGATGACTTGATAACACTCCTTTCTGCGAGATGAACGCGTCCACTTTGTGGTTCTCGACGTACGGTCGGAACCAAACAACACACTCCACGCGAGTGATGTTGCCGATGAACATGTCAATAGTGTTACGGCGGCCATAGCGTGAGGGAAACGCCCGGTCACATTCCGAACCCGGAAGCTAAGCCTCACAGCGCCGATGGTACTGCAGGGGGGACCCTGTGGGAGAGTAGGACACCGCCGGACTTCT
>NZ_JAZEXJ010000011.1:0-7431 GCF_047306785.1 Microbacterium sp. OR21 | reverse complement strand
GAGCGGGAGCGCTTGTTCAGTCGCGCGTGGATCTTCGTGGGTCACGAATCAGAGATCCCTCAGCCCGGCGACTACGTGGTGCGGCGAGTGCTCGACGACTCGTTCATCGTGGTGCGCGACGAGAGTGGCTCCGTCAAGGCGATGTTCAACATGTGCCTGCACCGAGGAATGCAGGTGTGCCGGGCGGAAATGGGCAACGCCTCGCACTTCCGCTGCCCGTATCACGGCTGGTCGTACCGCAACGACGGACGAATCGTGGGGCTGCCGTTCCACGAAGAGGCGTACGGTGGCGAGGCTGGCTTCAATCGCAAGGGAGCCCGCCTGCTTCCGGCGCCGAGCCTCGACAGCTACAACGGGTTGATCTTCATCAGCATGGATCCGGATGCGCCACCGCTGATCGACTACCTCGGCGATTTCGCTTTCTATCTCGACTACTACACGAAGCAGAGCTCCTCGGGCATCGAGCTCCGCGGCCCGCAGCGCTGGCGGGTGAAGGCGAACTGGAAGATCGGCGCAGAGAACTTCGCCGGCGACATGTACCACACGCCACAGACCCACACCTCGGTGGTCGAGATCGGCCTCTTCCGCGAACCGAAGGCGGAGAAGCGTAAAGACGGCAACACGTACTGGGCGGGCAACGGCGGAGGCACGACCTACAAGCTTCCGGAGGGAACGCTCGAGGAGCGGCTGCGCTACGTGGGCTACCCCGACGAGATGATCGACCGGATGAAGGAGGTCTGGTCCCAGGACCAGCTCAATGTGATCGGCGAGAACGGCTTCATGATCTCGGCGGCCTCGATCTTCCCGAACATGAGCTTCGTGCACAACTGGCCGAAGGTGGAAGACGGCGACGACGTGCTCCCGTTCATCTCGATCCGTACCTGGCAGCCGATCAGCGAGAACGAGACCGAGGTGCTTTCCTGGTTCGCCGTCGACGCAGCGGCACCGGAGGAGTTCAAGGCTCTGTCGTACAAGGCGTACCTGATGTGCTTCGGCAGCACGGGGATGTTCGAGCAGGACGATGTGGAGAACTGGGTGTCCCTTACGAACACCGCGAAAGGGAATATGGCGCGGCGCTTGCTGCTGAACAGCCGGATGGGCGTGCTGAAAGACGGCAGATTCGTCGTGGAGCCGCTCGGACCGGACGCGTTCTCTGGCCCGGGCGTGGCCCACGTCGGTTACGGAGAGTACAACCAGCGGCATCTGCTCGAGCGCTGGGCGGACTACCTCGAGACGGAGCCGACCGCGCTGATCATCTCGTCGGTGGGGATGCCGGAGGGGCTGTCATGACCGAGGCGCGCTGGGTTCGACTGAAAGAGTCGCCGCTCGGAGCACATACGACCAAAGCCACGCGGGTGGGGAGTTCGTTGTCGTTCTCGGACGGCCTGCATCTGGAGACGCACAGGTGGCTCGTCGAAGAGGCATACATCCTCGACGAGCAGCGGTACGAGGACTGGCTCGACCTCATCGCCGACGATGTGCACTACATCATGCCCGTGCAGGTCACTACCGCGCTCGGCGCCGGGTACTCGACGTCTCCGGGCATGGCGCATTGGGACGAGAACAAGTACTCCCTGAGCCGGCGGGTCGCCCGCTTCCTCACGGAACACGCCTGGACAGAGGATCCGCCCTCCCGGCTCCGTCACTTCGTCACGAACGTGCGCACCTTCGAGAGCGACGTCCCGGGCGAGGTCGTCGTCGATTCTGCGGTGCTTCTTTTCCGCAGTCGCGGCGACGTGCACGAGCCCGCGGTGATCTCGGCCGGCCGCGAAGACGTTCTGCGACGTGTCGGCGGCGGGTTGCAGCTCGCACGCCGAACCATCACGGTCGACGAGTCGGTCTTGCGCACACAGAATCTGGCGATCTTCCTATGAAACTCGAATGGGAAGGCGAAGAGGACGACCGCATCGCGGCCATCGCAGCAGCAGACGAACGTCAGCGGCTCGAAGACCAGCGGGTAGGGGCTCCGATCTCGATCGCCAATGAGTTCTCGGAGATCCGGGTATCTCGCGTGGAGACACGCAACGGCTCCCGGCTCCTGATCGAGTCGCCGCGATCCGGGCAGTGGGTCGCTCTCGATCCGCTCGAGCTCGAGGCGCTGACCTGGCAGACTACGGCGACGTTCTCCGCCATGATCGCCCAACCGTTCGCACCGATGTTCCCTGAGATAACGCCTGAAGAAGCAGGAGAGGAGTGACACATGCCTGTCGTGAAAGCGGATCTCGGGCTCTGTCAGGGCTACGCCAACTGCATCATGGCCGCGGGAGACTATTTCGATCTCGATGACGACGGCGTCGTGATCCTGCTCAGAACAGAGGTCGACGAGGCCGACCGGAAACGGGTCACCGAGGCGGCGAACAGCTGCCCGGTTTCCGCGCTCCGGGTGGAAGACGAATGACGACAGCGATTGTCGGTGCGTCGATCGCGGGGGTACGGGCCGCGCAGGCGCTTCGGGCAGAGGGGTATCGCGGAGACGTTGTGCTCATCGGCTCCGAGCCCGTGCTGCCCTACGACAAGCCGCCGCTGTCGAAGGGATACCTCGTCGGTGCAGGTGCAGCCGAGGTCACGCTCCTCACGGCGGCGGAGGCGCTCGAGCTTAACATCGACCTTCGTCTCGGTGTGCCGGCGGTAGGTCTGGACCGTGCGTTGTCGGAGCTCCGGCTGGCGAATGGACGGCGGGTCGGCTTCGATGACCTCGTGGTGGCGACCGGCGTCCGCGCGCGGCCGTCGCCGTGGGGTGAAGGCGAGGGAATCCATGTGCTGCGGACACTCGACGACGCAGACCGGCTGCGCGCCGAGCTAGTTCCCGATCGCAGGATCATCGTCATCGGAGCGGGCTTCATCGGCGCCGAGGTCGCCGCGACCGCTCTTGGGCTCGGAGTCGATGTCACCCTGGTCTCGGCGACACGCGACCTGATGTCACGCCGGCTCGGTGACGAGATTGGCGCCCTCTTCTCGCAGAAGCACTCCCGGCATGGCGTACATGCGGTTCTCGGACGGACGGTCGCGCAGATCGACGGTGCGAAGGGAGACTTCCGCGTGCTCCTGGATGACGGTTCCGAGCTCCACGGTGATGTCGTCGTCATCGGCATCGGGGCAGTGCCGAACGTCGAATGGCTCGAGGACTCAGGGCTCGAGATCGACGACGGTCTCGTCTGCGACGAATTCCTCACGGCACTCGGCGCCCCGGAAATCCATGCGATCGGCGATGTTGCGCGGTGGCGGCATCCGGTTCGCGGCGATCTCACCCGTCTTGAGCACTGGACGAATGCGGTCGACCAGGCGCGCTGTGTCGCGCACAACATCGCTCATCCCGACGACCGACGCTCATATCTGCCTGTCGAGTATGTCTGGAGTGACCAGTTCAACTGGAAGCTGCACATCGTCGGTCGCACGACGGCAGTCAACCCCGAGATGGTGACGGACCCTCGAACACCCGACCGGATCGCGTCTCTGTACTCTCAGAATGGTCTGTCATTCGACGGGGCAGTGGTACTGAATTGGCCCCGCGCTCTCGTCGAAGTCCGCCGGTCCATCGCAGCGGGATCGTCGCTTTCCGACGTTCGTGTACGACTGGGCCGGCTGCTCGAATCGGCGTCCGGATAGACCTGGACGGGATCGCCTTGCCCTTGATGGCGGCCCTGAGGGCCGGCAGGAACGATACAGTTTCTGTTGTGCAGAGAAATAGAGCAGCCGACGGAGTCGATGCGGCTCCGCAATACCGATCGAGTCGGTCGACAATGCCCTGAAACTCCTGCTCCTGCTCGGTGAGAAGAACGAACTTCGACTGACGGACGCCAGCAAGCACCTGGGTGTCGCGACCTCAACGGCGCATCGCATCCTCGCGATGCTTCAATGGCGAGGATTCGTGCGGCAAGACCCGCGAACGAAGACATACGGGCCAGGGCCGTCGTTGACCACGATCGCCTTCTCGGTGCTGAGAAAGATGGACATCCCGCAGATCGTGCAACCGATCCTCGAGGAACTCAGCCACCAAGCCGGCGAGACGGTTCACCTCGGCACGCTCGACGGCAACTCCACTCGCTTTCTCGCAGTCTCGGAACCGACGACGGCGGTGCGAGTCGCTTCACGGTTGGGCAAGGAGATGCCGGCCCATTGCACCTCCACGGGAAAGGTTCTCCTGGCGCAGCTCCCGCGAGAACAATTGGACCGTCTCTACCCCGACGAGCAACTCTCACAGGTGACTCCGCAGTCGATCCGTACCAAGACCGAGCTCCTCGCACAACTGGATCTTGTCGCGAAGCAGGGCTATGCAACGAACCGGGAGGAGAGCGAGGAGGGCGTGGCCTCGGTGGCCGTGGCCGTTCCCTCGGCGAGCGGGCTGCGGTTGGCGATCAACGCATCTGCCCCGGTGTTCCGCTTGCCTCCCCGCAAGGTGAAGACCCTCGTCGCACTCCTCGATGAGGCAGCCGTACGTCTGGCCGACCTGACCTCCTGAAGGCTCGTCGTCTCTTTCCCCTGCGACCTGGTGCAGGGGTCGTTCGGCGCGTTCTGAAGAGAGCTCGAGCCATGCTGGACTGTTGGCGCCGCGCAAGCTATTGTGTCTTCTAGTTAGGAACAAGTTCTGCTCAGCAGATAAATATGCGAAGAGGATGATCAATGCAGATCGTACTGGTGCACGGCGGATGGGTAGGCGGCTGGGTGTGGGACGGCGTCGCCGACGAATTGCGCAGAATGGGGCACGAGGTGATCGCGCCGACGCTGCGCGGTCTCGAAGACGGTGACGTGGACCGCTCCGGCGTCACGATGAGCATGATGGCGCGCGATCTGATCGATCAGGTAAGAGAGCTCACCCAGCTCGACATCGTGCTCGTCGGTCATAGCGGCGGAGGTCCGCTCATCCAACTCGTCGCTGAGGCGATGCCCGAGCGCATCGGCCGGGTCGTCTTCGTCGACGCCTGGGTGCTGCGCGACGGCGAGACCATTAACGACGTGCTCCCCGATCCGTTGGTCGCAGCGACGAAGGCGCTTGCGAGTCAGTCCGACGACAACACCATCGTCATGCCGCCTGAGCTCTGGGCCGCGACTATGCAGGACATGTCCCCGTTCGAGCAGCAGCAGCTCGCCGCGCTCGAGCCGAGGCTCGTCCCATCGCCGGCAGGCTGGTCCGATGAGCCGATCCGCCTCGACCGGTTCTGGGCGAGCAGCATCCCGTCAAGTTATGTGTTCCTCGCTCAGGACCAGACCGTTCCCGCTGAGATCTACCAGGCCGCGGCCGGGCGGCTTGATAGTCCGCGCACGATCGAGATCGACGGAAGCCATTTGGTGATGCTCACGCATCCGGAGAGGCTCGCACGGGCCCTCGACGCCGTCATTGCCTAACAGGCCTGGGGAAGCTATGGATTCGATTTCACGCCCAGACGACGTCGCGCCGATCTCGTACACCGAACTGGCGCCGTCGGGTGCGCCTGCTCGGTGGATCGTCCTCGTGCACGGGGGTGGTGCCTCGAACGAGTACTATCTCGAGACGCCCGACGGCCGACAGGGCTGGGCGGCACGATTCGTATCGCATGGCTACGGTGTGCTGGTGGTGGACTGGCTGGGGTTGTCCTATGAGGCGGCCCAACACGTCGATGATCGTGCGGCGTCTGCGCGGCTGGACTATGAGAGCGTGTGCCGAGGGATGGGCGTGTTCCTCTCTGGTCTCGGCCGGAACGTCGTGCTGGTCGTGCACTCGATGGCAGGTCCGATTGGCTTCCGCCTCCTAGAGACGCATGGCGATCTCATCGACGGGCTCGTAGCCGTCGCTCCGGGCCCGCCTGGAAATATACAGGCGGTGCCCGAGATCGTGAGGGAGTCCGACCAGGAGGTCTCCATCCGTGGAGCGGCCATCGACTGGACCATCCCGAAGATGGGTTTCTGGGAACCCACAAGCGCCTTCGTGAACGACAAGGCCATCGGACCCAGCCGGCGGTTCCCCCGCGAGTGCATCGAGGTGTTCCGCCGCACCCTTCGGCCGATCCCGGCCCGGATGCTTTATCAGCGTCAGAACATCGGTGGGAGCCAAATGAGGATCGGGCCGACCGACGCGTTCACGAACAAGCCGATTCTCGTCTTCACGGGTGGAGCCGATACCGACCACCCCTCGCAGCTGGATCAGGACATCGTGGCCTGGCTCACCGATCAGGGCGCCGCCGTCACCTTCTGGTCGTCCGAACTGCCTCTTCTCGCTGGGAACGGCCACTCGCTGATGGTCGAAGACAATAGCGACGAGATCGCTGACGAGATCGCGCGGTGGATCACGGCGCTCTGACTCGCCACCGTATCGTCCCGGCCATTATTTCAGCCGACCCGACGTCCCCAACAGCGGAGGAGAACGCCAGTCGTTTCCTTCGTGTCACTCGAGGGAACGCTGTGCCAGCTCGTTGCCGACTACGACTTGGTCGATCGGGCCCTTGCTCGAACTCCTCATTTCATACGTCTGGCGATGGACTCAAGGGAGATGTTCGCCGACGGCCGCGTGCAACTCCAGGTCATCGGTGGACAGCTGAGGCGTCTGCCACGACGCATCGAGACGATCGGTTCGCAGCTCGAACGGAACGTTCGGGCTGAGCATAAGGATGTTCCGAGACCTCCAGGAACGCGGATGGATCGGTTCGTTGGTCGGGGAGCTGACGACCACCCTGGTTGGCGTGGCGCTTATCGTCGCTGCGGTGCTACTTTCGGTCTCGGGGGGTGGCCCCCAGCTCGCCCCGACGTCGCACTCCTACCGTTCCTAGGGGCGGGGTGGTCGGCCTCGCGGGCAGGCTCCTCGTGCTGAGGCCGCTGCGCACCTCCTTGATGCGCACCACGCTGATCGCCGGATCCTGGCAAACTATCCCGCGACGCGAATTCGCAGGGGGTGTCGGCGCGACTTTCGATCGACGTACAGTGCCGTCCGTTAACAAACGATCGGTTCGTGCGACCGAACTGTCGAACGCCTGTGCATCGCTGCGGCGAGTTCCTCATGGCGCAGTACCTGGGTTTCGCTTCCGGAAGAAGATTTCACGAACCCCAGCGACACGGTGTTGCGGTGACGTTCGACGAAAGAGAAGAAGGATGGCCCGGCGAATCCCAATCGCGCGAAGTCTCGCCTTCGAAATGACAGAAGCGCTCCTGTGCTCGCGCGTCGGTTACTTCGCACCTTCTAGGTGTGACGTTATCAATTAGGGTGATGACGACCGGTGACGGGTACCGGTACCTGCTGAACTCTGTCGTGTCCGGTGACGGCGACCGCGACGCCTCGTCTGTGTTGACGCGGTATTACGCGGAGGCCGGGACTCCTGGCTCGATGTAGCGCCGAGGGGGTCGCTACTGGTCGGTTCCGACGTTGTGTTCAACCCAGTCGCGCAGATGCTTCAACGGGGCGGCTGCGCTGTGTCCGAGGTCAGTAAGTTCGTACTCCACGCGAGCGGGAACCTCGGGGTAGAC
>NZ_JAZEXJ010000010.1:0-10474 GCF_047306785.1 Microbacterium sp. OR21 | reverse complement strand
CCTCTGCCAGCGACATCACTCGATGAAACAGTTCACCGCCTGGCAAGTCAGACAGCTGCCCGGCGGGGTGCTCGAATGGACCTCCCCGCTCGGCCGGGTCTACACCGACGAACCCCCGACACCGACCGTGCACTTCGTACCCGATCCGCCCGACGATCCACCCCCGTTCTGAGCTGCATCACGCCCAGCCCCCACACACCCACGCGCTCACGCGCTCGCGCGGCGAGCCGTCGTCGACCGCGCATTCAGTCGGAGCCGGCACCAGGTGAGCATGAGGTTGTTCGGCAGCGGCGGAGGCCACGATCGCGCTCGGCGCCGTGGCCCGCGCTGAGCAGGAGAAGAAGAAGGCCGCTGACGGCATCCTGCTCCGAGAGCCTGGCAGGCTGGCCGCTTCCGGTCCACAATGAAGGGGTGCACATGTCCGCCGACACCATCGCCGGCGCACCGGAAGTCAAGATCGCCCTGGCGCGCATCGAAGGCCCCCCGCGACACCTGCTCTCCGCACGCTGAGCCGCCGCCGATAGCGCTCGCGGTACGAATCGACGAAACCGGAGGCGTCCAATGCAGTTCTGGTTGCACGGCTTCCCGACCCTCGGCGGGAGTGCCGGGTGGGCGGCGGATGCCGAGGGTCTGGGCTACGACGGCGTGCTTCTCGCCGACAGCGAGATGCTCGTCCCCGACCCCTATGTCGAGCTGGGCCTGATCGCGACCGCGACCGAGCGCATCGGAATGGGCGTCGCCGTCACGAACCCGGTGTCGCGGCATCCGGCGGTCACGGCATCGGCGATCCTCACGGTGCACGCCGAGTCCGGCGGTCGCGCGGTCCTCGGGCTCGCGCGAGGCGACTCGGCTCTCCGTCAGCTCGGTCTGGCGCCGCCAGGCGTGACCGCGTTCACGGCCGCGCTGCAGGAGATCCAGGGCCACCTCGGCGCCCCCGGCCTCCCGCACGCCGCGCCCCTGGCCTGGCTTCCCGCGAACCTCTCGAAGGTCCCGGTGGACGTCGCCGCCACCGGCCCACGCATGATCGACGTCGGGGCGGTCGGCGCCGACCGGCTGACCTTCAACCTCGGCGCGGACGTCGATCGGCTGACGTGGGCCGTGAACCGTGCCCGCGACGCCCGCCGGGCGGCGGGACTGGACCCGGCCGGGATCTCCCTCGGCGCGTACGTCGACGTGGCGTGCGCCGACGACGAGGCCGACGCCCTCCGCATCGTCCGCGGCAGCGCCTCGATCTTCGCGCAGCTCCTCGCCGAGGGCGCGAGCTCCGGAGTGCCCGACATCCCCGCCGCCGACCGCCAGACCCTGGCCGGCGTGGCATCCGCCTACGACGAGGCCCAGCACGGCACCAGCGGCTCGCCGCAGGCGCGCGCCGGCATCCTTCCGGACGAGTTCCTCGCCCGCTTCGCCCTGTGCGGCACGCCGGCACAGCTGGTCGAGCGGGTGCGCGCGCTCGCCGGTCTCGGACTGCAGCGGCTCGTCGTGGTGCCCGCCTCGCGCGACGTTGACGCCACGACCACCCGCGAGACGGTGACCCGGTTCGCCCGCGAGGTGATCCCCGGCCTCTGACGCGCGCCGTCCCTCAGTCGACCGCCAGGCGATAGCCCCGCTTGATCACCGTCTGGATGAGCGCACGCTCCGGAACGGCCTGACGCAGCCGGCTCAGCGCCATCTCCAGCGCGTGGTCGTCGAGATGCGCCGCGGTCGACCGGGCGAGGTCGCCGCGCGAGACGACGCCCCCGGACGCCGCCATGAGCGTCCGGAACAGCGCGAGCGGGGTCGGGGGGAGCGTCACGCTCTCGCCGCCGACCTGCAGCCGGCTGCCGCGCAGCACGACCTCGCCGTGGACCGTGTCCAGCCGGAGGATGCGGTCCTGCTCGAGCCGCTCGCACACCTGGCGGATCAACGCCCCCAGCCGGAACCGCTCCGGCCAGATGACCGGAACCTCGGCCGCGAGCAGCGGCGCCGCCGTCACCGATCCGACCGCCGCGACCAGGACGTTCGAGCGCAGCCCCTCGATCAGCTCGGCGCTCCGCCCCAGCACCTCCGCGATCCCCAGCAGCGCGTCGGCGGCGGGCGCGCTCGTGAACGTGACCGCGTCCAGCGAGCCGGCGGCGATGCCGTCGATCAGCCGCTCCACGCGGACATCGCTCGCATCCGGCGTGAGCCACCGGTACGGGGCCACCGTGAGCACCGTGTGGCCGGCCTCGCGCAGCCGGTCCAGCTGCGCCTCGTCCGTGTACCCGTGCAGCTGCACCGCGATCGTCGCCGCCGGCGGCGAGGAGGCCAGCGCCATCTCGACGAGGCTCTCCGTCGTCTCCCGCTCGCTCATCCCCTCGTCGTTCAGGCCTGCGGCGCGGATGCCGCCGCGGGCCTTCGGCCCCCGCACGAACACCGTCGTCTCCTGCAGCGCCCCCAGCAGCGCCTCCCCGAGACCGCCCGCATCCGCCACCTCGAACCAGCGGCGAACGCCGTACGACGTGGTCGCCAGCAGCACCGCCGGGCGCGCGTCGATAATCAGCCGCGTGTCGGCGAGCACCCGTTCGTCGTCCTGCTGGTGCGCCATGCGCAGCGTCGGCGCGTGCAGCACCTCCGCCCCCCGCCGCCGGAACGCGTCGATCAGGTCCTCGCTGCGCCGGTCGCTCGTCACCCCGATCCTGAACCCGTCGAGCTGATCCGGGCGGAAGCCGATGCGGTCGGTGCCTGAGGGGATCATCGCGTCACCCGCTGAGCGAGGCCGCGTCCAGCGCGGCCTGCGCGTCCGCATCCCCGGCGACGGCGAGCCCGACCACGTCGCCCACCACGATCACGGCGGGCGCCGCGACACCGTGGGCCGCGGCATCCCACATCACGGTCGACAGGGTCGAAACCACCGTGCGCTGCCCGCGGGCGAACCCGCGCTCGATGATCGCGACCGGCGTGTCCGCGCCGAGACCGTGCCGCACCAGGCCGGCGGTGATCGATGGCAGGTTCGTGACGCCCATGAGGATCACGATCGTACCCCGCAACCCCGCGAGATTCCGCAGCTCCTCCTCCGAGAGCGGCGCATGCCCCGACACGACGGTGAACAGCCTGCTCACGTCGCGGTGGGTGACCGGGATGCCGACGGATGCCGGCACCGACACCGCGCTGGTGACCCCCGGGATCACCCGAACGGGGACCCCTGCCGCCCGGCACGCCAGCACCTCCTCCCCGCCGCGGCCGAACACGAACGGGTCGCCGCCCTTCAACCGGACCACGTCCGCACCCGCCAGGGCGCGATCCACCATGATCGCCTGGATCGACTCCTGCCCGATCGCATGGTGCCCCGGCCGCTTGCCGACGTCGATGAGTTCCGCGCGCGGCGCCAGCTCGGCGAGATCGTCGTGCGGAGCCAGCCGGTCGAACAGCACGACGTCCGCGGCCGCGAGCGCCCGCACCGCCGCGAGGGTCAGCAGCTCGACCGGGCCCGGCCCGCCGCCGACCAGCGTCACGCTGCCCGTCATCGCCGCGTCATCCCCTCCCGCGGACGGCGAGCACGGCATCCGCGATCGGCACGGCACGACCCGCGGCGCGCTCGTCAGCGGATGCCGGGCGCAGCTGTCCCCGCTCGGCCACGCGCACCAGCGACGGATCGGGCTCGTCCGCCGCGTTGACGAAGCTGCGGAACCGGCGCAGCTTGTCCGGATCGGCCAGGGTGGCGGCCCACTCGTCCTCGTACGTATCCACGTGCCGCGCCATCGCCGCCTCCAGGTCCGCCGCCAGGCCCAGCGAGTCGTGCACCACGACGTCGCGCACGTGGTCCAGACCGCCCGGGAGCTCCTCGATCCAGCGTGCGGTGCGCTGGAGCCGGTCGGCGGTGCGGATGTAGTACATGAGGAACCGGTCAACATACCGGATCAGGGTCTCGTCGTCGAGGTCGCCGGCGAGCAGCTGCGCGTGCGCGGGCTGGTACCCGCCGTTGCCGCCCACGTACAGGTTCCAGCCCTGCTCGGTGGCGATGACGCCGAAGTCCTTGGCCCGCGCCTCGGCGCACTCCCGGGCGCACCCAGACACGCCCGACTTGAACTTGTGCGGAGCGCGCAGCCCGCGGTAGCGCAGCTCCAGCCGGATCGCCATCGAGGTCGAGTCCTGCACGCCGTACCGACACCACGTCGACCCGACGCAGCTCTTGACCGTGCGCAGCGCCTTCCCGTACGCCTGGCCGGACTCGAACCCGGCGTCCACGAGCCGCCGCCAGATCGCCGGCAGCTGCTCCAGGCGCGCGCCGAACATGTCGATCCGCTGGCCGCCGGAGATCTTCGTGTACAGACCGTACTCCTGCGCCACCTGCGCGATCACCCCGAGCTTGACCGGATCGATCTCCCCGCCGGGGATCCGCGGCATCACCGAGTACGTGCCGTCCCTCTGCATGTTGGCCAGCGCGCGGTCGTTCGTGTCCTGCAGCCCGGCACGGCCGCCGTCCAGCGGATGCCCGGTGCCCTGGCTGGCCAGGATCGACGCGATCGCCGGCTTGCAGATGTCGCATCCCAGCCCCCGGCCAAACCGCTCCCGCACCGCGTCGAACGAGGGGAGCCCCAGCACCCGCACCGACTCGAACAGCTCCTGCCGCGACAGGTCGAAATGCTCGCACAGCGCATGCGACGACTCGATGCCCGCCTTCGCGAGCTCCGCCTCCAGCAGCTTCCGCACCAGCGGCACGCACGACCCGCACTGGACGCCCGCGCGCGTGCACGCCTTCAGGGGACCCATCTCGGTGCAGCCCTGCTCCTCGACGGCGTCGCGGATCGCGCCCGCGGTGACCGTGTTGCACGAGCACACCAGCGCCGAGTCGGGAAGCTCCCCCGAGTCGGGGGACGCCGCTCCCGGCGCCGACAGGAACGCAGCGGCATCCGCTCCCAGCTCCGCGCCCAGGCGAGGGCGCAGCGTCGCGTACGGGGTGCTGTCGCCGACGAACGCGCCCCCGAGCAGGGTCGTCGCGTCGCCGGAGAGCACGATCTTCTGGTGCAGCCCGCGGGCGGGGTCCGCGTACACGACCTCGAGGCATCCCGGCGTCACACCCTTCGCATCGCCGAAGGTCGCGACATCCACGTCGGCAAGCTTGAGGCTCGCGGCGTCGTCGACGCTCGCGAACACGCGGGTGCCGCCGAGCAGCCGATCCGCCACCACCTCCGCCATCGCGTTGGAGGGGGCGACGAGACCGGTGCAGCGGCCCTCGAACGACGCGACCTCCCCCACCGCCCACACGTGCGGCGCGGACGTGCGGCAGTCGGCGCCGATCGCGATGCCGCCGCCCGGCGCGCGCTCGATCCCCGCCGGCGCCGCGAGCTCGTCGCGCGGCCGGATCCCGATCGCGACGACGACGAGGTCCGCGGGCACGCGCCGGCCGTCGTCGAGGACCACCCCGGTGACCGCGCCGTCCGCGCCGGTCTCGATCGCGCTCGGGCGGTGCCCCAGATGCAGCGCGATGCCCTTGAGCGAGACGAGCCGGCTCAGCGCCTGCCCGCCGCCCTCGTCCAGCTGGGCGGACATCAGCCAGCGCCCGGAGTGGACGACGGCGACGTCGGCGCCGCGCGCGGCCAGCCCGCCTGCCGCCTCCAGCCCCAGCAGGCCGCCCCCGGCCACGACGACCCGGGCCGCCCGACCGTGCTGGGCGGCGAGGCGGTCCACCTCCGCGGTCATCCAATCGACGTCCTCGATCGTGCGGAACACGCGCGCGTGCTGCTTGCCGGGGATGTCGGGAATCGGCGGGGCGGAGCCGGTGGCCAGCACGAGCTCGTCATACCGGAGCGTGGAGCCGTCGTCGAGCGTCACGATGCGGGTCGCCGGGTCGACGGCGACTGCGGCCGTCCCGGTGCGCACCGTGACCCGCGTCGGATCCCACTGCGCGGCCGTCGCCAACGGCAGGTCGACGGGACCGGCGAAGCGGCGGCTCAGCGCGACGCGGTCGTAGGGCGCGCGCGGCTCCTCGCTGACCACGGTCACGGTGACCGCGCGGTCCGTGTCGCGGGCCAGCAGCGCGTCGGCGACGCGGTGGCCCGCGGGCCCGCCGCCGACGACGACCACGTGGCGAAGACGTACAGCCACCGTCAGCATCCTCCTCACCACGCACGCGGGGGTCTCGCGCGTCGCAAGCGACGATAGGCGCGAGGCGTTGCCTGACCGTTTCTCCTTCGTGTCCGCGGCGTCACGCTCACCCCACGCCGCGCTGAGACGGCTGTGAGGTCGGAGCAACCCGGTAGAAACGTGCGTGTCCTAGGGTGGCGCCGTGGAACAGCAGGCCGTCTGGCTCGCCGCGTGCCCCATCGCCGAGCTGGAGGCCGGCTGGGGCGAGACGGCGCTGCTCGCCGGCCGGCAGATCGCGCTGCTCAAGGACGACGACGCGCACGCCTTCGCGATCGACGCGGAGGACCCGCACACCGGCGCCATGGTGATGGCTCGCGGCATCATGGGCTCGCGCGGGGGCGCACCCACGATCGCCTCGCCGCTGCACAAGGAGGTCTACGACCTGCGCACCGGCCGGAGCCTGTCGCACCCCGGCTACTCGGTGCGGGTGTACGCCACGCGCGTCGTCGGCGGGATGCTCGAGGTCGAGGTGCCGGCGTGAGCGCGCCCGCGCTGCTGGCCGTGTCCCACGGGACGGACTCGGTGCGGGGGCGCTCGGTGGTGGGAGCACTCGTCGCGGCGATCCGCGCGCGCCAGGCGGACACCCGGGGCGGGTTCGTCGACGTGCTGCAGCCCGGTCCCGACGCCCTGCTGCGCAAGCTCCCGGCCGGGCGGCCCGCCGTGATCGTGCCGTTACTGCTGTCGGCGGGCTATCACGTGCGGGTCGATCTCGCCCGCGCGGCGCGCGAGGCCGATCGACCGGTGACCGTCGCCGGGGCCCTCGGCCCCGACGACGGCCTGGTGCGCCTGCTCGCACGGCGGGTCGCGGAGGCGGGAGCCGGGTCCCGCGACCGGATCGTGCTGGGAGCCGCCGGCTCCTCCGACCCCGCCGCCGTCGCCGACTGCCTCGAGGTCGCGGATCGCCTGGCCGGCGTGCTGCGACGCCCAGTGCCGGTGGGGTTCCTCTCCGCAGCGCGCCCCACGCTCGCGGAGGTCGTCGAGGCCGCGCGCGCCCCCGACGTCCGCGTCGTGGTGGCCTCATACCTGCTCGCGCCCGGCTTCTTCGCCGGGCTGATGGATGCCGCCGGCGCCGACGTCGTGAGCGCCCCCCTGCTGGACGGCCGTGCGGTGCCTCCCGAGCTCGTCGATGCCGCGCTCGCACGGTATGCGGCGGCATCCGCGCGGGTCCGCGTGCGCGATGCGGGCGACCTCACACGCCCGCCCGAGGGGTGTGAGAGGAACGTTACGGTCGCGCAACCGCAGGGAAATCGGCGCGGAAGGACCGCCTGATGGAGTGTGAGCACGTCACGTTCGACGCCTCCGTCACCGGCAGCGAAAGGGATCCGATGCCAAACCTGTTCACCCCCTTCACGTTGAAAGGGGTCACCCTGCGCAACCGCATCGTCATGTCGCCGATGACGA
Source organism: Microbacterium sp. OR21 (assembly GCF_047306785.1). Lineage (NCBI taxonomy): Bacteria > Bacillati > Actinomycetota > Actinomycetes > Micrococcales > Microbacteriaceae > Microbacterium > Microbacterium sp. OR21. Next base: position 2,971 of record NZ_JAZEXJ010000010.1, on the reverse strand, counting down.
TGTACCGGTCCGTCGAGGGCCGGATGGACGACTACCACGTGTCGTACCTGGGCGCGCGCGCCGCGGGCGGATTCGGCCTGATCTTCCCGGAGCAGATCGCGATCACTCCCGACGGGCGCACGACCGTCAGCTGCGCGGGGATCTACGACGAGAGCCAGCTCGATGGTCTGGCCCGAGTGTGCGCCGTCATCAAGTCCATGGGCGGTGTGGCCGCCATCCAGCTCGGGCACACCGGCCGCAAGGGGAGCCTGGTCACCCCGTGGGAGGGCGGTCACATGCTCGCGCCCGACCACCCCAAGGGATGGCAGACCAAGGCGCCGTCCGCGATCGCCTACGGCGGTGACATGCCGTACGCGCCGGAGGAGCTGACGGTGGCGGAGATCCACGACCTGTACGCCGCCTACGCACAGAGCGCCGCCTGGGCCGTCGAGGTCGGCTTCGAGTGGATCGAGATGCACTACGCGCACGGCTACCTCGGAGCATCCTTCTTCTCACCCTTGGCGAACCAGCGCACCGATCAGTATGGCGGCTCGCTCGAGAACCGCGCCCGGTTCCACCTGGAGGCGCTCGACGCCGTGCGTGCCGTCATCCCGGAGCGGATCCCGCTGACGATGCGTCTCGGATCCGACGACCTCAACCCGGCGGGCACGCAGTTCGACGACTCGATCGTCGCGATCGGCTGGATGAAGGAGCATGGCCTCGACCTCGCCGACCTGTCGTTCGGCGGGAACACCGACGACATGCGCGAGAACATCTTCAACACGCCGCGGGCGTTCGTCGAGCGGGCCGCCCGCGTCAAGCGCGAGCTCGACATCCCGGTCGCCGCGAGCTGGAACCTCGGCAAGCCTCAGAACGCCGACGCCGTCGTCAAGGAGGGCCTGATCGACCTGGTCTTCCTCGGCCGCCCCGCCCTGGCCAACCCGCACTGGCCGGTCTGGGCCGCGCGCGAGCTCGGCTACGACAACCCGTTCGGCCTCGTTCCCGACGACTGGGGCTGGTGGCTGCGCAACTTCCGCGGCGACCAGCAGTCGATGGGCTTCCCCGACGCGACGGAGGCCGCCGAGGGCGCCGCGGTCGCCAACGCGACCCCGACCGAGGGCTGGAAGGTCGCGGACGCGCCCGCCGAGGACGAGGTGCTGCGCGTGGCCTGACCCGGTGCCGGCACCGGCGGTTGGGTCCGGTGCCGGCACCGGTGCTGCATCGCGCCGGGCTGATAGCGGTTCTGTGCGGGCGCAGTGCGGCGGCGGCGGGCACGAGCCGGGCTGATGTGCCCGGCTCGTGCCCGCGCCCGGCTCCGCCTCCCACCGACCATCGCCCCGTTCCTGCGGTGCTCGCCTGGCACCCGGTACCGTGCGATGCCTGCCGCGCCGCCCCCCGACATCCACTGGCCTGCCGCTCCGTGGGGTGGGACCGCCGCTATCGTCCACTTCCGTGGGCGTCCCGGCGTGATGCCGGTCGGGAGTAGAGCCTGCCATGCCTCCCCTGCGATGCACCGCCGCGTAGCCGGTCTGGTGCGACGCTCGCGTGACACGGAGCGGGACGCGCGGCCATCGCCGCGTTCCTCATGCGCCCACATCGCCCGCTCCTGCGACGGCGGGCCATGCGGCGACCGAACGTTCACGACGGCATCGCCCTCTCCTCCCCAGCCGAGGCATCCTCGAGGTTCTCCACATCGTGACCGCGGAACGTGGATTCCGGACCTCCGATGTCCGAGGTCCGCCGTAAGATTCGAATATGTCTTCGAACGGGATCATCGGCTTCAGCGACGCGGACACCGCCGAGCTGGCGGAGATCGTGCACGCCGCGCGGGCCGCCCACGCGGCCGTCGCCGCGGCCCAGGCGGCGCTGACCCGCACTCTCGCTCGAGCGCAGAAGCTCGCCGACACGCAGGCCGCGCACGCTGCCGAGTCGGTGAAGAGCAAGGACATGGCGCTGCGAGGGATCTCCGCCGAGATCGCCGCGGCCGTCAGGTCCTCCGACCGGTCGGTGCAACGTCAGATCAGCGACGCCGTCATCCTCGTCGACGAGTTCCCGGCCACTCTCGATGCCTGGGAGACGGGCAGCATCACGAAGGGCCACGCCGTGCTCATCACGGAGCTGGGCCTGCCGCTGCCGTCCGAGACCCGTCCCGAGTTCGAGCGTCTCGCCCTCATCCGCAGCGAAGACGAGACGCCCACGCGGCTGCGGTCCGAGCTCGCGATCCTCGCCGACCGCCTGCATCCGCGCACTCTCACCGAACGGCACATCGAAGCGCGCGAGGAGCGATGCATCCGCACCTTCGCCGTCGGCGACGGGATGTCCGGGCTCACCGTCATCGCCCCCACCCTGCTCATCGACGCGATCTACGACCGCGTGACCCGCCAGGGCGCCGCCGTCGTCGATGCGCGTCGACAGGCGCGTGAGCGCCTGCGGCGGCGCGCGGCGGCGCGCTCGGCGGCCGACAGCGCCGGCAGGCCTGACGACGCGGCGAGTGCGAGCGGCGGGTGCGACGATCACGACGAGATCGTCGCATCCGACGCTCGCACGATGGACCAGCTGCGCGCCGACATCCTCACCGACATGCTGCTGACCACGCAGCCCGGGGCGGATCCCACTCGCAGCGACGACGGCCCCGGCACTCTGGGCGCGATCCGCGCCAAGGTGCAGGTCGTCGTGCCGGCGCTGACCCTGCTCGGCGATGACCGCGTCCCCGCCGACCTCGCGGGTCGCTCTCCGATCGACGCCGAGACCGCGCGCACGCTCGCCGGAGCCACTCCCGACGGCTGGGAGCGCATCCTCACTCACCCCGTCACCGGCGCAGTCCTCGCCACCGACACCCGGTTCGCCGAAGGTCCGCTCCGCCGCCACCTGCGCGCACGAGACCGGCACTGCCGCTTCCCCGGATGCCGCGTCCCCGCGGTGCGGTGCGAGATCGACCACACCGTCGACCACTGCCTCGGCGGCCGCACCTGCGTCGAGAACTGCGAAGGCC
>NZ_JAZEXJ010000009.1:0-24714 GCF_047306785.1 Microbacterium sp. OR21 | reverse complement strand
GAGCGCCGCCGCGGTGAACGCTGCGGCTTGCTGGCCGACGAGCCGGCGGGTCTCGCAGGAGGCTTGAATCGCGGACTGCTCGATCGCGGCGACTGCGGCTTCCAGGTCGTCGAGAGTGGGTGCGGTGATGCTGATGAGGCCGGAGACGCGGAGCACGCCGTGTCCGGCGGTGAGGTCGGCTTCCTGCTGGAGCACGTCGTGGTACTCGGCGGTCTGGGCGGCGTCCTCGATCTGCCCCATCCGTGCCCGCTGGGCCGCATCGGAGAGGTGTTCGACCTTCTTCTTGCGGATGTCGCGGGCGGCCTGGTCCGAACGCATCGGCGAGTAGAGCAGTGAGACGGAGCGTTGGATGCCGGTGGACAGCAGCACAGGGGCGAGGAAACCGGGATAGACCATCGACCGTGGCCATTCGGCGACCCACAGGACGGCGTGCCAGGCCGAGTCGGTGCGCAGGCTGCCCCAGGTCTCGGTGACCGCGACCGGGCCGGCGGTGGCGAAGTCTTGCCCGAGCTTCCCGTGCCGCTCCAGCGTGGCGGCGACGGCCGGGTCGTAGGCCGAGCGCAGTATCACCGCGACCTGGCCGGGGCCGAGCCACCCGACCGGGGTCAGGTCCGCCGACCGCAGCGCGGCGGTCAGGGTCGCCATCTCTTGGCGCAGGACCGCGGCGGCGCCGCGGATGCCGCCGCCGGCCGTCCTGATCTGCCGGGCCGCGGTCTTCATGTCCAGGGAGAGGCTGATCGTGGTGGCGTGCCGCTCGCCGGCGGGACCGGCCCGTTCGATCAGTTCGGCGTAGGTGGTCGCGGCCCAGGAGTCGTCGGCGGTGCCGTGCTCGGCCCACCATTCGGCCAGCCCGGTCCCGGAGTCCGGCAGCGTCCGCTCCAAGACCTGCAGGGTCGCGATCCGCCCGGACCGGCAGACCGTGGCGAGCACCCGCCCCCAGGAGGTGACCCGGCGTTCCTGCTCGCCGGGGTCGAGCAGCACGAACGCGGGATGGGTGACTTCGCAGACCACGGTGAGGGTGGACTGGCGGGGGTCGTGGATCATGCAGGCCCCGGTCTCGGGGTCCAGATGCTCGCGCAGCCGGGCGATGTCGCCGGGCAGGGCGAGGTTCCCGGCGGGGCGCGGGGTGACGATCCGCCGCCGGTACAGCAGTTGGCCGCCGGTGGAGCGCCACAGCCACCACCAGGCGACGGGGAGCCATTCGACCATCGGCCGCCCGGCGACGGGCACCCAGGTCAGCACCGCGGCGAGCACCCAGATCGGGGCGGTGTAGGCCAGCAGCATCCCGGCCCCGCCGTAGAACGCTGCCAGCACGGCCAGCCCGCCGATGCCGAGGGTGATGAGCTGTGAGACCGAGAGCCCCAGCAGCACACCCCGCCGCGTGAGGCGGGAGAACTTCACCGGCGTCAGCTCACTGCCCGGCGCCTTCTGATCTGTCGTGGCGGGCATGGCCGGTCACTCCTTCCCGGTCTGCGGCGGTGCCGGCTGGGACGGTGCCGGGGTGCGTGGCTGAGGCGCAGACGGCGGGGGCGGTGTCTTCGACGGCGCGGTCCCGCCGCTACCGGCCTGGCCTTCGGCTCCGCTCGCGGCGGTCTCGGCCTGCCCGGCGACTGCCTTGCCAGCTTTCGGGTCGGCTTCGGCCGCGCCCTTGGCGACCTGCGCTCCGACGACCACCGCCGCTGCCGGACCCGCCGCCGCAGCACCGGCCCCCGCTCCGGCCGCCGCACCGGACCCTGCACTGGTGCCGGCGCCTGCGGTGCCAGCGGCGCCGGTGCCGCTGGCGGCGGCCGGTGCTGAGGTGCGCGGCGGCGGGGTACCGCAAGGCCCGCCGCCGGACCCCTTTCCGCCTCCTGTGTCGCCGCCCTGGGGGTCATCGAGAACCTTCTTCGGCTCGCCGCCGCCGGGGGTCTTGGAGGGCAGCGGGAGGGGACGGTTGAGGGCGTTCTTGGCTTCCTGCTCGGTGCCCATCTGTTGGTAGAGGTCGAAGCCGATGAATGACACGAACCGGTAGACCATGTACGGGGCGAAGGCCGCGATTCCCATCAGCACGATCCCGGTGATCGGCTCGGTGACCGCGGTGATGTCCGCCTCGATGGGGGTGGCGATCTGGGTGATCGCCAGCAGGAAGATCACCACGAGCACGAGCTTGGACACGATCAGCGCGATCACGAACGCGGCCCACTTGCCGATCCACCCCTTGGTGGCATCCCACGAGGCGCCGGCGAACGCGATCGGAGCGAGCACGACCCCGACCAGCAGCAACGCTTTGCGGATCAGCAGCGAGAACCAGACGATGAAGACCGCGGCGATCATCAGCCCGGCCAGGAAGATCGTGACGATCGCGCCGACACCGGGAGCGGCGATGTTGATGCCGGTCAGTCCGGCGGCGAGCAGGATGATCTTGTCGCCCATCGTCTCGGTGGTCTCCCCGGACGCCTGGACGACGCCGATGCAGAGCTGGTCCACGATCTCCAGCGCGAGCGCGGTCAGCGTGACCACAACGAACGCGCCGAGCACCGATTTCGCCGCGCCGAGCGCGGCCCGGGACAGGGCGGTCGGATCACGCTTGATGAGCCCGGTGATGAGTTGCAGGCAGAAGAAGATCAGCACCAGGAACACGCCGATGCCGAAGATCAGGTTGTAGACGCTGGTGAACCCATCGGTCTGGACGTCGACCAGCGTGGTCGTGTCGAACACCGCCCACATCGCCTCGATCAGCCAGCCGGCCGCGCCACCCATCGCCTGGGCGAGCCAGTCGAACGGGGCCGCCACGACCGTCGCGGCAGCCTCCCCGGCCACATCGCACACCGACGAGATGACCGGCACATCGCAGACACCCATCGTGATCTCCTGTCGTGTCCGGGCCGGCCTCAGACGGCCTGTCCGACGTCCCAGAAGAAGTTCACGAGCGTCACCGCCGCGCCGCAGATCACCGCGGCACCGCAGGAGATCAGCACGCCGAGCTTCCCCCGCCCGGACAGGTGCGGGTTGGAGCTGTTGGCGCCGTAGGCCCACACGATCGCGGACACGATCAGCGCCAAGACGGACAGGATGAGGCCGACCGTCATCACCGCGCCGACGATGGCGCGGAGCTGTTCGATGCCGGGCAGACCCGAGCTGTTGGGGTCGATGTCGATCATGGCGGTTACTCCCTCGCTGAGCGGATGGCTGGTTCAGCAGCGAGGTGAGCCAGTCACACCCTGAGCGCGTGCTGCAGGCGCGGGTCAGAGCTGTCGGCCAAGGACGATCAGCCAGTTCACCCACGCCACCCCGGCACCGGCGAGCACGGCGGCACCGACCCCGACGAGCACCCCGACCCGGCCCTTGGAAGCCAGCGACTGGTTGCCGTGCGAAGCGCCCAGCGCCCAGCAGATCGCCGAGACAACGATCATCAGCACCGCGACGACGAGCACGATCGTCAGCAGCGCACCGATCACCTGTTCCAGGTCACCAATCCCGGCCAGGCCGTCGAAGTCGGGGAACACGTCCATCACGCACCGGCCTTGACGGTGACGTGGAGGTGGTCGAAGTGTCCGCCGGTGACGTCACCGGGATCGTGGCTTCCGCCGCCGTCATAGTCGCGCCAGCCTTCCCCATCGCGGGCGATCGACCAGATGCGGCCCTGCCAGATCAGGTACTCCACGCCCAGGGTCTCGGCGTGGTCCTTCATCCAGTTCGTCACCCGCCATCCGTCCTCGAGTTGCGCGGGCGTGGGATAGGTCCCGATCCGGTTGCCGAAGGTGATGTCGCAGGCGCGTCCCAGCGGGTGCTCGGAGGTGGTGCCGGGCCGGGGCGAGTAGCAGGCCCAGCCGGTGTCAGGGAACCCGGCACGGGCTTTGGCCACGAGGTGCGCCATCCGGCCGGTGATCTGCCCGTCGCTGGTGGGATCGCCCACGAGCCGGTCGGGGTCGCCGTCGACCGGGGCGGGCTCGCCCGCGGTGCCTCTGGGGGTGTCACAGCTGGTCGGGGCTCCGACGGCGGCTTCGGGCAGGTCGGCGGCGTTGTGCGCGTTGAGCCACGCGGCGGCGTCGACGGCCTCGGCGTGGGTGCCGCCGGGGCGGACCTCGAAGTGCAGATGCGGCCCGGTGGAGTTGCCGGAGCTGCCGACATCGCCGATGTGCTGCCCGGCGACCACCCGGTCACCGGCTGAGACGTGGAGGCCGGACTGCCACATGTGGGCGTAGGCGGTCGCCACCGTCTGGCCGCCGATCTGATGCTCGATGACGATCAGCCCGCCGTAGCCGCCGGAGAACTCCGCGACAGTCACGGTGCCGTCCGCGGCGGCAAGGATCGGGGTGCCGTCGGGGGCGGCGAGGTCGGTGCCGGTGTGGAACGACGACTCTCCGGTAATCGGGTGGACTCGTGGCCCGAACTCGCTGGTGAGCACCCAAGTTCCCTCCGGCAGCGGGAACACCACCCGCGCGGTCGACTCGACCGGACCCGCCGCGACCGCGGACCCCACCGGACCGGCCGAGCCGGTTCCCTCACTGGCTCCGCCGGTGAGGGCATCGAGGATCGCTGCGGCGACTGGCTCGTAGTTGCGGTAGCGGTCCGGGTAGGCGCTGACTTCGACGGCTTGGGCGGCTTCGCCGGGGTCCATCTGCTGCCAGCCCGGGATGTCCAGCAGCCCCCGCGGGCTCGGGTAGTTCGGGCCGTCCGGGCCGCCAAAGAACGCCCGCGCCTGGTAGTTCGGGTCCATCAGCTCCGCGACGGTGCCCCACCCGGATTGCGGTCGCATCTGGAACAGGCCGAGCGAGTCATGATCCGAGCCGTTGCCGTCGTTGGGGTAGTTCCCGCTGTCGGGGTAGGCGCCGGTGTTCGCCAACTGCCGCAGCGTGCTCTCGGTCAGTGCGGCCATCAGCGCGATCGTGATGCCGGGCCGGCCGACGCCCTCGATCCCGCCGCCGATCGTGATGATCGTGGCCGCGTGCGTGAGTTGCTGCCGGTTCAGGGTGAACGTCTCACCGTTCGCGGTCGTGACCGTCAGCGACTCCAGGACAGCCCCGACGGTGACGGACCCGCCGGGGGTTACGCAGTTCGCGGCGGCGGGATTCATCAGCACGCCGATACCGACCAGCCGCAGCATGGGACCGAGCAGCAGCAGCGCGAGGACAGCGGCGGCGAGCTTCTTCAACACGGCAGGACCCGGCGGCTATCGGAGAGGGTTGTCGAGCTGGGACAGGCGCAGCACATGACACAAGCCGGTGCGGAACTGCGGCGCCGGCGGTGGGCAGGCCAGGAACACCGTGAACGACACCGACTGCTCAGCCGTGACCGGCTCGCCGTTCCAGACGCCCGCGCGGTGGCGGGTGCCCTCGATCGTGACCGCGGTGGCACCAGGCGGGAGCTGCCCGGGCTGGGCCTGCTCGACCGCCTGATCCCATGCCTCTGGTACGAACGAGCGGTCGATGACCAGGCGCTGGGTGGTGGCGTACTGGCGCAGCTCGATCCACGCCTCCCGCGAGGGCAGGTAGGCGGCGATGTCCGAGGCGAGCCCGGCCTGCTCGGCGCCGGAGGGGTCGCCGACCTCCAAGATTCCTGCGGAGTAGTCCAGCGGCACCAGCCCCGAGCCGGTGTCCCACCCGAACAGCGCCTCCGCGACGTTGCGGGCGAACTGATCCGGGTCGTGCGAGGGCAATACTCGCGGCGGCCCCGGCGCCGCCGGGCCGGGCTCGTCGGGCACGGTGACGGTCGGCGCCGGTGCGGGTGGGTCGTCACTGGGTGGCCGTGGGCCGGTGATGAGCCCGTAGACGCCGACCCCGACGAGGAGCAGCAGCACGAGCCCGGCGGCGATCACGGCGATCAGCCGGCCACGGGACCAGGACGCGAGGTTCGTATTCATGCCCGCCAGGTGCGCCCACCCACGACACACCGGGACCCAGGGTAGATCAGAGGGCGCGTAGCAGCGGCTGGTCGGGCTCGGTCGCGGTGCGGGCGGTGCGGAGCCGGTCAGCGAAGGCCATCGTGCCTTCGACGGTGGCGAAGAACGCCTCGATCTGCTCGTCGGTCAGGTCGGTCGCCAGCTCGTCCACGTCGTAGTGCGTCCACCACGCGTCCAGCTCGCCCCAGGTCAGCACGAACGCGCGCACCGAGAACCGCGCCGGCCCCTCGTCCCCGTCAGCGGGTCGAGCCCCGGATACGGCCCGTTTCGGAGCCTTTCCGCGCCGGGTGGTGTGGGCGCGGGCGAGTGCTTCGTCGGCTAGCTCGTGCAGCCGCCGGTCGCGTTCGGCGCCGGTGTCGGCGTGTGCGTCCCGGAGGCGCTGGAAGATCGGGTTGACCGGCGCGCCGGCCTCGATCCGCGTCAGCCCGTCACGGGCCTGGCCGCGCAGCGCCTCAGAGACGGCGGGGTCGTCGGTCAGGCGTTGCAGGAACCCGATCTGCTCCAGCCGCGTGTAGGACGACGAGCCGGTCACCATCCGTGCTGCCTGCGCGCGGGCATCGCCGAGCGGGCCGGGTGCTGGTGGTCCCGCCGAATCGGCGGGACCATGCTTGCCGGGCTCGTGGCCGTCCTGGAACTGGGTGGCTGCCTTCCTGCGGGCGGCGTCCTCGGCGATGAGTTCCTTGATCTCCCGGTACAGCCCGGCGGCCTCGATCGGGGTGAGGGACTTGTGGAGCTGGTTGTCGTCCTGTTCGGCGAGCAGATGCCCGAGACGGTCCGAGATGCCCGAGCGCACCCACACGCTGACGCGGCGGTGGCCGAGCTGCTTGATCGCCGCGAGCCGCCGCGCCCCGCACACCAGCATCCCGTCCGGGGTGATCGTCGGCGGCTGCAACAGGCCGTCCCGCTCGATCGATGCCGCCAGAGCGTCGAGGTCGCCCAGATCGGTGCGGTGCCGGCGACCGACGGTGATTGAGTCCACCGTCCGCTCCAGCTCTATCCGCCCGTCCGGGGTACTCATCGGGCACCCCGCGACGTGTCGGTGCCGCGCGTCTTCGTGCCGGGTGCCGCCAGCGACAGGGTGAGCACGAGGTCGTCGTCGCGCAGCAGCACCGGGAGCGTCTCGCCGATGAGCAGCCGCAGCAAGATGCCGCGTCCGGCGCCGGTCGCCGCGAGCTCCGCCGCGGGGCTGCCCAGCAGCGCGCGCAGCAGCACCGCCCAGGTCCGGCCCGGCATGTCGAGCAACGCGCGGGCGTGCTTGTCGCGCCGCAGCGTCTCGTAGGCGGTGTGCCGGTTCCCGACCCGGGTCAGCGCTCCGCAGACATGCTCCACCGCCGCCCGCGCGGTCCCCGCCGGCCACCCCAGCAGCACCAGCAGGGTGATCGCGTCCTCGACCGCCGCGGTTGCCGAGGTCGGTTCCGACCCGTCCCGCCCCGCGTCGTCGCGGTGTTCCTCTCCGTGCCCGGTGGTGTCGTGCGGGTCGGTGATCTGGAAGGCGGGGTGGTAGTCGTCCAGCGGGTTCTCCCGGTCGGAGAGCCGTTCGGGGTCGTGGAACACCGAGTAGCGGGGCCGGCGCGCCTGGTGGGTCGAGCACAGCAGCCCTTGGCCGCGTTCCTCGGCGATGCAGGTGATCCGCACCGCGTGCGTGACGACCGCCCACGGGTCCTCAGCGGTGCGGGCGGCTTTGGTGCGCATCACGTCGAACGCCGCCGATGCGGCCTCCCACGGGTCGAGCCGGTGCTTGTGCGCCAGGGCCGCGTACTTCTCGGCCGCGAACGCCATCAGTTCGCCCGCCACCGGGTCCTGCTCCCACGCGCCACGCCCGGTCGCGTGGAGCCGGTTCAGCAGGGCGCGCAGTCCTTCGCTGCTGCGGTAATCCTCACCGGGCGTTCTGGTGTTCGTCGTGCCGGTCGTGCTGGTGTCGTCGGTCATGGTCGGGGCACCTCCTGGCGGCGAGGTGCGCCCGCAGGCTCCTGCGGGTCTCACCTCTGCCAGCCCGGCGTCCACGACTCACCCCACCTGCTACCGCATCCCGATTCCGGACCGGGACTGGCCCCGATCGGTGCCGCCGCGACGCCCGAACGCCGACAGCGGCGGCAGGCTTCGGGCGCGCTCGCCCACCCACCGCGCGCCGTTCTCGATCGGGGTACGCAGTCGGCGGCTCCCCGCGGCGGTCACGTCGATGCCGCGTCGGGACAACGCCCCGCCGCCGTGGGCGAACAGGTCCGTCGGGCGCACCCAACCCACGCCCCGGCCCCGCACCTGCGCCAGCTTCTCCTTCGCCGCCCTGCGGGACGCAGCCTCCTTGATCGCATCCGGCGTGCCCGCCGCCCCCGCATCCTCGGCAGGGTTCGGCGTCGTCCGTGCCTGCGGAACCTGGTCCGGCTCGCGATGCCTGCGGTACTGCTCCGACAGGTTCGTCTGGTCCTGGTCGCTCATGGCGTGGCTCCTTCCCTCACGGGCTCAGACCCGGACGGGTCGGCCTCATCGGTGTGGTGAGCACGCAGCCGCTCGGCATCGTCGGGTCGGGGTAGCCAGCGGCCGACCGTCGAGGGATGCACCCCCAGGTGCCGGGCGATGGCCTTGTTCGACCACTCCTGCTCGCGCAGCTCCGCCGCCCGCGCCCGACGATCCGGCCCACCGTCCTCATCCGCATCGGCCGGGCCGGACCCGGCAGGCGACGGCACGGCAGGTTCGGTCTCGATCTGCGCCGCCACGACCCCGGCAGGCTCAACCCCACCCGCGGTCTCTGACGCATCGTCAGGACGCGCGGCGGATCGGGTCAACACGACGGTCAGATGGGTGATCGCCAGCAGCACCACCGGCGGCACCGCGGCGACCGAGGCCGCGAGCGCGCCGGGCACGTCGGCGTCCGCGGCGACGACCGCGTGCAGAGAGTTCGCCGTCACCGACACCGCCGCGCCGCCGATCAGCAACGTCCACGGATACCAGGCTGCCTTCTCACCGGCCAGCGCGACCACCGCGACCGTGGACACCACGATCACGCCATCGACGATCAGCGGCCACGCCCACGCCTGCCCCGCCCCGATCCCGGAACGCCGGGCGAGGTCCGCCAGCGACGTGAAGCTGAGCCAGAACGCGCCGGCGGCGATGAACACCGTCCCGGCAACCGAGGTGACCACCGCCCAGCGCCGCCCCCGCACCCTGTTCATCCCAGACCCCTGGCCGCGCCCGCCCGCGGCCCTGGGGTACGCCGAGCGAACCCGCCCGCCGGCTGGCTCACGGAAGAGGCGGAGCGTTCCCGGCGGGCGGCTCCAGCGCCGACGCTGCGATAGGCGCTGTAGACGGTGCGGGCGATCTCCCGCTCCCCGAAGTCAGGCTGCTCGGCACGCACCAGCGCGTCCAGGGCATCGGCGACGGGCACGTTGCCCTCGGCCAGACGGCACGCGGCCCAGAACAGCTTGTAGTTGCGGTCGCCCTTGACCTGCCGGGACAGCCACGCCGCCAGCCGGTCCGCGTCCTCCCGCCCCGACGCCTGCCCGCCTACTCGCGCCGGGCGGCATGGCGGTGGCGGATCGAGGAAGTCCCGCAGCCGCACCGCATCCACCGGCTCCACCGCACCGGCGGCGACCTGCTCGACCCGGTACGAGACCGAGACACCATCCAGTCGCAGCGTCGAGGGCGGGGCGATGACGTAGCCGCCGTCCCCGCGGCAATCCACGCCGGCCTTGCCGACCGCCCACGACCGCTGCACCCGCCCCGGGACAGCCGGGAAGTAGGCATGCTGACCCCCGGTGGGCGTGGTCACCGTCGCCAACGGCGCCGGGATCAGACCCGCCCGAGCCGCCCGCGCATACGCCGCGTACCCATCGACACCGTGCACGTCCACATCGATCACAACCAGACCTGAGACGGCGCCGGTCGGGATGCCGATGTTCGCCTCCGGCTGCCACCGCCACCACCCCTGCACGCACCGCGCGTCGGTCGTCGCGCGCCGGAAACCGGACGAGACGAGGGGCGTCTTCTCACCCGGCACGCACGGGAACACCGGCACCCCGGCCCGTGCCAGCTCGCGCGCCGCGACCGACAACGGCAGACCGTCGAGCCGGTCGAACACGGCGGCGAGGGTTCCGGGGGCGACCATCACAGCACCGGCCCCGGCGCCGCCTGCACCCTCCGCGGCTCACGCTCGGGCAGCGGCTCCACCCGCGGCGCCCGCTCCGGTGCCCGTTCTGGTCCAGAGTGTGCGGGTCCGGAGCGTTCGGGGGTGTCGATGCGCAGCGAGGTCGGGTTGCCGTTGCCGAGCTGGATCGTGTCGAGCTGGCCCAGAACCTCGGTCGCGGTGCGCCGGACCTTCTCGCCGGTGTCGCGGATGACCCGCACCGGGTCCTTGCCGTCCACGTTCGCCGCCCACCCCGCCACATAGGGGACCGTGTAGTCGCTGGTGTCCATGCCATGCGCGGCAGCGATCATCAACGCCACCGACTCGGCCTCGACCTCACCGGTCCCGCGATGCTGGCGGGCCTCCTGCTGGTTCGGCCCGTGCATCCGGACGTGACCCAGCTCGTGCGCGAGGGTCTTCACCTGCGCGGCCGGGTCCATGTCCGTGCGCACGAGCACTTGCCGGGTCTCGTAGTCGGTCATGCCGTTCGCGCCGCGGATCGCGTCGGCGTCTGGCATCCGCAGCACCTCATACCCCAGCGACTCGACCTGCGCGGCCAGCCCCTCCCACAGACCGGCGGGTGCCTCGCCTTCCAGCAGCTTCGGGCTTGGCAGCTCCGGCAGTTCGGCACCGTGAGTCCGGGACACATCCCACACATGAGCGGGAACGACGCTGACGAACCGGCGCTGCACCACCTCGCCCGGGCGCGGTTTGTCGCCTTTGGTCAGGCGTCGCCACGAGGCGGGGTCCTTCGGCGTTGCTGTCGCGAACCTCACCCGGACCGGCGCGCGAATCTCATAGCCGCCGCCGGCCTCGGCCCAGCGGCCCATCTTCTTCCAGTCCTGGAACCCGGCCACCCACGTCGGCGTCGGGGCCGGCACCCGGCCCTGCTCGTAGGCGTCCAGGTGCTGCGCCCAGATCAGCAGCGTGTTGTTGAACGACCTCGACCGGAACCGTGCGGCGAACTCCATCGCCCGACGCCAGTCCTCACCCGACACCAGTTCCTCGACCGAGCGCACGATGCGTTCTTCGAGCGCGTCGAGCTTCGCTTCCCGTGTCTCGTTCCTCATCGCCATCGCGGGACCTCCCTCCGCCGGGGCCGCCCCGGGAGGGAGCAGCCGTGCGACCACGAGGTACGCCGGGCGGATCAGGAAGACGAGACGGACGACGGAAACGAGACTGGCGACCGTCAGGCTCCGCGACGAACCCGACTGGTCTCTACCGGACTACCGGAGCGAGGGTGTCCTCGGTTGTCGCACGAGCTGATCCTGCGGTTATCGTCGGGGCAGATGCGCGCTTCCGCCGGTTGAGTACGGAACCTTCTCCGTGGCTCAAAGCCCGATAACCGGCGGGAGTCAGCCCGACGCTACGGCGGAACTGGCGCGTAGCGAAATCTGAATCGCTCCAACCCACCTCGCGAGCAATCAGAGCGATCGGCGCATCGGATTCGCGCAGGAGCGCGGCCATCCGCTCGGTGCGAAGCATCGTGAGATAGGCGATAGGAGACTTCCCGAACGCCTCCACGAACAAGCGGCCGAGCTGCGACTTTGAGAGATGTACCTCGTCAGCGAGCTCAGTCGTAGACCATCGCCGCTGGGGTTCAGCACGCAGGAGATCAGCTGCCCTGCAAACTTCCGCTCGCAATGGTGCGAATCGGCGGTGTCGTGGCGCGGACGGCCACGTTGTAGTGCGCTGCGTCGGCGACACTCGCACCTGCGAAGTCTTGACGAAGGGCGCGATCACATCGACCAGGCTGAACCAAAGAGCCTGCATCCGGTAGAAGTTCTTCGCGGGTCGTCCTTCGATGCTTAATGCCGCCAACTCATCGAGCCAGGGCATCAGCCCCTGGGTGCGATCCTCGCCGAGGCGGAGTACCTGCGCAGGTTCGGTGTACATCGTTGCTGCGAAGTCCTGGGCGTCGAGACGGTGGCACAGGCTGCCGACGTGCTGCCAGAACACCTGGTCGATCACATAGTCCGTGTCTGCGTAGATCGTCGTTACGGTGATGTGCCCCTCGGGCTCGCTGCCACATAGAGTGTTCGCGCCGAGCAAGATTACGTCGCCGGGCCCGACGGGCTGTTCACCAAACTCACTGAAGAGGATTGCCGAGCCATCGCGAACGACGATCACCTTCACGCAGTCGTACGCGACCGGCACGCGAGCACGGGAGATGGTTGCGGTACGAACTATGAGTGGTTCGTACCGCAACCCTCGCCTGCTTCGATCAAACGAGCTGTCCGAGGGCGCCATAGAGCACCTCGTCCATCGCATTTACGTGCTCGCGGATGCCTACGAACTGCCCATCGAGTCAGTGTTCGTGACTTCGACGTTGGGGAGGGCAATTCGCGCGGCAATGGCGCCTGCAATACAGAGACCAACAATTGCGAGTCCGCTGCTGAGTACGTAGGGCGATAGCCCGTGGGCGATCGACGTAAAACCCAAGCCGACGTAGACGGTGACCCCCGCGGACCCGCCGAGCTGGTCCGAGGCCCGCTGGACCCCGGACGCGACTCCCGCATCCTCTTCTGTGACCTCGGTCACCGCCGCATACTGCAGTCCAACGAGCCCGAATCCCATGCCTGCGGCGATAAACAGCATCGCTGGGGTCAGCAGCCATGCGGGGGCTTCCAACTGCGCAGCTACAGCGATCACGATCATGCCTACTCCTGCGGAACTTAGCCCGACAACGATGCAAGAACGCGCTCCCCAGCGCCCCAAGAGGCGGGGCACGATGGTCACGGCGGCGATGAGTGCCACGGCAAGGGGCAGGAGTAGCAGACCGGCTTCCAGTGGGGAAAGACCGATTTCATCCTGTAGGTAGAACGTGAACAGCAGGAACGATGTCGAAAGCGCCGCGCTCAGTAGTGCAGTCGCAAGATTTGCTCGCACCCGTGTTCGGTTGTGGAAGAAGGTCAGAGGAACCAGAGGATTCGCGGCTCGGCGTTCCACTGTGACGAACAGGCCTGCGGCGACACTCGCTCCTACCAGCGCGGCGATTGCTAGCCATGGCAGATTCCCGGTGTTCTCTCCGGCTTCGACCACCCCGAATGCGAACAGCAGGGGTGCGCTCGTCAGCAGAATCGATCCAAGGAAATCCAACGGGGCGCGCTCTTGTTTCTGGTCGCGTGGCAGGAGGACGACCGTGGCGAGCAGTACGAACAGAATGAATGGAACCGCGATGAGGAAGATCCATCGCCACCCCAGGTGTTCGGTGATGATTCCCGAGAGCACGAATCCCAGTACGAGACCGCAGCTCGCCACTGCCGCCCAGACGCTCAGCGCACGGCTGCGAGCCTTCCCTTCGGGGAACAAGAGCACGATCGTTGCCATCGCAGCAGGCAGGGCGAGTGCTTCACCTGCTCCCTGGAGCAACCTGGCGATGACGAGTAGCGCGAAGGAATCTGCGAGCCCTGCCATCAGCGAGGCTGCTCCGAAGATCGCGGTACCG
Organism: Microbacterium sp. OR21; assembly: GCF_047306785.1. NCBI lineage: Bacteria > Bacillati > Actinomycetota > Actinomycetes > Micrococcales > Microbacteriaceae > Microbacterium > Microbacterium sp. OR21. Next base: position 11,265 of record NZ_JAZEXJ010000009.1, on the reverse strand, counting down.
GTGAGAAGGAGGCGGCGCCGGCCAAAGACGTCCCCCAGGCGGCCACCGAGCATGAGCAAGCCGCCGCCTGCGATGGTGTAGCCGACGACCACCCATGTCAGGCCGCGCGGGTTAACGCCCAGATCGTTGCCAATGGATGGCAGCGCTACGTTGACCACGGTGACATCGACGGCGATGAGGAATTGCAGGACAGACAGGCACACGAGGACTGCCCAGGAATGTGCGGCCGAAACTTGCTCTGGCCGCGACGATGAGGTGCTGAAAGACATTGAAACTCCGCTGCTCGAATGAAGAATCGGGCGACAACATGTGTCGCTCCGAACCGACGATCAAGCGACGGAACGTGGAAACTGAAAAGTGAGAAGACGTTCCGCCGCTAGCGGAGCGTCTCCGTCACAGCGGCAGCGGCCGCAGCAGAAGCACCTGACATGCCTCCCATCCTAACCGACAGCAACTACGGATGCTTCGGCCCTGCTGTCCTACGTCCCGCGTTGAGACGCCCCGTCGACGTCGCGCCGGGCTGCGCCGGCCCGCCGCCACCCTCTCGCAGGCCACCAGAGCCACCACACGTCTTTCAGACGAGGCGCGACGCCGCCCGAGGGCGGTGTGATGAAGGGGCGTTGCCCCGGTCGGTCGCCGCCTACCTGTCGCCAAACGAAGGGAGGCGACGGTGACGGTTTCGATGCGTGTGATGTCAGCCGGCGACGGCTACAAGTACCTCCTGAAATCCGTCGCCGCGGGCGATGGTGACCGTTCGCTCTCGACTCCGCTGACGCGCTACTACACGGAGGCGGGAACGCCGCCGGGGTTCTGGATGGGCTCAGGGCTGGGTCGTCTTGGGCACGGTGAGCTGGGAGTGGGTGCCGAGGTTTCGGAGGCACAGCTACAGCTCTTGATCGGGATGGGTCATGACCCGATCACGGGCGATCCACTCGGCCGCGCCTATCAGCAGTTCGCCTCGATCAGTGAGCGGGTCAAGCAGCGCGTGGACGCGCTCGATCCCGAGCTGGGACCGGCAGCTCGGGCGCAGGAAGTCACCGCGATCGAGGCCGAGGAAGCCGAACGCGGCACCAGAAGAGCCGTGGCGGGATTCGACTTCACCTTCTCTGTCCCCAAGTCGGTCTCCGCAATCTGGGCGGTAGCGGACGCCGGCACGCAAGCACTGATCGCCGAGGCGCATCACGCGGCGGTTGCAGAGCTGGTTGCGTTTCTCGAACGAGAGGTTGCAGCAACCCGCGTGGGCGCAACCGGCCCGGACGGAGCGGTTGCACACGTCGATGTCGCCGGGGTCGTCGCGGCGGCGTTCGATCACTACGACAGCCGCTCCGGTGACCCGCAACTTCACACGCACGTCGTCATCAGCAACAAAGTGCTGACCGTCCAAGACGGCCGCTGGCGAACCCTCGCCGGCCGGCCGATGCACTCGGCGGTCGTGGCCGTCTCCGAGCTGTACAACGCGGCCCTGGCCGACCGGCTGACCCGCACCCTCGGTCTGGGGTGGGAGGCGCGAGAGCGGGGTCGGGACCGGAACCCGGCATGGGAAATCCAGGGCGTGCCCGACGAGCTGGTGGCCGAGTTCTCCACCCGGTCCCGGCACATCGAGGACGAGAAGGATCGTCTGATCGCGGAGTACGTCGCCAAGCACGGGAGGCAGCCGTCAGCGCGGACGGTGCTGAAACTGCGGGCGCAGGCGACGCTCGCGACGAGGCCGGAGAAGCAGGTCAGGTCGCTGGCTGACCTCACCGCGGACTGGCGGCAGCGCGCCGGTCGCATCCTCGGTCGAGACGCGAACGGCTGGGCGCGAGTCCTCACCCACGGTGTGACTCTCCGCCGGGTGCTGTGTGCCGACGATGTGCCGTTGGACGTGGTGGGCGAGGTCGGGCAGGTCGTGATGGAGACGGTCGGTGAGAAGCGTTCGACGTGGACTCGGTGGAACCTGCACGCCGAAGCGTCCCGGCAGTTGATGGGCTGGCGGTTCGCCAGCATCGAAGACCGCGAAGCGATCACCGGTCTCGTCGTGGACGCGGCCGAACGTGTCTCGTTGCGGCTGACTCCGCCGGAGTTGGCGACCAGCCCGCTTGAGTTCCGTCGCCCGGATGGGACGACCCGGTTCCGTCCCCGGCACTCGACGCTGTTCTCATCCGAGGCGCTGCTGGCCGCCGAAGACCACCTCCTTACCCGCGCCGAGGCAATGACCGGCCCCGCGGTGCCGTTGGAGACGGTGGAGCGGATCGCCCGCAAGCCCGACGCACGCGGCCGAGCGCTCGGCGAGGATCAGGCGGCAGCGTTGGCCGCGATCGCTGTCTCCGGCCGGGTCGTGGACGTGCTGGTCGGCCCAGCTGGTGCAGGTAAGACCACCGCCATGAACGCGCTGCGCCGCGCCTGGGAGAAAGAGCACGGCACTGGGTCCGTGGTCGGGTTGGCGCCCTCGGCGGTCGCCGCCCAGGTCCTCGCCGATGATCTGGGGATCGCAACGGAGAACACGGCGAAGTGGTGGCAGAACCACCTCATGCACGGCACAACCTTCGAGGCAGGTCAGCTCGTCATCATCGACGAAGCCTCTCTCGCCGGTACCGCCTCCCTGGACCGGATCACGCGCGAGGTCGAGAAGGCCGGCGCCAAGGCCCTATTGGTCGGAGACTGGGGCCAGCTCCAATCGGTCGACGCCGGCGGAGCGTTCGGCCTGCTCGTCCACTCCCGTGACGACGCGCCCGAGCTACACGACCTGCACCGCTTCACCCACGCCTGGGAGAAGACCACCTCCTTGCAGCTCCGCCACGGCCGCACCGAAGCGATCGACACCTTCATCGAACACGGCCGAATCACCGGCGGCGAGGCCGAAGCGATGATCGACGCCGCCTACACTGCCTGGCAGCGCGACCTCGCCGCCGGCCTCGCGTCGATCCTCGTCGCCGAGACCCACGAGACCGTCATCATCCTCAACGCCCGGGCGCGGGCCGACCGGATCATCGGCGGTGCGGTGAACTCGGCCTGCGAAGTCGCCTTGCATGATGGCACCGCCGCGTCCGAGGGCGATCTGGTCATCACCCGCCACAATGACCGTCGCCTCCGCAACGACAGAACATGGGTCCGCAACGGCTCCCGCTGGATCGTCACCGCCGTCCGGGAGGACGGGTCGGTCAGCATCCGCCCGGTCGCTCGCCGGTTCGGCGGCGGGATCGTCCTGCCCGCCGACTATGTGGCCGAGCATCTGGACCTGGGGTACGCGATCACCGCGCACCGTGCTCAGGGTGTGACTACCGAGACCTCGCATGTCGTCGTCACGCCGACGACCACGCGGGAGAACTTCTACGTCTCGATGACTCGCGGTGCAGAAGGCAACTATGCCTATGTCGCCGTCGACCGGGAGGATCACGAGCACACCGAGCCGCATCCTGGCGATAACCCCAGTGTCACCGCTCGCAGCGTCCTGTATGGCGTGCTCCAACACGTCGGGGCGGAGCTGTCGGCGCACGAGACGATCACCGCTGAGCAAGAGCACTGGGGCTCGATCACGCAGCTTGCGGCCGAGTACGAGACGATCGCCCAGGCCGCGCAGCACGACCGTTGGGCCACCTTGCTTGCGGCGTCCGGGCTGACGCCCGAGCAGGTCGGCGACGTGCTCGAGTCCGACGCCTACGGTGCGCTGTCGGCCGAGCTGCGGCACGCCGAAGCCAACCACCACGACCTCGACGCGCTGCTCCCGCGACTTGTCGCCGCCCGCAGTCTGGACGACGCCGACGACATCGCATCGGTCATTCACGCCCGCATTGCACGCGCCACCGTGAGGCCAGCCGGGTCGGGCCGCACCCGCAAACCACCACGGCTGGTCGCCGGCCTGATTCCCGACGCCACTGGTCCGATGGCAGGCGAGATGCGCCAAGCCCTGAACGAGCGCCGCGACCTCATCGAGCAACGCGCCGACGCCGCGCTCCACAGCGCCCTCGCCGACAAGGAGCCCTGGACCGCGAAGCTCGGCACCGAACCGAAAGAGAAGAAGCAGCACGAGGCGTGGAGGCGTGCAGCCCGCACGATCGCCGCCTACCGCGACCGGTACCAGGTCACCGACAACCGAACCCCGTTCGGCCCGGCGCCTGAGAGCACCAGCCAGAAGATCGACGCCGCACGAGCACGCGCCGCGCTCAACCGCGCACGGTCCATCGCGAGCGACGACCCGACGATGGAGCGGATGCGGCCGACCGCCGTGACCCGATCTGCCCCAGGTCTTTGAGCCCGAGCCGACGCACGGGGCAGGGACCCGAAGGATCGTCGGTCAGAGCGACCGTCCAGGCGCACCCGGCTCCGGGCGGCGGTGACCGAACTCCTGTCTCAACTCGGGCCGCGTCAGCGCGCGCTTGGGTGCGTCGTCGGCGTCGAGCAGGGCGATCACGTCGCTGGGCTGAGTGACGAGGGCCGCGAAGCGCTGCTTGATGAGTTCGTTCGGCCCGGAGCTGGCGGCGCTGGTCACCGGGCCAGGCACCGCTCCGACACCTCGACCCAACTCGCGTGCGGTGAGCACGGTGGTCATCGACCCGGACCGCACGCCCGCCTCGGGGACCACGGTCGCACCCGACAAAGCCGCCATCAGCCGGTTCCGCGCAATGAACCTGTGCCTGGTCGGCGCAGCTCCCGGCGGCAGCTCACTGACCAGCAGACCGACATCCCCGATCTGACGCAGCAGATCGCTGTGCCCAGCCGGGTAGGGACGGTCCAGACTACCCGCGAGCACCGCGATCGTCTGACCGCCGGCCGCAAGGACGGCGTGGTGCGCGGTGCCCTCGATCCCGTAGGCGCCACCGCCGACGACGATGCGTTCCTCGTCGGCCACGCCCGTCGCCAGGTCGCCGGTGACGTGCTCCCCATACGACGTGGAAGCGCGGGAGCCGGTGATCGTGACTCGATCGCTCAGCGCCATCGACAAGAACGAGGTTGCCCCGCGCGTCCACAACAGGTACGGAGCACGGTCGCCCAGATCGTCAAGACCGGCGGGCCAGTCCTTGTCCGCCGGGATCAACGTCCCGAACTCTCCTCCTTGTGTCCCGGCCACTCGGCCGCGCAGATCGGGCGTGATCCGAGCAGCGAGCCGTTCCCGCCACATCAGCGCATCCGCGCGGGCAAGGCCCGGCACCGGGTCGTCGGACTCGATCAGCCGCAGCGTCTCGATCCCGCCGACCTGGGCGAGGATACGGCCAGTGGCCGCTTCGTTCGGCTCGGCGACCAGCGACAGCGCGACCCGCGCCATCCGCTCACCCTGCATCTGCTCCGCCAGCGTAGCCATGATCGGTGTCCTCTCACTCCGAAGGTCACCGACGAGGTACACGCCCGCCTACCGTCGAGGGGGTTCCCTCTGTCAGAGCACGGTCGTAGACTGGATGACGAGGCAGGTTTCTAGCTACGCGGGTCCTACGGGACGGCCCCTTCGAGGGCACTCGGTTCATAGCCGCCTCCACGACGGAACACCGTCGCGCTATGACCAGGAAAGAGAGACCCGCGATGCTCCGCACATCGGTCGCACTCAGCGCACGAGGCTACGGCGTACTCCGCTACGCACCCACCAACCTGCTGCTCAACGCCATCCGCACCAGACGTGGCCTCAAGTGGGGCATCCCCGCGATGCTCCTGGCCGTGCCCTACCTCTACGCCGCCGCGATCTGCACCACGATCATCAACGACGGCGGCCCCGACTGGCTCCACCTACTGGTCCTGCTGTTCATCTGGAACGCCTTCAAGTACCTCTGGATCGGCCCCGTCAGCCTCGTTCAGCTCCTCTTGTCGCCCCGTTTGGGTAGAGATGCTGGGCCGCTGACAGGCAGCAGCCGAACGTCGATGCTGCCGGCGAGCGTACCGACGTCACGGATGAACGCTTGCTAGGCAGACGTCGTGTCTCCCCGCGGGAGTGAGCGCTTCCTGGGATACTGGCGAGTGATATGAATCTCTGAAGTCAGGCGAGTTCGCGTAGCCGAGCCATCGCCAGAGAGCGAGGCAGGCGATGGCGGTGACACCTCCACAGATCCGGCTCTGGGATGACAACCCCAGCACGTTGGACCTCCTGGGGTTCGATGCCGTGGTCGAGCCGATCGTCGCCGCGGTCCGCGAGCGAAACATCCATCCGTTGACTCTGTCGGTGCAGAGTCCCTGGGGTGGTGGGAAGTCCACGATCCTGAAGCTCATCGAGGCCGAGTTCAAGGAAGACGACACATGCTTCGTTGTCTCAACCAACCCGTGGGCATACGACGACCAAGGAGACGTCAAGGGAACGCTGATCTCGGAGATTCTGCACGGCATAGAGAGTCAGGTCCCCGATCAGGGGACCAAAGAGAAGGTCGCAGCAAAGGCCAAGGAGCTGCTGGGACGTATCAGTTGGAGCCGTGCCGCTGTCGCCATCGCCAAGGGAGCGCTGACCTTTCAGGTCGACCCGAAGCAGATCGCGGACATTTTCCAGCCGAAGGACCCGGGTGGACCGGACTCGATGGCGAGCTTCAACGACGCCTACAAGGAGCTGCTCGCGCTGATCCCGAAGGTCGAGCGCGTGGTCGTCTTGGTCGACGACCTGGACCGGTGTCTGCCCGACGCTGTGACTGCGACGCTGGAGGCGATCAAGCTCTTCCTGTCCACCGAGAAGATGGTCTTCGTCCTCGCTGCCGATCAGGACATGGTCCGCGACGCCATCTCAGTCAGTCTCGATGGCGCTCGCCGCGGCGACATTTTCGCCAAGCGATACCTGGAGAAGATCGTTCAGCTCCCGATCGCGCTACCTCGCCTGTCCGCCGCCGACGCCGAGGCCTACATCGGTCTCCTCATAGCCGGTCGTTCCATGGAGGAGACAGATCTGCACGCTCTCGCGGCTCATGTTCGCTCCCGACGCAATGCCCACCAGACACCACTGCTCCACGAGTTCAACGACCTCGACGTCAAGCCAGCCGAGGACGACCTCGCGCTTGCGATTCAGCTTGCCGAAGGGCTGAGCGCAGATCGGCGCTCCAACCCACGCCAGATCAAGCGCTTCCTCAACGCGTTTGGTGTCCGGGAGTCCATCGCCCGCGCTCGTGGCGTCACTATCCCGCCGGCCGTGATGATCAAGATGCTGCTGTTGGAGGAACTTCACCGTACGTCCTTCAACACGCTGGCTGGAGCGCCTGTTCAGGAGCGCAAGTCCATCTTGGAGAGGTGGGAGGCATGGGCGAACCCGTCCGGGGAGGAGGGCGAGGACGCGACTCTTCCAGAGGGAATCGACGAAGGGACGAAGGAATGGGCCGCTGCGCCTCCGTCGCTCCGTGACGAAAACCTTGACCCGTACCTCACCCTCGCAGCGAGCCTGATCAACGTCAGCATGGGCGCCCAGGTATCCGATGAGGTGCTGGCTCTCATCAATGATCTGTTGGGCGAGAGTGAAGCCGCGCGGAACGTGGCAGCCGACGCCTTGAGCGAGCGTGGAGAGGACGAGCAGTTGGCAGCTCTCGACGTTCTCTTCGCCACGACTAAGCGTCTGGATGACGGCGAATCGGTGGTTCGCGCCGCGGTGCTCTGGGTCGGGAAGACACCTGCGCTTGAACAGGCGGTGGCAGCCGGAGTCGAAGCCCACTGCTGGGGATCACGACTGACCCCAGGAGCCGTCGTGGAACTCGCGACTAGCGGACGGCCTACTCTCACCCAGCTTGTGCGGCGTGCCGCTCAGGACGCCACCCTGCACCCGTCGACGCAGGCCGCCGCGCGCGAAGAGCTGGAGCAAGTCAATGGGAACTAGTGGCGCGTACGGTGGCAGCAACTCTGCCGAATGGAACGACTTCCGAGACGCATGGTCCGACCTCGGCTCAGGGAACACAGGGACCGGTACGGACACAGGACAACCAGACCCTTCACAGTCCTCCGACCGACTCTTTGAACCGACGCAGCCAACGTCCGACCTCGACCGAGTCGGGCAAGCACTCATCGATGCTCTTTGGCGTGACGATCCGGCCACCAGAGGCAACGTTGTGCCGCCCATTCCTCGTCCGCGTGTTCCGGGCCGTCGTGGCGCGGGTGCAGGAGGAGCCGGCGGAGCAGGCGCCGGAGGAGGCTCGGCAGGTGCCGGACGGTCTGGGAGCCGCTCCACTCGGCAGGTCATCGGGGGAGCTTCACGCGGTGGTGCGACGATCGGTGCGGCATACGCATTGCGGGATCGCGACGCCCAGCGGCTGGCCGATTACGGCCTGTCACTCGCGGAGTTTGACTCCCTGAGCCCGCGTGCTCGGATCAGCAGGCTCGTCACCCTCATGATCGGAGATGACGGACACCCCGATGACCGAGCCATCCGCCAGGCGGCAACGGAACAGGTCAAGAAGATCGTTAGGACCGAAGGCGAGCCTCCGACGGCTACCGAGGCGATCAAGGGTTTCGTTAGCGCGTACATCTTCCAGCTGGGACTCGTTGAACTCCAAGACCAGATCACCAACGGGACGCTCGACGGTAACGAGGCAGTCGTGCGCGAGCGCATGCTGCGCGGCTGGATCGACGCCAAGGTCCGCGCCCTCGACATCGATGTGAACCCCGCGCTCTCAGCGAACGCCCTCCATCAGGCAGCTGCTGATCTCGCCCAACGAGCCGTGCGCGTTCTGAGGGCGAGGTAGACCACATGCCACTCACACACTTCTACGTCTCCGGCGAGGCCTCCACCACCCAGCCCCCGGAAGATCATCACCATCTACGGTGGCCCACCGCCCCCGGTAAGACAGACACGGTCAAGAGCGCCATCGGCTGGTGGCTGCCCTCTCTGGGATCACTCCCAACGCAAGCGATCGATCTGGTCCGTATCGCCGGCGGTGCCTACCTCGTCGACCGGCTCTCCGGCAGGCCCAGCGCCTTCACCCGGCGACTTCATCTCGCTGTGGAGGTGGCCCATCCCGAGCCGTGGGAGGGCGATGCAATCAACCAGCTCGCTCAGCTACTTTTCTGGCTCACCGGCGACACCTGGGAACTCCAGCTCGTCCAGGACCCCACCACCCCGAATGAACCGGTAGCAAACGCCTCCGAAACGGCGGAGTCTGTCGCGCTCCTCAGCGGAGGCCTCGACTCCTACCTCGGAGCGTTGCACCTGCTCTCCACGCTGAGGGAGCCTCCGCTCTTCGTGGGCCACTACGACACCGCCACCGCTATCCGCCGGGCCCAGAACACCGTCCACAGCTGGCTACAGGAGACCCACACTCCACCGCCCTCCTACACGCAGATCGAGTTCACGCAAGTCGCAGCCAAGAAGGAAAGCTCCAGCCGCAGCCGCTCCTTGCTCTTCGTCGCGCTCGGGGCCGCCGTTGCTGCAAGCCGTGGCGCCTCGAAACTCTTCGTGCCGGAGAACGGATTCACCAGCCTCAACCTCCCACTGCACCCCAATCGCGCCGGTGCGCTCTCGACTCGTTCCACTCATCCCGAGACTTTCTATCGCATCAATACGCTCCTCCAAAGCCTCGATTTGTCGCTCGCCGTGACCAATCCGTTCGCCGCCTACACCAAGGGGGAGGAGATGCGGCTCGTTGCCGACAGTCGCCCAGCGAGCGGCTGGGATCGTATCGCTGGATTCACAGTCTCCTGCAGCAAACTCGACGGCGCGCGAATTAAGGGCGGAGACTCCACCCTCAACTGCGGCCTCTGCTACGCATGCGTCACCCGTCGAGGCGCATTTATCGCGGCTGGCATCAAAGACTCGACCATTTACCTGTCCAACGAACTCACTGGAGATGCGCGGCTCGAACTCCTTGAAAGGCGCTACAGCGACCGTGCCGCCATCTCATATGCGACAACCCGTGGTGTCGACGACGACGCGATCGACGCGGGCACCTGGCCCCCCGATGCCGACCTGGACGAAATCAGCGAACTCGCCCGCCGAGGTCTTGCCGAACTCGGACGAGTGGACCTGACGTGATCAGCTCTGCTCTCCCCGCCTTAGACGCCCACGCCCACATCGCGCCGGACGTCACGCCGGCACAGATTGCGGCGCTCGGACAGTCCGTGGTGTTCGCGATGACCCGGAGCCTGCACGAAGCCCGCCAAGTCAAGAACAGGCGGGACTCAACGCTTGTCTGGGGTATCGGCGTCCATCCCGGCGTAGCGGCAGCGCGCGAAGCATGGGACCCCACGCAGTTCGCCCATCTCCTTGCTTCTTTCGCGCTGGTCGGGGAAATCGGTCTCGACCGCCGTGGCGGCGACATGGCGGGGCAGCGCACGATATTCAATGAGGTGCTGAGCATCGTTCGCAGTGAACCGGTGCTCGTCTCTGTCCATAGCAGCGGCGCTGCGACCGAAGTTGTAGAGCACCTTCATCACGCCAACGTGCGCGGAGCGATCCTGCATTGGTTCAACGGGGATGCCGCGGATATCAGACGCGCGATCGAGGCCGATGCCTACTTCTCGATCAACGCGGCGATGACCGAAGACCAGATCCGGCTGCTGCCGCCCGAGCGGATCCTGTGCGAGACGGACTTTCCGGCCCGAAAGGTCCGCGCTCGCCGCCCCGCCGACATACAAAGCACAGAAACGCTGTTGGGTCAGATCTGGAACAAAACGCCCGACGAAGTTCGCGCACGAACCTGGTGGAACCTTCGGACCTTGAGCGAACAATCCGGAGCCATCGAACGCCTGCCTGACGTAGTCGCTGACACTCTCATGTACCTATAGCGCCAGGGGCTGTTGCGCGTGAACGGCGGACAGTCAGCGTGACCTCCGTCTCGTGAAACTTGGCTGAGCCCACGTCAACTATGTATTGCGCCTAGCAAAGTGCCGCCCGGCTAAGGCCGCACACGACCGGGGATCGCCTTGCCCGGACGCGAGGCCCGAGCAGAAACGCACCAGGCGCATCGGGTCAGCGCGAGTCGCAAGTTCGCTGTGACCGCGGCCGCGACCTGTCAGGTCCGGCCTGGAGCGGGATCCAGACCGCCCGCGCGAATGATCAATCGTCGCGGGCGGGTATGCGCTGCCAGCCAGGCGCGACGGTCCGCAGGTCCTGCCCGGGGGTCCAGGCTCGGACCTGGGAACGAACGAGCGCTCCCGGATGGGAGATGCCCCAACCCATCTGTCGGTAGACGTCCTTTCCTGTGTTCTCGACCCAGATCAGCGACTTCCGCTCGGCGGTGAGCCAGTCCTGCAGGAAATCGGCATCGATCAGGAGCTCGTTCTGGCCGACGTTGACAGAGTGCCGTAGAACGGCGATGAGCCGACCGCGCGTGTCGGTCCATCCGTTGCGGCCGTTCCAGTGGAGAGCGCCCGGTGCGGGGCCGAAGAACTCAGGAGCGGGGGCGT
>NZ_JAZEXJ010000008.1:0-29908 GCF_047306785.1 Microbacterium sp. OR21 | reverse complement strand
TATTGCGCCATAACTGCGCGGGTGTGCCTGCTGGAAATATTTCCCAGGGGGAGGGGTTCAAGCTCGATTCGACAACCGTGCCTGCGGCAGAACGCCGATCGGGCTTGATCCTATCACCCGTGTCAAGCGCGGGTGTGGCGGAGGTATTGCGCTGGTCTGCGCCGCGATGTGGCGCAATAACCCTTTCCAGCCGCCGTGGCGATCTCCTCGAGCACACTCTTGCACAGGGGACATCACGAGTGCGTCAGACGCGGGGAGAATCCGCGATGTCCGCGAAGGAGCAGATCTCCGGCCTATACCTCGCAAGAGGGTCGTGAAGTACTCGGCCCACTCAGGAGGCTCGAATGGCAACGACAACTCGTGTGGCATCTCGTCCGCCGGCGCGCCCACCTGCACCGGCGACGGTGGCTCTGGGTGTTCTTCCTCGGCGTCAGCTGACCGGGATCATCCCGGCGCTGCTGTGCATCGCACTGGCGACCGCCGCCACCGGGTTGAACGCGGTGCGCCCGTTCACCGATCTGATCCCGCTGGTGTGGGTCGTGGCCGTGTTGCTCGCCGCCGGCGCGGTCGCATCCGGCGTGCGGACCTTCCAACGGGAAGGGCGGATGGACCCGGCGATCGAGGCGGTCCTTCCGATGCTCGGTGCGGCACAGCCAACCCGTGCTCTCGTCGTGCCGGTGAAGTGGACTCGTGGATGGGTGGGCCTCCCGGAGCGCATCAAGATCCGGTACGCCTCGCACGTCGATGACACCGACCCCCGCTTCGTCGACCAGATCCTCGCAGGCCTTGCACGCAGGCTTGGTGCCGAGTACCGGGTACGCAAGCACAACTCGAGGCGGTGCGTGCTCGTCGTCGAGCTCGCACCCGTGAGTGATCCGGTCTCCCGTGAGCAGCAGCGCGCGATCGAGGTCGTCAAGCTGGTCATCGACCCGACCGCGAGCGTCTCGGTGAAGAGTGCCGATGACGGCTCGGTCTCGAAGATCGACGTCAAGCACAACGTGGGACCGAAGATGGCGATCGCGGCGCGGCGCTCCCAGGTCGAGAAGGTGGTCTCCTCGATGCTCCCTGGCCGGTGGCGTGCGCACTGGGATCTCGAGGGCGACAAGATCACGTTCGAGGTCCGACCGACGATGCCCGACATGGTCCTGCACGAAGTGGAGCCCGCGGCCGCACTCACCCACGCCGCCTACAAGGCGTTCAAGATCCCGATCGGTCCTGACGAAGACGGTCAGATCCAGTCGTGGCATCCGGCGGTCTCCCCGCATTGCCTCGTCATCGGTGGAACCGGATCGGGAAAGACCAGCTTCCAGCACACGGTGCTCACCCATCTCGCGCACGCTCACTGGCGGGTGTGGGTACTCGATGGGAAGCGGATCGAGTTCGCCGGATTCCGGGACTGGCCCAACGTCGAGCTCGTCGGCGCGCGGGTGGAGCACCAGGTGCGGATGCTGCACGCTGCGCACGAGCTCATGGAGGAGCGGTACTCGCAGCTCGAGAACGGCACGGCCCGGCTCGAGGACTTCGACCCCCTCGCGTTGATCATCGACGAGTACGCGACGTTCAAGGCGCGCGTGCAGCGCTGGTACAAGACGGTGAAGCCGAAGGGTGCGCCGGCGCAGGCCCCCGTTCTCGATCTGCTCTCCGATCTCGCGCGACTGGCACGGTCGGCGAAGATCCACATCCTGCTCGGTCTGCAGCGCCCCGACGTCGAGTTCCTCGGCGGTGAGATGCGAGACAACTTCGGCGCCCGCGTCAGCTTCGGTCGTCTCTCCCCGCAGGGCGCCAACATGATGTGGGACAGCTTCGCGGTCGGTGTCGCGATCCCTCGCAACAAGCGTGGCCGCGGTGTCACTCTGAACGCCGAATCTCAGCCCGTCGAGATTCAGGCGTTCTACACCCCCGACCCCGCCAAGCTCGACTCCACCGACAAGGCGGACTGGGATCACCTGGCGGCGCTGCGTCCCGACGCTGCCGACTACGAGCGGATGATGGTGCGCGACCCGGAAGCGGAGCTCACCGACGACGGCGAGGGGGAGGAGCTCGAGCCCGACTACTTCCAGTGGTCCTCGGCCGAGATTGTCGCTTGGGATGCATCGGTACCGTCGACGACCAAGCACGACGCGCTTCGACCCTCCAATGTCACCCCACTGGACTCTCGTGAACGGGTCCGGTTCGTGCCCGAAGTCGACGACGATGCACCGGACGTCGACGCGGCCGCTGACGGCGACGGATACGGCGAATCCCTCGAGGGCCCCGCGGTGGAGCTCGAGGTCGGAGATCTCCTGCTCGTCGACGCGACTCTGGGGCTGTGGGGAGTGGTCGAAGGAGTGGAGCCCGACGTCGTCGACGACGAGTACCTCGCGATCGAATACCGCGACCTCGACAGCGGTGAGGACGGGCTGCTGACGCTCTTCGACAACTCGGTGATCAGCTACCGCCGACCCGAAGCAGCCTGATCGTCGTGGCCGTCATGATGCTGCGGGCCTACCGGCCCCGAGAGAAGGGATGAATCGCGTGTCGAACCAGAGCGTGTCGGAAGACGACTGGATCTCGCTGCTGCTGATCGCCGTGCTCGTCCTGGCCAGTGGCGCAGTGTCGCTGGGGATGTTCCTCGATCCGCTGCGCGCGTGGATGTTGAAGTACCACTTGCTCGAGCAGGGTGAAACCGTGGCGATCCCCGTCGTCGACGGCGTCGGCCTCGGCTGGGGACAGATCCTCGTCATCCTCGCGATCCTGATCGGTGCGATCGCGCTCATCGTGTGGCTCAAGCGCCGCGCGGCTGCCCGTGTCTGAGCTGCCCGCCATGCTCAGCAAACGAGACCCAGGAAGGAGGAGAGATCACCCATGACAACCACACTGACGAACGGCGACAAGACGATCACGCTGTTCACCAAGAAATCATGCGTACAGTGCGTCGCGACACACCGCGCGCTCGATGCTAAGGGAATCGAGTACGACGTCGTCGACCTCAGCGAAGACGCCGCAGCGCTCGAACAGGTCAAGTCGCTCGGCTACCTGCAGGCACCGGTCGTCATCACGGATGAGGATCACTGGTCGGGCTTCCGTCCCGACAAGATCGACGAGCTCGCGCAACGGCTCGCGTGATTGACGACAGAGGCCCCACCGGCAGCTCTTCGCCGGTGGGGCCTCTGCTCTGCTCATCGGAGCGGGACATCATCTGTGCGGCATGTGCGCCGCTGCCCACCGCTGCAGCAGCTGCTCCCGCAGAGGCCCGTTCCGCTCGAGCATCATCCGAACCCCTGCCGGCGCCGCGCCTGCCGGCGCACCGGCCTCGAGGGTGCGCAGCCCGAGATGCTCGCATGCCCAGTCGGCGAGCTCGTCGAGCTCCACAGTGACGGTGGCGGTGACGTCGACGCGCTGCTGCCATTGGACCTTGTAGGCGGGCATCGGACGCTCAATCTGGGTTGCTGAAGAAGTCGATCACGAGCGCGATGGTGATGGGGACGAGGATCACCGCCGCGGCGGTGACGATGATGCGATCGAGGATCGGCGCGGCGAGGATCCCGAGCCACCCAGAGAGGACCGCGGCTGCGATGTACAGCAGCGCGATTACGAGACGGCGGAGCCAACGAGTCGTGGGCTCCGGGATCGTGCGGGGGCGGGCGGCGATGGTCATGAGATCGCTCCGCTCTGGCCGGCACGGTGCTCGCGGATGTGCGTGTAAGGGACTGTGCCGCGGTGGCCGTAGGCGTCGACGATGGTGGCGCTCTTCGGGTTGGTGCGGGTTACGGTGCACCAGGCGCCGAAGTACTTGATCTGGTCGCCGACGCTGATGGTGTCCTTGCTGTGGTCGGTGGCCGCGCCGGTCGCGACCTGCTCGGCGCGGACCTCCTGCCAGTAGGTGAGCTGATCGTCGGTCGCGGCCAGCTCCCTCTCGAGCCGTTCGGCGTAGGCGCCGGTGGCTGCAGCCGTGACCTCGACATACCCGCCAGGAAGGGTGCGGCTTGACCCGTCGAGACGTCGACGGATGCCGGCGCGATCTGCGCGGAGCTTCTCGATCCGGTTCGCCACGGTGATCGGCGCATACCGTGCATCGGTCGCCGCGGCCGCGACGTCGGCACGCACCTGGGCGCGCCGTGCCGCCGCGTCGGCGTCGATGGAGCGGCGGATCGCCGCGTCCGCCTTGCCGATCGCTCGGCGGTGGCCGGCCTCCGAGTGGTGTCCGACCTTGATGGGCTCGCCACCTTCGGGGAGGCGTCGCAGCGCGCGGGCCGCGCGCTCTGCCTCTTCGGTGGCGTCCTGGTGTCGTCGATCTGCGCGCACCGCCAGGGCGGCAGCGCGATCGTTCCTGCGGTCGACCAGGTCAGCCTCGACGACGGCCGCGGCCCGGCGTTCATAGTCGATCGAGATCTCGACGACGAACCCGGCAGCGGTGAGCTGCTCGGCGGTGCGGTTGATGATCGCGATCTTCGGTTCGCGGTCGCGGGAGTGGGGGATGTACCAAGATCCGAGCGCCCGGCTCCACCGCCAGCCGTTGGCCTTGAGAGTATCGGCCGTGCCGTCGCCCCGGCTGGTCCCTTCGATGAGGGTGCCTTCCGCGGCCGCGTGGATGATCGTGAGCATCATGGCCGGCTCCCTTCCCGCGCGGCCGCGTCGTGCGTGAGAGGGTGGCGGAATCCGATCTCCCGTTCCCAGACCTCGGCGGCGCGATGCAGGCCCTCATACTCCTTCACGCCCAGGTGGTCCGGGGAGTCGACGAGCGGGCGGTGAGCGAACCGTCGCGCGATCGCGTCGCCGAGGCGTTCGACGAGGTCACGCGCAGGGGACTGATCCCATCCGGGGTGATGGCAGGAGACTTCGGCGAGCAGTAGACGGCTGCGCTCGATCTGCAACGCCTGCTCGTCATCGGCATGGGGGACGATCTCGGCGACCGGCTGCCATTCGTAGCGCGGTGCGGCGATGTGCTGCTTGATCGCGTAGCTGACGCTCGCGTAGTTCTCATCCCAGAGGCTCTGACCCATCCGGTCGGCGTTCTCGGCGAGCTCGCGCGGAGTGCTGCTGCGGTAGGCGGGTGTGGAAATGTAGGCGGCGGTGACCAACAGGTCGATGGTGTCGCGGTTCACGGGAAACGCGCGCATGATGGCCCCCTCAGGTGGTGAATGTGACATTCACTACCCTAGAATCAGTCGGCGCTCATGTCAAGACGTCGTCGTCGTCGTCGTCGCTGTGGTGGTGGCGCCAAGCAGCCGCCACGCTGCGGACGGAGGTCGGGTAGTACCGGGTGCGAGTGGTCTGGCCGGATAGCGTTGGGATCGTGCCGAAGTCGTTGTCGATGAATGAGATCCGAGCCCGCGCTGCGCAGTTCACCCGTGACTGGCAGGACGAGCCCGGCGACGAGCGACAGCAAGCGCAGTCCTTCGTCCGGGATCTGCTCGGCGTGTACGGGATAACCCAGACCCGCGCGGCGTTCTACGAGAAGCGTGTCAAGCGCTCGTCGACCGGCTCGCGCGGATACATCGACGCGCTGATCCCTGGTCTCGCGCTGATCGAAATGAAGTCCGCCGGCAAGGATCTCGTCGCGGCTGAGCAGCAGGCGCTCGACTACATTGACGACCTTCCTGACCCGGAGGTTCCTCGGTGGGTAATCACGAGCGACTTCCGCCGGTTCCGTCTGCTCGATCTCCACGCTGAGAGCGAGGGTGTGCAGGAGTTCGCCCTGACCCAGATGCGGGATCGCGCTGACGTGCTCGCCTTCCTCGCCGGGTACGGTGAGCGCACCTTCGGATCGAAGGCGCAGGAGTCTGCGTCGATCAAAGCGGCAAAGCTGATGGCGTCCCTCTACGAGGCCCTCGAGGGGTCTGGGTACGACGATCACGAGGCGTCGGTGTTCCTGGTGCGCACCTTGTTCGCCCTCTACGCCGATGACGCCGGAGTGTGGGATCGCGATCTGTTCCTCGAGTTCCTCGAGACCCGCACCGCGACGGATGGTTCCGACCTCGGGCCTCAGCTGTCGTTGCTGTACCAGGTCATGGGACGTGAGCCGTCTCGTCGGCAGTCAAACCTCGACGAGCTAATCTCGCGATTCCCCTACGTCAACGGTGGAGTCTTCGAGGAATCGGTGTCGATCCCGTCGTTCGACGCAGGCATGCGTGACCGGCTGATCGCGGCTGCAATGTTCAACTGGTCGGCGATCTCGCCGGCCATCTTCGGCAGCCTCTTCCAGGCCGTCAAAGACAAGACCGCTCGGCGTGAGCTCGGCGAGCACTACACCACCGAGACCAACATCATGAAGGTCATCGGCCCGATGTTCCTCGATGAGCTGCGGCAGCGGTTCACGGACGGGTACCACGACACCGCCAAGCTCAAGAAGCTGCGTGCGGACATGGGGCTGATGCGATTCCTTGATCCGGCGTGCGGCTGTGGCAACTTCCTGGTGGTCGGCTACCGACAGATGCGAGCCCTCGATCTTGAGGTTCTGCTGCGGATCCAAGAGCTGTCCGGTGAGACGGCCCGCACAATGTTCTTCACCGAGGAGCACCTCGCCGTGCGGCTGTCGAGCTTCCACGGGATCGAGCTCGAGGAATGGCCCGCGCAGATCGCAGCGACGGCGCTGCACCTGGTGGAACACCAGGCAAACCAGGCGATGGAGCTGGCGCTTGGATCTGCACCAGATCCGCTGCCGCTGGACAAGATCAAGAGCATCGTCGTCGGCAACGCGCTGCGTGTCGACTGGGCAGCTGTCCTACAACCGACTGAGCACCTGTACATCATGGGCAATCCGCCCTTCCTCGGCCACGCCACCCGCTCGACCGAGCAAGCGCAGGAACTTCGCGACGTGTGGCGGAGGGACGACATCGGTCGGCTGGACTATGTCACCGGCTGGTACGCGAAGGCTCTCGAGCTGCTCGGCCGTCCCGGCTACCGAGGCGAGTTCGCGTTCGTCTCGACAAACTCGATCGCACAGGGAGAGCCGGTGCCAGCGCTCTTCGGCCCTGTGTTTGCCGCAGGGTGGCGCGTCAAGTTCGCGCACCGGACGTTCGCGTGGACCAGTGAAGCGCCCGGCGCTGCGGCAGTGCATTGCTCGGTGATCGGTTTTGACCGGCCGTCGAGGAAGAGAGCGCGGCTGTTCGACTACTCAGGAAACCTCAAGGGCGAGCCCGTCGAGATCCCCGTCGTGGATCAGCTCAACGGATACCTGGTCGACGGTCCCATTGTGCTAATCGATCAGCGGCGAAGCCCGCTGGCGTCGGCTCTCCCTCCGATGGTGTTCGGGAACATGGCTCGCGACGACGGCAATCTCCTGATCGAGCCGGCCGACTATGCGGAAGTGATGGCAGATCCGATCGCCGCGAAGTACGTCCGGCCGTTTGTCGGCGCCCGACAGCTCATCCACAACGAACCCCGGTGGTGCCTGTGGCTCGTGGATCTTGACCCCAGCGACATCGCCCGATCCCCGATACTCCGCGGGCGGCTGGATGCCGTGCGTCAGTTCCGCGCAGCGTCGAAGGCCGAGTCCACGCGACAGATGGCGGACACGCCGCACCTGTTCGGTCAAAGGTCGCAACCCGACACGCCCTATGTCTGTGTGCCGCGGCATGTGAGCGAGACACGCAAGTTCTTCCCGACCGCCCTGTTCACCCCTGATGTGATCTGCGGTGACGCGAACTTCAAGGCAGACGACCCAGACGGCCTCGCCTTCGCAGTGATCTCGTCGTCGGCATTCATCACCTGGCAGCGCACTATCGGCGGTCGCCTTGAGTCTCGTCTGCGCTTCTCGAGCACCCTGACGTGGAACACTTTCCCCTTGCCCGCCCTCACCGACACGCAGCGTGCCGCCATCATCGCCGGGGGGCAAGCCGTTCTGGATGCGAGAGCGCTACGCCCAGAACGCTCGCTCGCAGACCACTACAACCCCCTCGCGATGTCGCCCGAACTGCTCCGGGCGCATCGTGAGCTCGACACTGCTGTCGACAAGGCCCTGGGCCTGCGGGGGATAGCGACGGAGGCTGACCGACTGCGAGCGCTGTTCGCCAGCTATGCGAAGCTCACCACGGTCGACGAGCTCGCGATGCCGAAGAAACGTCCCCGCAAGGCGACAGCAGCGAGTGCGGCATCGTGAGCTGGCCGTACCCGACCGTCCGCGTCGATGGGACCGCGACGGTCGATGAGGAAGGGGAGAATCAGGTCTGCGCCTGTGGCAATGATTCGTGGACTCAGGACTGGCGGAGCGCCGATCGTCTTGGGCGTCTTGCCTTCGATGCTGCTGGTTCGGCCGACCCCGACGAGTTCGCGGTCTGCCCAGTGTGCGGCCGTGTGTATCCCAACGCTGCTCTGTTCCACGGCGCCGCGGCCGCGGTGGCTCGCTATGAGATCACTAGTGCCGAGTTCATTGCTGCGCTACAGCGGTATGACCACGACGCCTACGGATCCGGCGGGTCGCTGACGAGCTGAGTCACGCGGTCGTCGTCGGCACGGGGCTGTCGGTGCGCCGGCATAGTGTTCGCTGTTGTGGTGCAGCACTGGTCTCCGATGTCTCAGCTGCAGGCGTCGCCGGAGCCGGGGATCTGGTACGTGTTCGACCACAGCAAGAGGATCGCGATCATCCGCCATGTCGAGATCCGCGGCCGTAGGCTGCTGCGTTCCGTGACGTTCGATCGCGATCCCGAGCGGCGAGTGTTGATCGGCTACTTCCCCGACGATGCAATGAGGCTCGCTGTCGAGTGCACCTGGTCGGAGTATGTGAGGGCGACTGGTCCACCGGTGAGCAATCGTCGATGATCGCGTGCCACCGGGGCAAGAGAAAACGGCACCCGGCCGGAGCGTGGAAATTGTCACATTCACCAACGATCCAACTGAGGAGGAGCCATCGCCCCGAGGGGCGGAAGGGAACCTGCTCAACAGCCGGGTGCCGCGCCTTAGTGTACCGCGCGGGGCGGTCAGAGCGGGGTGGATTGGAGGAGCTCGTCAGCGACTCGGTCGAGCAGCTGAGGGGTGAGCTGCTCGTGGCGTCCTGCGCGCTTTATGGCGTCGATCGTCGCGAGGATCGTGGTGTGCGCGTCCGGTGCAGAGGGGATGGTCTTCTGTGCCTGTCGGATGCGTGCGCTGAGCTCAAGGATCGCGGTCTCGTCGCGTTCATTGTTCGCGTAGCCGGCGGCGAGCTCGAGCGACTTGTGTAGCAGGCGGGTCTCGGTGGTGGTGAGCGGTGCGGTCATCGTGTCCTCGTGTTCAGGAGATCTGCGGTCAGTCGGGCGAAGCGTGTGTCGACGTCGCGCTGGTCGGGGAGATCGACGTCGGCCGCGATGGGTCGGGCGTCGTAGAAGTGGTGCCGGATGACGCGGCCCCGGTGGTCGACCAGGCCCTCACCCTCGCCCTCGATCGGCTCGAGCAGAGCGACGATGGTGACGGCGAGCTCGCGTGCTGTCGCGCGCTCCCGGATGAGGGCATGATCTCCGAGGCGCAGTGCCGGCCACGCAGTGAGCTCGGGGTCGGTCATGAGGGTGTTCCTTCCTTGCTTCTGGGGGAGGAGCGGCGTAGCCGCCGAGCGGATTTGGGGAGGGGTTCGTTGCGAGGCAGCTTCGCGAGGCGCCAGTCATCGCGGACGGCGATCGCGGCGGCGAAACAGGTCATGAGCGTGGGGTGGTGGTGGTTGGCGCATCCGGCGCGGGTCTGACATCCGAGGTCGTAGCCCTCGGGGCTGCCGTGGATGATCTGTCGAGCGACCTCGTCGGAAAGCATGGCCTGGTCCTCAGTCGAAGCTGGCGTCGATCAGGAGGTCGAGCGCGTCGGCGAGCTCACGGAGCCTGTAGCTGCGTCGACCGGCGATGACGTGGCCGAACAGGTTGACGAAGTGCAGCTCGCGAGTGGTGGTGTCGGCGACGGCGACGGTATGGACGTCGTGAGCGTCGATGTACTGCCAGCTGATGATGTAGTTGCGGCCGGCGACGTGCGCTTGAGCCCAGCGGAAAAGCAGTGCACCGAGCGGACCATCTTCGGATGCGCGGGTCGAGTAGGGGTCGGCTGGCACGATCGCGTCGACGGAATGGAAGCCGACAGAGGAGCGGGAGATCTCGTAGCTGTCCAGCGGGATGTCGAGGAAGAGATCGTTGTAACGGGTGCCGGTGTCATCGGTGATGACGATGTTGTTCAGAGTGCTCATCGTTGTCAGTCCTCTCGGGTGGGGGGTCATGCGGCGCAGCTGGCGAGCTGCGCGCGGAGCGTGGAGTAGTCGGCCGGGTTGACCGTCAGCTGGTAGGCGGTGAGGACGTCGACGAAGCGCGCAGCGTAGGCGCATCCGTAGTCCGCGTTCGGGGGCATCCATTCGGAGGGGCCGCGATCGCTCTTCGACTGGTTGGTGCTGCCGTCCGTGGCCTGCAGATTGAGAGGATCGTTGGCGAAGCGCTCACGCTGGGCCTCGTCCCATTCGTCGGCGCCCTGACGCCACCCCCACGCGAGCGGCACGACATGGTCGATCTGCACGAGCTCACTCGTGCCCTGGCCGCGCTCGAAGGCGATCGTGAGCCCGGTGTAAGGGTCGTGAAGCGTTCCGGTGAGGACGACGCAGTCGTGTGTGCCGGGCTTGGTGGTGATGTTCTCGAGCGCGGCCGCGAGTGCGTCGTTGCGCTGGTCACAGCCGTTGCGGTCGATGTCGGCCCAGCGTTGCCCGAACGCGTCACGGTCGTAGCTGTCCTGGTCGGCTGCATCGGCCACGACGAGCTGCTCGAGCTCATCGAGGGCTGCGGCGGCGTCCGCGGAGATCTCTGCGGTAGGCACAGGCACAGGCGCGGGCGCGGTGTCGGTGAGGTCGCTGACGCCGGAGGGCTGGCTGGTGATCGCGATCGCGCCAGCGAGCAGGGCGACGACAACAGCGCCGGCGGCGGAGGCGAGGCGTGTGGTTCGGCGGTTCATGAGTGGTCCGTTCAGAGGAAGAGGGCGGCGCCGAGTACGACGGCCGCGGCGACCGCGGCGACGCTGAGGAGAAGGGTGACGAGGAACTTGAGGCTGCGCCGTACCGTGCGCTCTGCGCGGCGTGCAGTGTCGACGGTGACGAGGATGCCGACGAGGCCGCCGCTGCCCAGCAGAAGGGGAGCGAAGTCGCGGGCGGTAGACAGGGCGAGATCCATGGGTTCCTCCGGGGTATTCGTCTAGGGGTATAGGTCGCAGTTCGGGGTGTTCGCGGACAGAGATTCTCGGGGGCGGGCATAGGCGAGCCCGCCCCCCGAGGGCTGTTACGCGGCCGCGGCCTGGTCGTCGGCGCCGAGCATGGCGTCGGCGATCGCGTTGACGGCACGGAGGACGTTGCCGGCGACGCTGCGGATGAGGTCGACGTCACCGCCGGCCCATCCTGCGACGTACCCGATCGACCACGCGGACGTGTCGAGTCCGAGGAGGCCACCGGCGCAGTACGCGACCGACTCGGCTTCGGTCTCGATCACTCCGCGGTGCTCGCGGGTGCTGCCCTCGTCGAAGTGCAGAAGTGCGTGACCGATCTCGTGCAGGAGGGTCTTGACGCGCATGGCCGGTGCCATCTTGCTGTCGACCCGGATCTGTCGGGCCTGGCCATCGGTGTACCCGTTGAGCCCGTCCTGTGCGATGTCCTCGAGCGCGACATCCCAGCCCTGCGCGGTGATGAAGTCGGCGAGCTGGTCGAAGAGGCCTGCGACGTCGTCGCCCTCGAGGTAGATGGCCGGCTGCTCGGGGAGCGGCTCGCCATCGGTGTCGCGGACGTCGAACACGGAGAGCACCGGGTAGATCACTCGACTGCTGGTGGACTCTTCTCCGGTGGCCTCGTCGACCTCGACGATCCGCTTGGTGGAGTAGCCGAAGATCTTGATCGACTTCGCGCCCTTGACGACGTGACGGCCGAGGGTCTCCCACTGGCGGTAGCCGAGGCAGTGGGTGCCGCCCTGCGCGAGGATGAGCATCTGGTTGGAGAACGAGCGCCGGCGGACGATGCGCGCGAAGCGCAGCCAGGCCTTCCAGTTCTCGCTCTCGGCCAGCGTGGCGACCTGTGCGGTGAGCTGCTCGTGGAGCGCCTCGGCCTGTGCGCGGCGCTCTTCCGGGGTGCGGCGGGTGGTGCCGCTGCGGCGGGTCTTGGTGGTCATGGTGTCCTCCCTCAGAGTGGACGAGTAGTGAATGTGACATTCACTAGTATGAGGCATTCGATATGCCCCGTCAACTCCGATTTGCACCCGCCTGCAGCGGGGGTCTCAGCCCGGAAGGATGTCGGTGGCGGCTTTGGGGTACGCGGTGCGCGGCAGCCCGATCGGCAGCCGGCGACGCTGGGAGCTGCTGCCAAGAGGGAAGGCGTATCGGAAGTTCCCCGGATGCCTGATCTTCGTGACATCGAGCGCGGCGAGCGCCTCGCGCAGCCAGGCTCGCGGGTCTTGCCCTGCGCGGCGGATGGGGGCGCCGAGCGAGACCAGGTGTCGCTCGGCGGCGTCGGCGCCTCGCTCCTGTCCTCTTACCTTGGACAGAGATCTCTCGGAGAGCACGAGGCCGCGGCGGGGGAGGTAGTTCAGGGTGCGTGCGGTGCTGCGGCCGAGGGCGATCGCGTTGACGCTTTGGTATATCCCGCCGATGTGGCCGGGCGAGGTCTGTTCGATGCGCTCGATTGTGGTGCCGTTGTCGAGGGTCTCGGTGATCTGTCGGCGCCGTGGCAAGGGGTCGGCGAAAGAGACGACGCCGCGGATGCCCCGGTCGTAGGCGTGGCGGAAAGCGCGTGCGAGGAACCAGGATTCGGCGTTCGCGGGTGTGTCGGTGAGTACGAATCGGCCGAGCTCGATGCTCTGTTCGTAGGGCTCGAGCGTGCCGAAGACGGAGCTGAGGACTCCTCTGCTCATCGGGGTGGAGAAGGTGGCGACGCCGACCAGTGCCATCTCGTCGACCATGGCGCCGTTGATGGGGAAGCGGTCGTCGCGGGTGAGCAGCCCGATCGAGAAGCGTGCTGCGGGGAAGGATGCTGCGTAGTGCTCGTCGATGACGAATGCTCGCGCGGCGGCTTCCGTGATCGGGGCCACCTGGTATAGACGGGGGTCGAACCCGCCTTCGGAGATGTGGCGCCACGAATGGGCGCCGCGAGACCAACGCTGGCAGTAGTCGCTCGCGGGGGAGGAGGGCGGCTCGGCCGGCATGAGTACCGGCCGAGCGTTCAGGGTGGGCATGAGGTCAGATCTGCGCAGCGATCGCGCGGAGCTGCTCGTCGACGTCGGGGGCGACGTCGATCCACTCACCGGTCCTGGGGTGCAGCCCGACGATGAGCGCGGTGCTGAACAGCAGTGCGCTGCGGCCGTGCTCGGTCAGGTAGAGCGAGGCGAGCAGGTTCGGCTCTGTGACCTTGAGACCGGCTTCCTCGTCGACGAGCAGTGCGTGGCCGTTGGTCAGGCGGAGCTCTGCGACCCAGCCGCCGATCTCGCGCTGGTAGTCGGGCAGCTCGTCGATGCGGATGGTGTCGATCTCGCCAGCGGGGGTGATCTTGATGGCCGTTGTCATGGAGTCCTCCTCAGATCAGAACGGTAGTGAATGTGACATTCACTGATGGTACGCGGGCGACGTACCCTCGTCAACCGCCGTGGACTAGAGGAGTGCTGAGTCGACGCGGCAGCACTTCTGCTGCGCATAGGGGCGTTCACTCAGCGGCATCCAACCCGGTTCCCTTCGCCGAATGAGCCGGGGATGCCCGGCTTCCCCCTCCGTGGTCATGTGGGGGCCGGCGTTGGTCCAGCAGTTCTGCGCGCGCGTCTCGCACCACAGCGCGAGCCGCGCTTCGCGGGGGAGGCAGGCACGATGTGTCCACCAGGCGCGCTTCTCGCCGTAGGGTCCGAACTGGTGGCCCTCGCTGTGCGCGATCGCGTCGTGGACGGCGCGGAAGACGTCGTTGGCGAGCATCGGCGCCCGCTCGCCCGTGGGCAGGGTGACCGTAACGCTGCGAGCCATCGGATGATCCGGCGGAAGGGCCCCCTCGCTGTGCTGCGAGACCTCGGTGCGGAAGTAGAACAGGTGCTTGTTCTCGCGGAGATCGGCCAGCATCGCGGCAGAGTCGGCGTAGGGTTGCTCGGTCTCGCCGTGCCAGGGCTCGAAGGTGTAGCCGGCTTCTGTGAGCATGTCCCACTGAGCGCCGATGTGCTGCCGCAGTGATCGGTAGGAGCGGGCGACCTGCGGGTGCGCGGGCTCGTGCGGTGCGGCCGCGTATGCCCTCGCTGCAGCGATGTCGTCGAGCTCGGTCAGTCGGGGGATCGGCGTGCGCTGTGGGAAACCGTGCGCATCGGCGTACCGCTCTCTGAGCGACTGGATCTCCTTGATCGGCTGGTGGTGACGGTAGCTGTCGTTGCCGGGCACGAAGGCAACGTGCGCTCGAGCGAAGGTGGGTTCTGTTCCGAGACGGGCGGCGATCGCGTTCACGGCGGATGCCGGCAGCGGATACTCGGCGGGTTCCGCGATCTCGAGCTTGCCGTCATAGAGCCTGCCTCCCGGTGCGCCGGCGGCGCGGAGAATGTCGAGGGTCTCCTGGACCTGCTGCTGCGAGCCGGTGCCGGCGGCGAAGCTGTAGACCCGGTCGGGGCCGTCAGCGTCGAAGTACCCGGCCATGATGCTGTCCTGCTCATACCGCCCCGCCAGCTCGCCGGCCCAGTCGGTGACCTGCTCGAAGCTGTCCGCGTGGACGATGTAGGCGCCTGCAGGCTCCGACGTGCCCTCCCAGAGCCCGTCCGCGTGCTGCAGCTCGGAGATCTCGATCCCGTGACGTTCCGCGGCCGCGCGCAGGGTGTCTTCGTACTCGATCCACTCGTCGGTGTCCCAATAGCTGGGGCGCGAGCTCATCCGCATCAGCTCGCCCGAGACCGGCCGGAACGGGGTCGCGCCGATGAAGGCCTCAAGCTGCTTCTCGGCGTTCCGCTCGCGCTTCTCGGCGCGGCGACGCCGCTGCCCTTCGGCCGTCGACGACGGGCACCGCCGCCCTCCGTGGTCGATGTCGTCGCACATGGCCTCTCCCGTTCGTCTGCTGGGTATAGGCCGGGGTTGGGGGTGTTCGCGGACAGAAATCGGGGCCCCGCCGGTCGGCAGGGCCCCGATGAGGGCGGCATGGTCAAACGTCAGCCGTTGAGCTCCTCCCACACCTGGTAGGCGCGGTGAAACTCCGGGCTGTCATCGTCGCCGTCACGCACGAGCTGGTCGAGGTACTCGTCGAGCTCAGCCTGGGAGAGCTGGCGGGGATCCTTCATCCTTCGGCTCCCGCCTCGGCAGGCGGGCAACTGCACCGTGCACGCGGCCGCGAACCGTTCCAGTTCCCGACGTAGAACAGCGCGCACGGCCATTCGTGCTCGCCGCGGCGCCGCAGCCTGGGGACGGTCACCGTGAGCTCGCTGCCCAGGCTCAGCGCGTCCATGATGTCGTCCGCGATGTAGCCGGCCTCCTCGTCCGCCTCGTCCGTGTGCTGCTGGATCGTGCGCACGATCGTTGCGCGCACGTCCAGCGTGACGGTCGGCGATGCCTCGTTCATCGGGTGTCCTCGTCGGGGTCCACACGCTGGATCGCCTCGTGCAGGCGGGCCAGTCGGTCCTCTCGCACGATGATGACGAAGACCACCGCAATGCCGGCAAGAGGCAGGAGCACGATCGGGGCGGGGACCACGATCACCACGCCGACAGCGAGCAGCACGATCGGCAGGATCACCCTCAGCGTTGCGCGGCGGTGCTGACCGAGCTCGTTCCTGATGCGATCCTTGATGACCCCGTCCTGCTGTGCGAAGGCGGTGGCCGGGTCCGAGGAACGCAACATGCTCCGGATTGCGCGAGTTGTCCACTCGCTCAGCGTGCGCTGATGCCGATCCCTACTACTCTCACGCCCGGTCATCGCGTGTACTCGCTCGGGGACGGGATCGGCAGGTCAGGATCGCGGATCTCGTACTGCCGGTCCTCCACGTAGGCCGCGTACTCGTCTGCGAAGTCGTATGCCTCGGCCTCGCTGTGCCCTTCCTGGCGCGCATGATCGAACGCGCTCCGCCACGGCTGACCGGTCGAATCGAGCGGCGGGTACAGGCGGTCGATCAGCACCTGATTCGCAGCGTCGTCGATCCTTCCGCGAGCCTCGGCGTCGGCGATCGCTCTCGCAGTCGCATGTGTGCCGTCTCGCAGCCGCGACAGATCACTCGAAGAGGGCACCACCCGCGCATAGGTGCAGTCGTCCCACCGGCAGTAGGTGGTCGTCTCCTCTGGCGTGAGCGGGCGGGGAGTGACGCTCACCAGCGCGGCGCCGCGTCCGCACACGGGGCATCGTCGAGCCTCCGCGCTGCGGACACCAACGCCGCGGCGATGGGCTGTGTTGTTCCGGCGCTCGGTCATCGCTCGCTCCCGCTCTCGTTGGGCGGGTTGGTGATGATGAACCCTGTGCCGGCGTCGGGCTGGTCCTGGCGCAGTCCGACGATCTCGGTGTCGGTCGCGTCGGTGTCGTTGAGGGTCTGAGCGAGCAGGTCGGCGTACTCGTCCGCGGTGAGTGCCTGGACCGCGGCGGCGTCGGTGACGTCGACGGGCTTGCCGTTGACGTGGAAGATGCGGGTCATGGGGTTCTCTCCTGCTGATGCGTCGTGGTGTCCATCCTCGTCGTGGGTCAGCGGAGGTCGAGCTCGACGCTGTCGGCCTCGAGGTCGGGGATGGTCTGGGCAGGGTGGCTGAACGTGACAGCCGGGCCGTGGACGATTACACGGTCGCCGCGGTGGGTCGTCAGCCGGAGCATCTCGGCGAGGATCCCGTTGGCGTGGACGTTGTATGAGCCGGCGTCGGTCTCGACGCGGAACCCTACGCGCGCCTGACGGTCGGTGAGTCGGCGGACGAGGGTGAGCGGTGTGCGGACGGTTCCTGCGATGGTGACCGCGGTGCCCGTGGGGGCTGCGGCCTGGGTGATGGTCATGGCCTGTCTCCTCAATCAAATAGTGAATGTGACATTCACTGACTATACGCCTGCGAGTCTGGTAGGGGAACCCCCGTGCCTGACTGTGCCGCAGGCCCTTCTTGCTGGGTATAGGCCGGTCTTGGCGCTGTTCGCGGACACCCGAGTTGCGAAGATCGGTGAGGTTAGTCGTCGATGCTGCTGTCGGGTTCGTCACACGCGCCACTGTTGATGGCATCGACGCCGGCTTTCGTGAGCACCCAGCCGGGTTCGACCCATGAGTAGCGCTCGATCAGACCGCGCCTGCGGAGAGACTGGATGGTGCCACCGGGAATCCCCAGGCCTGTCGTATCGAGGTAGCTGGCGCCACCGGAGGGGGACCGGCCATCGGCGATCATCCGCATGGTGACCCGCTGCGACCAGTTCAACGGCGGGGCCTTCTTGCGGCGGTTGAGCTGTCGATGTCAGGCGGAACGTGCGAGCTGCGCAGCGGAGGCGGTCGGCTGCAGCGCGAGGAGCCGCTGCGCCTTCGCTGCTTCGATCTCGCCCGGCAGCTCTCCCTTACGAGCGCCGGAGCGGCCGTAGAGAAGGACTTTCACGCCGGTCTTGGAGGCCTGCGCTCGGTCGGCGATCTCGAGGATGGTCATGCCGGAGGCCATCAGTTGTCGGACGTGCCGGCGAACGGGGTCAGCGGGCACGCGCGGGGCCTGCGGGGCGATGCCGGCTTCCCGCCGCCGGCGTCGCTCTTCGGTCAGCGATGCGTCGGCGCAGGAGATCTCGGCAGGGCATTGATCTCGGTCCTTGCAGCCGAGCTGGTAGCCGTAGGCGGTCCCGTGGTGTTCGGCCGGGATGCTCTGTTCCTTCCGGTTTGCCATCCACTGCCGGTGATACTCGCGGCCCGCCTCGATGCACTCCGGTCGATCGCAGCCACGCGCCCGGCAGGCGTTGGTGCCGTGCGGCTGCAGCTGCCGCGGTCGGGAGACGCGAGGGGCCCGCGGGGTCTGCGGCCGCGGCATCCGCGGCCTGGCCGGCGGTGCCGGGCGATCATGCTTCGCGAGCTCGTCGACTGCTGCCTGATGCCTGGCGGTGGCGTCCTGCAGAGCACGCTCGATCACGCCGCCGACCGATAGGCCGCTTCCGGCGGCGATGGTGGCCGTCTTGAGCGTCTCGACCGCGGAACGCAGCTGGACGCGCAGATCCCGGTGGTCGCTGCGCCACTGTGCGAGCTCGTCGACGTGACGATCCAGCGCTGCTTCGTAGCCGTCGACCGTCTCCGCGAACGTGCTGGCACGCTCGACGGGGAGCGTCTCGGCCGCGAGGCGGGCCTTGTCGATCCACTGATAGCCAGGATGCGTGCGCGTCCTCAGCAACGTCGGTCGCGGGGTCGCGATCCTCAGCGGCGCCGTCTTCGGCGGGCGGGCGGGCCGTGCTGTCGGTGTGCGCTTCGAGGCCTGCTTGGGTCGGCGGGGCTGCGTGGCTTCGGCCGCGGCCCGGCGCTCTTCTCGAGCGGCGATCTTGTCACGCTGCCGGGACTGGTCGCGTGCGGCTGCGTCGCGCTCGAGGATCTCCGCAAGGGGCGTGCCGGCGTCGATGAGCTTCGCGAAGGAGAAGTCGCCGGCATAGCGGGTGTGGATGGTGCGGCAGGGGATGAGCGCGGGGCACGCTGCAGTGCGGCATCCGCGGCGGTACCCGTCCGGGGTGCCGTGCGGGAAGCTGTCGTCGAGCAGGTCGAGGGTGGACATCACGTTCGGCCTCAGTAGCGCAGGAGCTTCGCGGTGACGAGCGACAACAGCGCCGCCCGTTGCGGAGAGTTGAGGCGGGAGAAGTGCGCGCCCAGGGTGTCCAGTGCTGCGGTGAACTCGGCAGGCAGCCCGTCGAGATCCCGCTTGACGCGCCGCTCGTTCGCGTCGCGCTGCGCCTCGGCCTGATCGGTCACACGCCACTCGTCGGTGGCCGCGCGGTCGGCATAGGCGCCCGTGATCCGTGGCGCATGCAGCCCGCGGGTGTAGAGCGAGTTCGGCTCGTCGATCGGGCGAGTGATCGTGATGATCGCGCCGACCGGCGCCGACGTGTACGGCTTGTACGAGCCGAGCTCCTTGTCGGAGATCTCGCCGTCGACGAGCGTGCGGTACCAGTGCGCGAGCTTGCCATTGCCCGCCTGCCTGCGCCCGACGTAGACGACATCCTCAGTGACGGTCTCTGCCGATTCGCTCATGGGCGATCTCCTCAATCAATCAGAAAGTAGTGAATGTGACATTCACTGATACTAGAGAGGTTGCAGCGTTCTCGCAACCGTCGTCGTCGTCGTCGTCGCCGAAAGTCGAGAGCGCTGCCTGTCGGCGGGCACGGTGCGCATGGGCTCATCACGAGGCGCTTCGATCTCGAAGCCGCACGCGCCGCAGCTGTGCAGTCCGACGCCATCGACGTCGTCGGATGGGATGTACATGGTGGTGGGCTCTTCGCACATCAGGCAGCGCATGGTGATCTCCGATCGTGTGGTCAGGCGGTAGCCGCCGGGGTGATCTGCTCGACGGTGGCTGAGTAGCCGCGGTGGGAACCCCAGGCGGCGGCGATGCGGTCGGCGACGTCGCGGTCTTCGCCGAGGTAGGGGCGGTATCGCTTGCCTCGCGGGTCGGTGATGACGACCTGGACGACGCCGGAGGGCTCGCGCACGGTGACTCGGGCAGCAGGGATTGGGTGGGCGTGGACGCGGCCGGCGATGATGAAGGTCGGGTACAGATCGCGTGCGAGCTCGGGGGAGCGGAACACGTCGTGGACCCATGCCGTGATGGCGATCGCGCCGGCAGGACTGAACCCGATGAGGCGGGCGGGGAGCTGCTCGAGCCCGGAGCGGACGAAGTAGTGCTCGTCGACGAGTATCGGCGCCGGCGGATGCAGAGACCGCTCGTCGTGGGCGGGGTAGATCGTCAGGCTGGTGCGGCTGTTCATGAGGCGCTCGTTCATGCGGTGCGGCGGATGCCTACGGCGATGATGTGCGCCTTGGTGGGCCGGGAGTAGAAGCCGAAGCTGTCGTCGTCGTCCGAGGCGGAGACGGTGGCGGTGAACGCGACGACGTCGCCGCGCGTCGCGGAGGAGATCTCGGAGGGCTTGGTGCCCCACACGCGCCAGCCCTCGCCCTGGACGAGGATCTTGACGGTGATTCCCCACTGAGTGTCGGTGGTCTTGGTCGCGAGGATCTCACCCTGGATGAGGGTGCGTCCCGTGGGGACCGGGCGGCGCGCGGCCAGCTCGAGCTCGAGCTGCTCGAGCAGCTCGTGGGCAGTGCGGACCTCATCGGCGTCGAGGGTGCCGGTGGAGTCCTCGAGCGAGTCGAGGAGGTAGCCGATCTTCTCGCGCAGCGGGTTGCCCTCCCGGATGCTCAGATGAGCTTCGGTGAGCTGGTCGCGCAGGCCGGGGTGCTCGGCCTCGAAGGCAGCGCGACGGGCGGTGATCGCGCGCGTCGTGTCGATGTGCTCGGCGTGCGCCTTCGCGTGGGCGCGGGCGGTGGCGCGAGCGCTGCTGACGAGCCGGCTGCGAGTGCCGGTGCCGTGGCAGTCGAAGCAGATCGGGCGACCGTGGCCATCGGTGAAGTGGGTGGGCCCGGTGTACAGGCCGGTGCCGATGCACTTGCCGCAGGTGTCGGTGATCCGCTCGGAGCCCTTGCGGCCGGGGAAGGGGTCGACGTAGAAGTCGTGCCAGTCTGCCGGTGCGGTGGTGTCGATGCTGTCCATGGGATCCTCCGATGCGTCTGTGGGTATAGGCCGCGGATCGTTCTCTTCGCGGACATGAAGGGGAAGGTGCGGGGGCGGCTATGTCACGGAGCCGCCCCCGCGGCGGCGACCTGGTTGGGAGGACGGCGGTCGCCGTGAGGGACGGAGCGAAGAGCGCGGCGAGCGCTCGTCAGGCTGCGGTGTGGCGCCTGTCCCTGGGAGGGGAACGGCGTTGCGCGGTTCCCCTGGCTGTGGGTCTGTGGGGTCTCCCTCTACTCAGTTAGTAGTGAATGTGACATTCACAGAGTAGGGGGTTTCTGCGTGCGGGTCAAGCGTCGATCTTGTAGGGATCTTTCTGAAATGTCCATTTCGCAGTTGAAATGTCCACGCGATGTCCATATGGACATTTCGGACGCCGGCCGACCGTCGCGATCATGTGGGCGGCGGTTTCACAGCGCCTCAGCTTCTCTGCTGGATCGCGGCTACGCGATGTCTCCCCTTTCACGTCTGAGTGGCCATCGGTCTGATCGGGCCATGAGCAGGATCAGTTTCGCGCGTCGCCCCCGCCCTCTGGTTCCGCGCTGCGGGCGTCATCGTCGTGGCAGGCTTCTTCGCGTCGTTGGTTACCGGTGTCTGCTGCCCCGGCGCCCCCGCCAGCGGAACATCGACGTGCGGAACGTTCGAGCGCTTGACCGCCGGGATCGACAGATCACGTGGCTCTGGCTCGCACGGACGGTCATCGTAGGCGCCATCGCGGCGCTCGAGGTGGGCGTCTTCGGTCGAGTCACCCTTGGCCGACTTCCTTGCGGGCATGGCACTGTTCGGGAGCTCGAGCGGACGCAGGGAGGTCATGAAATTGCCTTTCGCGGATAGCGGAGGCGATGAACGCTGCGTTCACCTATGGTTGGGGTCGTGGTCGCATTGCGCCCATACGATGTGCGGCGAACCCGAAAGGTGATCACCGGCTACATGAACTCGCCCCTCAACGAGCCGCCGCTCGGCGGAACCATCGACCACATCCTCTCGATCCTGCCGTCGCTCGTACCGAGCGCGCAGCGCGTCGCCCGCATCTGCGCCGAGCGACCCCACGACGTGGTCGACATGTCGGGCGCCGACCTCGCCGAAGCCGCCAACACGTCGCCGGCCACCGTCAGCCGCACCGCCCAGGCGCTGGGGCTGCGCAGCTTTCAGCACCTGCGCATGCTGCTCGTGCGTGACCTCGCCGCCGACGCCACCGCCGCGCCCGACGCACCCGCCGGCACCGAGGGCTTTCTGCGGTGGCTGGCCGAGGGGCGGGTGGGATGCTGCAGACCGCGCTCGCCTCGATCGACCCGGTCGCGTTCGACGCCGCTGCCGACGCCATCGCCCGCGCGCCGCGCCTGCTGATCTCGGGCACCGGCGCCTCGCACGCCGCCGCCCAGGCGTCGGCCGTCGCGTTCGCCGTCAACGGCCGGCCCTGCGAAGCGCCCGCTGACGGCGTGGTCGCCCACCTCACCGCCCGCGTGCTCGCCCCCGGTGATGTGTGCCTCATCGTCAGCTCGAGTGGCGCCAACTCGGTGACCCTCGCGGTTGCGGACGCCGCCGTCGACGCCGGCGCCACCGTGATCGGGGTCACGAGCTTCGCCCGTACCCCGCTCACCACCCGCGCCGACCACCTGCTCGTCGCCGGTGCGCGCTTCCAGGCGTGGGATCAAGGCATTCTCGGCAGCGGGCTCGTACAGCTGCTCGTGCTCAACGCCCTGCAGATCGCCGTCGCCGACCGCATGAGCGACGCCGCCGACCGCGCGCGCCTCGCGGTGCGCGAAGAGGTGCTCGACATCGTCGCCGACGACGGCTCCGACGCCGAGGCATCCGACGTGCCAGACGTTATCGACCACGGCGATGGGCGTTGACACTCCGTTTGCAGGAAATTCACTTTCCTCGATTGCAATAGCTCTGCAAGCGGATTTCGCGGGAAGGCCCCGGTTCGTCAGGTCGCTTGCAGAAGGCGACTCATGGGAACGATCCAGCTCTCTGGTGTCGGTCGCTCCTTCAAGAGCACCGCCGCCGTCAGTGATATCGACCTGATCATCGAAGACGCCGCCGCGCAGATCACCGAGTCCACCGGTGCCCCCTCGATGAGCGCGTCGTGCGTGATCACCGGCGGCAGCTGGTGCATG
This sequence comes from Microbacterium sp. OR21, assembly GCF_047306785.1. Classification (NCBI taxonomy): domain Bacteria; kingdom Bacillati; phylum Actinomycetota; class Actinomycetes; order Micrococcales; family Microbacteriaceae; genus Microbacterium; species Microbacterium sp. OR21. The sequence continues at coordinate 7,200 of NZ_JAZEXJ010000008.1, read as the reverse complement.
CAGGGCCTCTTCCTCTCGAACGGCGCCCAGGTGCTGAGCGATGACCGCACGACGATCGAGTTCGGCTCGGACGCCGCGATCGATACGGTCGCGACCTTCACCGAGATGTACGAGGACGGCGTGCTCACCAACGAGGACTTCACCAGCCAGTACGAGGCGTTCGCGCAGGGGAAGACCGCGATCCACGTCAACAGCTCGGCCCTGCAGGGCGCGTTCATGATGGGCGCCGAGGCCGGTGGCTGGACCCTCGACGCTCACACCCTGCCCGCGTTCGGAGACCAGGCGGTCGTGCCCACCAACTCGGGCTCGTTCCTCGCGATGTTCGCCACCGACCCCGCCAAGCAGGCCGCCGCGTGGGAGCTCATGCAGTTCATGACCAGCCCCCGCGCCTACGAGATCATCTCGACCCAGATCGGGTACCTACCGCTGCGCAGCAGCATGGCCGACGAGGGCGGACCGCTCTATGACTGGGTCGAAGCCAACCCGCTCGTGAAGCCCAACCTCGAGCAGCTCGACGCGCTCGAGCCGTGGGTGTCGTACCCCGGCGACAGCTACGCCCAGGTCGACCAGGTGCTCGCCACCGCCATCGAAGACGCGGTCTTCTACGGCGCCGACCCGGCCGCCACTATGACCGAGGCCGCCGAGCGCGCGCAGGGGCTGATCGAATGACCATCGACCTCGACCTGACGCCTTCGGCGACGGATGCCGCGGCCGCTTCGTCGCCGGATGCCGCGACCGCGGCGCCTCGTGAGCGTCGCCACGCCGTGGCCGGCCTCTACAACCTGCGCGACACCGGCGGCTACCGTGCAGCCGGCGGCACCAGCCGGTGGGGCAAGCTGCTGCGGTCAGATGCTCTGCACCGCATCGACGCGACCGGTCGCGACCGGCTGGCCGAGATCGGCGTCGCCCACATCATCGACCTGCGCGGCGGCGACGAGCGCGCCACAGCGCCGAGCGCGGTCGACGGGCTCGAGGTCACCGTGCACCACCTGCCCGTGTTCGACGACGCCGACCCGGCCGCGCAGGCCACCACGCACGTCGGACTCGTGCCCGTCTACGACCACATCGTCGACGAGCGCGGGGCGCAGCTGGTCGACGCGATCCGGGTGATCATCGCGGCTGACGACGACGACGCGGTGCTCGTGCACTGCACCGCCGGCAAAGACCGCACCGGTCTCGTCGTGGCCTTCGCGCTCGCCGCCGCCGGGGTCGACCGCGACGACGTCGTGGCCGACTACGCCGCCACCGCCGAGAACCTGCGCGGCGAGTGGTCAGACGCGATGACCGCCGTCTTCGAACAGCGCGGCATCGAACTGACCGCGGGAATGGTCGAACTCATCACCGAGAGCCCCGCCGAGGTGCTCGAGGCGCTGCTCGAGCGCATCGACCGCGAGCACGGGTCGATCAGCGCCTACCTCCTCGCCCACGGACTCACCCCCACCGAGCTCGAGCGTCTCACCGCCGTGATCATCGACCCCGCCGCCACCGCGGTCTGATCGGAAGGAACACACACCATGTCGCACATCGCGAGCCAGCATCCCGCTCCCGAGCACTTCATCCTGCATGTCTCTGACACCCACTTCGTGGGCGACGGCGACCTGCTGCACGAGCGCATCGACAGTGACAAGAACCTCGCAGAGCTGTTCGACGGCTTCACCAAGGCCAACGCCCGCCCCGAAGCGATCGTGTTCACCGGCGACCTCGCCGACACCGGCCGCCCCGACGCCTACGAGCGCCTGCGGGCCATCGTCGAGCCCGCCGCCGAGAAGCTCGGTGCCCAGGTGATCTGGGTGATGGGCAATCACGACGAGCGCGTCGCGTTCCGCCGCGGCCTGCTCGACGAGGAGGCCGACCAGTCCGAGCCCGTCGACCGCGTCTACGACGTCAACGGTCTGCGCATCATCGCGCTCGACTCGACGGTGCCCGGGCAGCACCACGGCGAGATCAGCGACGAGCAGTTGGCGTGGCTGCGCCGCGAGCTCGAAGTCCCCGCGCCCGACGGCACCCTCATCGCGCTGCACCACCCGCCCGTGCCGAGCCCGATCGGGCTCATCGCCCTGGTCGAGCTGCGCGACCAGGAGCGCCTCGCCGAGGTCATCCGGGGCACCGACGTGCGCGGCATCCTGGGCGGTCACCTGCACTACTCGACCACCAGCACGTTCGCGGGCGTGCCCGTGTCGGTCGCGTCGGCGACCTGCTACACGCAGGACCTCGCCGTCGCCTACCCCGGTGCCCGCGGCCAGGACGGCGGCCAGTCCTACAACCTCGTGCACGTCTACGGCGACCGGGTGCTGCACTCCGTCGTGCCGATCGGGCAGTTCCCGACCGTCTACGAGATGACTCCCGAGATGCTCGAGGCGTTCATGAACATGACCCCCGACGAGCAGCTCGCCGCCGTCAACGCGTCGGCGGGAGAGTAGTCAGCCCGTGAACAATAATGTCTCGTATCTACATCTCCTCGAACGGAGCAGTTCATGACGGATTCCACGCTCGGCGCAGTCTCTGCGACCGCGATCACGAACACCAGGGTCTTCGACGGACACAGTCTGAGCGCCCCCACGACGGTCGTCGTCCAGCCCGACGGGCGCATCGGTGACGTATCAGCGGATGCGGTCGTCGTCGGTGCCGCTGTCGTCAACGCGGAAGGTACGGTGCTCCTTCCTGGCCTGATCGACTGTCACATGCACCTGAAGGGGCGCGAGTCCCTCGAGACGCTCGCCACGTACGGTGTCACCACCGGCCTGGACATGGCGACATGGCCCGCATCACAGTTCCAGTCGTTGCGGGGACTGAGGGGAGTCGCTGACTTCCGCACCGCCGGCATGGCGGCGACATCTCAGGGCAGCACGCACAGCCGCATTCCGACCTATCCGGACGTCGCGCTGGTCGATTCCCCCGACAAGGCGGAGCGGTTCGTCGAGGTGCAGGTGGCAGACGGGGTGGATTACATCAAGATCATCGCCGATCTGCCCGGTCCCACCCAGGACGTGCTCGATGCACTCGTGGCTGCTGCGCACGCGCGGGGGCTCAAGGTCATCGCGCACGCAGCCCTGTACGAAGCTGTGCGTATGAGCCTCGCTGCGGGGGCCGACATGATCACCCATGCTCCACTCGACCGCGCGCTCGACGATGCGACGGCTGAGACGATGCTCGCCCAGGGCACGGTGTTCATCCCGACCTTGACGATGATGAAAGGCGTCGCCGCGAATCTCACCGCAGCGGGCGTTCCCGGTGTGAGCTATGCACACGCCCACGAGAGCACGCGCGCGATGCATGCCGCGGGCGTTCCGGTCCTGGCCGGCACCGACGCCAACACCTTCACACGGGCATCGCCGCCATACGGCGAGAGCATGCACGACGAAGACGCCTACATCGGGCTCCTCGAACGGGCAATGCCGCCATACGGCGAGAGCATGCACGACGAACTCGCTCTGCTCGTGGACGCCGGCCTGTCAACAGCCGAAGCGCTGCGCGCTGCCACCTCGACGGCCGCGCACGCGTTCTCACTCGACGATCGGGGGGCGATCACCCCCGGATTGCGAGCCGACCTCGTGCTGGTGGACGGCGATCCGCTCACCGACATCGCTGCCGCGCGTCGCGTTCTGCGTGTGTGGTGCGGCGGCATCGAGGTGTGAGGGCGTCCTCTCGACCGCGGTGTCACTCCACGGCGGTGTTCGCGCCGTGGTGCCACGCGAGCACCCGGTTCTCGACGACGATGAGCAGCAGGTTGAACACGTACCCGAAGATCCCGATGAGCACGATGCCCGACCACATGTCCGTGATCGCGAACGACCTCTGCGACTGAAGAACGAAGACGCCGATCCCGTTGCCTCCCGCCATCATCTCGCTCACGACGACCATGATGAGCGCGAGCGAAAGACTCGTGCGCATTCCGGCAAAGATCTGCGGAGCTGCCGCGGGAAGTGCGACCTGCAACTCGTAGCGGAACCAGTGGATGCCGTACACCCGGGCGGTCTCGCGCAGTCCGGGGTCCATTCCTCTGATTGCAGCTTCGGTATTGAGGAGCACGGGCCAGAGGCAGATGAAGGTGATCAGAATCACCTTCGCGGTGTCGTCGAGGCCCAGCACGATGATGACGAGGGGAATCAACGCGACCGCAGGGATCGCGCGCAGGAACTCGAGCACGGGTGCGAACATCGCCTGGAGGCGGTGCGCCTGACCGAGAACGAACCCCACGACCACGCCGATGACCACAGCGCCGATGAACCCGATCATCATCCTGGAAAGACTCGGCAAGACGTCGCTCGCCATCCGCGCGAAGAGCCAGTTCTCCTGGAAAGCGACTAGGGCGTGTCTCCCAAAGGTTTGGGCTGGTCGCTGGAACGCTCGGTGTGTGTCTCGAACGGAGTTGCTGACTGATGCGCAGTGGGAGCTGATTGCTCCGTTGATGCCGTCCTCGCAGGGGCGTCGTGGTCGGCCGTTCGCCGATCATCGCACCGTGGTGGAGGGCATCATCTATCGCTACCGGACCGGGATCGCGTGGCGGGACTTACCCGGGTGCTTCGGGCCGTGGCAGACGGTGTGGAAGCGGCACCGCCGCTTCAGCGGTGATGGGACGTGGGACAAGATCCACAGCGTCCTGCTGGCCCATGCCGACGCCGCCGGGCTGATCGACTGGGAAGTCTCGGTGGACTCCACGATCAACCGCGCCCATCAGCACGCCACCAACCTGCCCCGGGACACAGGGGGACCTGACGAATTACACGAATCTGCGCATCGAGCCGCCTGATCACGCCATCGGCCGCTCCCGCGGCGGCCTGTCGACGAAGATCCACCACCTGTGCGACGGGAACATGCGGCCGCTGGTGATGCTGCTCGGGCCCGGGCAGGGCGGGGACTCCCCGATGTTCGAGCACGTGATGAACGCCCTGCGGGTACCGCGCCTGGGTGGGGGCCGGCCACGCACCAGGCCCGACCGGGCGCTGGGTGACAAGGCTTACTCTTCCCGGGCCAACCGCAAGCTGTTGCGCCGGCGCGGCATCCAGGCCGTCATCCCCGAACGCGATGATCAGATCGCCAACCGCAAGCGCCGCGGCGCCAAGGGTGGTCGCCCGGTCACCTACGACACCGAGGCCTACAAGCGCCGCAACGTCGTCGAGCGCGGATTCAACATCTTCAAGCAATGGCGCGCCTTGGCCACCCGCTACGACAAACTCGCCCTGACCTATCGCGGCGGCGTCGTCCTACGCGCCATCACCATCTGGCTCAAGGCTTTAAGAGACACGCCCTAGCGCCCGGGTATTGTCGGCACGATGCCGTTGCCGCGTATCCGTTGTTGAAGGGGTGAGTATGTCTGCTGTTGTTGCGCGACTTGACGTGGACCTCACGGATATTGAGTGCATTGTGAAGGTCACGCGGCCACTGGTCGGAGTACCGGACTCCGTGAACTGGACGGAGTTGCCGTCGGGCGTCGCGAAGATCTCCGCTGACGCGACGTTGTACATCTTCGATGACGACGACGAGGGGGAGCCGGAGCGTCGTGTCATCGCGCGCGCTACTGCGTACACCGTCGACCTCGACCGGGTGGGTGACGTCGTTGACGTGTTCGATCAAGTAGGCGGCGAAGCATTCGAGATCACCGAGTCGATTCTCGGTGATGAGAACGTCTTCGAGTGGCTCGACTCCCGCGATCCGCTGGTTGGCGAGCAGGTGTCGCAGCTCGTGATCGTCGAGGGCGTCTTTGTGGAGCCACCGTACCGGGGTCAGCGCCTTGGTCCACGTCTGCTCACGACGCTGGTGGAGACGGTGACCGGCACGGGGAGGGAGACTCTCATCGTTCTCCGCGCGCAACCGGTGCCGTGGGAGCACCTGTCCGAGATCGAGTTTCGGCGCTCCCGAAAGAAGGTCGCTGCGTCGTACGAAAGCGTCGGGTTTGCGCACTTCCGGGACAACATCTATTGGCGTCACAACGCGTTCGTCGGGACCGAGAACCTCGAGGCGTGAGTCACGCCCCCGGGTATTTGGGAACCTTCAGGTCGACCTCCCCGGCCAGGTGGCGAGCGTCGTCGGGCGGGTCCAGTTGCGGCGGGCGGTGCGCTCCGTGGTGAGATCGTGCGGAGCGGCAACGATCCACACGGTCGCTTCCCGCGTCGATCAGATCCGACGAGCCCTCACTGACTATCACCACGATGGCTCACCAACGTCTACGACGAAGACAACCCGGCCGGATCCTCCACCACACCAGGGGACAGGACCATCAATCAAGAAGGGTTTCTCATGCAGTCAGCGCCTCGAGGATGAGACCGCGCACGTGATCAAAGTCGAGGTCGGCCGGAAGCTGGAGCCACGCGTTCTTCTGACCCTTGTAGTGTGTCCCGACGCCGGCGTCAACGAGAGCCGCCGTGCGCATTGGGTCAAGCTTCACCACCACCTGCCCGCCGCTGGTCATGGCGCGCACGGCGCCACTGCTGCTTCCCGAGACGATGAGACTGCCGCGGTGGTTCCGTGACACACCGTCAAGCGCAGTCATCTCGTGAGCGATCGTGTCGAACACTTCATCCCCAGTCATCACGGTTCTCCCTTCATGCGCGGTCGACGACCCCAAAGCGATCCCTACAGGTGGCCCTCAGAAGAAGTGTCCCACTCAGGCTCCTTCACGCGGAAGACCACGGCGCGCAACGCTTCGGGCGCAGAGCTGCGGATCAAGGCCGCCGGGTTACCGGCTCGCAAAACGTTGGAGGACTTCGATTGGGATGCGCAGCGGAGGGCGCTCGCAGACCAGTTCTGACGACCGACAGCAGTTCATCGTCAGCCGGTTCCTACAGATGTCACGCTCCGAGTTGTCCATTTCGCAGGGGAGATGTCTACGCGATGTCCATATGGACCTTTCGGGGCATTGGGGCGAGTCGCTTCGGTGGGATTCGCAAAAAACGTCGAGACGCCGACTGACCGGCGCTCGTAGATTCGAAGCGTGTCCTCAGTCGTCCTTCCACTCACCGCTCAGCGGCATGCGGAACGTGTGAGCCGGGCACTTCACTGGATGGAGGAGCGTCTCGAGGAGCCGGTGACCCTCGCCGAGATCGCGGCGGTCGCTGGTCTTTCGCCGCATCACTTTCACCGCGTCTTCCGTGCGGTCGTGGGTGAGAACCCGAAAGCGCACCTGCGCCGGTTGCGGCTTGAGCGAGCGGTCTACCGACTCAAAGTCAGTACGGACACGGTGCTGCACATCGCGTTGGAATC
>NZ_JAZEXJ010000007.1:0-31347 GCF_047306785.1 Microbacterium sp. OR21 | reverse complement strand
CTTAAGTAAAATGGCCACCCAGAGCTGGGTGGCCATTTTGCGTTTTGCAGCAGAACAGGGAGTCAGAATGTCAGATGAGCAGCGGAACCGCCGGGAGGACGGCGAGGGCGCGCAGAACAGACGTTCAGGCTCCGATCGCAAGCCCCGCTACAGCGACTCCTCTTCGCGAGGAGCACGCCAGTCGGGAGAGCGTCGTCCGTATGGTGACCGGAACCAGAACGGTGACCGGAACCAGGGGGGTGAGCGTCGTCCGTATGGTGACCGGAACCAGGGCGAGCGTCGTCCCTATGGCGATCGCAGCCAGGGCGGTGAGCGTCGCCCGTATGGTGACCGGAACCAGGGCGGTGAGCGTCGCCCGTATGGTGACCGGAACCAGGGCGGTGAGCGTCGTCCGTATGGCGATCGCAGCCAGGGCGGTGAGCGTCGCCCGTATGGTGACCGCAGCCAGGGCGGTGAGCGTCGCCCGTATGGTGACCGCAACCAGGGTGAGCGTCGCCCCTATGGCGATCGGAACCAGTCCGGGGAGCGTCGTCCCTATGGCGATCGCAGCCAGGGCGGTGAGCGTCGCCCCTATGGCGATCGGAACCAGTCCGGTGAGCGTCGTCCGTATGGTGACCGGAGCCAGGGCGGTGAGCGTCGCCCCTATGGTGACCGCAACCAGGGTGAGCGTCGTCCCTATGGCGATCGGAACCAGTCCGGCGAGCGTCGCCCCTACGGCGACCGCAACCAGTCTGGTGAGCGTCGCCCGTATGGTGACCGTAACCAGGGTGAGCGTCGTCCCTATGGTGACCGGAACCAGTCGGGTGAGCGTCGTCCGTACGGTGACCGGAACCAGGCGGGTGAGCGTCGTCCGTACGGCGACCGGAACCAGTCGGGTGAGCGCCGCCCGTACGGCGACCGGAACCAGGGCGAGCGTCGCCCCTACGGTGACCGCCCGCGGCAGGACCGTGATCAGGGCGAGCGTGCGTCGTACCGCGACCGTCCCCGTGGTGGCGTCGACCGGCCTGTCAACGAGTACGCCCCGGTTCGCGAGCGCGTTCCCGAGCCTCCGCTACCCGACGAGATCACCGCGCGCGACCTGCATCCTGCTGCGCGCAACGAGCTGAAGACCCTCAGCAAAGAGAACGCCGAGCAGGTCGCACGACACCTTGCAATGGTCGCGCAGCTGATCGACGACGACCCCGCCCGTGCGCACGAGCACGCCCTGGCTGCGTCACGCCGCGCCGGTCGCGTCGCCGTGGTCCGCGAGACGCTGGCGATCACGGCATACGGAGTCGGCGACTTCGCCCTGGCGCTGCGCGAGCTGCGCACGTACCGCCGCATCTCAGGCAACAACGACCAGATCGCGCTCATCGTCGACAGCGAGCGCGGCGTGGGCCGCCCTGACCGTGCGCTCGAGGAGGGGCGGGCCGTCGACCGCTCGTCTCTGGCCCCCGCCGTGCGGGTGGCGCTGGCGATCGCGATGTCGGGCGCACGCCTCGACCGCGGTGAGACCGAACTCGCACTCGGCGAGCTCGAGATCCCCGAGCTCGACCCGGACCGCGCCTTCGACTGGAGCCCCGCGCTCTTCGCCGCACGCGCTGCCGTGCTCGAGGACCTCGGCCGCGCCGACGAGGCTGCGTTCTGGACGCAGCGCGCCGTGGTTGCGGCATCCGCTCTCGGTCACGACGGCGAGTTCGACGAGATCATCGTCGAAGACGGCCTCATCGAAGACCTCGATGACGCCGACCCGGCCGACGAGTCCGCGTCGCCGGAGTCCGAGTCCGCGTCGCCGGAGTCCGAGTCCGCGTCGCCGGAGTCCGAGTCCGCGTCGCCGGAGTCCGAGTCCGCGTCGCCGGAGTCCGCGTCGCCCGAGCCCGAGCCGGAGCCCGAGCGGGAGCCCGAGCCCGAGCGGGAGGCCGAGCCCGCGTCCGAGCCCAAGGAAGTGCCTTCCGAGTCCGAGTCCGAGTCCCAGGAGTCCGATCGCTGATGGGTCTGTTCCGCCGCGCCAAGCCGGCATCCACCCCGCTCGCCGGACGCGACGCGGTTCTCGCCGATCTCGACGGCGTGGTGTATGCCGGTCCCCACGCCCTGCCGCACGCGGTCGACAGCCTCAACCGCGTCGCGCAGACGATGCGTCTGGGCTACATCACGAACAACGCCTCCCGCACCGACGCGTCGGTCGCCGAGCACCTCACCGGTCTCGGCCTCACCGTCGCAGCCGACGAGGTGGTCACGAGTCCTCAGGCCGCCATGCGGCTGCTGACGACCATGGTCGCGCCTCCCGCCACGATCCTCATCGTCGGGGGAGAGGGCCTGGTCGTCGAGGCCGAGAAGGCGGGCTACACCGTCACGCGCAGTGCCGAGGACTCTCCGGCCGCCGTCGTGCAGGGGTTCAGCCCCGACGTCGCGTGGACCGACCTCGCCGAAGCCGCGTTTGCGCTCAAGGTCCCCGAGGATGAGGGCGGCATCCCGTGGATCTCCACGAACACCGACTGGACCATCCCGCGCGAGCGCGGTGTCGCACCCGGCAACGGCACCCTCGTGTCGGCCGTGCACACCGCGATCGGCAGACTGTCGACTGTCGCCGGCAAGCCCGAGACGCCGATCTTCGAAGAGGCGATCGCGCGCTTCGCGGCCCAGCATCCGCTCTTCCTCGGCGACCGGCTCGACACCGACATCATGGGCGCCGTGCGGGCCGGCATCGACTCTGCGCTCGTGCTCACCGGCATCGACCGCCCCAAGCACGTGCTCGCCGCCCCGCAGGGATCCCGGCCCGACTACATCCTCGCCGACCTGCGCGACCTGCATCGGCCGTACCCCGAGACGATCGAGAAGGACGGTGTCATCACCGTCAACGAGGCCGCGGTGCGCATCGTGAACGGCGACGTGCAGATCCTGTCGGAGGGTGACGCGCAGATCGACCTCCTGCGCGCGGGCGCCGCAGCGATCTGGGCCACCGGGCTTGCGATCTACGCGTTCCGGGTGCCCGAGCAGCTCTACGCCGATCCTTTCCACAGGCCCTGAGCGTCGCGGCTGCCGCACCGGGCAGCCGGGATACAGTGGTCGGATGGAGCACACGCGAGACGAGCCGACCGATGCGCTCTGGAGCCGACTGCGCCTGATCGAGAGCCAGCCGCTCGCCGATCGCGCCGACGCGTACGGCGCCCTGCACGACGAGCTCATGAAGCGTCTCGACAGCGCTCCGCGCACCGGCGACACGGCGCCCGGCACCCGATGACCCGCCTCGACGCGGCTCTCGCCGCCCGGGGCCTCGCACGGTCGCGCACCCACGCCGCGTCTCTGATCGCGGACGGGCTCGTCCGCGTCGACGGACACACCGTCATCAAGCCCTCGACACCTGTCGCCGACGGCGTCGACCTGGCCGTCGACGGGGGAGACCACTACGTCAGCCGGGCCGCGCACAAGCTGATCGCCGGGCTCGACGGATTCGGCATCCCGGTCGACGGGCGCCTCGCGCTCGACATGGGAGCGTCCACCGGCGGCTTCACCCAGGTGCTGCGCGAGCGCGGCGCCCGCCGTGTGCTCGCCGTCGATGTCGGCCACGGTCAGCTCTCGCCGCGGATCGCAGCGGATGCCGCAGTGACCCTCGTCGAAGGGTTCAACGTCCGCCACATGACGGCGCAGACGCTCGCCGAGGTCACCGGTGAACCCCAGCGCCCCGAGCTCGCCGTCGGCGACCTGTCGTTCATCTCCCTCGCCCTCGTGCTGCCCGCCGTCGCCGAGACGGTCGCCCCCGACGCGGATGTCGTCCTGCTCGTCAAGCCGCAGTTCGAGGTTGGCCGCACGGCCGTCAAGGGCGGACTGGTGACCAGCGTCGACGCCCGCCTCGACGCCGTCGAGCGGACCCTGTGGAGCGCCCACGATGTCGGATTCGGGATGCTCGGCATCCTGCCGTCGCCGATCCTCGGCACGCACGGCAACGCCGAGTACCTCGTGCACCTCGCGCGCGGACGCGGAACGGATCCGTCAGAATGGTCGGAGCAGATCGCACACGTGGCAGGAGGACGATGAACGCGCGCCCCATCCTGGTCGTCGCCCATGCGAAGCGCGAGGACACGGTCGCCGCGGCGCTGCGCGTCGTCGATGCGCTGCGTGGAGCCGGCGCCACGCCCGTGCTGCCCGCCGCCGACCACGACGAGTTCGTCGCCCTCGACGAGCGGTTCGCCGATGTGGGACTGCTCGGCTCGGATGTCGCGATCCACGACCTCGAGCTCGCCATCGTGCTCGGCGGAGACGGCACGATCCTGCGCGCAGCCGAGCTCGTGCGCGGATCCGAGGCACCGGTGCTGGGCATCAACATGGGTCACGTCGGCTTCCTCGCCGAGATCGACCGCGACGACATGGACGCCGCGGTCGCCCGGGTCATCGACCGTGACTACGAGGTGGAGGAGCGGCTCGCCCTGTCGGTGCGGGTGAAGGATGCCGCCGGCGCCGTCGTCTACGAGACCTGGGCGCTGAACGAGGCGACCGTCGAGAAAGCCAGCCGGGAGCGGATGATCGAGGTGGTCATCGAGATCGACGGCCGGCCGTTGTCGAGCTTCGGATGCGACGGAATGGTCGTCTCTACGCCCACCGGATCCACGGCCTACAACTTCTCCGCCGGGGGTCCGGTGATCTGGCCGACCGTCGAGGCCATCGCCGTCGTGCCGCTGTCGGCGCACGCCCTGTTCGCCAAGCCGCTGGTGGTCGGCCCGGAGGCCTCCGTCGCGATCGAGATGCTCGAGCGCACCGACGGCAGCGGCATCCTGTGGTGCGACGGTCGGCGCTCGCACGAGCTGCCGCCCGGCGCGCGAGTGGTCGTGCGTCGATCCTCCCGTCCGGTGCGCCTGGCGCGCCTGCACCCGACCGCATTCACGAACCGTCTGGTGCGCAAGTTCCAGCTGCCCGTCGAAGGCTGGCGAGGTGCATCGTGATCGATGAGATGCGCATCCGCGGCCTCGGCGTGATCGACGATGCCGTGCTGCCGCTCGGTGCCGGCTTCACCGCCGTCACCGGCGAGACCGGCGCAGGCAAGACCATGGTCGTCACCGGCCTCGGCCTGCTGCTCGGGGCGCGAGCAGACTCGTCGGCGATCCGGGCCGGTGCTGCCCAGGCATCCGTCGCCGGGGTCTGGATGGTGCCCCCGCAGGGGCCGGTCGCCGACATCGTGACCGACGCCGGCGGCGAGCTGGAACCCGCCGGCGACGCCGCCGAGCTGTACGTGTCGCGTACGCTGAGCGCCGAGGGCCGCAGCCGCGCCAGCGTCGGCGGGCGTCCCGCGCCGGCGGGCGTGCTCGCCTCGCTGGCCGAGGAGCTCGTCGTCGTGCACGGTCAGTCCGACCAGCTGCGCCTGCGCTCCGCCGCCGCCCAGCGCGATGCGCTGGATCGCTTCGGCGGCGAGGCGATCGCCACCGCACTCGCGTCGTATCGGGAGCGCTTCAGTCGGTGGCGCGAGCTGGATGCCGAGATCACCGAGCTCACCGAGAACCGCGACCGCCGCGCGGCCGAAGCCGCCCTGCTGCGCGAGCAGCTCGCCGAGATCGAGCAGCTCGATCCCCAGCCCGGCGAAGACGTCGAGCTGAACGAGCGTGCCGAGCGGCTCGCGAACTCCGAGGAGCTGCGGCTGTCGGCATCCGTCGCCCGCTCGGCGCTCTCCAGTGAGGAGGGCGACCCCGACGTCGCGGCCCTGCTCGCCGAGGCCCGCCGATCACTCGAGCGCAGTGCCGACCCCCAGCTCACCGAGATCGCCGAGGCGATCGCCGACCTCGGCTACCGCGCCGCCGACCTCGCCCAGCAGCTCTCCGGATATCTCGCCGACCTCGACGAGTCAGGACCGCACGAGCTCGCCGCGGTCGAAGAGCGCCGCGCCGCCCTCGGCGGGCTGATCCGGCAGCACGGCTCACTCGACGACGCGCTGCGCATCTGGCAGACCGGTGCGCTGCGTCTCGCCGAGCTCGACGACGACGGCGACCGCATCGAACGTCTCACGGCCGAGGCCGACAGCGCTCGTGCCGCCCTCGACGCCGCCGCCGCCGCCCTCACCGAGGTGCGCACCGCGGCAGCGGTCCGCCTGTCGGCGGCGGTGACCGAAGAGCTGCACGCGCTCGCGATGCCCGACGCCACGCTCGAAGCGCGCGTCTCGCCCGGTCAGGAATCGGCGCACGGCCGCGACGACGTGGCGATCCTGCTCGCGCCGCACCCCGGTGCCGAGCCGCGCTCGGTGTCGAAGGGCGCGTCCGGCGGCGAGCTCTCGCGGGTCATGCTGGCGATCGAGGTCGTGATCGCGGGCACCGATCCGGTGCCGACGTTCGTCTTCGACGAGGTGGATGCCGGTATCGGCGGCGCCGCAGCGATCGAGGTCGGCCGCAGGCTCGCGCAGCTGGCCCGCACCTCTCAGGTGATCGCCGTGACGCACCTGGCCCAGGTGGCGGCGTTCGCGAACAACCACCTCTCGGTCGTGAAGTCGAACGACGGCGCGGTGACCGCGTCGAGCGTCACGCGACTCGAGGGGGAGCAGCGCGAGGCCGAGATGGCCCGGCTGCTGTCAGGGCTCACCGACTCGGACGCCGCACTCACCCACGCCCGCGAACTGCTGAGCCTCGGCTCGGCGATCAGCTGATAGGATAAAAGCCCGTGATGAACTCTTCTGTTGCGGCGCCAGACAACGACACCAGCTCCTTCACCACGAAGCACATCTTCGTGACGGGCGGTGTCGTTTCCTCTTTGGGCAAGGGTCTCACCGCAGCCAGCCTGGGCAACCTGCTCACCGCGCGCGGACTGCGCGTCGTGATGCAGAAGCTCGATCCGTATCTCAACGTCGACCCTGGCACGATGAACCCCTTCGAGCACGGCGAGGTCTTCGTCACCGACGACGGCGCCGAGACCGATCTCGACATCGGACACTACGAGCGGTTCCTCGGCATCAACCTGTCGCGTGCCGCGAACGTCACCACCGGGCAGATCTACTCCGAGGTGATCGCGAACGAGCGTCGCGGCGACTATCTGGGCGCGACCGTGCAGGTCATCCCGCACATCACCGACGAGATCAAGCGCCGCATGCGCCTGCAGGCCACCGAGGAGCCGCAGCCCGACATCATCATCACCGAGGTCGGCGGCACCGTCGGCGACATCGAATCGCAGCCGTTCCTCGAGGCGGCGCGTCAGCTGCGCCACGAGCTGGGGCGCGACAACGTGTTCTTCGTGCACGTCTCGCTCGTGCCGTTCATGGGCGCCTCCGGTGAGCAGAAGACCAAGCCCACCCAGCACTCGGTCGCAGCCCTCCGCCAGGTCGGCATCCACCCCGACGCCCTCGTGCTGCGCAGCGACCGTCCGGTCAGCGCGAGCAACCGCAACAAGATCGCCCTGATGTGCGACGTCGACGTCGAGGGCGTCATCAACACCGTCGACCTGCCCAGCATCTACGACATCCCCTCGACGCTCAACGACCAGGGACTCGACGCCTACATCATCCGCCGCCTGGGCCTCGACCGCGCCGGCGAGGTCGACTGGACCCGCTGGAACACGGTGCTGCACGCCGTGCACAACCCGAAGCACGAGGTCACGATCGGGCTCGTCGGCAAGTACATCGACCTGCCCGATGCCTACCTTTCGGTCACCGAGGCTCTCAAGGCGGGCGGCTTCGCGCAGGAGACCAAGGTCAACATCCGCTGGATCGCCTCCGACACCTGCGAGACGCCGGAAGGCGCCGCGAAGGCGCTGAGCGACGTCGACGGCATCTGCGTGCCCGGCGGGTTCGGCATCCGCGGCATCGAGGGCAAGCTCGGCGCGCTGAAGTTCGCGCGCGAGCAGGGCATCCCGACCCTCGGCCTGTGCCTGGGCCTGCAGTGCATGGTCATCGAGTACGCCCGCGACGTCGCCGGCATCGCCGGGGCCTCGTCGACCGAATTCGACCCCGACACCGCCGAGCCGGTCATCGCGACCATGGCCGAGCAGATCCAGATCCTCGACGGCGGCGACCTGGGCGGCACCATGCGCCTCGGTCTCTACGAGGCCGCCCTCGCCGAGGGGTCGCTCGCCCGCGACCTGTACGACGCGCCCACCGCCGCCGAGCGGCACCGCCACCGCTACGAGGTCAACAACGCGTACCGTTCGCGTCTCGCCGACGCCGGCCTGGTGTTCTCGGGGCTGAACCCCGACCTCGACCTCGTCGAGTTCGTCGAGCTGCCGCGCGACGTGCATCCCTTCTACATCGCTACGCAGGCGCATCCCGAGCTGAGCTCGCGTCCCACCGCACCGCACCCGCTGTTCCGGGGGCTGGTGGGCGCCGCCATCGACCGGCACCGCTCGAGCGAGCTGTTCACCGAAGACGACTGATCCATGACCCTGCACGACGAGCCGTTCGAGCCGGAGGTCCTCTCCAGCGACATCGCCTTCCACGGCGCCGTCTGGGACGTGCGCGACGATCGGGTGCGCTACGGAGACGGAGAGATCCGTCGACAGTACGTGGCGCACACCGGTGCCGTCGCGGTCATCGCACTCGACGAGGACGAGCGGGTGCTGCTGATCCAGCAGTACCGCCATCCCATCCGCCACCGCGACTGGGAGCTGCCGGCCGGGCTGCTCGACGTGGCCGGCGAGGAGCCGATGCACGCGGCTCGGCGGGAGCTCGCCGAAGAGGCCGACATCCATGCCGAGCACTGGGAGCACCTCGTCTCGGCGTGGACGACGCCCGGCGGCAACGACGAGATGATCCACATCTACCTCGCGACGGGCCTGTCCGAGGCCGACGCGCACGACCGGCTGGACGAGGAGGCCGACATCCGCGTCGAGTGGGTGCCGCTCGCCGTCGCCGCGGACGGCGTGCTCGGCGGCCGGCTGCACAACGGCATCCTCGCCATCGGGGTTCTCGCGGCCGAGCGTCGCCTGCGCGACCTGCGGCGCGAAGAGCGCTGACGTGCGCCTCGACCGGGCGCTCGACGCGTACCTGCGTCACGTCACGATCGAGCGCGGGCTCTCCGAGCACACCGTCGCCGCCTACCGGCGGGACCTTGCCGGCTACGTCGGCTGGCTGACCGAGCAGGGCATCGACTCGACGGATGCCATCGACCCGCGCACCGTCTCGGCGTTCATCGCCGATCGCGCAGGCGCCGACCCGCCGCCAGCGTCGACGAGCCTCGCCCGCCTGCAGTCGGCCGTGCGCGGCTGGCACCGCTTCCTGGTGGTGGAGGGCATCGAGACCGACGATCCGACGGGGCGGCTGCGCCCACCGAAGGCGCCGCAGCGGCTGCCCAAGGCGCTGACCGTCGAGCAGGTCGAGCGCCTGCTCGCCGCTCCCTCGGCCGACGAGCCGATCGGGCTGCGCGATCGGGCGCTGCTCGAGCTGCTCTACGCCACCGGGGCCCGGGTCTCGGAGGCCGTCTCGCTCGACGTCGACGACCTGGCCTACGGCGACGTGCTGCGGCTGCGCGGCAAGGGCGACAAGGAGCGCATCGTGCCGGTCGGCTCGTACGCGCGTGCCGCCGTCGACGCGTACCTCACGCGGGTGCGCCCGCAGCTGGCCGCGAAGGGGCGGGCGACGGCGCGGCTGTTCCTCGGCGCGCGCGGAGCGCCGCTGTCGCGGCAGAGCGCATGGCTGATCATCCGCTCGGCGGCCGAGCGGGCGCAGATCACCGCCGAGGTGTCGCCGCACACGCTGCGGCACAGCTTCGCCACCCACCTGCTGCAGGGCGGCGCGGACGTGCGCGTCGTGCAGGAGCTGCTGGGGCACGCCTCAGTCGCGACGACGCAGATCTACACGCACGTGTCGGTGGATGCCCTGCGCGACGTCTACGCGACATCGCACCCGCGAGCGCAGTGACGCTCTGCCGCGTGCCGACCGCGGAGCGCAGGCGCCCTGCGGCTACAATCGAGCGAGCACGAAGGAGCAGGATGGCGGACAAGGTGACGAAGAGCAGGTCGAAGGCGACGAAGGGTGACGACACCCCCATCGGCCCGACCGGTCGTCCCTATCAGGGGTTCCCGACCCCGGCGCCCCTCGACGGGCACGGCCCCGCGCGCATCATCGCGCTGTGCAACCAGAAGGGCGGCGTCGGCAAGACGACGACCTCGATCAACCTCGCGGCCTCCCTCGCCGAGTACGGCCGCCGGGTGCTCGCCGTGGACTTCGACCCGCAGGGCGCGCTGTCGGCGGGCCTGGGCATCCAGACCCACGACGTGCCGACGGTGTACGACCTGCTGCTTGACACCAAGCGCGACCCGCGCGAGGCGATCGTGCACTCCTCGGTCGAGAACCTCGACGTGCTGCCGGCGAACATCGACCTGTCGGCCGCCGAGGTGCACCTCGTCAACGAGGTCGCACGGGAGACGATCCTCTCTCGCGTGCTGCGGCACGTGTCGGGGGAGTACGACGTCATCCTCGTCGACTGCCAGCCGTCGCTCGGCCTGCTCACGGTCAACGCGCTGACCGCCGCGCACGGCGTGCTCATCCCGCTCGAGTGCGAGTTCTTCGCGCTTCGCGGTGTGGCGCTGCTGATCGAGACGATCGACAAGGTGCGCGACCGGCTCAACCCCGCCATCGAGCTCGACGGCCTGCTCGCCACGATGTACGACCCGCGCACGCTGCACTCCCGCGAGGTGCTCGAGCGCGTCGTCGAGGCGTTCGGCGACGACGTGCTCGAGACGGTGATCGGCCGCACCGTGAAGTTCCCCGACGCGTCGGTGTCGGGTGTTCCCATCACCGAGTTCGCGCCCGAGCACGCCGCAGCACAGGCGTACCTGCGACTGGCGCGGGAGCTGGTCGCCCGTGGCGCCGTCGCCTGAGCACGAGACCGCCGTCGACGAGCCCGGCCGCCGCGCTGAGCCGGTCGAAGCGTTCCGGGTGTCGCTGTCGAACTTCGACGGTCCCTTCGACCTGCTGCTGAATCTCATCTCCAAGCACGAGCTCGACATCACCGAGGTGTCGCTGAGCCGCGTCACCGACGAGTTCATCTCGTACCTGAGAGAGCTCGACGGCGAAGCCGAGCTCGACCAGGCCTCGGAGTTCCTGGTGGTCGCAGCCACCCTCCTCGACATGAAGATCGCGGGACTGCTGCCGCAGGGAGAGCTGGTCGACGCCGAATCCGTGGCGCTGCTCGAGGCGCGCGACCTGCTCTTCGCACGGCTACTGCAGTACCGCGCCTTCAAGGAGGTCTCGACCTGGTTCGCGAGATGCCTGCAGCGCGAGGACCGCCGCCACGTGCGTGCCGCGCCGCTCGACGAGAAGCATCGCAGCAGGACACCGGAGCTGATCTGGACGCTGTCGCCGGCCGACTTCGCCGCGACCGCGCTGATGGCGTTCACCCCGAAGGAGCTGCCGACCGTCGGGCTCGACCACCTGCACGCGCCGCTGGTGAGCATCCGCGAGCAGGCCGCGGTGGTCGTGACGCTGCTGCGCAGCACCGAGTCGCTCACCTTCCGCGAGCTCGTCGCCGGCGTCGCCGAGGCGGGCATCGTGGTGGCGCGCTTCATCTCGGTGCTCGAGCTGTACCGCCACGCCGCGCTGTCGTTCGAGCAGCTCGAGCCGCTCGGCGAGCTGACCCTGCGCTGGTCGGCGGAGAGCTGGTCGGACGAGCAGCTGGCCACGTTGGGAGCAGACTATGACCGATGAGACGGATGCCGTCGCCGTGGCGACTCCCGCCGACGAGCAGGCGAGCACTCACGCGCCGAGCGTCGAGGCGACGGCCGAGACGCCGATCGCCGAGCGGGTGGAGGCGATCCTGCTGATCGTCGACGAGCCGATCGCGCTGGTCGCCCTGGCCGCCGCCGTGCACGCGCCGGTGCCCGCGGTGCGGCAGGTGCTCGAGCAGCTGGTGGACGACTACGACGGCCGCGGCCACGGCCCGCGACGCGGCTTCGAGCTGCGGGAGGTCGGCGGCGGATGGCGGCTGTACGTCCGTGAGGATCACGACGACCTCGTCGCGGACTTCGTCGGCGGCCAGGCGCCGGCCCGGCTGTCGCAGGCGGCCCTGGAGACGCTGGCCGTGATCGCCTACAAGCAGCCGGTGACCCGCGGCCAGGTGGCGTCCATCCGCGCCGTCAACGTCGACTCGGTCGTTCGCACCCTGCTCGCGCGGGGGCTGATCACCGAGCTGTTCGCCGACTCCGAGACGGGGGCGATCAACTACGGCACCACCGATCAGCTGCTGCAGCACCTCGGCATCAACTCGATCGACGAGCTGCCGCCCATCTCGCCGCTGCTCGACGACGGCGCCGACGGATTCGAAGAGGGGATGATCGGATGAGCACAGACCGCGACCAGCCCGAGGGCGTCCGCCTGCAGAAGGCGCTGGCGAACGCCGGCGTGGCATCCCGCCGCGTCGTCGAGCAGTACATCGTCGAAGGGCGCATCCGGGTCAACGGCGCGACCGTCACCGAGCTCGGCACCCGCATCGATCCCGAGACCGACCTCATCGACGTCGACGGCACCGCCGTGCAGCTCGACGTCTCGAAGCGCTACGTCATGCTGAACAAGCCCACGGGCGTGGTCAGCACCATGCGCGACGAGAACGGCCGACCCGACCTGCGCCGCTTCACGAAGGAGTGGCCCGAGCGGCTGTACAACGTCGGGCGACTGGATGCCGAGACGAGCGGCCTGCTGATCCTCACAAACGACGGCGAGCTCGCCCACGTGCTCGCGCACCCGTCGTTCGGAGTCACGAAGGTGTACATCGCGAAGGTGTCCGGGGCGGTCACCGCGCACACCATCGCCACGCTCACCCGGGGGATCGAGCTCGACGACGGACCGATCAAGGCCGACAAAGCCCGGCTCCTCGACGTGTCGCGAGGGTCGAGCCTGGTCGAGCTCACGCTGCACTCGGGACGCAACCGGATCGTCCGGCGCATGATGGCGGCGGTGGGGCATCCGGTCGACGAGCTGGTGCGCCGCCAGTTCGGCCCGCTGCACCTGGGAACTCTCCCGGTCGGCAAGGCGCGCGAGCTGACTAAAATCGAACGAGGCGCACTTTTGACCCTGTCGCGCCAGGATTCCCCGGCGCCCGCTGCCGCTGAGCAGCGCCGAGCGCACGACAGCCCTCAGGAGAACGAGTGAGCGATTCCCACAGCGTGCGCGCGTCGCGGAACGCCGCGCGGCTCTCGGGGACGGTGCGCGTCGTCGGGGCGGGCCTTCTCGGCTCCAGCATCGGGCATGCCCTCAGCGCCAAGGGTGTCGACGTCGTGCTCGCCGACGCCTCGCCGTCGCAGCTGCGTCTCGCGATCGACTACGGCGCCGGCCGAGCCGCGCGCGACGACGACGCGCCGCGACTGATCGTCGTCGCCGTGCCGCCGGATGTCACCGCCGATGTCATCGAGGCCGAGCTCCGCGCGCATCCGGATGCGGTCGTCACCGACGTCGCCAGCGTGAAGCTCGAGCCTTTCGACGAGCTGCGCCGTCGCGGCATCGACCTCACCCGCTACATCGGCTCGCACCCGCTCGCCGGTCGCGAGCGCGGGGGAGCGATCTCCGCGCGCGCCGACCTGTTCATCGGTCGCCCGTGGGTGGTCTGCCGCGATGACGAGACCCGCGCCGCCGATCTCGCCCTCGTCGAGGCTCTCGCCCTCGACGTCGGCGCGATGCCGCTGGAGATGACCCCCGAGGAGCACGACCGCTCGGTCGCGCTCACCTCGCACGTGCCGCAGGTGGTCGCGAGCCTGCTCGCCGGCCGTCTGGCCGAGGCCGAGGAGGGCTCGCTGCGCCTGGCCGGCCAGGGGGTGCGCGACACGACACGCATCGCCGCGTCGGCCCCCGAGCTGTGGGTGCAGATTCTGGGCGCGAACGCCGCGCCCGTCGTCGAGCTGCTCGACGCGCTGGCCGTCGACCTCAAGGAGGTCGCCGACGCGCTTCGCGAGCCGGATGCGCCGGGGGCCCGGCGCACGGTGGCGGATGCCATCCGCCAGGGCAACGAGGGCGTCGAGCGCCTGCCGGGCAAGCACGGCCAGAACCGGCACTTCGAGACCATGGTCGTCATGGTCGACGACACCCCCGGTCAGCTGGGACGCCTGTTCGGCGAGCTGGGCGAGCTGGGCGTGAACGTGGAGGACCTGCGCCTGGAGCACTCTCCGGGCGCGCAGTTCGGTCTCGCCGAGATCAGCGTGGCACCCGCCGCGCTGCGCGGCGCGATCGACGGGCTGGAAGAGCGCGGCTGGCGGATTGCGGGGAACACCAATGATTGACGCTTCGAAGTTCATCGCGATCGACGGACCCGCCGGATCCGGCAAGTCCAGCGTCTCGAAGGAGGTCGCGCGCCGCGAGGGCTACGGCTACCTCGACACCGGAGCCGCCTACCGGGCACTCGCCTGGCACGTGCTCGACCGCGGTGACGACACGGCGGACGCCGATGCGGTCCGAGCCGCGGCATCCGACTTCCCGTTCTCGCAGGGACTCGACCCCGACGACCGGGTCGTGCGCGTCGGCGACGTCGACGTGACCGCGGCGATCCGCGAGCCGCGGGTGTCGAGCGCGGTCAGCGGAGTCGCCCGGGTTCCCGAGATCCGCGTGCAGGTGAACGAGATGTTCCGCCGCATCGTCGCCGAATCCGACTATCCCGCCGTGATCGTCGAGGGACGAGACATCACCACCGTCGTGGCGCCCGACGCGCCCGTGCGGATCCTGCTCACCGCCGCGCCGGAGGTGCGCGCCGCCCGGCGCGCCGGCGAGCTCGCGGGCGAGAACGCCGCCGCTGTCGCGGAAGCGCTGCACAAGCGCGACGCATCCGACAGCGCCGTCGTCGACTTCCTCAACGCCGCGGAGGGCGTTGACGTGGTCGACTCCACGGAACTTGATTTCGCGCAGACCATCGACGCCGTGCTCGCGGTGATCGCCCAGCGGCGCGACGCTGACAGAGGAGCTTGAACATGGCCGATGAAGAGTACACCGGCGCACCGGATGATCTCGCCGAGAAGATGGCCTCGCTCGACGAGGACTTCGCCGAACAGCGCGCCGCCGCGATGCGCGCATCGCTCGGCGACTACGAGCTCGAGGATGACGACGCCGACCTGCTCGCAGGCGTGGAGCGCGGAGAGGACGGGATCGAGTACTCGCCCGCCCTGCCGGTGGTCGCGATCGTGGGCCGCCCGAACGTCGGCAAGTCGGCGCTGGTGAACCGCATCCTCGGCCGCCGTGAGGCCGTCGTCGAAGACACCCCCGGCGTCACACGCGACCGAGTGACGTACAAGGCCGAGTGGAGCGATCGTCGGTTCTCGCTCGTCGACACGGGCGGGTGGGAGCCGGATGCCAAGGGCATCGACCGCTCGGTGGCAGCCCAGGCCGAGGTCGCTATCGACCTCGCCGACATGGTGCTGTTCGTCGTCGACGCGAAGGTCGGCGCCACCTCCACCGACGAGCACGTGGTCAAGCTGCTGCGCAAGAGCGGCAAGCCGGTGTTCCTCGTCGCTAACAAGATCGACGACGCGCGCCAGGAGCCGGAGGCCGCTCCGCTGTGGAACCTCGGCCTCGGTGAGCCCCACCCCGTCTCGGCCATCCACGGTCGCGGCGTGGCCGACCTGCTCGACCTCGTGATCGCGAAGCTGCCCGAGGTGTCGGCCGTCGCGAAGGCGGAGATCGGCGGCCCGCGCCGGGTCGCCATCATCGGCCGCCCGAACGTGGGCAAGTCGTCGCTGCTGAACAAGGCCGCGGGCGAGGAGCGCGTGGTCGTGAACGACCTCGCCGGCACCACCCGCGACCCGGTCGACGAGATCGTCGAGCTGGGCGGGAAGATGTGGCGTCTGGTCGACACCGCCGGCATCCGTCGCCGTGTGCACCTGCAGCAGGGCGCCGACTTCTACGCGTCGCTGCGCACGTCGGCCGCGCTCGAGAAGGCCGAGGTCGCAGTCGTCGTGCTCGACGTCTCGCAGCCGATCAGCGTGCAGGACCTGAATATCATCGACATGGTGCTGGAGTCGGGCCGTGCGCTCGTGCTGGCGTTCAACAAGTGGGACCGTCTGTCGGACGACGACATGGAGAACGCCGACCGGCGCCGCTACCTCGAGCGCGAGATCGAGCAGGACCTCGCGCACGTGGCGTGGGCACCTCGGGTGAACATCTCGGCGAAGACCGGTCGTCACCTCGACAAGCTCGTGCCCGCCCTGGAGCAGGCGCTCGAGAACTGGGACCGCCGCATCCCGACCGGCAAGTTCAACGCGTTCATCACCGAGCTCGTCGCCGCCCACCCGCACCCGCTTCGGGGAGGCAAGCAGCCGCGCATCCTGTTCGGCACCCAGGCATCGACGCGTCCGCCGACGTTCGTGCTCTTCACGACCGGATTCCTCGACCCCGGCTACCGTCGCTTCGTGCAGCGGCGCCTGCGCGAGCTGTACGAGTTCGAGGGCACGCCGATCGTCATCAATATGCGCGTGCGGGAGCGCCGTCAGCGCTGACCGATTGGCTCTCCGCGCGTCAGCGGCGGGATAATGGCGTCGGATGCCGCAACACCGCGGCGTCCGACGCACCGCCCACGAGGCCCGCGCGATGGAGACTGCGATGACGCACACCCTGCCCCTGCCCGATTTCACCCACGAGCGCGTGGAGGTGATCACCGGTCAGCGCAGCGGGCTGTTCATCGCCGTCGCGCTGCACTCGTCTGTGCTCGGCTCCGCCCTGGGAGGCGCGCGGCTGTGGACCTATCCGCACTGGAGCGACGCGCTCGGCGATGCGCTGCGGCTGTCGGCGGCGATGACGCTGAAGAACGCCGCGGCGGGTCTGGACGCCGGGGGCGGCAAGTCCGTGATCGGGCTCGCACCCGGTGACACTCTCGACGCCGACCGTCGTCGTGACGCCTTCCTCGACCTCGGCGACGCCGTCGAGCTGATGGGCGGGCTGTACCGCACGGCGGAGGATGTCGGATCGACCACCGACGACATGCTCACCGTCAGCGAGCGCACGCAGCACGTGGTCGGACTGCCGTCGACCGTGGGCGGCTCGGGCGAGCCGGCCGGCCCCACCAGCCTCGGCGTGTACGCGTCCCTGCAGGCCGTGCTGGAGCGGGTCACCGGCTCGGCGGAGGCCGCGGGCCGTCGCATCACGATCTCGGGCCTCGGACAGGTCGGTGGCCGACTGGCCTCCCGCCTCGCCGAGCAGGGAGCGCAGCTGACGGTGACCGACATCAACCCCGCCCGCCGGGCGTTCGCCGAGGAGATCGGGGCCACCTGGGTAGAGCCCGGCACCGAGCATCTGATCGCCGGCGACGTGTTCGTGCCGGCGGGCATCGGCGGTGTGCTCACCGACGAGGTCATCGACGCGCTCGAGGTGAAGGCCGTGTGCGGTCCCGCGAACAACCCGCTCGCCGATCGGTCGGGTGCCGACCGCCTCGCGCAGCGCGGTGTGCTGTACGCCCCCGACTTCGTCGTGAACGCCGGTGGCGTCATCTACCTCGACCTCGAGGCGAAGCGCATCGGGTCGAGCGAGGAGATCATGCAGCGCGTGGCTGGGATCGGCGACACCGTTCGCCGGATCCTCGACGACGCCGAGGCCCGGGGTGTGACGCCGCTGCTCGCCGCCGAGGAGCTCGCCGCGTCGCGGCTGCGGGCAGGGGCCGCGGTCGCCGCACGCTGATCTTCTCGGCGTCCGTCGCGCCTGTGGGCGTCGCGGCATGAAAAGCTGGGGGAGTGACGATCGTTTCCCCGGGCCCCGATGAGCCGCGTCGCCCGAACGGGCCGCAGGACCCGGGAGACGCGTGGGTCGTCGCCGAGACGGGTGAGAAGTACTGGGGGCGCTACGGCGCGGCCGGGGTTCTCGCCGTCGACCCGTCGCGTGGCGTGCTGCTGCAGCATCGGGTCGGCTGGAGTCACTTCGGCGGCACCTGGGGGATCCCCGGTGGGGCGCTGCACCGGGACGAGACGGCGCTCGACGGTGCTCTGCGCGAAGCGCAGGAAGAGGCCGGCATCCCCGACGGCGCGTTGCACGCCCGGTTCGCGCGGGTGCTCGACCTGCGGATCTGGTCGTACACCACGGTCGTCGCCGATGTGCTCGCCCCGTTCGATCCGGTGATCAGCGATCCCGAGAGCCTCGCCCTGGAGTGGGTTGCGGTCGACGAGGTCGATCAGCGGCCGCTGCACCCGGGTTTCGCGGCATCGTGGCCGCTGCTGCGCTCGCTGCTGACCGTGCATCCGGCGATCGTGGTCGACGCGGCGAACGTCGTCGGCTCGGTGCCGGACGGCTGGTGGAAGGATCGCGCGGGTGCCGCCTCGCGGCTGCATGCGCGGCTGTCGGCCTGGGCCGCCGCCGGGGTGGAGGCCGACGAGCTGAGCCTCGAAGCCGATCGCTGGTTCCCCCCGGTGTCGATGGTCGTGGAGGGAGCCGCCCGCGACATCCCGGATGCCCGCCACCAGACGCACGGCGCCCGCGTCGCCATCGTCCGCGCCGAGGGGGCCGGGGACGATGCGATCGTCGCAGAGGCCCGCCGCCTCGGCGTCGACGGGGCCGAGGTGATCGCGGTGACCAGCGACCGAGGACTCGCCGCGCGGCTCGACGATGTCGGCGCGCGGGTCGAGCCGGCCGGCTGGCTGCTGCGCCAGATGGATGCTCGCGGCTGACACTACGGCAGCTGGTCAGAACGGAGGCTGCTCCGCCAGATGGATGCTCGCGGCTGGCCCTACGGCAGCTGGTCAGAACGGAGGCTGCTCCGGAGGGTCGCCCGACCCGAGTGAGTCCCACGGACCAGGTGGCTCGACCGAGGGCACGAACATCACCCGACGATTCGGCCTGTCGCGATAGCGCCGCCCGTTCGGGCTGACCCATTCGACCGAGCGGTCGGGAAGCTGGCGTGCGTACCACCGGTGACTGTCGGGGATGTCGGGGTGCTTGAGCGGGTGATGTCTGGCGCAGAAGTGCGCGAGGTTGTCGATGTGGGTCTTTCCGCCCAGCGCCCAGTCCTCATTGTGATCGATCTCGCACCGGTGGATCGGAGCACGGCATCCGGGGAATCGGCAGTGCTGATCCCGCGCCCGCAGGAACCGGCGCATCTGCTCGGTGGGCGTGTAGGTTTCGGTCTCGACGACCATGCCGGCGGGGTCGAGGAACAGCCTCGTCCAGCCCGTGCGGAGACCGGAGAGCGAGCGGGCGACGGCCGGATCCAGCGGCCCGCGTCCGTCGAGTTCGGCGGGGAGGTCGTCCTCTCCGACGAGGGTCGTGGCGGCGACCGTCACCTGGATGGTGGCGTGGATGTTCTCCAGCCCCGTTCCGTGCGCCTCGGTGGGTATCGATGCGAGCAGCAGGTCGGTGAACAGGTCGGTGCGCAGCTGATCCATCGTCCTCGTGTCGTCGGGGACGTGGGTGATGCAGGGGCTGTCATCGTGGAACTTCGGGTCGAGAGGCGGCTCGAACGGGTCGGCCGTGAAGGTGTGCGATCCGAAGATCGCGCCCTCCGTCAGATCGCCGTCGGCATCCGACGCGCGGTCGTCCAGCGGCAGCAGGGTCTCGGGGTCGAGCCCGACGTCCTCCGGCTCCGACGGGCCGAGGTCAGGGTCGCGGTCCTCAGGGTGCTTCTGCATGTGCCGGGCCATCCTGGTGAGCCGGTCGAGAATGGCGACTCCCAGATGCTCAGGGAGGACAGCCTGAAGCAGCACGAGCCCGTCGCCGATCGAGCGCACCGTGACCGTGCGCTCGGCCGCAGCGCGCTCATGCTGCTCGACGACCGTCGACCCTGCCAGCGCTGCGGCGATGCGGCGCGCCTGTGCCCGGGTGCGCGCCGCGGTGTCGTTCTCGGCTGTCTCGAGGGCGGCAGCCTCGTAGAGCAGCAGGGTGCCGGCCTCGACCGCACCGGTCTCGATCGCCTCGCGCACCGGCCCGGCTTCGCGCAGGATCTCGCGCACGTGGCGAGGGGTGATGCGCCCTGCGGCGAACGATGCATGCACCGTCTCGAACTCCGTCGCCAGCAGATGAGCGTCGGTGAACGCGAACGTCATCGAACCCTGCGCGACACGGCCCGCTGCGGCGTATTCGGCCATCATCGACCGCTCGATGGCATCCCGGTGCTGCGGTGCGGCCGACACCTCGTCCTGCCACAGCTCCCACCGACGAGCGAGCAGGTCCGACGCCTCGGCCTGCAGCGCCGCGATCTCACGCTGCTTCACCGCCCACTCGTCGAGCAGCGCGATGCGCCGTTCGATGAGAGCCTGCATCTCGTTCGCCATGAGTTCAGAGTAGAACATACGTACGACATTCGGGCGGCGTGCAGCCCGCCTGTGGACAACTCGGCGAGTCAGTCGTCGTGCGGAACGCGACCGCGCAGCCGGTCGATCTCACGCCGCTCGCGCTTGGTCGGCCGGCCCGCTCCGCGGTCGCGCACGGCGAGCATGGCCGACGGCTCACGCGGGGGAGTGCGGTCTTCGTACGCCGTCACCGCGACCGGAGCGCCGACGCGCTTCGACAGGGTCTGCTTGACGATGAGTATGCGGTCGAATCCCGACATCCGCACTCTCACCTCGTCGCCGGGCTTGACGGTCTGCGCGGCCTTGGTGCGCTCGCCGCCGACGCGCACGTGTCCGGCACGGCAGGCGGTGGTGGCGGCGGAGCGGGTCTTGTAGATGCGGATCGCCCACAGCCAGCTGTCGACCCGTACGGGCTTCATGGCATCCATCATCCGTCCTTCTCCGATCGCAGGGTGCGGATCACACCGGCGATGATCAGCCCCTGCCCGAGGGTGTAGGTGAGCATCACGGCGGGGCTGGTCCAGGCCGGCATCGCGTCGGGGAGGAAGAGGCGGAAGGCGAGGATCGAATCGCTGGCGAGGAAGAGCGCGCCACCTGTGGCGATGACCGCGTTGCCGCGGGCGGAGGTCGCGGCCGTGCCGGCGAGCACCAGGCCGTACGCCGCCACGGCGAAGAACAGGCCGCCGACGTGCGGACCGACGACGGCCAGCATCCCGATCCACCAGGCGGCGTAGAGCAGCGCCCACCGCGGCAGTCGGCGGATCGAGGCGAATCGCAGGAAGACGACGATGTAGACGACGTGCGCGAGGCCGAAGAAGAGCAGCATGAGCGGCAGCTCGGGGCCTCCGGGGAAGAACGCGCCAGCGCCGTCGCCGAGCCACGAGAGCAGCAGCGCGGTCAGCAGAAGCGCGACGGTGACGCGCGGACGCAGCCGCGGGGCTGCGGCTGCCACGGGCAGCGCGAGCAGCGGCATGAGCGTCAGCTTCGTCGGCGCCGCGAGCGGACTCTGCGCCGCCAGTGCGATGACGTGGATGATCGCCATAACGACGTACGGCGTCCAGACGGCGATGTCGAGCGGACGGATGCTGCGGGGCATCCACCCATCGTATTCAGCGGTCAGCCCTCGACGGTGACCTCGCCGATGGTGCCGTCGAGCCCGAGATGCACGGCCGGCCAGTAACCATCGGGAAAGTGCCGCCCGCAGGAGTCGGTGAAGTGCAGCACGGTCGCGTCATCGGTGATCTCGAGGGTGTCGAGCACGAGGTCGTCGGATCCCGTCTCCAGCTCGTCCGGAGAGGGCTCGCCGTCGCTGAAGTGAGTGATGATCGCATCGGATGCCCGGCGGCTGATGCCCTCGATGTCGGCCACGACCGCGTGGACGCGAGGGATCAGGCTGCCCACCTGGTCGACGTCGGCCCCGTCGATCATCAGCTCGAGTTCGCGGCCGTCGATCGTCAGCGCGCCCGAATACCAGTCGTGCGTGACGACGTCGCCATCGTCGAGCGTCGTCTCGGCGCGGGAGAGGGTGCCGAGTTGCGGGTCTTCGATGGCCGCGTGCTGGGTGCTCATGCGGTTACCGTAGCGCCGAAGTCGCCGGCGATCAGTCGGCCGGACCGCGCGTCACGAGTACTCGTCCTGCGGTCAGCGTCGGACCGAGCTCGAATCCGGCCGCGAGGAAGGTGGAGACGGTGCCGTGGTAGAGGTCGTTCGACCGGTGCGAGCCGGTGGAGGTGTCGACCGGGTACGCCTCGAGCAGGCGTGCGCCGGACTCGCGCGCGTAGTCGAGAGCGGATGCCAGGAGTCGGCCGTTCAGGCCCTGCCCGCGGTGCTCCCGGCGCACCACGAAGCAGGTCACCGCCCAGACGGAGCCGTCGTCGAGCGGCTCGGTGGTCGCCGCGACGATGGCCCGGGTGTGCAGGATGCGCTGCTGCGCGGTGCGTGGTCCGACGCGGATCCATCCGGCAGCCTCATCGTCGACGTAGGCGACGAGGCCAGGCGGAGGGCCGGCCGCGATCTCGGCCTGGAGCATGTCGCGTCGCTCGTCGAGCGTCGTCGTCTGCCAGACGTTGTTGCGCACGACGGGCCAGATGCACTGGCAGCTGCGCCCGTCGCCGCCGCCCGAGAGCGCATGCTGCACGTCGTCCCAGCGGGGACTCGTCGCCGGTTCGATGGTGATCGTCGCCATGTCGGCACGCTACGCGGGGGCGCGGACATCGGCAACGCCTCGCGTCGGCGCGCGGTGCGCCACGCCCGGCGGTGCCGGTTCGCGGTGGCCGAATCGTTCGGCTACGATAGTGGAGTTGCCCGCGCTTCGGTGCGGACTGCCACGGGCTGTGGCGCAGCTTGGTAGCGCACTTGACTGGGGGTCAAGTGGGTTAGCGGGCTGTTTCGGCCTGAAAAGTGAACAACGGGATGTGGCGCAGCTTGGTAGCGCACCTGACTGGGGGTCAGGGGGTCGCAGGTTCAAATCCTGTCATCCCGACAGAAAAGCCCTGGTGAGAGTAGGTTTCTCGCCTGGGCTTCATCATGTTTGAGGGTCGTTTTCCGTGGTCCCCCTCTGGTCCCCCCGGCGCTCTCGCCGACGATCGCCTGTGGACGAACCGGGTGCGCCGATCCCGGCTCCTGTGGATAAGGGGACCAAAAGGGGACCAGAACGCCTGCGCGACCACTCCTGCCGACGCCTGCGCGCATCACAGGCGCCTGGCCGAGGGGCCACTGCGCCGAGCCTGCTTGCGCTGTCCGGCGGCGGACAGGAAGGCGTTGGCCTGCTCGGCCGCGGACGCAAGGTGACGGTCGTCGGGGTGGAGATAACCGCGGGTGGTCTCCATCGAGGCGTGACCGAGGATGTCCTGGAGCACATGCAGCGGAATGCCGGCATCGGCCATCCAGGTCGCTCCGGTGTGACGCAGGCCGTGCCGGGTGAGGTCGGGCAGCCCGAGCTTCGCGACGATGCCGTCCCAGTTGGTGGCGTCGCGGACGGTCGCGGTGGTGAGGTAGCCGCCCTTCGGGCCGACCAGCAAAGGGTCCTCGGGCTCCTTGCCCTCAGTGAGGCGTTCCAGCACGGGGCGGAGTGGTTCGAGGATCGGCACCCGCCGCTCTTTGCGGCTCTTGGTCGGCTTGGTGACCAGGCCGCCCTTGCCGGGGAAGACCTGCCTGCGGATCACGACGAGGTTCTTACTCAAGTCCACGTCTCCGACCTGTAGCCCGGAGACCTCCGAGGACCGGGCGGCGAGCAGCGCGGCGAGCATCACGAAGTCGCTGTAGGACTGGTGCACTTTGCCGCAGGCCTCGGCGAGTCGGTTGAGGGTCTTCATGTCTGGGATCGCGTGCGCCCGCGGGGAGACGAGTTCGGCGGACTGTCCGCGGAAGGCGTTGCGGTTCAGGCTCCGCTTGGCGCGATTCTTGGCGGGGTTGATTGTCAGCAACCCATCGCGCACCGCCTCGTCCAGCACTCGCACCAGTGGAGCGATGGTGTTCTTGATCGTGGACGCCCCGTGCCGCTTCTCCCATTCGTCGATGGTGCGGTCGATGATCCCGGCGGTGATCTGAGTGACCGGCAGATGGCCGAGCGCGGGCAGCACTCGCAGTTTCAGCCCGTATCCGTAGGTCTCGCCGGTGGAGGTCGGGTCCAGGCCCCGCGCCCACCGGTCGCCGATGGAGGTGACGAACTCCAGCAGCGTCATGGAGACGTCCATGCCCTTAGTCGAGGAGTTGCGGAGCTGGTCGAAGAAGGCGTGCGCGGCCGCTTCGTCCCGCACGATCTCTGAGCGGGTCACCCGGCGCTTGGTGGTCGGGTCGGTCCACCGGGCACGGGCTCGGATGCCGTAGGAGCGGCGCTCCATGTCCGTGGAGACCTTCACCCCGATCGGCGGGACCGGCTTGGGCTCGGCGGTCGGCTGCGGCTCAGCTCTCCGGGGCATGGTCGTGTTCCAGCTCGCCCAGCCAGCGGTCCACGGCATCGAGCCGGTACCGGGCGATCCCGCCCAGCCGCAGGAAAGGCGGCCCCGTGCCGGTCGACCGCCACCGCGACAGGGTGGATTCCGAGACCTTCAAGTACGCTGCGACCTCGCGGCTGTGCATCAGGGGCGACACCACGAGCGCTCCCTCATCGCTCATGACACTTCTCCGGTGTCGGGGTCGAGGGTGCGATAGAACGCTTCCTCGGCATCGCGGCGCGCCTGCACGTCAGCCATGACGAACTCCACGAACTCGGCGTCCCGGTCGATGATCGGCACGTCCTCGATCGGGTCGCCGGGTACCTCACCGGGCCAGACGGTCTGCCTCATGGGGCGGTCGTGATCGAGCTTCGTGCCCGACGCGGCAACCCATTCGCGGAGCCGCTGGCGGGCGTCGGCGAAGTCGCGGTGCCAACCCAGCGGTGCGGAGCCGTTCTGCTCGGGGTCGTAGGCACACAGCCAGTGCAGGTGCAGTGCGGACAGCTCCCACAGCAGCTCCGGGTGGGTGTACCAGGCGGGCGGGATCACCGCGGCGGGCAGACCGTATGTGTGCCGCAGCCAGTCCACCCACCGGTTCAGCTCCAGCCACTCGACCTCGGCGTCGTCGGCGTTCAGCAGGTTCCAGTTGATCGGGTGCGGCGGCTCGGCGACCAGCGGGTCCTCGAAGCCCTCGTCGCCGTCGCCCTCCAGGTCCGGGCCGTGCAGGTCGCCCGTGGTGGCGTCATCGTCGCGGGGATCGTCGGACATGGTGTGCTCCTGTCTGCTTTCGCGGTCCCCGGTCATCCCGGGGCTTGCTGTGGCAGGCAGGTGGGCGCGGAGGCGACTGGATCGTGTTCAGGTGTCAGAGCGGCGCAGCTGGGCCTCTGTCTGCGCACGGTCCGCGGTGAGCTGGGTGGCGTCGGGGCGCTTCGGCCACGGGTGCAGGTCGGTGACGATGGGGGGTGCGGAGCGCAGCAACACGATCCCGGTGCCGAACGGGAGCCGGCGGATGCGGTCGGGCGGGAAGATCGGCACCCGCCGGACGGAGCGCTGGTTCGAGCGGGTGCCGTGGTCGCCCAGCGTCACGCTGTCGGTGTATTCGTCGCGTTCCCCGACCAGGGCGCTGAGGTCTTGCAGATCGCGGCTGCTGGACGCGCCGCCGAGGATGACCTTGACGATCGAGGCGTCCCAGATCGCGCCGGCCTGGTGCTCGTTCCACTTGTCCCTGGCCTGTGCCAGGGACTGGAGCACCGGCATCGTGGTGATGCCCGAGCCGCCGCCTTCGGCCATCAGTGTTGGCAGTGACGGCAGGGGTGAGAGGTTGGCGATCTCGTCCAGCGCGAGCAGCATCGGCGGGTCGAGCCGCGCACGGGGTGAGCGTGCGGCGAGACGGCGGGCGGTCTCGATGAGGTCTTCCACGAGCGCCGCGACGAGCGCGGCGCTGGCCCCCGCACCGGACCCGGTGGCCAGGAGGAACAGGGTGCCCTTGTGCTGGATGAAGTGCTCGGGGTCGAAGCCTTCGCCGGGACCGGGTGAGACGGCATCGAGCACGCGGGGGTCGGCGAGCGATCCGAGGGCGAGGGATACGCCTTGCCAGATGGAGTCGCGGGTGCGGGGGTCGGAGTCGATCATCGCTTCCAGGGACTCGGCCCAGCCGGTCGCCGC
This sequence comes from Microbacterium sp. OR21, assembly GCF_047306785.1. Classification (NCBI taxonomy): domain Bacteria; kingdom Bacillati; phylum Actinomycetota; class Actinomycetes; order Micrococcales; family Microbacteriaceae; genus Microbacterium; species Microbacterium sp. OR21. The sequence continues at coordinate 5,626 of NZ_JAZEXJ010000007.1, read as the reverse complement.
CTGGCCAGAGCCGGTCAGGATCGCCACCGCGTCGGCGGCTGCGGTCGGGTCGAGGGTCCAGCGGAACAGCTCGGCGGGTGGCCGGTGGTCGATCGCGGCGGCGTGCAGGAGCGCTTGCAGCGCGGCGCGGGTCTTGCCCTCCCAGAATCCGCCGCCGTCGACGCCGCCGGATGAGAGGCCGGTGCCGGCGGCGAGCCCGGTGGCGCGGATCATCGCGGTCTGCGGAGACTCACAGCCCCGGATCGGTGACCACCGCATCCCCGCGGGCAAGCCTTCGGCGAGGTGTTGCGGGTCGAAGATTGCGACCGGCCCGACCCGGCTGCGGGCGCGCAGGGTCGCGGTCAGGTTGTCGGGACGGGTGGAGGTCACCACGACAGCGCCGGGGGCGTCGAGGATCGCGGGGATCACCAGGTGCAGGCCCTTGCCGGAGCGGGGCGGCCCGATGACCATGATCGAGTCCTCCACCGACGCCCACACGCTGGTGCCCTTGGAGGCGCCGAGCCGGTAGCCGACATCTTGCGGGCGAGGATCATCCAAGCCCGGGCGGAGGTTCCCGGCGCGGCGCAGCAGCGCCTTCTCGGACGCGGCGGCAGCGACCTCATGCCGCGTGGCAATGCCCGCCATCCGGCGCGGGTCTTGCTCGACCCGGTGCGTGTGACGGCGCAGCCGCGACCAGACCCACACGCCGCCGATGACCAACACCGCGAGCAGGAGGCCCGTGACGAGCCAGTAGACGACCGGGCTCAGGCCGGGCGCGTCCAGGCCGCCAGCGGGATCGCCCGGATCGAACAGCACACCGATCCCGGATGAGGGACCACCGGTCGGCTGGCTCGTGCCGGTGAGGACTGCCGCGACGGACCCGGCACCGCGGAGCACCAGGGCGACGCCGAACAGGCTGACGAGCCCGATCATGGCCGCGTTGGTCAGCTCATCACCGAACGAACCGGTCTGCCGACCCTGGCTGTTCATGGCAGCCGCCGGATGATCGTGGTGCCGGAGATACGGCCGAACAGCACCACCTCCACGACGCTGCTCGCAGCGTCCGGCCCGAGCCGGGCGGGGTCGATGAGAGCGCGGGCCGTGCCGGTGCCGGACGCGTCGGTGTGCCCGGTGACGACGGCGACCGCGATGTCCTCGCCGGGAACGAACCCGTCGCCTTCGACGGTGTGGAATACCGGCCGCGGTGCCGGCTCCTCAGGCTCAGGCGTCGGGTGAGGTGCTCGGCGACGTTGGGCCGCGATGATGTCGGTGAAGGTCGTCCCATCTGCCTCACGGACCTCGACCCGCGCCGGAGTCGTCCGGTCATCCGTGGCGCGGTCGATGATCTGCCCGAACGAGGCTCGCCGCCACGGCGGCGCGAAAGGCTCGGGGTCCAGCCGGATCCCGTCGACTGTGACGGCCACGGTGCCGTCCTCCCGCACGTCGAGCACGACGAGCGGAATGGACACCGGGACGGGCTCAGGCTCGGGTTTCCTCATGCCGCAAGGTGAGCCAGAACCGCACCCGGCCGGACGACCCACGGCGAACTCGGCTTCCGCCGTTAGCCTTCTAGGAGGAGGAGAAGATGACTGGACAGGAGGGGTTTCGGCCGACTGGTCGGCGGGACAGGACAGGCAGGTGCACCCTGTGCGGGAACCGAGCCCGGCTGACCAAAGCTCACGTTCCGCCGAGGGCCGCCTTCAATCAGGGAAGCTTCGCTTGGGGCGGCACGACAGAGGACAACAGCCTCGGCTACGGACGGCCCAAGCTCGGAGGTGCGAGCCTGTACGCGCACTGTGAGGCTTGCCGCGCACGCACGTCCCCCTGGGATGACGAGTACATCCGATGGGCGCACTGTTTTGCCGGCCACCTGCTCAGATCGCAATGGAAGGGCGAGCGGACCCACATCGCGGGCGAGTTGACCGATGTGCGTCCTGGCAGATTCATCCGCGCGGCCATTGCGGGCATGACCGCGCTGACGCCGAACCTCATCGACTCGCACTCTGACCTTGTGCGTGCTGTGCGCGAGGGCATCCCGATCCAGGCGCCCCAAGACATGCGATTCCTGGTAGCCATCGCATCGGACGGAAGCTCGGCCCATGTGGAGGGAAGCCACGAGGCTGTCGTTGTCCGCATGTCACAAGACAGCGATAGCGGTGAGTGGGCGACCGCGACTACGCCGGCGGCATCGGCGGTGATTCACTTCGCTCCTCTCAGCCTGCTTCTTGCTGATCGACAACTCGTTGACTCCCTTCTTCACGTCGACTGCACCGAGTGGTTGCAGCTCGGAGTGGATGAGATCGCCAATGTACGGATCGCCTTCCCGATAGTCGACCTTCCTAGAACACCAACTGCGCCGGTGCCTATTTCGATGCTTCAGTTCATTGAGGCCCGCGCATGATCCGGGGTGTTGCCGGTCATGCGGGCGGTGGTGTCGAACGCGGCCAGTTCGGCGGGGTGGAGCTGGTGCTGGACGACGAAGCTGCGGTCCTTGATGCGCCAGAGCCCTTGCCCGGTGCCCAGTCCCGGTAGGAGGCGTTGCTCGGTGCCGGTGAGTCCGAGTGCGGTGGCGGTGGGGCCGAGTTGGTCGGTCTCTTGCCGGTAGACGATCCTGGTCTCGGCGTTGGCCAGCAGCGAGTTCGCCAGGGCGCGGTTTGCTGAGCCGAGGTCGCCGACGTTCTCCAGGTCGGTGAGCTTGTGGAACACGAGCAGGTTTGCCAGGCCGTAGTGGCGGGCGAGCCGCCAGTGCGCGTCCATCCGGCGCAGGAGCGCCGGGTGCGACATCAGCCGCCATGCCTCGTCGTAGATGACCCAGCGTCGGCCGCCGTTCGGATCGAGGAGGGCGGCTTCCATCCACGCCGATGAGCAGGTCATCAGCACCGAGATCAAGGTGGAGTTCTCGGTGACGCGGGACAGGTCCAGGCTGACCATCGGCAGTGTCGGGTCGAACCTCACCGTCGATGGGCCGTCGAACAGCCCGGCCAGGTCACCGGCGACGAGCCGTCGCAGAGCGTGCCCGACTTGGCGGCCGTCCTCAGCAAGTCGGCCGTCTGGATCGTCGGCCGGGTCGGGGCGCAGTAGTCGGTCGACCACCATCGGCAGGATTGGCACCTCGGCCTCGCGGACCGTCCCGGCCAGGGCGGTATCAATCGCGGTGTGCTCCAGCGGCGCCAGTGGCCGGGCCAGGACGGTCTCGGTGAGCGCGCCAAGCAGGTCCCGGCGCCGCGCAGCCAGCGTGGTGGCCCACTCCTGATCGGAGAGGCCGCCGGGACGGTAGCCCTCATCGAGCGGGTTGAGCCTGTTGCCCATCCCGTGCCCGAGGATGATCGCCTTCCCGCCGACCGCTTCGGCGACACCGGTGTGCTCGCCTTTGGGGTCGCCGGGAACGTAGACGCGGTAGCCGAACGGCAGGCTGCGGGTGTAAAGGCTCTTGGCGAGCGAGGACTTCCCGGAGCCGACGATCCCGGCCAGGATCAGGTTCGGGGCGGTGATGATGCCCCGCCGGTACAGCACCCACGGGTCGTAGACGAACGACGACCCGGAGTAGAGGTCCTGCCCGATGAACATCCCCTGCGGCCCGAGACCGGCTTCGGCAAGGAACGGGTAGTGGCCGGCGAGGACGGCGCTGGTGTCCTGGTGCCGAGGCAGCCGGAACCTCCCCGGCGTGCGGAGCGCGGCTGGGCCGGGCTCGCCAGCCGAGGGTAGGTAGACCGTGGCACGCCGTTCGGCGCGCTCAGCCTCCAGCTTCGCGCGGGCCGTGGCCTTCTCCGCCTCCCGCTGCTCGGCGACGAGCCGGGCGGCGGCTTGTCGCCGCTGCTTACGCAGCCGCCGCCGTTCGGAGGCCGGTGCGACGAGGACGGCGGTGTGCAGCTTCTCGTCCGGGCTCACCACGAGAGCCCTCGGGCCTGCTTGACGGCGGCGACGCCGGGGTGCTCGAACCAGCTACCGTCCCGGACTCCGCTACGCCGTCTCGCCGTATCGCGTCCGGCTGGGCGGTCCGGCGGTGGGACGGGGGCGTCGTCGGGCGGATCGATCGCCTCGTTGGCGGGGATCAGGTGTCGCCGGTAGAGGGCGACGTGCCCGGCCTGCGGGTTGTAGGTCATCGCGTAGTCGCCGGTCTCGGCCTGCCGGTCCCCGGCATAGACAGGGGCGCGGTCGTGAACATCGCCGTTCTCCAAGGCGGCGTCGGTGGTCTCGTCGCCGTAGTCCCAGCCGGACAGATGCTCGATCCCCGCCTCCACGCCGCCGCGGTCGATGAGGTCGAGCACCCGGTCGGCGTCCTCGCCATGCAGGAACACGACCCCCACCCACCGTTCCGCCAGCGGTGCTGGCGGGTTCCAGACGATCCGGCCGGAGTGGCTCATCGCGGCGTTGAGCCGGTCGTGGGCCTGGTCGATGAGCGTGCCGGCCTGGTGCAGCTCGTCTGCCGCCGACACTGCCTCGACCGCTCCACCGGCCGGGTCGCGGGCTTCGTCGGCCACCTGCTGCTGCTGGTTCAGGTGGGCGGTGGCGAGCTGGTTCAGGACTTGCCGGAGCGAGCGCACCCCCGCCAACAGGTCACCGATCACCGCGTACGTGTCGGCCGGGTCGGCGAAGCTGCGGGTGGCGTGCGCGAGCCCGCGCAACGCCTCGGACGCCTCCGCGGCGTCACGAGCGGGATCGGTGAACGTGGGCATCGCGGGTCTCCATCACTTGGTTGCCCGTCAGGTGCGCTTCGCCGGACCGCTGTCCGTCCCTCTCCGTAGGCTTGTAGCCATGCCCTATGTCGCCACTGTGTTGCGCGTAATGATCGCCTCGCCCTCCGATGTGCCAGAGGCTCGCGATGCTGTTGAGAAGGCGGTACACGGCTGGAACGACGCGAACGCGAGGAATAAGGGCGTGATCCTCCAACCGTGGCGCTGGGAAACCTCAGCGGTGCCGGTCATGGGCGCTCACCCACAGAAACTGATCAATGCACAAGGCGTCGATGATTCGGACATCGTGTTCGCGCTGTTCGGCGGACGACTCGGCTCACCGACACCTGACGCGATCTCGGGAACCGCCGAGGAAGTAGACCGAGCGCTGGAGCTAGGCAAACCTGTTCATCTCTACTTCTCGACCGCTCCTCTCCCGAACGACATCGATACCGCGCAGCTCGATGCCTTGCGGGCCTTCAAGAAGGACATGCAGGACCGCGGACTGCTCGGCGAGTTCAACAATCCCGAACAGCTCAATCACGAGGTCTGGAAAGCGATCGAGCACGACATTGTGTCCCTGAAACTCAACGCGACACCCGCCGTGCAGTCACAGCCAAGCGGAGTGGACTTCCTGGTTCAGCCCCATCAAGAGCGCGAAATCTCGGGAGTGAACTCGAAGGGTGCACCGCGCTACACGACGAAGCACTGGCTCGACATCACAAACACTGGCGATCGCGACGCGGAAGGCGTTCTATTCGAGAGCGTTGGCGAGGACAGTGCCATGTTCATCGCTGGCCCGGAAGGATCCACCACGATCCACCGTGGCCAGACTCGGCGCCTGCCGGTGATGTTCACCTTCGGAGGGTCGGATGACCCGGTTCTTCGCATCCAATGGGTCGAAGATGATGACGCCAAGCACCGAGACTTCCACGTTGGGTAGTCATCTGTAGTTACACCGTGCGGCACAGCGG
>NZ_JAZEXJ010000006.1:0-40867 GCF_047306785.1 Microbacterium sp. OR21 | reverse complement strand
GTGGGTGCTGTTTGTCGTGGCAGGGCCCGGCGCCGGCTCGCTGCGCTCGGCCGACGCCTCGGATCGCGGTCGGCTGCTCCCCCGCGTCAGCGGGTGTGGCGGTTGCGGGTGGTGGCCGCGTGGATGCGCTCGAGTGCGGTTTCGACGGGAGTCCACGGGCGCACGATCTCGTCGACGGTGGCCTGGGTGATGCCGTGGCTCTCCATCTGCCAGGTGACGCAGAGTCGGCCGTCCTCGAGGTACATCGGCCTGCCGTCGTCCCAGCTGGCGTAGCTGCCGATGGCGCGGGTGGCGTCTCGGGTGCGCATGAGGACGTTGGTCTCGACGATCTCGGTGATGATGGCGCCGGGCGCGCGCCAGGAGACGTTGTGGCCGGCGAAGTCGGGATCTTCGTCGACCGGGCCGGTGGGGGCGACGGCGTAGAGGGTGCCGCGGGATGTGAGCGTGCCGGAGGGTGTGGTGATCTCGGTCTGGAATGCGAAGGCGCGGGCGAAGTCCTGGTTGGTGGAGAAGTAGACGCGGTCGGTGCGTGAGACGATGCCGAGCTCGGGGCGCTCTCGGGGTGTGTACGGGATCCGCAGGCCGGCGGCCGCGGCGTCGCGTGGGCTGAGCAGTCGAGTGCCGATCTCGAGTCCTGGGCAGCCGCCGTGCCAGTAGGTCGGTGCGGATGTCATGGGGCTTACTGCGGCAGGGGCTCGAGGAGCTCGGGACCGTTGGCACGGATGCCGAACGGGGCGACGGCGTCGAACTCGAGGCCGGATGCCTCGGCGACGCCGGCGTGCACGGCCTCGTCGACGAGGCCCTGGTCGCCGACGAGGGACGGATCGAGCCAGTGCAGCCACATGTGCTCGGGGAGGATGACGGGGTTGCGATCGTGGATGCCAGCGAGGGTCTGCACGGCATCCGATGTGACGATGGTCGCGGTGAGCACCCAGCGGTCGGGGTCGTCGTCAGGCTTGGTGCGGTCGGGCCACCAGGAGTAGAGACCGGCGAGGCCGAGGAGCTCGCTGTGCGGGTCGTGGATGAACCAGGGCTGCTTGGAGCCCTTCTCCCCCGTCCACTCGTAGAATCCGCGAGCGAGGATGATCGCTCGTTGGGTCTGCAGCGGCTTACGCCAGGTGCTCTTGCTGGTCAGCGTCTCGGCGCGGGCGTTGAACGTCGGGTACTTGAGCTTGAGGGTGTCGCTCCATGCCGGCACGAGGGACCAGTGCGCCTGCTCGAAGCGGAGCTCGCCGGTTTTCGCGGAGTCGATGAGCATGGGGATCCGCTGTGTCGGTGCGATGTTGTAGTTGGCTTCCCAGTCGGCGCGCCAGTCCTCGGGCTTGCGGCCGGTGCGCGTGACGAAATCGGTGATCTCTTCGTTCACCCGTGAGTCCATCGCGAAGCGCCCGCACATCGTTGCAGCGTATCTCCGGTCTCAGACACCTGGCGAGGATGTCGCGTGCTCGAGCTCGGCACCGTTCATGAGGATGTCGGTGGCGACCAGGCCGGTGTCGGTCTTGCGGGCGAGACCGTTGCGGGTGAGGTCGGAGAGGTAGGTGGAGAAGGTGCCGCCGGTCGTGGCGATGTCGGCCGCGGCGCCGAGGTCTTCCCTGCTGAGGCTGTCGGGGTAGGCGTTGATCAGCGCGTCGAGCATCGCGGCTGCGCCGCGGCGGAGGACGGAGCGGTAGTGGTCTTGGAGCTCGCGTGGGGTGAGGGGGTCGGGGCGACCGCCGAGGTAGTCGAAGCCGGCGTCGGTGAGGGTGTAGCCGGCTGTGTTCTCGTCGAGGAAGCCGGCGCGGCGGATGTCGGAGAGGTAGGTAGACCAGGTTCCGCCGGTGGTCTTGAGGCGGGCGACGGTCCCCCACTGGCTCTTGGTGAGGCGTAGCGGTGCCATGCGGCCGAGGGCGAGGATCATCCGCTGCGCGCCGCTGCGCAGCGCTGGCGCGTCTGCCTTGGTGCCGTTCGTCGAGGCCGGTTCTTCGGCCGGAGATGTCTTTGGCTTCGTGGTTGGGGGAACCGCGCGCACAGCGCGCGGCGTGGGGCCGGCGGGAGGATCGGCGGCGAGCTGGTCGACCGCGGCCGAGAGGTCGGCGATCGCGCGGCGGAGGGCGTCGATCGTGGCGGCGTCGACGGGGGCGGGGACGGGGATCTCGACGATCCTCTCGCGCGGCGGCGCCGACGTCGCGGCTGCGAGCTCACGGCGCAGTCTGATGTTCTCGGCGCGCAGGTGTGCGGCGTCGTCGCTGCTGGTCTCTCGCTGGGGGGTGATCGCCGCGGCGATCGCGTCGAGGTCGACGTCGGCGAGCGTGGTTCGGGTGGGCGAGGACGCGATCTCGCCGATACGCGGTGTGGTGCCGGCGTCGAAGGTGTGGCGCATGCGGAAGCGGAACTTGAGAGGCTCGCCGCGCTCGGGCTGCCAGAGCCAGCATTCGCCGGTCTGCAGCGTGGGCAGGTCGGCGAGGATGCTCTTGGAGTCGGCGTGCACGTCGATCCACGCCTTGATCGCGTCGCGGTCCTGCGGTGCGGTGGTGCGCAGCACGAACAGGTTGTCGATCTGGGTGAGGACGTCCTTGTTGACCGCTGCGCTGCGCTGGGAGGCCATCGTGATCCCGAGGCCCTTGAATCGGCCCTGCTTGACGATGCGCTGCCAGGTCTCGACGAGCGCAGCGTTCTCACCGCGGACCTGCTGCGGCAGGTACTCGTGGCACTCCTCGAGGAAGAAATGTGTGGGGGTGCGATCGGCACGGCGGTAGAAGCGATCGCCGAACGCTCTGAGGAAGCGCCGCAGCTCGGCTTTGGTGAACTCGCTGACGTCGAGGATGGCGGAGAGCTTCTGGTCGACGAGCAGGTCCGCGACGAGCTCGCCGGCGGTGGAGTCGAGCGGGACGTCACCGTGACGCCCGCCGAGCACAGGGATCGGCAATCCTGGCCGATCCCCGTCTACCGACGTGCGGATGCCGTACCAGTCGCCCTTGGGGTCGACGACGATGACGGGCACGCCCACCTGGTGCATCTCCTCGAGCAGCACGACGGCTGCGCTGGTCTTGCCTGCACCCTTCTTGGCCAGGATGCCGTTGGAGCTGGTGATGAGCTCGAGCGGGAGGTCTACGCCCTCGGCGACATGCAGGCCGTTCATGATGTCTCGTCGGGGTCGGGGTCGGGCCTGCGGTAGCGGATCTCGCGGCCGTCTGCGCTGAACGTGACGCCTGGCTCAAGGGGAGGCAGGAGCTCGGGGATGGGCTGGAAGTTGTGAGGGGTGAAGTTGCAGTCCAGGGTGCCGGCGTCGATGCGGTGCTCGAGGTAGTACTGCAGGCGCGCCGTGGCGGTGGGTGAGGCGTCGAGGATGCGGGTGGAGATCTCGACGAGCGGCTCCGCGCCGGCCTGGGGCGTGAGACCGAAGATCCCGAAGGTGATCTGCGGATCGTGGTCCCACAGCTGGATCCTGAGCGTGCCGGATCTGCTGAACGGGCTGATGTACCAGGTCGCAACGGTGGCCTGGTCGAGATTGACGGTGGTGACCGGCTCGGCGGGTCGGAGGAACCTCTTCGCGGAGAGGGTGAGGTTGTGACTGTCGTCGATGGCGATCGCGCCGCCAGCTTCCCAGATTGGGTCCGCGCGCCACATGATGTGCAGGACGAGGAACCACACACCGATGATCATGGCCATCGCGGCGAGGAAGATGCCGGGAGCGAGGAGAGCATCAGCCCAGGGCATCCCGGTGAGCGGGGCGAAGATCGCGCCGCCCGCGGCGAGACCCGCGAGCGCGACGAGGCCCGCGAGCGCGACGAGCATCCGTTCGCTCATGGGATGTCCTCTCTGCCGACCGCTTCGGCTTCGGCGCCGGTAGCGAGGATCCGCAGCGCGTTGGCCTGCTGTGTGGGAGTCATCCTGATCGAGGCGTCGACGATGTTGTGGATGCTCAGGCTGTACTCCCCTGCCGCGTCGAGCGCGATCGTGGCGACGGCGAGCAGCTCGTGATCGTCGGGGAGGTCGATGGGGATCTGTGCGAGCATCCGGCGGTCACCCCCTGGCCTCAGCCGCGGTGGTCTTGCGGACGGTTGTGCGTGCCTGCTTCCGGTAGGAGCGCAGCGGCTTTCGGGGGGCTTCGTCGAGGAAGGCTTTGCCGGCGCCGCTGGCGAGCTTGGTGTTACGCAGCTGGACCCGGTAGGGGTAGACGTCTTCGAGGAGCTCGCTGCGGGCGACGACCGCGGCCCAGTAGCTCGGGAAGGTCGAGATCTCCACGAGCTTGCCGCCGGCGGTGAGGCGCTTGTCGGCGGCGCGATCGCGGTCGGTGCGGGCCATGCGGACGGTGAGGACCGGCATGTCCTTGATCTTGATGACTGCGAGATCCCACTGCTCGAGGTACCCCTTGTATCCCCACAGCGCGACGGCGTTCTTGGGGTCGGATGAGATCTTGGTCACTGCGCTGCGGGCGTAGACGAGATCTTTCCGCTCCTGCTCGAAGGCGCCCTGTGGGGGGCGGACGAGGCTGATGACGTGTCCGATCCGGCGCGGTGGGACGCCGTCACGGATCCATCGGCGGATGGTGCCCTCGGAGACGCCGAATGTCTCGGAGGCGGTGCCAGCGTCGACGTGGCCGAGTCGGTTGAAGCTGCCGAGGGCGGCGCCCATGACTTGGCCGAGCTTGCGGGCTCCCCAGGCCTTCTCGAGTGCTTCGACGTTGGCGCTTTCGGGGGTGAACCAGAGCGGGGCAGGGTCGGTGTAGGTCGACGAGACGTCCATGACCAACCTCCTACCTAGTGAATGTGACATTCACAGCATAGGCGACGGCGGCAGTCGTGGTCAACGACGCGCGGGTGCCCGTGCTGTCGCTGCGGCCTACTTTCCGCGGAACCGGAGAACGTGCCCGACGAAGGCTGAGCCGGTCTCGTCGTACAGCTTCTTGAGCGCCGGGGTGGAGACGGAGAGGTTTTCTGTCTTCGGCAGGCCGAGCTCGTCGAAGAGGGCGCTCTGCAGCTGCTCGCGGCTGCGCAGGTTGATCTCGCGGCCGAGCTCGGCGTAGGCCTGCTTCGCGGCTTCCTCCTGCTCGGTGTTGCCGGCGGTCTCCTCGAGGCGCCGCTTGATGAAGGCGTCGGCGTCCTTCTTGTGGAACAGCGGCGAGCGTGCGCCCTCGGGGAGCGCGGACTTGGGGAACCCTTCTTTGCGCTGCTTGGTGCCGGTGGCGTAGACGCGCACGGTCTGCTGAGAGACGTTGAGCTTCTCGGCGATGTAGGCGTAGTCGACGAGCTCGGGCATGGTGGCTGCCATCGGCTGGTCCTCTCTCTGATCGTCAGTCCGGTCACGCCTGATAAAAGCGTGACATTCACTACATAGAGCGTATCGCGCCGGTCGACGGATTCGAGCAACGGCGCGGGTGGGAGCTACGCAGTGGGAGGGGTGGTTCGTCTCGCGGAGGCCGGCGGTATCAGCGCCACTCGACGCCCTTGATGCCGTGGAACTGCCAGCCGTCGACGTAGCGGGTGTCGTAGATGCCGGTGAGGTAGTCGGTTGCGCCGGCGTCGCCGCCCTGCACCCATGCGTCGTAGAGCTGCTGCTGCTCGAACGGGGACATGTCGAGGTTGCTGAACCGCTCGGCGACGTACTTCTTGTCGTTGGGGTCGGAGGAGGGGCCCTGCAGGGCGTTGATGCGGATGGTGCGCTGCCGGGTGGGGAGCTGCGCCTGTACGCGCTTGGCGAGCTGCCCGCGGCCGCGCTGGGTGGTCACGGACTGGCGGACGCGCTTGGTGATCTCCTTGGTGATCGCGGCACGCGGGTTCTGCGCGCCGCGGATCCAGCGCTGGACGGTGCCCTGGGAGACACCGAGCTTCTTGGCGGCGAGGCCGGTCGCGATCGGGAAGCGGTCGCTCTTGCCAGGGAAGAGGAACCGGAGCATGGCGCGGGTGTCGGGGTGCTCGGCGGTGTAGTCGGGGATCTTCTGCCCGGTGAGGCCCTCGAACATCGCTTTCATCTGGCGGGCTTGGGCGCCCTTGCTCAGTGCCATCAGATCAGCTCCTCGAGGTACTTCTTGCCCTTGTAGGAGCCGTCACCGTTGAGGAACTCGGCGTGATGCGCGAGCGGGTCGGATCCTTCGTACTTGTACTGCCCCAGGCCGCGGCCGAACCAGGAGGGGTCTCCCGGCCAGGCCTCGAGCGGGTCGATGTGGTCGCTGGTGTAGACGACGGTGTCCTTCTCGATCGCGACGGGCCACCGGCCGGTGCGCTCGGCGTTGGCGAGGACGCGGCGGATGATGTTGGCGCGGGACTTGGCGACGATCATGTCGTGGCGGTGCGGGGCCCACACGGCGAGGGTGTCGTGGTCGCCGCGGTAGTCGAGCATGCCGATCGCGGCGGCGTAGACGATCTTGAGCAGGTCGCGGGCGGCCTGGTCGTCGACGTCGGTGGTGTCGAGGGTGGTGCGGGCGTCGCGGATGCGCTTGTACCAGGCCTCGAAGACCTTGGCCTTGCGATCCCACAGCCAGGCTTCGTGGATCTCGAGCTCGAGGCCCATTTCGCTCGCGAGCTCGAGGGTGGGTGTGCTGACCCAGATCTGAGAGCCGGCGAACCCTTCGCGGACGATGCCCTGCGCGGCGAAGATGTCGGGCATGAGCCAGCTGCCCGGTTCGGGGGCGGTGATCAGCCAGTAGCCGGGCTTGTTCGTGGCCTTGGTGAACTGCAGCGGCCCGTCGTAGTGGGTGGGCGCGCCGACGCCGACCTCGGTGCTTGCAGCGGCGAGGTAGGAACCGCCCCGGTCGAACCCATGCGCCCACTTCTGCTCGATCTCGTCGCCGAAGAGCTTGCGCTGCCAGTTGAAGTCGCCCTCGGCCATCATCTGGTCCTTGACGGGCGCAGGCCGGTCCTGCGGGTAGTAGATCTCGTCGTGCTTGTCGCGGGGCAGCAGTGCGCGCATGAGCTTGGTGCCGGTAGTGCCAGCGCTGCTGCGGTAAGGGAACTTGAGCGCCGCGGTGAACTTGCCCAGGCGGCGGGCGATCGTGGCCGGGTCCGGGTCGCCGTCGAGGATCGTGCTGATGAAGCGGAAGTCCTGGGCGGGCAGGAGCGCGATGTGCGCACCGATGCCGCGGTTGTCCTCGCGCCACACGTCGATGCTGCCGGTCATGGAGCCGTCACCGCTGAGCGAGAATCCGGCCTCGGTCGCCAGGGTGATGAACGGGTGCCCCTTGGTGGCCTCGCGCAGCAGCTTGCCGTAGTCGGAGTCGGTGGATTCGGGCAGGGTGTCCAGCGGGAGGCCAAGCGCGAGGGCGGCTTCCATCGTGAGGTAGATCTGGCCGCGCTCGGTCTTGCGTGCACCGTTCGTGCCCTGGTTGATGCGGGTGCCCAGGTTCAGGTCCGTGGCCAGCTGCGCGAGCTGGCCGGCGTGCTCGAGCTGACCGCGGATGGTGATCAGCTCACCCGTGGACAGCCAGAGCCCGTCCGTGTGGAGCACGCCCAGCGGTGCACGGAAGTCCTCGGCCGACGTCGTGGTGCTCGGACGTGCGGGCGCGGTCGGGACGGGGGAATCTGCAGCTGCAGGCTGCTCGGGCTCGGGCTCGGGCTCGGGCTCGGCCGGGGCCGGCGGCGCCGACTGCGGGGTCTGCTCCGCCGGCTGAGTGGGCGTGGGCGCTTCGTCGACGGTCGAGGCGTCGAACAGCGCCGGGAAGTCCACGGGCGAGTCGTCCGGGCCTGCTCCCCCGTCTCCGCTGGTGGGTCCACCGGAGGGCTCATCGGGGTTGCTGCCGGTGAGGGCTGACAGCGGAATGTCCCACACGCGGTGCTGCATCGAGCGTCCGGTGCGACGGACGACGCTGCGCTTGCCGGCGCCGTCGACGAGGAGCCACCCGTGGGAGAGCATCGACGAGGACAGCGAGGTCTTGGTGTCGCTGAATGCTTCGTCGGCGCGCTGCGACATCTGGCGGGCGACGGCGACTGCGGTGGTCGGGAACAGGTAGAGGCGCTGGTCGCGGATGATGCCGACCCGCTGGCCGTTGGGGCGCCACTGCGGGTGCATGCCGGTGGAATGGTCGGTCCATCCCAGCGAGCTCGCGTCTTCGGGGACTGCACCATCCATGCCGGCCAGGTGGGCGTTGCCGTTGGCGATCGCCTCGCGCAGATACTCCATCAGCTGCTCGGCGGGGTCGGATGCGGACGAGTCCTGCAGGCTGATCGCCTCGGCGATGCCGGCACGCGCCCAGGCGTAGAAGTCCTTGGCCTCTTCGGCGGTGATGACGTCGAGGTCGCGGAGCATCATCAGCATGATCACGATGCCGCGATCCAGGACCACAGCGGATTGCACGAGGCGGTCGTGGAGGCCAGCGTGCCCGTTCTGGCTGGGGATGGTCTTACGCCAGTAGGCCTGCGTGCACAGGCGGTGCTCGCTGTCCTCCTCGGCCTCGGTGAAGTCGTCGACGAGCTGCTGCCGCCGCGCCGCGGTCCACTGCACGAGTGAGGAGCCGATGAGGGCGCGGGCGTGGCGGGCACGGCGGGACTCGAGGCGCCCGAAGATCTCACCGCCGTTCTTGAGAGTGGCGGGGTCCAACGGCAGGTTGACGATGCGGGAGTCGGCGGAGCCCTGGGCGGACAACTCGCCGGACGTGATGATGCTGGCAAGGATCGGACGGTCGGCCTCGGCGCCGCCGCGCTGCTTGCCGCGGATGCGTCCGATGCCGTTGAACACGGTGCGGCCGAGGGTGCTGATGCGGCGGATCGCGTCGCTGGCGTTGCCGTCCGGGGCGAAGTCATCGACAATCACCGGGACGTTGCTGATCGCGGAGAGGGTGCGCTGCAGGCCGATCGCGGTGGATCCGCCGGCAGCGCCGGAGATCAGGCCCTTGGTGTTGTGGGTGAGGTTCGGTGCGAAGTACTGCACGGCCAGACGGCTGTGGGAGGTCTTGTAGGACGCGAACCCGCCCACCAGGTGCAGCAGGATCGGGCCGGGCAGGACCGGGGCGGTCCAGGAGTGGCCGAGCAGGGGGGCGATCACGCGGGCCGGGAGCTCAGATTCGCGCAGCGCCACGGTGCCGTCGATCCATGCCTGACGCAGCGCGTCGCGGTCTGTGGTGGGGGCGGGCATTGCATAGATGTCGGAGGTCTTTGCCACGTCCACGTCGACGTCGACCGCGCCGCCCTTGGCGATCGCGCCTGCGGCGTGTACGAAGTAGTCGCCGGTTTCGGCGGTGCGCCATCCGACCGTGGTGTGGACGATGCTGTTGTTCCGCGGCGGTTTGATCGCGTTCATCGCATCCCACGCCTGATCCGCGCCGCGGCGGCTGTTCGACTCGAGGAACCCCGGCCAGGGCATCGCCTTTGACCATGACCCGTCGCGGATCTGGTCTTCGGTGTACTTCAGGGTGACCGACTCGGTCTTGAACTGGCCCGTGTCCGGGTCGCGGGTCGGGTAGCCGCGGTCGTTCGGAACCCACCGGGAGAACTTGATCACGTACAGGTGCGGGGGTCGGGCGATCTCATTGTCGGTGCCGTCGTCCTCGATGGCGACGGTCTGAACCTCCGCCCACCCGCGCATGACTCGGAAGTACTTGTCGTCCTCGTCGCCAGGGGTGTGCTTGATGAGCACGGTCTGCCCCTCGACGACGTCGTAGTGGTTGCCCTGGATGAACGGGCGCTTCTCGGGCTGGTCCTCGGGGTTGTCGTTCCCGAAGAACACTCCCCCGTTGCCGCCTCCGCTGCCGGTCTGCGTGCGGGGTGCGGCAGGGGTGATCTCGACGGTCTCAGCCGGCGGCTGCTCCTCGACGTCGGGACGGATCGCGACGATCGACGAAGCGACCGCCTGGGGCACGTCGAGGCCCGCGACGATGTAGGTGTCACGGGAGATCCGCGCACCCTCGGCGACCGCGGCCGCGTACTCCTGCAGGGCGGTGCGGCCGCGATCGCCGAGCTGCTCCGGGGTCAGGACAGGGTCGATCGCTTTGATCCGCTCGAGGCGGTTGAGGGACTCCCGCGCCCACGCCTCGGCGTGCTGCTCGGAAGTCGCCCGGTCCTGCTGGCTCTGCTCGAGCTGCGCGGTCGCTTCCTTGAGGCACACCGCAACGCCGGTGCGCCCGTGCACGAGCTTGTCGGCCTCGGCCGCGGCGACGATCGCACGGGCGTCGTCGACGGTGATCTCGACGAGCGTCGCGACCGTCCCACCAGCGTCCATGTGGTCTGTGAAGTCCGACTTGCGATCGTCGAGGTTGGGCAGGAAGATCCGCGCCGGGATGCCGAGCTCGGCCAGCTGCGCACCGACACCCGCAGCACGCTGTGCGCCGGCGGGATCGTTGTCGACGACCAGGTTGACCGAGGCGCCCCGGAAGTGCTCGAGCAGCTCGGCGGGGAAAGCCGTAGCGCCGCCGGCATTGGTGGTCGCGGCCAGGCCCTCGGCGATCGCGCTGTCGGCGTCCTTCTCCCCCTCGAGCAGCCACACATCCCCGCCGGCGGCGACCGCTGCGCGGATCGCGGCGAGGTTGTAGAGCAGGGGGGCGAAGCCTTCCGGCTTGCGCTTGACCCATCGGCCATTGGCGCCACGGTAGCTCTGGGTGAACCGCTTGTGCCGCTGCCCGTCCAGGGTGGTCTCTTCGCGGTGGACCCGCTGCAGGACGACGCCGTTGTCGTCGACGTACTCGTAGACCTTCACCTGGCGCCACGTCGCGCCCGTCAGGTCCGGGGTCTTGGGGGCGAGCTCATCCTGCGTCAGCCGCGGGGGCAGCGAAGGCCGCTTCGCCCTCGGGGTGCGCTGACTGGTGCGGCGGTCGGCGGGCAGTGGCGCGTCGAACAGGTCACTGACGGTCAGGCCGATCGCGCCGCACACGTCACGGAGGTCGAAGGCATCACCGCAGCCGAAGCAGTGCATCATCACCTTGCCGCCGGCCCGGTCGTAACGGATGCTCAGCGACGGCATCGCGTCACCGTGCACGGGGCACAGCGCCATGTGCTGGCTCCCGTTGCGGCGAGGCTTCCACCCACCGCGCTCGAGCGCCTCGAGAACGCGGTCCATGGAGTTCGTAGCCGTCGCCGTGCCGGTGTACTCAAGCGTCATCGCTGCAGCACACCCCCTCGGGTGCACGCTGCATCGCCCAGCGGGTGCGACACGACGGCCACACCAACGCTAGACATCCGCAATATCGCGGCTATAATCATGAACGTCCTAACTGACGAACTCTGATGCAGCATCAGAAATCTGATCAGCCTCTTGCAGGAGGCTGTGACCCAAAAGCACTCAAGACCCCCGATGGTTTGCAGACCAGAGGGGGTCGAGTCGTTTATGCCGATCGTGGCAACTCAAGCTCCTGTTCTGTCGCACGGATAGCACGCTCATGCTCGGCCTTCTTGAGCTCGTCCTGGACGTAGTCAGGGATCTCGAGGCCGGCCTGCTTGGAAACAGCCAGCGCGAGCCAGCTGCTGAGAGGGATTCCTGCTTCCTCGGCGAGGCGCTCAAGAATCGGTTGATACGCCTGCGGGTACCGCACGGTGCTCGTCGCACGAGGGCCGTAGTTGCGGCGTCCCGGCTTGTTAGCTGTCGCTGGCATGTCCCCGTTCTAGCACGATCCTGAATCAGAATCACGGATTGCCGCGAAGTGTCCCGCCGCCGTGTCTTCTCGCCCATGTCAGGTATAGGCCCAACCTCGGACCCTTCGCGGACATCGGTTCCCGGAAAAAGTTCGACATCGCCGTTGGTACACCTTTCTCGCCTCGCGCGGGCGCGCATGTGTGAGGGCTTGCGCTGAAAAGGTGTACCAGGTGTACCGGAGACGGAAAATAGCCTGGTCAAGAGTCAAAAATTGCTGGTACACCTTGCCAGATCACAGGTGTACCGCGAGAAGCAAAACCCCAGATCAATGGCTTATTCGTTGGTACACCTCAAAAGTGTACCGATGCGCGTGGCGGGGCAGGTTCCCGTTACGTCTACGTTCGCACGGGATCCGTGGGGATATCGACGGCGTCGCTTCGAGAGGGGCTCTTTGGCCCCGTCGGGGAGAGATCCCGCCCTGCTGTTCGGCGTGTCGCGTTAGAGCTCGCGGTCGGTGGGGATCTTCCAGACGCGGGTCGGTTCCCCACCGATCCGCACGCTCACAGTCCCGGTCTTGGATGTGATCAGGTACAGGCGCCGCAGCGCCGCGGTGATTGCTTTGATACTGAGATTCGGGTCGCCGTGGGCGGCTCGGATGAATGGCAGCGCCTCGGTTGGCCGGATGTACAGGTAGTCGCGATCGGCACGGCCGATCACCCATTCCTTGCTGTCGCTGGCGTTGTCGGCGAGTTCTCCGCCGTTTGCGAGGAGATACCTGACGGCATCGCGCAGAGCCCAGACGATCTGGTCGTCTGGGCTGAGCCATGAGGTCGCCGGGGCAGCTGGGGTGTCGAGCCCGAGGGAGCGCAGGATCGTGTCGCCGAGGTAGAACGCTGCGCCGAGGCGGCGGGGCTTGTCGTAGTCGGGATGGCGGGCGATGTTGATCGCGTGCTCGTTGAGGTCCAGGTGGCGTGTGCTCTGTTGCAGGTAGCTCGCGATGATGCGTCGGCCGGCGGCTGCAGGTTCGCTCGCCATGGCGCGTAGCGGTTGAACGCTGCGCGGTCTCTGGGGCAGCTCGATCGTGATGGAGCGATTCGCGCTGAG
This sequence comes from Microbacterium sp. OR21, assembly GCF_047306785.1. Classification (NCBI taxonomy): domain Bacteria; kingdom Bacillati; phylum Actinomycetota; class Actinomycetes; order Micrococcales; family Microbacteriaceae; genus Microbacterium; species Microbacterium sp. OR21. The sequence goes on along the minus strand of NZ_JAZEXJ010000006.1, from coordinate 28,288 downwards.
TGGCTGGATTGTCTGAGAGCTGGCGACGATCAGGGCGGATGCTTTGCTGAGTGGGGTTGAGAACGAGATGAAGCTCTCTACCTCGATCTCGTCGAGCCCGCTAAGGGGAGAGCGGGGGCTGACGTGGGGGGCGCTGTTGAGGACGAGTGGCTTGTTGGGGACTACGGCACGGCGGATCCCGGCGAACGTGAGTGGGTCGATGCGTGGTCGTTCGACTTCACCGGCGAGCTCGGCGAGCGCATCGGCAAGGGTGTCTCTTGTCGATGGTGTTCCGCCGACGATGAAGATCGGGGTGGGGAGGGGCTCGATGTGTGAGTAGGCGATCGCGCGGATGAGCCTGTCGGCGTGGAGGGGGAATGCTTCGCGCAGGGGCTCGATCCCTGCGGCCCAGGCGCTTCGCGCGTGAGCTGCAGGGATCGGGTCGGTGGCGAGTGTGTCCATGGTCAGGTGTCGGCGTCTGTGTCTGTGCGGATGGCGATGAGCTCGTGGCCTTCGGGGATCTGTGTCTCAAGCAGCTCGCGCGCCTCCTGGTAGCTGCTTGCCTCGACGGTGATCCGCTCGGTGGCGGTGCTGCGGATGGTCCCAATGACACGCATGGCGCGGACCTTAGTCGGTGTCTCCGACATCGACGCGCTCGTACTCCGAGACCCGCTCGCCAGAGTCGGCCGCGATCTCGGATGACATGATCTCAGCGCTCATCCCGTCCAGGCCTTGGTCGATGAACTGCTCGTACAGCTCGGCCTCGAGCGGTCCCCGGCGGCTCATGCGCTGGCCTGCAGATGCCGTTGCACGTACTCGTCGAGTGCTGCCCGGACGACGTCGGAGTCGCTCTTCATCCCCAGTTGGGCGCGCAGCTGGTCGACCTCGCGCTTGCGGGTCGGGGTGACGCGGGTGCGGATCGTCGGGGAGGAGCCGGCGCCTGCTGCCGTCCCTCCCACGCGGGGCCGTCCACCGACCGCTCGCGCGACGGCCTGCGTGCTTCCGAGGGCGTCGAGGAGCATCTGCTGCCCGATGGCTGCGGCGTCGGCGCCGTGGGCGCTCTCCCCCGGCGTCGACGTGCCGGTGGGCTGTTCCTCGAGCGCGGCGAGGGTGGCGTAGCGCTCCTGGTCCTTCTTGCTGAGGGTCATCCGTTCTCCTCCTCCATCTGTCGGCGGTAGTAGGCGCCCAGCGGCATGACGTGGTAGACGACGAAGTTGCCGCCGGGCTTGAGTTCAATGAGCACTTCGATCAGCCGATCGGTCTGCGCGTGTTGCGGGCCGACGAAGACGCGACGCTGGTTGCGGGAGTCGCCCTCGTTGATCTTGACCTTGGTGCTCGTGTAGATCGCGTTCTGCATGGCGTAGAGCGCATCGGCGTGGGGAATGTCGTGCTTGTCAGCTGACTTCGGCCACTCGATCCCCATACAGGTATTGTGCCACAAAACTTAGACCCAGGAAAGGTCATCTGTGGAGAGATGGCCCGCGCGATCGGGCCGGAGGCGTAGCGTCGCGGAATGGTCGACGACGGATTGGCGATCGGCGTTCAGCCGCACTGCTGCGGCGTAGTGATGCGCGATCGCCCCGGCGTGCTGGTGTGCGTGGTGTGCGGCCGCGAGGACGTGTTGCGAATGGTGCCCGCTCCCCCGGTCTTCGTCGGCGCGAGCATCCATGGAGGGTGACCCCTACCTCGAGCTCGTCGTGACCTCGATGAGACGGGGTTCGATCGCTGCCGGCGCCGGAGTGATCGGGTGCTCGCTGAACACTGCCGGCTCGGCTTCACGCCAGATGATCCGTCGCTCGTTGCACCAGGCGCAGTGCCCTGCCCAGTGGTACGGATCGGCGTTGTGCAGCCTGGTGCGCAGCGGCGCCGCGTAGGGGCTCTGGATGCCGGCGCGCCATCGGATGTGCGGGTGGAGCTCGCCCGCGGCGAGGTACAGGCGTCGGCCGATGCCGAGACCCGCGTACAGCTCCCATCGGTTGCCGTCGTCGTGCGGGTTGTTGGGGTTGATCGACGGGATGTCGTAGGGCTTGGAGAACACGTCGCCGAAGCCGTCGACAGGATCGACGGCGAAGCGGCCGCGCAGCCCGCTCGCGGCGTGCTGCAGCACGACCATCGGGCCCCCTTCGGGTGTCGTGGTGTGCAGCAGGTAGATCGTGGGGTCGTCGGCCACGAGCCTGACCCGGTCGACGTTCTCGCGCGCGATCTGCTCCGCGGCCGCGGCGGTGAGTAACGGGTGGAGCAACTCGTCATCGCCGGCCTGCAGAACCGCCTCGGCCGCGGCCTCCTCAGCGAGGTCGGGAAGATGCTCGAGCAGTCGCGGATGCCACTCGTTGGAGTGTCGGGAGGTTCGGGCCCAGGCGTTCGCGATCTCGGTGCGCAGCATCTCGCGCGCCCACAGCTGTGCAACCTCCTCGAGGCCATCGCTCTGCTCGAGCTCGCGGAGCTGGCCGATCGCTCGTCGACGCGACCACCAGCCCGCGGCCGCGACCTCGCGCCGCGCGCGCCGGCGATCCAGCACGCGCCGTAGGTACTCCCCTTCGGGGCTGTAGTACTCGCCTGACATTCACTCGTCCTGGGGAGGTCAACGGGGCAAGGGAGCCGCGGCGACTGAGGATTCATCCAAGATCTCGAAGTCGTCGGCTCCCGCAGTTCGCAGGTCGCGCAGGAGGGCTCCGGTTATGCCGAACTTCCAATGCTGTTCCGCCGGCAGGATGGAAAAGCAGTCGTCGCCGGGGCGCCCGAACACCACGAGCCCGTGATACCGCGGCAGGACGATGCCAGGCGGGTTCTCGATCTCCACCGGGAACGTGGAGTAACCCGTGGCGCGCGATTCGTCGAGGACGCTCACGAATCGCGCGCTGGCGATCTTCGTGGGGCCAGTCGTCCAGAGGAGGTCGCCGAACTTCCGACCCTTGTTCTGGCGAGCGAACCGGGGCTCCGCCGGAAGCTCGTCTAGCCGTCCCCATTGGAGCGCGCGAAGCATCTCCGATCGGTCGACGGGACTCAGACGGGGCGAGGACTTGACGTTTACCCAGGCGTAGCCCCGGCGTGAAGGGGCCTGAATGAGGACCGAGTTCAGCATGTGTAGACGTACAAGCCGACGAGTGACTTCATGTAAGTCAATATCTCGTCTTGGGATGGGCTCGCTGTGGTCGCGAAGAACTGCTCCCATTTCGCGTTGTAGTTCGCTGCTTGGCTCGAGTGGTTGGTGGGAACCCCTGCCTTCGAGCACCACCAGAGCCCGTATCGCGGGTCGTCGATCACCAGGCCTGCCTGCTCGAACGTGGCACGATACATCTGCGGCAGCTGATGGTGGGCCTGGTAGTCGGGATTGTTCTGCTTGGTGAGGGTGGCTAGGTTCTCGCGGAAGTTGGCTGCGGTGAACGGCTTCCCGACCCAGATCGGAACCATCTTCAGCTGGTCCGGCATCCCGGTCTGGGTCATCTTGACCCAGAAGTAGCCGTCTTGTGAGAGCGGAATTGGCCCGGTCGGTTTGGTGCAGGCGGTGGGGACGGCGACCGTCGTTGCTACCCGAGTTAGCTGGCTTCCTCCCGCAGGGCGCGACGGATCCGGCGGGATGACGATGGTCTGCGCTGAGCTTTCCGCCACTGGCCGACCTGGGGAGTTGCACACTATGCCGAAGGTGATGGTGACGGTGGCTGCGCTGGCGTTCGAGTTGTTGCCCAGGCCCGCGCTGACGGGTGCGATCAGCCCTGGGTAGACGACAGACGGAGCGACGAAGAAATGGCCATTGTTCAGAGAGAACGAGCCTGCAGCTTGCGCCGGTGTTGCAACGAGGAGAGAGCTGACGGTTATGAGTGCCGCGGCCACCGCAGACAGTGTGAGACGCCAGGTGCGGGTCCGTGTTTTCACAAGCTGCCCTTTCGGGTTCATGAGTGTGGGCTTGAGGCGGCCTCTGCGGTCGCGGTGCATCTGTCCAGACAGATCACGAGGGAACGATCGCGGCGATCGCGACGACCGCGCCGGCAGCGAGCAGATATGGCCCGAAGGGGAGGTCGTGGGTGTCGCGTCCGCGGCTCTTGAGGATCGCCGCGGTGATCGCGTGCGGGAACGCGAGGACGTACGCGAGCGCGATCGCCACGAACGGGAGGTACCAGGTGTGCCAGCCGGTGAGCAGTCCGACGCTGAGGGCGAGCTTGACGTCCCCGAATCCGACCTGCCCGGCCAGTCCGATCGCGGCCAGCAGAATGGCGAGCCCGATCGCGCCGCTGATCGCGGCGATCGCTTCGGTGCCGGCGCCGGCGGTGAGAGCGAGGGCTAGGACGGCGCCGGTGAGGATCGCGGCGAGGGTGAGGGTGAGCGTGTCAGGCAGGCGACGCTCCTGCAGGTCTGTGCGCGTCAGGAACGCTCCGTAGGCGGCGTAGACGGCGATCATGGCCCAACCGCCCACCGTGAGACGCAGATCGGGGCTCAGAGGCGCTGTGAGGGCCGCTGAGAGCGCGAAGCCCCCCAGAGCTGCGAGCGGGTACCGCAACGCCGGGTATCGTCGCGCACGCACGCTCTGGGGAGCCTCGCGGGTCGTGGTCATGATCAGCTGGCCATCGCGTGCCGCTGGCGCAGCTGCGTGATGAGCTTCTGCGTCTCGGGTTCGGGCTCGTAGTCCTCGTCGACGGCGGCAAGGCTCTGCTCGAGCTGGGTGATCAGCCGCTCGACGCCGGCGTGGTCGCCGGCCTGGTGCTCGGCGCGCAGCCCGTCGCGCCAGAAGACCTCGTTGACGGGGTCGACCATCCGGCCGATCGCGGAGGCGAGGCGTGCGTGGCGGACCTTGCCGGTGGACAGGCTGCGGGTGGCTACCTCATGGGCGACGTCGCCGATGGTCGCGATCATCTCGTTGCGCAGCCGGTCGGCGAACACGTAGCGCTTGTCGGGGACGCCGCTGATGGGCTGTCCCTTGACGAGCTCGAGCGCAGCGAGCAGCCGGTCGGTGGGGGTGTCGGAGATCTCGTCACCGATGAGACCGAGGAAGTCCTGCCAGTCGGAGCGGACGTCCTCGTGCAGCCGGTACTCCCCCGTCGTCACGAGCGGCACATAGAGCTCGCCGTCATCGTTCTGTCCGAGCCAGCGGCGGGTCTTGGAGGTCAGCCCGTTGCGGTCGTCGTTTGCCTTCTTGCCCGAGGCGATCTGGCCGGGCCAGAACACGGCGTGTACCTGCTCGGCGGTGGCGTTCGGGTTCACCGACAAGAACGCGACCAGCTCGGTCCCCTTGCGGATTGCTGATCGCCACTGCGCGGCGGTGTTCGGGTTCACCGGCGCCTCTCCGCGCGCGCCGCGAACCTCGACGGGTCCGAGCAGCTGCAGGTACGGCCCACGGTGCAGCGGTGTGATCGCCGCGAGCGGCTCGTCGTGCTCGGCCGCGGCCTCTTCGTCGACCAGGTTGACCGTGACGGTCTCCGCCGGCTCCTCATCGACGGCGGAGGGTGCTGCCTCGTCCGCCTCGGAGATCTCCGCCTCCGTCTCGTCGGCGATGGGCTCGGAGATTTCGACGTCGGGCTCGTCGACGAGCGGGAGCTGCTCGGCTTCGACCTCGTCGGCTTCGACTGCGGCGGCGGGGATCTCGTCGAGCTCGAGTTCGTCGTCGAGCGCGACGCCGGTAGCGGCGCCCTCTGTGGCGACGTCAAACAGCGCGAGGATCTCGTTGTACTCGCGCGCGCCGACCAGCTGGGGGGTGATCGGGATGGCGACGCCGGTTCCGGGGATCTCGAGCTGGGCTCGGCGGTCCTCGGTGAGTGCCAGGTTCCAGCTGCCTGTCAGGTGGCCGGCGCTGACAGCGGCGATGCCCACCCGCGGGATCCGGGTGACGAGCTCGCTGATGGCTTCACGGGTGGCTTCGTCCGGGTTGTCTCCGAGGATGATGATCTCCGGCGCCCAGGCCTCCGCGTCCGCGCCGGTGGTGCGGGCCTGCTCGAGTCCGTCGACGCCGAGCTCGGCGAGGGCCGATTCGACGGCCGCGGCTTGTCCGTGCAGGTTGCGCAGCAGCGTCTCGGTGTCCTCGACGTGACGCACGCGGCCGCTGCCGAGCGCGAGCGGGAGGCGATCGCCGACACCGACGAGGGTGACCTGCACGTCCTCAGACCAGGTGTTCGCGGCGAGCTCGATCGCGATGGCGGTGAGCACGCCCTGGCGCAGCTCTCCGGTGGCTCCGGTGACGTTGAGCGCACCGATCCGCTCGAGGTCGACGAAGATGTGCCCGTTGTTGTCGTCGTGGCCGATCATGACCAGCGCCGGGTACGGCGCGGACGGGACCGTGTCGAGCGGCTCGAGGTCGGTCAGCGCGACCATCCAGGCGAGCTTGTCGTCGGGGTCGTATTGGGTGAACGGTGCCGGCAGGTCGGTGGGCTCGTCGAGGTAGACGGCGACCGAGCTCTCGTCGAGGCGGAGGGCGTACAGCGCGGGGAGCCGGCTGCCGGTTTCCTGCGCCCACACGGCCAGGTGGCGCAGGGCTGTGTCGACCGCCTCGGCACCCAGCGGGTTCTCCACGGCGCGCAGCTCGAGCTCCACGGAGGACACGGTCTCGTCGGGCATCGCGATCCGCTGGCGGGGCTTGCGGTCGCGGCGCTGCTTGAGACGCCGCCACCCGAGGAGGGTGAGGAGGCCGGCGGCGAGTGTGGCGCCGATGCCTCCGATGGTGGCGACCTGGAAGTAGTCCTCGATGCCGCTCGTGTCGTCCTCATCGACGTCGACGGCCGCGGCCGGAGCTGCAGCCTCGTCGGCGGGCGCCTCGTCGGCGGGCGCCTGGGTGGCATCCGTGGTGAACCCCAGACCGCTCGTGGCCTCGTCCTCGGCCGCGGCATCCGCACCCGACGCGCCAGCGCCTTCGTCAGCGCCGCCGCCAGCACCCGCGGCACCCGCACCCTCGTCGACGTCGACGTCGACGGCGCCGGCAGCGCCCTCGTCCGTGTCGATCGAGCCAGTGCTGCCGGTGGTGCCCGCCGCGTCGTCGGTCGGAGCGATGGGGACGACGGTGGCCACGGGGATGTTGACCTGCTGGCCGGGGTAGATCCAGTTCGGGTCGGTGATGGTGCCGCCGCCAGGCTGAGCGATGTCCTTCGAGGCCTCGAAGATCTCGGGGTAGCGGGCACCGTCGCCGAGTTCCTCGGCCGCGATGTCCCACAGGGTGTCGCCGGAGACGATGTCACGCTGCTCGTAGGTGATCTCGGTGACCGTCTCCGCTTCGGCACTGGCAGGCGCGGCCGCGGCATCCGCTGCGGCCGGCACGACGGCGTCTGCCGGCAGGGTGAGCACCCATCCCTCCTGCAGCCATCCCGACGCGGTCAGCGCTCCCCCATCGGCCTGCTGCACGCCGAGGTTGAGCGCGGAGATCTCCGCAGCGCGGCTGCGGTCGCCCAGCGTGTTCTCCGCGATCCGGGCGAGTGTGTCCGTACCCGTCACCACGTACTGCGGGCCTGCCTCGACGACAGGGGCCTCCTCAGCCGCAGCCTCGGTGGTCGCGACCGAGACGACGGAGGCGCTCATGGACACCGAAGGCTGCGTGGGTACCTCTGACGCGAACGCGGCCGCAGGCGAGAACAGCGCGATGACTGCGGCGAGCAGACCGCCCATGACCTTCTGCTGGACGCCGAGGCCGGGGATCCGAGGCCGCGGCACACCGCGCAGCTGCGCGGGCAGCTCGGCGAGGAAGCCGACAGCGAAGGTCGCCCACGCGATCCACGCGACGATCGGCATGATCGTCCCGATCAGGAAGGATCCGGTGTAGTCGCGCATCGTGAACCCGGCCACGAGCTCGTCCCACGACGGCAGCGGGTTGCCGGCGAAGAACACGAGCCCGGCGGGGATACCGACCAGGAGCACGGCGAGCAGTATCAGCGACCCGAGGCCCTTTCCGATGCGGTTCATGATGCCTCCTTGGGGGTCAGGGGACGATGACGGTCTGCAGCTCGTTGACCTCGAGGTCGACTGCGCTGTTGGTGGTCAGGTTGACGGTGCCGCCAGGGCCGGCGAGAGAGGTCCACGTCACGGTCCAGTTCGTCGTGGCCGTGACCGTGAAGCGATCGCCGGGGTTCCGGCTCGATGTCGACGTGTACTGGTAACCGCAGGTCGGCGACGTCGTCATGCCGTAGCCGACGTTGTACGGAGTGCCAGTGTTGCCGCAGGTCGTCGACGCACCGTCGCCCATTTGCCAGCGAACGGACGTGGCCTGAGCTGTCGCCGTGATCGTCTGCCCACCCAGCGTCGCGGTCTCCGTGTAGGGGCCCCAGGTCAGCGGTTCGGGGTTGTTGACCCAGAGCCAGATCGGAACCCCGACGTAGCCGCGACGGTGACCCCATTCGGGGTTGACCTCGGGAGCCATGCCGATGTCGATGCCGCGCAGGGCGAACGTGGAGATGAGCTGCTGAGCCGCGGCACCCGGAGTGAGCACACGCAGCCCAGGCGGGACCGTCTCGCTCCAGAAGTTGCTCTCCGTGCCCAGACCAGGCGATCCACCCGGCGACGGGTTGAACATGATGCAGCCGTAGTAGCCGGCCTCCTGCGAGTAGCCCGGCGGGCGGGCCGGCCATACGCCGTCCTTCATGAAGACGTAGCACTGCCGGGTGTTCGACCAGTACGAGGTCGAGCCACCGCAGTCGATGATCGCGTAGAAGCGCTGGTAGGTGCCGCCATCGAAAACGCGGATCTGATCATCCGTCCAGCCCAGCTGCAGAAGGCCAGACTGCGAGTTCTCGTAGTAGCAGGTCGGTGCGCCAGGGGTCCACCCGTTGCTGTCCGGGTTCGGCGCCGGATCCGAAGGCATCGAGATCGTGAGGTAGCACCTGTTGTCCGCATCGCAGTAGACGCCGTTGGCGCCCTGCGCGGGCAGGGCGGCGACGAGAGAGGCCGCGATGAGGGCGATAACGGCGGCGAGCGCTGCGATTCCTCGTCTCAGCATGTGGTCCCCAAGTCGATTCGATCGTTGACGAGCCAGGTCTTGGTCTCGGCGTCGTAGATGACGTGGAACTCAACTTCGTTGCGCGGGGTCGGGTTCTGCATTGCAGGCTTGCCATCAGCTGTCGTGGTGATGCGCCCGGAGGCATCCTGGCAACCGGGGACGATGACGAGGCCATTGGCGATGCCCTCGTATTCCTGGCCGTAGGCCGTGGTCGGCTCGAACTCGATGCGACCTTCAACGGTGGCCTGGCCTTCGATGCTCTCTCCGTCCTCGTTCAGGATCGGCCCGTTGGCGGTCCGTGAAGCGTCTTCCTGAACCCGGCTCAGCATGCGGCCGGTGGCGACGATGTCGAAGAGCTCGGGGCTGTTTCCACCTGTGGCGTCGACCTGCTCCCACACATCGAGGAGGAGCGTGATCGTCTGCTGTGCCTTGGTGATCGCCTCATCCTCGTCGGCGGGTGCTTCGCCGGTGATAGGCGCGACAGTCGGCGTGGGGGTCGGGGTGTTGGTGGGGCTGCCGGTGGGGGTCGGGTTGCCGGTGCCCGTGCATGCGGTCAGCGTCAGTGCGGCGGCGATGATGCCGGCGACGGCGAGGCGCTTGATGCTCATGGTGGGGGCTCCTATTGGGTGATCAGCTCTGCGGTGGCTGTGGCTTGGACGGGGAACGGCACGGGGAGGAAGGTGGCCGAGTAGTCGGTGTCTACGGTGACGGTGATGCGGTCGCCGCTGACGGCGACGCTTCCGCCGACGCCGGCGGCGGCGAGGTAGCCGTTGGCGGCGCTGACGGCTCGGCTGCTGTCGATCGCGGTGGTGCCGTCGCTGATCGCTTGGCCGCTGACGGCGTTCGCTGCGGCGCGGGCGGCGCTGGCGGCGGTGGTGTAGGCCTGCTGGTTGGCTTGCACCTTGCCGGCGCCGTCGACGACGAGTCCGACGATCGCGAGGAACGCGACGGTCATGATGACGAAGTAGATCGTCGCGACGCCCTTGTCGTCGCGGAACTTGGCTCGGAGCCTCTGGACCATGGTGTTCATCGCCGCTCCCTGTAGGCGTCGACGGGAGAGGCGGCGGTGCCTGTGAGGACGCGGGTGCCGGGCAGGCCGATCATGGCGGCGTCGCTGAGTGCGACGGTGCAGGAGACGGTCGCGCTGACTCGGCCGGTGGTGCCGATCGGGGCGCTCAGGCCGGAGGCGTCGATGTTGACGGAGAGTGTGGTGCAGTTGACGCCGGACTGTTCCATCGAGATCCGCGCCATGTCTTCGGCTGCTTCCTGCGCCTGGGCCGTGGTGCGCGCGAGCGATGCTTCGCGGGCCGCGGCCGACGCTGCGGACTCGACGGCGTTGCCGGCCAGCGCGAGACGTCCGGAAGCTGCGAGCAGCACGAGCACCGCGGCGAGCGCCGGGGCGAGGATGGCGATCTCGAGGCCGGCGGAGCCGCGTTCGTCGCGGAGCTTGGCGATGAGGGTTCGGATGGCGCGCATGGTCAGTTCACCCACCTTTCGGTGGGGCCGGTCACGGTGACGTCGATGTTGGTGGTCAGTCCGGGGACGAAGGAGGGGGCGGTGCCGGTGACGGTTACGGTCACGGTGTTGGCGCCGCGGTCGACCGCGACGGATGCGCCGCTGATCGGTGAGCCGGACTGGTTGAGGACTGCGAGGCCGGCGGTGGAGCCGTCTGTGCCGCTGGCGTTGTAGGCGCGGGCGGCGTTGTAGGCGCTGGTGGCGGCGGCGTGGGCGAGGTTGTTGGCGTGGAGGATGATGCCCAGGTGCAGGAAGACCGCGAGGACGAGCAGCAGCACCGGGGCGATGATCGTGTTCTGCAGCGTGGCCGCACCCCGATCACCGGCGAGCGCTTCTCTGAGGCGCTGCCGGTGACCGGTGTTGGAGGTGCGGACCATCTGCGGGTGGCTCTTTCAGCCGGTGGGGATCTGGCCGGCGTAGGCGTTGATCGCGGTGACGATGATCGCCACGACGGCCACGGCGGCGAGCGCGATCCCGGCGGTCCAGATGACCTGCTCGAGGGTGATGGAGCCACGTTCGGGCTCTTCGGTGAAGCGAGCTGCCCGCCCGCGCATGCGGGACAGGAACTCTCGGCTCAGGGTCGACATAGGATCCTGGTTCCTTTCTCTCTCTGGGTGGGTGGTGCTTGGTCTATTAGGTATAGGCCTCGGTTTGGGGCCTTCGCGGACAATCGACTTCCAACGTCTCAGAAGAATGCGTTGAGCACGAAGGGAGTTCCGAGCAGGAGCATGAAGAGGACGCCGGTGAGGGTCATCGGGATGGTCATCTTGTTGGTTGCTTTGTTCGCCTCCGTCACTTCGTCATTCAGAAGTCGGTCCCGGAGGTTCTGCCCCCGTGCCCTGAGTGTCTCATATACCGATGCTCCTTGCTCCCCTGAGAGCCTGATCACCTTGGCGATTTCACCCAGGTCGGGGACGTTGATCTCGAGGGAGAGCTGCTCGAGCGCGTCCCAGGGTGCGGTGCCGGCGTAGCGGGCTTCGGTGAGGGTTTGGCGGATTCGGACGAAGGCCCAGTTGCGTCCGACTTGGGCTGCGGACTCGAGGGCTTTGCCGGGAGGGGCGCCGCTGATGCGTTCGGATCCGACGAGCTCCATGTAGACGGCGACCGAGCGGGAGAACTCCTTGCGGGCGGCTTCGGCTTGGTCGCGGACGAGCAGGTTGGGCAGGTACCAGCCGCCGATGGCGAGGGGGATGCCGAACAGTGCGGGGATGTAGAACGCGGTCAGGCCGAGGACTTGGAAGATCAGTCCGATCGCGATGGGGGCGATGAGGCCGAGGCCGGCGGAGAGCACCTTCTGGTACAGGAACCGGTTGACGCTCATGCCGATCAGGCGCAGATCGCGGGTGGGGATCTTGAGCGAGGGGCTGTCGCCGACGCGACGGAGGACGGCTGAGCCTACCCGGTTCTCGAGGGTGGCGGCGTAGGCGGGGTCGGCGGCGACGGTGGTGGTGCCGATCCGATCGAGCGCTGCGGAGAGGCTGGGCTGGGTGGGCACCAGTGCGGCGATGACCAGCGCGAAGCCGAGCCCCAGGACGAGGCCAGGGAGGACGATTAGTGCGAGGTTCACTTCTCACCAGCTTTCTCGGTGGCAACGAGCAGACGGGGTGCCGGCACGCCGCGGCTGATGCGTCGCATCCACAGCAGTACGAGGGCGTAGCTGACGAGGTACGCGGCGAACAGGAGTTGACCGATCGGGGTGCCGTAGGGGGCGGAGTACTGCTGGGCGAGGACCAGGAGTACGAGCAGCGCGACGGTGAAGTAGACGACGAACCTGGCCTCGTTGCGCGGGGTGGCGCGGTCGGCTTCGATCTGTCGGCGCATCTTGACCCGCTCGAAGATGCTCTTGGCGAGATCCTCGAGCGAGGCGGCGAGGCCGGATCCGCGGAGCTCGGCCTTGCGGAGAAGGTGCATCACGAGCACGTCCGCGGTCTCGTCGTTGAGGTCGTCGGCAAACGCCTGCAGCGCCGCGGTGGTGGTCCACCGGGCGTTGATGCGCGCGACGAGCTGCGTGACCTGTGGGCGGATCGCTTCGGGGCAGCTGCTCAGCGATGCGGCGATGGTGCGTTCGAGGCCGGCACCGGAGACGGTGAGGCCGGCGAGGCTGCGGGTCCAGGACTCGAGGGCGTCGAGCTTGGCGATCGTGTTCTCCTCGGGGCCCTTCTGCAGCAGCCATGGCAGGCCGACAGCGGCGACGGGCACGGCGATCACGAGCAGCCACCATCCGGTGATCAGCGCGAACACCAGACCGACCGCGGCGCCGCCGACGAGCTGGATCTGCTGCGTGCGGGTGAAGTCGCGTGTCGCCTTCCCGCGAAGTGCGCTGCGCGTGGGCAGCCCACTGGTGCTGGGCTTGTGGGCGGCGCCGAGGATGACCAGGATCGCGCCGGCGACCGCGACGATGATGCACAGGGCGAGGGTTGCGGTAGTCATCTCACACTCCCAGGTTCGCGGGGTCGAAGCCGTAGAACTTGAGCTCCTCGAGGAGCCGCGGCGATGGCATGTCAGCGGTGATGAGGCTGCCGGTGGATCGGTCGAAGCGGAACACCTGAGAGGCCACGGGGCGGGAGTTGTTCTGCTCCTCGCCGGGCAGGATCTCGGCGATCTCGGTGACGACGCGGCGGGGCTTGCCGGTAGCGGGGTCGATGATCTTCGAGATCTGCACCACGATCTTGATGTTCTGCTCGATCATCCGGTAGGCGTACACGGGGGTCGTGTTGTTGCCGCGGGACAGCATCAGCGCCGACATGCGGTCGATCGAGTCGTCTGCGCTGGCGGCGTGCAGGGTGGACAGCGACCCGACACCGGACTGCATGGCCTGCATCATGGCGTAGATCTCAGGCCCGCGGACCTCACCAACGATGAAGCGCTGGGTGTCCAGTCGGAGGGTGTCGTAGACCAGGTCTTCGGGGGTGATCTCACCGGGCAGCCGCCCATCGGCGCCACGCTCCCCCTCCCCCGGCTTCGCCTCGAGTGAGACCACTCGAGGGTGGCGGTCGTTGATCTTGTGAAGGTAGAGCTCACGCTCCATCTCGATTGTGACGATCTTCTCTTCGGCCGGGATGCAGTCGGCGAGTGCGCGCAGCAGTGTGGTCTTGCCTGCGCCGGGGAAGCCGCTGGTGACGACGGAGACCCCGGCGATGACGGCCGCGCGGAGGAAGGCTGCCGCCTGGCGGGTGATGGTGCCGCGCTCCACGAGCTGGTCGAGGGTGACGTCGACGAGGCGGTGGATACGGATGACGATCGTGGGGCGGGTGGCGACGGGTTCGGCGATCGCTGCCAGGCGCGCTCCGCCGGGCAGGTCCATGTGCAGTCGCGGCCGGGCGCTCGTGAACGATCGTCCGCCCTCACCCGAGCGGGCGGCGAGCAGGTTGATCTCTCGCTCGAGCTCACGGTCGTTCTCGGCGATCGGGTACTGGTACTTGACCACGCGGCCGTCCGCGTAGGAGATCCAGACGTCGTCGAACCCGTTGATGTGGATGTTCTCAACGTCGGGCTCGTCGACGAGCGGCTGCAGCCGACCCAGGCGGAACAGCTGGTCGAAGACGGCCTGCCGGATGGCGGTCTGCATCGGCGCCGGCCAGCGGCCCTCGCCGGGGCGTCGGGTCTGGTCGTCGACGCGAGCTCGGACCCGGTCAACGATGTGGTCCTGCGCTGTCTGTTCGCGCTGCTCGGCGGTGATGTCCATGGACTCGCTGAACACTGCGGCGAGCTCACGGGAGACCTCGTCGCGAATGGCGGCGATGTCGGCCCAGGGCAGATCGCTGCGGGCGTCGAGGGTGGTTGGCGGGGTGACCTCGGGTGCAGGCCGTTCGGGGATGGTGGGCGGTGTCGGCACGATCGGAGCTGCGGGTGCCGTGGGGACTGCCTCGGCCGGGGCGTTCCGCTGTGCCGCACGGGTCAGGTGCGCGGCGGCGTGTCCCAGGTTGCGCAGGCCCGTGTCGGCCGGTGCGGTCGTTGGTGCCTGCGGTGTTGCCGGTGCCGGCGCGGTGGCCGGTGCTGGCGCGGTGAAGAACGGGATGTTGCCCAGGTCTGCAGGGTCGGGCGTGGAGTCGCTCACTGCTGTCCCTCCCAGTCGGTGGTTGTGTATGTGCGGGTGTTGAGGACATCGCTGTAGCTGTGCAGCAGTGCGCCGATGGCCCGCGAGTAGGGGGTGCGCTGGGCACCGAGGGTGGGTGCGCCGACCGAGTAGATAGCGGCGCCCTTCGGATCCCAGGGGATGGTGCCCAGCAGGTTCATGCCGATCTGCTTGGTGACGGTCTTGAGAGGCCAGGTCTCCTGCGTGGTGGAGCGTTCGGTAACGAGGAGATCCACGTAGCTGGCGTGCCCGATCTCGTTGAGCGTGTTCAGCAGCCACTCGGGGACGGTGTTGCGGTTCTCGTCGAGGGATCGCCAGTGTGCGAGCACGGCTGCCACGGAGGGCAACGTGCGATCGGTGAACAGGGTGATGCTGTCCGCCTCGCGCAGTAGCGGGAGACGAGGGTCGTTGACGTGGAGGCGCCCGCCGTCGACGAGGATGTCGTAACCGGCGGACTCGTAGGGTCGCAGCGCGTCGAGCAGTGCCCGCCAGAAGTGGGGGCCCGCGCCGGCGGCGCCCTGCAGGCTCTTGAAGCCGGGGATGAGCACTGAGCGGGGGCTGAGCTCGACGGTCTGCTCCCAGAGCTTGTCAGGGGTCAGAGCGCCGTACTGGTCTGCGACGGCCGCTTCGGTCAGTCCGGTGCTGTGGTAGACCTGCCCGCGGATGAGTCCGGGGATGATGCTGCTGGTCTTGGTGGTGTCAGCCTCGACGAGGATCACGGGCTTGGACCAGTTGAGGGCCAGGGCGCCGGCGGCGGTGGTCACGCCGGGGGCGCCGGACGCGCTGGCAAGGAAGATGATCGCCATGCGGGGTCACTCCCCCGTCGAGTCGATGACCAGCGCGACACGGCCGGTGGCGGCACGAGCGGCGATGTCGGGTGCTTCACGGTTCGGCACGACCAGGTCGACAACCCACACCTGGGTCTCAGTGTCGTAGGTGGCGGTGAACACCGTGGCGTCGAAGCTCTTGGGGGTTTCGACGGGCGGGTCGCCCTGAGTGACGGGGGTCTCGACGACACGGACGTTGTCGCCTGCTGCGAGCTGGTAGCCGGGCATCTGCGCCTGGGTGAGCGTGACGCCCACGATCGAGGAGCCGGACGGCACCGCGAGGGTGTCGCCGGTGTTGGCCGACGTGATGAGGGTGCCAGCGGGCAGGTCGACCAGCGCGGTGGTTCCGACGAGGTCGGCGGCATCCGCGGCGGAGACGGCGTCGACCTGCTGCCCGCCGGCGAGCTGGATGGTCGTGAGGTCGTCTGTGGTGATCGTCTCCCCGCGTGAGACATCGACGCTGGTCGCCATGACGCTGACGGTGCGGGTGAGGTTCGTGGTGACCCACCACACGCCGATTCCGCCGAGGAGGACAAGCGCGATGCCGAGGGCGATGATCGCGGGGCGCCGGCGAGACTTCGTCGGCTGCAGGACTGCAGGAGTGAGTCCTTGCTTCTGCTCGCCCTGCTCGGTGGTGTCTTTCGTGCGCTTGCTCTTGCGGTCAGTGGTGGTGGTCATTGGAAGTCAGTCCTTCAACGTGGGCGGATGTGGCGTAGGTGTCTAAGCAGTTCGGTGAGTGTCTCATATACCGCTGTCGCGACAGCTGGTCTTCTGCTGTAGCTGGACACCGCACCGTCTATTCGAGAGGCGGAAGGAATGCCTCGTAGGCGGTGATGATGACGAAGTTCCGGGAGGGAGCATCGAGTTCAGCGGTGACGCGATCGAGGATCGCGCGGTACGACGGGGCAACGCGCACGGTGTGCTTGACGCGAGGCCCCGCATCAGTGACGGGGGCGGGACGCTTCTGCCGGTTGAACAGATCCGTCCAGTCCTCGTCAGTCTCTTCTCCGCCGGCGGTGGCCTGGCGGATCAGTTCAGGAAGACGCTTATAGGTGGCCGAGACGGCGTCCAGGAGGACCGTCTGGTGGCTCTTGCGCGTCTTGGCCATGTACGCCTGCAGTCGGTCGTTCAGCGGGACCGGAAGGTGGACAGGGACGCCCTTGGTCGCGGTCTCCCGCTCCTCCCCCTCTCCCCCGTCTTCGTCCTCCGCGCGGGTCGTGCGAGTCGGCTGCTTGCGCGGCGCCTGCTTCTTCGCAGGAGCGGCCGCAGGTTCGACCGCCGCTGCAGGGACGGGCTCGGTGGGCGGAGCCTGGTCGACGGTGGGCTCCACGGGTTCTGCGGGAGCCGGCGTCGGCACGGCGCGGCGGGTGAGTTTTCCGAGATCCTGGCGTGCCACGTCAGGCCTCCTTCATCTGGTTGGCCCACAGCGATGTGAGCTCCAACGCGACACTGGTGTAGTCGGAGATCGCTGCTTGGTTCTTGCGGGAATCGGTGTACTGCGTGACGACCTTGCCGTCGTAGGGAGCGTCCTCGATGCTCGCGGACAGGCGGATGTGACGCTGGAACCGCGGGAGTCCGATCTGTCCTTCGATGAACTCGACGGTGTCGAGCTGCTCTTCCCAGTCCTCGAGTCGCCGCCCGCCTCGGCGGGTGTCGATCTTGTTCAGCAGGAGTCGGTAGGGCACCCCAGTCGGGATGATGTGCTCGGCGAGCGTGTCCGCGACGGACTCGATGGCCATGGTGGCCGCTTCGAGCGGCAGGACGATGAAGTCGGCGACCTGCAGGACTGCGGTGAGAACGCCGGTGTTCTCATGGCTGCCAGGTGTGTCGACGAGGACGATGTCGTATCCGTCGAGGTCACGCAATCCCATGATGTTGTTGGGGTCGACGTCGGCGGCGAAGTCGAACGGAAGGTCATCCCCCGCGCGCTCGGCCCAGCGTGCTGCGGACTGCTGCGGGTCGACGTCGACCACGAGCACATTGTTAGCGCGGGACAGCGCGGCCGCGAGGTTCATGACGGTGGTGGTCTTGCCCACCCCGCCCTTCTGGTTGCAGACGCCGATGATTCTCACGATCGGCCTCCACGGCTGAGGGCGTTGGCAGCGGTCGCGCCAGTCGAGCGCGCGGTGTGCGGATGTGTGGCGCGGGTATGGGGCAACTGTGGCGGGTTCATGGGCGCCAGTATAGCGTCACATTCACGCCTATATGCAACAACAATCGCGCGTGTCTGGCGCGACACATGCGCTAGAGCATGTGGAGCTACGGCGCTAGAACTGTGCGATGAACGCGCTCTGTCGGTGCAAGAACAACGCAAGCAGAGCGCTTGACAGTGCGCATCATCTAAAACAAGACCCGCGCCATAGTGGCTACATACGGGCACAAGCAATGCGCAAGTAAGGGGCCGTACAGGCGACAGCCGGGCGCTCGTAATGCGCACGTTAGAGCGCAACAGCATGCGCGGGTAGGGCGATGTAATAGCGCGAATATTGCAGTTGATATTGCGGATGGCTGGCGCGGGTATGGCGCGGGGGTTGCTCAGCGTATCGCGCAAGTGATGCGGTGATCTGGCGGGGGAGTGGCGGAGGCTATCGCGGTGTTGCTGCGAGGGTACAGCGCAGAGCATGGCGGCGGGGTGGCGCGTGTGTAGCGCGGCGCTGGCGATGGTGGGGTGCGCGGTGTCGCGAGGGCTGGTCATGGAGTCGTGGTGGGGCATCCAAACGATGGATGCGGGCGTAGACGGGCCTGTGCGGCCTGCTGAGGCGATTTCGGCCATGAGGAGGGCTCCGAGTGAGGCGGAGGGGAAGACAGGGCCCCTGGGGGCCATCCAGAGGCCCTGTCTGTCTGGGGGGGCGGAGCGGGAGTGTTGCTCCGGCCTGTGGGGAGCGCTCGACTCGTCGACTGCGCTTGCCCCCTGGATGGCGGGTTGGCTCAGCTGCGGCGCGGGGCGTAGGAGACCTTGGCCTCCATGTCGCCGCTGACGGCCTGCATGAGCTTGGTGCGGATTCGGCACACTCGGCGGTTGAGCGTCTCCCGGCTGACGCCGAGCTCGACAGCTGCTTCCTCACGCGCCACACCGGGATCACCCTCCGCGAGCTCGATGCGAGCAAGCAGCTGGACCTCGTCGCGGCGGAGGGTGCCGGAGTCGATCGCCCAGGTGAGGATCGTCACCAGATCCCGGAAGACGTCATCGCTCTCGTCGGGGCCTGCGATCTTCTCGAGCAGCTCGTCTTCGACCGGCATTGCGTCGACGCTGTGCTCGCTGCCGAACCAGACTCCGAGGTTCTTGATCGTCTCGAGGCGGATGTTTCCGGAGACGGAGTGGACCCGCTCGAGCGGGTAGGTGTGAATGACCTCCCAGAGCACGCCGATCGTCGCGGTACGGGCGTCGGCGGGGGAGTGCTGCCACAGGCTGCGCATGCTGCTGCAGCTGCTCGGCAGCCGCAGCGCGAGCGGCATGAACGACTTGAGCAGGACGCGGCCGGCGATGGTATCGCCGGCGTGCTCGAGGGTGAGCAGCTCGAGCAGGAGCGCGTCGCGCTGTTCGGGAGCTTGCGGCTGCCGGATGAGGTTCACGGCCTCATCGCCAGTCAGCTCGCCGAGCGTTCCGAAGTGGTGAGTGGTGTGGGAGTGGAAGCTGTTCCACTCATCGAACAGCTGGTCGGCAAGAGGTGATGTCTTCGCCCAAGCAGTCATGAGAAATGGCCCTTCGTCGTGACGTCGGTTGACGAAGGGCCACGTTCCTCAGCACCCCTGGTTCAGATCCTGGAAAGTTCCGGCCGGGCAGGAGAGCGCCCGATCGGCGGATGCTGGCTTCGGTGGATCTGAGTTGCGATCCGATGCTGTAAATACCTGTTCAGGGGCGGTTTCCATGCCTCGCTGCATGGGCGCAATATCCACGCAAGATTTCTTCGATCCGCGATGTCCGCGAAGGGCCGAAAACCCGGCCTATACAGATATGCCCCCGTTGGTCGGGAGGCATCAGGACTCCGCGGAAGGGACAGAAACGTGAGCGAGAGCAGCACCGCAGACAGCGCCGACGACGCCATGTGGGAAGGATTCAAGCCCGACGCTGCACGCGCGATCCGTGCGCGCCAGGGGTTCGAGGAAGCAGTGGCGAGCACTCTCGACGCACCCTTCGACCCCTCCACGCATGGTCGCGTGGTGAAGGCGGTTGAGGAGCTTTCGGCAGCGGTGCCGGCAGCTCTGCGGGTGGCGCAGCTGCGAGTGGGAGGAGCTGCATAATGGCGCGTCGTGAGAAGACGTCGAAGCCGGCCAAGGAGACGAAGACCGTCCCGGCACAGGGGAGCAGCTGGACCCATGGTCGGCAGCTGGGCGGCAAGCTGCTGTCCGCGCTTCTGTTCGCCGCGATCGCGTGTGGGCCTATCGCGCTCTTCGCCGCGGCCGCACGTCCGGCGCCCGTCGTCGCCGCAGCGCCCGAGGCGCAGGCAGCGGGGCTGAGCACGCAGCAGCAGGCTGCCGGCGGTTACGCGGAGGGCTTCGTCTCCTCGTGGCTGAGCGCGACGAAGGACGCACCGGGCGACCTGGCTACCTACGTCGACCTGGCGGCGCTGCGGCAGCTGTCGGTCACGGCCTGGGAGTACCGCGACCTGTCCGTGGTCTCCATCACGCCCGTCGACGGCTCGGACTTCGTCAACGTCGTCGTCGCGGCGAACATCAAGGAGCTGTCGGTGACGGACTCCGACGACACCAGCACGACGAGCTGGCCGCGCCGCTACTTCCAGGTGGCGATCGCGGTCAACGGGGACACGGTGAGGGCAGTCGGTCTCCCGGCCCAGATCTCCGCTCCCGTCCAGGGCGAGACAACGTCGCTGGTCTACAAGCAGACCATCGGATCCTCTGACCCGTCCGCGGAGACGGTGTCGGCGTTCCTCGGCGCGTACCTTGCCGGCTCGGGTGACCTGTCCCGATACAGCGCCCCGGACACATCTTTCGTGGCGATCTCGCCCGCCCCCTACGTGATGGTCAACGTCGAGGAGATGCGGTCGGACCTGACGCCTACGGAGTCCCCGAGCGATGGCGACACCCTCAAGGTGCTCGCGACCGTCTCACTGCTGAGCCCGCTGGACCAGCAAGTGACCTCGACGTACACGCTCACCCTCACCGCGCGTGCCTCCCGCTGGGAGGTCAGCGCCATTGATCTTGCACCGCAAGCGGTCTCCGACAAGGGATCGACAACCCCCACGCCGACACCGTCCGGTAACGGCAACTAAGGAAGGAACACCAACCATGTTCGATTGGATCAACGGGATCACCGCTGATGCGACGACTGCTTTCCGGGCGGTCGTGTTTCTCGCAGCAGCAGTGATCTTCTTCGTCGTCGCCGCCAAGGTGCGGTTCGCCATGGCGACGACCATCATCACCGGCATCGCGTGCGGCCTGGCCATGTTCCTCGCCGCCGGCGGTGGCGAGTGGGTCATGGGCCTCATCCAGACCGAGACCGTCGACGCCATCGGAGTCACGATCCATCAGATCGCAGCTCCGGCGGACGCCCTGGTGCTCAACGAGACCACCACCGCGGCCGGCGACACGGTCTACCGGCTGGTCGCGTAAAGGGGCGAACGTGGCCGATCGCGACGAAGAGAGAGAGGTTGCGCGCTTCTACACGCGCAGCCGCCGGTTCCCAAAGTTCATCGGCCGTCTCCACGACGGCACGAAGATCCCCGGGGGCCCCTACACGCTGACGCAGGGCGTCGTCCTGGCGATCGTCCTGGTCGTCGCCCTGCTGACGCAGAGCGTGTGGGGGACTGGCTCTCCGATCGTCGATATCCCCGTCGCTGCCTTCGTGTCCTGGGGAGCAGCGTGGGGAGCCGGAAGGATCCCGGCCACACGCCGGAACCTGCTGAGCATCATCACCAGCGGCCTGTCCGCGATGACCCGCCCCGCAGCCGGCCGCTACCGCGGAGTGACCATGCGGGTTCGCCC
Source organism: Microbacterium sp. OR21 (assembly GCF_047306785.1). Classification (NCBI taxonomy): domain Bacteria; kingdom Bacillati; phylum Actinomycetota; class Actinomycetes; order Micrococcales; family Microbacteriaceae; genus Microbacterium; species Microbacterium sp. OR21. Next base: position 7,044 of record NZ_JAZEXJ010000006.1, on the reverse strand, counting down.
GCCCCACTTCGCAGGCGGCGGAACAACGATCGCCGAGCCGGTCGGAGCCACGCTCACCACCCCGGATAGCGAGACCACCGCACCCGCACCGGAAGCGCCCGTCGTGGCGCAGCCGGTCCTGCAGCCGCGCTCGACGCCGCTGCCGGCGCACGCACCCGCACACGCGGTCAGCGGCGTCGAGCGCCTGCTGCAGCAAGCCCGAGGAGGCAACTGACCATGAACAACACCGACATCCCGCTCGGCATCATCGGCCGAGGCCGCGGCTACGTCATCAAGACCCTCGTGGTCAAGGCGGAGACCGCGCGTGGGCCGATCTGTGCGGACCCCGCTACCACGAGCTACGCAGCCCTCCTCCCCATCCTCGGCGGCACGCCGATCACGGCACCCCTCAGCGGCGGTCGCGATCTGCTGCTGGCCACGCCGACCGACTGAGAAACGAGACGACGATGCAGATTCCGGCAACAGCGATGACGAGCAACCTGATGTGGACCCGCTCGGGCGTGGTCTGGGCTACGTGGCGGCTGCAGCCGCTCCCGTATGCCTACGCCACCACGGCGGCAAAGCAGCTCGTCAAGGCGCACCACCAGGCGCTCTTCCAGGCGCACCGGGGCGAGGGACTGCTGCTGGGGCTGTGCGCTGACCTGGATCCGGTGTCTGTCGTGGAGCGGATGCTGGACGGTGTTCGCATCGACGAGTGTCCGGACTGGGCGCGCGAGGTCGAGCTGACCCTGGACGCGCTCGAGCAGATCCCGCTTGGAACGCGCGCGTTCTGGTTCTCGGTCCCGCTCGCGGCCGGTTCGATGAAGGCTCGCGCGAGGTCGGCAGTGCGCGCCGCCGACACCAAGCTGCGCGACACGTTGGCTCTTCCCCGTCAGCTGCCTACCGACTCCGAGATCGCTGCGGCCGCGCGGATGGCCAAGGAGATCGAGGTTCGCATCCCGGCCGCGTTCCAGCCGACCCGTGCAACGCCGGCCGAGCAGATCTGGATCGCCCTTCACTCGCAGCAGCGCGGCCTCTCCGCAGATCTCGCCGCCCCTGTCCCGCCCGCCGAGGGTACCGAGGACGGATTCGGCGTCGACGAGCTCGCGCACTTCCAGATGCCCTCCGCGATGCCGAACCCATGGCTCGACGAAGGCGGACAGAGCGACCTTCCCAAGGGGCAGCAGTTCCTCCCGTTCAAGCGCCGCTACCTCAAGGTGCACAGCCCCTACGCGGACGAGACGTCGTCCTACCAGGTGGTGCAGGCCATGGTCGCCGCACCCAAGGCCGGCTGGGTTTCGCCCGGCGTCGAGTGGATCTCACACGTCGACCAGTTCCCCCTTGACGTCGACTGGGGGATCCGTTTCACCGTCACCGGCGCCGACGAGGTCAAGCGTCGCAACAAGAAGGCCGAAACCGCCCTCGAGGAGCAGTACAAGCACCAGGAGGGCACCGCGACGATCACCGGCGGCGGATCCGACCTCGGAGAGATCGCGGAGACGCTGGCCGCCTACCACGCCTCCCTCAACCGCTCCGATAAGGAGGTCGAGGTTCAGGCGACGGTGCTGTTCGCTGTGGGGGCAGATACCGCCGATCTCGCGAAGGCTAAGGGCCGGTTCGTGGCAGACGAGTACAAGCGCGCTGACTTCCTCCTCGAGGCTCCCCTGGGAGGTCAGGAGGAGCTTTGGTGGGCGATGATCCCCGGCACGCCCACCGGGCGCATCGTCCGTGAGCTCACCCAGATCACGACGGGCCGGGAGTTCGCGACCGGCGTTCCGCTTTCCAGCAACGAGCTCGGAGACGAGAAGGGCGCCCGCTTCGGCGAGAACATCAGCACCGCCCGGCACACCCCGATCCTCCGCGACGCGGACGGCAGTATCCAGGCCGACACCAGCGCCAGCTTCGGCGTGGTCGCCGAGCTCGGCGCCGGCAAGAGCGTGCTGCTCAAGGGAGACATGGGCGACACGGTCGACCGCAACGGCCGCGTCGTCGCGATCGACCGCACAGAGGCCAAGGAGTACGCGGTTTTCGCGCAGAGCCTCCGGCCGGACACCACGACGATCGTTGACCTGATGACCCCGGAGTACTCGCTGGACCCGCTGCGGGTGTTCGGCCCTCTCGTCGGCGCACGCATGGTGCAGTCGCTCTTCGCGGTGATGCTCGGCATCCGGGCCCGCGACTCCCGAGGCGTCGCCCTGTCCCGCCTCCTCGAGCCGGAGTACGTCGCCGCGCACGACATCACCAGCCTCGGTCGCCTGCGGGCGCACCTCAAGACGATCTCCTCGGCGGAGAGCGATGAGCTGTCGGGCCTGATCAACCTGGTCGCGTCGAAGGACATCGGCGAGGTTCTCTTCAATGACGGGCTGACCGCTGTCGACCTGAAATCGCGTGCCCTGGTCTTCCTCACCCATGGGCTGTCGCTGCCAGACAAGACCGAGCTCGAGCACGCGCACCTGTTCGAGGAGATGCCCCTGGAAAAGATCTACGGCCGCGCCATGTACGCGATGCTCATGGGGATCTCCCGCGAGGTCTGCTTCATGAACCCCGGCGAGCTCGCCGGCGCCTACTTCGACGAGTGCCACCACATCACCCAGTCACCGGAGGGAGAGCGCGACCTGCGCATCGGCATCCGCGACGGTCGCAAGCACCGCGCGTTCTTCGCCCTCGGCTCGCACGACCCCGCCGACTTCGGAGAAACCCAGACCCGAGGCCTGCTCAAGACCCGCTACGTGATGCGCCAGACCGACAAGGAGCTCGCTCGCCGCGCGATCGAGTGGCTGACCGGCGAGCCCGCGGACCCGGCGATGGTCCAGGTGGTCACCGAAGACCTGTCCCCGCTCGGGGCGGACGGAAAGGTCGCCCCGGAGCGGCGCGGCGAGGGACTGATCCGTGACCAGCGCGGTCGAATCGGGAAGTTCCGCAAGACGCTGCCCGAGCGCCCCGACCGCCGCGAAGCCGTGCTGTCGACCCCGTCTCTGGTGACACCATGATCACCTTCTACCGGCACACCTTCGAGACTCTGGGCGGCGCGTTCTGGCGGGTCCGTTTCTGGGCGCACGATCACCCGCGGTGGAGCAAGGTCATCGCCGTCGTCCTGATCGACCTGTTCCTGGTCCTGTTCGGCAACACGTACTGGGCCTTCGCCGCTGACGGCGGCGGCTCGTCCCCGTTCATGCTCGGCGGCGACATCACTGACAGCGACGGCGTCCCGCTGACCAACTACACGGTGCTTCCACTGGACCGCGGCGATGTGTTCACGATGGGGAAGTTCTTCATCTCCATGTGGATCGACCCGATCTGGACCGGGCATCTGGGTCTGGTGTCGTGGATGATCTGGTTCTGCAACTGGCTGCTCTCCTTCGAGTGGGTCGACATCGTCGCGGCACCGTTCGGCGCGCTGGCCGACCTCTTGCAGGACTTCCTCGGCGAGATCGCATGGATCCCGTTCGCGCTGACGATCGCCGGCGGTGTCGCGGGCCTGGCGATCATGCTCGGCCGGCACTCCACCGGGTGGGCGGAGTTGTTCATCTCTGCGTGCTGTGCGGTGCTGGCGACCGGTCTGCTCGCTAACCCGATCGCCTCGCTCACCGCCGCAGGCGGAGCATTCGACACCGCCCAGGAGTACGGCGGTCAGATCGCTGCCGTCGTCGTCACCGACGACATCAACAGCACGGAGCTCGACTCCGAGAACCTGCTGTCAGCTGCGGTCACGTCGCAGCTGGTCGACATCTTCGTGAAGATCCCTGCGCAGACGATCGCGTTCGGCCACGCCCTCGAGGGGCAGTGCGCCGCGACGTTCACCGACACGATGACCAACTCGGCGCCCATCCAGACCGGCGGCAACGAGGTCCGTGACGCGGTCGGCGGGTGCGACGAGGCGGCGAAGACGTTCAACCAGAATCCGAACTTCGGCCAGGTGCTCACGGCCGTCACGATGACCCCCGGAGCGCTCACCCTGTTCATCCTGCCGATGGCCTTCGGGGTGCTGTTCCTAGTCACGGTTCTCGGCTTCCTGATCTCCGCACTCAAGACCATGTGGAACGTCTACATCGGGATCCTCCCGGTCAACCGATACCCGCTGTGGAAGTCCCTCGCCGACACCTTCATGGGCCTGGTCGCCATCGTCTTCATGGCAGTCGTCATGGCGGCCGTCCTCAAGCTCACCGTCGCAGCGATCACCGGGCTCAGCAGCCTGGGAATCCCGCTCGTCGCGCAGATGACCTTTGCGACGCTGGTGATGATCGTGCTGCTGTTCCTCATCATCCGAGCGCGTCGCATTGCCAAGAAGACCGGCCGGTCGATCGCCGAGCAGCTCTCCAAGTACGGCATCGGCAAGGGCGCGCCGGCGCAGCGCGACGGGGTCAAGACCGTCGCGGCGATGAGCGCCGTATCCACCGTCGCGGCCGCGGCGCTGCGTCGCCCTGACAACAAGGTCGACGCGCGCTCCATCAACTTCGGCGCGGGGGCTGCGCAGGACATCGGCACAATGACCGCTACACGCCCGCCCGCGGCTCCCAAGCCGCCCTCGACGCCCTCTGGCGGCTCACCGAGCCGTCCCGCCCTCCCGTCGCCTCAGATGGGCTCTGGGTGCGGCGCTGGCGCGGGTGCTGCCGCCAAGGCCTCGAAGACCGCGGACCTGGTCTTCACGGCCGCGCGGATCGGCAAGGGTGCCGCAGCGGGCGGTGTGGCCGGCGCCGCCGGCGCCGCGGCGCTCGAGGTCGGTGGCCGAGTCGCGAGCAAGGGAGCGTCGAAGGCTGTCTCCGCGGCCGCGGCAGGCGCGAGCAAGCCGCGAGCTGCGGGCGACCCGAAGGTGGTCTCGATGGTCGTCGACCAGGGCCCGGCGCCCACGCGCACCCCGGACGGTCCTCGACGGATCGTCGTCGACTCCTCGGGCATGGGACACATCGAACGGCGCCCCTCGTCAGGTGTCGTCGACATCTCGTCCCTGCCGGCGCGCGCGCCTCGCTCTCCGCGCAGCGGTGAGATGCGCGCCCGGCTCGCGATCGCACAGAAGTAACCCCGCATGTCCGCATCGGGAGTACTCGAGCGCTCTGCCGACGTCGCCGGCGCCGTCAATGGGGGAGACGACGGGGACGGTGGTGGTTCGCGCAAGGTCGTCCTCTGGGTGATCGCGCTCGTGCTGGTGCCGGTGGTGCTCTTCGCCGGCTACACGATGTTCCTGATGATGGCGATCGCCGGCGCCTCCGGCGGTGGGTCGTCGCAGTGCACCGCGGGGTCGCTGACCACCGACAAGCTCGAGGTCCAGACCACAGGAGGATCGACCCGCACCCTCGGTGCGACGGAGCTCGGCCACGCGGCCACCATCCTCTCGGTCGCCCGCTCACTGGGCGTGTCCGCGCGGGGCCAGCAGATCGCGATCATGACCGCGCTGCAGGAGTCCGGCTTGAAGATGTACGCCAACTCCTCCGTGCCTGAGTCCCTCGATTACCCGCACGACGCGGTCGGCAGCGACCACGACTCCGTCAACTACTTCCAGCAGCGTGTGTCGGGCTGGGGCACCGTCGAGGAGCTCATGGACCCCCTCTACGCAGCCAAGGCGTTCTTCGGCGGCGAGGAGGGCCCCAACGGCGGATCGCCGCGTGGGCTGCTCGACATCCCCGGCTGGGAGGACATGGGGCTGGGGGAGGCCGCGCAGACCGTGCAGGTCTCCGCATACCCGACCGCTTACGACAAGTGGGAGCCCGCAGCACAGCAGATCATCACCGCGGTCGGCGGGTCGATCAGCTGCGACAGCAGCACTGTCGTCGGGCAGGCCGCTTTCCCCCTTGCGGCCGGCTACCAGATGACCTCCGGCTACGGGCCGCGCGACATCACCGTTCCGGGTGCGTCGAGTTGGCATGTCGGAATCGACCTGCAGCGCTGGCCAAACCCGTGCGGCGACCCTGTCTACGCGGTCCTGCCGGGCACGGTGACTCTCAGCAGCTCACTGTGGTTGTCGATCAAGCACCCCGATGGGTTCGTGGTGTCCTACCTGCATATGTACAAGAGCGAGCGGCTCGTCGACGTCGGAGACACCGTCACCGCCGGCCAGCAGATCGGTGTCGTCGGGAACGTGCCGCCCAGTGGGGGATGCCACCTGCACCTGGCCGTCAACAAGAACGGGACGACGAATCAGGCCGTCGCCGGGCTGCAGGAGGCGACTGCACTCGGTGCCCCCTCGCAGTACGCCGGCTACGTGAACCCCGAAGAGTTCCTCCGCCTGTATGGCATCGAGATCTGTCCCACAGACGGCACTTGCCGACGCCTCTGACCCCCCTGGAAAACCGAGTCAACTCGCGGCATGTAACCCTCCTGACGGCCTGGAAACCGGCCTGTAGGCTGGGGGCAGCCCCGGCCCGAAACGGGGCCGAAGCCTCTCCCACCCAGACGGTGACTCGTGCCCTCAACAGATGTCAACGCCGCTGGTGACACCGACCGACCCGCCGGGTCAGTGTCGGCCACCGGCTACCGCTCGATCGCATACTTCCTGCCGGTCGCGCTGCATGCACGGCTCAAGGCTGCGTGGTGGTCGACGAGGGATGAGCCGGAGGGTGCGCCCGCGCTGGCCGGTCTCGTCGAGGTCGCCATCGGCCGCGAGACCAACCGCCTCGAGCAGCTCTACAACGCCGGCTCCCCTTTCCCTCCTGCCCCCGACCGTGCCCAGGGTGTGAACCCAAGAGGAGCCGCGGGATACCGCCATCAGACCTACTACCTGCCGGTCGCGCTGCACGCGCGCCTCAAGGCTGCGTGGTGGTCGACGAGGGATGAGCCGGAGGGTGCGCCCGCGCTGGCCGGTCTCGTCGAGGTCGCCTTCATGCGGGAAGCCGACCGCCTTGAGCAGCTCTACAACGAGGGTGCCCCGTTCCCGCCGGCGCCGGCCAAGGCGCGAGGGATCAGCCGCGCTGCAGCACAACGACAGGGCGAATGGCTGCGAGGCGAGTGGGAGCGCCGGCGACAGGCGCAGACCCCGCCGACCGACTCCAACGACTGACCCGACTCCGCGCCACGGCGACGTGTTGCACCGGGTGTGCGGTGCAGTATGCCGCCGATGTGCGGCGCAGTATT
>NZ_JAZEXJ010000005.1:0-77981 GCF_047306785.1 Microbacterium sp. OR21 | reverse complement strand
GAAGGCGTTCTCGAACCTCGCCACCGCCGCGGTCGCGAGCTCCGCGATCGCCGAGGCGAGCCCGAAGGCGGTCCTGCCGTACCTGGCCGACTCGGCGGAGACATCCGCGCAGGTCCGCCCGCTGCTGGCGCAGACCGGCTGGCAGCCCCGCTACGTCGGCACGCTCCGCAGCGCCCGCGACCTCGAGATCACCGGCACCTACAACCAGGTGTCCGGCCGGCTCGGACGCAACGTTCTCGACGTCGACGAGTTCACCGCCCGGTTCGGCCCCGAGCAGACGCCGGACGCCTGACGGCCGCGTGAGCCATCCGGCACACCGGGCGAAGCGGCGCCGAATCCCGGTCAGTCCCGTCGTGCAGGCGGGCTGAAGGCGTGCTCTGTCTTGATGGATGCCGTCGAATCGGACGCGAAGAACGCCAGGACGTCGCGGGCTCGTCGCGGGTCGGATGAGGTGGTCGCGACGGCGCCCGAGAACACGGTCTCGATGGCGCAGTCCGAAGGCAGGACACCGAGGATGCGCACCCCGGGTTGACCGACGAGCTCGCTGAGCTGCTGGAAGCCGAGGTCGACCTGGCCGTCGGCGAGCAGCCGGGCGACCGGGATGCCGGGTCGCGCCTGCACGAGACGATCGCCCACCTGGCCGGTGAGGCCCCAGTCGTCGATCGTGCGGACGAGCGCCGTGCCGCTCGGGCCGGTGGAGTAGCCGATGCGAGCGGCGGCGCGCAGGGCCTCGCGGACCCCGCGGGCGTCCGCGAACGCCGCCGTGTCGGCGCGGGCGGCGGGCGAGGGCGTGCCCGAGGGAACCGCGACCGCGACGCGCGAGAGCATGAGCGGTGTGACCGTCGCCGCGTCCACGTGGCCGTCTCCGGAGAGCCGGTCCAGAGCGTCGGCGGCGAGGAACACCAGATCGAGCTGCTCACCCCCGGCCACGCGCTGGGCGGCGTCCACTCCGCCGACGGACTCGATCTCGACGAGGGGCAACCCCCTGTCCGCTGCCGCCGTGGCCAGGTCGGCGAGGACCTGACGCGTCGCCATGGAGGAGATGGCTCTCACACGGCCGCCTCGAACGACTCGGCGTCGACCTCGCTCGTCCCGGTGGCGTTGTAGCGCGGCCCCGACACCGTGGCGGTGTCGATCAGCTCGCCCGCGCGCACGAGCACCGCGGGATCGACGACCGTGCCGAGAGAGCGCTGGTTCTCGCGCACGTGGTGCGCATCCGTGCTCCCGGGGATCGGCACGACGTGATCGCCGCGGGAGAGCAGCCACGCCAAGGCCAGCTGTGCCGGCGTGCGGCCGGCCTCGGCGGCGAGGGCTCGCCACGCGGGCAGCAACGCGGCGTTGGCGGCCCAGTGCTCCGGCTGGAAGCGCGGCATCGCGCGGCGGATGTCCTTCGGCGGCAACTGCTCCGGGTCGGTGATGGAGTCGGCGAGGTACCCGCGTCCGACCGGTGAGAACGCGACCAGCGCCACCCCGGCGTCACGGGTGGCGTCGAGGATGCCGAGCTCGGGATTGCGACTCCAGAGCGAGTACTCGTTCTGCACCGCGGCGATGGGCGCCGCCGCGAGCGCCTCCCGGAGACGGTCCACCGACACCTCCGACAGCCCGATGGCGCCGATCTTTCCCGCCGCCACCATCTCGGCCAGCGCCCCGACGCTCTCGGCGATCGGCACCTTCTTGTCCCACCGGTGCAGGTAGTAGAGATCGATGTGTTCGACGCCGAGCCGCCGCAGCGAGGCGTCGACCTGTGCGCGCAGCGTCTCGGGGCGCCCGTCGATGACCTTCACGCCGTCGACGAGCGCCATGCCGCCCTTGCTGGCCAGCACGACCTCGTCCCGACGCCCCGCGATCGCGCGCCCGACGAGCTCCTCGTTGCGGCCGCCGCCGTACAGCGTGGCGGTGTCGAGCAGCTGGACGCCGTCGTCGAGCGCGGAACGCACGAGCGCCACTCCGTCCTCGAGAGACGGAGGGGTGCCGTAGGCATGGCTGAGGGACATGCACCCGAGCCCCATGCGGGGAAGCCTCACGCGAGCTGCTCCTCGAGCGCGCCGAGCACGCGGTAGCAGTCGATGACCTGGCGGATCGACGAGTTCGGCTCGCGGCCCTCGCGGATCGCGCCGACGAACTCCCGGTCCTGCAGCTCGATGCCGTTGAGGCTGACGGCGACCTGCGAGACGTCGATCTGCTCGTCACGACCGTTGTAGAGGTCGTCGTAGCGCGCGATGTAGGTCTCGGTGTCGCCGATGTAGCGGAAGAACGTGCCGAACGGTCCGTTGTTGTTGAACGACAGCGACAGCGTGCAGATCGCGCCGGTCTCGCTCTTGAGCTGGATCGACATGTCCATCGCGATGCCGAGGTCGGGGTGGATCGGGCCCTGGATGGCGTTGGCCTGCACGATCCGACCCGCCTGGTAGGCGAACAGGTCGACCGTGTGTGCCGCATGGTGCCACAGCAGATGGTCGGTCCACGACCGCGCCTCGCCTTTCGCGTTCGTGTTCGTGCGGCGGAAGAAGTACGTCTGCACGTCCATCTGCTGCACCGCGAACTCGCCGGCCGCGATCCGGTTGTGCACCAGCTGATGCGACGGGTTGAACCGCCGCGTGTGCCCGACCATGGCGACCCGGTCGGAGGCGGATGCCGCGGCCAGGGTGGCCTCGGCATCCGCCAGCGAATCGGCGAGCGGGATCTCGACCTGCACGTGCTTGCCCGCGGCGAGCACCGCCTGCGTCTGATCCGCGTGCTGCTGCGTCGGCGTCGCGAGGATCACCGCGTCGACGTCGTCTCGCTCGAGCACGGCGTCGAGACCGAGCACGGCATTCGGCACGCCGTACTTCTCGGCCACCGACTCCGTGGGCTCGGGCCTGGTGCCGCTGACGACGGTCACCTCGGCGTCGGGGATGTTCGCGAGGCCGTCGAGGTGCTTCATGCCGAAGGCGCCGGCGGCGCCGACGACGGCGACGCGAACCTTGTCACTCATGCGTGGACTTCCTCCAGGGGGAGGCTCACACTCTCGGACTCGACGGGCCGCGGCGCGACGGGGTTGGTGACGACCAGGTGGCCGACGGCGGTGTTGGACGCCGGGACGTGGTAGAACCGGTGGTTCACCTCGGGCGCCCCGCCGCCGAACTGGTCGTCCATCGCCCCACGGGCGATGAGCCAGTCCACCAGCTCGATGCCCTCGGATCCGGCCTCGTCGACGTACTCCATGTGCGACCATTCGGTGAGGCCCAGCGGGTCGGCGATCAGGTGGTCGAGGAACGCGTTGTCCCACTCCTCGTTGATCAGTCCCGCGCGCGGGCCCTGCAGCTGGTGGCTCATCCCCCCGGTGCCCCAGATCTGCACGTTGAGCTCGGGACCGTCCCACTTGTCCAGCGCGCGACGGATCGCCTTGCCCAACTCGTAGCACCGACGCCCGGACGGAACCGGGTACTGCACGACGTTCACCGGAAGCGGGATGACCCGGCACGGCCACTCCTCGACGTCGCCGAACACCAGCGACAGCGGCACGGTCAGGCCGTGGTCGACGACCATCTCGTTGACGAGGGTGAGGTCGAAATCGTCCTGGATGACCGACTGGGCGATGTGCGCGGCGAGCTCGGGATACCCCTTCACGTCGGGCACCGGGCGCGGGCCGTAACCCTCGTCGGCGACGGGATAGTGCGCGCCCGTGCCCAGGACGAAGGTCGGGATGATGTTCGAGTCGAACGCCGTGGCGTGGTCGTTGTACACCAGGATGATGACGTCGGGCGTGTTCTCCTTGGCCCACTTCCGGGTCCACTGGTACCCGTCGAAGACCTTCTTCCAGTACGGCTCCTCGGTCTTGCCCAGGTCCATCGCGGCGCCGATCGCCGGCACGTGCGACGTGAACAGCGCCGACGTGAACTTCGCGGGGGCGTCCGGGCGCATCACCTCGGACTTCTCGTTCGAGGGCGGGGTCCACCCGTCGAGATCCTTCAGGCGCACGCCCTCGGGACGTCGGCCACCTCCGACCATCATGTCGCGGTACGCCGCCTCCGACATCCCGGTCATCGAGCCGGCCATCTGCTGGAAGCTCAGACCGTGCGTGGCGCCGATCTTGCTCAGGAAGTAGATGTTGCCGCCCTCGGCGATGCAGGTGTTCAGGTCGAGATCGAGCACCGCCTGACGCTGCACCGGGGTGAGGGGCCATTCGTCGAGGTACGCCTCGCGGTCGGCGAGGTAGCGCTCGCGGTTCTCGGGCTTCATGAGAGACATCGAGAACTGGTTGAGGTGGTAGCCCTTGCGGGCCTGCTCGGCATCGAAGATGGTCGTGCCGGGGATGTCCTTGTACGGCTTGTCGAGTGCCATGGTCATTCTCCTTCGGGCCAGTACAGCCGCGACGGGTTGTCGACGAGCAGCCTCTGCTGCAGTTCGGGGGTCGTCGCGATCTGTGGGATGTAGTCGACCAGCAGCCCGTCGTCAGGCATGTGGTCCTTGAGGTTGGGGTGGGGCCAGTCGGTGCCCCACAGCACGCGATCGGGGAACTCCTCGACCACGCGACGGGCGAACGGCACGACATCCGTATAGGCGTGCTGCTCGCCATTCAGCGCGCGCGGACCGGTGGCGCTGAGCCGCTCGGGGCACGACACCTTCGTCCACACGTTGGGGTTCTCGCGCATGAAGCGCAGGAACAGCTCGAACTCCGGACCCTCCGGGTCCTTCGTCACATCCGGACGCCCCATGTGGTCGACCACGACGTCCGTCGGGATCGCCGAGAAGAAGTCGTAGAGGTCGGGAAGGTCCTCGGCCTCGAAGTAGATGACGACATGCCACCCGAGGGGGGCGATCTTCTCCACGATCGCGTCGAGCGAGTCGGTCGGCACCCGGTCGACGAGGCGTTTGACGAAGTTGAACCGCACGCCGCGCACACCGGCCTCGTGCAGCTCGGCGAGCTCCTCGTCGGTCACGTCGCGACGAACCGTCGCGACCCCGCGGGCACGCCCCTTGCTGCGGCGCAGCGCGTCGACGAGCGCCCGGTTGTCGGCGCCGTGGCAGGTCGCCTGCACGATGACGTTCCGGTCGAAGCCGAGCTGGTCGCGCAGCGCGAACAGCTGCGCGGCCGACGCGTCGCACGGCGTGTACTTGCGCTCGGGGGCGTAGGGGAACTCCGCGCCGGGGCCGAACACGTGGCAGTGCGCGTCGACAGCGCCGGCGGGGAGCCGGAACGTCGGGGTCGTCGGGCCGTCGTACCAGTCCAGCCAACCGGGCGTCTTCTCGAAGCCGCCGCTGGTGTCGCCGTGCGCGATCGCCTGTGCGTGAGCCATCGTCAATCCTCCACGTACTCGAGGCCCGCGGCCGCCAGCGGCTCCCGCATGCCGTAGATGTCGAGACCGAGCACGCCCTCGCGGAACTTCTGGCGCTTGGCCTCCTCGTTGTCCTCGCGCTTCTGCGAGGCGTCGGCGACGGCGCCGACGAGCTCGCGGGGGACGACCACGACGCCGTCGACATCCGCGACCACCACGTCGCCGGGGTTCACCACGGCGTTCGCCACGACCACGGGGATGTTGACCGAGCCCAGCGTCGCCTTGACGGTGCCCTTCGCGCTGATGGCGCGGGAGAAGACCGGGAAGCCCATCTTCTCGAGGTCGGCGACGTCGCGGACGCCCCCGTCGATGACCAGGCCCTTGCAGCCCCGGGCGGTGAGGGAGGTGGCGAGCAGCTCGCCGAAGAAGCCGTCCTCGCTCTCCGTGGTGCAGCCGGCGACGATGACGTCGCCCTCCTGCACCTGCTCGGCGGCGACGTGGAACATCCAGTTGTCGCCGGGCTGCAGGAGCACCGTGACGGCCGGGCCGCACAGCGTCGCCCCGCTGTACGCCGGGCGGATGTACGGCCGCAGCAGGCCGACCCGGCCCATCGCCTCGTGGATCGTGGCGACCCCGAACCGCGAGAGCCGCGCGACGTCGGCGGAGTCGGGCCGCTCGATGCGCGTGCGGACGATGCCGAGGTCGTTCAGTCGCTGAGTCATCGGGTTCTCCAGGGTGAGGTCACAGGCCGCGGGCTCGCAGGGCGCGGTCCAGGCGCGGGTACACGCGGCGGGCGTTGCCTTCGAAGACCTGTCCGCGTCGTTCGTCGGTGAGGTTCCCGGTCGCATCCACGTATCGCTTCGTGTCGTCGAAGTAGTGGCCCGTGCGCGGGTCGACGTCGCGGACGGCGCCGATCATCTCGCTCGCGAAGAGGATGTTCTCGGTCGGGATGACCCCGGTGAGCAGGTCGATGCCCGGCTGGTGGTACACGCACGTGTCGAAGTACACGTTGCCCAGGAGGTGCTCCTCCAGCTCGGGCTTGCCGAGCGCCATCGCCAGGCCGCGGAAGCGTCCCCAGTGATAGGGCACCGCGCCGCCGCCGTGCGGGATGACGAGCTTCAGGTCGGGGAAGTCGCGGAACAGGTCGCCCTTGAGCAGCTGCATGAATGCCGTCGTGTCGGCACCCAGGTAGTGGTCGCCGGTGGTGTGGAACTGCGGCTTGCACGAGGTGCTCACGTGGATCATCGCGGGCAGCTCGTACTCGACGAGCTTCTCGTAGAGCGGATACCAGCTCTTGTCCGTCAGCAGCGGGGCGGTCCACAGTCCGCCGGACGGGTCGGGGTTGATGTTGACGGTCACGACGCCCAGATCGTTCACCGCCCGGTCGAGTTCGGCGAGGGTCGTCTTCGGGTCGACGCCCGGCGACTGCGGGAGCATCGCGCCCGGGAGGAAACGGTCGGGGAACAGCTGCGACACCCGCGCGACGAGGTCGTTGCAGATGCGCGCCCAGGTCTCGCTGACGGCGAGGTCGCCGAGGTGGTGGGCCATGAACGATGCACGGGGACTGAACACCGTGACATCGCTGCCGCGGTCGTCCATCAGCCGCAACTGGTTCGCCTCGATGGTCTCGCGGATGTCGTCATCGCTGATCCGCAGCGCGGCCGGGTCGGGCGCCTCGCCCGCGCCTTCCGCATACGCGATCTGCAGATCGCGCCACGCTCCCAGCTGCGCGGGGGCCGTGGTGTAGTGGCCATGGATGTCGATGATCAACGTGCGTCCTCGTCACTGTGATCGGGTCGGTGCCGGGTGGTGCGTGCCACGTCGGCAGCGGTGCCGGTGCTGTCACCCTGACTCTAGTTCGCTCTATGGGTATGGTCCAATAGATGTAGGAGCCGAACCGTATAGATGGGATCAATGCGATGTCGCTCACCGATCTCAACCAGTTGCGCACTTTCGTCGTGCTGTACGAGCTGCGCAGTCTGACCGCCGCCGCCGAGCGATTGCACGTCACGCAGCCGACGGTCAGCTACACGCTGAGGAGGTTGCGGCAGCGGTTCGGCGACGACCTGTTCCGCCGCCAGGGGAACGAGATGGTGCCGACCCCGCGTGCCCGGCAGCTGTTCGGACCGCTGCACGAGGCACTGTCGCGCATCGATGCCGTGGTGAGCGCGCCCGACGCCTTCGATCCCGCGAGCTTCGGCGGGGAGCTCTCGCTCGCGCTGACCTCGATCGGCGAGCAGACCTTCCTGCCGCCGATCATGCCGGTGCTCGCGAAGGAGGCGCCGGACCTTCACCTGCAGGTGCGGCGGCTGGACGCGGATCAGGTGGAAGACGGGCTCGTCCGGGGCACCATCGACCTGGCGATCACGGTGTCGTTGCTGGACTCGCCGCGGCTGTGGCGCACACCGGTGCGCGACGTGGAGTACGTGGCGCTGTCCTCGCGTGCCCATCCGCTGCCTCCGACCGCCGCGGACATGTTCGTCGGGCGCCGCTTCGTGCGGGTGTCCTCCCGCGGCGGCCACGTGTACCCGCTCCAGGCGATGATCGAACAGGGACTCATGCCGCAGGTGACGCTGACGGTCGAGGAGTACGCCACCGTGCCCGCGGTGCTCGAGGCGACCGATCTCGTCGTGCTGCTGCCGCGACACGTGGCCGAGGTGTTCTGCGGATGGTTCCCCGGTCTGCGCATCGCCGAGCTGCCGTGGCCGGGCCAGAGCACCCCGGTCGCGCTCTACACGCGACGCGAACTGAGCATGTCTCCCGCGCAGACGTGGTTCCGATCGGTGGTGCTGGATGCGGTGGCCGCCGACGACCACCGGCCGACCTAGCCGTTCTTGCGGTTCCAGCTTGCCTTCGCGGGCGCGAAAGGGCTGCGCACGTGGATCGACCAGTTCGAGTGCGGGTGGACGGAGAGGATCGCCCGTTCGAACCACGACCGGGCCTCGTCCGAGAGCTGCGGCAGCACCACGTCCTTGTCGAGGTCATCCTCCGGCCGCGGCCGCAACGCCTTCCAGACCAGCTGCACCTCGGGCGCACCGGTCGGAATGCCGTCGACCTCGAGCACGGCGCGATCCCACGGCAACTGCAGCCGCGGGTCTCGCCGGTACAGCCAGGCATGTTCCGTCCCATCCTCGACGTTCACCTGAAGCACCCAGGCGCCGGAGCGCTCGTCCTGAATCCGCACCGGCTGCACATCGGCATCGTCGGGCGCGTCGGCCCAGGGGATGACGGCGTCCTCCCCCGCAGGCGCCCAGGCGGTGAAACCGGCAGGCAACGCCCGGACCAGCTGCGGCAGCCCGCCTTGGGTGGTGCTCACGTCCGTGTTCGGCCGTTCGCGGATCGTCCGGCCCAGCCAGTGCTCCAGGGCCACCCCGCCCGACAGCCACCAGCGGGCGCTACCGACCCGAAGGAGCTCAGCGACAGCATGAGGCGTGAGGGGCTCCCAAGCCGTTGCAGCATCCGGAACAGAAACCATGAGCCGAGGCTACCGCCGTCGCGTCAGGCAGGGGACCAACCATCGCCGCAACACCGTCGACGCGAGCCGTGTCATCCTGAGCGCATGGCGAACTCGCCCTCCAGCGACTCGATGATCGACCGCATCGTGCGCGTCCTCGAGACGTTCACAGCTGATCGTTCGGTGCAGTCGGCCAGTCAGATCGGGCGCCGAGCGGCGCTGCCGTCGTCCACCGCGCACCGGATCGTGGACGAGCTGGTCGACGCCGGACTGCTCGGACGCGACGAGGACCGCCGCGTCCACCTGGGAATGCGCTTGTGGGAACTGGCCCTCCGCGGGTCGACCGCGCTACGTCTGCGCCAGGCGGCGCTCCCCTATATGGAGCGCGTGCAGACGCACATCCGCCAGCACACCCAACTCGCCGTTCTCGAACAGGACGAAGCACTGTTCCTCGAACGCCTTTCGCACCCCGACGCCGGTGCGAACATCACACGGATCGCTGGGCGGCTACCGCTGCACGCCTCCTCGTCGGGCCTCGTCCTGCTCGCGCACGCTCCCGCCGATCTCCGCGAACGCGTGCTCGCCCAGCCGTTGCGCGCTCTCGCACCCGAGACGGTGACCGATCCCGGACGTCTACGCCGTCTCCTCGCTGGCGTGCGTCGCGATGGCGTGGCGATCGCGCAAGGTTCGATCGAATCCGTCTCGACCGGCGTGGCCGTGCCGATCCGCGACGCAGGTGAAGTCGTCGCCGCGCTTTCCGTGGTGCTACCACGACAAGCGCCGCACACGGCGGCGATCATCGCTCTGCGAGAAGCCGTGACCGGCATCGAGGCCACGCTGCGGTCCCCCCGATAGTCGGCGTCTCCCGTTCAACGGGAATGCGGCGTTCGACCGTCTGAACCGGGTTCACACTGAGCGAGGCATCCGTTGTCACGTCGAAGGAGACGCCCCAATGTCCACCATCCGCACCCGCGTCGCCATCGTCGGCGCTGGACCCGCCGGACTGCTGCTGTCGCATCTGCTCGCGGCGTCCGGCCTCGAGTCAGTCGTCATCGATCAGCGTTCCCGTGAAGAGATCGAGACCACGATCCGGGCAGGCATCCTCGAACAGGGCACCGTCGAGGTGCTCGACACGCTCGGCGCGTTCAGCCGCGCCCGCACCCTGGGAGACCGCCACGACGGCATCGAGCTCCGCTTCGCCGGCAGCGGACACCGCATCGACTTCGCCGACCTCGTCGGCCGCGGTGTGTGGCTGTACCCGCAGCACGAAGTCCTGAAGGATCTCATCGCCGCGCGGCTCTCCAGTGGCCAAGACCTGCGCTTCGGCGTGACGGCGCATCGTATCGAGGACCCCGCGTCCGACCGCCCACGCGTCATCGCCACCGGCGCAGACGGATCGCCTCTCGAGATCGAGGCCGAGTTCGTCGTCGGCGCCGACGGGTCACGCAGTGTCGTGCGGGAGGCCGTAACCGGTTCCCACACAGGCGGGCACTTCCGCGAGTACCCGTTCGCCTGGTTCGGCATCCTCTGCGAGGCGCCGCCCAGCGCCGACGAGCTCATCTACAGCAACTCCCCCGATGGCTTCGCGCTCATCAGCCAGCGAAGCACCACCGTGCAGCGCATGTACTTCCAATGCGATCCCCGCACCGACCCCAGCACCCTCACCGAGGAGCAACTGTGGGAAGAACTGCAGAAGCGGGTGCCGGGGACGACGCTCAAGGAAGGCCCCGTCTTCCAACGCGACGTGCTGCGATTCCGGAGCTTCGTCGCCCTCGAACTGCTTCGCGGCCGCCTCGCACTCATCGGCGACGCCGCCCATACCGTGCCGCCCACCGGCGCGAAAGGCATGAACCTTGCCGTAGCCGACGTCCTCGTTCTCGAGCGCGCGCTGCGCGCGCTTCTGCTCGAGAGGGACAGCCGCCTCGTCGAGGCCTTCCCCGAGACGGCGCTGCACCGCATCTGGAAGGCCCAGCACTTCTCCTGGTGGATGACCAGCATGCTTCACGTCGCCCCCGATGCAAGGGACTTCGACCGCCTCCGCCAGCTCGGAGAGCTCCAATCCGTCGTCGAGTCCGAAGCCGGCCGCCGCTTCCTCGCCGAGGCATACACCGGCTGGCCCCTCCACACCCTCACCTGAGCCGGCGCTCACGGTTCGGACCAGAGGGTGCGGCACCCGCGGGTCGGCGTCAGTCCAGCCAGCCGGGGACCGCGGGAACCACCGGGTAGTCGATCGCAGGCGCGTCGCCAACGATGGGATCCATGCGGATCCGGCTCAGTCGCATGAAGGCGATGCGCCAGCCGGACTCGGTGAGTCGGTAGAGCTCCTCGTAGTAGCCATATCCCCGCATCCCCCTCTGTTCCGGCACGGTGATCCCCATATACCCTCGTGACCCGCGTGGCCACGTCAGATAGTCGGTCATGGCCCAGCGCCCGCGAGCCGAGAAGTCATCGATCCGCCGAAACTGCGGCATGAACCCGTGATGGACGCTGACGACCTCTTCGGTCATGTTGCGCATCAGGTTCTCCACGAACGTGTCGGGGTCGGGCGCGGCGGCCCACAGTCCTTCGAAGACGCAGTCGTCCACGAAGAGTCCGCGCAGTTCGTCCCACTGCTTCAGGTCGACGTAGTGAAAATAGCGTGCCTTCAGGTCGCGGAGCTCCTCTGCCACGGTGGGGGTGACCGCACGTACTCGGGGCATCGAGAAACCATCCTCGCTCTTCACGGCGCCTGGGTACTTCCTCTACTGCTCGTCGATCTCGAAGTCGACCGAGGCGATCTGCTCCGAGATCGCTCCGGAGAGAGGGAAGAGCGGCAGATGCGCGGGGTGCGTCGCGTAGGCACGGACATCGTCGAGGGTGCGGAAGTCGGCGACGAGTGCATAGTCCCATGCGCGTTCGCTGCGCATCACGTCGGGGCCGTGTGACAGTCGGACCAGGCCGGGAATCTTTCCGAGCAGACCATCGAGCAGGTCGCGCCACTCCTCGAGCACGGCAGGATCATGGTTCGCTGCGAACGAGAAGAACACGACGTGACGGATCATCGTGCCCCGGCTCCGTCGGCAAGGCTCAGGTCGCCGATCGACGCGCCGCTGGCGGTACGCCCGAGAAGGTAGGCCATGGTCATGATCGGACCGAGCGTGGCGCCGGCGCCGGGGTAGCCGGCGGCGAAGGCGTTCTCGGAGGCGTTGCCGACCGCAAACAGGCCGCGTATGGCATCGCCGTCTGCGTCGAGGACCCTTCCGAGGCCGTCGGTGGCGATCCCTCCGCTGGTGCCGAAGCAGCCGTTCACCACGGCGAGAGCGTAGTAGGGGCCTTGCTCGAGCGGTGCGAGGCTGGGATTGGGATACGGGTTCTGTTCGTCTCCCCAGTAGCGGTCGTACGCGCTCGCACCGCGGTGGAAGTCCGGATCCTCCCCACGGGCGGCGTGCTCGTTGAATCGCGCGACCGTCTCGGCCAGCGCCTGGGCGGGAACGTCGATCTTCCCGGCGAGCTCTCCGAGGGTTGCTCCTTCGACGAGCCAGTCGGGAGTCGGCTCCTGGCGTGCATCGACCAATGTCGGAGGCCTCCCGTAGCCTGTAAATGTCACATTCACTAGCCAACGTTCCGGGAGGACACCATGGCCACCACACCGACCACCATCAAGGCGGGCACCCCGCGCGACTTCCTCGGCCTCGTGCCCGCGCTGCTCGGCTTCACCCCGCAGGACTCGCTCGTGCTCGTGCCCTTCGAGGCGTCGCGCACGATCGGGGCGATGCGACTCGACCTCGACGCGGATGCCGCGACGCTCGCGCACACCAGCCTCGGGCTGGTCTGCCGAGTGCCGCGCGTGACCGGGGTAGCCGCCGTGATCTACGCCGCCGAGGACGCCGACAGCACCCGCGATCTCGGCCAGCAGATCGCCGATGTCGCCGACCGGCAGGGACTGCACCTGGTGGACGTGCTCTACGTCGCCAGCGACGGCTACGGCAGCCACCTGACCGGCGAGGCACCGCGCCCCGTCGCCGAGATCGCGACCCCGGACGCGCTGCGCGAGAAGGTCGCAGCATCCCAGACCGCCGGGGCGAGCATCCCCGACGCCGACCCGGCGCGTGCCGCCCGGATCGCGTTCGCGGCCGCGCGGATGGACGACGATGCCCTCGCGGACTTCGTCGCCGTCGCGGAGGACGCCCTGACCGGTGACCCCGCCGACCTCGACACCCGCCAGGCTGCGATCCTGCTCACCGGCATCGGCATCCCGCTGTGGCGTGACGTGGCCCTCATCCAGTGGGCCACCGACCGCGGCAACGGCACCCGTGCCCTGGCCGCGCAGATCGGCCACTCGATCATGGGCGCACCCGTCCCCGAGAGCATCGCCCGCACCCTCTACGGACAGGGCGACCGCCCCGACGCCGACCGGCTGACGGCGGGACTCGCGCTCGTGCGCCACCTTGCCGCCTACGCCGACGACCAGGAGCGCCCCAACCTGCTCGCCGCCGCCGCCTGGCTGTCCTGGGCGCTGGGCCGATCCACTCACGCCACCGTCTACACCGACCGCGCCCTCGCGATCGACCCCGACCACGGCATGAGCCAGATCGTCGCGACCCTCTGCTCGGCAGCCGTGCTCCCGGATTGGGCGTTCGCCCGCTGAGCGTCACCGAGTGCCCGCCGGTCACCCCGGCGGGCACTCGCCCGTGACGCACTCGCGATGTCCCCGCGCGATGTCGGAGGCCACCCGTAGCCTATGAATGTCACATTCACTAGCAATCGTTCCGGGAGGACTCCATGACCGAGACCATCAACAACGTCCACGACATCCGCGCAGCCGTCGAGCGCGCGATCCGCTTCCACGCTCCGCTGCGCGCCGAGTTCGACGAGGGATGGACGACCATCGAGCCGGACGAGCTGCGCCAGGCCTGGGACGACTACAGCCTCAGCGACCCGTTCACCCTCGACCCCGCAATGCCCGCCCTGCTCGCTCGCATCGACGCCGACCACCCGGACGACGACCCCCAGGTGTGGGTGCCCCTCGGCGGGCAGGGCGACCCCGACTATCTGGATGCCGTCGTGGTCACCGAGCGCACCGTCACCAAGTACACCGCGCGCGACGGCCAGATCGAGCAGCCCTACTCGCTCCCCGAGGGCGACCCCCACGGCCTCACGCAGAGCGGCTGGCGGGCCGCGGCGAGCGCAGCGCGCTACGCGATCATCGGCCTCAACGCCGACGCCAGCAACACCGAGTACCTGCGCGGGCAGATCGAGGCGTACCTGACCGCGTTCGGTCACTTCGAGCCGGGGCGCGATGCCGACGCCAAGCGCGAGCGGGTCACCGCCGAGATCACCGCGGCGATCGCCGCCCAGTGACCCACGCCGGGGCGGGCGCGCAGACCGCGCCGCCCGCCCCGCCCAATGTCGGAGGCCACCCGTAGCCTGTGAATGTCACATTCACCGTCGAGAGTCCAAGGAGGACGCCATGACCGACACCACCACCCTCATCACCCGCACCCCCGGCGACACGTTCCGCTTCCGCGGCACCGAGTACGTGCTGATCGACTTCGCCCGCACCAAGGCGAAGATCGCAGCCCTCACCGAACCCGGCAAGGTGTACACCCTCGCCCGCACCGCCACCGTCGAGCCGACCGGGCACAGCGACGACGCGCTCGCCGCTGCCCTGCAAGCCACCGCGGCCGCGCTGCCGAGCCTGATCCCCGGAACCCGCGTGCGCATCGTCGCCAACCCGCGCACCACCCGTGACGGGCTGGCCGGAGTCGAGACGCTCATCGTCCGCACCAACCCCAAGTCGTACACGCTCGCCAACGGCTGGCGCGTCAGCCCTGGGCTGGTCGAAGCCGTCTGACCCCCTCGCCGCCGCCGGGTGCACACCTACCCCGGCGGCGGCGAGCACCACCCACCCGAGGGGAGCCGGCTACACGCCCCTCCCCTCGGCGGGAGCACCTCGAGTTCTAATCCCCGCCCGCGCTCGCCGCAGGCCTTCACCGTTCCCAGGAGGACACAATGACCACCACCGAACCCGCGGCCGCGGCCGCTCCCCGCATCCCTGCCGACGACCTGATCGACCGGCTGTGGAGCGTCATGCACGAGATCGAGGCAGCCGATTTCCCCGCGCTGCGCATCGTCGAGCTCGACGAGCCGACCGACTACGGCGAGCGCGTCGTGCTGTGGTGCCCGCGCTGCGATCAGCACGTCAACGTCGAGGACGGCTACCTGCGCGCGATCGACGTGGACGTGCGCTACAACAGCGTCGGCCAGATCAACACCATCGAGCGCACCGTGCCGCAGTACGAGGCCGACCCCGACCCCGGCGACGTGCTCGTGTACCTGCACCAGACCGACGAGCACGGCGAGCACGGCGTGCGTCTCCCCGAGGGCTGGGAAGGCACCTGGAAGGCGTAGCCACACCCCACGACGTGAGCGCCCTACGCCTCGGCTGGGGCGCTCACGCACCACGCACCCCACGACCGACACCCCGCGGCGATGTCCGACCCCCGCCCTAGACTGTGAACGTCACATTCACTACCAACCGATCCGGGAGGACACCATGACCACCTACATCACCTTCGGCCCCGACCACGCCGACCTGCACCCGCACGTCGGCACCGGCCTGAACCGCGGCTACGTCGCGATCAGCACCGGCGACCGCGGCCGCGACATCGCCGCGGCGTTCGCGATCCTCGGCGAGCAGTGGGCCTTCGACTACCAGGACGCCGCGGCGCTGGATGCCCGCTACCCGGACGGCGAGATCGCCCGCCTCACCCTCATCGACGAGGCGGCACAGAAGGAGATCGCCGGTCTGATCGAGGACACTTTCGCCGCCGCCGAGGGCGACAGCAACGACACCGAGATCGAGGCGCTACAGGCCGCACGCGACCGCCTCGCGGCGCTGATCGACTACACCCCCGCCCACGAACGGGACTGGACGCCGCTCGACGCGGCCTGACCCCACGCGGTGCCCCGCCGGACGACCGGCAGGGCACCGTCGCGTGCGCTCGCCGCCGATGTCCGATCCCCTCTCTAGACTGTGAATGTCACATTCACTAGCCAGCGTTCCGGGAGGACATCATGGCCACCACCACTACCGACTGCGACCACGCCAACATCGAATGGCTCTCCGGCGTCCCCGGCGTCGTCGTCACCCTCAACGGCGACGTCGCCGCCCGGTGCCTGGACTGCGGCGCGACCGCGACCATGGACACCGACGACGAGGACGCACCCGCCGAGCCGCTCGCCCACCAGTGGCAGAGCGGCCGCTTCACCGGGACGACGACCTGCCAGGCGTGCGGACTGTTGCCGCTCGACCAGGACGACATCGACACCGAGTGCCCCGGCGCATAGCCAGCCCCTCGTGTGGTGCCTCGCGGCGACGGTCGCGGGGCACCGCCCTGCGATGTCTGCGAACCCCCGAAACCGAGGCCTATACCCGTGGGCAGCTCCAATGTCGGAGGCCACCCGTAGGCTGTGAATGTCACATTCACTAGCCAACGATCCGGGAGGACACCATGGCAAACCGCACTCGATTCATCACCATCGACACCCGCCAGTACACCGAGGCGGAGGGCGAGATCGCCAGCAACCGCGCTCGCCAGCAGCGCGACGACGACCTGAACGCCTACGGCGCACAGGGCTACACGCTCCTGTCCACCGTCACCATCCCCCTCCACAACGGACTGCGGATCATCGACACCCTCGCCCGCACCGACGAGGACTACTGACCCACCGACAGCGCCCCGCCGGGATCTACCGGCGGGGCGCTGTCGCGCTCGCCGCAATGTCCGACCCCCGCCCTAGACTGTGAACATCACATTCACTACCTGACACCCAGGAGGACACCATGACCAGCGAGAGCGGATCGCCCGCAGGATCACAGCCGAAGCCCATCCCCGTGAGCCTGGCCGCAGCCGAATGGGGCGCGATCGCGGGCGTGATCGCGGCCTACGGCGAGTCACACAAGGACGGCGCGATGATCCTCGCCGCCGAAGAGATCAAGACTCAGGTCACCAACGCCCTCTCCCCCCAGTAGGCGACGAGCACGACCCCTCCCGCAGCGCCCCGCCGGAACTGACCGGCGGGGCGCTGCCGCGCTCGCCGCAGTGTCCGACCCCACCCGTAAGCTGTGAACGTCACATTCACTAGCCAACGATCCGGGAGGACACCATGGCAACCGCACCCCTCACCTTCGGCGACCGACTCACCGCGGCCGGACTGACCTGGGAGGTCTCCGACGCCCGCAGTCACGAGCCCGGCCCCACACTCGGCGAGCCGCGCGCCGACCTCTGCCCGATCGACCCCGACAGCGGCGAGCGCATCAGCAACGTGCGCATCGGCCGCGCCGAGCGTCCCTACGTCCGCGTGAACATCCGGGCTGGCCGCAGCGGAGACCTCGAGCTGTACCCCAGCAGCGGGTACGGCACCCCGCTCACCGATCGGCAGCGCGCGATCATCCTGGCCGACCTCGCCGGCTACCGCTTCGAGCTGCCCCCACTCACCGTCCCGGAGATCATCGAGCGGATCACCCACGACATCAGCACCCGCTCGGCGCACAAGGCATCCGAGGCTCTGCACTACAGCACCCGCACCGCCCTCCGAGACGCGCTCGCGACCCTCCCCGCGGGCGAGAGCAGCACCTATCGTGCCGCCGTCATCGACGCGGCGTGCGCGGCGTTCCGCGAGCGCATGGCGCGGGATGTCGGGCAGATGTAGCCCGCCCGGACATCGGCGAGCGCCCCACGTTCGCGGCGAGCGCGCGCCGATGTCCGACCCCCTCCCTAGGCTGTGAACGTCACATTCACTAGCCAACGATCCGGGAGGACACCATGGCAACCAAACCGATCAGCGAGATCGTCGCCGAGACGATCGCGCTCAACTACGAGGACATCGACGGGCTCACCCAAGCGCTCGGCCAGGGCGACGTGGACGCCGACGCGATCCGCGCGCTCGCGACCGGCGCCGCCGAGCGGGCCGTCGCCGACCACGCAGGCGAGGCCGCAGGCATCGACGTGCACGGGTACGTGTCCCTCATCGACGGCGCGGCCGTCGCGCAGATCGACACCACCGAGAGCACCGGCCGCATCCGGGTGTTCCTCAACGACGGCACGATCTACGACGGCAACCCCGAACACGACGACGCCCCCCGCCAGGTGTACACGCTCCGCGATCTCGACGGCACCGACGATGCCGCCGACTGGATCACGACCGGGCATGTTCTCGACGCTCAAGAGGTCGACTGGCTGCGCTCCCTGCGGGTGGTGGCACCGTGACCGCGGCGAGCGCGACCCGGCGCAACCCGATCGTCGAGGCGTTCCGCGACTGGGCCTGCCTTGAGACGTTCCCGCTCACCGCGTGGGCCTGCGACGAGTGGGTGCACTCGATCGACCGCGGCGACCACGACGCGCTCAGCAGCCGCGATGAGATCGCCCGCGCTCGCCGCGTGCTCGACCGGCTGGGCACGGCGCTGGACGCGATCGAGGCCGAGCGGCCGGACGACCCGGAGGCGGTCATCCACACTCGCAGCTTCGATCCGGCCGCGCGGACGATCACCGAGACGTGGAGGCTGTTCGACACGGAGTACGCCGCCCCGTGGGGCGGGCCCGGCTTCGTGGCCTTCCAGGTCATCACCGGCTACGCCGACCGCGCCTACCAGGGCACGGCCCGCCGCATCCTCACCGGCAGCACCCCGCACCAGGCTCCCGAGCGAGACGTGCACCCGCAGCGCATCCAGCCGCTCCCCACGCGCCGGTACGCGGCGAGCGCGCTGCACATCGCCCACGACGGCATCGCGGCACGGTTCGACCTGCCGTGGGCGCTCTACTGGGCGCGCGGCATCCGCCGCTGACGCTCTAATCGGTGCCCCGCCGGGATCATCCGGCGGGGCACCGTCGCGCTCGCCGCGGCCAATGTCTGACCCCCTCCCTAGGCTGTAAATGTCACATTCACTAGCCAACGATCCTGGAGGACACCATGGCAAACCCCACCACGCAGCTCGAGCTCACGATGAGCCGCGAGCTGCACGCGAACACCGAGACCGACACCATGCAGCGCTCGCGGTTCCGCACGGACACGCTCATCGCGGCCTGGTACGACGACGAGCCGAGCGAGCCGGACCAGGCGATCCGGGACGTGCTCACGGATCTCGTGCACTTGGCCGACGCGCGCGGCGTCGACCTTCACCACGCGCTCGACCGGGCCGTGTGGATGGCCGACGAGGAACGAGCCGACTGGGGACTGGGGAAGGTGCAGCGATGAGCAGCGGAACGATCCCCGACCTCGCCGTCGTCGCGGCCGCGGCCGACATGATCGGCAGGTGGCATGACGACGTGTTCAGCTCGATCAACATGACCGAGGGCCGCATCCTCGCCGACCTGTTCGACGAGCTGGGGCACACCGGCACCGCTGACCACATCATCCGCGAGACCTGGCTGGCCGAGAGCGACGGTGACCGCGACCCGCTCCCCTGGGCGAACGGCCACGGCTCCCGGCTCAGCGAGGACGAGTACGTGGCCCGCAGCGACGACCTCGCCCACAACGAGGCCCGCGAGCGGTTCCACTTCGACCCCCGCCTGGAATGGTCGGAGGACGAGGAATAGCCGCACGGTGCCCCGCCGGGATCAATCGGCGGGGCACCGTCACGTCTAGGCCAGATAGCTCGCCACGTCGAAGCTCTGCAACGGCCAGGCGTAGCGGGCGCGTGACGGATGCCGGGGGTGCCCGCTCTTGAGCAGATCGCCGATCGACACCCAGTCACAGCCGGAGGCATCCGTCACCGAGGCGATGCCCTCAAGCATCTGCGGGAGGTAAGGGCGGGATCGGATCAGCTCGCCCCACGCGGCGACGATCGTGAGCTGGCGTCCGCCGATGAGATCGGCGATGTGTCGCTCGTTATCGGCTTGCAGCTGGGGGTCGTGCACCAGGTGCATGCCCTTGGGGTCGATGGATCTCTGCGGGTAGAGGTTCAGCATCACCCAGCTGTCGAACCCGTTTCGGGCCGCGAACCCCATGACCTTGCTGACGGTGCGATCCGGGTCTCCCGGCGCCGCGGTGCTGGGGTTCACACCGACGCACACGAGAGGGTTTACGCCCACCGTCCCCAGCACGAAGCGCGCAGAGTTGTCCGCCGTGCGCTCGTAGATCCACGTCTCAGTCATGCACGCCGCCGTCTCCCCATCGTCCTGCGCTCACCCGCCGGGCCCAATGTCTGACCCCTCACTTAGAGTGTAAGCGTCACATTCACTAGCAAGCGATCCGGGAGGACACCATGACCGAGCAGAGCGAAAACCCGTTCAAGGGCGCAGAAATCATCGCCGTCTACACCGCAGAGGAGGCCGTCGCAGACGGGCTGCTGCTGCACTTCAACCCCGCCACCGCCCTCGAGGCCGGATACCGGCTCACGGTACTGCTCACCCGCGCCGCCTACGAGGCCGCGGTGCAGTGGACCCGCGAGGGCGACTGGCAGAGCGAGGACGCCCGATTCTGGGACGTGCTCAACGTCATCCGCCCCACCGCCCGCCAGGTCGCCGGCGATCTCGTCCCGCGCGAGACCTACGTGCTGCGCGTGCCGAACGCCACCCGCTCCGGCAACCCGAGCACCGCCACCACCGCCAGCCGCCAGCGACTCCGCGTGAGCATCGAGGGGTACAACCTCACCGGCCAGGCGTGCATCATCATCGCCCTCCCCGGCGAAGACTGACCCCCACCAGCGCCCCGCCGGGATCTACCGGCGGGGCGCTGCCGCGCTCGCCGCAGCAATGTCGGAGGCCTCCCGTAGCCTGTGAATGTCACATTCACCGCCTACGTTCCAAGGAGGACACCATGGCACCCACACCACTCACCGTCGACGAGATCTCGCGGACGATCCTCGAGCGGATGACCAGCAACCACGGCGGCTCGCTCATCGAGGCAATCGACGACGGCGCGTTCGTCGTCGACGACCAGGCCGTCGCCTACTGGGTCGGCCAGGCCGTCGAACTGGCCCGCCAGGGCATCGACGACGACACCGAGACCGACGCCCCGCCGGTCGGATACTCCTGCGCCGAGTGCGGCGTCCAGGACGCCCGCAACTACGTCGTCACGATCTTGGACCACGAGGACATCCGCCACACCCGCACAGAGGTCTGCATCCCCTGCGCCGTGACGGTCTCGGCCGAGTCCGTCGACAGGATCATCGCCGGGCTGCTCACCCGCTGACACCACCGGGGGCGGGCACCGCGCCCGCCCCCGACCCTCTGACGAAAGGACCAGCCATGACCACCGCACTCACTCCCTACGACACCGGCCAGCGCGCCGAACCGGCGACCTGGACGCCGAGCAACTCCCACCTGTACTCGATGCCCGTCGACGACCGAGCACGCATCCTCGCCCACCACGGCGACGACTTCGGCAAGGTCGACTTCGACAACGCCGAAGGACAGGCGATCGCCACCGTGTGGGCGACCCCGACCGGCGACGGATGGACGCTGCACATCACCGAGCACGGAGCACCCCTCGCGCTCGCCGCAGACACCGCCCGCCTGCGCGAGCTGACCGGCGCCGCACAGGCGGCGATCGAGGAGGCCGAGCGCTCCACAGAGGCCGATACCATGGATGCCGTCTTCGAGGCCCGTGACGGGGCTGTGGACGCCCTCAGAGCACTCCTCGCGGCACTCACACCACCCGCCAGCTGAACCTCCCCCAGTGCCCCGCCGGGATCTACCGGCGGGGCACTGCCGCGCTCGCCGCAGCAATGTCGGAGGCCCCCCGTAGCCTGTGAATGTCACATTCACCGCCTACGTTCCAAGGAGGACACCATGGCAACCACCACCAACATCGAGTTCGCTCAGGGCCAGCTCGACATGCCCGCCCCGGTCACCGAGCGGCGCGGCGCCTACGTCGGGGAGATGGCCCGCACGCAGGCCGATCTCGTCGCCGCCCAGGCGCAGGCCGCGGATCTCGCGCTGACCGTCGAACGGCAGCAGCGCGAGATCGACAGGCTGCGACTGCCGATCACCGACGCCGCCGACGACCGGCTCGCGGCGATCTGGGAGAAGGGTGAGCAGATCGCCAACGATGAGGGCTTCTGCTCCGAGTACGACCGGCTCGTGGAAGCGATCGGCGGCACCCCGCGCGAGCGCGACTTCCGGGTGACCCTCTCCGTCACACTGACCCAGCGCGTTACCGTCTCGGTCACCGCCCGCACGTCGGACGAAGCGGAAGACCTCGCGATCGAGGCGTACACCGTCGAAGACGTGATCGAGTCGCTCCGATCCGACAACTACGTCGCCGACTCGATCGACGCGGAAGTCACCGACTGGGAGCGCGAGTAACCCAACCCGGCGGGGCGGGCACACCGCCCGCCCCGCCCCTCGCGGCGCTCGCCGCTGCCAATGTCGGAGGCCCCCCGTAGCCTATGAATGTCACATTCACTAGCAATCCGGGAGGATGCCATGACCACCAACCGCACCGTACACGCCGTCTGGTTTCAGTCCGTCGACCCCGAGGAGGCCTGCATCGGCGGATGCCAGTGGCACCCCGACAACGCGCAGATCGACCGGTTCATCGAGTCGGAGCGCGCCTGGCGCAACGAGGTTGACTTCGAGTACCTGCGCAAGACCCTCACCCTGCCCGATACGATCCTGCCCGGCCTGGCCGTCGACCAGCTGACCGAGGCGCAGCGCGCCGACGTCACCGACTGGGTCGACTCGCTCACGGGTGAGGTCGCATGGGATCGCCGCGTCGTGCTGCTGGGCAGCACTCACCCCGGCGGCGAGCGGCGCCGGATCGACGCTGAGCTGGCAGCCGCACGAGGCTGACACCGCCGCGCTGGGCCCCGTCGACGAACGCGGGGCTCAGCCCAGCCCGTCCAGTTTGTCCAGACGGGTCGCGATGTCCTCTGCCCAAATGTTCTTCGACGGCCAGGATCGCACCAACGCCTCGGTCGCCTCCGGGAGGGTGTAGTCCCGACCTCCGGGATATTCGCCACGTCCGCCATCGGCGTGAGCGCTCAGAATGTTGCCGTCACGGTCAAGCCACACGACAGGCCAATAGTCGACTTGAGTGTCGTCTTCCGAGTCGACGTCGAAGTGGACTGAGTAGTCTCCCTCCCTTCCGACGCAAATGGCACTCGGCGTGACGGCATAGCTCATCTGTCTTGGGGTATTCCAGGGGAACGCCTTGGGGAATGTCTCGAGCAGCGCAGAGTACATCTCGTGGGTGGGCAGCGGGCGGGCGATAATGGCCCTCACCTGATCCATGAGCGCCCGCGCGTCATCGACCGTAGGCCCCTCCACGGACACCGCTAACCCGCGCTTCATGCCCGACGCGATCTCGGTCTCGAAGTATGGGCCGGGATAGCTGCGCCCCTCGAAGGGTCGCTCGTCATAGAAGCGCTCAAACGCGCCAAGTTCCACGTCCTCAAACCTGTCTGCCCTCATGGCCGAGAGCGTACACAGGCCCGCGGTAGCAACCTAGATCCCCGGCGAAACCCCTCTCATCAACCGCCTGCCCTCATCGCTTCCGGTTCGCGAACGGCCAGCGACCGAACACGTCAGCGAACGCGGCGCGGTAGCGAACCTCCACGTCCTCCGCGGACTCCTCCGGCGTCGTCACCCACGCAACGAGCAGCTCGTCTTGATCGGCCAGCTGCCAGATCGAACGCCCGCCCTGGTGGCTGGCACCCTTCCGCGCGAACTGCCCCAGCCGCTTGCGCAGCCCGCCCACTTTCGCCTCTGCCTTGCCGATGTACAGCACCGGCGTCCCCGACACCCACCGAGCCGCGAGGTCATCCAAAGGGTAGGCGGATCCCGCCCGCGCTCGCGTCAGCTCGAGCAGCTCCGGCGACGTCGCCGCCGGACGCAGCACCACGTAGATCCCCGCCTCAGTCGGCACCCTCGCGGCCGCAAGATCCGCGAATCGAACGAACCCCACGAACCCGACCGCCTCGAGCGAGGCCCGATCCCACACGGCCGGCATCCGCAGCCCACCCGCCTCGCCGTCGCGATGGGTCGTCTTCATCGACGCATCGTCTCACGGCACCACAGGCGATGTCCCGGCTCCGGGCAACAGACCCCTCGGCTATGGTCTGAGCTACAGACGCCTGATGAGGAGACTCGTTCATGCCCAACGTAGACAGCAGCGGCCGCGACAGTTTCGGGCGGCGTGTAGAGACAGGGCTGGCAGCTGAACTCTTCAAGCAGCTCAAGCCGCTGCTTCTCGAAAGTGACATCGACCTCGACAGCGGCAAGGCCTACACAATCTACGAGATCAACGATGGCCTACAGGTGGCGATCCAACGTCACAACTTCATCATGGCGGTGCCTACAGGTGAGGCTCGAAAAGAGGCGTTCCGCGCGATACGGCTCGCTGCAGAGTACTTGTGGGAGGCCGACTACGAAGACTTCTCCGACTTCCTCACCGGGATGACCCCCGACGAAGAACCAACCCCCGCGCAGATCATCGGGACGACGCTCAGCCTCCTGGATTCCTGGTTCGAGGACGAGGTTCTCACCGGGGCAATCGCGCGCCCATCCTTCACCGAACGCTGGGACGAGGAGTCAAGCAAGATCATGTACGAGATCTTCGAGCGAGCCAGAGAGCACAGAGCTTTCGACTCCTACTCGGAGTTCATCGGCCGTTGGGGCGGACTCGTCGTGATGACGTTTGCAATCGGCGTGGTCTTCGAGGGCCTCTACGCATGGAGTGAAGACGACGACTACTTCGTCGATGTCGCTGACGAACTTCTTGACCCCGAGGCCTGGTAGCCCCTTCGCTCTCCCCCGAGCTCGGCCCCGCGCTCGCGCTCGCCATCCCGCCGCCGTCGTTGTTGCTGTCACGTCGGCGATGTCGGAGGCCTCCCTTAGCCTGTGAATGTCACATTCACTAGCAACCGAGGAGGACACCATGGGTGCCACATCCACTCACAAGACGGCCGGCGTCAGCGTCAGCGACTACTTCGCGGACTACTTCACCAACGCCACGATCATCGCCAGCGGCACCCGCCGCGACCCCGACTACATCGGCGGGAGCTACGACTGGCCCTACGAGTTCTACGCCGCGGTGCGCTACAACGACGGCCACCCCCACGCCGGGGAGGTCTTCGCGTTCGTCGTGCTCTACTCCGTCGCCCCGTCCAGCTACTACAACTTCACGTACAAGGACATGGACGAGACGGTCGGCCCCGGCGCAGTCCACGCACCCCGCCGGGTGCTCGAGGCCCTCACCCCGACCGACCACGAGTACGCCAACCAGTGGCGCGCCGCCTGCTGGGCGAACCTCGAGCTCGAGGAAGCCAAGCCCCGCGTCCGCCGCGGCGACCACATCCGCTTCGCAGAGCCGTTCACCTTCGGAGGAGGGCTGCAGACCACCACGGAGACCGTCTTCGAGGTCGAAGGGCGCGACGTGCTCCGCGTGATCGACCACCACGGCGTGCGCGTGCGCATCCCCCGCTGGCGGGCACGCAGCTACGCGCTCGCCGCAGCCAGCTGAGCGAGTGCGGGGCGCCCCACACAGGGACGCCCCGCAGTCCTCACCGCGCAGCTGCTCACGCGCCGGGGCGCCGGCGCCAGTGACCGGCGATCTCCCGTCCTGCGCGCGTGTGCTCCGGCACCCACACCATCCCCCGCCCATCCGGGAGCGCGACAGGCTTGACCAGCCCATCTAGGGACTCCTCGAGCATCAGCGCCGCCGTATGGCGATCGCCACCCGCCGCGAGGTACTCCTGGCCTCCCGCGGCGTCGAAGACCCGCTGACGCAGCTCCGCGGGCGCGTCGAGGCTGTCTCCCCGCAGTCGCCGTGCAACGGCATCCATCCGAACCTCTTCACGGATCTCCGATATCCTGCCCGCGCCCGTGCGCAGCTGCCGCCGGAACCGCGACAGCTGCGCATCCCGTCGACGCGCCAATGGCGACCTCGCCCGCCACGCCTCGAGCGCCGCCTGATCCAGCGGTGTGTACTCCGCCATGACCCGCTTCCGCGCGCTCACCGCCCGGTCCCGCTCGAAGAACTCCCGCGACTCCGCCTCATGCGCTCGCCGCTCTGCTGCCGGGGACCGACGCACGCGCTTTGCCGGCAACCCCAACGACTTGAGGCGGCGAGCCAGCCGCTTCGACTCACGGTTGGACTGCAGCGCCCGCTCATACACATCCGGGTTCTCAGCCCGATACTGCCGCTGCCACTCGGTCAGGTGTTCCCGGTTGCGCTGCTGCCAGTCCCGCGACGACGCCTTCACCTTCTCCGGGCTCTGATCTCGACGCTGTCTCGCCCTGGCCAGCACCGCGTCACGGTTGCGCTCGTAGTAGCGCCGCGAGTACTCCGCCGTCTTCTCTGGGTGCTCCGCGTGCCACCGCCTGATCGTCTCGCGCTTGCGCTCACGGTTAGCCTCGGTCCACCGCCGCACCCGCTCGCGGTCCTTCTCGCGCCGCTCCTTCTGCGCTCGCATCTTCCGCGACCGCTCCCGCATGTACTCCCGGTTCTTCCGGTTCACTTCGTCACGGTTCTCCGCGTGATACTTCGCCCGGTACGCGCGGATCTCCTCGCGATGCTCCTCGCGATACCGCTTCGCGTAGTCCCGCTTCGGATCGGCCGCAGCGCTCGCCGCAGCCGACTGCTCCTGCTCGGCGCGCTTCGCCTGCTGGCGTGCCTGACCCGCTCGCAGCCATGCCGCGTGAGGGTCGGTTGGTCCGCCAACCGGTCGCGCCGACGAGTCGTCGACGCCGGCGGACATTACGACTCCGCTGGCGCCAGCTCGAGCAACGTCTGGAACAGGGCGTACCGGTGAGCTGTCGGGTTGGTGATCGCCAGGCCGACCGCCTCTCGCAGCGGGGCGCGTTGCTCATCGGTCAGGTCGGTCACCGGCTCGAGGCACCAATCAACGTCGGTGTCGACGGTGTAGTCCGGCTCGTCGATGTGAATCTCTGGGTAGTACGAGATCGCCGCCAGCCCCACGCGCTGCAGGACGTCGTCTACCTCTTCGCGACTCGGCATCGCTCCTCCTCTCGTCGCGGGCTTGTGCCCGTCTGAGGGGTATAGGCCGCATCCCGGCTGCTTCGCGGACACAGAGTGCATCGCTCGCTCGCCGGCGCAATGTCGGACCCCCACCGTAGCCTATGAATGTCACATTCACCACCTACTACGGAGGACACCATGAAGCTCACCCTCAACTTCGGGCACCGCCAGGAAGAGATCGACCTGGGTGAACCCGACGCCCGCGACGGGCTGTTCGACAACGGCGAGATCGGCGCCTACGCCGGGAACATCTACCTGTACGTCGACGGCCGCGAGTACGGGTCGCTGTTCATCCACCACGACGACCAGGGGCCGATCATCGAGCTCGGCCAGTTCGACGAGACCGCCGACGAGTGGGTGACCCGCGCCGCGCTACGCGCCCTGCCGGCACACGTCGCGCAGCCGCTCGAGAACGCCGGCGCATGAACGGCCACGAAGGCGGCTCCAAGACCGTTGGCCGGTGGTACGTCGAGGTCAGCCCCCTCGGTGTGATCGCCGGCCCCCTCGAATCCGGGGCCACCTACACCACGACCACCCTCCGGTTCCCCATCGGATGGCGCGTCGGAAAGGTGTGGAGCAACGGCGTCGCGTCCGGCCCTCCCGAAATCTTCGGCATCCCCCGTCGAGTCGTCAGCGCCGCAGCCGGCATCGCCAGACAGATGCAATAGACCGAGCTGAGGGCGGCGGCAACTCCGCCGCCCTCAGTGACGCACTCGCGATTGTAGGAACCGCTCAGAGATGTCCACGACGACTCGACGAGACCGAGGAATCGCGGCTAAAGTGTCCGCGTCCAACGCGTGTGTCTACTCCTCGAGTTGTCCATCGCGGTTCGAGCTGACGACACCCGCCAGAAACATGTGCTCGCAGCTCATCGTTTACAGAGTGGTGACGACGGTACCTGCTGGTTTGTACAGCACAGCCAAGGCGGTAACGCCGACGATGGCGAATCCGAGCAGCGCGCTAGCCGCGATGGGCAGTCCAATGACACCGGGCCAGCCCGCGATCGGGTAGCTAACCAGAAAGCAGCCGTGCGAAAGTGCGAATTGTGCGGTGTATACCAGGTTGCGGTTAGCGGGGGTGGACGCGTCGGCTAGAAGCCGTGACGAAGGGGTGTTAATCAGCGAGGTACTGGCACCGAGCAACGCCCAGGTGGCAAGCAGCATCCACCAGCCCTCTCCCGTGGTCGTGGCGATAATCGTCATCGCGATGGCCGCGATCAGACCCGAAACAAGCGTCCAGGCACCGATGCTCATGGCGCACAAGACACCGATGCGGTCGACGATCCACGGGACGTTGAGGGCAATGATCAGGGAACCGACCCCATACGCGCCGAGGGCGAGGGCGAGGGCGGTGTCATCCAGGTCGAACACGCCTTTGGTGTAGACGACGGAGTTGACCAGGACGATAGCGGTGCCGGCCGCGACGACCACGTTGGCGGCCATCAGGAAGCGGAGGCTGGGCGTGCGGGCGAACACGCGCAGCCCGGTTGGCAGCCGCTCCCAGAACGTGCCGGTGGACGCATCGGGTACGTGTGCGGGAAGGCGGGCGATGAGGACGAGGGTGGCGGAGGCGGCGAAGCCGACGGCGGTGCCCACGAACAGGTTGTTGTAGCTGATCACGGCAAGTAGGGCTGCGGCGATGACGGGGCTGAGGATCGAGTCGAGATCGTAGGCGAGGCGTGACAGCGCGAGGGCACGAGTGTACTGCTGGGGGTCGGGCAGCACGCTCGGGATGAGTGATTGGAAGGCGGGGGTGAAGGTCGCGGACGCGGACTGCAGCACGAACACGAGCACGTAGATCTGCCAGGTGTCCTGGACGAAGGGCAGGGTGAACGCGATCGCGAGTCGAACGGCGTCGGCGCCGACCAGAACGGCCTTCTTGGGGAGCCTGTCCACGAGCGCTGCAACCAGGGGTGCGACGCCGACGTAGGCGACCATCTTGATCGTCAACGCGGTGCCGAGCACCGATCCGGCGGCATCTCCGGCGATCTCGAACGCGAGCAGTCCGAGGGCAACGGTGAGCAGGCCGGTGCCGACAAGGGCGATGACCTGGGCGAAGAACAGCGCCCGGTAGGTGCCGTTGCGTAAGACGGTGATCATGGCGCCACAGGGCGGCTGGCGTCGGCTCCGGCGTGGTGGTGCGGGGCGGCGCCACCGAGGGAGTGCTCGGCTTGGAAGATCGCGTCCGTGACCAGCTGGCGCGCGTGTTCGTCGGCGAGGGCGTAGAACACGCGGGTGCCGTCTTGTCGGGTGGTGACCATACGGGCCAGGCGCAGCTTGGCGAGATGCTGGGAGACGGCGGCGGGTGACTTGTCGACGATGTCGGCGATGTGGTTCACGGACAACTCCCCGGCTCCCTCGAGCGCGAGGATGATCCGCACGCGGGTGGCGTCAGCGAGCATCGCGAAGACCTCGACGGCGAGCTCTACGTAGAGGCTGTCGGGGTCGCGGCCGCATGTCACGTTATCTGCATTCATACGCAGATTCTTCCATATGGAGGGATGGCTCGCCGCTGACGATGATGCTCAGTCGAGGTGGCGGGCGCGGTGCAGGAGCGCGTCCATGCCGAATTCAAGGTGTGCGGCGGCGTTGTCGTCGAGGAAGAGATCGCGGACGCTGGTGAGTGCGGGGAACGAATGTGCGGCGAGTTCCTGCTCGAAGCGGTGGGCGCCGTCCTCGGGGGTGGTCTGTTCTTCGTGGACGAGTCCGACCACGAGGTAGTTGAGGCTCCAGAAGGTGGTGACGGCGAGGTCGGGGTCGACGCCGGCATCGAGCAGCGCGGCAATCACCGCCTCCCCTAGCCGCAGGGTGTTGGTTTCGGAGACCCTCGTACCCGAGACGAGATGTGCGCCGTCGCGGTGGTTCAGAAGGACCTGGCGGTAGCGGCGGAAGATCTCTTTGACCCGGTCGATCGGCGGGTGTGGGAGGTCGTCGAAGGAGAGCTCGCCGAGAATGGCGTCTGCCATCAGGTCGAAGAGGCGCGCTTTGCTCCCCACCTGCAGCGACACCGAGTTGAGGTGAACGTCGAGATGTCGGGCGATCCCACGGAGGGTGATGGCGTCCGCCCCGCCGCGATCGAGCAGGGCCAAGGCGGCGTGGATGACGTCGCGGCGGGATAGTCGGTCGGCCACAGGTCTCTCCTCCGAGCTTGGTCAGTGACCAACACTGTAGTATCTTGGTCACCGATCAAGGAAATTGGTCACTGACCAAGTAAGGAGTGGGACATGGGTGCGGGTCACAACCACGGTGCACCGACTACCGAGGCAGGAGCGCCCGGGGATCACCGAGCACGACTGTGGATCGCGTTCGGCCTGACGGCGACGATCGTGATCGCGCAGGCGATCGGTTCCATCGTCACCGGCAGCCTGGCGCTGCTGACGGACACCGCACACGCGATCACCGACGCGTCCGGTCTGCTGGTCGCGCTGATCGCGGCGACGCTGATGCTGCGGCCGGCTAATCCGAAGCGGACCTGGGGATTCCGACGCATCGAGGTGATCGCCGCACTCGGGC
This sequence comes from Microbacterium sp. OR21, assembly GCF_047306785.1. NCBI lineage: Bacteria > Bacillati > Actinomycetota > Actinomycetes > Micrococcales > Microbacteriaceae > Microbacterium > Microbacterium sp. OR21. The sequence continues at coordinate 47,793 of NZ_JAZEXJ010000005.1, read as the reverse complement.
AGGCCGCACTGCTGCTGGTGGTGGGCACTTACGCCGCCGTCGAAGGTATCCGACGCCTGTTCGAGCCGCCGGAGGTCGCCGCGGGAGAGATGCTCGTGTTCGGCATCGTCGGCCTCGCGGCGAATGTGATCGCGATCGTGATCCTCTCCTCGAGCCGCGGCGCGAACTTCAATATGCGGGCAGCGTTCCTGGAGGTGATCAACGATGCACTCGGCTCGCTCGGGGTGATCGTGGCCGCGATTGTGATCGCCACGACCGGGTTCCAGCAGGCCGACGCGATTGCAGGGCTCCTGATCGCGGGACTGATCGTGCCGCGCGCGATCATTTTGATGCGCGACACCACCCGGGTGCTCATGGAGTTCACCCCTGCCGGGCTCGACTTGGACGAGGTACGCCGGCACATCCTTGAGCTCGAACACGTCACCGACGTGCACGACCTGCACGCATCGACGGTCGCCACTGGCCTGCCCACCCTGACCGCGCATGTGGTGGTCGAGGATGAGTGCTTCACCGACGGGCATGCCGCGGAGGTGTTGCACGAGGTACGCGAATGCGTGGCCGGTCACTTCCCGGTGTCGATTCAGCACTCGACCTTCCAGATCGAGACCGCGCACCTCACCGAGGACGAGCCAGCCCTTGTCCGCCACCGCTGAGCCGGGCCCCCCAGCGCCGCGGTAGCGGTCGGCGGAGGAAGGGTGTCAGAGCGTCGCGAGCAGGTTAGTGCAGGCCTGTTCACAGCGGCGGCAGGCGTCGGCGCAGACCCGGCAGTGCTCGTGCATGTCCGCGTGGGTGTCGCACTCGGCGGCGCATGCGGCGCACGCTGCGCGCAACGCCTCCAGCGCGGCACGAAGCACGGTGGTGTCCGTGCCGGTGTGGCGAGAGAGCAGGCGCGCGGTGGTGTCGCAGAGGTCGGCGCAATCCTGGTTCAGACGGATGCAGGTGGTCAGATCGGCGACCATCTCCTCGCTGAGACAGGCGTCGGCGCAGGTCGTACAAGCCTGGCCGCACTCGAGGCACGCGTCGATACAGGCCAGGAGCGCGTCTCGGTTGGCGATGTCGTTGGCTCGGGGGTGGGTGTCGAACATTTGGGCGGTGACGGTCACGGCCTTCTCCTTTGAATCGGTGAGGGGGTTACGTTACGTCGCTGTTCCGGATGCCGGCGACCCCCTTGGGTTACGGTGCGGGGGTATGGTACGGACGGTAGGCTGGACGGGATGATCGGCCTGTCCGCGTTGCGCCTGCGGCTGCCGCACCCGGTGCGGTGGCTGGTTGCCGTGTGCTTCGCTGCAGCGGTCATCGTCGGGTTGATGGGGATGCACACGATCTCCTCGGGACACACCGCCCCTACGACCTCGGAGAATGTCGAGATGCCGGGCGGGGCACCTCACCACTCGTCGGCGCCCGCGACCGGCGATGAGGATGCGGAGGCGTGCGCGTCGTGCAGCCCGAGCGGGGGCCATGACGTTCTGATGATGATGTGCGTGCTGGCGTTGCTGGCAGCCGCCCTCGTGCTGCTGGTCCCCCGCGCCGCATGGTCGTCTGTGTGGGAGCGGCATGCATTGCGTCCGCCGGTGACGCGGTGCCGGCCGGCCCCGGACCGGCCTCCCTCACTCCTGGAGCTGTCGATCAGCCGAACGTGACACGCACTGTCCCTGCCCTCTGGGGCGGGGGTGAGGTTCATTGCCCGTACGCGGGTTTCACGAGTGTTTGAGAGGACTGATGATGAACAAGAAGATGCGTTTGGCAGCGGTCGCGGCCGTACCGCTGGCAGCGGTGCTGTTCCTGGCCGGCTGCGCGGACAACGGAGGCAGCATGCCTGGAATGGATCATGGTGGGTCGTCGTCGGCCCCGTCGGAATCGGCGGAGGCGGACTTCAACATGGCGGATTCGATGTTCGCGATGATGATGATCCCGCATCACGAGCAGGCCGTCGAGATGAGCGACATGATCCTCGCCAAGAGCGACGTTGATCAGCGGGTGCTGGATCTGGCTCAGCAGATCAAGGACGCCCAGCAGCCGGAGATCGAGACGATGCAGGGATGGCTCGCCGAGTGGGGCGTGTCCAGTGACGACATGGACATGGGTGAGATGGAGCACGGCGGCGGGATGATGTCTGACGAGGACATGGCGGCGCTGGAGTCGGCGTCCGGGGCCGAGGCGGCACCCCTGTTCCTGGAGCAGATGATCGCCCACCACCAGGGGGCGATCGAGATGGCCGAGACCGAACTCGCCAACGGGAAGAACGCGGACGCGTTGGCGCTCGCGCAAGCCGTGGTCGATACACAGTCCGCGGAGATCGAGACCATGCAGGATCTGCTCGGCCAGCTCTGAGCCCGATCCGTCGAGTGGGGGCGCCGCTGCCATGCGCGGTGCCCCCACTCTTCGAACGCGGAGGTACGCGTATGCACGTCCATACGAAGACACTGGCGGCGGGCGCCGCTGCTTCCGCCCTCCTGATGCTGGCGGGGTGCGCGGACACTCCGACGTCGCCGCCGGCTGGGGACGGGCGCACCGGGGTACCGAGCCATGTCCACGCGGTGGTCGTCGCCCCGGACACTGACCAGCTTCTCCTGGGAACGCATGAAGGCATCTACGAGGTCACCGACACCGGGGAGTGGGGTGGCCGGGTCAGCACGGACAGCTTCGACGCGATGGGACTCACCGCCACTTCGCAGACACTGATCGCGTCCGGTCACCCCGGCCCCGGAAGCCCCGCCGAGTGGGGGGCACCGAACCTGGGCGTGATGCGCAGCACCGACGCAGGGGTGAGTTGGGAGTCGGTGGTGTTCGGTGGGGAGAAAGACTTCCACGCCCTCGCCGCCGGCGCCGATGACACGGTGTACGCCATCGCCACGGACGTCAGCGACGTGATCCGCAGCGACGACGCCGGGCTGACCTGGGAACCTACCGGTGCGGATCTGGTAGCGGCCAGTCTCGCCGTCGACGGTCGCGGACGGGTGGTCGCGGCCACCGAAGAGGGTGTGCAGATCAGCACGGACGGCGGTGCGTCCTTCGCGGCGTGGCCCGAAGCGCCGCTGCTGTACACGTTGGGGGCTGCGGCCGACCGGACTCAGGTGGTCGGTGTCGGCACCGATGGGCAGATTTGGGTGACCGGAGCCGGTGCCGCGAGCTGGGAGCCGGCAGGTCGCGTGGACGGCCGGGTGCAGGCGGTCGGTATGGACGCCGCGGGCCGCATCGTGATCGTCGACGAGACCAGCGGCATCACGATTCTGCCCGGATAGCCCGCCGGGCACGCGACGGGCCGTATGCGAGGTGCCTACGGGAGTCGAACCCGTCTAGACGGCTTTGCAGGCCGTTGCCTGACCGCTCGGCCAAGGCACCGAGTGTCCCCTTACCGGGGACGTGGACGCAGCAGCGTGGGATCGCCCGTCTGGTCCGGTTAGGACCGGACCAGACGGGCGATCGCGTCGCTGGCTTCCTTGATCTTCTGCTCCGCCTGGTCACCCTCCATGCGCGCCGCGTCGAGCACGCAGTGTTTCAGGTGGTCGTCAAGCAGCCCGACGGCCACGGCCTGCAGGGCGCTGGTCAGAGCGCTGATCTGGGTGAGGATGTCGATGCAGTACTTCTCTTCATCGACCATCTTCGAGATGCCCCGCGCTTGACCTTCGATCCGCTTGAGCCGGTTCAGGTATCGGTCTTTGTCGGTGATGTACCCGTGGGGGGCGTGAGCGGTGTCGGGTGCGGGTGTGGTCATGGCCGGGTTCCTTCGGGTTTAGCTGTCCAGCGCTGCGCGGGTGCTGGCTTCGGGGCTGAGGTCGATGCGGCGCAGCAGCTGCGCGTTCAGGGCGACCACGACGGTGGACAGGGACATCAGGATCGCACCGATCGACATCGGCAGGACGAACCCGATGGGGGCGAGCACGCCGGCGGCGAGCGGCACGGAGATCAGGTTGTACCCGGCAGCCCACCACAGATTCTGCTTCATCTTCCGGTACGCCGCACGCGACAGCTGGATCACCGACAGCACACTGCGCGGGTCGGAGCTCGCGAGGATGACCCCGGCGGACGCGATCGCGACGTCGGTGCCGGCGCCGATCGCGATGCCGACGTCGGCCTGCGCGAGGGCGGGGGCGTCGTTGACGCCGTCGCCCACCATCGCGACCTTGCGGCCCTCCTTCTGCAGCTCGGCGACCTTGCTGGACTTGTCCTCCGGGCGCACGTGCGCGAAGACCCGGTCGATGCCCAGCTCGGCGCCGACGGCGTTCGCGACGGCTTCGGCGTCGCCGGTGATCATGACCACCTGGACACCCAGCTTGTGCAGGGCATCGACGGCTTCACGGGACTCGGGGCGGATCTCGTCGGCGAGCTTGAGCCCGCCGATGACTTTTCCGTCCCGGGTCACGTGCAGGATGATCGCGCCCTCGCTACGCCACGCGTCCGCCGTGTCGACCTCGCTGGCACCGACGTCCTCGAGCAGACGGGGACCGCCGACACGGATCTCCGCACCGTCGACGGTCGCGGTGACACCGACCGCCGGGGAAGAGGAAAACCCGGTCGCCTTCGGCAGGGTCAGGTTCTTGTCCTTCGCGGCGCGAACGATGGCCCTAGCGAGCGGGTGCTCACTGTCGGCCTCGGCCGCCGCGGCGATCGCGAGCACCTGGTCAGCGTCCAGGTCACCGACCGGTTCCACGGCGGAGACGGTGGGCTCGCCCTTGGTGAGGGTGCCGGTCTTGTCGAACAGCACGGTGTCGACGGTGCGCATGCTCTCGAGCGCGAGCCGGTCCTTCACCAACACCCCGCCACGGGCGGCGCGCTCAGTGGCGATGGACACCACCAGCGGGATCGCCAGGCCCAGCGCGTGCGGGCAGGCGATGACCAGCACGGTGATGGTGCGCACGACCGCCGCATCGGGATTGCCGACGACAGTCCACACCACCGCGGTGATCGCGGCGGCGCCCAGCGCGAACCAGAACAGCAGCGCCGCCGCCTTGTCGGCGATCCGCTGCGCCCGAGAGGACGAGTTCTGTGCCTCCGTGACCAGCCGCTGAATACCCGCGAGGGTGGTCTCATCCCCCGTGGCGGTGACCTCCACGCGAAGGCCGGAGTCTGTGGCGACGGTGCCCGCGGTAACGGGGTCGCCAGTGCCGCGGGCGACGGGGCGGGATTCACCGGTGACCATGGACTCGTCCATGTCGGCGCGGCCGTCGACGATCTTCCCGTCGGCGGGGACGCTGCCGCCGGGGCGGACCACCACCACGTCCCCGACCTGCAGGTCGGCGGGTGAGACCTTGACGATCTGGTCCCCTTCGACGCGCTCTGCCTCATCCGGGAGCAGCGCCGCGAGGGTGTCCAGCGCGGAGCTGGTCTGGGCGAGGGAGCGCATCTCGATCCAGTGACCGAGCAGCATGATCACGATCAGCAGCGCCAGCTCCCACCAGAACTCCAGCTCGTGGTGCAGCAGGCCCAGGGTGGCGCCCCAGGACGCGAAGAACGCGACCGTGATGGCCAGACCGATCAGCAGCATCATGCCGGGTTTGCGGGAGCGGAGTTCGCTGACCGCACCGGTCAGGAACGGCCACCCGCCCCACGCGTACATGACGGTGCCGAGGACGGGGGCGATGAACAGTGCCCAGTCGGGGACGGTGTAGCCGAGGATCATCGCGAACATCGGGGAGAACGCCACGACCGGGACGGCGATGATCAGGTTGATCCAGAACAGTCGCCGGAACTGGCCGACGTGATCCCCGTGCCCACCGTGCCCGCCGCCGTGGCCACCACCATCGTGACCTGCGTGGTCCCCGTGGCTGGCCTGCGTGCCGTGGCCGGTGTGGGTGTCGTGCTGGGTGGGCGGCTCGGGGGTGTGGTCGCCGTGGCGGGTGTCTCCCCCGGTGGCGGTGGCGGCCTTGCCGGTGGGGTGGTCGGTGTGGTGTGCGTGCGGGTCAGTCATCGGTTCACTTCCCTGTGCCTAGCGTTGGTGTGAGTCTGCCGTCGCGGTTCCCGCGGAGGCGAGGTCCTGCGGATCGGTCGCGGCAGGAGTATGAAGGTTCGGCATCCACCCGAACACCGCGGGCACGGCGTCCAGCCCGAGCACCCCGACGGGGACACCGTCATGCTCGTGGACGACCAGGAGCGGGTCGGTAGTGTCGATGCGTGCGGAGGTGTGACCCCCGGTGATCCCGGCACCGGCGACCATCATGCCGTGCACGGTTGCCGTGAAGGGGGCGCGGGGCTGGTAGTCGCCCGGGTGGGTGCCGGCGCCGAGGTCGGCGAGCATGGTGCGTGCGGCATGTTCACCCTGCGCGGCCGCGTCCGACCAGTGATCGATGCGCCAGGCGCCCAGGGTGGTGTCATAGTGTGCGGCGACCCCGCCGGCGCTGTAGACGCCGGGGGTGGCGGTGCGCAGCTTCCCGTCCACGATGACCCCGTCTTCCCAAGGGGCGGGGCCGGTCGGGGTGGTTCCGTGGGCGATGATCAGCAGATCCGCCGTCAGCTGTGTGGTGTCGTCCAAGGCGAGCTCGAGCTGTGTGCCGGTGTCAGTGACGGCGGTGAGGGTGCGGCCGAACGCGACGTCCACGTGCTCCCGGTGCGCGGCGGCGAGGCGCTCCGCGGCGCCGGCGCCGAACACGCTGACCCCGGGGGTGGTCGCGCGGGCGAGGAGGGTGACCTGATGTCCACGGTCGCGGAGCAGCGTGGCGGTCTCGGCCGCGACCAGACCGGCACCGGAGATGACGATCTGCGCGGGGCGGCCAAGCGTGCCCAGGAGGTCGCGGACGGCGACCGCGTCTTCCAGGGAGTGCAGGGTGGTGACCCGTCCTGCCTCCGTGGCGGCGGTCAGGCCGGGCAGCGTGTCCGGCAGCAAGCGGGGGGTGCTGCCGGTGGCGAGGAGGAGCGCGTCGTACGGTTCGATCCGGCCGGATGCGAGCCGCACGGTCTTTCCCTGTGGGTCGACCTCGACCGCGGTGTCACTTATGACCTCCACCCCGGGGGTGACGACCTGTTCCGGGGTGAGCAGCCCGATCGCGACCCCCTTGTTGACCAGGGTGCGGTTGTACGGGGCCTGTCCGGTGCGGTCGACGAGGGTGACGCTCACCGTGCCGGAACCGTGAAGAACGCGCGCCGCGGCCGCGCCGGCGGCGCCGGCTCCCAGGATGAGGACCTTCTGGGGTGACAATGTTGCTCCTTGCGTCTCGCGAATGTGGGGGCTGGTGACCGGTATCCCCGGCCTGTGGTCGGTTAGGCGGCCGTGGCGTACTTGGCGGGGTCGGCGTCGAAGAGGGGGCCGCAGGCGGAGCAGCAGAACCAGTACCGCTGCCCGTCGTAGTCCCGGTAGAGGCCTTGGGCTTCCGCGGTGCTCTTGCTGACGGTGCTGCCGGGCATCACCGGGCAGGTGACGATGTCATCGGCGGGGGTGCCGGCGGGTGCTTCGTGGTGATGGTCGTGGCTCATATCCGTTGCTCTCCGTGATGTGGGTCCGGGGCGGCAGCCGTCGTCGCTGCCTCGTTTGTCTGCGTCCGAACCCCTCCAGGCTATACCCTGTACGGGTATGACAACAGGTGGGGTGTGGCGTGTATTCCCTGGACTGCTGGTGCTCAGGGGCGGTAGGCGAGCACGGTCATCATCCCGGCTTCGCCGTGGTAGATGTTGTGGCAGTGGGTCATCCATTGGCCGGGGTTGTCGGCGTCGAACTCGAGGTCGAGGGTTTGGTTCGGCAGCACGATGGAGGTGTCTTTGCGGGGGCCGCCACCGGCGTGCTGATAGGTGTGGCCGTGCAGGTGGAAGGGGTGCCACATGTCGGTGTCGTTCGTCACCCGCAGCCGCACCCGTTCCCCCGCGACCAGTGCGTGCGCGCCGCGCAACGGGTTGTGCATGTCGAACTGGGTGCCGTTGAACCCCCAGTCGTAATTGGCCATGCTGCCGGTGAGGGTGAGGTCGAGGGTGCGGTCCACGTCACGACGGTCGAGGGTGACCTCGGGTGCGGCGAAGAGCATGCTCGCCACCGCGACGACGCGGCCTTCGCCCAGTTCGGCGATGTCCGCGTCCGGGGTGGGCGCCTGTCCGCTGCCGGTGCGGATGATGGCGAAGCCGCGTTCCCGCTTGCCTTCGGCCTCCGCCACCAGGGGGAACGCACCGTCGCCCAGGGTGACGATCACGTCGTAGCGTTCCCCCATTCCCACCAGGACGCTATCGGCAGCGACCGGGTCGACGGGGAACCCGTCGGTGTGGGTGACGGTCAGCCGGTGCCCGCCGATGGCGACGCGGAACGCGGTGTCGCCGCCGGCGTTGATCAGCCGGATCCGTACCCGCGTGCCGGGCGTGCCGGTGAATTGGGCGGGGTCGGCGGCGGGTTTGCCGTTGATCAGGTAGTGCGGGTAGTACACGTCGCCGGCGTCGCCGCCGAGTAGGTCGGAGTCGGCGCCCATCAGCATGTTCCCCATCCGCATGAACATGTCGCCGTGCCCGCCCATGTCGCCCATTCCTTCTCGCAGCTGCTCGAGCACCGCGTCGGGGGTGGCGGTGACCCCGTCCAGCCAGTCGTCGAGGACGATGACCCATTCGTCGTCGTAGCGCAGCGGCTCATTCGGGTCTTCGACGATGAGCACCCCGTATAGGCCGGTGTCCAGCTGGGCGCCGACGTGCGGGTGGAACCAGTGCGTACCGGGGTCGGGGGCGATGAACTCGTATTGGAACGACTCGCCGGGGCGGGTCGCGGTCTGGGTGAGTGGGGGGACGCCGTCCATGTCGTTGCGGAGTGCCAGGCCGTGCCAGTGCACGGACGTGTCGACGGGGAGGGTGTTGCGCAGGGTGGCCTGCAGGGTGTCTCCTGCCTGGACGCGCAGGACAGGCCCGGGGATGCTGCCGTAGGAGAACGTGGACGCGGGTGTTCCTGCCAGATCGAGGGTCGCCGCCGCCGCCGTCAGCGTCGCGGTGACCACGCGGCCGGTGCCGCCACGGCCCCGTTCGGTGCGGTCGACGGCCGCTCCCGTCGGGCTGACCCAGGCGGGGGTGGGGGTGCAGGCGGCCAGAGCCCCAACCGCGGCGGCGGTGGCGCCGAGGGCGAGGAAGCGTCGCCGGGTGAGGTGGGGGGAACGGCGGGGCGCGGGGGCGGTCATGGTCGGCGGGTCCCTTTCGGTCGATGTTGCGTGGCGGGCGGTGTGAGCTCCGTGGGGGTGCGCAGGTGGGTGAGGGTGGCGGTGATGCTGAGCAGCACCACCACTCCCCCCAACACGGCCGCGGCTCCAGGGAGGGTGAGAGCGGGGACGAGGAAGCCGGCCAGCACGACGGGGACGGACATCGCGAGGTAGGAGATCGTGTAGATCACGGCCATAACGGTGGCGCGCTGCCCGGGGTCGACGTGCGGCAGCAGGGTGCGCATCGCGCCCATGAAGGCAGTCCCGAACCCGGCACCCACGACCGCGACACTGGCGAGGTACCCGGGCAGAGTTGGCACGGCCAGCGCGGCGAGGCTGAGCACGGTGCCTGCGCCGAGAGACACGGCCCCGAACACGCTGATCCGCCGGGCGGTGGCCCCCTGCAGTGCGGTGGCGGCGACCACCCCGGCCGCGGCGAGGATGATGATGGACCCGGCCTGGTGCAGGTAGGTGTCGGCGTGGAACCGGGTGGCGATGATCCCCGGTCCCAGGGCGAGGAACAGACCGTTGGTGACCCACCCGGCGATGATGGCGGGGGCGACCGAGACGATGATCCGCCGCCGCGTCGCCGCCGAGACCCGCCGGGCCCGTGGGTCCGGTCCCGCGTCCCCGGGAAGGACGGGTGGGGTGGGAATGGTCCAGGCGGTGGCGGCGAGGAGAGGGAACACCGCGGCGAGGAGCAGAAAGATGGTGCCCGCGTCGATGCCGGGTAGGTCCAGCAGTCCAGCGGCGGTGAGCGCCCCGAGCCCGAGACCGGCCATGGGGGCCACGGTGTTGGCCAGCGCGGCCGCCCCCAGCCAGCGGGAGGGTTCGTGGTCGACCATCATGGCGTTCAGAACCGGGACCAGCAGTCCCGCCGCCAGGCCTTGCAGGGCGCGGGCGGCGAGCAGCAGCAGGAAGGAATCGGCGGCCCAGAACATCAGCAGGCTCACCGACAGGGCCACCGATCCGACGGTGAGGATGCCGCGACGCCCGACCCGGTCAGAAAGCGACCCGAGCGTCAGCAGTGCGAGCAGCAGCGGGATGGCGTAGATCGCGAAGATAAGAGTGGTGGCCACCGGGGGCAGCTGGAGCTGCTCGGTGAGTTGCGGGTAGAACGGGGAAGGCGCCGACGCGGCCGCCATTAGCACGACGGTGCCGGTCACGGCGAGACAGAACCCGCCGCGGGCACGAGTGGCCGGGGTCACAGGGGTGGCGGCGGTCATGCGGCGCTCTCGTGCAGGTGCTGGGCGGTTTCGTGGACGGTGGCGACCGCGTCGACACCGCTCACCCCCACCAGAGCACCGTTGAGCGTGTGCGTGACGAGGGTGCCGGGTCCTGGGCCCTGTCCTTCGGTGGCGGGCGTCATGGTGTACCCGATGCCGGTGATGGCGGTGCCGTGGATCAGTGACGTGTAGGAGCTACGAGGACGGTAGGGTCCCGGGTCGGCGGCGCCGGTGCGGTCGTGGAGCACCGCGGCGGCGGCGTGCTGTCCTTGCGCGGCCGCGTCGGCCCAGTGATCCAGGCGCCAGATCCCGAGGTGGTCGTCGCGGTGTATGGCGGTGCTGCCGGCCGCGTACACGTGCGGGGCAGTGCTCCGCAGCCGGTCATCGACAGGCACCCCGGAAGAGAACGGTCCCGGTGCGGTGGGGGCGTTGCCGAGGGCGGTGATGAGCAGGTCGGCGGAGAGCGTGGTGGTGTCATCCAGGGTGATCCCCAGCAGCGGGCTCCTGTCACGGTCGGCGGTGATCGTGCGGCCCAGGAATGTGGTGATTTTGCCGCGATGGATGCCGGTGATGTGGGCGGCGATCTGCGCGCCGAAGGAGGCCCGCCCGGGGATGCGGGAGCGGCTGATGAGGGCGACGTGATGTCCGGCGGCGTGGAGTGCGGACGCGGTCTCCGCGCCGGTGAATCCGCCGCCGTAGATCGCGACCCGGGACGGCCCGGCGGTGCGGGTGAGGTGTTCTCGGATCTGTTGGGCGTCCTGGATGCTGTGCAGGGTGACGACCTGGTGCCGTGCAGCGGGAGTGTGCCGCCCGGGCAGGCCCGGGGTGAGGGTGTCCGGGCGGCTGCCGGTGGCGATGATGACCGCGTCGTAGCGCAACTGTGCGCCGGAGGCGAGGTGCACGATGCGGCTGATCGGGTCGAGGTGGGTGGCGGTGTCTGCCAGCACGGTGACGGGCGGGAGCGGCGCGTGGATGGTCTCGGGCAAGGTGGGACCGAACGCGACGCCGGTGATGTGCATCCGGATGTACGGGGTCTCGTGGGTTCTGCCGACCAGGGTGACGTGGATGTCCTCGTGGCGGGCGAGGGCTGTTGCGGCGGCGACGCCGGCTGCTCCTGCCCCGAGGATGAGGACATGGTGGGTGGGCATGAGGTGCAGTTCGCTTCCGGGGTACGGGGGTCGCGGCGCTGCGAGGAGGGCAGGGTCAGGACCGGATCAGCTGGGTGATCGCGGTCGAGGCGGCATCAAGGACGGTGTCGTCGGTGAGGGTGCCGGTGGCGTGCGCGTGGCGCAGGTAGTCCGTCAGCAGGGCGAGACCGACACCCTGGAGCGCGCGTTGGGTGGCGGAGATCTGGGTGAGGGTATCGATGCAGGGGCGTTCCTGCTCGATCATCCCGGTGAGCCCGCGAATCTGCCCTTCCAGACGGCGCAGCCGGTTCCGGTAGGTGCGGGGGTCGGTGATGTAGCCCGGTTCGCGGGCGGCCGCGATGGTGGAGGTCATGAAGGGTCCGGTCTCCCGGTGCCCGCACGGGGTGTGTGGGCACCGGGAGTGAGGCTCAGGCCATGGCGGCGGCGTAGCGGGCCGGGTCCGCGTCGAACGCGGGACCGCAGCCGGCGCAGCAGAAGTAGTACCGCTCGCCCTCGTAGTCGCGGAACAGGCCGGCCGCCACGGCGGTGGCCTTGTTGACCGGGGTGCCCTCCATCACGGGGCAGGTGGTCATGTCGGCGCCACCGGCGGCGTCGAGGAGGTTCTCACGGCCGCCGGGGGCGGGGGCGCTGGTGCTGCAACAGCTGGACATGGGTGGTGTTCCTTCCGATGTGGGTGGTAGGTGCTGCCGGGTTGCCCGGTCAGCGGGCGATGCTCTTGAATCCGCGCAGACGCAGGCTGTTGCCCACGACGAACACGCTGGACAGTGCCATGGCGGCACCGGCGAGCATCGGGTTGAGGAGACCGAGGGCTGCGACCGGGATCGCGGCCGTGTTGTAGGCGAAGGCCCAGAACAGGTTGGTCTTGATAGTGCCGAGGGTCTTGCGGGACAGCCGGATCGCGTCAGCGGCGCTGCGCAGGTCGCCGCGGACCAGGGTGATGTCCGAGGCCTCGATCGCGACGTCGGTGCCGGTTCCCATCGCCAAGCCGAGGTCGGCCTGCGCGAGCGCGGGGGCGTCGTTGACACCGTCTCCGACCATCGCGACGACCTTTCCCTCGCCTTGGAGGCGGGTGACGACATCGACCTTGTCCTTCGGGAGGACTTCGGCGATGACCTGGTCGATACCGACCTCGGCGGCGATCTGGCGGGCGACCGCCTCGTTGTCGCCGGTGAGCAGCACCGGAGTCAGGCCGAGTGCCTTGAGCTGGGCGATGGCCTCCTTGCTGGTCGGCTTGACGGTGTCGGCGACGATGAGGATGCCGCGAGCGGCACCATCCCATCCGACGGCGACGACGGTCTTGCCTTCGCTTTCGGCCTGCGCCTTCGCGGCGGCAACCTCGGCGCTCAGGCGCAGCGACCACTCGGCCAGCAGCGATTCCCGGCCGACGATGAGTGCGTGTCCGTCGACGACACCCTGCACGCCCTTGCCTTCCAGGTTCGTGAACCCTTCCACGGTGGGGAGGGTGCCGGTCTGCTGGGTGGCGCCCTTCGCGATCGCCTGCGCGATGGGGTGCTCGGAGGCGTCTTCGAGTGCACCGGCGAGGCGGAGTAGCTCGTCCGCATCGGTGCCCGGCTCGGTGACGACGTTGACCAGGGTCATCTTGCCGGTGGTGACGGTGCCGGTCTTATCGAGCACGACGGTGTCGACCTTGCGGGTGGATTCCAGCACTTCCGGGCCCTTGATCAGGATGCCCATCTGCGCGCCGCGGCCGGTGCCGACCAGCAGCGCGGTCGGCGTGGCAAGACCCAGGGCGCACGGGCACGCGATGACCAGCACGGCGACGGCGGCGGTGAACGCGGCAGCGACAGGGAACCCGGCACCCAACCATGCCCCCATCGCGACGACGGCGATGAGGATCGCAATCGGGACGAACACGCCGGAGATCTTGTCGGCCAGGCGCTGCACCTCAGCCTTTCCGGTCTGGGCGTCCTCGACGAGCTTGGCCATCTGCGCCAGCTGCGTGTCCGAGCCGACCCGAGTGGCGCGAACTACCAAGCGTCCGCCGGCGTTCACCGTGGCTCCGGTGACGGGGTCGCCTTCGGCGACCTCGACCGGGACGGATTCGCCGGTGAGCATGGAGGCGTCCACGGCGGACGTGCCGGAAACCACGACACCGTCGGTGGCGATCTTCTCGCCCGGGCGGACGATGAACTCGTCCCCCGCCTGCAGGTCCTCGACCGGGATCTTCGTCTCCACCCCGTCGCGCAGCACGGATACTTCCTTCGCGCCGAGCTCGAGCAGCGCGCGCAGCGCGGCGCCGGCCTGACGCTTGGACCGCTTCTCGAAGTAGCGGCCGGCGAGGATGAACATCGTCACCCCGGCGGCGACTTCGAGGTAGATGTTCGCGGCTCCTTCCGAGGGGGCGAGGGTGAGCTCGAACGGGTGCGTCATCCCGGGGGTGCCGGCGGTGCCGAAGAACAGCGCGTACAGCGACCACAGGAACGCGGCGGTCGTGCCCATCGAGATGAGCGTGTCCATCGTCGCGGTGCCGTGCTTGAGGTTCGCCCACGCCGCCTTGTGGAACGGGAACGCCGCCCACACGATGACCGGCGCCGCCAGCGCCAACGACGCCCACTGCCAGTAGGTGAACTGCAGGGCGGGGACCATCGCCATCGCGATGACCGGGACGCTCAGGACGATGGAGACGATGAGCCGATTGCGGAGGCTGGTCAGCTCCGGGTCGGCATCGTCCGCGTCCCCGCCCTCGGCGGTGTCGTTCTTGGCCTTCTTCGGGGCCGGAAGCGCCGCGCTGTAGCCGGTCTTCTCGACCTCGGCGATCAGCAGGGCCGGGTCGTATCCGGCGGGGATGGTGACCTTCGCCTTCTCGGTGGCGTAGTTGACCGTGGCGGCGACGCCGTCGAGCTTGTTCAGCTTTTTCTCGATCCGCATCGCGCAGGAGGCGCAGGTCATCCCGCCGATCTGGAGTTCGACGGCGGAGTCCGCGGTCTGTTCTGCGGGGGCTGTGGTGCTCATGGTGTTCCTTCTTCTCTCAGATCACCGCGGGGCGGTCAGTGACCGTCGCCCGTGTCGCTGTGTGTGTCGTCCGTGTCCGTGTCGCCGGTGCCGTGCCCGGCGTCCACGACGAACTCGGCGGTGTGGACCTGCCCGTCGACCTGGAAGTCGAGGTAGAGCAGGTACCGGCCGGTGGTAGGCGCCTCGGCCGCGAATCGGATGTCGGGTCCGGCGGTGTCGCCGTCCTGCGGGTCGTCGCCTTCGGCGTGCACGTGCAGGTAGGCCAGGTCCCCATCGCGCAGCGCGACGAGGTGCCCGAAGGCCCCAAGGTACGGCTGCAGGGTGGTGACTGGCTGCCCGTCACGGGTGACCGACAAGGTTAGCTCGGAGCTCTCCCCCGCGGTCAGGTCCCCATCGAGGGTGACCGTGTACCCGTCGACCTCGCTTGTCGTCGACGTGGCGGTCGCCGGGTTCGGGGTGAACGCGCCCGCGACGTCGACCGTGCGGGTCAGGGTGACCTTGTCGGGGCCGTCGGCGACGTCCGGCACGAAGTCGGCATAGATCCGGTAGCTGCCGGCTTCGGTCCACTCCCAGGAGGTCGTCCAGGTGCCGGTGGCCTCGTCGAGCGTGGGGTGCACGTGCCGGAACTGGGTTCCATCGGTGCGCACCACGATCAGGTGCAGGTCCTTCTCATGCGAGGACTCGTACGCGGTCAGCGCAGTCCCGTCAGCGTCGAGGATCTGGAAGCTCAACTCGCCTGACTCGCCCGTTCCGGTGGGCGCGGCGATCGGGCTGAGTTCGTATCCGTAACCGGAGAGGGAGACGCCGGGGATGGTGGCGGTCTCGGCGGTGTCCTCGCCGGTCATGCCGGCGTGATCGGCCATCGAGCTGTCGTCAGCCGCGGCCGTCCAGTTGGCGACGGCGCTGTCCGGGACGACAGCTGCCGCGATGCCGAACGCCCCGCCGAAAGCCACGACGACGCCGGCGCCATACAGGCTGAGTCGTCCCGCAGCGTTCATCAGGCGCGCACCGCGGAGTAACCAGCCTCGTCGACCGCGGCCAGCACGGCGGCGTCATCCAGAGCACTGGTGGAAGACACGACGAGCTTGCCGGTCTGGGCGCTCACCTGGATCTCGTCCACGCCGGGGATCTGGGAGACCTCTTCACGGATGGACATCTCGCAGTGTCCGCACGTCATGCCGGTGACCTGGTACTCGCTGGTGGCCATGATGGTTTCCTTCCGTCGGTGATGCGCCAGAATCGGCGACACCCACCCTAACACCCCTACCCCCCTAGGGTATTCCGGAGTACTGAGGAAATCGTGGTGTCCATGCTCAGATTTGTTTGTGGCATCGCGTGAGACCTA
The DNA here is from genome assembly GCF_047306785.1 of Microbacterium sp. OR21. Taxonomy (NCBI): domain Bacteria; kingdom Bacillati; phylum Actinomycetota; class Actinomycetes; order Micrococcales; family Microbacteriaceae; genus Microbacterium; species Microbacterium sp. OR21. The sequence goes on along the minus strand of NZ_JAZEXJ010000005.1, from coordinate 32,012 downwards.
CCGCCTCGAACCGGCCGCCTGTGCGTGAATTACGTCTCCCGCCCAGCAGCTATCCCCTTGCTGCAGGAGAGATCACCCGAACCACCCGACCGAAATGTCCATATGGACACCACGTGGACACTTCATCTGCGAAATGGACATTTTAGAAAAATCCCTACAGCGATGTCCCCCAGCGATGTCCGACCCCCTCCCTAAGCTGTGAATGTCACATTCACTAGCCGACGATCCGGGAGGACACCATGGCAACCATCAACCAGCACCCGTCCGGCGTCGCGGACTGGGCCACCATCTGCGCCTGGATCCACGAGAACCGCCCCGACCTTTGGGAAGGGCTCGGCCCCGCCGACGAGGACCGCGCACCCGCGAGCTGATCCAGCAGATGCAGGCCAGATCGCCACTTGACCTCCGGGCAGGAAACACCTACCCTAGTAAATGTCACATTCACTACTAACTGAGTAGAGGGAGAACCCACAGACCCACAACCAGGGGAACCGCGCAACGCCGTTCCCCTCCCAGGGACAGGCGCCACACCGCAGCCTGACGAGCGCTCGCCGCGCTCGCCGCCATGTCCCTCCCGGCGACCCGCCGTCCTCCCAACCAGGTCGCCGCCGCGGGGGCGGCTCCGTGACACAGCCGCCCCCGCCCCTTCCCCTTCATGTCCGCGAAGAGAACGATCCGCGGCCTATACCCACAGACGAACCGGAGGATCCCATGGACAGCATCGACACCACCGCACCGGCCGATTGGCACGACTTCTACGTCGACCCCTTCCCCGGCCGCAAGGGCTCCGAGCGGATCACCGACACCTGCGGCAAGTGCATCGGCACCGGCCTGTACACCGCGCCGACACATTTCACCGATGGCCAGGGGCGCCCGATCTGCTTCGACTGCCGCGGCACCGGCACCCGCAGCCGCCTCGTCAGCAGCGCCCGCGCCACCGCACGAGCCCACGCGAAGGCACACGCCGAGCACGTCGACACAACACGGGCGATCACCGCCCGCCGCGCCGCCTTCGAGGCCGAGCACCCCGGCCTCCGCGACCAGCTCACCGAGGCACACCTGAGCATGCGAGACGGAAACCCGCTGCGCGAGAAGATCGGCTACCTCCTCGACTCCCTCGAGGACTACACCGGCACCCTCGACGACGACGAGGTCCGCACCGCCCACGAGCTGCTCGAGCAGTACGAGCTCGAGCTGGCCGCGCGCCGCCCGGTCCCCACCGGGCGCACCCTCATCCAGGGCGAGATCCTCGCGACCAAGACCACCGACACTCAGTGGGGAATCACCGTCAAGATCCTCGTCCAGGGCGAGGGCTGGCGCGTATGGGGCACCAAGCCCTCCGAGATCTCCACCGCCGCCCGCGGCGACGTCGTCGCGTTCACCGCCACCGTCTCCGCTTCCGACGACGACGACAGCTTCGGCTTCTACTCCCGGCCCACCAAGGCACACATCATCGCCGCCGGCATCCGCCGCACCGCATGAACGAGCGCCTCATGAACAGCCGCACCAGCCTGACCATCTACCCCGCCCACGACGAGAAGTCTCTGCTCCCACCGACGCCGATCCTCGTCGACGAGCACTACTTCGTGCGCGCCGGGCTCGAGCAGCTCCCCGCACGACTCATCGGATTCAGCCCCGCCGGCGCGCTCGCCATCACGGCATGGGTTCACGACGTGTTCCGCACCCCCGAGCTCGCACGCGACCTGTACCCGATCTTCATCATCGCCGGCCACGTCCAGGCGTATCCGATCCCCGCAGCCAGAGTCACCGTGCGCGAGCCATCCGGCGTCGTCCAGGTCGTCATCACAGACCCCCGCGGCAAGCGATACCGCCCGTACCTCGGAGAGGACCGCGACGTCGCCGACCGCATCGCCGCCGCCTGGGGTTCCCACCGCGGCTACTCCGCCACCGTCCAACCGATCACCCCGGCAACAAGCGCCTGACCACGCGAACGGAGATCACCATGCGCTGCCTGATGTGCGAAGAGCCGACCACCATGTACATCCCCTCCGACGACGTCGACGGGATCGGGCTGCACAGCTGCGGCGCGTGCGGCTTCGAGATCGAAGCTCCCCGCGACGAGCCCGTGCGGATGATTCCCGTCAACGAGCGTCGAGAGCGGCCCGTCGACGTGACGACGACGACGGTTGCGAAGACCCTGCAACCTCTCTAGTATCAGTGAATGTCACATTCACTACTTTCTTACTGATCCGAGGAGTGCTCCCCAATGAGCGAAGAGGCAGCGACCGTCACCGAGGAAGTCGTCTACGTCGGCCGCAAGGCCGCGAGTAATGGAAAGCTCGCGCACTGGTATCGGACGCTCGACGACGGTGAGCTCACCAGCAAGGAGCTCGGCTCGTACAAGCCGTACACGTCGGCTCCGGTGGGCGCGATCATCACGATCACCCGCCCCGCCGGCGAGCCGACCGTGCTCTACACGGGCGGACAGTACACGCCACGGATCACCGGCAGATACGCCGACACAGCCGCCACCGACGAGTGGCGCGTGGCCGATCAAGCGGAGGCGCAGCGGGATGCGAATGAGCGGCGCATCAAGCGGGATCTCGACGGTCTGCCCGAGGAGTTCACCACGGCGCTAGACACCGTTGGTGCGCACTTCTCACGGCTCAACGCCCCGCAGCGGGCAGCACTGTTGACCCTGGTCACCGCGAAGCTCCTCCGCTACTGAGGTCGACCGTCATGTCCACCCTCGATCTCCTCGACGACCGCTTCCCGCACGGTACCCCGGACGGGTACCGCCACGGATGCCGCACTGCCGCGTGCCCCGCGCTGATCCCCTGCCGCACCGTCCACACCCGCTACGTGGGCGACTACTCCTTCGCGAAGCTCATCGACGCCGGCACACCGCTCGCCGAGATCCTCGAGCGCGACGAGGCCGCGCGTGCCGAGTCGCGGCAACGGGACAAGATCGCCGCTCGAGAAGAGCGCCGTGCCGCCGTCGAAGCCACACGCCCCCGTCGACCCAAGCCGACCCCCAAACCGAAGCCGGCGCGCGCCAACACACCCAAACCCCCGCGCATGCCGAAGGAGGCGCCGGCGCCGGCGCCGACCGCACGGCCTCGCCCGTCGACGCCGCGGCCGCGCACCCATCCCGGCTACCAGTGGCTCGACAAGGCACGCAGCGACGCCGAGAAGCTCCCCGCAGAGCTCGCCAGCGCGTTCTCAGAGGCACTCGACGGCTACGAAGCGGACCTCGATCGTCACGTCGACGAGCTCGAGCAGTGGCGCAAAGACCACCGAGAGCTGCGCGGCCAGCTGCGCGCCGCGGCCGAGACCCTCAAGACGGCCACCATCGCCGCCGGCACCGGCCTCTCCGTCGGAGGGGTGATCGAGAGAGCGCTGCAGGAGGCAACCCTGCGGCACCAGTCCGCCGTCGACGCCCTCGCAGACCACGATCGCCCTTCCCCACCGGCCAGGCCACGCACACCGCGACTTCGGACCGCGCGTGCTGCCCGAACCTCGCAGCCGAGGCAGCTGCAGCCGCACGGCACCAACGCATGCCGAGCGCGCGGCTGCGACCGCCCCGAGTGCATCGAAGCCGGCCGCGAGTATCACCGGCAGTGGATGGCGAACCGGAAGGCGCAGAGCATCCCGCTCGAGCACCACGGGACCGCCTACGGCTACCAGCTCGGCTGCAAGGACCGCGACCACTGCCCCGCGGAGATCTCGTGCGCCGATGCGTCACTGGCTGAGGAACGGCGCCGACGCCGGGAGGCCGGCATCGCCCCGCAGGCCCCGCGCGTGCCCGCCGAGCCGATCCGACAGCACGTCCGCCAGCTCATGGCATCCGGCATGACCGTCCTCGAGATCGCCGACCAGGCACAGGTGTCCAAGACCGGCGTGAAGATCCTCCTCTACGGCCGCTCAGGCACCCGCAAAGGAGAGCTGCCCCGCGAGATCGAAGCAGAGAAAGCACGACGACTGCTCGCCCTGCAGCCGACTACCGCAGCCACGAAGTTCGCCCGCTCCGCCTGACACCAACATCAGGAAGGCCACCATGAACGACCGCACCACACCTACCACCACCATCACGATCCAAGTGCCCAGCACCGCACCCGAGGACGTGATCTCACGAGTCACCGCGCTCGGCGCGGAGCTCGGCGCCCAAGGCGGAATCGACCAGGTGCTCCTCGAGCTCGTGCGCACCTGTCACGTCTGCGGCTGCACCGACGAGCGAGCATGCTTCGGCGGCTGCTGGTGGGTCAACGACGACGGCACCCCCGACCTCTGCTCGAGCTGCGAGGACAGGCCCCACCAATGACACAGGAAAGCACCGCCCGAACCTGCCTTGCCACCGCCACAGGGCAACGCGGCTACTGCGGACGCAAGACGTCATCGGCAGCCACCACGATCGCCGACGTGACCTGCAAAGACTGCGGCGCAGCCGTGCGTGCAGACCAGCAAGCCGGCATCCTCACCCCCGAGCTGACCGCGGCGATCGCATGCTGACCGCCAGCTGGTCATCATGGACTCCCGGACGCCCAGGAGGCGCGCTGCGCGGCGTCATCGACGACGTCGCCGACAAAGACACCCACCAGTCCGGCGAACGAGTGTGGCGCTGCGCCCACCATCACACCACCGAGGCCGACGCCACGCGATGCGCCACCACCGAGCTCAAGCGCCGCCAGAACGCCCGGCCGCTGAACTGGTCCCAACGAGTCACCATGCGGATGATCGCCGATGGCCGATCACTCTCCGGCGGCGCCAGCTACCTCGACACGACAGGCCTGGGGATCCCCGGCGGCACCATCCAGTCCCTCCGCAGGCGAGGACTGATCGAACGCTACTCGTGGGTCGAACCCGGCTGGGTGCTCACGAAAGTCGGCGTCGACGCCATCAACAGCGGCGCGTGCGACGAACCCGACAGCGGCCCCGACGACTGACCGCACCGACCTCCACAACCCGGATGTCCGCGAACACCCCCAACATCGGCCTATACCCAGCAAGAAGGGCCTGCAGCAACACCATGCACGGGGGTTCCCCCACCGGGCATGCAGGCGTATAGTCAGTGAATGTCACATTCACTGTTCGATTGAGGAGAAACGCCATGACCATCACCCAGACCGCCGCCCCCACGGGCACCGCGGTCACCATCACAGGAACCATCCGCACCCCGCTCACCCTCGTCCGCCGCCTCCCCGACCGCCGAGCACGAGTAGGGTTCCGCGTCGACACCGACGCCGGCCCCTACAACGTCCACGCCAACGGCGCCCTCGCCGAGCTGCTCCGACTGACAACGCACCGCGGGGACCGCGTCACCGTCCACGCCCCCGCCGCCACGTTCAGCCACCCTGACCAGACCATCCCCGACCTCGAAGCCGACAGCGTCGAACTCGACCTCCACTGACCCGCGACGAAGATGGACACCACCGACGCACTACCAGGGAGCACCATGACCCGCATCTTCCACGTCAACGGCAAGCCCGTCGACGTCACCGACGCCGCGGCCGTCCAGGCACTCACCCCGGACGAGTACGCCGACCTGCTCACGCAGACCCTCAACGACACCGACGCGAACGACACCGAGATCATCGGACTGCGCCAGGACCAGCCGCCCACCGGCACAGGGTTCATCATCATGAATCCGCCCACAGAGGAGGCCGAGCATGCCTAACCCCGCCCCCACCACGACCGGCACCGACAGCTCCCTCCTTACCCCCATCCAGCGCCAACGCGCACTCACCCTCTCCGACGCACTCTGGCGCCTCCGCACCGGCCAGCACGACGCCGGCGACGACATCACCCTGACCATCCCCGCACCCGCCATCGAAGGCATCGAGAAGATCCTGTTCGCCCTCGCCGAAGGGGATCTGCGGTTCGCGTCCGTGCGGGCCGGTCAGCTGATGGATGGTGTCAGCGCGGCGCTGCGCGATCGCGCAGTGGGGGAGCAGTGGCGGGCGGCGTTCGATCACGCCCGCCAGGACGGACACAACGAGGCCGAGGCGCGTGAGTTCGCCGACGAGTACGCCGCCTACGTGGAGGACCGGCAGTACGAGCTGCGCGACCCCGACCTGCCGATCCCCTCACCGAGCGAGTACACCCGATGACCGGGGCTGCGCCGTCGTCCGTCACTCTGGATGTGCGCGCGACGATCGTGCGAATAATCCAGCAGCACACCGACGAGCCTGACGAAGAGGCAGGTTTCATCGCCGACGACATCATGGACGCGCTGAACCTGGGCAGTGAGCTCACGGTCGCCGTCCCGAGGCCGCGGCGCCGCGGCGAGCATGAGTGGCCGTGCGCGCTGTTCTACACCGGCAATTGGAAAGGCCAGCAGCCACGCGCCCGATGCAGCTGCCCGCCGGTAGCGGATGGGTCCGTGTCATGAAGGATCCACGCCAGCTCTCGCAGGCCGAGCTCGACGAGTACCTCGACCAGCTCATCAATGAGGGGAACGATGACAGCCCCGAGTTCCACCGCGCGTACCAGGTCTGGGAGGAGCTCAACGGCTGACCCAGACCTCGACCGCACTCCTCGGGGCCCCGCTCACCGGCGGGGCCCGATTTCTGTCCGCGAACACCCCCAACACCGGCCTATACCCAGCAGACGAACGGGAGAGGCCATGTGCGACGACATCGACCACGGAGGGCGACGGTGCCCGTCGTCGACAGCCGCAGGGCAGCGGCGTCGGCGTGCGGAGAAGCGTGAGCAGAACGCCGAGAAGCAGCTCGAGGCCTTCATCGGGGCAACCCCGTTCCGGCCGGTCTCTGGCGAGCTGATGCGAATGAGCTCCCGCCCCAGCTACTACGACACCGACGAGTGGATCGAGTACGAAGACACCCTCCGCGCCGCCGCGGAACGCCACGGCATCGAGATCTCGGAACTGCAGCACGCAGACGGGCTCTGGGAAGGCGCATCTGAACCAGCCGGCGCCTACATCGTCCGTGCGGACAGCTTCGAGCAGGTCACCGACTGGGCGGGAGAGCTCGCAGGACGGTATGAGCAGGACAGCATCATGGCCGGGTACTTCGACCCGGACGGACCTGACCGGGTTTACAGCTTCGCCGCCGACACCGGCTCGCAGCTGCAAGTCCAGGAGACTCTCGACATCCTCCGCGCCGCCGGCGCACCAGGTGGCAGGCTCTACGACGGCAAGCTCGAGATCGCCGAACCCGCCGAGTACCCGCTGCCGGCATCCGCCGTGAACGCGATCGCCGCACGTCTCGGCACGTCGCCCACCTTCGCTCGAGCGCACGTCGCGTTCGTGCCAGGCACCGACAGCTACCAGCGCCACCAGCCCATCAAGGAGATCCAATCGCTCAGAGAGCGATACGCCGACGCGCACGGGTTCCCGCAACGCAAACCCATCCCCCGGCTGACCGAGCTCGACGACATCGCTGCAGCGCGAGCCTACGCGGCCGCAGCGCACGAACCCACCCACCCACAGGTCGCCCGGTCTTACCGAAGCCTGCGCCAGCACATCGGCGCGCAGTGGGACATGCTCACGGAAGCCGGCTACACCTTCGAGCCCTGGCACGGAGAGGCCGAGCAGCCCTATGCCGACTCCGCCGCGATGCTCGACGATCTGCGACAGAACAAGCATCTGTTCTACTTCCGCACCGAGGTCTCGCAGCACACCGAAGGCGCTCTACCGCCGGACCACCCGATGGCACGCACCGTGACCGTCACCCTCCCCTCGGGAGAGCGCGCGCCGATGCTCGCCAACGACGTGTTCCGCGCTGTCCACGACGCAATCGCCCACAGTGAAGGGCACCAATTCGGCCCCTACGGGGAGAAGCGCGCCTGGTGGACGCACCGGGCATGTCTCCCCCGCGAAGCGCGACTCGCGCTGTGGTGCGAGACGCGCGCACAGAACTGCTGGACCAACGCTGGCCCACACATGACTGCTGAGACCGAGCCCGGACACCCGCGCCTCCTCCGCCGAGGAGAAGAGGGCTGGATCCCGTTGAGTGACCGTCCCTACGCGCAGCAGAAGTGCTGCCGCGTGGACACCGCGCTCCTCTAGCGCGTCAGAGACCTCGGGCGATCTCGTGCGCCAGCGCCGAGGGGAACACCTCATAGTCGTCTGTACCGACCGCGAGGATCCTCACGGTCGCATCCTCCTCGAGGAAAGCGGCATTGTAGGTTCCCGCTCGAGATGGCATGAACCCCTCGCGATTCCACGGTAGTTGGCAACGGTTTCAGGGCCAGGATTCCACGCGAAATGGCATTTTCCTACAGTTGGTCCGACTCAACTCAGATGCCCGCTTGCGGCAGGCAGATCGACCTAGAGTGTGTTAACGAGTGAGCAGCCGCGCCGTTCAGAGGCGAGGGCGATCGCCGACGGGGCGGCTCACTCTTCTCCTCATCCCGGTGTTGCTCAGCGCGACCGGCGTCCTCGATCTCCGCATTCCTTGGCCGTGGCTCCATGGCGAGTCCGCGGGGGATCGTCCGGTCGAGCACTCACCCCTGAGAGCCCTGTCAAGGTGAGCTGGACCGGGACAGCCGCTGGAGTGCTCTATCTCGCGTGGCTGGCGTCCGCAACCCTGCGCCCCGGCGGCAACGGGCTATTCGAGACACAATCCCACGCGCGCGACTCCCGGTCGAAGCTGTTCCGGATGGGGCTCGTCACCAACCTGCTCAACCCCAAGGCCGCTGTCATGTAACTCGCGATCATCCCGCAGTTCATAGATCACGGGCAGGGAAACACGACCGCTCAGGGATTCGTTCTCGGCGGAGTTCAGATCATCGTCAGGATGATCGTCAACTCCCTCATCGTGCTGGGCGCCGGCACAATCTCCGGATTCGTGTCGACGCGACTCACATGGATCCGGCACCCCGCTCGGCGCAGTGGCGGTCACGCTGGCCAGAGAGGTCCCGCAATGCATCTCGCCCCTGAACCGGGCGATCATGCTGCAGGACCTCCGTGAGACGCCGCTCAGATAGACCGTCCTCCGGAAGCTCGACGAGTACGAATGACCCTTTCTGAAGGGATTGAACAGGACTGTTGTTCTGCACAGATTCTGCTAGGTAGAGTGGGATTCCATCCGACGGAACCCGCCGTCGGTGAACAAAGGAGTTCCAGAATGCGCATCGTCTTGGTTCATGGAGGTTGGCAGGGTGGTTGGGCGTGGGACGGCGTTGTCGCTGAGCTCACGAAGGCAGGCCACGAGGTATGGGCCCCAACCTTGCAGGGTCACGGTGACAACGACGACCGTGCAGGTGTCACGCTCTCGACCATGGCGGACAATCTCATCGGCCGGATCGCCGACAAGGGGTGGGACCGGTTCGTCGTAGTCGGCCACAGTGGCGGCGGCCCGCTCATCCAACTCGTAGCTGAGGCGATGCCGGAGCAGGTGGAGCAGGCGATCTTCATCGACGCGTGGGTACTCGCCGACGGCGAGTCGATCAATGCGATCCTCCCCGCCGAGTTGGCGAATTTCGCCCGTGGCACAGCCGCGTCCTCGCCCGACCAGAGCGTGCCGATCCCGCCGCAGCTATTCATGACGGCTTTCTTGCAGGACGGATCGGAGGAGCTTCACGCGCAGGTCGAGCCTCGTCTGGTGCCGTCGCCTGGCGGTTGGCTCGACGAGCCGATCCGTCTTCGGACGGCCGGCACCGGTGACGTGCCGAGCGGCTACATCTTCCTGCAAGAGGATCGGGCTGTGCCGCAGGAGTTGTACCGCGCATCAGCAGACCGGCTCACGAACCCGACGACCGCGAGCTCGCCGGGGAGCCATCAGGCCATGTTGACGCGCCCGGTGGAGCTGGCAGCAGCCATCGTCTCCGTTATGTCGTGACGACGTTTCGCTCTTTCGCGACTTCCGCTGGGACCGTCGCTTACGCCGAATGGCTGCCCGGCGGCCCCGCCCGTGCGACGGTGCTGCTCGTTCACGGCGGGGGGGTGGGCCCCGGTGGCTGGAGTCGAGCGATCGGCGGGCGACCCGGGTGGGCACCCCGTCTCGCCGAAGCCGGATACCGCGCGGTCGTGATGACGTGGCCTGGGTTGTCGGCTGGCGGCGCATGGGACCCCGACACGCGGCTGGATGGGGCGGCGGTCGCCGGCGCGATCGTCGAGCTAATCGCTGCGCTCGGCGGCCCGGTCGTCCTCGTGGTCCACTCCATGTCCGCCGCTTTCGGCTATCGGGTCGCTTTCCACCATCGGGATTCACTGATCGCCCTAGTCGCGCTGGCACCCGCTCCCCCCGGGGACATCCAGCCCGAGCCCGCCGTGCTGGAAGAGGACGCCGATCACATCGTCGTCCAGGGACGCCCGCTCACCTGGAGGCTTCCCCGTCGCGGCTGGTGGCATCCCGGACCAGAGTTCATCGAGGCGAAGCTGGTCGGTGCAAGCGAGCAGTTCCCACCCGGTCACCTGGACGAGCTCCGTTCGCAGCTGGTGCCAATCCCAGCCGGGCTCCTCCTCGAGCGGCAGAACGTCCGCGGTGCGCAGGTCCATATCGGCGACAGGGAGTTGGACGGCCTACCGACCCTCGTGATGGTCGGTACCCACGACACCGATCATCCGATCGAGTCGGACCGCGCGACTGCTGACTGGCTCGCCGAGCGAGGCGGCGATGTCAGGTTCGTCGCGTTGACGGCAGCGAACGTGGCTGGCAACGGCCACATGCTGATGCAGGAGTCGAACAGCGATGCGGTACTCACCCTGGTGACGGAGTGGCTCGGTCCAAATGTGCGCCTGCGGCGGTGAGGATGGTGCAGTTGATCGCGACCCGGGCTCCGGACATCTGTGATGGCCCGACTACAGCAGGAGCCGTTGCTCAGCAAGTTCCTGCAGCAGGAATCGCCAGAGATGCCCGTCGTTGAATGCGTCACCCAGGTCGGGCAGGTCGGCGAGATCGTCGTCATCGATCGGCATAGGCTCGGCCCCTGCCTGCAGAACGGCGAGGTGCACGCGAGCCAGGCTGTCGACATTGATCGCGCGGATGACGGCCTGCGGGACGCTCTCGCCGACGGCCGTGAGGCCGTGACCGCGCAGGATGCCGACCGGCCGCGTGCCGAAATCGTCCGCCATGGCCGTCGCGCGTGCGTGGTTGCGGATCAGCGCAGACGAGGGGTGCGCGGGGATGCCGCCGCGCGCCATCCGCATAGCGGGGATGTTGAAGGCACCGACAATCGGTAGCAACGTCCGTCCGGTCAGCGAGAACGCGACGACAGCCGGCGGATGCGCGTGGACGACGGATCGAGCCGCAGGATTGCGGCGCAGCAGCTCAAGATGCAGAGACAGCTCGTTCGGCGCCCGGTACCCGCCGGCGAGCTCGAACGATCCCTCAAGGGGCACGGCGAGGATGTCGTCGGCGGTGGTGAACCGCAGCCCCCGCTCCTGCGGTCCGCGGGCTCGGATGAGGACGGTGTCGTCGTCGACCCGCAGGCTGACGTGCCCGAGGATGTCGTCCACGAGCCCCCGGACCGCGAGCACGCGGCAAGCATTGGCGACGAGCATGCGTTCGTCGACGTAGTCGTTCATCATCCACTTCTCCTTCGAGGCGTGATCTCCGATTGCGAATTCCTGGAAAATCTAGCAGAATCAGATTCTGTCTTAAAGAAAACCGGTCTCGACCGACATCATCTTCAAGGCGCGGAATAGGACTCTGACATCAGGAAGCAGCGACCCAATGGCGAGCAAGACGACGATCTTCGAGGACGTGCGGCGCGGCATGATCCCGGCGCACATCTATAACGACGAGGAGATCTTCGAGCAGGAGAAGAGCAAGCTCTTCAGCCGCGCGTGGATTTTCGTCGGACATGAATCCGAGATCCCTCAGCCCGGTGACTACGTGGTGCGGCATGTGCTCGACGACTCGTTTATCGTCGTGCGCGATGAGAGTGGTGAGATTCGGGCGCACTTCAACATGTGCCTGCACCGCGGGATGCAGGTGTGCCGCGCCGAGGTCGGCAACGCCTCCCACTTCCGTTGCCCCTACCACGGGTGGTCATACCGCAACGACGGCCGGATTATGGGCCTCCCGTTCCACGAGGAGGCCTACGGGGGTGAGGCAGGGTTCAACAAGAAGGGTGCACGACTGCTCCCGGCGCCGAACCTGGACACATACAACGGTCTGATCTTCATCAGCATGGACCCGAACGCGCCGACCCTGCGGGAATACATCGGCGACTTCGCGTTCTACCTCGACTACTACACCGGGCAGAGCGCCAAGGGCATCGAGCTGCGTGGCCCGCAGCGGTGGCGCGTCAACGCGAACTGGAAGATCGGCGCCGAGAACTTCGCCGGCGACATGTATCACACGCCCCAGACCCACACCTCGGTCGTCGAGATCGGGTTGTTCCGTGAGCCGAAGGCGGAGAAGCGCAAGGACGGCAACACGTACTGGGCCGGCAACGGCGGCGGCACGACCTACAAGCTCCCGCCGGGCAGCCTCGAGGAGCGGCTGCGCTACGTCGGATATCCCGACGCGATGATCGAGCGGATGAAGGAGCAATGGTCGCCTGAGCAGCTCGATGTGATTGGCCGTGACGGGTTTATGATCTCAGCGGCATCGCTCTTCCCGAACATGAGTTTCGTGCACAACTGGCCGAAGGTGGAGGACGGGGACGACGTGCTGCCCTTCATCTCGATCCGTTCGTGGCAGCCCATTAGCGAGAACGAGACGGAGGTCTACTCCTGGTTCGCGGTCGATGCCGAGGCGCCGGAGGAGTTCAAGGAGCTCTCGTACAAGGCCTACCTTATGTGCTTCGGTAGCACGGGAATGTTCGAGCAGGACGATGTCGAGAACTGGGTCTCGCTGACCACGACTGCCAAGGGTTCGATGGCTCGACGGCTCCTGCTCAACAGTCGGATGGGGACTCTCAAAGACGACACTCCGGTCGTCGCTGCGCTGACGCCTGAACAGTTCGCCGGTCCAGGCGTCGCGCACGTTGGTTACGGCGAGTACAACCAGCGTCATCTGCTCGATCGCTGGGCCGACTACCTCGACACCGATGACGAAGTCGAGGTGCAGGTCGCGAGCATCGGTACAGGCATCACCAACAACGGGGAGGCACCCGCATGATGAACACCGAGACCGGTGTCCAGATATCCGAGCAATCGCCTCTCGGCGCCCACGCCACGCGCGCCGATCGAGTCGGGCGGTCCCTACTGTTCTCCGACGAACTGCATCTCGAGGCGCATCGTTGGTTGATTGAAGAGGCTTACACCCTCGACGAGCAACGGTACGAGCACTGGCTTGAGACGCTTACAGAGGATATTCACTACATCATGCCGGTGCGTCAGACGACGGCTCTCGGGTCTTCCTTCACGACGGCGAGGGGGATGTCGCACTGGGACGAGAATAAGTACTCGCTCAGCCGCCGGGTCGCGCGATTCCTGACTGAACACGCTTGGACGGAGGACCCTCCCTCACGCCTGCGTCACTACGTGACGAACGTGCGCGTGTTCCTGTCCTCGGTCGAGGACGAGCTCATCGTCGACTCCGCCGTCCTGCTGTTCCGCAGCCGGGGAGACGTCAACGAGCCGTCAATCATCTCCGCTCACCGCGAGGACGTATTGCGTCGCGTCGGTGACGACCTGCAGTTGGCACGTCGGGTGATCATGGTGGACGAGTCGGTGCTCCGCACCCAGAACCTGGCGATCTTCCTGTGAGCGGCCTCGACTGGGAGGGTGCCGACGTCGATCGTGATGCCGCGGCGGCTGCGGCGGCGGAGCGCGAGCGTCTTATTGCCCGCACCGTCGGAGAGCCGCTCGTCATCGCCAACGAGTTTTCGGAGATCGAAGTGCGCCGCGTGGAAACTCACAACGGCACGAGGCTACTGATCGACGCCCCGAAAACTGGCCAGTGGATCGCGATCGACCCCATGGAACTCGAGGCCCTGACCTGGCAGACCACGCAGACGTTCTCCGAGATGATCGCGCGGCCTGACCAGCCGATGTTTCCCGAAATGCGACCGCAGTAGAAAAGGAGAGACCGATGGCACGGATCATCGCCGACCGCAGCGCCTGCCAGGGCTACGCCAATTGCGTTGTCGCCGCGGGCGACTACTTCGACCTAGATGACGACGCCCTAGTGATCGTTCTGCGCGAGGACCTGCCCGACAGTGACCGCAAGCGAGTAGAGGAGGCGGCGCGCAGCTGCCCCGTCTCCGCCTTGGTTGTGGAGGACTGACGTGTCGCGGGTCGTCATCGTCGGCGCCTCTGTTGGTGGGCTCAAGACCGCCCAAGCCCTTCGAAGCGAGGGATTCGAGGGCGAGATCGTCCTGATTGACCAGGAACGCCATCCCACCTACGACAAACCTCCGCTCTCGAAGAAGTACCTCACCGGTGAGACGGCGCGACACGAGATCGAGCTTCTCTCCGAGCACGAGACGCGGGGGATCGGAGCCATCTCAATCTTCGGCACGCCCGCGGCATCCCTCAACCTCGAAGGCCAGGTTGTGACGCTCGAGGACGGTACAGCCGTCTCATACGACACACTCGTGATCGCCACCGGGTCACGCGCCCGTCGCTCTCCGTGGGGTGAAGGTGAGCATATTCACTTGCTGCGTACCAGCGGCGATGCCGAGCGCTTGCGGGATGAGCTGGCCACAGCGCGGCACCTTGTGGTCATCGGCGCAGGCTTCATCGGGGGGGAGGCTGCCGCAACGGCGATCACGGCGGGCGTACGGGTCAGCATGGTTGACCCGTTCCCGGCGCCGATGTCGCGGGTGCTCAATGCCGAAGTCGGCCAGATCTTCAGCCGCAAGTATGCCCAGGAGGGCGTCGAGGAGTACTTCGGAAGGACAGTCGAAGGCGTCGAACAGACGGCAGACGGGGTGCGCGTGGTGCTCGATGGCGGCGAGATCATCGAGGCCGATGCAGCTCTCGTCGGTATCGGAGCTGTGGTCAACACAGAGTGGCTCGAGGGTTCCGGCATCGAACTCGACAACGGGGTGACCTGCGACTCTGGGCTGCGGGCCATCGGGCATCCTGAGATCTTTGCCGTCGGCGATATCGCACGTTGGGCGAGTGCGTCGCGCAACGTCTCGCTGCGCCTCGAACATTGGACCAATGCCGTTGATCAGGCTCGCGTCGTCGCACACAACATCGTCCACCCTGATGATTGCGAGGACTACGACACGACCGAGTATGTCTGGAGCGACCAGTACGACTGGAAGATCCAGATCGTCGGGCATACCGGATCTGATCACTGGACGATGGTGGGCGACCCTGCGCAGGACCGCTTCGCCGTCGTGTACGGCGAGAGCCAAGGGCAGGCCGAAGGTGCCGTCATCGTGAACTGGCCGCGTGCCCTCGTCGACGCCCGCCGCTCGGTCGCCTCGCGAGCGAAGGCGGACGAGCTGATACATCGGCTGCGCGCCCTCCTCGAGCCCTCGAGCACGGCTCCGGCGAAGGCGGCCGCCCGATGAGAGCTGACGACACCACCCTCCCCCTCCTGCACGGTCACCGCATCCCGCGAATCGGGGTGGGCACGTGGCCACTCACGGGAGACGAGTGCGCAACGATGGTCGAGAAGGCGGTCGGCTACGGTTACCGCCTGTTCGATACGGCGTACAAGTACGCGAATGAGGAGGCCGTCGGTGCCGGTCTGCGTGCATCGGGCATCCCTCGTGACGAGGTCTTCATCACGAGCAAGTTCAACAAGGAGGACCACAGCGTCGAGGGAGTGCAGCGCGCGTACGACCGATCGCTGAAGACCCTTCGCGTCGACTACCTCGATCTGTTCCTGATCCATTGGCCGGTTCCGGCCCTCGACCGATACGTCGAAGCGTGGAAGGGTCTGGTGAGACTGCTCGAAGAGGGACGAGTGAAGGCGATCGGCGTCTCCAACTTCAAGTCTCACCACCTTCAGCGCGTCGTCGACGCGACCGGTGTCGTCCCCGACGTCGATCAGATCCAGCTCAGCGTCGACATCGCCCGTGTCGAACAGCGCAGCTTCCAGCGCGCTCACGGCATCCTGACCGAGGCGTGGAGCCCGCTCGGACGCGGAGGAGCCCTGCTGTCCGATCCCGCGGTGACCGCGATCGCGTCGAAGTATGACAAGTCGCCCGCACAGGTCCTACTGCGCTGGCACATCGAGGAAGGGATCGTTCCCGTCCCGCGCGCCGGCGATGAGAAGCATCTCGCGCAGAACATCGACGTCTTCGATTTCACGCTCAGCTCGGAGGATATGGCGACGCTGAGTGGGCTGGATCAAGGCGAAGAAGCCGCCCGCGACCCGGACGATCCGGCCAACGGGCACTGAGGCCCACGGCGGCGGGTCGGTCGCTCCCGCAGCCACGCTCATCAGCGGCGTGTTCGCGTGCGCAGCGCATCCATGGGCGCTACGACGACCCGGGCCGGTTCACCCCAACAGTTCGGCGAGGCGGATCGCGGCGTCCTGCAGTGACCGCGCTAGGGACTTGACCTTGCCCGGCGGTAACCGCTGCACGGGCGCGGAGGCGTTGATCGCCAGTCGCAGTCCCGACGAGACGTGGACCGGGACCGCGACGCTCGCCACGCCGTCCTCGCTTTCCTGCCGATTCACGGCATAACCGTCCAGTCGTGTCCGAACCAGTTCGGCGACGAGTTCGTCTCGGGAACGTATGGAGTTCGGTGTGACGATCTCGAGCTGCTCGTCCGGGTACAGCCGGAAGAGCTGCTCGTCGCTCAGCTCGGCAAGCAGCGCCTTGCCGGTCGAGGTGCAATGCGCCGGCAGGGTCTTGCCCAGTCTCGAAACCACGCGCACGGCCACATCGGGCTCGGCAACGGCGAGGAATCGGACATGGTTGCCCTCGAGCGTGCCCAGGTGGCAGGTCTCACCGAGGGCGGCGCTGAGGTCCTCGAGGATCGGCTGCGCCAGTCTCGGGACATCCATCCTGCGCAGCACCGAGAAGGCCACCGTCGTCAGCGCCGGGCCAGGGCCGTAAGCCTTGGTCACCGGGTTCTGCCGCACGAAGCCGCGCCATGCCAGCATCGCGAGAAGTCGGTGCGCGGTCGAGGTCGCCACCCCGAGGAGGGCAGCGGCGTCCGTGAGCCGCAGCTCGTGCTCCTCACCCAGCAGCAGGATCAGCTTCAGCGCGTTGTCGACCGACTCGATCGGATACTGGGGTGGATCGCCCGGCGACCCGAGCTGTCGATTCTGCACGGCAGAAAGCTTACTTGCAACGTGGGCGCGCTCCTCCTGCACCGCGCGCTCCGATGCCGACCCGACAGGCGGGAGGATCGTCTCCGCGGTGCCACTGCAGCCCGTGCCACCCCACGCCGCCCGCGTGGCTCCCTGTGACGGCCCCGACGGCCCAGGCGCTCTACGGTCGGAGCAGGACCTTCAGGCTGCTGGACGCGTCGCGGGACTGCTCGAAGGCGGCGGCGGCATCGTCGAAGGCGAACTCGTGGGTCGCCAGCGGCGACAGATCGATCCCCTGGGCGTCGGACGCCTGACGATCGACTCGAGGACGGCCTCGTACTCGCGATGAGCGATGGCGAACGACTGCGGGTGCCACAACTGATAGATGTGTAAGCAGCGTTCCGGGTAGGAGTCCACTACCCGCCCCAACGGGATGTCTGCACGCGCGACGCAGCAGCGGAGGAACGCGTGGTGCGCCACCAGCCAGGCGTCCATGTCACCGACTGCCAGCGCCGCATCCATTAGCGTCCCGTACTCGCGCGAAGCGCCGATCTCGGAGCGCAGCATCCGTCCACCGTCCGGCGCGCGCCTAAGGACTCCAGCTGAAGCCGGACACCGTAGAGCTGGTCGACCTCTTCTACGTCCGGGTGATACACCGTCGCTCGGCGATGGTATCGGCCTCGTTTGAGCCTTTCTTCCCGCAGCAAGCGAAACGCCTCGTGCAAATGACCTCCCCGTCGATCCAGGTCTTTCAACTTTCCATCCTGCGTGAGGCGGCAGTGGCGGTGACACTCCACTGCTCGGAAGAGCACTATTTCGCGCTATTGATCCGGACCCCGATGGTCGGAAGCTGTTCAGTGCCGCGTCATCGGCGCAATACGCTGGGAGACGGGGCTTCCTCTGCCCCGGGAGGACACCATGCAACCAGATAACCTCACGGTCACGGCTCGGGTGGCGCGCACAGCCGTCCCCGGGCGGCTGGACGATCTCACCGAGTGGGCGCATGGTTTCACCGGCCGGGCCCAGTCGTTCCCCGGCTACCGGGAGTCGAAGGTCCGAGTCTCGGAACGGCACCGGCGCCAGGTTGTCGTCGAGATCACGTTCGCTTCCCCCCATGACCTCATCCGGTGGGAGGACAGTAAGGAGCGGCAGGCGCACCTGCAACAGGCCGTGCCGCTCACGATCGGGCAGGCCCGTCCACTGACTCCGGACGCCCTCACCGGTGCAATCCCGACGGCCGGTCCCGCGCGCCCGCGGTGGTGGACGGCGATTTTAGTGTGGATCGCGCTGGTACCGCCTGCCATGTTCAACGCCTACTTCATCGCTCCGCTCCTGACCGGCCTGCCGCCGTACCTCCAGATCCTATGTACGACGCCACTGACCGTCGCGTGCGTCATCTGGGTGATGTTGCCTCTATTGCACGCGCTCGAGGAGAGCATCCGCCACTGGCTCGCGTGGCGGCGCGGGCGCTGAGCGTCTGCCCCATTAGGCGCTGTCGCGGCGGGCAAAGCCCTCTCCGCTCCCTCTTGTCAATCTTGCCTACCTTGGTGAGGGGCATGTCGTCGACGGCGATCAGCCGCTCGGGGTGCTTATGCTTAGCCACCCCGGCGGACTCCATGGCGGCGCGGATCCGTTCGAGCCCGAGCGGGCCGCCCTCCTTGAGACTCACGTAGACGCATACCCGCTCGCTGAACACGGGGTCGAGCATCGCGACGGCGGCCGCTAGATCGAAGCTGTCATAGCGGTAGACGAGGTCCTCCACCTCTTCGCACGAAATCTTCTCGCTGCCTCGGTTGATCATGTCGAGATGTAGCCATCCTCGGTGAAGGACCGCGCGTTCGTCTCAGGTGCGCGGTAGCATCCGCGCGGGGTGTAGCGGATCGGTTTCCTGCTCGAGCATAGATCGACGGCTCATCAGATGCCTCCAGAGTTCTTTTCGTCGGTTATGTCGGTGTGGTGATCAGCGGCGGCGCTGGCGCTTGCCGCCCCAGAACGCGCGGACTGCCATGGTGATCGCTTCGTCTTTGGTGAGGCGATCACCACGGGCCGCGGCTTCGTCGCGTGCCTGGTTGATGTACTCGAAGACGTCCGGAGGTAGTCGGAAGGTCGCGGGGTGTTTTTCGATGCGCTGGACATTGTACGGGCCGCGCTTCTTGCCGGTGCGGGGCGACGTGTCACACCCCAATCAGGGCGGCTTCGACGTCGTCATCGGCAACCCACCCTACGTCAACCGGCGCGAGCTCAGCTACCGCATCACCGGCTTCGAGACAGACAACGTCGACGACATCTACGCCTCCTGCTGCGAGCGCTCGGCGCAGATCACGCGCCCGGATGGCCGGCTCAGCCTGATCGTTCCCATCCGCAGCCAGTTCGCCGATCGCGACGAGTCACTGCGGAAGTTCTACGAGCGGCGGTTCGATGCGATCTGGGTGAGCACCTTCCAGGAACGCCCGGCTGCCCTGTTCCAGGTGAAGGTGCGCAGCACGATCATCACCGCCGCCGGGTATGGCAGCGTCTCCGAGCTGCACACGACGCTCACCCACAGCTGGATCGAGGCGTTCCGTCCGCATCTGATGGCGACACTGCGGTATTCGCTTCGGCCCGCCGGCTCGCGGACCCCGAACTGGATGCGCGCCAGCAGCGACGCGATGTTCGAGCTGATCGACACGCTGCTTGCGAAGGGCACGATCTCCTCGACGCCGCTTGTCCGTGTGAGCGACTACTCCGTCGGTTTCAAGAAGACCGCCACGTACTTCCTGAGCACGTACACGGTGCCGCCGGTCACCTACGACAAGACCACGCACGCCACGGTGCCCCTCAACGAGGGGAAGCTGTTCGTTCAGAACCGGAAGGACCAGCTCGCGGCCAGCGCGATCGCGGCGTCGCGGCTGGCGTTCCTGTGGTGGACGTTCACGGGCGACTGCTTCAACGTCACCAAGGGCACGATGTCGCAGATCCCATTCTCCCCGCACGCTTACGGGCAGGACACGTTCGATGCTCTGGTGGAGCTCGGCGAGAGGATCGAGGAGGCGCTGCCGGCCGTGCGCTCCTGGGATCTCAACTCCGGGAAGTACGTGGGCGGGTACGCGATCCCCGAACTGCGTCATCTCACCGGTCAGGCCGACGAGATCATGCTGGAGGCGATCGGCCGCATCGATCTGCTGCCGGAGATCCAGTACGCCCACGCCCGGATGTACAAGAGCACCGGGATTTCCGCGACGACACTGCGAAAGTTGCCGTTCGAGGTCGAGGTGTGACGCGCGACATCCGCACGGGTCCTTTGCCCTCGAGCGACTGCGATCGTTCGTCCGGGTCAGGATCCTCTGAGTGATGGATATGACAGGTAGGCGCTACCGGATGAGTTGACCCATCTCCCAGTCGCCGAGAGGGATCGTCCGACAAGTTCTGTCAGCGGTCCAAGCGGGACGGTGGCGGTCAGGTTGATCATCGCCGCACAGCATAGAACGCGTTCTCGAACTCGATGGGCGGGACGACACACCGACAGCGGTGGGGTGCCTACCCTTCTCAGGCGGAGTCACGGAGCGAGGTGACAAGCTCCGCGGGGAGGGCAAAGACCTTCTCGAGCAACGGGAGAAGGTCCCGGACTGCCTCGAGGTGCTGCTCTTCGGTCAGATCGTCGATCGCCGGAGGCTCGTCGCCAGTCCAGCCGATCGCTTCCGCCACGATCGTCAGGGACCAGGAGTCCCACCTGAGCCGCCCCTCGGATCGCAGCTGCTCCCGGAACTGACCGAGCACGCCCACGGGCTGAAACGCATTGCGATCGCGCGCGAGCTCGTCGCGAACGTACAACATCGCCGTTTCGAAACCGAGCAGGAACGTGTGCACTCGCTCGAACGTGACGGGCTGCCCGATATACATTCCGGATCGCTTCACGAATGCCTCGGCGATCGAGTAGACCGGCAACTCGGCCGGCCCGTTAGTTTCACTCATCTCGACTTCCCTGCCAGCAGCTCAGGAGACGGTCATTACCCGCGGCGCCGTTTGCGGCCCCAGTAGGCGCGAAGCGCAACGGTGACGATCTCGTCCTTGGTGAGGCGGTCGCCGCGGCTGGCTGCATCCTGCTTGGCCCAGTCCATCAGTTCAAGCGCGTCGTCGGGGAGACGGATCGAGACGGGCTTCTTCTGGACGTAGACGACGTTGTAGGGCCCCCGCTTCTTCTTCGCCGGCGGTGGCGTCTCCGCCTCGGCCGACTCAGGAGGCGTCGCGCTCGCCGCTGCCGGCTTCTGGCTTGCGCGAGGTGCGCGTGCGGGTGCTTCGGACGTCGCTGCCTGGTCGACGTCGCTGGTGACTTCCTCAGCGGGGGGCGCGGCCTTGCGTGCGCGGGGCTTCGCTGCAGCTGTGGGCTTCTTCGGGGCGGCCATGGTCACTGACCACCTCCTCGGTTTCCACGGCGGCGAGCGCGGCGCTCCTCGATGCGCCGCTTCTCTTCCATGCTGATGAGCTCCGCCGGCGACAGCGAGCGGGGGCGGCGAGTGCGGCCGCGCTCGGCCTGCCTCTGGTACTCGGTCGTCTTGGCCGTGCTGACGACGTTGAGGGTGACGCCGGTGATGGTGTCGCGGCTGGTGTCGAGGTTCACGTATCGGTTCTTCGACTCTTCGCGGAACCAGCCGAGGGCGTCGCCGCCGTTCTCGTGGATGCGCTTGAGCATCGTCGAGGCGTTGTACGAGTTGACCTCCATCACGCGGCCGTTGGAGAAGGTCAGGTGGGCGGTGATCTGCTTCTGCTTGTCGTGGGACTGGCCCTTGGCGGCGTTGCGGACCTGCTTGATCAGTTCGGCGTTCGCCTGCTCGCGGCCCTTCGCGGTGCGGCCCTTGGGGATGCGCATCTCGATGTACCGGTCGCCCCCGGTGGCGTATGCCACGTCGACGCGCAGCCGACCACCCTGGCGACCCTCAACGTAGGTGCCGCTGAGGTCTTCGGGGATGACGGGCTTGGCGCCGGCCTTGCCTCGCACGGGGGCGATCGAGCCGTCCTTGCGCCGGCGCCGCGGCGGGACGTGGGTGAGGCGTCCGGTGTCAGCGAGCTCCTGGAGCGCCTGGCGGTAGAGGGCGCCGCTGGTTTCGCCGTTGAGGATCTTGCGGACCATTCGAGGCGAGCGGTGCAGCTCCTCGGCGATCTCGGCCGTGCTGATGCCCTTGCGCCGCAGATCGCGGATGAGGTCTTGGGCGGTGCGCTGCTGGTCAGCCATCAGCCCTTCTCCTCTGCCTGCTCGAGCGCCTTGGCGATGCCGGCCCGCTCGGCACGTGCTTTCAGCGCGTCACGCTGCCGCAGCGTCTCCGGCGTGATGAAGGATCCGTTGAGGTAGCCCTGCAGGCGCAGGCGCCCGGTCTTGCCGTCGTCGCCGCCGCCGATGAACCGGTCCGGCAGGGACCACGCCGGCAGCTTGGTCGTGTAGATCGCATCACCCTGGATGCCGATGAGCGTCGAGGGGTCGACCGTGAGAGCACCGGAGGTGTAGCCGCCGAGGGAGCTGGGGCCGTGGAGGACGCGAGCGCGTGCGCGACCCCAGACCTGGGCGGCGAGCTCCGGGTGGTAGAAGCTTCGGGTGCGGTCGTTCGGGCGCGACGGGATGCGATAGATCCAGAGGTTGCCCTGTCGCAGCATCTTGGCCCTGTACTCGGGCGGGACGTCATCGGGCGACGCGGCGACGCGGGTCTCGTCGCGGCCCGCGGCGGCGAATGCACCGATCGAGTGCAGCATGATGTTCCGCAGCGCGGCGAGCACAGCGCGGCGCAGGTCCGGGTGCATCTCGTCCTGCAGCTGGACTCGCTCGCGGGCGCGCGTCATGCGCTCGGTGAAGGTGTCTAGAGGCTTGGCCTTGCGGAACACCACGGCCTCGTGAGGGCGGATCTCCCACCCGTGCTTGAGGGCGACGTGGATCTCGCTGCCGTCGGCCCAGGTGTCGTGCACCGCTCCGGGCCGGTTCGGATAGAACCAGCCTTCGCGAACGTCCAGGTGCTTCACACCGAGCAGGCCAACGTGGTTCCAGCCCTGAGGGACGCGGAACCGCACGTGGAAGCGGGCGCGCGCGTAGGGGTCTTGCTCGAGCAGCTCGTACGCGGCGGCCTGGTTCAGCCGGATCGCGGGGCCGATACCGAGCTCGCGCCCGACGCCGGCGAACATGAACCGGCCGTCGACGTAGGCGAACTCGCTGATCTTCTTCGTCTTGGCCGGGTCGATCAGCGGGACGCAGTCCTCGTGCTTGGCGAACGACTCCCCCGCGACCAGGTGGTCGTAGTGGTGCAGGCCCGAGGTGAAGTGGATCTCCTGGGCGATGTCGTCTTCGACCGGCACGGGGTTGATGTTCTTCGGCAGCGACAGCGCCCACAGGTTCGTTCCGGTGGCGGCAGGGCTGTTGAACAGGCGCGCGTTCTCGTCGGCGTGGCGAATGATCGACGCGGTGACGTTCCAGGCCAGACGAGCCTGGGCAGGGGTCAGCGGCCCGTCGCCGAACCACTCCTCCGCGGTGCGGACTTCGATCTTGAAGCCGGTGACCGCGTGCTCGAACCGACCGGTGGGCGGGCCGTTGTTGACCCAGTGGGCTCCGGGCTTCCAGTTCGGGGTCTGGACGTACAGCCAGTGCCGCACGCCAGGCGCAGGCTCGGGGCGCTTCCCGGTCAGCATGATGCGGTTAGCGCCGTACGAGGCAGCCGTGTCGAGCAGGTCCGTCAGGTTGGGGTTCTTGCGGCGCTCGCCGATGACGGGGCGAACGGGCGTGCCGGCGTCGGTGACGCCTTGCCCGGTGGTCTGGTCGACCCAGATCGTGGGCACGTCCTTCGGCGTCCACGGCTTGGGTCGGTAGTTCAGCTCGTCCATCTCACCCCCTCATTCGTCAGGTTATATTAGTCAAGAGTGCTTGAAAATTGCAATCAGATTTCGCAGTCGACGGGCGCTCCATGAAGGTCTGGCGGGGTCGCTAGGACGCGAGGCGGCCGCCGTAAGAGCGCCCGCGTCCGTGGTAGGACTTCTGCGCCTTCCGCAGCCCTTCCTCGGTCATCCCCAGCAGGAGGGCGATCTCTCGCTGGGTCAGCTCGGCCGCGCGCGCCTCGTCGACGACTTTGCCGCGGCGTTCGCGCAGCTCGTCCGCTTGCGCGAGCTGCTGGCCGATGCGACGGAGCTCCTCACGGATGGCGTCCGCGTCCTTGTTAGCCATGCGCCCCAGCATCCCCAACCAAGTTGGGTCTGGTTGCCGCGGCGCGCCGTAACCGCGAAAGTGGTTATATTCATCCAGCTGAGAGGAGCGCTGATGACCGGACGGCACCTCACCACGGCGGACGTCGCCGAGAAGCTCGGCGTGTCCGTCGTCGCGGTCTACAAGATGCGCTCCATCAGCAACAAGCTGCGCAGAGCCGGCCAGGAGGGTCCTCTGCTCCCCGAGCCGGTTGCCATAGAAGGCAACTCCCCGCTCTACGACGAGGCCGCGATCGACGCATTCGCGCAGGAGCGCGCGCGCAGGGCGCCCTCGCAGCGCGGCCGCCGGCCGCGACTGATGCCGGGACTGGCGCGCGATGCGGCTTTCGCGGAGCGGTTGCGGGCGGCGATCGCGGACGGGGCGGGGGCGCCCGAGGTTCCCACGCAGGCGGCTCTGATCGACCTGCTCGGCTTGAACGTCGTCACGTTCGGTGAGCGGATGCGAGGGCGCACCCGCTGGACCGACGCCGAGCTCGAGGTGATCAGGCGCACCCTCGGTGTCGACACGACGGATGCGAACGAGGTCGTAGACCGCGCTCGCGCGGCCAAGCGTCAGGCGCGCGCGGCGAGATCCCACGCGGGTTCGTAGCGGCTTCACGACATGCTCCCGCTCTCGTCGCTGGCTTGCTGGGCAGCGCAGGTTGAGAGCGTGTCCACGAGCGCACCGCGGTCGGCTTCGTCGACCGCGAGGTGCCAGGTGTCGACGATCTCCGTGTAGCGGGCGACGTAGGTGCACACGTAGTCGGCGTTCGATGGCAGCCACAGGGCTGGCCCGTGGTCGTTCTTGGCCGCATTCGTGTTGCCATCGACGGCGACGATGTTGTCGAACGAGTTGGCGAACTGAATGCGCTGCTGCTCGGTCCACGCCCACGCGCCCCCGGCGTGCGCCGCCGAAAGGCTGACGATGTGGTCGATCTGGACGCCGGAGCTTCCCGGGGCTCCAGGGGCGGCGATCCGGTCGTGCTCGAACTCAATGCGTGTGCCCGTGTACGGATCGGGGTCGAGCACGCCGGAGAGCACCGTGCAACCGTCACGGACGACGTCCTGCAGCTGGACGGCGAGGAGATCGTCTCGCTGATCGCAGCCGTTTCCCTCGATGTCGATCCAGCGCTCGCCGAACGTGGCGCGGCGATACTCGGGAATCTCCTCGGTGGGATCGATCAGCGGCAGCTCCTGCGCGACTGCGGCGAGCGCGGTGTAGTCGTAGGTCGGGTCCGGGGCGGGTGCCTGCGGGCGCGTCCATGTGTCGATCCAGGAGGTGATGCCCAGCTGGTGGGCGCCGAAGCCGAGCGCGAGAGCTGCGACCGCGGCGAGGGCTGTGCTGGCGCGGCGGGTGCGTCGGTTCATCTGCGCTCCTTTGCCTGTGCGGTGTCGGCTTGGTCGAGCAGCAGTATGGTTCGGGCGATCTGGGTGCGTGCCTCGTCGATGACCTCGAGGGTTTCGTCGTCGGCGTCGAGCTCTGAGAGTGCGTGGCTCTGGCGGCGGAGCTGGTCGCCGAGGTGGAACATGCCGGCACTGAGGAGGACCTCGGCGAGCGCGGCCGCGCGGGCGCCTTGGTGGTCGGCGCTGACGGCGAGGTCGTCGATGATCTCGATGAGGGTTGCGCGGGATCCCATCGTTGGGTCTTCTCCTGGAGTGAGCTCGCGGAGCGCTTCACGGTTGAGCAGCGTCTGGAAGAGCCTGTGCATCCGTTGGGTGAGGGGGCGGCCGTCGCGGCGGGTGCAGTTGAGCGCGAACTCGCGGAAGCTCCATCGGACGGTGACGGGTGTGCCGGTCTGGATGGTCATGGCTTCCTGGAGGCGCACGGCGATGTCGGTCATCAGTGCTCCTCGGTTCGGCCCAGGTGGGGGATCTGCTTGAGGTGGGCGCCGCGGCCGTTGCCGAGCTGGGGGGAGATCGCGCAGCTGGGCAGGTGCAGTCTCGCGTTCGGCCCGTGGCCTGCTGCCGCGTGGGGTGTGGGCTGCCGCGTTGGCCGGGTGTGCCGGGCGCCTCGCTGAGTCAGCGGGAGGGGGTTGAAGCGCAGCGACAGGGCCCAGCGATGGCCGCCGAGCGCGCGGACGACCCGCAGCCACTCTCCCTCTTTGGTGGAGTCGATGGTGAAGGTGTTCGGCTGGTCAGACATCTGCGGCTTCTTTCGGTGCGAAGGGGCTGTTCTTGGCGTCGCGGAGCATCTGCCGGGTGATCGGCTCGGTCTCCTCGAGCGAGGCGAGCGAGAAGTAGTGGCGGCGGGCGCGGGCCGCTTCGGTGCAGGTGAGCAGCTGGCGGTTGCCGTGGTTCGGGCATCCTCCCTTGCTGCGGCATCCGGCCAGGTAGCCGGCGGTGGTGCCGTGCAGGGCGGCTTCGAGGATGTCGAGCGTCTTGCTCATCAGGCGGCCTGCCGGAGTCCGAGGTCGTCACGGTCGCGGTCGATGGTGCGGACGTCGACGCCGAGCAGGTCGCTGAGCTGGGTGAGGCTGAGTCCGCGTTCGGTCCCGCGTCGGGTGGCTTCGAGGCGCTCGTCTCGGGTGAGGCGGACGTTCTGGCCGGCGAGAGCGAGCTCGATCGCGATCTCGTCGAGCAGGGGTTCCTGCCCGGCTGTGGGCGGTGCCGGGTCGGTGTCGATGTCGTCCCAGGCCAGCGGCGGCAGCCAGCCGTGCCGGCGTGCGACCGTGAGTGCGTAGGAGCGGCCGACCCGCTGCGCTCGGGTGTGGGTGGGGGGCTGCTGGTCCCAGAGCTCGTCGTAGAGCGCGGCGATGTCGTCGTGGACACGGATGTCCACGTAGGCGCCTTCGAGTGCCTTGTTGACCTTCCAGCGCGGGTAGCCGAGTCGGCGTGCGATCTCGTGGTGGTTCCATCCGATCGCGGCCAGAGCCTGGAGGCGCCGGCGGGTGCCGCGGCCGTTGACTCGGCCCTGCGCGGCGAGAGTGCTGCTGTCGGGGGTGACTGCGAGGAGTTTGCGGGCGGTGGCGCCGGTGACGAACCGTGCCGTCTCGCTGTTGAGCAGGCGACGGACCGTGGCGCCGCCGACGCCGGCGCTGATGGCGATCCGTTCGGGGATCATCCCGGTGTCGACCAGTGCCTGCAGGTGCTGCCGGATCGGCTCGATGGGTTGGTGCGCGTCCTGGTATCGCCCGTAGGCCAGGAGACGGTAGCGGTCGCGGCGGCGGCGCGCGTTGCCGTCCATGCAGGCGCGGCACCCGCAGAGGTGGACGACGTAGCAGGTGGAGGTCAGCCCGTGCTTGTGGTCCGGCGGGCAGGTGTGGGTCCGCATCTTCTCCTCCTCACAGATGGTTATATTCCCGAATATAACCCGTTCCCGAGGGTTTGGAACCCCCTCACTGCTAAGGGGTGGCCCCAGAGGCTCGAAGTCGACAATCTGAACGAGCTACAACGTTTGTTGCGGTTTCTCGCTACACTGTGCGCATGGCAGGATCAACTTTCGCTCGTCTGGGCGAGCTCACGTCACAGCGTTGGGGCCTGGTGACCACCGCCCAGGCGCTCGAGGCTGGCGTGGCGCGCCCGACCCTGACGCGCCTCGCCAACAGCGGCGCGCTCATCCGCGTCGCGCGCGGCGTCTACCGCCTCGCCGGCGCGCCAGAGCACGAGCAGGAGGCGATCCTCGCGACCTGGCTCGCCCTCGGCGGCGCCGACCGTCCCCGCACAGACACCGGCGTCCCGCCCGTCGTCGCCGCAGGCCAGACGGCCGCGCAGCTGCATGGCATCGGCGACTGGTTCCCCGGGCCACTCGAGTTCGTCGTTCCCACCCGCCGCGGTACCCGCCTGGACGGGGTGCGGCTCCGCACCCGCGAGCTCGCGCCCACCGAGGTGGTCTCCGTCGACGGGATGCCGACCATGAGCGTCGAGCGCACGATCGCCGACCTGATCGAGCAGTGGGTCGACCGCTCCCTCGTCGCCGATGCGCTCGCCGACGCCGCGGACGCGGGAAAGCTGCTCTCCCCCGCCCGCCTGACCGAGTATCTGGAGCCGCTGGCCAAGCCCAACAAGTACCCCTCGGGTGCCGCGCTCGCGGCTGATCTGCTCGCTCTTGCGGGCGTCGACGCGGTGGTGCCGGCCGATGCCTGAGCCCGACGGCTACAAAGACTGGACGGGGCTTGCGCAGGCGATCAAGGCGGCCGCGACGAAGGCAGCCGGTGACGGCGCGAGCGCGCTGGATGTGAATGCGCAGATCGTGCAGGCACAGCACGATCGTTTCCTCAGCCGGGTCTTTGCGGAGGGGGAAGAGTCCGAGTGGCTGCTCAAGGGCGGCACGGCGATGCTCGCCCGGGTGCCGAAGTCACGGTCGACGAAAGACCTGGATCTGGCCTCGACCGGCGCCGCCGATCTGGATGCCGCGCAGCAGGCGCTCGAGCAGGCAGCCGCGCGTGATCTCGGCGACCATGTGCGGTTCCAGCTCACCCGTGCCCGTGCGACCGGGCGAGGAGAGAACCAGCCGGGTGTCGCGACCCGGCGCCTGGTGTTCACATGTCTGGACGCGAACACCGGCCGGAGGATCTCCGACATCCCCATCGACGTGGTCGTCGGCCCTCCCCCGGTCGGCCGCGTCGAGACGATCGAGCCGTCGACGCGGCTGCAGCTGGGGCGGCCGGTCCCGTCGCACCCCTACCGGCTGTTCCCGATCTCCGATCAGGTCGCGGAGAAGGTCACTGCGACGATGAGCACCTACAACGGCCGCCCCAGCAGCCGCGCGAAAGACCTGGTGGACATCGTCACCATTGCACGCACGCAGCGCGTCGACCTGCGCGAGCTGCAGATGGCCATCGACGCGAAGCGTGCACTGTCAAAGCTCGACTCGTTCACTACGTTCACGGTCCCGGACGGTTGGGACGGTCCCTACCGGGTGCTCGCGGCCGGCACGCCCTCAGCCGGCGGGATCACCGATCTGGGTGAGGCCGTGGCTCTCGCGCGTCAGCTGATCGATCCCGCGCTCGCCGACGCGCCCGTGCAACCGGGGACGGTCTGGGTCCCTGGCTCAGGCTGGACACAGAACCCTCCGCCGCCGGAGCCGGGCGGCAGCGGATCCCCTTCGGGGGAGGTCCACGTGCGCGCGCACGTGCGCTCCGGTTATCCCGTCACGGAGCACTGGCGCGCAGCGCGCGGCTCAGCCCAGGAGTGACCGCGTCAGTGCGCCGCGTCGTACGCCTCGAGGATGGACGCGGGAACCCTGCCGCGATCGCTGACCTGGTGTCCGTTCTGACTGGCCCATTCACGCACCGTGTTGAGATCGGCCCGTCCGCCCCGCGACGTCCTCGCCGGACGCCGGGTGGCTGCGCCGATGCGGCGCGCGCTCTTGGCCCAGGCCTCGAACTCGAGATCGATCTCGAGTTGCTTTCCGTCGATCGCGAAGGTCGCGGGATCGAGCCGCTCGCCAGGTCGCGCACACCACCGCGAAGGGCGGCGTCATCGCGATGACGAAGTCGCTCGCTGCGGAGGGCGCCCGCTACGGCGTCCGCGCGAACTCGATCTCGCCTGGCTTCGTCAGCACCCCGGCGACGGACAAGGCGGTGGATGCGGAGGGCAAGGCCTGGCAGGTCGGCAACGCGCTCATTCAACGCCCCGGCACGGGCGAGGACATCGCGTACATGCCGCTCTACCTGGCCTCCGACGAGTCCTCTTGGGTGACCGGACAGAACTACAGCGTCGACGGCGGCGCGACCGCCGGGTGGCGGAACGACAGCGAGACGGACCGACTGGCCGCGAAGAACGGCTGACACGCGGGTCGCGGCGCGACCGGTGACGGACGTGAGGCACGGTGTCAGCTGACACCGTGCCTCCCGTCCGTCGTGGCCACCTCGTCTAAATCGCGAGGTACCCGCCGTCGACGGCGAACTGCGCGCCGGTCGCGAAGGCGGCCGCGTCGGAACCGAGCCACGCGACCATCTCGGCGATGTCGTGCGGCGTGCCGAGTCGGCCGATCGGGTGCTTCGTCAGCAGCGCGTCCTTGAAGCCGGGGTAGGTCTCCTCCAGCGCGTCTATCATTGGCGTCTGGATCACCCCGGGCAGCACTGCGTTCACGCGGATGCCTTTGTCGGAGTACTCCACCGCGGCGGCTCGGGTGAGGCCGATGACGCCGTGCTTCGACGTGACGTAGGCGGACTGGTGGGCGATGGCGACCTGCCCGAGGGACGAGGCGGTGTTGATGATGGATCCGCCGCCCTGCGCCAGCATCTGCGGGATCTCGGCCTGCACGCCGGTTCAATATTCCGCACAGAGGAAGTTGGCCCCACGGCGTTACTGCAGTCAATCGTTCTGTTGCGCAAGCCCCCGCAGGTAAGCACGTGCGTCGTCGAGGCTGACGACATCGCCGTACTTCGCGTCGATGTCAAAGAGGCTGGCCAGGTGCGGAAGGGCTGCCCGGTCGCCGACTGCCTCTTCGACGACGATGGTGTGGAAGCCGTAGGAGCAGGCGTCAACCGCCGAGGCGCGCACGCACCCACTGGTGGTGCAGCCGACGATGATGATGGTGTCGACACCCCGTGAGATCAAGCGTGCGGCGAGATCAGTTCCGAAGAAGCAGGATGCGTACTTCTTCACCAGGGTCATCTCGTGGGGCAGCTGGCCCAGCCTGCTGTCGACCTCCACCCATTCGCTGCCCTCCACCAACAGGTGGTTGGACGGGATCTTCTTGATCCAGAGCCCCGCCTCCTGCAATTCGGTGTCGTACGCGACCGTCGAGAAGAAGATGGGGATCTCGAGTTCACGGGCGGGGACGAGTAAGGCATTGGTGGCGGCCAGCTGTGACTCCAGTTCGCCTGACAGGGGCGAACGGCTGTCCGTGAATCCGGTGATCAAGTCGACGATCAGCAGCGCCGGCTTCTCGCCGTAGCCGATCCGGCCGCCCAATCCCTTGGCCTTGAACTCGTCGCGCAGCCGTGCGTACTCATCGATCAGCTCCGTATTCGTCACGAATCGGCTCTCCTGTTCCCCGTCGACTGATAGTGCGCCGCGATGGCATCGCTCGTCGTCACCCAGACACCATCGTGAGACGTGATGTGCTCGAGGGCCCGATCAAGGTAGCGGTGGCGGAACGGCTGGCCGACGATGAACGGGTGCAACGGCAGCGACATGACGCGACCCGAGTGCTCGGAGTCTGAATAGAGCTGATCGAACTGGTCGATCACCGCTTCCAGGAACTGCGGGCCGGTATAGCTCTTACTCACGAACATCGTCACATCGTTGAGTTCTATCGTGTAGGGAACGCTGAACATCCCGTCGACGTTCAGCGGATACGGCTGATCGTCGTTCGTCCAGTCCAGGACGTAGTCATACCCCAGCTCCCGAAGGATCCGCGGCGTCTCGAACGTCTCTGTGAGCGCCGGGCCAAGCCAGCCCCGCGGCCGTACTCCGGTGGCGGAGGCGATTGTATCCGTCACGTCTTGAAGGTAGGCGCGCTCCGTGTCAGCACCCATTCCAGCTTGGAAGGTGGAATTGTCGCGGCCATGCGCGAGCCACGCCCAGCCGCGTTGCCGGCCTGCCTCGAGAATCTGGGGGTAGTGCCGACAAACGTCGGAGTTGAGAAGCACACTTGCGGGCACTCCATGTCGGTCGAGGCTCTCGATCATCCGCCACAGGCCTACCCGCGGACCGTAATCGCGCCAGCCGTAATTGAGTGGATCCGGCTGCAGCATCGCGGTACCGCCGAAGATGCTCGTGGAGGGCTTGTCGATCTGATAGTGCTCGATGTTCAGCCCGACATAGAACGCCACTCGGGCCCCATTCGGCCACGAAATCGTCGGTCGCTCCGTGATCGGGCTGTAATCGAAG
>NZ_JAZEXJ010000004.1:0-206808 GCF_047306785.1 Microbacterium sp. OR21 | reverse complement strand
TCTGTGAAAGAGCCACCCATCGTCGGGTGGCTCTTTTGCGTTAACGCGACGCGATTTGACTTCCCCTCGGGACGGGCTATGGTCAGTGGTTACCGAACCCGCCAGCCGAAAGAGGGGAAGCGAGTCCATGTCTGGAAAGACACCGCAATCACGAGCCGGTAAGAAGGCTCCCCAGCTCTCACTCAAGGAGAAGAGAGCGGAGAAGCGCGCGAAGCGCGAGCCGGAGGCTTTCATCAAGCCCCGCAAGGGCGCATAGCGCCGAGTCGCACGCCGACAGGGCGCCGTGGCTGCCGTCGATCACGGTGCCACGGCGCCCTCGGCGTCTCACCGGCGGTCGTAGCCGAGCCTGCCGCGCAGAAGCTGCGCCGCCTCGAGCACGGCCGCATCCGGTCGCGTCTCCCGCTCGCCTTCCCAGGTGACGGCGACGGCGGCCACCGGCCACCCGGCATGGTCGTGTATCGCAGCCGCCACCGAACGGAAGCCGGGGGTGACCTCACCGTCCTCTTCCGCGATCCCGGCCTGACGCACCCGGCGAAGCACATCCCGCAGCTCGGACGGACGAGCGGGGCCACGGCTGGTGCGGTCGGTGAATGCACCGGCATCCGGATACAGTGCTCTCACCTGCGCCCGGGGGAGAGCGGCCAGCATCGCCCGCCCGGTGGCGGTCAGATGTGCGGGGAGCCGGACGCCGACGTCCGTGACCAGGGCGGGCCGGCGCGCGGCGCGCTCCTCGACGATGTAGAGCACGTCACGACCACTCATCACGGCGAGATGCGCGCTCTCGCCCAGCCGGTCCGCGAGGGCCGCGAGTACGGGGCGCCCCAGCCGGGCCAGCGGCTCCTGCCGAGCGTAGCCGCCGGCGAGCTCGAACGCGGTGGTGCCGAGGCCCCAGCGTCGCTCCTGCGGAAGATGCACGACGAAGCCGTGCTGCTCCAGGGTGGCGAGGAGGTGATAGACGGTGGAACGGGGAATGCCGAGGTCGCGCGCGAGCGCGGTCGCCGCGATCGGCGCCGGGCGTTGCGCGAGATGCCGCAGGATGCGCAGCGTCTGGTCGGCCGCCGGCACCTGCGGTCGGCCCACCCGGGCATCCGGAACGTCTGGGATCACAGACACAGTCTGGCATTCCGCACCCCTCCGCTGGGCGCGACAGTGTGGAATCGAGATATGCAGCCTTCCGCACCCGTGATCATCGGCGACGCACCCCTGTCGCCCGCCGAGGTCGTCGCCGTCGCCCGCCACCTCGCTCCGGTCGAGATCTCCGCCGCCGCTCGCGGACGCGTCGCCTCGGCACGGAGCGTCATCGACGGAATGGCCGCCGACCCGAATCCGCACTACGGGGTGTCGACCGGCTTCGGCGCACTGGCGACCACGTTCATCGCTCCCGAGCGGCGTCGCCAGCTGCAGCTCAGCCTGATCCGCTCGCATGCCGCCGGCACCGGTGCCGAGGTCGAGGACGAAGTGGTGCGCGCACTGCAGCTGCTTCGCCTTCAGACTCTGGCATCCGGGCACACCGGCGTGCGGCCGGTGCTCGTCGACACATACGCGGCCATGCTCAACGCGCGGATCACCCCGGTCGTGCGCGAGTACGGTTCGCTCGGGTGCTCGGGAGACCTCGCTCCGCTCGCGCACGTGGCGTTGGCGGCGATGGGCGAGGGCGACGTGCGCGGTGCCGACGGGCGGCTGATGCCCGCCGCCGACGCCCTCGCCGCGGTGGGGATCGCGCCCCTGACCCTCGTGGAGAAGGAGGGCCTCGCCCTCATCAACGGCACCGACGGCATGCTCGGGATGCTGGTGCTCGCCCTGCACGACCTGGAGATGCTCCTGACCACCGCCGACCTCGCCGCGGCGATGTCGATCGAGTCTCAGCTCGGCACCGACGCCGTGTTCGCCGCCGACCTGATGGCGCTGCGTCCGCAGACGGGCCAGGGCGTCTCGGCGGCGCACCTGCGGGCGTTCCTCGGCGACTCGCCCATGGTGCACAGCCACAAGGGCCCCGAGGACGGCCGCGTCCAGGACGCGTACTCGCTGCGCTGCTCCCCGCAGGTGCACGGTGCCGCCCGCGACACGATGGCGCACGCCGCCACCATCGCGCAGCGCGAACTGGCATCCGTCATCGACAATCCGGTGGTCACCTCCGACGGGCGAATCGAATCCAACGGCAACTTCCACGGTGCTCCCGTCGCCGCTGTGCTCGACTTCCTCGCCATCTCGGTCGCGGATGTGGCATCCGTGTCGGAGCGGCGCACCGACCGCGCGCTCGACCCCGCCCGCAGCCACGGACTGCCGCCGTTCCTCGCTCACGAGGTGGGTGTCGACTCCGGGCTGATGATCGCGCAGTACGCTGCCGCGGGCATCGTCTCCGAGCTGAAGCGGCTCGCCGTGCCCTCGTCGGTCGACTCCATCCCGTCGTCGGCGATGCAGGAGGATCACGTGTCGATGGGCTGGTCGGGCGCGCGCAAGCTGCGCCGGGCGATCGACGGCCTCGCGCGGGTGCTCGCCATCGAGATCATCACGGGTGCCCGGGCGCTCGATCTGCGAGCGCCACTGGAGGCGGGGCCGGCGACCGGCGCCGTGCGCGACCTCGTGCGCACCGTGGCCGCAGGGCCCGGACCCGACCACTTCCTCTCACCCGACATGGAGGCCGTGACCGAGCTCGTCCGCTCGGGCGCAGTCTCCCGCACCGCGAAGGAGCACGCGAATGTCTGACACCACACCGCTCGGGGCCACCCTGCACGACCCGGCGCGCGTCATCCGCGCGCCGCGCGGCAACGAGCGCACCGCGAAGAGCTGGGGCGCCGAGGCCGCCAAGCGGATGCTGATGAACAACCTCGACGCCGAGGTCGCCGAGCACCCCGAAGACCTGGTGGTCTACGGCGGCACGGGCCGCGCGGCACGCAGCTGGGAGGCGTACGACGCGATCGTCCGGACACTCGACGAGCTCGAGCCGGACGAGACGCTGCTCGTGCAATCCGGCAAGCCGGTCGGCGTGTTCCGCACCCATGAGTGGGCACCGCGTGTGCTGATCGCCAACTCGAACCTCGTCGGCGACTGGGCTACGTGGCCCGAGTTCCGCCGGCTCGAGTCGCTCGGCCTGATGATGTACGGCCAGATGACCGCGGGGTCGTGGATCTACATCGGCACCCAGGGCATCCTTCAGGGCACCTACGAGACCTTCGCCGCCGTCGCACGCTCGCTGGGCAAGGACTCGCTCAAGGGCACTCTCACCCTCACCGGCGGCGCCGGCGGCATGGGCGGTGCTCAGCCGCTCGCCGTCACGCTCAACGACGGTGTCGTGCTCATCGTCGACGTGGACGAGTCGCGCCTGTCGCGCCGCGTCGATCACGGCTACCTCGACGAGTACACCACCGACCTCGACGCCGCCGTGGCTCGCGTCATCGCCGCTAAGGAGGCAGGCGAGGCCCTGTCCGTCGGCGTCGTGGGCAACGCCGCCGAGGTGTTCCCCGAGCTGAAGCGCCGTCAGGATGCCGGGGAACTGACGATCGACGTCGTGACGGACCAGACCAGCGCGCACGACCCGCTCGCCTACCTGCCCATCGGCGTCTCGGTCGAGGACTGGAAGGCCGAGGCCGAGCGCGACCCCGAGGACTTCACCCGTCGCTCCCGAGAGGCGATGGCCGCTCATGTCGCCGCCATGGTCGCATTCCAGGATGCGGGTGCTGCCGTATTCGACTACGGCAACTCGATCCGCGCCGAGGCCGTGCTGGGCGGATTCGACCGGGCGTTCGAGTTCCCCGGATTCGTGCCTGCGTACATCCGCCCGCAGTTCGAAGAGGGCCGCGGACCCTTCCGCTGGGCTGCGCTCTCGGGCGACCCCGAGGACATCTACAAGACCGACCGTGCGATCGCCGAGCTGTTCCCCGAGGACAAGGCGCTGCACCGCTGGCTCGACAAGGCCGGAGAGAAGGTGCACTTCGAGGGCCTTCCCGCGCGCATCTGCTGGCTCGGCTACAAGGAGCGCCATCTGGCGGGCCTCAAGTTCAACGAGATGGTCGCCTCCGGTGAGCTGTCGGCGCCGATCGTCATCGGCCGCGACCACCTCGACTCCGGATCGGTCGCATCGCCCTACCGCGAGACCGAGGCCATGAAGGACGGCTCCGACGCGATCGCCGACTGGCCGCTGCTCAACGCTCTGCTGAACACGTCGTCGGGTGCGAGCTGGGTCTCGCTGCACCACGGCGGCGGCGTCGGGATCGGTCGCTCGATCCACGCCGGTCAGGTCACGGTCGCCGACGGCTCCGAGCTCGCCGCCGAGAAGCTCGAGCGCGTGCTGACGAACGACCCCGGCACCGGCGTCATGCGCCACGTCGACGCCGGCTACGAGCACGCCCGCGACATCGCTCGCGAGCGCGGACTCAAGGTGCCGATGCTGTGAGCAGCACGCTCATCACGAACATCGGGGAGCTGACGACCAACGTCGGCTCCCCGGTGGACCGGTTCGGCACCCTGGCCGACGCGGCCGTTCTCGTGGAGGACGGCCTGATCTCGTGGGTCGGTCCGTCGGCCGAAGCGCCCTCGGCCGATGAGAAGGTGGATGCCGGCGGCCGCGCCGTCATCCCCGGCTTCGTCGACAGTCACAGCCACATCGTCTTCGGCGGCGATCGAGCCGCGGAGTTCGAGGCTCGCATGGCCGGGCAAAAGTATGCCGCAGGCGGCATCCGCTCGACCGTCGCCGCCACCCGCGGTGCGACCGATGCCGAGCTGCGCGCCCGGGTGCGCGGATTTCTCGATGAGATGCTCGCCCAGGGCACCACGACCGTCGAGATCAAGAGCGGCTACGGCCTCGATGTCGCGACCGAGGCCCGCCTGGTGCGGCTCGCGGCGGAGACGACCGAGGAGGTCACCTATCTCGGGGCGCACGTCGTGCCGGCGGAGTACGCCGACCGGGGCGACGAGTACGTCGATCTCGTGGTCGGCGAGATGCTGGATGCCTGCGCACCGCACGCCAAGTGGATCGACGTGTTCTGCGAGACCGGAGCGTTCACCGTGGCGCAGTCGCGCCGCGTGCTCGAGGCCGGCATCGCGCGCGGGCTGAAGCCGCGCGTGCACGCCAGCCAGCTCGGCCCCGGAGAGGGCGTGCAGCTCGCGATCGAGCTCGGTGCCGCATCCGTCGATCACGGCACGTACCTGACCGACGACGACGTGACCGCGCTCGCCGCATCCGACACCGTCCTCACGCTGCTGCCCGGGGTGGAGTTCTCGACCCGGCAGCCGTATCCCGACGCGCGTCGCCTGATCGACGCGGGTGTGACGGTCGCGATCGCGTGCGACACCAACCCCGGCTCGAGCTTCACCTCGTCGATGCCGTTCTGCATCGCGGTCGCGGTGCGTGACATGGGCATGACGCCTGCCGAGGCGGTCTGGGCGGCGACGGCCGGGGGAGCGGCAGCCCTGCAGCGCTCTGACATCGGCATGATCGCGTCGGGCAGGCGCGCCGACCTCGTGCTGCTGGACGCACCGACCCGGGTTCATCTTGCGTACCGCCCCGGGGTGCCGCTGGTGAAGACGGTCTGGAAGGACGGCGTCGCGGTCCGCTGACGCGACGCGACGATTCAGGAGGACGACATGGCACTCTCACACGACGAGCTCTGGCCGCGGGCCGGGTCCTGGCCTGCACCCGTTGCGGGCGAGAAGGTGGACGCGGCGATCATCGGCATCCCGACCTGGCGCACGTCGCTGTCGCCGACCGGAGCGCACGCGACTCCGGCGGCGATCCGCGACGCGCTGCCGCGCTACAGCGCCACGCTCATGGGTCCGCCGGTCGTCGACCTCGACGAGGCGCTGCACATCGTCGACGCCGGCGACGTGCACGAGCCCGACGGCGATGAAGGCATCGAGCGCGCCGTCGCGACAGTGCGTGAGCTCGCGGAGCAGGCGCGGCTGGTGATCGCCCTCGGGGGTGACAACTCGCTCACCTACCCCGTCGCCCGCGGTGCCGGAGCCGACGGGCTGATCACGCTGGACGCCCACTTCGACCTGCGCGACGGCGTCTCCAACGGCTCACCCGTGCGTCGCCTGGTGCAGGACGCACCGGAGGTCGAGCGCGTCGATCCGACGCGCATCGTGCAGATCGGCATCGCCGACTTCGCGAACTCCGGCGCCTACGCCCGGCGCGCAGCCGACTGGGGCATCCGGGTGATCAGCCTCGACGAGGTGCGCGAGAAGGGCATCCGCGCGGTTGTGGCCGAGGCGCTCGCGATCGCGGGGGCGGGGTCGCGCATCCACCTCGACGTCGACGTCGACGTCGTCGACCGCTCGATGGCGCCGGGTTGCCCGGCGAGCGTGCCGGGTGGCCTCGCCGCGGGGGAGCTGCGCGCGCTGGTGCGCGCGATCGCGGCGGACTCGCGGGTGGTCAGCGCCGACATCGCCGAGGTCGACGCCACGGCGGATGCCGACGACGCACGCACCGTGCGCCTCGCAGCGCTCTGCGTGCTGGAGCTGCTCGCCGGGCTCGCCTCCCGCTGACGCGGTCCGGCGCGCCGCGCGGTCCCGCCGAGAAACCACATTCCGGTGATGCACCACGCCAGCGGGTGTTTCTCGTGCCCGAAATGGTTTCTCGCTGGCGTCGCGGAGCCGGCACCGGCTGAGGGGCGTACCGTGGAGGCATGGCTCGAATCGTGATCTTCGGCGGCCACGGCAAGGTGGCTCTCCTGCTCGCCCCTCTTCTCTCGACTCGCGGTGACGAGGTGACCGCCGTGATCCGCAACCCCGACCACGCCGACGACGTGCGGGCGGCCGGCGCGGAGCCGGTTGTGTTCGATGTGGAGCAGCAGGATCGTGCGGCGATCGCCGCGCTGCTCGCAGGGCACGACGCCGTGGTCTGGTCGGCCGGCGCCGGCGGCGGAGACGCCGCGCGCACCCGCGCCGTCGATCGCGACGCCGCCGTGCGATCGATGGATGCGGCGGCCGACGCGGGGGTGCGGCGCTACGTGATGGTGTCGTACTTCGGCGCATCGCCCGACCACGGCGTCCCGGCCGATAACCCGTTCCACACCTACGCCGAGGCGAAGGCGGCGGCCGACGAGCACCTGCGGGCATCCGGGCTCGACTGGACGATCCTCGGGCCGAGCAGCCTCACCCTCGGTGAGGCGACCGGGCGCATCGACGTCACCGCCGACGAGTCGCGTGAGGTGTCGCGCGCAGACGTCGCGCAGGTGATCGCCGAGACGCTGCGTGAGGATTCGACCGTTCGCCGCACCATCCGGTTCAACGCCGGCGACCAGCCGATCGCCGACGCGCTCCGCGCCTGACCTCGGTTCCCGACCGGCTCAACCGAGGCCGACCGGGATCAGGGCATGCGCGATCGCGTAGATCGCGAGCCCCGCGAGGGCGCCGACCACGGTGCCGTTCAGGCGGATGTACTGCAGGTCGCGCCCGACCATGAGCTCGATCTTCTCGGTCGTCTCGGCGGGATCCCACTTCTCGACGGTGTCGGTGATGATCGAGGCGATGTCGTGCCGGTACCGGTCGACGAGGAAGACCGCGGCGTCGGTCGCCCAGCCGTCGACGCGCGCCTGCAGCGCAGGCTCGGTGGCCAGGCGGTCGCCGATCTCGGCCACTGCCTGCGACGCGCGCACCCGCAGACCGCTCTGCGGGTCGGCGAGGGCGGCGAGCAGGCCGGCCTTCGCGGTGTTCCACAGCTGCGCCGCGAGCTCGCCGACGCGCGGGCTGTCGAACAGGTTCGACTTCGCGCTCTCGAGCCGCCCGCGCAGCGCCGGGTCGTGCTGCAGACCGTCCGCGAGCCGAACCAGGTATCCGTCGATGGCGAGGCGGGCCGGATGCCGGGGATCGGCGTGCACGGCACGCACGAACTTCAGCGCCTCGGAGTACGCCGTCTCGTCGACGAAACGATGCGCGAGTTTGGGCACCCAGCCCGGAAGCCGGCGCGAGATCAGCCCCTGGAAGGCGGCGGCGTTGTTCTCGAGCCACGACCCGATGCTGTCGACCGCCAGGTCGACGGCGCTGCGGTGCGCATCGGTCTCGACGATCCGCTGCAGCCAGCCTCCCGCGGTGGGCGCCCAGTCCGGCTCGATGAGGTGCTCACGGGCGAGATCGGCGATGAGGCCCTGCACGTCGTCGTCGCTGAGGGCGTGCAGCACGGCGGTGGCCGCGGTCGACGCCTCGGCCGTCACGCGCTCGGCGTGCGCGGGCACGCGCAGCCAGTCGCCGAACCGCTGCGCGAGCGCGGTGCGCGAGAGCTTGTCGCGCACGACCTCGCTCGCCAGGAAGTTCGTCTCGATGAACTCGCCGAGCGTGCGGCCGATCTCGTCCTTGCGGTTGGGGATGATCGCGGTGTGCGGGATCGGCAGGCCGAGCGGACGGCGGAACAGCGCGGTCACGGCGAACCAGTCGGCGAGAGCGCCGACCATGCCGCCCTCGGCGGCCGCGCGGACGTACCCGAGCCACGGATGCCTGGATTCGAGCCAGAACGAGATGACGAAGACGATCGCCATGAAGAGCAGCGCGCCGAGGGCCACGGCCTTCATGCGGCGCAGGCTCTGCAGTCGCTCCTGATCGGCGGGCGAGAGCAGCGCCATCGGTGTTCGCGACATGCCGACATCCTTTCACGGTGACTAGGCTCGAAGGGTGATCGACGACATCAAGAAGCGTGCCCTGCACCGCACCAGCATCCTCGAAGGTCAGCTGCGCGGCATCGCACGGATGATCGAGAACGAGGAGTACTGCATGGACATCATCACGCAGTCCCGTGCCGTGCAGCGCTCACTGGAATCCCTCAATCGCCTGCTGCTCGAGAATCATCTGCGCACGCACGTCACGCACATGTTCGAACAGGGTGGCGACGAGCGCGAGACGGCGGTCGATGAGCTCTTGAAGGCCTTCGACTTCGACCGGAAGTAGACCATATCCGCAGCGACGGGTTTGGTTCACAACGGATATCGTCGCTGATCTGATCACCTTCTTCGCTTTTCGCTATACCTCCCCGCGTGACTGTGCTTGACTGACGCTAGTCAGAACTCAACGTGGCGGTTCCATGGCACAGCCCGCACCCGCGGCCCCCACCCCGGCCCCAGCCCCGGCCGCTGAGCCCGGCACCGGCGGCGTCGACATCATCGGGGTCACCAAGCACTACGGTGACGCCACCGCCGTCGACGACCTGTCGCTGCCGATCAAGCCGGGGAGTTCCTGTCGCTGCTCGGACCGTCGGGCTGCGGCAAGACCACGACGCTGCGCATGATCGCCGGTTTCGAGCATCCCGACAGCGGCGACATCCGCATCTCGGGCCGCAGCGTCCTCGGCCTGCCGCCGCACCGCCGCGAGGTGAACACGGTCTTCCAGGCCTACGCGCTGTTCCCGCACATG
Source organism: Microbacterium sp. OR21 (assembly GCF_047306785.1). Taxonomy (NCBI): domain Bacteria; kingdom Bacillati; phylum Actinomycetota; class Actinomycetes; order Micrococcales; family Microbacteriaceae; genus Microbacterium; species Microbacterium sp. OR21. The sequence goes on along the minus strand of NZ_JAZEXJ010000004.1, from coordinate 197,469 downwards.
ACCGTCGCCGAGAACGTCGCCTACGGTCTGCAGCAGCGCCGGGTGCCGAAGGCGAAGCAGCGGGAGCGCGTGATCGCCGCCCTCGACATGGTGCAGCTGCGTCGTTTCGCAGACCGCAAGCCCACCATGCTCTCCGGCGGTCAGCAGCAGCGCATCGCCCTGTCGCGCGCACTCATCAACCGGCCCAGCGTGCTGCTGCTCGACGAGCCGCTCGCCGCGCTCGACCGGCAGCTGCGAGAGGAGATGCAGGTCGAGCTGAAGCTGCTGCAGTCCCGGCTCGGCACGACGTTCGTCTTCGTCACCCACGACCGAGAACTTCACGGCGTCGATGCTCGAACCGTACTGCGACGGGCACGGGCATCCCACCGAGAACGCCGGCATCTCGTTCGTCGAGCCGCAGGTGCTGAACGAGGCGGCCGCGCGGCTGGACGCGCTCGGCTTCACGCTGCACTTCCATGCGATCGGCGACCGCGCCGTGCGCGAGTGCCTCGACGCCGTCGAGACGGCGCTGCGTCGCAACGGCCCGCGCGGCAACCCGCACCACATCTCGCACATCCAGGTGGTGCACCCCGACGACGTGCCGCGTTTCCGCCGACTCGGTGTGACGGCCAACATGCAGATGCTCTGGGCCACGCTCGAGCCGCAGATGATCGACCTCACCCTGCCGTTCCTCGGCGAGCGGCGCTCGAGCTGGCAGTACCCGTTCGGCGACCTGCTGCGCTCGGGCGCCGCGCTCGCCGCGGGCAGCGACTGGTCGGTCTCGACACCCGATCCGCTGGCGGCGATCCACACGGCCGTCAACCGGCGCTCCGCTCCCTCGGAGTGGGAGGGCGACTACCCGCCGTTCCTGCCCGAGCAGGCCATCGACCTCGGCACCGCGCTGCAGGCGTACACCGCCGGGTCGGCGCGGGTGAACAGCCTGCCTGAGACGGGTGTCATCCGAGTGGGCATGCTGGCCGATCTCGCGCTGCTCGACCGCGACCCCTTCGAGGGTGACCCGGAGCAGATCGGCCAGACGCGCGTTCTCGGGACCTGGGTCGAGGGCGTGCGCGTCTTCGCGGCCTGATCGGGGCGGACCCTCAGATCTCGATCGGGCCCAGCCACGCGGACGCGGCCGTCGAGTGCGCCGACTCCGGGTCGGACGGGTGGAACATGCCGGCGAGCACGTCACGGTACAGTCGCGACAGCTCGTTCGAGGAGAAGTACGAGCTGCCGCCGGCGACGAGCATTGCCTCGTCGACGACCTGCTTCGCCATCACGACCGCGCGGTGCTTCAGCCCCGACAGCAGCGTGAACCAGCGCGCGCCGTGGTCGGCGCTGTCGTCGACGTCGCGCGCGAGCGCGGCGATTTGCGGCGGGAGGGCGTCGTACGCCATTGCCATCTCGGCGATCCGCCACCGGATGTCGGGATCCTGGCTGTAAGTCGTCCCGGTCTTCTTCGAACGGCGCGCCTTCGCGGCGCCGACAGCGAGGTCGAGTCCGCGCCGGGCGATGCCGGTGTACACCGATGCCATCAGGATCTCGAAGACGCTGAAGACGCCGAACACGATCGGGTCCGGGTTCGGACCGGGATCGATGCGGCGCACCACGTGCTCGGGCGCCGCGACTGCGCCGTCCAGTCGCGTGGTGCGACTCTGCGTGCCGCGCATGCCGAGGGTGTCCCAGTCGTCGCTCGTGGTCACGGCGTCCGTGCGGTCGATGAACGCGAACACGAGCTTCGGGGCATCCGGGCTCGTGGTGTCGAGACCGTGCAGCCCGAGCTTCGTCCACACCGGGGCGAGGGAGGTGAAGATCTTGGTGCCCGTGAAGGCGTAGCCACCGTCACTCTGCGGCACGGCATCCGTGTCGCTGCCGAACAGCACCAGATCGTTGCCGCCCTCGCTTATGCCGAACGCGAAGACGTCGCCGGCGACGGCGCCGTCCTGCACGAACCCCAGCCCCGGCACGCCGCGGTCGCTGAACACCTTCGCCACACCCGTCCACACCAGGTGCATGTTTATTGCCAGCGCGGTGGCGGGCGCCGCGCACGCCAGGCGCTGCTGCAGCGCCGCCGCCTCGACGAGGCCGAGGCCGGCACCGCCGCGCTCGCGCGGCACGAGGATCGACAGGTACCCGGCCTCGCGCAGCTCGTCGAGATCCTGCTGCGGGAAGGTGTTCTCCCGATCATGCACCGCCGCCCGCTCGCGGATGCGCTCGAGCAGATCGTCGGGCAGATGACGGGCGGGATCGAATGCGCTCACGAGAGGGCCTCCAGGATCTGCCGGATCGTCTCTTCGGGGCGATCGCGGTGGGGTGAGTGACCTGCGTCGGGCACGACCGACATGGTGATGTGCGGATTCGCGAGCACCGACTCGGCCAGGTCGCCGGTGAACAGGCTGTAGACCTCGGGGTCGGCTCCCACGATGTGGGTCGGGATGTCGAGCTGCGCTGCCTGCGCGCGCACGTCCCACGGCTGGTTCTGCGCGCTGGTCTGCTCGACGGCCCACCGGCTGGCCCGAAGCACGGCATCCACCTTCAGCTCCACGTCCTGCGGGTGCCAGTCGGGATGCTCTGCGCGCACCGAGTCGATGTCGGGCGCCGCGAAGGCGCGCTTCTGGCTGCGGCGGATGATCCCCTCGTCGCGCCCGGCGACATGGATCGCCGGATCGATCAGCACGAGGCGCCTCGCCCATCCGGATGCCGTGGTCGCGGCGACCACGGTCGAGGCGCCGCCCAGCGAGTGACCGATCACGGCATCCCATTCGCCGCCGCCCTCCGGGCGGGCGGCTGCGACGTCGGCGCCGTAGGCGGCGACCGAGTAGTCGAGCGCGCGAGGCGCGTCGCCGTGACCGCGCAGGTCGACCGCGGTGGCCTGCCACCCGGCATCCGCCAGCGCGGCGCCGATGCGCCACATCAGGGCGGCGGACGAGCCCAGGCCGTGGACGAGCAGGGCGCGGCGGGGGCCGTCGCCCCACACCAGACGAGGGAGGGTGAGCGGTGCAGGCACGCGACCAGCCTAGATGCGAGCGGTCTGGATCGGCTCGGTGTCGGGATAGGGAGAGGGGTCGCGGTGACGCAGGTCGGGGAACGCGCGGACGAACACGATCGAGACGACCAGACCGACGAAGGCGAACAGGGCTGCCGCGAGATACGCGCCCGTCGGACCGGACTGGTCGATGAGGATGCCGGCCACCGCCGACCCCGCGGCGGCGCCGATCAGCTGCCCGGTGCCCGCCCAGCCGAACGCCTCGGCCGTCTCGCTGAACTTCACGCTGGCGGTGGTGATCGCGAAGAGCACCGCCAGAGCGGGGGCGATGCCGACGCCGGCGAGCACCAGGGTGCCGCCGAGCCAGAAGATGTTCAACGACACCATCGTCAGGCCCAGACCGATCGTCACGATGAGCAGGCGGCGCGCCATCGCCCACGGGCCGATCGGGATGTGCCCGAAGGCCAGGCCGCCCACCAGGCTGCCGACCGAGAACACCGCCAGCACGAGTCCGGCTTCGAGTCCGCCGTGCCCGAAGGTCGCGACGACGCCCACCTCGACCGCCGAGCAGGCGCCGATGAGCAGGAAGCCGATGACCGTCGCGAGCATCACCGGGGGCTTGAGCACCACGCGCCCGAACGCACGACGGCTGCGTGGGATGCGCACACGACCCACCTCGGGGGAGAGGATGAACCACGCCCCGCCGAGCACGAGGATCGCCGCGACCAGCAGCAGTCCCTGCACCGTTCCGATCTGCGTGGAGACGACGGTGATGACCACCGGTGCGACGATCCAGATGATCTCCTGCAGCGATGCGTCGAGCGAGAAGAGCGGAGTGAGCTGACCGGCGTTGACGAGCTTGGGGTAGATGGTGCGCACGGCCGCCTGCACGGGCGGGGTCGACAGTCCCGCGAGCAGGGCGAAGACCATGTAGCCGGGCAGGCTGAGCGGGAGCAGCGCGAGACCGAGCACGGCGAGCACGCAGACGATGAGGGTGAGGGCGAGCACGCGGCGCATGCCCCACGCGCCCATCCAGCGGCTCGTCACGGGGCCGGCGACGGCCTGGCCGACCGAGGCTGCCGCGAGCACGATGCCGGCCGCGCCGTACGATCCGGTCTGCTGCTCGACATGCAAGAGGATCGCCAGGCTCGTCATGCCATTGGGGAAGCGCGCCACGAGCTGCGCGGCGATCATCCGCGACACGCCGGGGGTGCGAAGAAGGTCCCGATATCCCGCCACCAGAGAAGGCTATCCGGCCGTCGACGCCGGACGCGATGAGGTGCGACGGCGACACGCCGCGACACGCCGAGCACCCCTCTCCACAGGAAATCGAGTGTCGGTGGGCGGGCGTAGCGTCCTGCCTGTGGATGGATTCGGATGCGGGTCGGCAGACCCGCAGGAATCCGCGGTCCGAGGGCGTCCGCGAGACGCCGCGGGCTGTGGAAGAAAGCGTGGACAAGCTGTGTGGTATCTGGGGAAGGCAGTGGAAAACTACACGGATGTAACTACTACCCCTTGTGGTCGCTTCCAATGTCCGTCCCCATATGTAGTATTGAAGTCCCGGCGGGGGTCTGCCGGGAAAACCACCTGGAACAGAGGGGAATCAGACATCACCATGTCGATCACGGTCTACACCAAGCCTTCCTGCGTGCAGTGCAACGCGACCTACCGCGCCCTCGACGCCAAGGGCATCGAATACCAGATCACCGACCTCTCGGAAGACGCGTCGGCGCTCGAGCAGGTCAAAGCACTCGGCTACATGCAGGCACCCGTCGTCGTCACCGACGACGGCCACTGGTCGGGCTTCCGCCCCGACAAGATCGACGAGCTCGCAGCCCGTCTCGCATAAGGTGCCGGCCATGAGCGCTGTCGCGACCGCGGTGCCGCTCCTGGTCTACTTCTCGAGCGTGTCGGGCAACACCGCACGATTCATCGAGAAGCTCGGACTGCCCGCCCGCCGCATCCCCCTGCACCGCACCGATGAGCCGCTCGTCATCGACGAGCCGTTCGTGCTCGTCACTCCGACTTACGGCGGCGGGCAGGGACGCGGCGAGGAGAAGGGCGCCGTGCCCAAGCAGGTCATCCGGTTCCTCAACGATGAGCGCAATCGGCGACACATCCGCGGAGTCATCTCCGCAGGCAACACCAACTTCGGCGAGGCGTTCTGCCTCGCCGGAGAGATCATCAGCCGCAAGTGCGACGTGCCGCACTTGTATCGGTTCGAGGTATTCGGCACACAGGACGACGTCGATCGCGTGAGCGACGGATTGGAACGATGGTGGAAGCGACAGTGACAGACGCAGTCGAGTTCAAGGTGAACCCCGCATACGAGGGGCTCGACTATCACGCGCTCAACGCGATGCTCAACCTGTACGACGCGAACGGCAAGATCCAGTTCGACGCCGACAAGCGCGCCGCACGCGAGTACTTCCTGCAGCACGTCAACCAGAACACGGTGTTCTTCCACTCCCTCAAGGAGCGCCTGGACTACCTGGTCGAGAAGCAGTACTACGAAGGCGCCGTCATCGAGCAGTACTCGTTCGACTTCATCCAGAAGCTCAACGACCTGGCCTACTCGAAGAAGTTCCGCTTCGAGACCTTCCTCGGCGCGTTCAAGTACTACACGAGCTACACGCTGAAGACGTTCGACGGCAAGCGCTACCTCGAGCGCTTCGAGGACCGCGTCGTGATGACCGCGCTCGCGCTCGCCGAGGGCGACGAGCAGGTTGCGATCGACCTCGTCGAGGAGATCATCTCCGGCCGCTTCCAGCCCGCCACCCCGACCTTCCTCAACGCCGGCAAGGCGCAGCGCGGCGAGCTCGTCAGCTGCTTCCTGCTGCGCATCGAAGACAACATGGAGTCGATCGCCCGCGGCATCAACTCGTCGCTGCAGCTGTCCAAGCGCGGTGGCGGCGTCGCGCTGCTGCTGTCGAACATCCGCGAGTCGGGTGCGCCGATCAAGCAGATCGAGAACCAGTCATCCGGCATCATCCCCGTGATGAAGCTGCTCGAAGACAGCTTCAGCTACGCCAACCAGCTCGGCGCCCGGCAGGGCGCGGGCGCGGTGTACCTCAACGCGCACCACCCCGACATCATGCGCTTCCTCGACACCAAGCGCGAGAACGCCGACGAGAAGATCCGCATCAAGACGCTCTCGCTGGGCGTCGTCGTTCCCGACATCACGTTCGAGCTCGCGAAGAAGGGCGAGGACATGTACCTGTTCTCGCCGTACGACGTCGAGCGCGTGTACGGCGTTCCCTTCGGCGACATCTCCGTCACCGAGAAGTACCACGAGATGGTCGACGACTCGCGCATCAAGAAGACGAAGATCAACGCGCGCGAGTTCTTCCAGACGCTCGCCGAGATTCAGTTCGAGTCGGGTTACCCGTACATCATGTTCGAGGACACGGTGAACAAGGCGAACCCGATCAAGGGTCGTATCAACATGTCTAACCTGTGCAGCGAGATCCTGCAGGTGAACACGCCGACCACGTACAACGACGACCTGTCGTACGACCAGATCGGTAAGGACATCTCGTGCAACCTCGGCTCGATGAACATCGCCCTGGCGATGGACGCCGACGACCTGGGCAAGACCGTCGAGACGGCCATCCGCGCCCTGACCGCGGTCAGCACGCAGAGCCACATCACCTCGGTGCGCTCGATCGAAGACGGCAACGACCGCTCGCACGCCATCGGTCTCGGCCAGATGAACCTGCACGGCTACCTCGCCCGTGAGCGCGTCTTCTACGGTTCGGAAGAGGGCATCGACTTCACGAACATCTACTTCTACACCGTGCTGTTCCACGCGCTGAAGGCATCGAACAAGCTCGCCATCGAGCGTGGCGAGACCTTCGACGGCTTCGAGGACTCGACCTACGCGTCGGGCGCCTTCTTCGACAAGTACATCGACCAGGCGTGGGCACCGAGCACCTCAAAGGTCAAGGAGCTCTTCGCCGGCAAGTTCATCCCGACTCAGCAGGACTGGATCGAGCTGCGCGACAGCATCCAGAAGCACGGCATCTTCAACCAGAACCTGCAGGCTGTGCCGCCCACCGGATCGATCTCGTACATCAACAACTCGACGTCGTCGATCCACCCGATCGCCTCGAAGGTCGAGATCCGCAAGGAGGGCAAGCTCGGCCGCGTGTACTACCCGGCGCCCTTCATGACGAACGACAACCTGGAGTACTACCAGGACGCGTACGAGATCGGCTACGAGAAGGTCATCGACACCTACGCCGCCGCCACGCAGCACGTCGATCAGGGCCTGTCGCTGACGCTGTTCTTCAAGGACACCGCCACCACCCGCGACATCAACAAGGCGCAGATCTACGCATGGCGCAAGGGCATCAAGACGATCTACTACATCCGTCTGCGTCAGCTCGCCCTCGAGGGGACCGACATGTCCGAGTGCGTCAGCTGCATGCTGTGATTGCTGTCTGATCAGGCTTTTTTCTAGAACAGGATTGGTGGAATGACCCCGTCTCCCAAGCTCACGCTGATCGACCACGTGCAGGCGATCAACTGGAACCGCATCGAGGACGAGAAGGACCTCGAGGTGTGGAACCGCCTCGTGAACAACTTCTGGCTGCCCGAGAAGGTGCCGCTGTCGAACGACGTGCAGTCGTGGAACACGCTGACGCCCGACGAGCAGCTGCTCACCATGCGCGTGTTCACGGGGCTGACCCTGCTCGACACGATCCAGGGCACGGTCGGTGCGGTCTCGCTGATCCCCGACGCGATCACTCCGCACGAGGAGGCGGTGTACACGAACATCGCGTTCATGGAGTCGGTGCACGCGAAGAGCTACTCGTCGATCTTCTCGACCCTGTGCTCGACGAAGGAGATTGACGAGGCCTTCCGCTGGTCGGTCGAGAACCAGAACCTGCAGAAGAAGGCGCAGATCATCGTCGACTACTACCGTGGCGACGACCCGCTCAAGCGCAAGGTGGCCTCGACGCTTCTCGAGTCGTTCCTGTTCTACTCGGGCTTCTACCTGCCGATCTACTGGTCGTCGAAGGCAAAGCTGACGAACACGGCCGACCTCATCCGCCTCATCATCCGTGACGAGGCCGTGCACGGCTACTACATCGGCTACAAGTTCCAGAAGGGGCTCGAGAACGAGACCGAGGAGCGCCGTCAGGAGCTGAAGGACTACACCTTCAACCTGCTGTTCGAGCTCTACGAGAACGAGGTGCAGTACACGCAGGACCTCTACGACGGCGTCGGCCTGACCGAGGACGTCAAGAAGTTCCTGCACTACAACGCCAACAAGGCGCTGATGAACCTCGGCTACGAGCCGATGTTCCCCTCGACGGTCACGAACGTGAACCCGGCCATCCTGTCGGCCCTGTCGCCGAACGCCGACGAGAACCATGACTTCTTCAGCGGGTCGGGCTCGTCGTACGTCATCGGCAAGGCGGAGGCCACCGAGGACGACGACTGGGACTTCTGAGTCATCGCGATTCGAGAATGACGTGAGAGGGGTCGGATGCTGCTCAGCATCCGGCCCCTCTCGTGTCCGAGCCTGAGGGTGCTCAGCCCTGCGCGCCGTAGTCGGGCAGCTGCTGCAGGGTCCAGGTGTTGCCGTCGGGGTCGTCGAAGGTGACGAAGCGTCCCCACGCGAGATCCTCTACTCCCCGGGCGTCGACGCCGACTGACTGCAGGTGCGCGAGAGCCTCATCGGCATCCGGCACGACGACCTGGATCGTGTTCTGCCGGCCCGGCTCGAGATCGATGCCGAGGCCGGTACCGAAGGCGATGGAACACGCAGATCCCGGCGGTGTCATCTGCACGAAGCGCAGCTCGTCGCTCACCTGCTGATCGTGATCGGCGGTGAAGCCGATCTTCACGTAGAAGTCCTTCGAGCGGTCGGCATCTGCGACCGGTACGAAGATGAGCTCGATCTTCCAGTCCATGTTCCTGCGCCTTCCTCGAGATGACGGGAGTATCGCTACCGCGGTCACGCTACGCCCGACCACCGACATCCCGCGACGGCCCCGACACATGCCTTCCCCTGCATATCGACCCGCGTAGCGTGGGCACCAGCGATCGGCATCCGCCCTTGGCTGACACAGCTCAAGGGCATCCGATCGGCAGGAGAGCATCATCAGTTCCACTCACATCGACACCGGCGTCGAGACCAGCGCAGCCACCCTCGGACCGATCCGCCAGACCTACTCCGGCACAGCCGAGTTCCCGCCGATGGCGCACGCCTACAAGCAGGTGTCACAGGTCGTGCGCGAGACCGGCCTGCTGCAGCGGGCGTCGTGGTTCTACATCGCCGTCGCCGCCGGCATCGTGCTCGCCCTCGGGGGAGCGGTCACCGGATTCATCCTGCTCGGCGACAGCTGGTTCCAACTTCTGATCGCGGCAGCCCTCGGCATCATCTTCACGCAGATCGCCTTCCTCTCGCATGAGGCGGCTCACCGGCAGATCCTGAGTTCGGGTCCGGCGAACTTCAAGCTCGCCCGCATCCTCGCGGGCAGCATCGGCATGAGCTACTCGTGGTGGGATTCGAAGCACACGAAGCACCACGGCAACCCGAACCAGGTCGGCAAGGACCCCGACATCGAGGTCGACACCATCTCGTTCCTCGACGAGGACGCCGCGAAGTCCCGGGGCCTGATCCGCCTGATCACCCGCAAGCAGGGCTGGCTCTTCTTCCCGCTGCTCACCCTCGAGGGCCTGAACCTGCACTACATCGGGCTGAAGCACCTCTTCACGAAGAAGAAGGTCAAGGGGCGCTGGACCGAGCTCGGTATCATCGCGCTCCGCTTCGCGATCATCCTGATCCCCGTTTTCCTGATGCTGCCGCTGGGTATGGCGTTCGCCTTCATGGGCGTGCAGCTGGCCGTGTTCGGCGTCTACATGGGCGCGTCCTTCGCGCCGAACCACAAGGGCATGCCCATCATCGACCCGAATGCGCGCCTCGACTTCTTCTCGAAGCAGGTGCGCACCTCGCGCAACATCCGCGGCGGCTGGTGGGCGACGACGCTCATGGGCGGCCTCAACTACCAGGTCGAGCACCACCTGTTCCCGAACATGCCGCGTCCGCACCTCGCCAAGGCCCGCGAGATCGTACGCGACTACTGCGCGGCGAACAACGTGCCGTACACCGAGACCAGCCTGAGGCGTTCCTACGCGATCGTGATCGAGTACCTGAACCGGGTCGGCCTCGCCGCCGGCGCCGATCCGTTCGACTGCCCCGCGGCTACGGGCTTCCGCCGCGCCTGACACGCGGCGCGCGACAGAGAGAAGGCGGATGCCCGAGGGCATCCGCCTTCTCCTGCATCCGGCCGGTCATACCGCCGGGTAAGCCGACGCCTTCAGCGCGCGAGCGAGGTGCGCGGCGTTCGCCGCGGCCGTCGTGATCGTCTGCGCCACCTTCTCCGGCGTCTCGGGCAGATCCTTGTAGTCGGTCGACCCCATGGCCTCGCCGTTCCAGTAGATCGAACCCTGTGCGGGAATCGTGTACCCCACGTCGTCGAGCGACTGGAACACGATGGCGGCGATGTGGTGCGCGCCGTCCTCATTGCCGACGACGACCGCGAGCGCGACCTTGTCGAACAGGATCGGCCGTCCCTGCTCATCCGTCTCGCTGAGCTCGGCGTCCAGACGCTCGAGCACGCGCTGCGCGACGCTGGAGTGCTGGCCCATCCAGGTCGGCGTGGCGAACACGAGGATGTCGGCGGCGAGCACCCGCTCGCGCAGCGCCGGCCACTGGTCGCCGTCGCCCATGTCGGTCTGCACGCCCGGGCGGATGTCGTGATCGACCGCGCGGATGCGATCGGCGGTCACTCCGTGCTCGGCCAGGGCGTCGAGCACCTGCTCGCCCAGCACATCGGTGCTGGACTCGGCGGGGGAGGGCTTCAGGGTGCAGTTGATGAGAAGAGCGCTGAGCTGTTGGTCCATGCGCGGCACGAAACCACGCATCCGCGCGGCGCGCGAGGGCCTTTCGTGCCGGACGGCTATGGGCTACACGTCTCGCGCCTCGGCGAGGTCGGCCTCAGCGTCCGAACCGTCGTCCTCGCGTCGGGAGCCGGACCCCAGGCGCAGCGTCGCGAGGAGGCCCAGCGCGAGGAACCCGGCAGCGGCGAACGCCGACGCTCGGGTGCCGTCGCTGAACGCCTCGCGGGCGGCGTCGCCGACCGCCGGATCTCGGTCGGCGAGAGCAGGGATCGCACTCCCCGCGCTCACGACGACCGTGTCGACGATCTGCGTCCGGGCCGCGTCCGGCACCGCCGGCATGTCGGCGAGGCGCGTGTCGAGCGCCGCTCCGGTCGCAGTGAACAGCACGGTGCCGAGCACCGCGATGCCGAGCGCCGACCCGATCTGACGCGCGGTGCTCTGCGTGCCCGAACCCTGCCCGCTGAGGCGCACCGGAACGTCCTTGAGCACCACGCCGGTGAGCTGGGCGGTCGCGAGGCCCAGACCGACGCCGTAGAGGAAGAGCCAGGGAACCACCTGCAGCCACCACACCGTGGCGCTGATCGCCCAGCCGAGCCCGGCGACCCCGACGATCTCTGCGGCGATACCGACCCGTACGAGGGCGATCGGAGTCACCCGCGAGCCGACGGCCCCGGAGAAGCCGCTCGCCGCGAACGATCCGAGGGCGAGCGCGAGCAGCACGAAACCGGTCTGCAGGGCGTCGTAGCCCAGGACGTTCTGCAGCCACAGCGGCAGCGACAGCACGATGCCGAACTCTCCGAGCGAGATGATGAGCGCCGCGATGTTGCCATTGCGGAACGACGGGATCGCGAACAGCGACAGGGCGAGCAGCGTCGACTGCCCTCGACGGGTACGGCGGATGCCCCACCAGACGAACAGCGCGGTGGAGATCGCGGCCACGGCGAACGACACCGGCACGGGGGAGAGGTCGAACGGCCAGGTCCATCCGCCGATCGTCAGCCGGCGGGTGCCGTCGCTGAGCCACCAGCCGTACGTGCGGCCCTCGATGAGGCCGAACACGAGCCCTGCGCTGGCGAGCACCGAGAGCACGGCGCCGAGCACGTCGATGCGTCGGCCGTTGGGGGCATCCCGCGACTCGGAGACGGTGACGAGCACCCCGATCGCGACGATCAGACCGAGCGGGATGTTGATGCCGAACGCCCAGCGCCACGAGAAGTAGGTGGTGAGCCAGCCGCCCAGCAGCGGGCCGAGGGCGACCATGCCGCCGATCGTCGAGCCCCATACCGCGAACGCGATGCCGCGTTCGCGCCCGCGGAATCCCGCGTTGATGAGCGACAGCGTCGTCGGCAGGACCATGGCTCCGCCGACACCCTGGATCACTCGCGCGCCGATGAGCAGATCGCCGGTGGGCGCCAGTGCGACGAGCACCGACGCGGCCATGAACACGGCGATGCCGACGAGCAGCATGAGGCGGCGACCGTAGCGATCGGACAGCGTGCCGAAGACGAGCAGCAGAGCGGCGAAGACGAGGGTGTAGCTCTCCTGCACCCACTGCACCTGCGTCGAGCTGATCCCGAGGTCCTCGACGATCGACGGGATCGCCACGTTGACGATCGTGGAGTCCACGATGATGAGCGACACGGCGACGCTGATGAAGACGAGACTGAGCCATCTTCTTCTGGCTGATGCGGCATTCACCGAATCAGCGTTCCACAAACTAGCTCGCCTGGCAAGCAAATAGCCTGGCGTGCTGCCGTCGCGGGGATATGCTGTGCGCATGCATACGCGCAGGAAGAGCGCTGCCGCGCGCGGGCCGGCCATGATGGACCCGCGTGTGATCGACCCGGGCCAGCAGCTCGTCACGTTCGACGGCATGGGCGACGCCGAGATCGAGCAGGTCGTGCGCGTGCTGATGGCCATGCGCGCGTGGCGCGAATCCGAGCAGCGCATCAGCCGGCGCTCGCGCACCGAGATGGAGCTCAACGAGACCGACATGGAGGCGCTGCGCTTCCTGGTGGCATCGCTGAACAACGGCGTCGTCGTCACCGCCGGCATGCTCGCCGATCATCTGAGCATCTCGACGAGCTCGACCACGAAGATGCTCGATCGGCTCGCCAAGGCCGGTCACATCGCGCGCACACCGCATCCGACCGATCGGCGGGCGGTGATGGTGAGCATCACCCCCGACACGCACCAGCGCGTGCGCGACAGTGTGGGCCGGGTGCACGCCGATCGGTTCACCGCAGTCGCCGAGCTGACCCCTGACGAGCGCGAGGTCGTGGTGCGCTTCCTCGAGCGACTCACGCGCGGCGCCGACGAGATCTGCTGACGCTCGACGCCGGCGAACCGCCGCCGGTCAGCGCCGGTTCGCCTGGTAGTAGGCGAGAAGCGCCTTCGTCGACGGGTCCTGCGCGGCCAGGGCATCCGCATCGCCTTCGAGCGCCGGAGCGATCTGCAGCGCCAGCTGCTTGCCCAGCTCGACTCCCCACTGGTCGAACGAGTTGATGCCCCACACCGTTCCCTGCGTGAAGGTGATGTGCTCGTACAGCGCGATGAGCTGACCGAGCACCGAGGGCGTCAGCGACGGCGCGAAGATCGACGTCGTCGGGCGGTTGCCGGGGAAGGTGCGGGCGGCGACGAGCGCGCCGGTCGTGCCCTCGTCCTCGACCTCCTCCGCCGTCTTGCCGAAGGCGAGCGCCTTGGTCTGCGCGAGGAAGTTCGCGAGGAACAGCCCGTGCACATCACGTCCGTCGTCGGCGAGCGGGTAGGCGGGGTTCACGAAGGCGATGAAGTCGGCGGGGATCAGCCGGGTGCCCTGGTGGATCAGCTGGTAGAACGCGTGCTGGCCGTTGGTGCCGGGCTCGCCCCAGAACACCTCGCCGGTGTCGGTCGTGACCGGCGTGCCATCCCATCGCACGGACTTGCCGTTGGACTCCATGGTCAGCTGCTGCAGATACGCAGGGAAGCGGTTCAGCTGTTGGGCGTAGGGCAGCACCGCGTGCGTCTGCGCGTCGAGGAAGTTCGTGTACCAGACGTTGAGCAGGCCCATCAGCACGGGCACGTTCTGTGCGAGCGGCGTGCTGCGCACGTGCTCGTCGACGGCGTGGAAGCCCGCGAGCAGCTCGCGGAACGCCGACGGGCCGAACACGATCGCCAGTGACAGCCCGATCGCCGAATCGACGGAGTATCGCCCGCCGACCCAGTCCCAGAACCCGAACGCGTTCTTCGGGTCGATGCCGAAGGCCTCGACCTTGTCGAGGGCGGTGGACACCGCGACGAAGTGATGCGCGACGGCGTCCTTGCGGCTCGCGTCGTCGTCATCCATGGCTCCGGATGCCGACAGCCCCGCCCACAGCCACTCGCGGGCGAGGCGGGCGTTGGTCAGCGTCTCGAGCGTGGTGAACGTCTTCGAGGCGACGATGAACAGGGTCGTCTCGGGGTCGAGATCGGCGGTCTTCTCGGCGATGTCGGTCGGATCGATGTTCGACACGAACCGCGCCTCGATGCCGGCATCGGCGTACGGCTTGAGTGCCTCGTAGACCATCACCGGCCCGAGGTCCGACCCGCCGATGCCGATGTTGACCACGTGCGTCACCTTCTTGCCCGTCACGCCCTGCCAGTCGCCCGAGCGCACGCGCTCGGCGAACGCCGACAGCGAGCTGAGCACCGCCTGCACATCGGCATCCACGTTCTGCCCGTCGACCACCAGCTCGGGGGAGGCGCCCTCGGGGCGGCGCAGAGCCGTGTGCAGCACGGCGCGGTCCTCGGTGGTGTTGATGTGTCGCCCCTCGAGCATCGCGGCATAGCGCTCGGCGACACCCGTCTGCTCGGCGAGGCGCACCAGCGCGCCGACGATCTCGTCGGTGACCAGGTTCTTCGACAGGTCGACGTGCAGGTCGGCGAGCGGCAGCGACAGACGCTCGACACGCGTCGCATCTGCGGCGAACCAGCCGCGCAGGTCGGGCGAGAACGAGTCCCGGATGGTCGACAGCTCAGCCCAGGCGGACGTGGAGGTGGGGTCGATCGGTGCGCTCATGGAAGCAACGTTAGCGCCGCCGCCGCATCCGGGCGTCGCCGATGACGCCGCCGCGTCAGGCCGGTAGCGTGGACATCGAACTCAGGAGGAACGATGAAGACGATCCCGTTCGCCAGCCGCACCGCCCCCGCGGTCATCGCCGGAATGATGCGCATCCCCGACAAGACGGATGCCGAGGTCCGCGAGCTCTACGACACGGCGCGCTCGGCGGGAATCGACTTCTTCGATCACGCCGACATCTACGGCGGTGCCATGCACGTCTGCGAGGACCGGTTCGCGGCCGCCCTGCAGCTCAGCGCCGCTGAGCGCGAGGAGATCGTGCTGCAGACCAAGTGCGGCATCGTCCCCTCGCAGCAGATGTTCGACTTCTCGTACGAGCACATCATGACCCAGGTCGACGGATCGCTGAAGGCGCTGCGCACCGACTACATCGACGTGCTGCTGCTGCACCGCCCGGATGCGCTCGTCGAGCCCGACGAGGTGGCTCGCGCGTTCGACGAGCTCGAAGCCGCAGGCAAGGTGCGCGCGTTCGGCGTCTCGAACCACACTCCGCGTCAGATCGACCTGCTGCGCACGGCTGTGACGCAGCCCATCGTCGCGAACCAGCTGCAGCTGTCGATCACGCACTCGCCGATCATCGCCCAGGGCATCGCGGCGAACATGGCGGGGGAGGAGCAGAGCGTCGTGCGCGACGGCGGCGGCATCGTCGAATACTGCCGTATCAACGACATCACCGTGCAGGCGTGGTCGCCCTACCAGGCCGGATTCTTCGACGGCGTGTTCCTCGGCAACCCGAAGCATGCCGAGCTGAATGAGGTCATCGACCGGCTGGCCGCGAAGTACGACGTCACACCCACGGCGATCGCGACGGCCTGGATCACCCGGCACCCGGCTCGCATGCAGGTGGTGCTCGGCACGACCACGCCGCAGCGCGTGGCCGACGCCGCTGCCGGCGCCGACGTCGAGCTCACCCGATCGGAATGGTACGAGCTGTTCCGCGTCGGCGGGCACATCGTCCCCTGACCGGAGGAGGAGCGCCATGCATCCGCTGATCTCCGTCGCCGAGCTGCGCGAGCGGCTCGGCGAGGTCCACCTGCTCGACGCCCGCTGGTCGCTCGGGCGCAGCGACGGACACGATCAGTATCTCGCCGGACACATCCCCGGCGCGGTGTTCCTCGACGTCGAGCGCGACCTGACCCGCCACGGCGAACCCCACGAGGGGCGGCACCCGCTGCCGCCCGATGCGGCGCTCGCCGCAGCGGCGCGGCGATGGGGTGTGCGCCAGGGCGCGCCGGTGGTGATCTACGACGACGACCGGATGCTTCCCGCGTCGCGTGCCTGGTGGGCGCTGCGGCGCGCGGGGCTCGACGCGCGCGTGCTCGACGGCGGATGGCAGGCGTGGCTCGCGGCGGGCGGTGAGAGCGAGACCGGCGAGGTCGCCCCCGCCCCCGGTGACGTCACGCTCGGCGCTCCCGGCGACGCCGGCATCATCGACACCGGTGGCGCTGCGGCCTGGCCCGAGGCGGGCGTGCTGCTCGACGCGCGCGTGCCCGAGCGGTATCGCGGCGAGACCGAGCCGATCGACCCGGTCGCGGGGCACATCCCCGGGGCGAGGAACCTGCCCATCGGCCGGCTGCTCGCCGACGACGGGCGCTTCCGCCCGGCGCCGGAGATCGCCGCCGCCTTCGACGCCGTCGGGGCGGGGGAGGATGCGGCGATCGCCGCGTACTGCGGATCGGGCATCACCGCGGCGCAGCTGGCGCTCGCCGGCGCGCTCGCCGGGCGCGACGTGACGGTGTATCCGGGGTCGTGGAGCGCCTGGTCGAATACGCCGGGTCGCCCGATCGCCACCGGCGCGGAGTGACCGCGCCGTGACCGCGAGGGTCGTCTAATCTGAGAGCATGCCGTTCCTGTTCACCATGATCACCATCGCGCTGATGGTGTTCGCGCTCGTCGACATCATCCGTCGCGACGACAGCCAGGTGCGGTTCATGCCGAAGTTCGTCTGGCTGCTGCTTGTCGTGCTGCTGCCGCTGCTGGGCAGCGTGCTGTGGTTCGCCCTCGGGCGCGAGTACCCCGAGGGCGGCATCCGGCTCGGTCGCCCGACCCGGCGCGAGAGCGCGCCGTCGCCTCCCGTCGCCACGGCTCCGCCGATCGACTCCCGCACCACCGAGCAGCAGATCGCCGACCTCGACCGAGAGATCGAGGAGTGGCGGCTGCGGCAGGAGATCGAGAAGCGCAAGAAGGAGCACGGCGACACCGTCAGCGACGACTGATCCCACCTCGCGGCGGAGCGCCTCACCCCGCACACGTTCGATGCAAAGGATTCATGCAAAGAACTTGTGCGTGCGGCTCCCGCGTGGCACGGTGAGTGCATGGACGACGACGAGAAGAGCATCCGCCTCGACGAACGGCAGATCCGCGTGCTCGCCCATCCGCTGAGAGCGCGCATCCCCGGGCTGCTGCGCACCAACGGCCCCGCGACGGCCACCGACCTCGCCCGGATGCTCGACACGAACTCCGGCGCGACCAGCTACCACCTGCGACAGCTCGCCCAGGTGGGGCTCGTGATCGACACGGGGGAGGGTCAGGGCCGGCGCCGCGAATGGCGCGCGACGAGCGACTCGCACTCGTGGGCCCCCTCCGACTTCGACGACCGACCGGATGCCTCAGCGGCCGCCACCTGGCTACAGAGGGCGTACCTGCGCGACTTCCTCGAGCGCGCCGAACGCTGGGAGGCGGCTGCTGGCGCCTGGGCGCCGGAGTGGCGCGACCGTCTCGGCCTCAGCGACACGGTCATCGAGGTCACCCCTGAGCAGGCCGGCGCGCTGCACGCGGAGCTGGCCCGGCTCTTCGAGCGCTATCGGCACATCGGCACCGGCGCCCCCGGCGCAGTGAGGCTGCACGTCACCACACACGCCGCGCCCCTCGAGTACTCCGCCGGCCGGGGGTCGATCGAGGCGACGGACGGCGCATGAGAGCGCTGACCCGCCGGCAGGCCGAGCGCAGGTTCGTGCTGCTGACCTCGGTGCGCTGGCTCCCCGCCGGCGTCACGTTCGGGATGGTCGTGCTACTGCCGCTCGAGCGGGGACTCAGCCTGGCCGAGATCGGCGTGCTGATGTCGCTGCAGGGCTTCGTCGTGCTCGGGCTCGAGCTGCCCACCGGCGGTCTCGCCGACGCCATCGGCCGCCGCCCGCTGCTGCTGGCCGCAGCAGCGCTGGCGGTCGCGTCGACCTGCGTGTTCCTCGTCGCGGAGTCGTTCGGCGTCTTCGCGCTCGCCCTCGTGCTGCAAGGCGTGTTCCGCGCGCTCGACTCAGGCCCGTTGGAGGCCTGGTTCGTCGACACCGCGCTCGCCGACGAGCCGGATGCGGATCTGGACGCACCTCTCGGCCGCGCCGCAGCAGCCCTGGGCACCACGATCGCGATCGGTGCGGCGGCGGGCGGCGCGCTCGTCGCCTGGCATCCGATCCCCGGCGCCTCGGCGCTGGTGCTGCCCTTCGTCGTCTCCGCCGCGCTCTACGCCCTCTTCGGCGTCCTGGTCGCGATGCTCGTGCGCGAACCGCACCGCGAGCGCGTGTCGTTCGCGTTCGCCGTGCGCGAGACACCGCTGGCGATGCGGGGAGGGCTGCGCCTTCTGCGACGATCCGGCGTGCTGCGCGGGCTGGTTCTCGTGGAGGTGTTCTGGAGCGTGGCGATGATCGCATTCGAGTCGCTCGCGCCGGTGCGACTCACCGAGCAGCTCGGCAGCGAGAGCGCCGCTGCCGCCGTGTTCGGCCCCGCCTCGGCGGTCGCCTGGGGCCTGTTCGCAATCGGCTCGTCGTCGGTGGTCATCGTGCGGCGCCGGCTCGGACCGGCCGGGGCAGCCATGGCGATGCGCGTTCTCAACGGGGCTGTGGTCGTGCTGATGGGGGTCGTCGCCGGCCCGGTCGGACTGCTGATCGGCTACGGGCTGGCGTACCTCACGCATGGCGCCGCGGGCCCGCTGCACAACGCGCTGCTGCACCGCCAGAGCGGATCGGAGACGCGCGCGATGGCGCTGTCGATCAACTCGATGATCGCCGGCGGCGCGCACAGCCTCGGGCTGCTCGTGCTCATGCCGCTGGCGGAGGCGACCAGCCCGCAGGTCGCCATCGTCGCCGCCGGCGCGTTCAGCACGCTCGGCGCGCTCGGCTACCTGCCGGCGCTGCGGCAGCAGCGTCGTGGCGTCGCCGGCTGAGCGCCCTCAGGCGAGCGTCGAGGCGCGCAGCGCCTCTCCGAGATCTGGACGCCGGAAGCGGTACCCGGCGTCGATGAGCGTCGCCGGCAGCACCCACCGGCTCTTCAGGACCAGTTCGGTCTCGGTCCGGATGCCCATGGCGCCGAGCTCCAGCATCCATCGGGGGATCGGCGGGCCGATGCGCGCACCCACGGTGCGGCGCACCGCGGCCATGAACGTGCGGTTGTCGACCGGAGTCGGCGTGCAGGCGTTGACAGGCCCGTGGATATCGGGTCGCTGCTCGAGGAAATCGATGATGCCGAGCACGTCGTCGACATGAATCCAGCTGAAGCGCTGGCGCCCTCCGCGCGCGCCGGGAAGGTGCGCAGTGCCGGCCGTTCGCCGCGATGCACTGACCGGCCACCGGCCGTCGAGCTGCGTGCCGCCCAGGCCGAGCCGTGCGAGGCGCCGCAGCGGGCCCATCACTCCGGCGTCGCCGAGCACGATCGCGGTGCGCAGCGCCACCCGACGCGTGGCGGGCAGGGCATCCGCCATCAGTGCCCGCTCCCACGCCGCCGCCACCTCGACCGAGAAACCCGTGCCGAGCTCGCCCGTCGACTCGGTCATCGCCCGGTCCTCGGCGTGGCGGTAGATGGTCGCCGTGGACGAGTTGATCCAGAGAGGCGGGGGAGCGCTCGAGCGACTGATCGCCGTGCTCAGCGCCGAGGTGGTGTCGATTCGGGAACGGAGGATCTCCGCGCGGTTGGCTGCGGTGTACCGGCAGCTGACGCTCTTGCCGGCCAACCCGACCACGAGCGCCGCGCCGTCGACGGCCGCGTCGATGCCGGCCTGATCGGCCCAGCAGAGATCCGCGTCCGAGCGCGAGATCGTGATCACCTCTCGACCCTCGGCGCGGTACTTCTGCAGCAGATGCCGGCCGATGAACCCCGTCGAGCCGCCGACCACGACGCGCGTCACGCCTGCTCCTGTTCGACCCGATAGGCGAACGTGCCGCTGTACTCGTAGATCCGACCGATCAGCGGTGCGTCGACCGTCAGCTCCACCCGCTGCAGGCCCGCCTGCTTCTCCGCGCTCTCGCGCAGGCGCACCACGGGCGCGAGGAGGCGGGGGATGCGCACGCGGATGCCCGCGATCCGCACGCCCATCGCCCTGCTGCGCAGCGCGAGCGCATGCTCGTCGACCGCGACGTCGAAGGCCACCGCCAGCGTCGTCGGCTCACCGATCTGATCGATCACCCGGCCGCCGGGGCGCGCGGTCACGACATCCTTCATGACCCAGTCGCCGCCGGGCAGGTGCAGGGTGCGCACGCTGACCGCGCGCCCGGCGATCGTGCGGTTGCGGATGGTGAACGGCACCCGCTCATGCCATCCGGCGAGCACCGCACCGCTGCCCTGCATCATCCGCAGCACGGGCCACAGCCGGCGACGCGGCGTTCCCACCCGCTCGAACACCCCCTCGCCGATGCCGACGCTTCCGCGCGGCACCGGCGAGAAGTACGCTCGCAGCGCCGGGTGCAGGCCCGGCCGCTGGTCTCCCAGAGCCCGCAGATACGGCGACTGGGCGACGTGTTCCATGCTTCGAGATTACTCGCGTCAGCGATCGGTCTCGATGAATCCCTCCTCGACGAAGGCCTGCGGGGAGGCCTCCGAGTTGACCACGACCTTCCTGCCCTGGCGCAGTCTGACGCCGTCGACGTACACACCGCGGCCCTGCGTGTTCGCATCGGTGGTGTAGCGCCATCGCAGCACGTCCGTCCCGGCGGGAACGGCTGCTTCGGCTCTGCCCCAGGTGCGCTCACCCTGGTTCTCGTAGGTGCCGTCGGTGGTGATCGAGGTGCCGTCGCGCCGCACCGTGAACGGCAGCAGAGACCAGGTGCGGCCGCCGTCGGCCGATCCCTCCACGGCGAACACGTCCGTGGCCTCCATGTCGGCGAACACGTCGAACTCGACCGTGCCCGCTGCGGAATCCGGCACCTCCAGCGAGAGGGTGTGCTCGGCGGCATCGTCGGTTCCGCCGAACCACGCGGTGCGACCCTTCTGCGGCGAGACCGCGAGGGCGAGAGCCAGCCCCTGCGCCGCCGCGCGGCGCGCGGGGTTGTTCGAGCCCCAGCTGCGGCTGGGATGCACGCGGTTGGTGAGCAGCACCACGAACGAGCGCGACGTGAAGTCGATCACGAGCGAGGTGCCGGTGTAGCCGGTGTGACCCGCGGTCGAGGGCGCCGCGAGGCCGCCCATGTACCAGAGCTGATTCAGCTCGAACCCGAGTCCGTGCGAATCGCCCGGGAACTCCGTGTTCTCATCGGTCACCATCGCCCGAACCGATGCCTCGGACAGGATGCGGCTGCCGTCGTAGACGCCGCCGTTGAGCATGGTCTGCGCCAGCACGGCCATGTCGCGCGCGGTCGAGAAGACGCCGGCGTGGCCCGCCACGCCGCCGAGACTCCAGGCGTTCTCGTCGTGCACCTCACCCCAGACCATCCCGCGATCGGGGGAGAGCTGGAACTCGGTCGCCGCGATCCGCTCGCGCTGAGACGCGTCGGGGTTGTACCCCGTGTCGGTCATGCCCAGCGGTGCGGTGATGCCTGACTCGACCAGCTGATCGAGGGTCGAGCCGGTGAGCCGCTCGGCGAGGACGCCGAGCGCGATCAGGTTGAGATCGGAGTACTCGTAGACCGTTCCCGGCGGGTTCTTCACCTCCACATCCATCACAGCGGCTATCCGCGCGGCCTTGTCGTCGTACGCGCTCCACAGCGGCAGCCACGAGACCAGACCCGAGGTGTGCGTGAGCATCTGCCGGACGGTGATCGCCTGCTTGCCGCCGTTCGCGAACTCCGGCACGTAGCTGCCGTAGGTCGCGTCGAGGTCGATCAGCCCCCTCTCCACGAGCTGCATGATCACGATCGACGTGAACAGCTTGCTCACCGACGCCATGTCGTAGATCGTGTCCTGCCGGGCGGGGATCCTCTCGTCCTCAGGCAGCTTCGTATCGGCGTCGGCGTAGAGCAGCGAGTGCCCGGTGTGATGCTCGCTGACGATCCGGCCCTGGTGGCCCATGACCCCGACGGCCGATGCGTACATCGGCCTGGAATCCGGATCCGCCGGCGAGGCGAAGGCGTCGATCGCGGCCCACGCCGCGTCGATGGGCGCCGGATCCATGCCCAGCGCCTCAGGATCCGCCTGCTGCAGCACCGTGCTTGCGTCCATGAACCCCTCGGCCGGTCGATCGTACTGCCCGGTGCGCCCGTGGGCGTTCGCGCCATCCGCGAACGCGGGGCTGAGACCGCCGCCGACGAGGAGTCCTGCCGTCGTCACGCACACGAGCCCGATGCGGATCGCTCGTGCCGGGATCATCCGCGCGGTCCCGGGTAGAGCAGGTACGGCCGGGTGTCGTTCCTGAACCGCTCGAGCTCGGGCTGCCAGGCGGCGATGATCTCCTCCGCCGACGCTCCCGACTCGAGCTGCTGCTGGAAGCGCCCCGATCCGGTGAGCAGGCCGATCCACCGACCCCCGTCCCCGCGCCACGAGAACGCGGGGTAGAGGCGGCGCGCCTCCACCAGCATGTGCGTGGCGACCGCGATCGCGTCGACCTTCTCGGCATCCATGATGTGCACCTGCACGCCCGCGCACACCTTGTTGGCGTTCTTCGAGAACGTGGGCGTGAAATACGCCTCACGGAACTCGACGCCGGCCAGCTTCCGCTCGTTCAGCGCCGCAGCCCACCGGTGATCGAGGTACGGGGCGCCGATCAGCTCGAACGGACGCGTCGTTCCGCGCCCTTCCGACCAGTCGGTCGCCTCGACCATCCCGGTGCCCGGATAGAGCACCGCGGTCTGCGGCGTGGGCATGTTCGGCGACGGTGGGATCCAGCGGTCGGCCTGGTCGGGCCCGACCATCTGACGTCGCCAGCCCTCGGCTTCGACCACCTGCAGGTCGGTCAGCGGCGTCTGGTTCGCGCGCTGCATGAACGTCGCGTTGAAGTAGCGCGCCAGCTCGCCCACCGTCATGCCGTGCTGCTGAGCGATCTCGAGCAGACCGACACCCGAGGTATACCCCGGCTGCAGCACCGGGCCGCGGGCCCGACCGCCGAGCGGATTCGGGCGATCGAGCACGACGAAGCGCAGATCCCCCGCCTGCGCCGCCGCCTGCATCGCCGTCCACATCGTCCAGATGTACGTGTAGAAGCGCACACCCACATCGCGGATGTCGAAGACGATCGTGTCGACCTCCGCCTGCGCGAAGAAACCGGCGAATGCGGCGACAGTGGCGCCGTACGCGTCGTACACCGTGACTCCGGTGCGCGGGTCGACCGAGGTCTCCTCCGCCTCGCCCGCCTGGGCCGTGCCGCGGAAGCCGTGCTCCGGACCGAACACCGCACGCAGGTCGACGTCATGCGCGACCATGTCGTCGACGATGCTCGTGAAGTCCTCCAGCACGCCGGTGGGGTTGGTGATCACGCCGACACGTCGCCCGGCGAGGACCCGCCACCCATCGGCCGCGGCGACGTCGGCACCGGTGCGCACCCGCCGCCCCTTGCCGGGAGCGTCCGGCTTTCCGGGCTTGTCGGGCTTCCCCGCACCGAACGCGGCTCCTCCCGTCGCCACGACACCGGCTGCGCTCGCCGCGGCGAGACCGGCCGCGCGGAACACTCCACGTCTGCTGATGCCCATCGCGCTCACCACCCCAGTCCATGGCCGAACGGATAGAGGACCGCACCCGATCCGTCGCTCGTGTAGATGTCGACCGGCAGCTTGCCCTGCGGCTCGATCTCGCCGGTGATCACCTTCGCGAGCGATGCCAGCGCGGGAGCCGCGTACGAGTACGTGGCGATGAAGTTGTCGACGCCGGGCAGCTGGTTGATGTCGTACGGATTGCGCACGCCGGCCACGACGAGGTGGCTGTCGGTCGCATCGAGCGCGGCGACGAGCTGCTTCTGTCGGCTGGTCGCCGTCACGCCGTTGGTGAGCACCACGGTCACATCGTGCTGCGCGGCGGCCGCGGCCGCCTGGTCGATCAGACCGGCCGACGGCGCCGTCCCGGTGGGCAGGGTGGTCACTGCTGCGCCGCGAGCGGTGAGCTCGGCGGCGAGCGTGCGTCCGGTCACCTCGCCGTAGCCGGTGACGAGGACGGTCTTGCCCTCGACAGACACCGGCAGCGCGTCGTTCTCATTGCGCACGAGAGTGGTGGTGCGGTCGGTGATCTTCTCGGCGGCGCGCAGGCTTCCCTGGCGTCCGACGACGTTCATCACCTTGTCGACCTGGACCGTCGGCCGCTTGATGACGCCCTGGTCGTACTTCATCTTCAGGATGCGGGCGACGGACTCGTCGATGCGCTCCTCGGTGAGCCGGCCGGAGTCGAGTGCCTGCTCGAGCGCCGCGTAGGCGGCGGGCGGGTCGGCGGGGAGCAGCAGCTGGTCGACTCCGGCTTCGATCGCGCGCACCGCGACCTCGCCGTCGCCGTACTTCTGCCGCACGGCGGCCATCTCGAGACCGTCGGTGACGATGACGCCCTCGAAGCCGAGCGCCTCGCGCAGCTGACCGGTGACGATCTTCTTCG
The DNA here is from genome assembly GCF_047306785.1 of Microbacterium sp. OR21. Taxonomy (NCBI): domain Bacteria; kingdom Bacillati; phylum Actinomycetota; class Actinomycetes; order Micrococcales; family Microbacteriaceae; genus Microbacterium; species Microbacterium sp. OR21. Next base: position 172,786 of record NZ_JAZEXJ010000004.1, on the reverse strand, counting down.
ACAGCGTCGCCGGGTCTCCGCTGTCATCGAGCGACGGCACCACGATGTGGGCGGTCATGATCGAGTCGACACCGGCCGCGATCGCGGCCTCGAACGGCGGCGCGTCGATCCGCTGCCACTCCTCGAGGGTGTGCGTGATCACCGGCAGACCGGTGTGCGAGTCGGTCGCGGTGTCACCGTGGCCGGGGAAGTGCTTGGCGGTCGCCACGATGCCGGCGTCGTCCTGGTAGCCGCGCACGGCCGCGGCGGTCAGCTGCGAGACGAGGTCGGGGTCGGACGAGAAGCTGCGCACGCCGATCACCGGGTTGTCGGGATTGACGTTGACGTCGGCGTCGGGAGCGTTGTTCTGGTGGATGCCCATGGCGAGCAGCTCCTGGCCGGTGATGGCGGCGGCGCGGCGAGTGTCCTTCGCGCTGCGGCCGGCGCCCAGCGCCATGTTGCCGGGGAAGAGCGTCGCCGGCGATCCGATCCGGGTGACGAGACCCTGCTCCTGATCGGTGCTGATCAGCATGGGGATGCCGGCGCCGGCGTCCGCGGCTGCCGCCTGCAGGCCGTTCGAGAGGGTGGCGACCTGCTCGGGGTCGGTCACGTTGTCGCGGGCCGAGAACAGGATGAACCCGCCGGGCTCGTACTCGTCGACGATCTCGGCCGCGCTCGCCTCGCCGTACATCTTGGTGTTGCGTGGGTCTGCAGTGTCGGCGGCCGGTCCGTACGCGAAGAGGATGAAGAGCTGCCCGATCTTCTCCTCGAGGGTCATCGACTCGAGGGTCCGGTCGACGTACCGCTCGGCGAGGCGCTCCTTACCGGGAGGGGCATCGCCGGCGCCCTGATCCGGTGCCGCTGATGCGGCAGCCGGTGTCAGAGTGGCGGTGAGCGCTACCGCGGCGGCGACGGCCGCGGCGCGATGGGCAGGTCTTCTCAGCATGACGACTCCTCTTCGAGTTGCGTCCCCAGCTTCGTCCCCCCAGACGTGCGGGCCAGCCTAGCAACCCGATCGCGGAACCGACAGGGTCACTGCTCGCGCAGGCGCACCAGCCGCTCGTGACCGCTCTCCTCGAGCTCGGCGACATCGTCGCGTGAGCGCAGGAAGTCGTTGAACGAGCGGTAGCCGAGCGCCTTCTCGCTGAACGACGGGTCCATCCGCCGCATCTGCGTCTTCACCGCCGACGCGTGCAGCCATTCGTCCGAGTCGCCCTTGTCGTGTCCGAGGCGCAGCGCGCGCACGAGCAGAGAGGTCGCCTCGGTCTGCTCGTCCTGCTTGGGGGTCACCGTGCGGGTCCGACGCGTGCGTGCCGCGCTCTTGGGCTCGGTCTTGTCCTTCGACGACGACGACGCCGACGCGGCCGGCGCATCTGTGCTGGGGCGCACGACGCCGGGCAGCGAGTCGTACGACTCGAACTCGTCGCAGGCGGCGGCGAGCGATTTCGCCGTCGACCCCGCCACGCCCACGCCGATCACGTACCGGCCCAGTCGCTTGCAGCGCTGCGCGAGGGGGACGTAATCGCTGTCGCCGGCGACGATCACGACATGCGTGAGATCCGGCAGACGGAACATGTCCTCGACGGCGTCGACCGCCAGCCGGATGTCGGCGCCGTTCTTGGCGTACGCGGCCGCCGGGAACAGCTGCACCAGGTCGACGGCGCGGGCGACGAGCTGCGAGCGGTACTCGGCGTTCACGGGCGAGGACCAGTCGGCGTACGCGCGAGTGAGCACGAGCGTGCCGAACGACGAGGCGTAGTCGATTATGGCGCCCACCTCGATCGTCGCCTGCTTGAGGCGCTCGGCCACCTCGGGGTCGCCGGGATTGGCGGCATGCCGCTGGCGATCCTTGCCGTAGGCGTTGCGGCCGTGCACCCGGTCGTACCAGGAGAGCACGATGTTGTCGAAGTCGAGGTAGACCGCGACGCGGCCGGTGGTCTCGGCCATCTCAGCTCTCGCTCGGGTAGACGACGCCGATCTGACGGCGGATCTCGTCGAGGGTGCCCATGATCTCGACCGACTCCGCGATCGGCAGCGGGAGCAGCGCACCGGCGGTGTCGCCGGCGGCAACCGCGCCCTCTGCGGCCAGGGCCTGGTACTGCATGCCCCGACCCTCGACCTGCGACTCGTACCGCTCGAGCACCGACCCGTCCGCTGCGATGACACGGAACGACGTGGGTGTGTACCAGATGCGGTCGATCTCGATCCGCGCCGCGGTGCCGAGGACCACCGCGGTGTTCGGGCCTGCTGTGCGCGACGACGAGAGCGAGGTCGAGATCGCGCCGTTCGCGTGCGTCATGATCGTCGCAACCTCGGCATCCGCCCCCGTCTCGACCAGCCGGGCTGTCGCCGAGATCTCGACGGGCGCGCCCAGCACGTCCCAGATGAACGAGATCGGGTAGATGCCCAGATCGAGCAGGGCGCCGCCGCCGAGGGCGAGGTCGTTCAGCCGGTGCGCGGGGTCGGTGGGCAGGCTCTGCGTGTGGTCGGCCGACACCGAGCGGATCTCGCCCAGGGTGCCCTCGGCGATGATCTCGCGCAGGCGCACCATGTGCGGCAGGTAGCGGGTCCACATGGCCTCCATGACGAGCAGGCCGTTCTCGGCGCCGAGCCGCTGCAGATCTTCGGCTTCGGCGCGATTGAGCGTGAAGGCCTTCTCGACGAGCACGTGCTTGCCGTTCTGCAGCGCGAGCCGGGCGTCTTCATGGTGCATCGGGTGCGGAGTGGCGACGTAGATGATGTCGACCTCCGGATCCTCGGCGAGCGCGGCGTACGAGCCGTGCGCGCGGGGGATGTCGAAGCGCCGGGCGAACTCGTCGGCGGAGGCCTGCGAGCGCGATCCCACCGCGACGAGGTCGAGCCCCGCGGTGCGCAGGTCGGATGCGAAGGCGGTCGCGATGCCGCCGGTGGCGAGGATGCCCCATCGAAGTCCGGTCATGGGATCAGCGTATCGGGGCGGCCGACATCGCCGGTGCCCTGGTCAGCGTGCGCCGACCAGGGCATCCTCGAGCAGCGGCGCGAGCACCCGGTCGAGGTCGGCGATGAGATCGGCGGGATCCTCGAGTCCGGCCGAGACGCGCACCGTGTTCAGCGAGATCCCGGCCGCTGCCCGCTGAGCGGGGCTGAGGTGCGAGTGCGTCATCGACGCGGGGTGGGCGACCATGCTGCGTGCGTCGCCGATGTTCGCGACGAGGCGGAACACATGCAGCTCGTCGACCACGCTCGCGACGCGTGCGAACGAGGAGTCGTCTTCGGCGCCGGCGATGTCGAAGGAGAAGACCGAGGGTGCGCCGTTCGGCAGATATCGCGCGGCGAGCGCCCGCCACGGGTTGTCGTCGAGGGACGGGTGGTGCACCCGGGCGATCGCCGGATGCTGTGCCAGATGCTCGGCGAGCAGACGCGCGGTGGCCGACTGCCTGGCGACCCGCAGATCGAGCGTCTCGATGCCCTGCAGGATCTGCCACGCGTTGAACGGCGACAGCGACGGGCCGAGGTCGTGCACGTACTTCGACTTCACCAGCGCGGCGAAGGCATGCCCCTGTCCGAACCGCTCCCACAGCACGAGTTCGCCGAAGCGGGTGTACGGCGCGGTGAACTGCGGCCAGCGCGCGGGGGCGGCGCCGAAGTCGAAGCTGCCCTGGTCGACGACCACGCCGCCGAGTGAACTGCCGTGCCCGGAGAGGAACTTCGTGGCCGAGTGCACGACGAAGTCGGCGCCGTGCTCGCCCGGGCGCACGAGGTGCGGGGTGCCGACGGTGTTGTCGATGACGAGCGGCACGCCGGCGGCGTGGGCCACATCGGCGACCGCGCGGATGTCGAGCACCTGCGCGATCGGATTCGCGACCGACTCGGCGAACAGCAGGCGGGTGCGCGGGGTGATCGCGTCGCGCCAGGCGTCGATGTCGTCCTGGTCGACGAAGGTGACCGAGATGCCGAAGTCGTCGAGTGTCTCCTGCAGCAGATCGATCGTGCCGCCGTACAGCTGGTCGGCGGCGACGATGTGACCTCCGCGGTGCACGAGCGCGAGGATGGTGACGGCCACCGCCGCCTGCCCCGAGGCGACGGCCACCGCGCTGACACCGCCCTCGAGCAGCGCGACGCGCTCTTCGAGGATCTGCTGCGTGGGGTTGGCGTTGCGTCCGTAGATGATGCCCGGCCGCCGCAGCGCGAACAGATCCGCGGCCTCGGCGAGGGAGGCGAACTCGTACGCCGCGGTCTGGTGGATCGGCGGGATGGCGCTGATCGACCCGGTCGGCTGATAGCCGGCCTGCACCTGGGCGGTCGCGAAACCCGGCGTCGTCGCGGTACACGGGGAGCTCATGTGCTCATGATGCTCCGTGGCGCACCGTCCGCGCCCATCATGTGTCGAACTGTTGCGGCATGCGTCCGTGTGCGACGGGGTGTGCTCAGGGGACGAGGATGATCTTGCCGTTGGCGGCGTGCCGTTCGATCAGCTCGTGCGCCGTTGCCGCGTCGGAGAGGGGGAGCTCGGGCCCGAGCTCGACCTGGAAGTCGCCCGCCTCGATGAGGTTGATCGTCAGGGGGATCGCCTCCTGCCGCCAGGCCTGCTCCTCATCGGTGAGCGGCACCGGGCTGCCGCCCGAGAACGCGCGGATGCCGAAGTCGGCGGCATCCGGCCCGCGCACGATCGTCGCGATCCGTTCGCGGTCGGCGACGAGGGCGAGCGAGGCGTTGATCGCCTCGTCGGTGCCCGCGCAGTCGAGGGCGACGCTCACACCCTCCGGCGCGAGCTCGCGCACCCTCTCCTCGAGACCGTCGCCGTAGGCGACCGGCTCGGCGCCCAGGGCGCGCAGCTGGTCGAACCGCTCCGGGCTGCTCGTCGCGATGACCTTCGCACCCCACAGCACGGCGTACTGCACGGCGGCCTGGCCGACCGCGCCGGAGCCGGCGTGCACGAGCAGCGTGTCGCCCTGTGCGACGCCGAGCGAGCGCAGGCACTGATACGCCGTCCCGACCGGGATGCCGAGGGCGGCACCCTCTGCCATCGTGACGCCGTCGGAGAGGCGGAACAGCTTCGACACGGGCACGGCGAGGGCGCTGGCGTAGGTGCCGAGGACGTTGTCGATGACGACGCGGTCGCCGATCGCGAACCCCGTGACGCCCTCGCCGAGGCTCGCCACGACGCCCGCGCCGTCGAAGCCGACCCGGCGCGGTTCGACGATGGGAGGCGAGGGACGCGCGCCGCGGCGCAGCTTGGCATCCAGCGGGTTCACCCCGGCCGCCTCGATGCGCACGACGATCTCACCCGCCCCGGCGACCGGGTCGGGGATCTCGGTCAGGCGGAGGACGTCGGGGCTGCCGATCTCGGTGTAGACGATTGCGTGAGCCATGGGCCCCACGCTACCGGGCACGTCAGGGGCGGCTCGCGAGCGCCTTCGTGATGCGCTGCGGCGAGACCGGCTGCGCGGTGCCGAGCCGCTGCGCGAAGACGCTGATCCGGTACTCCTCGAGCAGCCAGCGCACCTCGGCGAGGTGCGCCGGGGCGTCCGCGGGGAGCGGCAGGGCGCCTCCCGCGTCCTCGTACGCCTTCGCGGTCCGCTCGTATTCGGTCATGCGGGCGCGGTCCTTGCCCGGCTCGTTCGCCAGCGTCTTCAGCCGCTCGAGCATCCCGTCGAGGTAGCGGGGCAGGTGCGTGAGCCGTTCGACCCCGGTCTCCGAGATGAAACCCGGGCGGATCAGCGCGCTCAGCTGCGAGCGGATGTCGTTCAGCGGGCCCAGCAGAGCCAGGGAGTTCTGCGACCGGATGGCCCGCTCGACATCGCGGCTGCGGGCGAGGATCTTCGCGACCAGCGAGACGCAGGCGAAGAGCCGGTCCACGAGCTCGGCGTTGACCTCGTCGCGCACCCGGCGGAACTCCGCCCCGGTGCGGATCACGCCGCCGGGAACGCGGTCGTCGATGAGGGCGCGCACGACCGCGGTGCGGGCGTCTTCGACGAGCGTCGCGACGTTCGGGTACGGCGAGGCGGCGAGGGCGAGCTTCTCGGGCGCCGTCAGGTGGTTCTGCACATACGAGGCGGGGGAGGGGACGGTCAGCAGCACGAGACGCAGCACGCCCTCACGGGTCGCGGCGGCCGCGGCATCCGCCGTCGCCTCGACCCGCACCGAGACCGACCTGCCGCGATCGACGATCGCCGGGTACCCGCGCACGGTGCCGCCGGCGACCCTGGTGTCGAGCAGCTCGGGCAGGTCGTCGAAGGTCCAGTCGGTGAGATCGTCGCGCTCGATGGGGCCGCGCGATGACGCCTCGGCCACGCGCTCCGCGCTCCGGCGCGGGGTGCGGGGCTGCTCTGGCCGGTTCAGCGAACGGGTGACGCTCTGCCGCGACCGGTCGGAGAGCCGCTGCTGCAGGGTCTGCAGGTCGCGGCTCGACCCGGCGATGCGACCGCGTTCGTCGACCGCCCGGAAGCCCATCAGCAGATGCCCCGGCACGCGGGCGTCGTCGAAGTCCTCGGCCGAGACCGGCTGATTGGCGAGCGGCTGGATGAGCCGGGCCAGAGCCTCCTTGAGCGCACGGGCGGGCAGGCCGGAATGGTGCTCGGGCCCCTCGCCGTCGAGCTGCTCTCCGAACTTCTCGGCCCAGTCCGCGGCGGGCACGACGTGGCGGCGGATCGCCTTCGGCAGGGCGCGGAGCAGGGCGGTGATGAGCTCGGCGCGCAGCCCCGGCACCTGCCAGTCGAAGCCGGTGTCGCGGATCTGCTGCAGCAGCGCCAGGGGTATCACGACGCTCACGCCGTCGTCCTCGGCTCCCGGCTCGAAGCGGTAGGCGAGTCCGAGCACCTGGTCGCCCTGCTGCCAGCGCGTGGGGAATTCGCTCTGATCCGTGCGGCTGTCATCGTCGATGAGGTCGCTCTCGCGCATCGAGAGCAGCTTCGGCGTCTGCTGCAGCGCATCGCGCCACCACTTCTCGAATGAGCGGACGTCGAACACCTCGCGTGGGACGCGCTCGTCGTAGAAGCCGAACACCGCCTCGTCGCCGGCGAGGATGTCACGGCGACGCTCGCGCTCCTCGAGCTTCTCGAGCCGGCGACGCAGTTCGGCGTTCGCGCGCCAGAACGCACTCACCCGCTTGTCGAGCCGCGACGGATCCCACTCGCCCTCGACGAGGGCGTGCCGCAGGAACAGCTCGCGTGCGCCGGCGCGGTCGATGCGCGCGAACTGCACTCGGCGCTTCGGGATGATCTCGACGCCGAACAGCGTCACCTTCTCGTACGCGACCGCAGCTCCCGCATCCTTCGACCAGTGCGGCTCGGTCACCTGACGCTTGGCGAGATCGTCGGCGAGCTCCTCGGCCCAGGCCGGGTCGATCGCGGCGACCGTGCGCGCGAAGGTGCGCGACGTCTCGACGATCTCGGCGGCCATCACCGCCTGCGGTGCCTTCTTGCGCAGTCCCGAGCCCGGGAAGATCGAGAACCGGATGCCGCGGGCGCCGCGGTACTCGGCGATGCGGCGAGCCCGGTCGCCCTTCGCCTTGTTGGCGCTGCCGGCCGTGGTGCGCTCGTCGAGAATGCCGATCTGCGAGAGCAGCCCGGCGAGGATCGCCCGATGGATGGCGTCGGGGTCCGTGGTGCCGCCGGCGGCGCCCTTCGGCGTCTTGACGAGTGTGCGCAGCTGGCGGTGCACGTCGAACCATTCGCGGACCCGCACGTAGTTCAGGTGCTCGCTGCGGCACATGCGCCGGAATGCGCTGGAGCCGAGCTCCTTCTGCTGTTCGCGCAGATGGTTCCACAGGTTCAGCAGAGTGAGGAAGTCGCTGGTCGGGTCGACGAAGCGGGCATGCATGCGGTCGGCCTCGTTCCGCAGCGACTGCGGTGCATCGGCGCTGGGCCGCTCGCGCACGTCCTGGATCGACAGCCCGGCCACGATCGCCATGACATCCGCCAGCACGCGGCCGGCGGAGGACGACGCGGCGACGAGCATCCGGGCGAAGCGCGGATCCATCGGCATCCGCGAGATCTCCCGCCCGATCCTCGTCAACCGGGGCTGCGCGCCCCGGGTCGCGTCGACCGCGCCGATCTCGGTGAGCAGGTCGAAGGCCGCCTTCACCCCGCGGGAGTCGGGAGGGGTGAGGAAGGGGAACTCGGTGATGTCGCCGAAGCCGAGCGACAGCATCTGCAGCACGACGGACGCCAGCGAGGTGCGCAGGATCTCGGGTTCGGTGAACTCCGGGCGCCCGTCGAAGTCGTCCTCGCCGTACAGCCGGATCGCGATGCCGTCGCTGGTGCGGCCCGCGCGACCGGAGCGCTGGGCGGCGGATGCCTGCGACACCGCCTCGATGGGCAGGCGCTGCACCTTCGAGCGCGGGCTGTAGCGCGAGATGCGGGCGGTGCCCGTGTCGATCACGTACTTGATGCCGGGCACGGTGAGGCTCGTCTCGGCGACGTTCGTGGCGAGCACCACGCGGCGTCGGACACCCGCGACCTTCGACGGCTCGAAGACCCGGTGCTGCTCGGCGGCCGACAGCCGGCCGTACAGCGGCAGCACCTCGACCGGAGAAGTCGCCGATCGGTACGCGCCGCGCACGGCATCCGCCGCATCGCGGATCTCGGCCTCGCCGGGAAGGAACACGAGCACATCGCCCGGCGCCTCGCGGTCGAGCTCGCGCAACGCGGACACGATCGCGGTGACATCGTCCTCGGGCTCGGAGGTCTTCGACGCGTCGTCCTCGCTCCCGTCGACGAGCGGACGGTATCTGATCTCGACCGGGTACGTCCGACCGGAGACCTCGATGATCGGCGCGGGCTCGCCGTTCGCGTCGGCGAAGTGCGTCGCGAAGCTCTCGGGGTCGATCGTCGCCGAGGTGATGATGACCTTCAGGTCGGGGCGCTCGGGAAGGATGCGCCGCAGGTATCCGAGCAGGAAGTCGACGTTGAGCGAGCGCTCGTGCGCCTCGTCGATGATGATCGTGTCGTAGCGGGTGAGCAGCCTGTCGCGGTGGATCTCGTTCAGCAGGATGCCGTCGGTCATCAGCGCGATGCGGGTGGCATCGGAAACCTGATCGGTGAAGCGCACCTTGTAGCCGACGAGGTCGCCGAGCTCGACGTGCAGCTCGTCGGCGACGCGCTCGGCGATCGTGCGCGCCGCCAGCCGGCGCGGCTGGGTGTGCGCGATGCGCTCGCGCCCGAGCTCGAGGCAGATCTTCGGCAGCTGCGTGGTCTTGCCCGAACCGGTCGCGCCGGCGACGATCACGACCTGGTGGTCGCGGATGGCCGCGGCGATCTCGTCGCGCGCCGCGCTGACCGGCAGCTCGGGTGGGAAGGAGATCACGGGCGAAGACATAGCCCTCCATCGTATCGCCGCTGATCCCGTTCCCGCCCGGTCGCTACGATCAGCGAGTGACCGCTGCTCCGCCCGTCTCCACCTCGGACTCGCCCGCCGCCCGACCGCCCGCCGCTTCCGCCCCCGCACGGTGGTGGCGCGAATTCGGCCGCGCGCCGCGCATCATGGGTCTGGACGTCGCCCGCGGCCTGGCCATCCTCGGCATGGTGGGCGCGCACGTCGCGACCACGGCCGACGAGGTGCGCGTGTTCGAGCCCGACACCTGGAGCGCCCTCGTGCACGGGCGCTCGTCGATCCTGTTCGCCGTGCTCGCCGGCATCTCGGTCTCGCTGATGACGGGGCGCACGAGCATCCCGCGTCGCGACGACCTGGCCCGGCTGCGCCTGAGCCTGATCGGCCGCGGAGCCGCAGTGTTCCTCATCGGCATCGCCCTGGAGCTGCTGGGCACCCCCGTCGCCGTCATCCTCACCGTGTACGGGCTGGTCTACGTCGCGGCGATCCCGATGCTGCGGTGGCGGGTGCGTCATCTGCTGCTGGCAGCGGGCGTCCTCGCCGTCGCGGGGCCGCCTCTGCTCGCGCTGGTGCGGGCGCTGTCGCTGGGGGCGACGGGACCCGGCACCGACCTGGTGCTGTTCGGCACCTACCCGATCACGGTGTGGATGGTGTTCGTGCTGGTGGGGATGGCGATCGGGCGGGTGCGGGTGGACACCGTCCGAACGGCCACGGTTCTGCTGGTGGCGGGCATCGTCTTCGCCATCGGTGGATACGGCCTCGGCGCCCTGGGCGGCGTCCTGATGCCGACCGATGTCGACGACCCCTCGAGCGTCATCGACGGCTCGGACGTAGACAGCGGCGGCGACCTCGAGGAGGCGTCGTCGCCGATCCCCGCGTCCGAGGTGGATCTCGGAGACGCGGTGTGCGACTCGTGGGGCGGAGGGGAGTTCTACTGCTACCCCCAGCCGTCGCGGAGCGAACTCTCCGGCACGCCGTCCGGCTCGTCGTCGAGCTCGTCGCTCGACGAGGAGCTCGACGACGTCAGCGGGTGGGCGGCGTACTCGCAGGCTCTGGCCGAGCAGATGCCCGCCGAGTCGGTCCTGACCGCGCTCGTCTCCACCCACCCGCACTCCGGGGGCACGGCGGAGATCCTCGGATCGGGCGGCTTCGCCGTCGCGCTGATCGGCGCGTGCCTGATCCTCAGCCGTCCCCTGCGCTGGGTGCTGCTGCCGTTCGCGGCGCTCGGCTCCATGCCCCTGACCGCGTACTCGGCTCACATCGTGGCGATCGTCGCCCTCGCCGGCCCCGCCGCGCTTCCCGACAGCGACCAGGCCTGGGGCTGGTTCACCCTGACGATGCTGCTGGCCGCCACCGCCTGGGCGATGACTCTGGGTCGGGGGCCGCTCGAGAGGCTGGTCGCCCGCGCCGCCGCCGCCATGTCTGCCGGCGCCGCCGCGGCGCCGGCCGCACGTGATCGACCTAGGCTGGATGGATGACGATTCCCACACTCGAACTCAACGACGGGCACACGATCCCTCAGCTCGGCTACGGCGTCTTCCTGGTGCCGGCCGACGACGCCGAGCGCGCGGTGACCGAGGCGCTCGAAGCCGGCTACCGGCACATCGACACCGCCGCGATCTACCGCAACGAGGAGGGCGTGGGCGCGGCCATCGCGAAGAGCGGCATCCCGCGCGACGAGCTCTTCATCACCACCAAGCTGTGGAACGACCGTCATGACGGCGATGAGCCCGACAAGGCGATCGACGAGAGCCTCGAGAAGCTCGGGCTCGACGCCGTCGACCTGTACCTGGTGCACTGGCCGACGCCAGCCAACGACAACTACGTCCACGCGTGGCAGAAGATGATCGGCATCCGCGAGCGGGGACTCGCCCGCTCGATCGGCGTCTCGAACCATCTCGTGCCGCACCTCGAGCGCCTCGTCGCCGAGACCGGGGTCACCCCCGCGGTGAACCAGATCGAGCTGCACCCGGCGTACCAGCAGCGCGAGATCACCGAGTGGGCGGCCGAGCACGGCATGCGCATCGAGTCGTGGGGCCCGCTGGGCCAGGGCAAGTACGACCTGTTCGGTGCCGAGCCGGTCGCGTCCGCTGCGGCGGCGACCGGTCGCACGCCCGCCCAGGTGGTGCTGCGCTGGCACCTGCAGAAGGGCTTCATCGTGTTCCCGAAGTCGGTGCACGCCGAGCGCATGCGCGAGAACCTCGACGTGTTCGACTTCGAGCTCGACGACGCGCAGATGACCGCGATCGACGGACTCGACCCGCTCGACGGCTCGGGCCGCGTCGGCACCCACCCGAACGACCTGAACTGACCCGCTCCCGAGACCCCCTGCCCGCCGGTCGACCGGCCTGCGGCAGGGGGTCTCGGCGTACCGTGGGTGCATGACCAACCGGCTCGCCGACACGCTCAGCCCGTATCTGCGGGCGCACGCCGACAACCCCGTCGACTGGCATCCGTGGGGCGAGGAGGCGTTCGCCGAGGCCCAGCGCCGCGACGTGCCGCTGCTCGTCTCGATCGGCTACTCCACCTGCCACTGGTGCCACGTGATGGCGCGCGAGTCGTTCGCCGACGAGGCCACCGCGGCGCAGATCAACGCCGCGTTCGTGCCGGTGAAGATCGACCGCGAGGAGCACCCCGAGGTCGATGCGGCCTTCATGGCGGCGGCCTCGGCCTTCACCCGAAGCCTCGGCTGGCCGCTCACGGTGTTCGCCACCCCCGCCGGCCGCACCTTCTACGCCGGCACGTATTTCCCTCCGCAGGCCCGCGGTGGGATGCCGTCGTTCCGCGACGTGCTGACGGCCGTGAACGAGGCGTGGACCGAGCGTCGCGCCGAGGTGGAGGAGTCGGCGGATGCCGTGGCCGACGCCCTGCGGCAGGCCGCGACCGCCGACGCAGGCGGGATGCCGGGCGCGGAGGCCATCGCGGCTGCCGCCGCGGCGATCCTGCAGCGGGAGGATCATCGCCACGGCGGGTTCGGCGGGGCTCCGAAGTTCCCGATGGCGACCACGCTGCGCTTCCTGCAGCACCCGCTGGCACAGGGCGCGGATGCTGCGCGTCGAGCGATCGACGCGATGTCGGCGTCGCCGCTGCGCGACGAGATCGACGGGGGCTTCTTCCGCTACGCGACCCAGGCCGACTGGAGCGTGCCGCACTACGAGCGGATGCTGATCGACAACGCCCAGCTGATCGACGTCGCGCTCGCCGCAGGGCGCGACGACATCGTGCGCGGCATCGTCGGGTTCCTGCTCGGCGTGCTGCGCCGCGACGGCGGTGCGTTCGGCGCCGCGCAGGACTCCGAGTCGTGGATCGACGGCGAGCGCAGCGAGGGCGGCTACTACCGCGCGGATGCCCGGGACAGGGCATCCCTCCGCCCTCCCGCTGTCGACGGCAAGGTGCTCACCGGCTGGAACGGGCTCGCGATCGGCGCGCTCGCGCGCGCTGGAGCACGGCTGGACGAGCAGGAGTGGGTGGATGCCGCGGCGGCCGCCGCCGTGCACGTGCTGCGCGTGAACCGCTCCGCGGCGGGAGCTCTCGTGCGCTCCTCGCTGGACGGCGTGGCGGCCGCGGCCGTCGCCACGGCCGCGGACGTCGGGCTGCTCGCGGACGGTCTGCTCGCCCTCGCCCTCGCCACGGGTGAGGCGTCCTGGGCGACCCGGGCGCTGGCCCTGCTCGAGGAGCCCCTCGTCGCCGATCCGGTGCTGTCGGCGCAGGGGCTCGCGGCTGCCGGTGACGACAGCGACGGCGATCTGCCCTCGGGGGCGGCGTCGCGGGCATCCGCTCACCTCACCGCCTGGCTGCTCGGCGCGGGAGACGAGCATCGCGAGCGCGCCGTCGCGCTGTGCGCGCCGCTCGTCGAGCGCGCGCTGCAGCATCCGCTCGCCTACGGCGCCCTGCTGCGGCTGTGCGCGACGCTCGCCGCCCCATCTCGCCAGGTCGTCGCCGTCGTCGAACACCGGCAGGGGGCGCTCGCGGACGCTGCCCGTCGCGTCGAGGCCGACGTGGTCGCGGTGGTGTCTCCGGCCCAGGCCCGCGGGTTCGCGGATGCCGGGTTCTCGCTGTTCGAGGGCAAGGACGCCGCCGACGGCGTCGCATACGACTGTCGGGACTTCGTGTGCCGTCTGCCGACGGTCGACCCGTCCGCGCTGTCCGTATGATGGCACGGGCCGTACCCGGCCTGGACGAGGAGGTCTCACGATGACCGAGGTGCCGCTGACGACGACGACCACGAAGGGTCTGCATCCCGGGCTCACCCGCCGGCAGATCTCGATGATGGGTCTGGGCGGCGCGATCGGTGCGGGGCTCTTCGTCGGCTCGGGGCAGGCCATCGGCATCGCCGGGCCCGCCGTGCTGGTGTCGTACCTCATCGCCGGCACCGTGGTCATCCTCGTCATGGCGATGCTCGCCGAGATGGTCGCCGCGCGCCCCAGCTCGGGCGCGTTCAGTTCGTTCGCGCAGCGCGCGATGGGCCGCAGCGCCGGAAGCGCCGTCGGATGGCTGTACTGGATTCAGCTCGTGGTGGTGATCGCCGCGGAGGCGACCGGAGCGGCAGGCATCATCGAGGGGTGGGTGCCCGGCATCCCGGCATGGCTGTGGGTGCTGATCTTCGTCGCCGCGCTCACCGCCGTGAACCTGTTCGGCGTGCGCAACTACGGACGCTTCGAGTTCTGGTTCGCGGCGATCAAGGTCTTCGCCATCATCGCGTTCCTGGTGGTGGGGGCGTGCGCGATCCTCGGGCTCATCCCGGGTGTGCCCGCCACCGGCGTCGGCAACCTGGTCGCGCACGGCGGGTTCGCCCCGCACGGGATCGCCGGCATCGCCGCCGCCCTGCTCATCGTCGTGTTCGCGTTCGGCGGCACCGAGGTCGTCGCGATCGCCGCCGCCGAATCCGACGATCCGGCGAACAACATCAAGCGCATCGTGCGCGAGGTGATGGTGCGCATTCTCGTGTTCTACCTGGGGTCGATCTTCGTGATCGTCGCGGTGCTGCCGTGGGATTCGCCGGAGGTGCTGGAGGGGCCGTTCTCGGCCGTGCTGGCCACCCTGCAGGTGCCCGGCGTCGACCTGGTGATGTCGCTGATCGTGGTGATGGCGCTGCTGTCGGCGATGAACGCCAACATCTACGGCGCGTCGCGCATGGCGTACTCGCTCGGCGAACGCGGACTCGCGCCGCTGGCATCCGTCCGCACCAGCGCCGCCGGCGTGCCCTACGTCGCCGTGCTCGCATCCGTCGCCTTCGGGTTCGTCACGGTCGTGCTGAACTGGGCGTTCCCCGAGACCGTGCTCGGGCTGCTGCTGAACATCGTCGGCTCGACGGTGCTCGTCATCTGGACGGCCACGGTCGTCTCGCAGATCATCCTGCGGCGCCGGGCCGACCGCGACGGCGAGCATCTGCCGATGCGCATGTGGGGCTTCCCCTGGCTGTCGTGGCTGGCCCTGGCTCTGCTCGGGACGATCATCGCCCTCGCCATGATCGATCCGACCGCCCGCATCCAGCTGCTGCTGACGCTCGCCCTCACCGCGGCGCTGCTGATCGTCGCGCGGCTCACCCGCGGGCTCGCACGCCGCGGCGTGATCAGACAGTCCGACGACACGCGTGCGCGGTGAGGCGCGAGCAGGCACAGTAGTCTTGCAGGCCGGAGCGCGCACACCGTGCACTCCGGGGGAGGAATCGCATGTCGGTTGGTCTGCTGGCGGTCGTCGACGACATCCTGAGCGCGGCGATGAAGGCATCCGCCAAGGCCGCGGGTGTCGTGATCGACGACGCGGCCGTCACTCCGCAGTACGTGCAGGGGCTCACTCCCGCGCGTGAGCTGCCGGTGGTCGGCAAGATCGCGCTCGGTTCGATCGCGAACAAGTTCCTCATCATCATCCCCATCGCGCTGGTGCTGACCGCCTTCGCGCCGTGGGTGCTGCCGTATCTGCTGATCATCGGCGGCACCTACCTCTGTTTCGAGGGTGCCGAGAAGGTGCTCGAGTGGTTCGGCTTCGCCCACGGTCACGCCGACGAGGGCGCGCGTGACGAGAAGCGGCTCGTGTGGGGTGCGATCCGCACCGACCTGATCCTGTCGACCGAGATCATGCTCATCTCGCTCGCGAGCCTCGACTCGAGCCTCGGCACCTGGCAGACGCTCGGTGTGCTGGCCGTCATCGCGCTGCTCATGACCGGAGTCGTGTACGGCGCGGTGGCGCTGCTGGTCAAGCTCGACGACATCGGCCTGAAGATGGCGAAGAACCCGGTGCGCAACGTGCGCCACACCGGGACGCGGATCGTGCGGTCGATGCCCGCGGTGTTCCGTGTGATCAGCGTCGTCGGCACGGTGGCGATGCTGTGGGTCGGCGGTCACCTCGTCGTCGTCAATCTCGGCGAGGTGGGTCTGCACGCGCCCGCCGATCTGCTGCACGGTGTCGACGAGCTGCTCGCCTCATTCGGCGGCTTCGTCGTCTGGCTCGGCAACACCGCGATGTCTGCGGTCGCCGGGATGCTCGTCGGCCTGGTCGTCGTGGGCGTCGTCCTGCTGATCGGGAAGCTTTTGGGCAAGAACCCCACGTTCGATGAGGCGCACCGCGCCGCGCACGCGGCCCCGGAGACGGTGGCCTGACTCAGCCCGCGTTGCGCGGATGCCGGCGCGCGGCGCGCTCGTTGCCGCGTCGGTAGTCGCCGGTCAGGCGCGCCATCAGCAGCTGCGGATCGCCGGTCTCGACGCGGTTGAGGAAATCGGCGGCCTTCGCGCCGCGAAGCGTGGCAGCCCGGATGCCGTGGTGCAGGATCACCACCTCGTCGCCGCGGACGATGTGCTCGAATCCATGTGGTGCGGGCATGGGACGAGTATGCCGGTCGGCCGCTGCACACGGCATCCCGGCAGGCCGCGGTCGCCCGAGGGTCAGATCCAGCCCGGCAGCCAGTTGTGGATGAGCCAGAACGGGTAGGGCACGCTCATGCCGGTCCACACCGGGTAGAAGAACGCCGAGACGAGCACGACGATCACGAGATAGACGGTCACCGTGCGCTGCCCCGCGGTGCGGCGGTGCAGGCCGGCGGAGCGGCGGCCGGCGAGCTCACGCAGCGCCACGGTCAGCGCCAGGATGAGGAACGGCACCATGACGACCGTGTAGAACTGGAAGATCGTGCGGTTCGGCACGAGCAGCCACGGCACATAGGTGGCGAGCAGGCCGACCAGGGCCACCGTGTGCGCGGGGCCCAGCGGTGCGCGCTCGATGAGTCCTCGCACGAAGCGGTAGAGCAGATAGAGGGCGGCAGCGACGCCGCCGTACCAGATCAGCGGGTTCGGCACCGACGAGATCACCGCGATGCAGTGCTCGGTGCCGCAGCCGGTCGGTTCGGAGCCCACCCAGACGGCGGTCGGTCGCAGCAGCAGCGGCCACTGCCACGCCGGGCTCGCGTAGGCGTGCGGACTGGCCAGGCCGATGTGGAAGCCGTACATCGACTCGTGGTACTTCCACAGCGCGACCAGCGGGTTCGCGTCGGCGCCGCGGTCGTAGCCTCCCGCCGTGACCAGCCAGCCGGTCCACGACACGAGATAGGTCAGCAGCGCCGGGCCCACCATCAGCACGAAGGAAACGGGACCCTGGCGCAGCACGGCATCGCTCGGCCACAGCGGGATGCCCGCTCGGCGGCGGGCCAGGGCATCGGTGATGACGACGTACAGACCGAAGACGGCCAGGGCGTACAGGCCGGACCACTTCACCGCCGACGCTGCCCCCAGCGCGATGCCGGCCGCGATCAGCCAGGGCCGCGACCACAGCACCGGGCCGGTCAGACGTACGGGCGCGTCGTCGGCATCCGCTCGCCGCCGGGCGACGATCCGCGCGTCGAGCAGCGGCAGGGAACGATCCCGATCGAGCAGCACGAACAGGAACCCCAGCAGGATGAAGAACGTGAGCACACCGTCGAGCAGCGCGATGCGGCTCATCACGATGCCGAGTCCGTCGACGGCGAGCAGACCGCTCGCGATGGTCGCGAACACCCGTGAGCGGGTCAGGTGCAGCGCGACCAGGTACAGCACCAGCACGGTGAGCGAGCCGAGCACGGCCGTCGTGAGCCGCCAGCCGGCGCTGGATCCGGGCCCCAGCAGGGCCATGCCGAGTGCGATGATCCACTTGCCGAGCGGCGGATGCACGACATACGACCCGGCCGTCTGCATGGCGGAGTCGTCGCCCTGCGGCAGTGCCGCATCGGCGCCGTCGCCCCACGTGCCCTCGTAGCCGAGGTTCCACAGCGACCAGGCGTCTTTGACGTAGTAGGTCTCGTCGAACATGATCTCGTGCGGATGCGAGAGGTTCGTCAGCCGCAGCACCGCCGCGAGCAGGGTGACCAGCAGCGGGGCCAGCCAGCTCAGGGCCCGGGATCGGGCGGCATCCGCGAGTGCCGACGCGATGAGTCGCTCCCCGCGGGTCGCAGAGCGCGGCGGCGTCGGGGGCGCGGGCAGGGTCACCAGATCAGCCTAGGCAATCCGCTTCGGATCGGCTGACGGCGCCCGCCTAAGCTGGTCGGGTGATCATCCTCGCCGCGACCCCGATCGGCAACCTCGGCGACGCGTCGCGCCGTCTGATCGAGGTGCTCGAGAACGCCGACGTCGTCGCCGCCGAAGACACCCGCACCACGCAGCGGCTGCTGCAGGCGCTGAAGATCGACAACCGTCCGCGTCTGATCGCCCTGCACGACCACAACGAGAAGCAGAAGGCGGCCGAGCTCGCCGAGATGGCGGAGCAGCACGACGTCGTGGTCGTCAGCGACGCCGGGATGCCCGCGGTGAGCGACCCCGGCTACGGCGTCGTCGCCGCCGCCGTCGAGCGCGGCGTGACCGTGACGGCGATTCCGGGGCCGAGCGCCGTGCTCATGGCCCTCGCGATCTCGGGCCTGCCCACCGACCGGTTCACCTTCGAGGGCTTCCTGCCGCGCAAGCCGGGGGAGCGCCGCTCGGTGCTGACCGCGCTGGCGAGCGAGCCGCGCACGATGGTGTTCTTCGAGTCGCCGTCGCGGCTCGCGTCTTCGCTCGCCGACATGGGCGCGGCGTTCGGCGATGCGCGGCGCGTCGCCGTCTGCCGCGAGCTGACCAAGCTGTACGAGGAGGTGCGCCGCGGCACGGCATCCGAGCTGGTCGCCTGGGCCGAGCAGGGCGTAAAGGGCGAGATCGTCGTGGTCGTCGAGGGCGCGGCCCCGGTCGCCGTCTCCGCCGACGACGCGCTCACCCAGGTGCAGGCGCTCGTGGCATCCGGAACCCGCCTCAAAGAGGCGTGCGCCGAGGTCGCCGCCGCCACCGGCCTGTCGTCGCGCGACCTCTACCAGGCCGCGCTCGCCGCCCGTTGATGCGCCCGCTCCCCACTCTCCTCGTCGAGAGCACGGCATCTCGGCGAGTGAACGGCTTGTTCACGCGAACGACCCGTCCGTTCGGTGACGTCCCGTGCTCTCGACGGAGGGCGGTCTTGTGACTGAGACGATCGGTTCGGCGTATGACGTGCGCGCGGCGGAGTATGTCGCGCTGCTCAGCGACATCGCGCAGACGGATGCTCGGGATCGGGCGCGCATCGCCGCGTGGCGCGACGCGACGCCGGGGCGGCTGCTGGATGCCGGATGCGGACCGGGCCAGTGGACGCGCTTCCTGCACGACGGCGCACGGGGCGTGCTCGGCATCGACCTCTCGACGGAGTTCATCGCGCACGCCGGCCGCGCGTATCCGGAGCTGGAGTTCCGCCAGGGTTCGTTCGCGGCGCTCCCGCTGCCGGACGCCTCTCTCGGCGGCATCCTCGCCTGGTACTCGCTGATCCACACCCCTCCCGAGGCGCTTCCCGCGATCCTGACCGAATTCGCGAGGGTGACGGCACCCGGCGGCAGCATCCTGATCGGCTTCTTCGACGGCCCGGCGCGCGAGACGTTCGACCACGCCGTCACGACGGCGTACTTCTGGACCCCGGATGCCCTGCAGCCGCTGCTCGAGCAGGCCGGCTTCGCCGTCACCTCCCGCGAGCGCCGGGAGCGCACCCCCGGCGAGCCCAGCAGCCGCCCCCACGCGTCCGTGACCGCCACCCGCACCTGACGCGCCAGCCCGCTCCGTGCGCTTCGCGCGGAGAGGTGCGCTTCGCGCGGACGAATCCGCGCATCCGCTCCGCGTCAAGCGCACATCCCCGCGCCGGGCGCACGCCTCCGCTCGTGCCCGCACCGCCAGGTCACGAATCAGAAGCGCCCGCGGTTCCCGCCTAGAATCGTGAGCATGCCCGCAGGCGAGTCCTTCTACATCACCACGCCCATCTATTACCCCTCCGATGTGCCGCACATCGGTCACGGGTACACGACGGTGGCCGTCGACACGCTGTCGCGCTGGCACCGCCAGGCGGGTGACGACACCTGGATGCTCACCGGCACCGACGAGCACGGCCAGAAGATGCTGCGCGCCGCCGCGGCGAACAACGTCACGCCTCAGGAATGGGTCGACAAGCTCGTCGGCGAGAGCTGGTTCCCGCTGCTGAACACGCTCGACGTCGCGAACGACGACTTCATCCGCACCACGCAGCAGCGGCATGAGAAGAACGTGCAGGTGTTCTTCCAGAAGCTGTACGACGCGGGGTACATCTACGCGGGCGAGTACGAGGCGCTGTACTGCGTGGGCTGCGAGGAGTTCAAGCCCGAGTCCGAGATCGTCGACGGCACCGGTCCGTTCGAAGGCTTGAAGGTCTGCGCGATCCACTCGAAGCCGCTCGAGCTGCTGCAGGAGAAGAACTACTTCTTCAAGCTCAGCGAGTTCCAGGATCGGCTGCTCGAGCTGTACAAGACCGAACCCGACTTCGTGCGCCCCGATTCCGCGCGCAACGAGGTCGTCTCGTTCGTGAGCCAGGGCCTCAAGGACCTGTCGATCTCTCGGTCGACCTTCGACTGGGGCATCCCGCTGCCGTGGGACGAGTCCCACGTCATCTACGTGTGGGTCGACGCCCTGCTCAACTACGTCACCGCCGTCGGCTACGGCGAGGACGACGCGAACTTCGCCCGCCGCTGGCCCGCGTATCACGTCGTCGGCAAGGACATCCTGCGCTTCCACGCCGTGATCTGGCCTGCGCTGCTGATGGCCGCCGGGCTCGATGTGCCCAAGGGCGTCTTCGCACACGGCTGGCTGCTCGTCGGCGGCGAGAAGATGTCGAAGTCGAAGCTCACCGGCATCGCGCCCACCGAGATCACCGACGTGTTCGGCTCGGATGCCTACCGCTACTACTTCCTCTCCGCGATCGCGTTCGGCCAGGACGGCTCGTTCTCGTGGGAGGACCTCTCGGCCCGCTACCAGGCCGAGCTCGCCAACGGCTTCGGCAATCTGGCCTCGCGCACGGTCGCGATGATCCAGAAGTACTTCGACGGCGTCGTGCCGGCGCCCTCCGAGTACACCGAGCGCGACCTCGTCGTGCAGAAGAAGGTGACGGATGCCGCCGCCGCGGCGGATGCGGCGATCGAGCACTTCCGCATCGATGAGGCCATCGACGCGATCTGGACGATCGTCGACGACCTGAACCTCTACATCACCGAGAACGAGCCGTGGGCGCTCGCCAAGCAGGCGGACGGCGGAGACGAGAAGCAGCGTGAGCGTCTCGGCACCGTGCTGTACACGTGCGCGGAGGGCCTGCGCGCTCTGGCCGTGCTGCTGTCACCGGTGATGCCGCAGTCGACGGCCAAGCTGTGGGATGCCCTCGGCGCCCAGGGCTCGCTCGGCGAGCTCACCGCGCAGCCGATCCGCGAGGCAGGTGCCTGGGGCACGCTCGCGCCCGGCACCACGGTGTCGACGCTCGCCCCGCTGTTCCCGCGGGTGGAGCAGACCGCCTGATCGCGCATGGCTGACACCTACGTGCGCGAGCGCTCGACAGAGGGCCGCAAGGACCTGCGGTACCCGGCGGCCCCCGAGCCGCTGGTGGTGCCGGTGTACGACAACCATGCGCACCTGGAGATCACCGACGGCGTCGAGCCGCTGAGCCTGACGGAGCAGCTCGATCGCGCCGAGGCCGTCGGCATAGCCGGGGTCGTGCAGGCGTCGGGCGACATCGAGTCGTCTCGGTGGGCGGTGGATGCCGCGGCATCCGACCCCCGGGTGCTCGCCGCCGTCGCCATCCATCCGAACGACGCGCCGACCTACGCGGCCGAGGGCAGCCTCGACGAGGCGATCGCGGTGATCGACGAGCTCGCCGCGCACCCGCGCACGCGGGCGATCGGCGAGACCGGGCTGGACTACTTCCGCACCGACGAGCCGGGAAGGCCCGCGCAGCACGAGTCGTTCGAGGCGCACATCGCGCTGGCGAAGAAGCACGGCATCGCCATGCAGATCCACGACCGCGACGCGCACGACGACGTGCTCGAAACGCTGACCCGCGTCGGCGCACCCGAGAAGACCGTGTTCCACTGCTTTTCGGGTGACGAGGCGATGGCGCGGGTCGCGGCGGATGCCGGGTACTGGCTGTCGTTCGCCGGCAACATCACGTTCAAGAACGCGCAGAACCTGCGCGACGCGCTGAAGGTCACGCCTCTGGAGCGCATCCTCGTCGAGACCGACGCGCCCTTCCTGACCCCGGTGCCGCTGCGCGGGCGACCCAACGCGCCGTATCTCGTGCCGCTCACGGTGCGCTTCATGGCGGCCGAGCTCGACGTCGACGTCGACGAGCTGTGCGCGCGGCTCGCGGCGAACACGCTCGCGGTGTACGGGCCCTTCGCCTGATCCCGCTAACCTGCTGGGGTGCGCTTTCTCGATGAGATCACCCTGCAGGATGCGTTCGTGCGGCTGGAGCCGCTCGACCACGCGCACGCCGATGAGCTGAGCCGTGCCGCGGCGACGCTGAGACCCGCCTGGTACACCTCGGTGCCGACCGCCGACGAGGTGCCCGCCGAGATCGACCGCCGGCTGGCACTGCGTGAGGCGGGTGCGATGAACCCGTTCGCGGTGCGCCGGCTGCACACCGGCGAGGTCGTCGGCATGACGACGTTCTGCACCATCGATCAGCCCAACCGTCGTGTCGAGATCGGCTACACCTGGATCGGCGTGCCGGCCCAGGGCACCGAGGTCAACCCGGCGATGAAGCGGCTGCTGCTCGGCCACGCCTTCGATGCGTGCGACGCGATCGCCGTGGCGCTCATGACGCACTTCCACAACAGGCAGTCGCGTGCCGCGATCGAGCGCCTCGGGGCCAAGCTCGACGGCATCCTGCGCAGCCATCGCATCATGCCGGACGGGTCGCTGCGCGACACCGCGGCGTACTCGATCCTGCCGCACGAGTGGCCGGCGGTGCGCAGCGGGCTCGCCGCACGCCTCGCCGAGCGCTAAGCGGCCACGGCGTCGTCGTCGAGCGCTGGTCTGGCGGCGGCGATGTGCGAGATCTGCCGCCACATCAGCGCGAGCGTCAGCGCCGACCCGGCGAACGCGAACCACCACGGCGCCGTCAGTCCCCACGCCTGCGCGATGAGTCCGCCGAGCGCCTGACCGAGTACCATGCCGCCGAAGACGCCGACCATGTTCACCGACCCGACCCGACCCTGCAGCTCGTGTGGCACGAGACGCTGGCGCACGGTCGTCGAGATCGTGCCCCAGACGAAGGCGTACGCGCCGAAGCCGAACATGATCGCCATCGCGACCACGCCGTTCGTGGTCAGCGCGAAGCCGAGATGCATGAGCACCTCGAGCGACAGGCACACCTTCATCAGCGTCGCGAACGAGACATGGCGCTCCAGCCAGCCGAAGCTCAGCGTCGCCAGCAGCCCGCCGACGGCCGACGCAGTGGTCAGCGCGCCGAAGCCGACCGGCCCCATGCCCAGGTGCTCGGTGGCGTAGAGCACGAGGATGCCCCACGGGGCGGCCCACGTGACGTTGAACGCCAGGATGATCACGATCAGCGTGCGCACCGGCTTGTGGTGCCAGGCCCATCGCAGACCCTGCCCGATGTCGTGGCGCACCCGGGTCGGCTCCCCGCGCGGCGGGACAGGCTGGCGCGCGATGCGAGAGATCAGCACGAGCGCCACCGACACCGCGAGCACCTGGGCGAGGAACGGCCAGAACGACCCGACGGCGAACAGGAAGGCGCCGAGCGGAGGCCCGGCGAGCTGATTGGCGACGAGGAAGCCGGCCTGCAGCCGCGCGTTGCCGATGCCGAGGTCGGCGGGCTTCACCATCATCGGCAGCAGGGTGCTCGTGCTCGTGTCGGCGAACACCTCCGCGGTGCCGTACAGGAACGACACGACCAGCACGATCGCGATGTTCGCGGTGCCGGTCACGAGGAATCCGACGAGAGCGGCGACGATGAGGGCCCGGATGCCGTGCGCGAACATCACGAGCATCCGCCGCTCCACGCGGTCGGCGATCGCTCCGGCGTGCAGACCGAACAGCAACCACGGCAGGAACTGCAGCATGGCGCCCGAGGCGACCAGGACCGGAGACGACGTCATCGACGCGATCAGCAGGGGAGAGGCCGCCAGGGCGATGCCGTCGCCGATGTTGCTCGTCCACGCCGCCGACATCAGCCACCGGAAGTCGCGGCCGAGACGGCGTGGTGCGATGAGCTCTCCGACAGCGGTCACTCGCTTGATCTTAGGGGCGAGGAGGGATGCGCGAGAATGGAACCATGACCGTCTCCCTGCTCGGCGCCACCGAGATCCGCCGTCTTGCCGCCGAGCTCGACGTCACCCCCACCAAGAAGCTGGGGCAGAACTTCGTCGTCGACGCCAACACGGTGCGCAAGATCGTGCACGCGGCGGGCGTGCAGCCGGGGGAGCGGGTCGTCGAGATCGGCCCGGGGCTGGGCTCGCTGACCCTCGCGATCCTCGAGGCGGGCGCGGCGGTCACCGCCGTCGAGATCGACCATCGCCTCGCCGAACGGCTGCCGCAGACTGCGCGCGAGCGCGGCGTCGCGGACGGTGCGCTGACGGTGGTGGATGCCGATGCCATGCGGGTCACCGAGCTGCCCGGCGATCCGACCGTGCTCGTCGCCAACCTGCCGTACAACGTCTCGGTGCCGGTGCTGCTGCACTTCCTCGAGACGTTCACCCACCTGCAGCGCGGCGTGGTGATGGTGCAGGCCGAGGTCGCCGAGCGCCTGGCGGCGAAGCCGGGTTCGAAGATCTACGGCGCCCCCAGCGTGAAGGCGGCCTGGTACGGTCCCTGGCGGCTGTGCGGCACCGTCTCGCGGCAGGTGTTCTGGCCGGTGCCCAATGTCGACAGCCTGCTGGTCGGCTTCGTGCGCGACGAGCAGCCGCGCGGCGACGACACCGAGCGCCGACGCACCTTCGAGATCGTCGACGCCGCGTTCAACCAGCGCCGGAAGATGCTGCGCCAGGCGCTGTCGGGTCTGTACGGGGGCTCCGCGGCGGCATCCGCTGTGCTGGAAGCCGCCGGTGTCGCACCCACCGCACGCGGCGAGGACCTCACGGTCGACGACTACCACCGCATCGCTCTGGTGCATCCCGATGCGGCGCAGGTGCCGATAGCCTGACAACGTGACCGAACCGCGCTTCCGCCCCGATGTCCCCGAGCTCCACCGGCCGTATGCCGCGGCCGCCGAGCGCTACCAGCGCTTCGCCTACCGCCAGGTCGGAACGAGCGGCCTCTACCTGCCGCCCATCTCCCTCGGGCTGTGGTGGAACTTCGGCGACAACATCCCGCTCGACAACCAGCGCGCGCTGCTGCGGCACGCCTTCGACAGCGGCATCACGCACTTCGACCTCGCCAACAACTACGGCCCGCCGTACGGCTCGGCCGAGAAGAACTTCGGTCGCATCTTCGCGGAGGACTTCGCGCCGTACCGCGATGAGCTGATCATCTCGTCGAAGGCCGGCTACGACATGTGGCCCGGCCCGTACGGCGACCTGGGCAGCCGCAAGTACATCCTCGCCAGCGCCGAGCAGTCGCTCGCACGCATGGGCCTGGACTACGTCGACATCTTCTATTCGCACCGCGTCGACCCCGTCACGCCGGTGGAGGAGACCATCGGCGCGCTCGACACGCTCGTGCGACAGGGCAAGGCGCTGTACGTCGGCATCTCGTCGTACAGCGCCGATCGCACCGCAGCGGCGGTCGCCGTGGCGCGCGACCTCGGCACGCCGCTGGTGATCCACCAGCCCTCCTACTCGATCCTCAACCGCTGGGTCGAGGACGGCCTCACCGACGCGCTGCGCACAGCGGGGATGGGGGCGATCGCCTTCACACCACTGGCGCAGGGCCTGCTGACCGGGAAGTACCTCGGCGACGGCACGGCCGAGCGCGCCCAGAAGCGCGGCTCGCTGCCCGACCGGCCGGTGTCCGAAGAGGGCCTCGCCGTGCTGCGTGGCTTGAACGACATCGCCGCCGAGCGCGGGCAGACGCTCGCGCAGATGGCTCTGCAGTGGACGCTGCGCGACCCCGTTGTCGTCTCGGCGCTGATCGGCGCGTCCAGGCCCGAGCAGATCGACGAGAACATCGCCGCCGTCGACGGTCCGGCGTTCAGCGACGACGAGCTCACGACCATCGACGCGCTCGCCCATGGGATCGATGTGAACCTCTGGTCCGTCTCGTCGGAGCTGTGATGGCACCGCGGCCGGATGCCGTGCACGTGCGCGCGCCGGGCAAGATCAATCTCTACCTGGGCGTCGGGCCGCGGCACGACGACGGATACCATTCCCTCGCGACGGTGTTCCAGGCGGTGTCGCTGTACGAGGACGTGCACGCCAGCCGCGCCGACGGGTTCACGCTGGAGGTGGACGGCGACGTCGACGTCTCCGAGGTGCCGCTCGACGACCGCAACCTGGCGATGCGCGCGGCGAAGCTGCTCGCCCAGACGGCGGGTGTGGATGCCGGCGTGCACCTGCGCATCCGCAAGGGTGTCCCCGTGGCGGGCGGGATGGGCGGCGGTTCGGCGGATGCCGCGGCCGCCCTCGTCGCGTGCGACGCGCTGTGGGGCACCGACCTGGGCGCTCAGCGGCTGCACGAGCTCGCCGCGCGCCTCGGAGCGGACGTGCCGTTCGCGCTGCACGGGGGCACCGCGGTCGGCGCCGGTCGCGGTGACGAGCTCACCCCGGCGCTCGCCCGGGGACGCTTCGACTGGGTGCTGGTGCTCAGCGAGCAGGGGCTCTCGACCGCAGAGGTGTACGCCAAGCTCGACCTGCTGCGCGCGCAGGAGGGTGCCGTCGCGGACGACCCGCCGCTGTCGCTCGACGTGCCGCTGCCCGTACTGCAGGCGCTGCGCGCAGGGGAGGCGCGCGAGCTCGCGCCCGCCCTGCTGAACGATCTCGAGGCGGCAGCCGTCGTCGACCGCCCCGACCTCGCCGCCACGCTTGTCGACGGCATCCGCTTCGGAGCGCTGGGCGGCCTGGTCTCGGGCTCCGGGCCCACGATCGCCCTGCTGTGCGACGGCCCGGAGCACGCGCGGTCGCTGCAGGACCAGCTGCACGACACCGGCCGGCGCGCATTGCACGTGCACGGCGCCGTGCCGGGCGCCCGCATCATCGACTGATGCACCCCGGCATCTCGCGTGTCATGATTGTGCGAGCGATGTGACCGTACACATGCGAGGAGGCATGCCGTGACTGCTGCCTCTGAACGCGCCAGAACGCCCAGCATCCGCGACGTCGCACGCCTCGCCGGGGTGTCGCACCAGACCGTCTCTCGCGTGCTGAACGAGCATCCGAGCATCCGGCCCGAGACGAAGGCGAAGGTGCTCGACGCCATCTCGGTGCTGGACTACCGCCCGAACCTCGCCGCGCGCGCCCTGGTCACCAGCCGATCCAACACGCTCGGCGTCCTCTCCGCGACCGTGGGCGAATTCGGTCCAGCGTCGGCGATCGTCGCGATCGAGGAGGCGGCGCGGGCCGAGGGCTACTCGGTCTCGACTCTGAACCTCACCGACACGACACCAGAGGCGATCGGCACGGCGGTGCGCCAGCTCGTGCGCGAGCATGTCGACGGCATCGTCGTGCTCGCCCCTCAGGTGCGCGTCTTCAATGTGCTGCGCGGCATGGCTGCATCCGTGCCCTTCGTCAGCCTGCAGACGGCTTCCGGGTCGGACGGTGTGACGCTGGCGGCCGACCAGGTGCACGGCGCACGGATGATCACAGAGCACCTCATCTCGCTCGGCCACTCCGAGATCCTGCATCTCGCAGGGCCGCAGGACTGGATCGAGGCCGAATCGCGGATGCGCGGATATCTCGAGGCGCTGCGGGATGCCGATCGCCCGACCTTCCCGCCGATCCGCGGGGACTGGACCGCCGACTTCGGATACTTCGCGGGCCGCGAGCTGTCGCGGCGGGTGGACTTCACTGCCGTGTTCGCCGCGAACGATCTGATGGCGATCGGGCTCATGCACGGCTTCCGGGACTTCGGCGTGAGGGTTCCGGACGACGTCAGCGTGGCCGGGTTCGACGACATCCCGGTCGCCGCCCACGTCG
Organism: Microbacterium sp. OR21; assembly: GCF_047306785.1. Taxonomy (NCBI): domain Bacteria; kingdom Bacillati; phylum Actinomycetota; class Actinomycetes; order Micrococcales; family Microbacteriaceae; genus Microbacterium; species Microbacterium sp. OR21. The sequence continues at coordinate 145,107 of NZ_JAZEXJ010000004.1, read as the reverse complement.
CGCCGACCCTGACGACCGTGCACCAGGACTTCCATGAGGTGGGGCGCCGGGCGGTGGCCATGCTGCTCGCCGAGATCCGCGGAGAGACGCGGCCGGTCTTCGGGGCGCTGCAGCCTGAGCTGCGCGTGCGCGAATCGACATCATCACACTGAGATCGCGATCGGCGACGGCCACTTGACAGTGCGTCGATCCCGGCGCATCATGAGTTAGCCAATGTGAACGGTCACATTGAGTCACCGCCATCCGTGTCGAGGAAGATCCGTGAGCATAACGACTACGCTGCCCAGCGTCGCAGGCCCGATCCTTGAGATGCGTCGCATCACCAAGGAGTTCCCCGGGGTGAAGGCGCTCGCCGACGTCTCGATCACGGTGCGCACCGCCGAGGTGCACGCCATCTGCGGCGAGAACGGCGCGGGCAAGTCCACCCTGATGAAGGTGCTCTCGGGTGTCTACCCGTACGGCACGTACGACGGCGACATCGTGCTCTACGGCGAGGAGCAGCGGTTCAAGGACATCGCGGCCAGCGAGAGTGCGGGGATCGTGATCATCCACCAGGAGCTCGCGCTCATCCCCGAGCTGTCGATCACCGAGAACATCTTCCTCGGCAACGAGATCCGCCGCTTCGGCGCCATCGACTGGCAGGCCCAGAAGCAGCGTGCGGTCGAGCTGCTCGCGCGCGTCGGTCTCGATGAGGACCCGGATGTTGCGATCAAGCACCTCGGCGTGGGCAAGCAGCAGCTGATCGAGATCGCCAAGGCGCTCAACAAGGACGTCAAGCTGCTGATCCTCGATGAGCCGACCGCCGCGCTGAACGAGAACGACTCGCAGCATCTGCTCGATCTGATCCTGGGCCTGAAGGCCAAGGGGATCACGTCGATCATCATCAGTCACAAGCTCAACGAGATCGAGCAGATCGCCGACGAGATCACCATCATCCGCGACGGCCGCACCATCGAGACGCTCGACATCTCCCGCGGCGAGATCAACGAGGACCGCATCATCCGCGGCATGGTCGGGCGCTCGCTCGAGAGCCGGTACCCCGACCGCACCCCCGAGATCGGCGAGGTGTTCTTCGAGGTGAAGGACTGGTGGGTGCAGCACCCCACCGTCGCCGAGCGCATGGTCGTGAAGGGATCGAGCATCGAGGTGCGCCGCGGCGAGGTCGTCGGCATCGCCGGGCTCATGGGCGCAGGGCGCACCGAGTTCGCGATGAGCATCTTCGGGCGCTCCTACGGACTGTTGCAGTCCGGCACCCTGATCAAGGACGGGCGCGAGATCGCCCTGCCCGACGTCGCCTCCGCGATCAAGCACGGGCTCGCGTACGTCAGTGAAGACCGCAAGGTGCTCGGCCTCAACCTGCTCGACACCATCAAGCGCTCGATCGTCGCGGCGAAGCTGTCGAAGATCGCCACACGAGGGGTCGTCGACGAGCGCCAGGAGTTCGCGACCGCCGAACGCTACCGCAAGGCTCTGCGCATCAAGACCCCGTCGGTCGAGGAGGGCGTCGGCAAGCTGTCCGGCGGCAACCAGCAGAAGGTCGTGCTGGCCAAGTGGATGTTCACCGACCCCGACCTCCTGATCCTCGACGAACCCACCCGGGGCATCGACGTCGGAGCGAAGTACGAGATCTACTCGATCATCAACGAGCTCGCAGCCCAGGGCAAAGGCGTCATCGTCATCTCCAGTGAGCTGCCCGAGCTTCTCGGCATCTCCGACCGCATCTACACCGTCTTCGAGGGACGCGTCACCGACTGCATCCCGTCCGACCAGGCCACCCCGGAGGCGCTCATGCGCAGCATGACCTCCGCAACCCAGAGAGCACAGGCATGAGCGAAACCACCCCAGAGCGCCGCCGGTTCCACCTCGGCGACATCAAGAAGATGTTCGGCGGCGGAGGCCGCTCGGCGCTGCGGCAGTTCGGGATCCTCGGAAGCCTCATCGTCATCCTGATCTTCTTCCAGATCTGGACGTTCATCGCGAAGGGCCAGGGCCTGACCCTCTCGCCGGGCAACCTCATCAACGTCGTCAACCAGTACTCGTACATCCTGATCCTGGCGATCGGCATGGTGATGGTGATCATCATGGGTCACATCGACCTGTCGGTGGGATCGGTCGCGGCGTTCACCGGGATCATCGTCGCCAAGGCGATGGCCGAATGGAACGTCCCCTGGTGGGGCGGCATCCTCATCGGCCTCGGCGTGGGCGTGCTGGTGGGCGCGTGGCACGGCGTCTGGGTGGCGTACGTCGGCGTGCCGGCGTTCATCGTCACACTGGCCGGCATGCTGTTCTTCCGCGGTGCGAACCAGTGGATCGGGCAGTCCACCACGGTGCCCGTGCCCAACGAATTCACCTACATCGGCGCGGGATACCTGCCCGAGGTCGCGGTGCCCCTGCCGTTCAACGTGCCGACCATGATCCTCGCCGTGATCGGCGTCGCCTGGATCGTGTTCCACGAGATCTGGACCCGCCGCGCGCAGCGACGGATGGGATCGGAGATGGCGCCGGGCTGGGTCAGCGCCACCAAGGTCACGCTGCTCTCGGTGATCATCCTGCTCGCCGGCTGGCAGTTCGCCACGGGCCGCGAAGGCACCAGCTTCCCCGTCTCGGGCGTGATCCTCCTCGTCCTCGTGATCGTGTACAGCTTCGTCACCAACAGCACCGTCTTCGGCCGGCACATCTACGCCGTCGGCGGCAACCGGCAGGCCGCCCGGCTCTCGGGCGTCAAGGACCGCTGGGTCGACTTCTTCGTGATCATGAACATGTCCGTGCTGGCCGCGCTCGCCGGCATGCTCTACGTCGCCAGGGCGACGGCATCCGGTCCGCAGGACGGCAACGGCTGGGAGCTCGACGCGATCGCCTCGGTCTTCATCGGCGGCGCGGCGGTGTCGGGTGGCATCGGCACGGTCATCGGGTCGATCATCGGTGGCTTCGTGATGGCCTTCCTGAACAACGGTCTCGCGCTGCTCGGCTTCGGCGCCGACGTCGTCGCGATGATCAAGGGCCTGGTGCTGCTGGTCGCCGTCGGCATCGACGTGTGGAACAAACAGCAGGGCCGCCCCTCGGTCATCGGCTTCCTCACCCGCCGATTCGCACGCCGCGATCCCGAGCCGTTCCCGGCCCTGGCCACCACGCCGGAATCCGGCAAGAAGTAGCTCTCACTCCCTTCACCGCAGAACACCAGAGAAAGAGATCACATGAAGAAAATCCTCCTGACGGCGACAGCGATCGTCGCCGCCGGCGCGTTCATGCTCACCGGATGCTCGTCCGAGCGCGGCGGAACCCCCGCCGGCGACGGCGGCAAGGGCGAGGCCGCGGGCTTCCCGGCCGATGCCACGATCGGCGTCGCCCTCCCCGACAAGACCAGTGAGAACTGGGTCCTCGCCGGAAAGCTGTTCACCGACGGCCTCGAGAAGGCCGGCTTCAAGGCCGACGTGCAGTATGCGCCCGCCTCGAACACGGTGGCCGAGCAGCAGAACCAGATCCAGGCGATGGTCACCGGCGGCGCCAAGGTCATCATCATCGGCGCGAAGGACGGCAAGCAGCTGACCACCCAGGTGCAGGCGGCGAAGGATGCCGGCGCCTACGTCATCGCCTACGACCGGCTGATCGAGAACACCGAGGCTGTCGACTACTACGTGGCATTCGACAACTTCAAGGTCGGCCAGCTGCAGGGACAGGCGCTGCTCGACGGGCTGGCAGCCAACGCCGGTCACGAGGCTCCCTACAACATCGAGCTCTTCTCGGGCTCGCCGGATGACGCCAACTCGGCTGTCTTCTTCAACGGCGCAATGGACGTGCTGCAGCCGAAGATCGACGATGGAACGCTGAAGGTGCTCTCGGGCCAGACCGAGATCGCGCAGACGGCGACCGACGGGTGGAAGGCCGAGAACGCTCAGCGCCGCATGGACTCGATCCTCACCTCGACCTACAGCTCGGCGACCGTCGACGGGGTGCTCTCGCCCAACGACACGCTCGCCCGTGCGATCATCACCTCAGTCCAGCAGGCCGGCAAGCCGGTTCCCGTCGTGACCGGTCAGGACTCCGAGGTCGAGTCGGTCAAGTCGATCATGGAGGGCGTGCAGTACTCCACCATCAACAAGGACACCACGCTGCTCGTCGAGCAGGCCATCAAGATGGTCGGCCAGCTGCAGAAGGGCGACAAGGCCGAGGTCAACGACACCGAGCAGTACGACAACGGCAAGAAGGTCGTTCCCGCGTACCTGCTCGACCCGGTGATCGTCACCAAGGAGAACGCAGAGGAGGCGTACGAGAACGTCCCGAGCCTGCTCGAGATCGTGAAGTCGTACAAGTAATCGCGCGAGTCGACACGGCGGGCCGCGCGGGATCATCCCGCGCGGCCCGCCTGCGCGTGTGCCGCCGTCCCTCTGTGAGGATGGAGGGATGGCTGCGCAGAAGAACTGGCGGATGCGCCTGGTCGAGGCGATCCGCGTCGACGCCGCATCCCGGCCCGAGACCCAGGCGATCCTGTCCGTCGACGAGATGTATGCCCGGCGGGTGATCGAACTCGCGATGCGCATCGCCGAGGCGCTGATCGCAGTCGGCGCGGCGGCGAACGAGGTGGTGCTCTCCGCGACCCGCGTCGCCGCCGCGCTCGGCATCCGCCCGGTGCACGTCGACATCACCTTCAACTCGATCGCCGTGTCGTATCAGGGCGGTGAAGCCGATGCGCCCTTCACGGCCATCCGCGTGGTGCGCGCACCCGTGCCAGACCACGCCAAGCTGCAGCAGCTGCAGGCGCTGGTGGTCGACATCGAGGCCGGCCTCGCGCTGCCCGAGGCGCGCGTGCGCTTTCATGCCATTCGGCGCACGCCCTTCCGCTACCGGCCCACGGTGATCGTGCTGGCCCAGGGGCTGCTGGCGGTCGGGGTCTGCCTGCTGTACGGAGCGTCGTGGGTGACGACGCTCATCGCGTTCCTCGCCGCGTGCGGCGCGGCGCTCACCCAGCGGTGGATGGCGCGGATGCACGTGCCGTTCTTCTTCTCGCAGGCGGCCGGCGCCCTCGTGGTCACGGCGTTCGCCGCCGCCACCAACGCGCTGCGCACCCAGGGGGTCGCGCCGTTCGACGAGGCGAGCATCGCCGTGATCGTCGCGGCCGGGATCGTCCTCATGCTCGCGGGGATGTCGGTGGTCGGCGCCGCGCAGGACGCCATCGACGGCTTCGCCCTCACCGCGGGCGGGCGCATCCTCGACCTCGCGCTGCTCACCCTCGGCGTCGTCGTCGGGATCGTCGGCGGCGTCGCCCTCGCGCAGCGGCTGGGCGTCGGCTTCACGCTGTCGACCGAACCGCCGGCACTCGGGCCGGGGACGATGCAGGTGGCAGGCGTCGTGCTGATCGCCGTCACCGTCGCGGTGTGGAACGGCGCGACCTCGCGCACCATCCTCGTGTCGGCGGTGCTCGGCGCCATCGCGTGGGGCGGATTCAGCGCCGGCGCGGCCGGCGGTTTCGGTGTGCCCATCGCCAGCGCGGCGGGCGCGCTGATCGCCAGCTTCGTCGGCACGCTCGTCGCGCATCGCCTGCACGTGCCGTCGATCGCGGTGACCACCGCGGCGATCGTGCCGATGGTGCCCGGATCGGTCGTGTACCGGGGTCTGCTGGGCATCGTCGAGGCGGAGGACGACCCCATCGGCCTCATCCTCGGCTTCGCCGACCTGCTGCAGGCGGGCGCGGTGGGCCTGGCGCTGGCATCCGGGGCATCCCTCGGCCTCGTCCTCGGCGCCCCGGTGCGCGACACGTTGCAGAGCGTCGTGCGCCGCCGCGGCCGCATCCGCTGAGAATCGCCGCGACGGCTGTCGCCTAACCTGGAAGGCGACATGGCACATCTTCTCGGGGCCGAAGGGCTCCACCTCGAGTTCCCCACCCGGGTCGTCTTCGACTCCGTCACCCTCGGCATCGAGGAGGGCGATCGTATCGGCATCGTCGGCCGCAACGGCGACGGCAAGTCGAGTCTGCTCGGCATGCTCGCCGGGCGGCGGGAGCCGGATGCCGGGCGGGTGACCGTCCGCGGCGGCACGACGATCGGCGTGCTCGATCAGGCCGACACCCTCGACGACGACCTCACGGTCGGTCGCGCGGTCGTGGGCGACACCCCCGAGCACGAGTGGGCGGGGGATGCGAAGGTGCGCGACGTCATCGCCGGCCTGGTGTCGGACCTCGACTGGGACGCCTCGGTGGCATCGCTCAGCGGCGGACAGCGCCGCCGCGTCTCGCTCGCGCGGCTGCTCGTCGGCGACTGGGACATCATCGCCCTCGACGAGCCGACCAACCACCTCGACGTCGAAGCCATCACCTGGCTCGCCGCCCACCTGAAGAGCCGCTGGGCGAAGACGGCGGGTGCCCTGCTCGTCGTCACCCACGACCGCTGGTTCCTCGACGAGATCTGCACCGCGACCTGGGAGGTGCACGACCGGATCGTCGAGCCGTTCGAGGGCGGCTACGCCGCCTACATCCTGCAGCGTGTCGAGCGCGACCGGATGGCCGCGGCGTCCGAGGCGAAGCGGCAGAACCTCGCCCGCAAGGAGCTCGCGTGGCTGCGCCGCGGGGCGCCGGCCCGCACGAGCAAGCCGAAGTTCCGCATCGACGCCGCGAACGCGCTGATCGCTGACGTGCCCCCCATCCGCGACTCCGTGTCGCTGCAGTCGCTGGCCGTCTCGCGGCTCGGCAAGGACGTGGTGGACCTTCTGGACGCCGGCGTCGTCTACGGCGACCGAACCGTGCTGCAGGACGTCGAGTGGCGCATCGCGCCGGGCGAGCGCACCGGCATCCTCGGTGTGAACGGCGCCGGCAAATCGACCCTGCTGGGACTCGTGGCCGGCACCGTTGAGCCCACCAGCGGGCGGGTAAAGCGCGGGAAGACCGTGCAGGTGCGCACCCTCACCCAGCGGATCGACGAGCTGGAGCAGCACTGGAACGACCCCGTGCGCACGGTCATCAACGGCCTGCGCACCTCGTACACCTTCGGCACCGGCTCCAAGGCGGCGGAGCTCACGCCCGGTCAGCTGCTCGAGCGGCTCGGCTTCACCTCGGCGCAGCTCTCGACGCCCGTGAAGGACCTCTCGGGCGGCCAGCAGCGCCGGCTGCAGCTGCTTCTCGTGCTGCTCGACCAGCCGAACGTGCTGATCCTCGACGAGCCGACCAACGACATGGACACCGACATGCTCGCCGCCATCGAGGACCTGCTGGACTCGTGGCCGGGCACCCTGCTCGTGGTCAGCCACGACCGGTACTTTCTCGAGCGGGTCACCGACCAGCAGTACGCCGTGCTGCGAGGGCACCTGCGGCACCTGCCCGGCGGCATCGACGAGTACCTGCGCCTGCGCGATCTCGAGAGGCGCGATCGCGCCGAGTCGCCGACGGCCGCTCAGGCGGCTCCGGCGAGAGCATCCGGTCTGGAGGGCGCCGCGCGCCGGGCGGCGGAGAAGGAGCTCGCGGCGCTCGAGCGGCGGATGCAGAAGCTGAACGACCAGATCGACCGCGCCAAGCACGCGCTCGCCGATCACGACCAGACCGACTACACCGGCCTGGGGGAGCGGATGCAGCAGATCCAGGCGCAGCAGGACGAGGTCGACGAGCTCGAGCTGCGCTGGTTCGAGCTCACCGAGCAGCTGGACTGATCGTCGCCCCGGCTCGGGTCACCGGCCGAGCGCGTAGACGATGAGCAGCATCGTCACCGCGAAGCCGCATGCGTAGTTGATCCACAGGAAGTGCCGCCAGCCGCGGTTCGCCGCTCCGGACTCGGCGTCCGGCACCGAGCGGAACGGCGCCGCCGCCCACAGGTACGGCAGGGCGAGCACGGCCGCCAGCGCCCCCGGCCATCCGGTGAGCAGCATCAGCAGACCCGCGGCCGCCCAGCAGGCGAGGGCGAGACGCACCGTGCGAGCAGCCCCCAGCGCGGTCGCGATCGACGAGATGCCGCCCTCGCGGTCGGGAACGACGTCCTGCACCGCGCCGAAGGCGTGGCTGGCGACCCCCCACAGGAAGAACGCGCTCAGCAGCGCGATCAGGCCGGGCGTCACCGTGCCGCCGGCGAGCGCGAAGCCGTACACGGCGGGGCTGACGAAGTGGATGCTCGAGGTCACCGAGTCGAGCACCGGCACCTCCTTGAAGCGGAACGGCGGTGCCGAGTACGCGACGACGGCGAACAGGCTGATCGCCAGGATCAGCCACGACACCGGCGAGCCGAGCACGACCAGCGCCACGACGAACGGCACGCACAGCGCGATGGCGGTCACGAGCACGGTGCGGTGCCGCTGCGGCGAGAGCAGGGCGCCCTCCACCCCGCCCTTGCGCGGGTTCGCGAGGTCGGAGGCGTAGTCGAACACGTCGTTGATGCCGTACATCGCCAGGTTGTACGGCACGAGGAAGAACAGCGTGCCGATGACCCAGCGCGCGTCGACCCCGCCGGCGACCAGCAGGTACGCGGCGGCGAACGGGTAGGCCGTGTTGATCCAGCTGAGCGGCCGGGAGGCGGCGAGGAGATCCCGGATCATCGCGGGCCCCTCTCGTGGCGTCGGTCGCGACGCAGTCGCGACCACAGAGCCGGCAGCAGGATCACCGCGACGAGCGGGTAGGTGAAGTCCTCGATCGGCGCCAGCCCGATCCGGATGCCGGAGATGTGCGCGTCGGAGTAGTCGATGAGTCCGATCCCGATCATGACGCTGTCGAACACCGCGGTGAGCACCAGCAGGCAGGCGGCGGCGATCGCCAGGGACGCGCAGGACGGCATCCGGTCGCGCCGTCGCGCGGACAGCGCGATCACGACGGCCGCGGCGACGAAGCCGGCGCACAGCAGCAGGTAGGTCATCGCGCTGCACCTTTCCGACGCTCGAGGAATCGCTGCGATCCGCACACGAGCACCATGGTGAGCTCGCACAGGAACAGCAGGAACACCGGCTCCTCGATGGGCAGCTCCGGTGCCAGCAGGATGCCGACGGCCAGCGCGTTGTCGCCTTCGAAGAAGATGCCCAGCGCGATGCCCGCGAGATCCCACAGCAGGAAGAACGTCACACCGATGACCAGCACGATGACGGCGCGCACCGGGTCGTGCCCGAGGAACAGGCGGTGTCGTACATCGAGCAGCACCATGCCCCCGAGCGAGACGAGCAGCGCGATCAGATAGGCGCCGGTCACAGTGCCGCCACGGTGGGCGTCGTGGCCGGCGGCTCGGCGAGGGGACCGGCCGAGGTATCGCCGCGCAGGCGCTTGACGACCAGCTCGGCGCTGATCAGGCACATCGGCAGACCGATGCCGGGGATCGTCGTCGCGCCGGCATAAAGCAGCCCGTCGACCTTCGACGACATGTTCGCGCCGCGGAGGAAGGCACTCTGACGCAGCGTGTGCGCAGGGCCGAGCGCACCGCCGCGCCACGCCCCGAGGTCGCGCTCGAAGTCGGCAGGTCCGATCGTGCGCCGCACGACGATGCGCTCGCGCAGGTCGGGGATGTCGCACCAGGCGGCGATCTGGTCGATGGCCGCGTCGGCGGCCCGCTCCACCCGCGCGTCGCCCGCGCCGTCGACGCCGCCCGCGCCGATGGTCGTGTCGGCCGGGACGGGGATGAGCACGAAGAGGTTCTCGTGTCCTTCCGGTGCCACGTCGTCGGTCGCGCTGGGGCGGCAGACGTACAGCGAGGCGGGGTCGGGGATGCGTCTGCCCTCGCCGCGGCGGCCCCTGCCGTAGATCGCGTCGAAGCCCTCCTCCCACGCCTTCGTGAACAGCAGCGTGTGGTGGGCCAGCTGCGGCAGCTCGCCGCGCACGCCGAGCAGGGCGAGGACAGCTCCGGGGCCCGGATCGCGCCCCTCCCACCAGCTGTCCGACCGGGTGCGGTGCTCGGGATCGAGCAGGTGCTGCTCGGTGACGTGCAGGTCGGCGGTCGACACCACGACGTCGGCGGGCAGCTGCTCGCGCGTGCCGTCGGCGAGTTCGACCTCGACACCCGTCGCGGCGCCGTCGACGACCGTGATGCGCGTGGCACGGCATCCGGTGCGGACGGTGACCCCCTCGGCCCTCGCCACGCGGGCGATGGCCTCGATCACGGCGGTGAAGCCGCCGCGCGGATACAGCACGCCCTGGCCGATGTCGAGGTGACTCATCAGGTGGTACATGCCCGGCGCCTTCGCCGGCGACGTGCCGAGGAACACGGCCGGGTAGCCGAGGATCTGCTGCACCCGCGGGTCGCGGGTGTGCCGGCGGATGCGCCGGTCGAGCGGCTCGGCGAGCAGCCGGGCGAGCGTGGGCAGGCCGCGCAGGGTGCGTGCGGTGAGCAGCGGACGCAGCGACTCGTAGGTGCTGTAGAGGAACGTCGAGGTGGCGAGGTCGTAGGTGTCGGCGGCCGAGGCGAGGTAGCGGTCGAGCTGCTGCTCGGCATCCGGGTCCAGGGCGACCAGCGCATCTCTGGCGCCCTCGGCGGGCAGGTCGAACGGCTCGTCGTCGCCCTCGAAGTACACCCGGTACGCCGGGTCGAGCGGCACGAGGTCGAGCTGCTCCGCCGACGAGGTGCCCAGCAGGCGGAAGAAGTGATCGAACACCTCGGGCATGAGATACCACGAGGGGCCGGTGTCGAAGCGGAAGCCGCCCGACTCCCAGCTGCCGGCGCGACCGCCCAGCTCGTCACGGGCTTCGACGAGGGTGACCTCGGCGCCCTCGCGGGCCAGCAGCGCGGCGGTGGCGAGACCCGAGATGCCCCCGCCGATGACGACGGCGCGGGTCATGAGCTCGTCCTTCCGGTCGCGGCGAGGATCAGGATGCGCAGCTTGCGACGCAGCGGCACCGAGACCCTGGTGGTGCGCAGCCGGGATGCCGGCGTCGCGCGCAGCTGCTCGTTGAGCCGGCCGAACAGGTCGGCGGCGGCGGTCGTCGCGCGGCGGGAGCCGTGCGGCAGGCGGGCGATCGCCGATCGGGCGACGGTCAGGTCCTCGGCGATCTCGTCGACGACGGCCTCCTTCTCTCGGTCGGTGAATGTCGCCGGGTCCAGCCCCGGGATGTACGAGCGGCCCAGGCGACCGGAGTCGTCGGCCAGGTCGCGCAGGAAGTTGACCTTCTGGAACGCGGCGCCCAGCCGACGCGCGCCCTCCTCGAGGTGCTCGTCGAGAACCATCCCCGACCGCTCGAGGGCGAACACCCGCAGGCACATCGATCCGACCACCTCGGCCGAGCCGTGGATGTAGCGGCGGTACTGCTCCTGGTCGAAACGCGGGTGGGCCGTGGCGTCCATCCGCATCGACTCGAAGAACGGCCGCACCAGATCCGGGCCGATCCCCGTCCGCCGGGCGGTCGCGGCGAAGGCGTGCACGATGAGGTTCGAGCTGAAGCCGCGCTCGATCGCCGTCAGCGTGTCCCGCTCCAGCTCGTCGAGGATCGCGATGACCTCCGGCCGGTCGAGGCCCGCCTCGGCGGCGGGCCCGTCGACGATCTCGTCGGCGACCCGCACGAGCGCGTACACGTCCGCGATCCCGGCACGCACCTCACGGGGGAGCAGGCGGCTGGCATAGCCGAACGAGGTCGAGTAGCTGCCGATCACCCGGGCGGATGCGGCGTGCGCCGTGCGGGTGTACAGGTCGAGGGCAGGCGACGCGGTCACGACTGCCGCTCCGCGCATCTCTCGGCGATGTGCGCCAGCTCGGCACGCAGCGCGGTGGGCAGCGGGGCTATGGCGACCTCGTGCAGCACCTCGCGCAGCACCTCGTCGATGACCCGCTGCATCCGCTCCACGGCGCCGCAGGCGATCAGCGCGGCGCGCAGTCGGTCGGCGTCGGCCGCCTCGAGGGGTGCCCGGCCGAAGAGCGGGCGCACCGCCTCCCACTCCGGCGTGCCCTCGGCGAACGCGACGAGCAGGGTGCGCTTGCCCTCGCGCAGATCCCCGATCACGCTCTTGCCCGTGCTGCTCTCGACCCCGAAGACCCCGAGCGCGTCGTCTCGCAGCTGGTACAGCAGACCCAGGCGCGAGCCGATCCGCTCCAGCGCCTGGCAGACCTGGTCGGTCGCGCCGGCGAGCAGCGCGCCGACGCGCAGCGGGGCCGCGAACGAATAGGCCGCGGTCTTCTGCTCGATCATCTGCAGGATGTCGTCGTGCCCGGCGTGCATCACGCCCTTGGCATAGCCGACGTCCGCATGCTCACCGGCAGCGGTGAGCATGAGCGCGTCGTCGATCACCCGGTGCAGAGCGGCCGACGCCGGATGGGCGACCTCGGCGACGAGCACGTGCGCGCCGCTGATCAGCAGGTCTCCGGCGAGCAGCGCGGACGCCTCGCCCCACGACGTGGCGGTCAGCGGGTCGAGCCCGTCGTCCAGCGCCGCAGAGGCGAACCTGCCGGCGAGATTGGGCTGACCGCGCCGGACGAGGTCGCGATCGAGCACGTCGTCGTGCATCAGCAGCGCGGTGTGCAGCACCTCGAACGCGGCGGCGGCATGCAGCGCGGCGTCGTCCTCGACACCGCCGAGCCGCTCGTGGGTCAGCAGAAGAAGTCGCGGGCGCAGACGCTTCCCGCCCTGGGTCGCGTCGGCGGCGCGGCGCCACAGATCGCCGTAGCGACCGCCCATGGCGTCGGCGCGAGCGATCCGGCCGGCGAAGAACCGGTCGATGATCTCATCCAGTCGCGGGTCCACCGCGGTCTCGAGTCTCACGCGACCCTCCGCCAGGCGGTGGCATCGATCGTGCCCGTCGTGGCGGAGAGCTGCTGCGCCTGCAGCACGAGCCAGGGGCTGAAGGCCCACGGGGCGGCGGTGAGGGCGGCCGCGAGGTCCTCAGGGCTGACCCACCGGGCATCCATCGCCTCGGCCGGGTTGAGCGTCGGATCGCCGACGGCGCGTGCGGTGTAGACCGGGCAGATCTCGTTCTCGACGATGCCCGACGCGTCGATCGCGCGGTAGCGGAAGTCGGGCAGCTCGAGCTGCAGGTCCGCGAGGTCGAGGCCCAGCTCCTCCCGCGCGCGGCGCTGCACGGCATCCGGGATCGCCTCGAAGGGACCGGGGTGGCCGCAGAACGCGTTCGTCCACGTGCCCGGCCAGGCGCGCTTGCTCAGAGCCCGGCGGGTCAGCAGCAGCCGCCCCTCGTCGTCTCGCACATGGCAGGAGAAGGCGAGGTGCAGCGGGGTCGCCTCGTGGTGCACGTCCGCTTTGGGGGCGACACCGCTGGGCGCGCCGTCGTCGTCGAGAAGGATCACGCGCTCGGGGGAGTGGTTCACTTCGGCCTCCTGAGTATTCGCTAGACAGGCTAGCTATCAACTACAGAAATATCCAGAACTGGCATAAAATCAACCGAATGAGGAAGGGTAACCCGTCCGCCTCGCCGGCGGTGATCATGCACGACCCGCGCCTGAACGACCCGGCGCAGGAGATCGTGCGCACCGCCGACCTCGCCCCCGCAGAGCTCGAGAGCGTCCTCGAAGTGCTCGACGCCATGCGGCGCTGGCGGGACGCCGAGCGTCTGACCAGTGAGGCGTCGCAGCGCTACATGCGTCTCGGCGCCAGCGACATGCGGGCGCTTCGCATGCTCATCGCGGCGGGCAATCAGGGGATCGCCGTCACCCCGAGCACGATGGCAGCCCACCTGGGCATCTCGGCCGCGTCCACGACCAAGCTGCTGGATCGTCTCGAGCGCGCCGGTCACATCGTCCGCAGAGCGCACCCGGACGACCGGCGCAGCCTCGTCATCGACGTCACCGACGACTCACGACGCGCCGCCCGCGCCACCGTCGGCCGCGAGCACGCGCGACGCTTCGACGTGGTCGCCTCCCTGACCGCCGAGCAGCGCCGGATCGTCACGGACTTCTTCGATGAGATGGCGGCCACCGCCGAGCGTGACGCCGTGTGACGACGCGATTCTGAACGCACCCCGGCTGCGGCGTACCTTTTCGGAGTCCCCCACGAGAGGAAGAACCCGAAAATGTCCCGCCGCTTCACCACCCTCGCCGCTGCAGCCGCGGCGGTTGCACTCGTCACCGGTCTCGCCGGCTGCGCCTCCGCCGACGGCGGAGAGACCGGATCCGCCGGAGCCGCCGACGACGTCGTCAAGATCGGCGTGGTCGGGAAGGGCGACCCGCAGTGGGCGGCGTTCGAGAAGGCCGCGAAGGCCGAGGGCATCGACGTCGAGATCATCGACTTCGGCTCGTACGAGCAGCCCAACCCGGCCCTGGCCGCCGGCGAGCTCGACCTCAACCAGTTCCAGCACATCGTCTACCTCGCCCAGTACAACGCCGCGAACGACGGCGATCTGCAGCCCATCGGCGCGACCGCGATCTACCCGCTCGGCCTGTACTCGACCAAGCACGACGATGTGAAGGACATCCCCGAGGGTGGCACGGTCGTCGTGCCCGACGACGCGTCGAACCAGGCTCGCGCGCTGCTCGTCCTGCAGTCGGCCGGCCTGATCGAGCTCAAGAGCGGCGGCACGATCGTCAGCGACATCGCCGACATCGACACCGGCAAGTCGAAGGTCGAGGTCACCGCGCTCGAGGCGGCCGTGATCCCCACCTCGCTCCCCGACGTGGACGCGGCGATCATCAACAACGACTTCGTGCAGGACGCCGGTCTGACGTTCGAGGACGCCATCGCGCAGGACGACCCGACCGATCCGAACGCCCTGCCCTACGTCAACATCTTCGCCGCGCGCGCCGATGACGTCGACAACGAGACCTACCAGCAGCTCGTCGAGATCTTCCAGACGGACGAGGCCGTGCAGAAGGGGCTGCTCGAGGCATCCGGCGGCACCGGCGTGCCGCTGACGACCCCGGCGGCCGACCTGCAGGAGTCGCTGAAGAAGGTGCTCGAGGACACCGCCGGCTGACCGGCTGAGCGGCGTTCCGAGACGAATGCGAGAGAATCGGGCGGCGCCGTCGAGCGCCGCCCGATTCCCGTGTCCCGGGCGCCGGCAGCACCCACCAACCTCACCCCGGAGCACAGCATGGCCATCGTGAGCCTTCACGGCGTCACCAAGACATACCCCGGCCGAGGGCGCGACAGCGCCGAGGTGACCGCGGTCGACGACGTCACCCTCGAGATCGAACAGGGTGACGTGTTCGGCATCATCGGCTATTCCGGCGCCGGCAAGTCGACCCTCGTGCGGCTGATCAACGCCCTCGAGCCCGCGACCGCCGGACGCATCGTCGTCGACGGCGTCGACATCACCCTGTTGAGCGAGCGCCGGCTTCGCGCGGTGCGCGGCGGCATCGGCATGATCTTCCAGCAGTTCAACCTGTTCTCGTCCCGCACGGTGCGAGCCAACATCGCCTACCCGCTCAAACTGGCGGGCTGGCCGAAGGCCGACATCGACGAGCGGGTCAGCGAGCTGCTGCGCTTCGTCGGTCTCTCCGACAAGGCGCGCGCCTATCCCGAGCAGCTGTCCGGCGGGCAGAAGCAGCGTGTCGGCATCGCGCGTGCGCTGGCGACCCGCCCGGCCATCCTGCTCGCTGATGAGGCCACCAGCGCGCTCGATCCGCAGACCACGCACGAGGTGCTCGAGCTGCTCGGTCGGGTCAACCGCGAGCAGGGCGTGACGATCGTGGTGATCACGCACGAGATGGACGTCATCCAGACCATCGCGACGAAGGTGGCGGTGATGGAGGGAGGCCGCGTGATCGAGCAGGGAGACGTGTTCGAGGTGTTCTCGCGCCCGCAGAACCCCGCATCTCAGCGCTTCGTCGGCACCGTGATCAAGGGCATCCCCTCTCCGGCCGAGCGCGCCGCGCTGCGTGCGCGGCACGACGGGCGCTTGGTCACCTTCTCGTTCCGCGACGGCGACTCCTCGCAGGCCCAGGTCTTCCTCGACCTCGCGAAGGCGGGTCTGGACTTCGAACTCGTCTACGGCGGCATCAACGACATCCGCGGTCGCGCCTTCGGGCACCTGACCCTCGCGATCAGAGGCGCGGATGCCGATGTGGACGCGGCGCTGCAGACCATCGGCCGCCACGCCGACGTCACCGAGCTCGCAGACGATGCCGATCTCGCGAACGGGGAGGTGCGCTGATGGACCGGCTCGTGGAACTGGCGCCGGAGTTCTGGAAGGCCGCCGTCGAGACGCTGTACATGACGGCGTTCGCTCTGATCATGGCGGGCGTGCTCGGCACGCTCATCGGCGTCGGGCTGTACATCACCCGACGCGGCGGGCTGCTGCAGAACCGAGTCGTGAACGGCGTGCTCGAGCTGCTGGTGAACTTCTTCCGCCCGATCCCGTTCGTGATCTTCATCGCCGCGATCTCGCAGCCGCTCTCGCGCGCGATCCTCGGCATCGGCATCGGGATCAACGCGGGTGCGTTCGGCATCGGCCTCGCCGCGTCGTTCGCGATCGCCCGCATCGTCGAGCAGCATCTCGTCTCGGTGCCGCCCGGGATCATCGAGGCGGCACGGGCGATGGGCGCCGGGCCGTGGCGCATCCTGTTCACCGTGGTGATCCCGGAGTCGCTCGGCCCCCTGATCCTCGGGTACACGTTCGTGGTCGTGGCGCTCATCGACATGACGGCCATGGCCGGGCTCATCGGCGGCGGGGGTCTGGGCGCCTTCGCCCAGATCTACGGCTTCCGGCAGTTCTCGCCGGTCGTGATGTGGGCGGCGATCATCCTGATCGTGCTGTTCGTGCACCTCGTGCAGCTGCTGGGCACCAGGCTCGCCCGCGTGGTGATGCGCCGCTAGCCGGAGCTCACGCCGAAGGGGCCTCCTGCAGGGTGCGCCGCGTGACGAACTCGCGCGGCGCGCCGCTCAGCGGGTCGGTGAAGCGCAGCTCGCGCGCGAGCAGCTGCAGCGGACGGCTGAAGTCGTCGGGCGCCTCGGGCAGAAGCTCGGGATAGAAGCCGTCGTTCAGGATGCCCGCGCCGAGGGCCGCCAGATGCACGCGCAGCTGATGCATGCGCCCAGAGTGCGGCCGCAGCAGGGTGTGCACGACCCGGTCGTCGAACCCGTGCAGCTCGATCAGCGTCTCGGAGTTCGGCTCGCCGGCATCGTCGACGCGCACGCAGACGTGCGCACGCAGCTTCTCGATGTGATTGCGGTGCACGATCGGGAACGGCCGGCCCGCCAGAGCGGGGGATGCCGGATCCCAGCCGGCAGGCAGCGCCGACACCGCCTCGTACACCTTCTCGACCTGCCGGCGCTCGAACAGCAGCTGATACGCGCCGCGGGTCTCGGGGCGGGTGGAGAACATCAGCAGGCCGGCCGTGGCCCGGTCGAGGCGGTGGATCGGCGTGAGCTCGGGGATGCCCAGCCGGTTGCGCAACCGCACCAGCGCCGAGTTCTGCAGGTACTTGCCGCCGGGTGTGGTCGGCAGGAAGTGCGGCTTGTCGGCGACCACCAGGTCGCGGTCGCGATGCAGCACCTCGATCTCGAACGGGATCTCGCGCTCCACCGGCGGCTCGCGGTAGTACCAGACGAACTCGTGCGCTCCCAGCGGCGTGTGCCGCGTGAGCGGGGTGCCGTCGCGGGCGACGATCTCGCCGCGGTCGAAGCGCGACAGCAGCCGCTCCGGTTCGAGGTGGAAGAAGCGCTCGGCCATGTACGCGCCTACTGTGGGCCAGGGGCCGCTCATGGGCAGGTGCAGCCGGGTCGCGCCGACGCCGTCGCGCACCGGCAGGGGAGAGGCCATCGCCATCAGCGGCCGTGCCCCGTCGCACGAGAGCTCACGAGTCGAAGCTCAGACTCAGCTTGCGCAGCAGACCCGCCAGTCGCTCCCGGTCGCCGCGGGGGAGCGCCTGCAGCAGCACCGCCTCGGCGTCGACCAGGCGGGTGATCGCGGCATCCACCCGCACACGGCCGTCGTCGGTCAGCGTGACCAGCACGCTGCGGCCGTCCTGGGGATCGGACTCCCGACGCACGAAACGCCGGCCGACCAGACGGTCGATGCGGTTGGTCATCGTGCCGCTCGAGACGAGGGTCTGCTGCAGCAGCTGCTTGGGGGAGAGCTGGAAGGGCGCGCCCGCCCGGCGCAGCGCCGAGAGCACGTCCCATTCCCACGGCTCGATGTCGCTGCGGCGGAACACCTCGCGGCGCGCGCGGTCGAGGTGCCGCGACAGGCGGTCCATGCGCGAGAGCACCTCGAGGGGTGAGAAGTCCAGGTCGGGACGCTGGGTGTTCCAGGCGCCGACGATCCGGTCGACCTCATCCGCCTCGTTCATCCCCTCATTATCCCGCGGCTCGCACGTCGTCGCGGACGGGACGGTCGGCGGCGCCGTGGCAGAATTGAGACGCGGTCGCCCGTCTCGCACGGCGCTGAAGGCCGTGGTCCGCCGTGGTGTAACGGCAGCACGACAGCCTTTGGAGCTGTGAGGTTCAGGTTCGAATCCTGGCGGCGGAGCATGACGCAGAACAATCTCGCCATCATCGTGCTCGCCGCAGGTCAGGGCACTCGGATGAAGTCCCGTCGACCCAAGGTGCTGCACGAGATCGCGGGGCGCCCGCTGGTCGGCCACGTGCTCACCACGGCGCGCTCGCTCGGCGCCGCGCACATCGAGGTGGTCGTGCGCCATGAACGGGAGCAGGTCGTCACCGCGCTCGCCGCGGACTACCCGGACGCGGTCTTCGTCGACCAGGACGACGTGCCCGGCACCGGACGCGCCGTGCAGGTCGCGATCGACGCCCTGCCCGACGACTTCGACGGCGACGTGCTCGTGCTCTCCGGCGACTGCCCGCTCGCCGACGTCGATACCCTCTCGGCCTTCCTCGACGAGCACCGCGCCGGCGGCGCGCCGGCGACGCTGATGACGGCCGTCGTCGACGACCCGACCGGCTACGGTCGCGTGATCCGCGACGCGGACGGCGGGGTCGACCGCATCGTCGAGCAGAAGGACGCCAGCGAGGACGAGGCGGCCGTCCGCGAGATCAACGCCGGCATGTACGTCTTCCGCTCGGAGACGCTGCGCCGCTATCTGCCCGAGATCGGCGTCGACAACGCGCAGGGGGAGATGTACCTCACCGATGTGCCCGGCCTGCTGCGCCGTGACGGCGACCGCGTGGCGGCATCCGTGGTGTCGGATGTCACCGTCACGTATGGCGTCAACGACCGCGCCCAGCTCGCCCTCGTCGGACGCCTGCTCAACCAGCGCATCGTGCGGCACTGGCAGCGCGAGGGCGTCACGATCGTCGACCCCGAGACCACCTGGATCGACGACGATGCGAAGCTCGCGCCCGACGTCACGATCCTGCCCAACACGCAGATCCTGCGCGCCACGGTCATCGCCGCCGGCGCGACGGTGGGCCCCGATACGACCCTGGTCGACTGCGAGATCGGCGAGGACGCCGTGGTCAAGCGCACCGACGCCAACCTTGCCGTGGTCGGGGCGAATGCGACCGTGGGCCCGTTCTCGTTCCTGCGCCCCGGCACCGTGCTTGGCGCGGGCGGCAAGATCGGCGCGTACGTCGAGACCAAGAACGCCGAGATCGGCGAGGGCAGCAAGGTTCCGCACCTGTCGTACGTGGGAGACGCCACGATCGGCCGGGGCGTGAACCTGGGCGCCAGCACGATCACCGCGAACTACGACGACGTGAACAAGCACCGCACGGTGGTCGGCGACGAGGTGCACACCGGATCTCACACGGTGCTCGTCGCGCCCGTTAGGCTGGGAGCCGGTGCGAAGACCGGTGCCGGCGCGGTCGTCCGCAAGGACGTCCCGGCGGGTGCCCTGGCCATGAGCGTCGCCCCCCAGCGCAACATCGACGGGTGGGTCGAGAAGAACAGAGCAGGCACGGGCGCAGCCGATGCGGCGGCCCGCGAACGATCGGCGGAGTGAGTCGCATGGGCAACAAGAAGAAGAAGGCCGCGCTCGATCGTGAGAACGGCGTCGCACCCGGACTGATCGCGAAGACCAAGAAGCGACTCGTCGTCGCCGGCGGACGCTCGCACCCCGAGCTGACCGCGGCCGTGGCCGCGGCGCTGGGCCAGGAGGTCGCCCCGGTCGAGCACCGCACGTTCGCCTCCGGCGAGATCTACGCCCGCTTCGAGGTGTCGATCCGCGGCTGCGACCTGTTCATCGTGCAGTCGTTCGGCCAGCCGGTGAACGAGTGGCTGATGGAGACGCTGATCATGCTCGATGCCGCCAAGCGCGCCTCGGCCAAGCGGATCACCGTCGTCGCGCCGTACTACCCGTACTCCCGGCAGGACAAGAAGGGCCGCGGCCGTGAGCCGATCTCCGCGCGCCTGGTCTCCGACATGCTGAAGACCGCGGGCGCCGATCGCGTGATGAGCGTCGACCTGCACGCCGCGCAGATCCAGGGCTTCTTCGACGGCCCCGTCGACCACCTCTTCGCCAAGCCCGTGCTGCTCGAGCACTTCGAGGGCACCCTCACCGCCACGGACCGCGAGACGCTCACCATCGTCTCTCCCGACATGGGACGCGTGCGCGTCGCCGACACCTGGTCGGACAGCCTCGGCGCGCCGCTCGCGATCATCCACAAGCGCCGCGACCCGAAGGTCGCCAACCAGGTCTCCGTGCACGAGATCGTCGGCACGGTCGACGACCGCACCTGCCTGCTCGTCGACGACATGATCGACACCGGCGGCACGATCGTCAAGGCGGCGCAGGCGCTGAAAGCGAACGGCGCCCGCAAGGTGATAGTCGCCGCCACGCACGCGGTGTTCAGCGACCCGGCATCCGAGCGCCTGCAGGACGAGGCGATCGACCAGGTCGTCGTCACGGACACCATCCCGCTGACCGAATCGCGTCGTTGGGACGGACTCACCATCCTCCCCATCGCGCCGCTGCTGGCGACCGCGATCAAGCAGGTCTTCGAGGACGGTTCGGTCACCAGCATGTTCGGCGGAGACGCCTGACACCTCGCCGACGGGCATCCGGATTGCTCATAGCCGGATGCCCGAAGCTGGTCACATGAACGTGCCTCCCGCCGCCCGCACTGGAACCGCTCTGCTCGGCGTCGCCGGCGCACTCGTGCTCGCCGGCTGCTCGGGCGCCGCAGACGCGGACACGACGAAGCCCGACCCGTCGCCGCTGAGCACCGATGCGACCGCCCCGTACGCCGACGGCACCTACACCGCCGAGGGCTCGTACCGCACCCCCGAGACGGTGGAGACCATCGAGGTCACTCTCACCCTCGCCGACGACGTCGTCTCCGATGTGCAGGTCTCGGGCGACCCGGTCGCACCCGAGTCGAGGAACTACCAGGGCCAGTTCATCGCCGGCATCTCCGACGTCGTGGTGGGCCGCAAGCTCGACGAGCTGCAGGTCGACCGCGTCGCCGGCTCGTCGCTCACCAGCGGCGGGTTCGACCAGGCCGTGGTCAGGATCAAGGACGAGGCCGCCGCCGCCGCGGCCGAGTGAGCCCGATGCACGCCTGGCGGTTCGACGCGATCGGAACGCGCTGGGAGATCGAGACCGCAGCCCCGCTCGGCGAGCGGGATCGGGCACGGGTGCGTGCGCTCGTCGGCGGCTTCGATGCGACCTGGTCGCGGTTCCGCCGCGACTCCCTCGTCTCGGCGCTGCGCTCGCAGGGCGGCACGACGCCGCTGACACCGGATGCCGCCGCCGATGCCGCCGCGATGCTCGGTGCATACCGCGAGCTCAGCCGCGCCACCGACACCGCGGTGAACCCGCTGATCGGCGCGGGCCTGGAAGCGCTCGGCTACGACCGGGACGTGTCCCTGATCTCCGGTCCGGCGCAGCCGGCGCCGGGGGAGTGGGAGCGGATGCTCTCTTGGGACGGCGCGTCGCTCACCCTCGTCGGCCCCGGCGTCGTCGACGTCGGCGCGCTCGGCAAGGGCCGGCTGGTCGACCTGATCAGCGACGCGCTCGCCGGCGCAGCCGGCCGGGTGACCGTCGACGGCAGCGGGGACCTGCGGGTGCGCGCCGGCGCGGCGAGGGTCGCCCTGGAGCATCCGTACGACCCCACGTCCGCCATCGGAGTGGTGGAGGTGGCGGATGCCGCGCTGTGCGGCTCTGCCGTCACACGCCGCGCGTGGGGCGACGGACTGCACCACGTGCTCGACGGGCGCACCGGCGTGCCCGTGCGCACCTGGGCGGCGACCTGGGCTCTCGCCGACGACGCGCTGCACGCCGACGCCGCAGCGACGGCCCTGTTCTTCGACGGGGGCCCGGAGCTCGCCGACAGCTGGGGCGTGCAGTGGGTGCGGATGTCGACCGACGGGCGAGCCGAGCGCTCCGCCGGATTCCCCGGCGAGCTCTTCACCGAGCCCGCACGCTGAGGATACGGAAGAGTGGAACTGTGATCACTGCGTTACTGGCCATGCGGCAGCGGGTGCTGGCCGTGCTCGGAGCCATCTCGATGTACCGGCTCGCCCTGTTCGCCCTCGCGGCGCTGGCGGTGATCGCCCTGGGGCTCTCCCTCGCGCGACTGGTGGGGCCGACGGCCCCCGAGATCCTGGCCACCTTCGCGGTGCTCGCCGTCGCGATCTCGGCGGTCGACGCCGTCGCGCAGCGGGTGCTGCGCCTGCCGTGGCGGATCGAGTCGTCGCTGGTCACCGCGCTCATCCTGCTTTTCGTGCTCGCCCCCTCGCTCACCGCGGCCGGGCTGGGCGGCATCGCGCTCGCCGGGGTGCTCGCCAGCGTCTCGAAATACGTCATCGCGTGGCGCGGCCGGCACATCGTGAACCCGGCGGCGTTCGGCGCCGCGGTGGTGACGATCCTCGGACTGGGCACGTTCTCGGCCTGGTGGGTGGGCACCCCCTGGCTGTCGCCGTTCGTCGCGCTGCTCGGACTGCTCGTGCTGTGGCGCACCGAGAAGGTGCGGCTGGTGCTGGTTTTCCTGCTCATCGTGGTGACCGTGTCGGTGGTGCGCCAGGGGATGCAGTCGGCGTCGTTCGGCATCCCGTTCAGCCCGGGCGAGGCCCTGCTCGCGGCGATCACCCAGACGCCCTACCTGTTCCTCGGCGCGTTCATGCTCTCCGAGCCGCTCACTCTGCCCCCGCGCCGCTGGCAGCAGTTCGCCGTCGCCGCCCTGGTCGGTGTGCTCGCCGGCTGGCCCATCCCCGTCGGCTCGCTGTTCACCCTCGGGCAGGAGCGCGCGCTGCTGATCGGCAATCTGCTGGCCTTCGCGTTCGCGCTGCGCAGCTCTGTGCGCCTCGTGCTCACCGATCGCTCCTTCGTCACACCCACCGCGCAGGAGCTCACGTTCCGCACCAAGGGACGGCTGCGGTTCCTGGCCGGGCAGTACCTCGAGCTCGAGGTGCCGCACCGCAATCCGGATGCCCGCGGCACCCGCCGCGAGTTCAGCATCGTTTCCGCGCCCGCCGATCTGCCCACGCTACGGATCGCCTACAAGGACGGCGATCAGAAGCATCCGTCCAGCTACAAGCGCGCGCTCAAGGCGGCCGAACCCGGGGCGGTGCTGGCTGTCACCGGCACGTGGGGCGACTTCCTGCTGCCGCGCGGCACGGCACCGGTGCTCATGGTGGCCGCGGGTATCGGCGTCACGCCGTTCGTCTCTCAGCTGCGCCAGCTGCAGGCGACCGGGGTCGAGCGCGACATCGTGCTCGTGTACGTGGCGTCGGAGGCGGCCGAGCTCGCCTTCCGCGACGAGCTCGCGGCGACCGGTGCGCGCACGATCGTGTTCACCCGCGACGAGCCGGCCGATCTGCCGGCGCACTGGACATGGGTGCAGGGCGTCCGCCTCGACGCGGACGGCCTGCAGCGGGTGGTGCCCGACCTCGCGCTCCGGCACGCCTTCATCTCGGGGCCGCCCCGGCTGATCGCCGACCTCGCCCCGGCACTGCAGAGGGCCCGCGGCGTGACGACCGACGCCTTCGCCGGCTACTGAGCGGAGGCCTGCCCGCCGGGCTCGGACGGCGCCGGCTGCGCCCCGCGCGGCAGACGCACGGTGAACGTCGTGTCGCCGGGCGCGCTCTCGACGGTGATGCTGCCGCCGTGACCCTCGATGATCGCCTTCGCGATCGCGAGGCCGAGGCCGGTGCCTCCGGTCTGACGTGCGCGTGAGACATCGCCGCGGGCGAAGCGGGCGAAGAGCTCGTCGCGCACGGCGGGATCGATGCCGGGCCCGTCGTCGTGCACCCGCAGCTCGGCAGCGGCCGGGGTCGCCGTCACCGACAGGGTGATGGTCGTGCCCTCCGGAGTGTGCGTGCGGGCGTTGGCGAGCAGGTTGCCCACCACCTGGTGCAGCCGCCCCACATCGCCGTCCACCAGCAGGGGCTCACCGGGGGCGTCGAGCTTCCAGTGATGGCCGGGCCCGGTGGGCTGCGCGTCGGCGAGCGCCTCGACGGCCAGCTGGGAGAGGTCGACCTCGCCGTGCACGAGCTCGGCGCCCTCGTCGAGTCGCGCGAGCAGCAGCAGGTCCTCGACCAGGCGGGTCATCCGCAGCGATTGTGCCTGGATGCGCTCGAGCGCCGAGGTCGTGTTCTCGACCGTCGACGCGTCCGGCGACTGGCGCAGCGCACGCAGCGACAGCTCGGAGTAGCCGCGGATCGACGCCAGCGGAGTGCGCAGCTCGTGACTGGCATCCGCCACGAACCGCCGCATGCGCTCCTCGTTGCGTTGGCGTGCCGAGAGGGACGAGTCGACGTGGTCGAGCAGAGTGTTCAGCGCCACGCCCACTCGTCCCACCTCGGTGCGCGGATCGGCCTCGTAATCGGGAACGCGCTCGGTGATGCTCACCTCGCCGCGATCGAGCGGCTGCCCGGCGACGCGTGATGCCGTTGCCGCGACGGCGCGCAGCGGGCGCAGGCCCATGCTGATCGTGAGCGCGGTGGTGAGCGCGAGCAGGATCAGCCCGCCGAGGGTGGCGAGCGCGATCACCGTGAACAGCGAGGTCATGGTGTGCTGCACCTCTGCCCGCGGCAGGCCGGTGATCACGACCACGTCGTTCTCGGTGCGGTCGGCCGTCACCCGGAACGAGCCCACGTCGCTCATGCTGACCGTCGCCGAGCCCGACTCCCGCAGGGCGGAGGTGAGCGTGAGCAGATCGCGCGCGGGAAGGTCGCGACGGGATTCGGGAGTCACGATCACGCCCGACGGGGGCGTGTTGGGGGGCAGCACCGCGAGCAGCAGGCTGCCGGTCTGGACGATGCCGCCGCTGACCGCCTCCTCGGCGGTCAGCGGCTCGCCGCGCAGCTCCGCCGCCTTGGCGCGGCTGGTGACCAGGGCGGTGGTGACGTTCGAGGTGGCGTCGAGCTTTCGCTGCAGGTCGTCTTCGAGGGTCTTGCCGAGGGTGGCGCTGGTGATGATGGCGACGATGACGAGGATGAGCGAGACGAACCCGATCACGGCGGCCATCAGCCGCGCCTGCAGGCTCAGCGGGTGGGGGAGCATGTCTACTGCGGCGACTTGATCATGTAGCCGACGCCGCGAACGGTGTGCAGCAGGGGCGTGCGACCGGCGTCGATCTTCTTGCGCAGATACGAGATGTAGAGCTCGACCACAGACGACTTGCCACCGAAGTCGTAGCTCCACACCCGGTCGAGAATCTGCGCCTTCGACAGCACACGGCGCTCGTTGCGCATGAGGAAGCGCAGCAGCTCGAACTCGGTCGCGGTGAGTTCGATCTCGTCGTCGCCGCGCACCACCTCGTGGCTGTCCTCGTTGAGCGAGAGGTCGGCGACGCGGAGGATGGACTGCTCGTCATCGGTCTGCACCTGTCCGGAGCGGCGGATCACCGCGCGCAGCCGGGCGATGACCTCCTCGAGGCTGAACGGCTTTGTCACGTAATCGTCGCCACCCGCGGTGAGGCCGGCGATGCGGTCTGCGACGGCGTCCTTCGCGGTGAGGAAGACGACGGGCACGAGGTTGCCCGACTCGCGCAGCCGCCGCAACACGCTCATGCCGTCGAGATCGGGCATCATCACATCGAGCACGAGCGCGTCGGGCTCGAAGTCGCGGGCGACCTGCAGCGCCTCGAGCCCCGAGGCCGCCGTGCGCACCTCCCAGCCCTCCATGCGCAGCGCCATGGCGAGCAAGTCGGTGAGCATCGGCTCGTCGTCGACCGCGAGGATGCGCAGTGGGGTTCCGTCGGGGCGACGCAGGTCGGGATGCTCGGTGCTCATGGCACCATTGTCACCGGTGTTTCATCGAGAACCCATAGGTTTCGCTATGAGGACACTGAACTCCTGGTCGCCGTCAGAGCTCCGCGGACTGCTGCTCCCAGATGGAGCGCATCTCGTTCATGGTGCGCTCCATGATGGCGATCATCGCCGCGGCCGCCTTGTCGGCGTTGCCGGCCTGGATGGCCGTCGCGATGTCGACGTGCATCTGCAGCGCCTCGTGAGCGGGGTACTGGGGCATGAGACCGTAGTGCGTGCGGCCGGAGAGGACCTCGTCGACGAGGTGGTGCAGCTGAGCGAACATCTCGTTGCCGCTCATCTCGAGGACCAGGGCGTGGAACTCGCGGTCGAGCTGCAGGAACCGCTCGGTGTCTCCCTCCCGGCCGGCCGCCCAGAGACGGCCGGCGAGCCCCACCAGCTCGCTGGCCTGGTTCAGGGGCGCGCGCATGGCGGCCAGGCGGGCGGCGGCGGGTTCGATCGCGCCGCGCAGCTCGGTGAGCGAGCGCAGCTGCGCGACTCGGCTGGGGCCGGCGAGTCGCCAGCGGATCACCTGCAGGTCGTACACGTTCCACTGCGTCAGCGGCTGCACGCGCACGCCGACGCGTCGCTTGGAGACCACCAGGCCGAGGGCCTCGAGGGCGCGCAGCGCCTCTCGCACGACCGGACGCGACACCTGGAAGCGGTCTTCGACGGACTCCGTGGTGAAGGTGGAGTCCGGTCCGATCGCTCCCGAGCAGATCTCCCTGCCGAGCGTGTCGAGCACCATGTTGCGCAGGTCGCCCGACACGGCGAGCGGCACATGCGGCGGGGTCAGCGGTATCTGCATCTCATGAGCATATCTTTTGTGCAACGACAGTTGAATTGTCATACTTTTACGAGTTATCGTGTCGACAGGGCAGATGAAAGTCTGCATCGGGACGTCGCCGCAGCGAGGGAGCGCGGCACAGGATGGAGTCACAGTGAAGTACGTATCCAAGCCCGTTCGCATCATCGCGGCGGCAAGCATCGTGATCGTGGCAGGAGCGCTGGCCAGCTGCAGCTCCTCCGCGGAGGTCGACCCGGACGCCGGCATCGACGGGCAGACCATCAGGGTCACCCTCGCCAACCACGTCTGGACCGAGAGCATCAAGGAGCTCATCCCGGAGTTCGAGAAGGAGACCGGCGCGAAGGTCGAGATCACGCAGCTGGCCGAGGATCAGCTCTCCGACCAGTACAACGTCAAGCTCAACGCGGGCACCGACGAGATCGACGTGATGATGTACCGCCCCCTGCAGGAGGGCAAGCTCTTCGCGGACAACGGCTATCTCGCCGATCTCACCGACCTGGCCAAGGGCGACGAGGAATGGGACTGGTCGGACTTCCAGAAGGGCCCGGCGGAGCTGACCACGTACGACGACGAGATCGTCGGCGTGCCGATCATCACCGAGCGCACCGTGCTCTACTACCGCAAGGACCTGCTCGAGAAGGCGGGGCTCGAGGTGCCGACCACGCTCGAGGAGCTCGATGCCGCGGCCGCCGCGATCCACGAGCAGAACCCCGACGTCGCGGGCTACATCGGCCGCACGGGCAAGTCGGCGGCGGTGACTCAGTTCAGCGCCTTCCTGTACAGCTTCGGCGGACAGTGGATCACCGACGACGACAAGTCGGCCATCGGCAGCGACGAGGCACGCGCGGCGTACAAGTACTACGGCGATCTGATCCGCACGCACACGAACGCCACGATCAACCCCGAGATGAGCTGGCCGGAGGCGTTCGCCGTGTTCCAGCAGGGCAAGGCCGCGTTCATCGCCGACGCCGACAGCCTGTACAAGAACATGACCGATCCGACGCAGTCGACGGTGGCGGACAACGTCGGATTCGCGGCGTTCCCGGCCGGTGAGGCCGGCGCCAAGCCGTACAACATCGCCTCCTGGGGCCTCGCGATCAACGACGCGACCGAGAAGAAGGACGCCGCCTGGCAGTTCATCGAGTGGGCCACCTCCAAGGACACCATGCTCGAGCTGTCCAAGGCCGGCGTCTCCGGCTCACGCACCTCGGTGTGGGAGAACGCTGAGGCGACCGCCGAATACCCCGACGAGCTGATCGAGGCGATCAAGATCAACGCCGAGAACGGCGTCGGTCAGGACCGTCCGCTGGTGATCCAGGTCGCGCAGGCTCGCGAGATCGTCGGAGAGCCGATCGTCGCCTCCATCGCCGGCGACGACGTCGATGCGGCCGTGGATGCCGCCGACAAGGCGTTCGACGACTTCCTCGTCGAAGACGCCCAGTAACGATCCGACTCCGCACCGTCCCCGTTCGCACGGGGGCGGTGCGGACCGAACCTTGGACGCATCATGACAGCATCCCCGACCGCACCGGAGATCGGTGCCCGCGAGCGCTTCAGCCGCTGGGCCGACCGGCACCGCAAGTGGGTCCTCGCCGGCCCCTCGATGGTGTTCACCCTGCTGATGCTCGCGATCCCGCTGGGCTGGACCATCTACCTCGGCTTCACCGACTCCAAGCGCTCGGTGCGCCGTGACTTCGACTTCATCGGCTTCGAGAACTACGCGACGGCGCTGACCGACACCGAGCGCTTCTGGCCCTCCGTGGGCCGAACGGCCTACTTCACCGCCGGAGCCCTGTTCTTCGAGCTGATCCTCGGCATGATCATCGCCCTGCTGCTGTGGAAGCCGTTCCGCGGTCAGGGCGTCGTGCGCACGATCGTGCTGCTGCCCCTGGTCGCGACACCGGTGGCCGTCGGCATGATGTGGCGGCTGCTCTTCGAGCCGAACATCGGCTTCATCAACGAGATGCTCTCGTGGGTGGGCATCCCCGCCCAGCCCTGGCTGGCGGACCCGGCGACGTCGCTGTCGACGCTGATCTTCGTCGACGTCTGGCAGTGGACGCCCATGGTCGCGCTCATCCTCCTCGCCGGTCTCACCGGGCTGCCGGAGGAGACGCAGGAGGCTGCGCGCGTGGACGGCGCCAACGGCTGGCAGCGCTTCTGGTTCGTCACCGTGCCGCTGATGCGACCGGTCATCGTCGCCGCGGTGCTGCTGCGCGGCATCGACGCGCTGAAGACCTTCGACATCCTCTACGCCACCAAGGGCAAGGGCGGCGGGTCGTCGCACGACGTCGAGACGCTCAACGTCTACGCCTACGGACTGAGCTTCGACTACAACGAGTACGGTCTCGCCTCGGCGGTGCTGATCCTCTTCTTCCTCATCATCCTCGCTGTCATCTGGGTGCTGCAGATGCAGAGAAAGGGCAGGGAGTCATGACCTCCGCCACCCAGACCCGCGCGCTGATCGCTCCCGGTCCCGCCCCTCTGCTCCGGCGCCGCCGGTTCCGCTGGGGCTCCGTGGGCCGCTTCATCGGCCTCGCGCTGATCGTGCTCGCCTTCCTCGGTCCCATCGTCTGGATGGTGCTGGCGAGCTTCAAGCTCAACGTGCAGATCTACGACGCCGGCCAGGCGTTCATCTTCGACCCGACGCTGGAGAACTACGGCACGGTCTTCGACCCCAGCCGCGGCAACTACCTCGTCTACATCTGGAACTCGTTCTTCGTCGCGTTCATGGCGACGGCGCTCTCGCTGGTGCTGGCCGTCCCGGCGGCCTACGCGATGAGCCGCTTCCTGATGAACCGCTCGGCGATGATCGTGCTGCTGGCGCGCATCATCCCCGGAGTGAGCCTGCTGGTGCCGTGGTACTTCATCTTCGCGCAGCTGAAGATGACGGGCGGCTACCTGCCGCTGATCCTGTCGCACATGTTCGTGTCGCTTCCGCTGATCCTCTACATCATGATGTCGTTCTTCGACCAGCTGCCCGAGGAGCTCGAGGAGTCCGCACAGGTCGACGGCCTCACCGCGATCGGGGCGTTCTACCGGATCACGCTGCCGCTGTCGGTGCCCGGTATCGCGACCGCGACGATCCTGTCGTTCATCTTCTCGTGGAACAACTTCATGTTCGCGCTGGTGCTGGCGGGGCAGTCCACGAAGACCCTCCCCGTGGCGATCTTCGACTTCATCGGGTACGCGTCGATCGACTGGGGCGCGCTGATGGCGGCATCCGTCGTCGTGACGACTCCGATCATGCTGATCGCCCTGTTCACCCAGCGCTACATCGTCTCCGGTCTGACCGCCGGCGCCACGAAGGGATGACCATGTCGCACAGACCGCCAGTCGCCATCGTCGTCATGGGCGTGCAGGGCATCGGCAAGACCACCACGGGGCGCATGCTCGCGACCCGGCTCGGCGTGCCGTTCATCGACGGCGACAGCCTGCACCCCGCCCGCAACGTCGCGCTCATGGCCGCCGGCACCCCGCTCGACGACGAGGACCGCGAACCGTGGCTGCGCCGGGTCGGTGACACCATCGCGCAGCACGCCGAGTCCGGGGGTGTCGTGGTGGCCTGCTCCGCGCTGAAGCGGAGCTACCGCGACACGCTTCGCGCACATGCACCTGCGCTGTACATCGTCGAGCCGTGGGGCCCGATCGAGCTGATCGCGGCGCGCATCGCGGCGCGCAGCCACGAGTACATGCCGGTGACCCTGCTGCAGTCGCAGTACGACACCCTCGAACCGCTCGAAGCGGATGAACGGGGCATCCGGGTGAGCGTCGAGAACAGTCCGGAGGAGGTCGTCGACGAGATCCTCGCCGACTACCTGGCCGGCGCGAGGGAGGCGACATGAGCGGCATCGCGCGGGTGGAGGCCCTGCCGGTGGCACCACGCTGGCTGTTCGTGCGCATCGAGACCGACGACGGGCTGGTGGGCTGGGGCGAGGGGTCGCTGGAGGGCTACGCCGATGTCGTGGCAGCCGCCGTCGAGCAGTTCGCCGTGTACCTCATCGGCAAGGACCCCGACCGCATCGAAGACCATTGGCAGGTGCTCACCAAGGGCCAGTTCTACCGGGGCGGCGCGGTGCTCGCCAGCGCCGTCGCCGGCATCGACCAGGCGCTGTGGGACATCAAGGGCAAGCGCCTGGGAGTGCCCGTACACGACCTGCTGGGCGGCGCGGTGCGCGAGCGCATCCGCGCCTACGGCTGGGTCGGCGGCGACGACCCGAACGAAGTCGCCGACCACATCTCCGACCAGCTGGCGGTGGGCCTGACCGCCGTGAAGATGAACGCCTCAGGGCGCATGAGCCGCAACGGCTCGGTCGCCGAGCTGGACCGCGTCGTGGCCCGGGTCGCCAGCGCCCGCGAGGTGCTCGGCAGTGACCGCGACGTCGCGGTCGACCTGCACGGACGGTTCACGATCGCGACGGCGCGCCGACTCGCCCCTCTGCTCGAGCCGCTGCACCCGTTCTTCCTCGAAGAGCCGGTCGTGCCCGAGAACACGCACATGATCGAGCGGATCGTCGACTCGACGAGCATCCCGATCGCGACGGGGGAGCGGCTGTACTCCCGGCAGGAGTTCATCCCGGCGCTGCAGGCCGGCGTCGCCATCCTGCAGCCGGACCTGTCGCACGCGGGCGGCATCTCCGAGGTCAGACGGATCGCCTCGATGGCGGAGGCGTTCGACGCCATGATCGCCCCGCACTGCCCCCTCGGCCCGATCGCGCTGGCGTCATGCCTGCAGGTGGCGTTCGCCTCGCCCAACCACCTCATCCAGGAGCAGTCGATCGGCATCCACTACAACCAGGGCGCCGAGGTCCTCGACTACGTCGTCGACACCGAGCCACTGCGCTTCGTCGACGGCTGCTTCGAGCGGCTCACCGCGCCCGGTCTGGGCATCCAGGTCGACGAGGCGGCCGTCCGCGACGCGGCATCCCGGTGGCAGCCGTGGCAGAACCCCCTCTGGCGTCATCCGGACGGATCGGCGGCGGAGTGGTGAACGACAGAAAGGACATCCCGCAGTGATCATCGACAAGGCCGAGGTGATCGTCACCAGCCCCGATCGCAACTTCGTCACGCTCAAGCTCACCACCGACGACGGACTGACCGGTCTGGGCGACGCGACCCTGAACGGCCGCGAGCTGGCGGTGGTGTCGTACCTGGCAGAGCACGTCGTGCCGCTGCTGATCGGCCGCGATGCGCACCGCATCGAGGACACCTGGCAGTTCCTGTACCGTTCCGCGTACTGGCGCCGCGGCCCCGTCACGATGGCGGCCATCGCCGCCGTCGACGTCGCGCTGTGGGACATCAAGGCCAAGGCCGCCGGGATGCCGCTGTACCAGCTGCTCGGCGGCGCCAGCCGCACCGGCCTGCTCGCCTACGGGCACGCCTCCGGCAAGTCCCTGCCGGAGCTGTTCGACAGCGTCCGCAGTCACCTCGAGCAGGGCTACCGCGCGATCCGGATCCAGACCGGCGTCCCGGGGCTGAAGTCGATCTACGGCATCGCCTCCAACGCCACCTTCGAGGCGAACGCTGGCCGGCGCTACGACCACGAGCCCGCCCAGCGCGGCGCGTACCCGTCGGAGGAGGACTGGGACACCCGCAGCTATCTGCGCCACGTGCCCACCGTGTTCGAAGCCGTGCGCAACGAGTTCGGCCCGGAGCTGCCGCTGCTGCACGACGGACACCACCGGATGACGCCGATCCAGGCAGCCCAGCTGGGCAAGTCGCTCGAGCCGTACGACCTGTTCTGGCTCGAGGACTGCACCCCGGCCGAGAACCAGGAGGCGCTGCGGCTCGTGCGGCAGCACACCACCACTCCGCTGGCGATCGGGGAGATCTTCAACACCGTCTGGGACTACCAGCAGATCATCCGCGAGCAGCTGATCGACTACGTGCGCAGCGCTGTCACGCACACCGGCGGCATCAGCCATCTGCGGCGGGTGCTCGACTACGCCGCGCATTACCAGATCCGCTCGGGGATGCACGGTCCGACCGACATCTCGCCCGTCGGCATGGCGGCCGCCATGCACCTGGGGCTGAGCATCCACAACTTCGGCATCCAGGAGTACATGCAGCACGGCGCGCGCACCGACGCGGTGTTCCACCAGTCGTTCACCTGGCAGGGCGGCTCGCTGCACCCGGGCGACGCGCCGGGTCTCGGGGTCGAGCTCGACGTCGACGAGGCGGGGAAGTACCCGTACCAGCAGGCCTACCTGCCGTACAACCGCCTCGCCGATGGCACGGTTCACGACTGGTGAGGCGGACGCAAGCCCGTTGAACGGAGAAGGACCGCGGCGAGCCGCGGTCCTTCTTCGTTTCGGTGCTTACCCGCTCAGTGCGTGTCGACCGCGGGGATCTCGGTGCGGTCGCCCGACCACAGCGTGTGGAACGTGCCGTCCTTATCGATGCGACGGTAGGTGTGCGCGCCGAAGAAGTCGCGCTGACCCTGCACCAGTGCGGCCGGCAGACGCTCGGCGCGGATGCCGTCGTAGTACGACAGCGACGACGAGAACGCCGGGGCCGGGATGCCCGCCTGGGCCGCCGCGATGACGACGCGGCGCCACGCGGCCTGGCCGCGGGAGAGCGCCTCGGCGAAGTAGGGCGCGGTGAGCAGGGCCGGCAGGTCGGGCTCGCCGGCGTAGGCCTCGGCGATGCGGTTGAGGAACTGCGCGCGGATGATGCAGCCCGCGCGCCAGATCTTCGACACGGCGCCGAGGTCGATGCTCCAGCCGTACTCGGCGGCACCGGCGCGGATCTCGTCGAAGCCCTGCGAGTAGGCGACGATCTTCGATGCGTACAGCGCCAGGCGCACGTCCTCGATGAAGGCCTCGGCGTCGTCGACGACGAAGTCCCCCTCGGGGCCCGGCAGGTGCGCGGCGACGGCGCGCTGCTCGGGGTTCGATGACAGCGAGCGGGCGAAGGTCGCCTCGGCGATGCCGGAGACGGGCACGCCGAGCGCGAGCGCGGTCTGCACCGTCCACGCGCCGGTGCCCTTGGCGCCCGCCTGGTCGACGATCACGTCGACCAGCGGCTTGCCGGTCTCGGCGTCGATCTGGCGCAGCACCTCGGCGGTGATCTCGATGAGGTACGACTCGAGCTCGCCGGTGTTCCACTCGGCGAAGATATCGGCGATCTCGGCCGGGGTCCTGCCGGTGCCCCGGCGGATGAGGTCGTAGGCCTCGGCGATGAGCTGCATGTCGGCGTACTCGATGCCGTTGTGCACCATCTTCACGAAGTGCCCGGCGCCGCCGTGGCCGACGTGCGTGACGCAGGGCTCGCCTTCGGCGACCGCGGCGATCGACTCCAGGATCGGACCGAGCGTGACCCACGACTCGTCCGAGCCGCCGGGCATGATGCTCGGGCCGTTCAGCGCGCCCTCCTCGCCGCCGGAGATGCCGGCGCCGACGAAGTTGATGCCGGTCTCGCGCACAGCCTGCTCGCGACGGATCGTGTCGGGGAAGTAGGCGTTGCCGCCGTCGACGATGATGTCGCCCGGCTCGAACACGCGCACGAGCTCGTCGATGACCGCGTCGGTGCCCAGGCCCGCCTTGACCATGATGATCGCGGTGCGCGGCTTCTGCAGCGACGCGGCGAACTCCTCGTAAGAGAAGGTGGGCACGAAGCCCGCCTCGGGGTGCAGCGAGACCAGCTCGTCGGTCTTCGCGCGGGAGCGGTTGAGCACCGCCACTGTGTTCCCCTCGCGGCTGGCGAGGTTGCGGGCCAGGTTCGAACCCATGACGGCGAGTCCGACGACTCCGATGTTGGCAGCGGCTGTGGGCACAGGGATCTCCTCGATGGTGAAGGGGTGATCCCAGGGTATCGCCGACGCGAGGGTCGCGATTCCCTCGTGTCAGTGCACCGCCTGCGCGCGGTCAGTCCTCGCGGTAGCCCGAGCGACCCATCGAGAACATCGCGGCGAACGACGACACGACGCCGCAGACGGCGATGGCGCCGATGATCCAGAGGACGACGTGGGAGAGGAAGGCGGCATCGAGCATGCCCACAGCCTATCGAGCTTTCGGGTACCATGGAGGAGTTCCTCGGCGAGGGAGCGCGCCCGTGCGTGCATCCGTTATCGACGCGGTGACGTGAGCCCGGTGGTCGGCTGATCCTTCAGCCGCACAGCGTCTCGCCTCCTCGTGTCCGCGTCCGAGGTGCCGAGACCATGACCATCGCGCGGCCCCGTCCCGCGTGCCTGAAGGAGAACAACATGTCTGACGAGAACAAGGTCGTCGCCGAGACCCGCACGAGCTTCGGCAAGGGCTTCGCCCGTCGTCTGCGCGCAGCCGGCAAGATCCCCGCCGTCATCTACGGCCACGGCACCGACCCGGTGCACGTCGCCCTGCCCGGTCACCAGGTGTCGCTCATCATCCGCCGCGCGAACGCGCTGCTCGACCTCGACATCGACGGCACCTCGCAGCTCGCCCTCGTCAAGGACGTGCAGAAGGACCCGGTGCACCAGATCATCGAGCACATCGACCTCCTGGTCGTGAAGAAGGGCGAGAAGGTCGCCATCGACCTGCCCGTCGTCGTGACCGGCGAGTCGTTCTCGGGCACCATCGCGACCCTCGACGCCGCGACCCTCGCGGTCGAGGCCGAGGCGACCCACATCCCCGAGAACGTCGAGGTCTCGGTCGAGGGACTCGAGGAGGGCGCGCACATCACCGCCGCCGACGTGAAGCTGCCCAAGGGCGTCACCCTCGTCGCCGACCCGGAGACCCTCGTGGTCGCGATCTCCGTCCCGGCTGCTCCGGTCGAGGACGAGACCGCTGAGGCTCCCGCCGAGGAGACCGCTGAGGCTCCGGCCGAGGAGACCGCCGCGGAGTGATCCGCTGACGATCCTGACGGAGGGGGCGCGAGCTGATCGCGTCCCCTCCGTCATATCCGCTCGAGAGGAACGCGCATGACCACCACCTGGCTGATCGTCGGCCTCGGCAACCCCGGCCCCCGCTACGCGGCGACCCGCCACAACATCGGGCAGATGGTCGTCGACGAGCTGGCCGATCGCCGCGGCGAGCGGTTCCGGGAGCACAAGGCGGGCGCGCGCGTCGTCGAGACCCGGCTGCGGCCCGGCGGCGATCGCATCGTGCTGGCCAAGCCCAACTCGTACATGAACACCTCCGGCACGCCCGTCGCGGCCCTCGCACGGTTCTACTCGGTGGCACCCGAGAACGTCGTGGTCGTGCACGACGAGCTCGACATCCCGTTCGACAGCATCCGCATGAAGATCGGCGGCGGTCACGGCGGGCACAACGGGGTGCGCGATATCGCGCGCACCCTCACCACGGCCGACTTCCTGCGCGTGCGGGCCGGCATCGGGCGGCCCCCCGGCCGCCAGGATCCGGCGGACTGGGTGCTCGCGCCCTTCGGGTCGGTCGAGCTGAAGACGCTCCCCATCTTCATCTCGGATGTCGCGGATGCCGTGGAGCAGCTCGTCGACGAGGGGCTGCTCGCCGCGCAGCAGCGCCATCACTCGCGCTGAGCCGGCGCTCAGACGATCGGGTCGAACGCGATCCCGTTGCCGATGCCGTACGCGAGCGTCACGGCGAGGAAGAAGACCCCGGGGCCGAGCGCCGCGATCACGATCGCGGCGATGCCCATGCCGCGGCCGCGCCGCCGCGCGACGGCGATGATCCCGACGACGATCGCGCCGATGCCCAGCACCGTACCCAGCCAGAACATGATCTCCGCCCACAGCGTCTCGATGCGCGCGGGGGAGAGGGCGGCGATCACGAAGCCGCTGCCGTCGCTGATCAGATCGTCCACCGAGACCGCGAGCCCGATCCGCAGCGCCAGCACCGCGGCGACGACCGGCGAGACGACCGCGGCGATCAGCGCGGCGACCAGCCCGGTCGCCCCCAGCGCCCGTGACGGCGCAACGGGCGGCGGGGCGGCATAGCC
Organism: Microbacterium sp. OR21; assembly: GCF_047306785.1. Taxonomy (NCBI): domain Bacteria; kingdom Bacillati; phylum Actinomycetota; class Actinomycetes; order Micrococcales; family Microbacteriaceae; genus Microbacterium; species Microbacterium sp. OR21. The sequence continues at coordinate 108,435 of NZ_JAZEXJ010000004.1, read as the reverse complement.
GCCCACAGGCGCCTGGTAGCCGCCCACCGGAACGCGGTATGCGCCCGGCGGCGGAGCCTGCGGCGCGGGCGGCACCGGGGGCACGAACGAGTCCGACATGTCGCTCCTCAGACGCGCCGCAGCAGGCCGACGCGGTCGTACACGTCGGCGAGAGTGGCATCAGCGACCTCATCGGCCTTCGCGGCGTTCACGGCCAGCAGGCGGTCGAGCTCGGCCGGGTCGTCGAGGAGGGCGTTCGCGCGCTCGCGCACGGGACCGAACTCGTTCACGACGACCTCGGCCAGGCCCTTCTTGAAGTCGCCGTAGCCGCGACCCGCGTACTCGTCCTCGATCGAGCCGACCTGGCGGCCGGTGAGGGCGGCGTAGATGGTGAGCAGGTTCGACACGCCGGGCTTGCTCTCGCGATCGAAGCGCACCGTCCCCTCGTTGTCGGTCACCGCGCGCATGATCTTCTTCGCCGACTTCGCGGGATCGTCGAGCAGCCACAGCACACCGGCGTCGCTCTCGGCCGACTTCGACATCTTCGCCGTGGGGTTCTGCAGGTCGTAGATGCGTGCGGTGTCCTTCTGGATCACCGGCGTGGGCACCGTGAACGCCGTGCCGAACCGGCTGTTGAACCGCTCGGCCAGGTCGCGGGTGAGCTCGACGTGCTGCTTCTGGTCGTCGCCGACGGGCACCAGCTCGCTCTGATAGAGCAGGATGTCGGCGGCCATCAGCACCGGGTAGGTGAACAGGCCCACCGAGGTGGAGTCCTGTCCGTAGCGCTGCGACTTGTCCTTGAACTGGGTCATGCGCCCGGCCTCGCCGAAGCCGGTGATCGTGCTGAGGATCCAGGCGAGCTCGGCGTGCGCGCGCACGTGCGACTGCACGTACAGGGTCGACTTCGACGGCTCGATCCCGGCCGCGATGTACTGCGCCGCGGTGCGGCGCGTCTTCTCGCGCAGCTCGTCCGGGTTCTGCGGCACGGTGATCGCATGCAGGTCGACGACCGAGAAGAACGCGTCGTAGGAGCTCTGCATCTCACGCCACTGCAGGAGCGCCCCGATGTAGTTGCCGGCCTGGAGGGAGTCGGCTGAGGGCTGCATTCCGGAGTAGAGGCGTGGTTTCGTCACGGATCAATCCTATGGGCGCGCGGGCGGCGCGACGGATCAGTGCGCGTAGTCGACGACCACCGGAGCGTGATCGCTCCACCGCTCGGCGTAGGTCGCCGCTCGCGCCACGGTGTACCCCGACGCGCGGGCCGCCAGCGCGGGGGTCGCCAGGTGGTAGTCGATCCGCCAGCCGCTGTCGTTGTCGAACGCCTTTCCGCGCATCGACCACCAGGTGTACGGTCCCGGCACGTCACCGTGGTGCGCTCGCCCCACGTCGATCCAGCCGAGGCCGCGCCCTCCGCCCTCGGCGGCGTAGGCGCGCGTGTCGCTCAGCTCGCCCACCATGCCGCGGCCGACGCCCTCCTGGCCGACGACGCTCTCGCCCGCCGTGCCGAGGAATCGATCGAAGTACGCGCGCTCGCGGGCGAGGAACCCGGACTTGCGGACGTTGCCCTTCCAGTTCAGGATGTCGGACGGGCGGTGCCCGACGTTCAGATCGCCGGTGACGAGCGCGTGCGCGTCATCCGCGCCGAGCTGCGCCATCCGCGTCGTCATCGCGTCGAGGAACTTCCACTTCTCCTCCTGCTTGGGAGTGTCGGCCTCTCCGGAGTGCACGTAGGCGCTGACGACCGTGAGCGGCATCCCGCCGATCTCGAAATCCGCCTCGAGCCATCGGCCCGCCGAGTCGAAGTCGTCGGCGCCGAGCGCGGTGCGCGAGGCGAGCGCGGGCGTGCGGCTGAGCACCGCGACCCCGGCGCGGCCCTTCGCCGTGGCCGGGTCGTGCAGCATCGACCACTCGGGGAACGCCTCGAGCAGGTGCTCGTCCTGACCCCGCACCTCCTGCAGCGTGAGGATGTCGACATCGGCGGCGTCGAGCCAGGTGCGCATGCCGTTGCGCACCGCGGCGCGGATCCCGTTGACGTTGACAGTGGCGATACGCAGATGGGGCATGATGTCCAGCCTAACGACGGGCTCGGACATCCCGCCGTGGCCGCGTTCGGGCATCCGACACCGGCCGCGGCCGGGCATCCCGATCACGCAGCGGCTCGTCGCTGTCGTCGGCGCTGAGGGCGATCCACGCCGCCGCCAGCAGGATCACGGCGGCGATGATCCGGCACCACAGCAGCAGACCGACCATGACCGCGAACGTCGCCAGCAGCGGGTTGCCCGGCGTGTGCGCGAGAAGCAGCCCGGCGCCCAGCTGCAGCACGGCGACGGCGGCTCCGCCGAGCGCCGCGCCGGGGAGGATGCGCCGCCAGCGGATCATCGTGCCGGTGAGGAACCGCACGAGTGCGGCGATCGCGGCGACATCGATCACGACCATGACGAGCACCGAGGAGGTCGAGACGAGCGTCGTCAGCATCGTGCTGGGCACGTCGCGGCCGAGCATGTCGAACAGGGTGCGCAGCGCCCAGACCCCGCCGATGCTGAGGGCTGCGCCGAGGAGCAGACTGAGTCCGAACGCGAGCGCCGCGACGCCGTCGCGCAGCTTCAGAAGCACGTAGCTGCGGGAGTCGAACGGCAGGCCGAAGATGCCGCGCACCGCACGGCGCGTGAAGGTCACCGCGCCGACCGCGGTCCACAGCACGACCGCCACGGCGATGGCGCCCGTGACGGTGAACGCGCCCGTCGCCGACGCGGCGACCTCGCGCACGGCGTCCGGGGTGACCAGGCCGTCCGGGCTGATGAATCCCGGCAGGTAGCCGTTCACGATCCGGATCATCGCGGCGACCGCGACCTCGCTGCCGCCCACCCACACCCCGATGCCGGCGAAGGCGACGTACAGCAGGGCGAACAGAGCGAACAGCGACTGATACGCCATCCCCGCCGAGAGCAGGAAGCCGTTGCGGCGCAGGAAGTGCCGCCACACCCGCACCGGGAACAGGGCAGCCGCACGCCGGCCCCACACAGCAGCGCGCCCGGCTGAACGGGTCAGTCGGGCGCGCACGGTGCTGTCTGCGCTCAGCGGGCGCCGCCGCGCAGGACGGCCTGCTTCACCTCGGCGATCGCCTTGGTCACCTCGATGCCTCTCGGGCACGCCTCGGTGCAGTTGAAGGTCGTGCGGCAGCGCCACACACCCTCCTTGTCGTTGAGGATGTCGAGACGCACGTCGCCTGCGTCGTCGCGCGAGTCGAAGATGAAGCGGTGCGCGTTCACGATCGCGGCGGGGCCGAAGTACTGACCGTCCGTCCAGAAGATCGGGCACGAAGAGGTGCACGCGGCGCACAGGATGCACTTGGTGGTGTCGTCGAAGATCGCCCGGTCGGTGATCGACTGCACGCGCTCCTTGCCCTTCTCAGGGGCGGAGTTCGCGATGAGGAACGGCTGCACCTCGCGGTACGAGGCGAAGAAGGGCTCCATGTCGACGATGAGGTCCTTCTCGAGCGGCAGGCCCTTGATGGCCTCGACGTAGATCGGCTTCGAGATGTCGAGGTCCTTGATCAGCGTCTTGCAGGCCAGGCGGTTGCGGCCGTTGATGCGCATCGCGTCGGATCCGCAGATGCCGTGCGCGCACGAGCGGCGGAACGACAGCGAGCCGTCGACCTCCCACTTGATCTTGTGCAGGGCGTCGAGCACGCGGTCGGTCGCGTACAGCTCGACGTCGTAGTCGACCCAGCGCGGCTCCTCGTCGACCTCCGGGTCGAAGCGGCGGATGTTGAAGGTGACCAGGAAGGACTGCACTCCCGAGTCGTTCGCGGCGTCGGCGGGTGCCTCTACGACATCGGACATGATCAGTACTTCCTCTCCATGGGCTGGTAGTTCGTGACGACCACGGGCTTCCAGTCCAGCTTGATGTGGTCGGAGGCGTCGGACGAGTGCGCGTCGCCCACCAGGTAGGCCATGGTGTGCTTCATGTAGTTCTCGTCGTCGCGCTTCGGGAAGTCGTCGCGCATGTGACCGCCACGGCTCTCCTTGCGGTTACGGGCGGCGTAGACGACGACCTCGGCGATGTCGAGCAGGAAGCCCAGCTCGACGGCCTCGAGCAGGTCGGTGTTGAAGCGCTTGCCCTTGTCGTCGACGTGGACGTTCTTGTACCGCTCGCGCAGCTCCTCGATGACACCGAGCACGTGGGTCAGCGATTCCTCGGTGCGGAACACCTGGGCGCCCTTGTCCATCTCGTCCTGCAGCTTCTTGCGCAGCACGGCGATGCGCTCGGTGCCCTGGTTGCGGCGCAGACCCTCGATCATGTCCTGCACGAAGCCGGCGGGGTTCTCGGGCAGCGGCACGAAATCGGCGGTCTTGACGTACTCGACCGCGTTGCGGCCGGCGCGCTTGCCGAACACGTTGATGTCGAGCAGCGAGTTCGTGCCGAGACGGTTCGAGCCGTGCACCGACACGCAGGCGCACTCGCCGGCCGCGTACAGCCCCGGGACGACGGTGGAGTTGTCGGCGAGCACTTCGGCGTCGTTGTTGGTCGGGATGCCGCCCATCGCGTAGTGCGCGGTGGGCATCACCGGCACCGGCTCGACGACCGGGTCGACGCCCAGGTAGGTGCGGGCGAACTCGGTGATGTCGGGCAGCTTGGTCTCGAGCACCTCGGCCCCCAGGTGCGTGCAGTCCAGCAGGACGTAGTCCTTGTGCGGGCCGGCGCCGCGGCCGTCGAGCACCTCCTGCACCATGCTGCGCGCCACGATGTCGCGGGGGGCCAGGTCCTTGATGGTGGGGGCGTAGCGCTCCATGAAGCGCTCACCCGAGGCATTGCGCAGGATGGCGCCCTCACCGCGGGCACCCTCGGTGAGCAGGATGCCGAGACCGGCGAGGCCCGTCGGGTGGAACTGGAAGAACTCCAGGTCCTCGAGCGGCAGCCCCTTGCGCCAGACGATGCCGACGCCGTCGCCGGTCAGCGTGTGCGCGTTGGAGGTGGTCTTGAAGATCTTGCCGAAGCCGCCGGTCGCGAAGATCACGGCCTTGGACTGGAAGACGTGCAGGTCGCCGGTGGCGAGGTCGTACGCGACCACGCCTGCCACCTGCGTGGAGCCCGAGGCGTCCTTGACGGTGATCAGGTCGAGCACGTAGAACTCGTTGAAGAAGTTGATGCCGAGCTTGACGCAGTTCTGGAACAGCGTCTGCAGGATCATGTGCCCGGTGCGGTCGGCCGCATAGCAGGCGCGACGCACAGGGGTCTTGCCGTGCTCGGCGGTGTGACCGCCGAAGCGCCGCTGGTCGATCTTCCCGTCCGGCGTGCGGTTGAACGGCAGACCCATGTTCTCGAGGTCGATGACCGCGTCGATGGCCTCCCTGGCGAGGATCTCCGCCGCGTCCTGATCGACGAGGTAGTCACCGCCCTTGACCGTGTCGTAGGTGTGCCACTCCCAGTTGTCGTCCTCCACGTTCGCGAGGGCCGCCGCCATGCCGCCCTGCGCCGCACCGGTGTGCGAGCGCGTGGGGTAGAGCTTGGTGATGACGGCCGTCCTCGCGCCGGGACCGGCCTCGATGGCCGCGCGCATGCCGGCGCCGCCCGCGCCGACGATGACGATGTCGAACTGGTGGTAGTGCACGCCGTCGCGCACGACGGAGTCAGAGGTCTGCGTAGTCAATGATCTGCCTTCTTCGCTTACTTGCCCAGTGCCTGGCAGGTCTCCCACATCGCGCCGTCTTCGAAGACGCCCGCGCAGGGGTCGAACGTGAACACCACGAGGGTGCCGAGGATGATGAGGAGCGCCGCCGCCAGGCCCAGCGCCCAGACGAGGGGCTTGCGGACCTTCTCGTTGGTGACGTAGTCGTTCACGATCGTGCGCATGCCGTTGGAGCCGTGGATCAGCGCCAGCCAGAGCATCAGCACGTCCCACCACTGCCAGAACGGCGTGGCGTACTTGCCGGCCACGAAGCCGAAGTCGACGGCATGGATGCCCTCGCCGACCATGAGGTTGACGAACAGGTGGCCGAAGATCAGCACGACGAGCAGCACGCCGGAGCCGCGCATGAACAGCCAGCCCCACTTCTCGAGGTTGATCCCGCGCTGGCGGCGGGCGGGCGCGATGGTCTGCGCGGACATCAGTTGCCCCCTCCGAAGCCGGCGAACGCGAGGGCGAGATGACGCGGCACGAAGCCCGCCATGACCACGGCCCACAGTCCGATCACGATCCAGAACAGCTGGCGCTGGTACTTCGCGCCCTTCGACCAGAAGTCGACGACGATGATGCGCAGGCCGTTGAACGCGTGGAACGCGATGCCGGCGACGAGCACCACCTCGCCGATCGCCATGATCGGGTTCTTGTACGTGCCGATCACCGCGTCGTACGCCTCCGGCGACACGCGGATCAGCGAGGTGTCCAGGACGTGCACCAGAAGGAAGAAGAAGATCGCGACGCCGGTGATGCGGTGCAGCACCCACGACCACATGCCTTCGCGGCCCCGATACAGTGTGCCGCGCGGAGACCGGGATGTGGTCTCCGATACCGACGGTGTCAAGCGTGTGCTCGTGGACACGTCGTCCTCCCTGATCGATGAGACGTCGCGCATGCATCCGGGCAGGCCCGACCTCATCCATCCTATTCCTGTCAGATGGCTGGGGGCGACGAAGGGCACCCTTATCATTCCGGCTAGGTTTGAGCCATGGCGAGAATCGACGACTTCTACGCGGTGATCCCGGCCGGCGGCATCGGCAGCAGGCTCTGGCCGCTCTCGCGGGCGGATGCCCCGAAGTTCCTGCACGACCTCACCGGTTCCGGTCACTCGCTGCTGCGCGACACCTGGGACCGGCTGGAGCCGCTCGCGGGGGAGGACCGCATCGCCGTGGTCACCGGGCGCGCGCACCGCGCGGCCGTCGAGGCGCAGCTGCCCGGCATCCCGGACGCGAACGTCTTCCTCGAATCCGAGCCCCGCGAATCGGCGGCGGCGATCGGACTCGCCGCCGCGATCCTGCACCGGCGCGACCCCGACGTGATCATCGGCTCGTTCAGCGCCGACCATGTGATCCGAGGCACGCGGGTGTTCGAGTTCGCCGTGCGCGACGCGGTCGAGGTCGCCCGGGAGGGCTACATCTGCACGATCGGCATCAGCCCGACCGAACCGGCCGTGGGATTCGGGTACATCAAGAAGGGGCCCGAGCTCGTCGTCGAGGGGGCCCGCGAGGCCGCGCTCGTGGAGCGCTTCGTCGAGAAGCCGGATCTCGAGACGGCGCGGGCGTACGTCGCCGACCGCGCGCACCTGTGGAATGCGGGCATGTTCATCGCCAAGGCCAGCGTGCTGCTCGACGAGCTGAAGCAGAACGAGCCCGAGCTGCACGCCGGCCTCATCGAGCTCGCCGAGGCATGGGACGACCGTGACCGGCGCGGACCGGCGGTGGATCGCATCTGGCCGACCCTGAAGAAGATCGCCATCGACTACGCCGTCGCAGAGCCCGCCGCCGAGCGCGGTCGGCTGGCCGTCGTGCCGGGGCACTTCGACTGGGACGACGTGGGCGACTTCGCCTCCCTCACCAAGCTCATCACGAACGGCCGAAAGAACGACCTCGCGGTGCTCGGGCCCCGGGCGCGCGTGCTCTCGGATGCCGCCAGCGGAATCCTCGTGTCGCAGACCTCGCGCGTGATCAGCCTGGTCGGGGTGCAGGACATCGTGGTCGTCGACACCGACGATGCGCTTCTGGTGACGACGGTCGAGCACGCTCAGCGGGTCAAAGGCGTCGTCGAGTCGCTGAAGCTGACCGGACGCGGCGACGTCCTCTGACCTGTGGGGTGCGGACGACGCCCGTCCGGCGGTGAGATTGCGGATTTGTAACCTTTCGTCAGCACATCCGAGGCGAGCGTGCAGGAAACGCGTAACACTGGGTAACCTCGATCGATCCGCGATGTCCGCGGAGATCACCCGGGAGGCATGAGTGTCCATCTCCATCACCAAGAAGCTGCTCGGCGTCACGGTCGCCGCCGGCGTCGTCCTGAGTCTCGCCGCCTGCGGCCAGGCTCCCGCTGACAAGCCCGCCGGCGACGGCGATAAGCCCGCGGCGTCCGACTTCCTGCCCTGCATCGTCTCCGACATGGGCGGCTTCGACGACAAGTCCTTCAACCAGCTCTCCTTCGAAGGTGCGAAGAAGGCGGCTGACGAGCTCGGCGTCGAGCTCAAGGACGTGCAGTCGAACGCCGAGACCGAGTACGGCCCCAACGTGACCAACCTCGTCGACGAGGGCTGCAACGCCATCGTCGCGGTCGGCTTCGCGCTGTCGCAGGCCACGGTCGAGGCCGCTACGGCGAACCCCGACATCGACTTCATCCTCGTCGACGACGCGGCCGACAACGACTTCGACGGCGAGAAGGACGCGGAGAACGTCAAGCCGCTGCTGTACAACACGGCTGAGGCCGCGTTCCTCGCCGGCTACCTGTCGGCCGGCTACTCGAAGACCGGCAAGGTCGGCACCTTCGGCGGCATGGAGTTCCCGACGGTGACCATCTTCATGGACGGCTTCAAGCAGGGCGTCGACCACTACAACGAGGTCAAGAGCAAGGACGTCAAGGTCGTCGGCTGGGACGGCAAGACCGGCTCGTTCACGGGCGGCTTCGAGGCCAACCCCGACGCCAAGCAGGTCGCGGTCAACATCCTCAACCAGGGTGTCGACGTGATCCTCCCCGTCGGCGGCCCGATCTACCAGTCCGCACAGCAGGCGATCAAGGAGTCCGGCAAGGACATCGCCCTGATCGGCGCTGACGCCGACCTGTTCGTCACCGACCCGAGCACCAAGGACGTCGTGCTCACCTCGGTGCTCAAGGCCATGGACCTGTCGACCTACCAGGCCGTGCTCTCCAGCGGCGAAGGCGAGTTCGACGCGGAGGCGTACATCGGCACGCTCGAGAACGAGGGCGTCGGCATCGCGGATCTGCACAACTTCGCCGACAAGGTCGACTCGGGTCTGCAGGACGAGGTCAAGCAGCTCCAGCAGGACATCATCGACGGGAAGGTCGAGGTCACCTCGTACCTGAGCAAGTGACCGTCATGGATCGGGGAGGTCGGCGAGTGCCGGCCTCCCCGTTTCTGCCTGAACGGGGGTCGGTGCAAGCCGGCCACTCGATCCAGCCTGAATAGGATCAGAACATGAAGCTTGAACTGCGCGGCATCACGAAGAGGTTCGGCGCGCTGACGGCCAACGACCACATCGATCTCACCGTCGAGGCGGGTGAGATCCACTGTCTTCTCGGTGAGAACGGCGCCGGCAAGTCGACGCTGATGAACGTGCTCTACGGCCTCTACCAGGCCGACGAGGGCGACATCCTGCTCGACGACGTCGTCCAGAACTTCGCGGGCCCCGGCGACGCCATGGCGGCCGGCATCGGCATGGTGCACCAGCACTTCATGCTCATCCCCGTCTTCACCGTCGCCGAGAACGTCATGCTCGGCCACGAGCAGACCACCTTCGGCGGCCGTCTCGACCTGAACGCGGCGCGCGCACGGGTTCGCGAGATCTCCGACCGCTTCGGGTTCGACGTCGATCCCGACGCTCTCGTCGAGGATCTGCCGGTCGGCGTGCAGCAGCGCGTCGAGATCATCAAGGCGCTCTCGCGCGAGGCGCGCGTGCTGGTCTTCGACGAGCCCACCGCGGTGCTCACCCCGCAGGAGACCGACGAGCTGATGGCGACGATGCGCCAGCTCAAGGCGCAGGGCACCTCGATCGTGTTCATCACGCACAAGCTGCGCGAGGTGCGCGAGGTCGCCGACCGCATCACCGTCATCCGCCTCGGCAAGGTGGTCGGCGAGGCCTCGCCGACCGCGTCCAACGAGGAGCTGGCCTCGCTCATGGTCGGCCGCGCCGTCGAGCTCACCGTGCACAAGGGCGCTCCGGCCGTGCGTGAGAACGGCCTGGTCGTCACCGACCTCACCGTCACCGACCCAGCCGGCACCGTCGTCGTCGACGGCGCCTCGTTCGAGGTGCGCGGCGGCGAGGTGCTCGCGATCGCGGGCGTGCAGGGCAACGGCCAGACCGAGCTCACCGAGGCGATCCTGGGTCTGCAGGAGAACGTGCGCGGCAGCATCTGCCTCGACGGGCAGGAGCTGGTCGGCCGCACGGTGCGCCAGATCCTGGATGCCGGAGTCGGCTTCGTCCCCGAGGACCGCAGCGTCGACGGACTGGTGAAGGAGTTCTCGATCGCCGAGAACCTCATGCTCGACCGCTCGCACGGCGCGCCGTTCGTCAAGGCCGGCACCGTGCAGCGCTCGGACCTGCACGACTTCGCCCACGATCGCATCGCCGAGTTCGACATCCGCACCCAGGGCCCGGAGCAGGCCGCCGGCCGGCTGTCCGGCGGAAACCAGCAGAAGGTCGTCCTCGCCCGCGAGCTCAGCCGCGACCTGTCGCTCTTCGTCGCGGCGCAGCCCACCCGCGGTGTCGACGTCGGATCCATCGAGTTCATCCACAAGCGCGTGATCCAGACGCGCGACGCGGGCGTACCGGTGATCGTCATCTCCACCGAGCTCGACGAGGTGGCGGCGCTCGCCGACCGCATCCTGGTGATGTACCGCGGACGGATCATGGGCATCGTGCCCGGCGACACCTCACGGGAGAAGCTCGGCCTGATGATGGCCGGCATGTCCGAGACGGCCGCCACGACCACGGCGAGGCCGATCGCCGTCACGAACGGAGAGACGAAGTGAGCGCCACCCAGACGCCGGCTCCGCAGCCGCCGGCCCCGCTGGCCGAGCCCGAGACGCCGATCGCACCGTCGCGCTGGCAGACGACCATGCAGGCGATCGTCACCGGCAACGGCATCATCTCGCTGCTGGCCGTCCTGCTCGCGGTGCTCGTGGGCTCGATCATGATCGCCGCGACGAACGAGGAGGTGCAGGCCGCGTCCGGATACTTCTTCGCGCAGCCGGGAGACACCTTCGCCGCGATCTGGGAGGCTGTGACCGGCGCGTACGCCGCCCTGTTCCGCGGCGCGATCTACAACTTCAACGCCGACACGTTCGAGCGGGGCATCCGCCCGCTCACCGAGACGCTGAAGTTCGCCACCCCGCTGATCGCCGCCGGCCTCGGCGTGGGCCTGGCGTTCCGCGCCGGTCTGTTCAACATCGGCGGCCAGGGGCAGATGCTGCTCGCCGCCGCCGCGGCCGGCTACGTGGCCACCTCGATGGACCTGCCGATGGGGGTGCACCTCCTGGTCGCCGTCGTCGCCGGTCTGATCGCCGCCGCTGCGTGGGCCGGCATCGCGGGCTACCTCAAGGCGCGCACCGGCGCGCACGAGGTGATCACCACGATCATGCTCAACCACATCGCGTTCTATTTGCTGGCCTGGATGCTCGCGACCCAGGGCCTGCTGCAGGCGCCCGGCTCGAGCAACCCGAAGACCGCGCCGATGGCCGAGACCGCGGTGCTGCCGCAGCTGCTCGGCCCGTCCTACAAGCTGCACGCGGGCTTCCTGCTCGCCATCGTCGCGGTCGCGTTCACCTGGTGGCTGCTCGAGCGCTCGTCGCTCGGCTTCCGCTTCCGGGCGGTGGGGGAGAACCCCTCCGCGGCGCGGGTCGCGGGCATCGACGTCGGACGCATGTACTTCGTCGTCATGCTCATCGCCGGCGCGCTGGTCGGCATCGCCGGTGTCAGCCAGGTGCTCGGCACCGAGGTGCGCGGCTTCAGCGGCGGCATCGACGCCGGCATCGGGTTCGACGCCATCACGGTCGCGCTGCTCGGGCGCTCCTCGCCGATCGGGATCCTGTTCGCCGGTCTGCTGTTCGGCGCGTTCAAGACCGGCGGATTCACGATGCAGTCCTCGCAGGGCATCCCGGTCGAGATCATCCTCGTCGTCCAGTCGCTGATCGTGCTCTTCATCGCCGCGCCTCCGCTGGTGCGCGCGATCTTCGGGCTGCCGCAGCCCGGCCGTCCCAGCCGCAAGGCCAAGCGGGTCGCGAAGGCCCGCCGCAGCCAGACCGAGGGAAAGAAGGTGTCGGCATGAGCCTCACCACCCCTGTGAACGATGCGCCGCAGAGCGACATCGACCAGCCGCGCGTCGTCGCCGTCGTGTCGTGGAAGGCGCCGATCATCTTCGGCATCTTCACCGTGCTCTTCGCCCTGCTGCCGCTGCTGGTGCCGCGCCCCGGCATGACCACGTTCCGCCTCGCCGAGCAGAACGCCGCGATCGCGGTGCCCGATGTGCTGCTTCCCGCGACGCCCACCGCATGGATCGCGGTGGTGCTGCTCGCGCTGTGCACCGGCTACGCGGCCCTGACCGTCAGGGCGCACCGCCGCCTGCCGCTCTGGCTGATCGTCGTGTACGTCGCCGTGCTGCTGATCGGCTTCCTCGCATGGGCGGGTGCCGGCGCGACCCTGCCGATGATCGGGCTGCTGGCCGGCGCGCTCGCGCTCGCCACCCCGCTCATCTTCGGCGCCCTCGGCGGCGTCATCGGCGAGCGGGCCGGCGTGGTCAACATCGCCATCGAGGCGCAGATGCTGGCAGGCGCCTTCACCGCCGCCATCGCCGGCTCCCTCGCGGGCACGCCGTGGGCGGGGCTCGTGGCGGCGATGCTCGCCGGCGTGCTCGTCGCCCTCGTGCTCGGCGTCTTCACGATCACCTACTACGTCGACCAGGTGATCGTCGGCGTGGTGCTGAACGTGCTGGTGATCGGCCTCACGACGTTCCTGTTCCGCCAGGTGCTGGCGCCGAACACCGAGGCGCTGAACAGCCCGGAGACCTTCGCGGTCGTGCCGATCCCGCTGCTCAGCGAGATCCCGCTGATCGGCCCGATCCTCTTCCAGCAGTCGTTCATCGTCTACCTGATGTACGCGGTCGTCGCGCTGGTCTGGTTCGGCCTGTACCGCACCCGCTGGGGTCTGCGGCTGCGCGCCGTGGGCGAGCACCCGCAGGCGGCCGACACGGTCGGGATCAAGGTCGCCGCGACCCGCTACCGCGCGGTGCTGCTCGGCGGCGCCGTGGCGGGTCTGGGAGGCGCGTTCTACACGCTCGTCTCGGTGCCGCGGTTCAACCAGGAGATGACGGCGGGCGCGGGCTTCATCGCCCTCGCCGCGGTGATCTTCGGAAAGTGGGACCCGATCCGCGCGACGCTCGCCGCGCTGCTGTTCGGCTTCGCCACCAACCTGCAGGGCGTGCTCAGCGTCATCGGCTCGCCGGTGCCCAGCCAGTTCATGCTCATGCTGCCGTACGTCGTGACGATCTTCGCCGTGGCCGGCCTCGTCGGGCGCTCCCGCCCGCCGGCAGCCGACGGCGAGCCGTACATCAAGTCTTAGGAGAACACGTGACCGACATCGATTGGGACGAGCTCAGACAGGTCGCCACCGAGGCGATGCAGAAGGCCTACGCGCCCTACTCGCGGTACAAGGTGGGGGCGGCCGCCCTCGTCGACGACGGCCGACTGGTCTCGGGATGCAACGTCGAGAACGCCTCGTACGGCGTCGGCCTGTGCGCGGAGTGCGCCCTGGTCGGCGACCTGCACATGTCCGGTGGCGGGCGCCTGGTCGCCTTCGTCTGCGTGAACAACGACGGCCAGACGATCATGCCGTGCGGCCGGTGCCGTCAGCTGCTCTTCGAGCACTCCAGCCCGGAGATGCTGCTCGAGACCGTCTCGGGCATCCGCACCATCGACGAGGTGCTGCCCGACGCGTTCGGACCGCGCGACCTGGAGGACGTCCGATGACCACAGGGACCGGAGTCGAGCCCTTCGACGCGATCGACGTCATCCGCGCCAAGCGCGACGGGGGAGCGGTGCCCGAGAAGGCGCTGCGCTGGATGGTCGACGCGTACACCCGCGGCTACGTCTCCGACGCGCAGATGGCCTCGTTCGCGATGGCGATCTTCCAGCGCGGCATGCAGCGCGACGAGATCCGCGTGCTCACCGACGCGATGATCGCGTCGGGCGAGCGGATGAGCTTCGCCGCACTGGGGAAGAAGACGGTCGACAAGCACTCCACCGGCGGTGTGGGAGACAAGATCACCCTGCCGCTGGCGCCGCTGGTGGCCGTGTTCGGCGTCGCCGTGCCGCAGCTCAGCGGTCGGGGCCTCGGGCACACGGGCGGCACGCTCGACAAGCTCGAGTCGATCCCGGGCTGGCGTGCGGCGCTGAGCAACGACGAGATGTTCGCGCAGATGCAGAGCGATGTCGGCGCGGTGATCTGCGCGGCAGGCTCGGGACTCGCCCCGGCCGACAAGAAGCTCTACGCCCTGCGCGATGTGACGGGCACGGTCGAGGCGATCCCGCTGATCGCCTCGAGCATCATGTCGAAGAAGATCGCCGAGGGCACCGACGCGCTGGTGCTCGACGTGAAGTTCGGCAACGGCGCCTTCATGCAGGACATCGATCGCGCCCGGGAGCTGGCACGCACGATGGTCGAGCTGGGCACCGACTCCGGAGTCGCGACCACGGCGCTGCTGACCGACATGAATGTTCCGCTCGGGCTCGCCATCGGCAACGCCAACGAGGTGCGCGAGTCGGTGGAGATCCTCGCCGGCGGCGGTCCCGCCGATGTGCGCGAGCTGACCCTCGCGCTCGCACGCGAGATGCTGTCGCTCGCCGGTCAGCCGGATGCCGATGTCGCAGCCGCCCTCGACGACGGTCGCGCCATGGACAGCTGGAAGGCGATGATCCGCGCGCAGGACGGCGATCCGGATGCCCCGCTGCCGACCGCCCGCGAGACGCACGTCGTCACCGCCGATCGCGACGGCGTCGTCACCCGCATGGACGCGCTGCCGTTCGGCATCGCGGCCTGGCGTCTCGGCGCCGGTCGCGCGCGCGCCGAGGACCCGGTGGTGTTCGCCGCCGGCATCGACCTCGCCGTCAAGCCCGGTGAGACGGTCAGCGCGGGCCAGCCGCTGTTCACGCTGTCGGCCGACGACGAAGGCCGCTTCGCCCGCGCGCTGGAGGCGCTCGAGGACGCGTACGAGATCGGCGACGTCTCGGCCGCGCCGGCGGCGCAGCCCATCGTGCGCGAGCGCATCACCGCCTGAATCCCGGAGGATCACCCATGAAGATCGACGAACTGCGCGCTCTGCCCAAGATCTCGCTGCATGACCACCTCGACGGCGGCGTGCGCCCCGCGACGATCCTCGAGCTCGCCGACGCGGCGGGAGTCCAGGCCCCGGCGCAGGATGCCAAAGCGCTGAGCCGCTGGTTCGCGAAGCAGAGCGACGCCGGCTCCCTGGTCGAGTACCTGAAGACCTTCGAACTGGTCACCTCGGTGATGCAGTCCGAGGCGGCCCTGACCCGGGTCGCGCGCGAGTTCGTCGCCGACCTCGCCGCCGACGGCGTGATCTACGGCGAGATGCGGTGGGCCCCGGAGCAGCACCTCGCGGGCGGCCTCAGTCTCGACGACGCGGTGCGCGCCGTGCAGCGCGGCATCGAGGAGGGCGAGGACGAGGCGGACGCCGCTGGCCGCAGCATCCGGGTCGGCCAGATCCTCTCGGCCATGCGCCAGAACGACCGCGTGCGCGACATCGCGGAGCTCGCGGTGCGCCACCGCGAGGACGGCGTCGTGGGCTTCGACATCGCCGGGCCGGAGGACGGCTTCCCCGCCTCGCAGCACCGCGCCGTGTTCGACTACCTGGCCGGGGAGTTCCTGCCGGTCACCGTCCACGCCGGGGAGGCCGCGGGGCCGGCATCCATTCGGTCGGCCCTGCTCGACGGGCGGGCGCTGCGTCTGGGCCACGGTGTGCGCATCGCCGAGGACCTGCAGGTGATCGAGCGCGAGGGCGACGAGGTGCAGGTGCAGTTCGGCGACCTGGCGCGCTGGGTGCGCGACCGGGAGATCCCGCTCGAGCTCTCGCCGTCGTCGAACCTGCAGACCGGCGCGATCGCGCAGTGGGGCGAGGAGCTCGCCGACCACCCGTTCGATCTGCTGTACCAGCTGGGCTTCTCGGTCACGGTGAACGTCGACAACCGCACCATGAGCGGCACCTCGCTCACGCGTGAGCTCTCGCTGCTCGTCGACGCCTTCGAGTACGACCTCGACGACCTCGAGGCGTTCCAGTTCAACGCCGCGTCCGCGGCGTTCCTGCCGGTCGAGGAGCGCGAGGAGCTGGTCGAGATGATCGCCGAGGGCTTCGAGCGCTGAGCTGCCGATGAGCTCGGTCTTCATCGCGGGCCCCGCATCGTGGAACACGCTCGTCGTGCTCGACAGGCTGCCCGAGCCGGTGCCGCACATGCAGTTCGCCGAGGACTCGTGGGAGACCGTCGGCGGCACGAGCGCGGGAAAGGCGCTGAGCCTCACCGCCCTGGGGCGTTCGGTCCTGCTGTACGCGATGAGCGCCGAGGACGCTCCCGGTATGCGGGTGCGCTCCGCGCTGGCGGATGCCGGGGTCCCCACCCTCTGGGCTGACGGAGAGGCCACCGAGCGGCACCTCAATCTGATGACGCGAGGCGGCGAGCGGGTGTCGCTGTACCTCGCGTCGCCGCCCCCGACCGACGGTGCGGACGACGCGACGATCGAGGCGGCCATGCGGGCCGCTGACGCGCTCGTGCTGGATCTCGCCGCCGAGCCGCTGAGGCTGCTGCCGCTCGCGCAGCGCACGGGCCGTCCCGTCTGGATCGACGTGCACGACTACGACGGCGAGGAGGAGTTCCACAGACCGTTCCTCGCGGTCGCCGACGCGGTGTTCTGCAATGCCGATCGGCTCGATGACCCGGTCGCCTTCCTGCGTTCGCGGGTGGCGGCGGGCGCATCGCTGGCGGTGTGCACACTCGGCGCCGACGGGGCGGTGGCCATCGACTCCGACGGCGACGAGCATCGCGTCAGCGCGGTGCCGGTCGATGTCGTCGACACGAACGGCGCGGGCGATGCCTTTCTGGCGGGTGTGCTCGACGCGCGCCTGTCGGGTGCGACGGTTCCGCAGGCGCTGTCGGCGGGTGCCCGCTCAGCATCGGTCGTACTGACCTCCCGGCATCTGCATCCGCTGCTCGACGCCTGAGGTCAGTCGAGTCCGGCGGCGAGGGCGCCGACCGACTCGGTGATCTGCGCGCGCACATCGTCGTCCGGGATCGTGGGAGTGCCGTCGCCGGCCTGCGGGCCGTACGCGCCGAATGACGCGTGCGACGCGCCGTCGATCTCGATGAGCTCGGCGCTCCCCGGCAGCAGGTGCCTTGCATCCGCGATCTTCTGCGGCGTCGACAAGCCGTCCTCGCTGCCTGACAGGCTCAGCACGGGCAGCGCCGACTGCGACAGGTCGTCCGCGCAGTACGAGGCGAAGAGGGCCAGCGCATCGGCATCCGCGGCCAGCTGGCAGGCACGCACTCCGCCCAGCGAATGCCCGCCCACGATCCAGGTGCCGATCCCGGGTGCGGCCGACGTGAAGGCGTCCAGTCCTCGCGGATCGAAGAAGGCGAGGTTCAGCCACGGCCGCGTGATGACCACGGTGATGCCATCGTCTGCGGCGAGATCCTGAAGCGTCGATATGTAGCCCTCGGGCTGCACCTTCGCGCCGGGGACGAACACCAGGCCGACCTCCGAGTCGCCATCGGCGGGGGAGAGCACGACGCCGTCCGGTGTCTGCTCGATCGTCAAAGCGGGGTTCTTCTCCGCTTCTGCGAGCGGGCCCGGCTCGGCGCCCATGACGCCGACCTGGCTCCACACGATGGTGCCGATGACGAGAAGCACCACGATGGCCCCCAGAGACCACAGGACGCGGAGGAGGATGCGCTTCGAGCGCGTGCGGGCCATGGATAGAGACTATCGTCGTGCGACGACGTGGCAGGGTGCCGCCGCAGAGGCGCTCTGATGACTCAGCGGCGCTTCGATGAGCGGAGTCAGGCGAGAAGGGACGCGGTCGCACGCCCGAGCATGACGAGCGTGCCTGCCCACGCGCACAGCAGCATGACCCGGCGTGCGAGCGCGAGCGGCACCCGACGTGCGACCAGACCGCCGAGCAGGATGCCACCGGCCGTGCATGCGCCCAGCATCGCGTTCCAGTTCAACGCCGCGTCCGCCGCGTTCCTGCCGGTCGAGGAGCGCGAGGAGCTCGTCGAGATGGTCGCCGAGGGCTTCGAGCGCTGAAGCCCCCGGCGAGCGGGCCGCCGGCCTCGGCGACCGGCTCCACGCCTGATCGTGCTCAGGCCGCTTCGGGATTCCGCGCCCACAGGTCGGGGCCGAACACCTCGTAGTGGATGCGCTCGGCGGGCACTCCCCGGCCGATGAGCGTGCGGCGCATGGCCTGCATGAACGGCAGCGGACCGCACATGAAGACCGATGCCTGCTCGGGCAGCTCGACCTCGGCGAGGTCCATGAACCCCTCGCGCGCCGGGTGCAGGGTCGGCGCGTCGCCGGCATCCCGCTCGTACCAGTTCTGCGCCCTGGCGTCGGTCATGGCGAGCACCTGGCGGCGCAGCGACGAGTACAGCGCGTGCGTGTCGTGCGCGCGGTCGGCGTGGAACAGCCGCACGGTGCGCGCCGGCTGACGACGCGAGAGGTCCTCCATGATCGCGGCGACCGGCGTGATGCCGATCCCGGCTGAGACGAGCACGAGCGGGTGCTCCTCCTCATCGAGCACGACGTCCCCAGCCGGCTGCGAGACGTCGAGCACGGTGCCCGGCTGGGCGTGCTCCCACAGCCACGACGAGACCTGCCCGTCGGGAGCCTCGCCGACGCCGTGCACCCGCTTGATTGTCACCCGGATGGAGTCGCCGCGCGGACCCGACGAGATCGTGTACTGCCGTGGCTGACGGCTCCCGTCGGGCAGGTCGACTGCGATGGCGACGTACTGACCGGTGCGGTGCGAGGGGATGAGACCGTCGACGGGGGCGAGCAGCAGCGAGAAGATGTCGTCCGACTCCTCGAAGCGCTCGACCACCCGGTAACCGCGCCACGGGTTCTCCGGGTCGGTGGCGGCGAGGGCGTACAGCCGCGCCTCCTCGGCGATGAGCGCGGTGGCGAAGAGCCAGTACACCTCGTCCCACGCCGCCTTCACCTCGGGGGTGACCGCGTCGCCCAGCACCGTGCCGACGGCGTCGAGCAGGTGACGGCCGACGATGGTGTACTCGCGGGCCTTGATGCCCAACGACACGTGCTTGTGGGCGATCCGGCGCATCACCGGCGTGAAGTCGGGAGCATCCGGGTCGATGAGCTGCACCGCGAAGGCGACCACCGAGGCGGCGAGGGCCTTGGGCTGCTCGCCGATCGCCTGGTTCGCGCGGTTGAACACGCGCAGCAGCTCGGGATGCGCGGCGAACATCGCGGGATAGAACACCTTCGTGATCTGCTCGGCGTGCGCGGCGACGACGGCTGCCGTGGCCGCGACGACGGCTTCGGACTCGGGCGAGAGCTTCATGACGTTCCTTTCGTGGGGTGGGCGTCGTCTCGATTCTGCGCGCGGGCGTCGCCGAGTCGCAGGGTTTTCACCGGTTCTATTCGCCCCACGACGGAGTCCGCGCTCGTAGGCTGAACGCGTGCCCCGTCGAGTCGATGATTACCGCGGTCTGACGCAGCCGAACCGGCTTCGTCTGCTGCGTGCCGTGCAGAGCCACCCCGGCCTGCGCGTCGCCGAGCTCGCCGAACGCTGCGGGATGCCGCTGAACACCGTGCGCGATCACCTGCGGGTGCTCGTCGAGGAGGGCCTCGTGCGGGAGGAGCGACTGCACCCGGGCGGCAGGGGACGCCCGCCGATCGCCTACCACGCGGTTCGGGAGGCGGACTCCAACCCGATGGCGCGGCGTCGCGTCGACGGCGCCCGACGACGCGGCGAGCTGCTGCGGTCGGTGACCGCGTTGCCGGCGGAGCGCGCGACGCAGCGCGGTGACGTCGAGGCCGAAGCGCAGCTGGACGTGCTGTACGAGCACCTCGACGACGCCGGCCTCAGTCCCGAGCTGGACGAGCGGGCGCTGCGTTTCGAGATGGCACCGTGCCGCTATCGCGGGATGATCGCGCAGGATCAGGCGACGGTCTGCGGCACGCACGCGCGGCTGGTGCGCGACACCCTCGCGCAGGTCGACGGTCCGCTCGAGGTCGACCGGCTCGAGCCGTTCCTCACCGAGAATTCCTGTGCGCTTCAGCTGCGCCGCATCGGGCTCCGCGACAGCCCGGCATCCGAGCCCGTCAGCGCACCCTCTCCGCCAGCCCGGCGACGAGATCGGTGATCCGGGCACGCATAGCGTCGTCCGAGATCGTCGGGGTGCCGTCGCCGGCCTGCGTGCCGTAGCCGCCGAACGACGCGTGGGATGCGCCGTCGATCTCGACGAGCTCGGCGTCGGCGGGCAGCAGTGGCCGGGCGTCCGCGATCTTCTCGGGCGTCGACAGGCCGTCCGCGCTTCCCGCGATGCTCAGCACCGGCAGCTGCGACTGCGACAGGTCGTTCGCACAGTACGAGCCGACAGCGCCAGCGCATCGGCATCCGGCGCGAGCTGGCAGGCGCGCACGCCGCCGAGCGAGTGACCGCCCACGATCCACGCGTCCACCTCCGGCGCCGCGGAGGTGAACGCGTCCAGCCCGCGCGGATCGAAGAACGCCAGGTTCAGCCACGGCCTGGCGATGACCACGGTGATGCCGTCCTCCACGGCGAGGTCCTGCAGCGTCGCGATGTACGCCTCGGGCTGCACCTTCGCGCCCGGGATGAACACCAGACCGACGTCGGCGTCACCCTCGGCGGGGGAGAGCACGATCCCCTCCGGAGCGTCCTCGATCGTCAGGGCGGGATTCGCCTCCGCTGCCGCGAGCGGAGCCGCCTCGGCCGGCATCAGCCCCACCTGCGTCCAGATCAGGATGCCCGCGACGGCCAGGACGACCAGGGCCGCCAGCGACCACAGGATCCGGGAGAGGATGCGCTTTCGGCGGGTGCGTGGCATGGATGCGATCCCTTCCGTCGCGGCGTTCAGCCGCGCTCGGCGAGCATCGCCCGCACCGCGGCCTCCAGCTCGGTCACCGCCGCGGCGGCCGCCTCGGTGCTCTCACCGCGCGCGTCGATGTACACCTTGAGCTTCGGCTCGGTGCCGCTCGGACGCACGATCACTCGCGAGCCGTCGTCGAGACGGTAGCGCAGCACATCCCCGGCCGGCACGCCCGCATCGCCGGCCGCCAGGTCCTCCGCCGACGCGACGGCGCGAGAGCCGAACGCGGTCGGAGGCTCGGCCCGCAGCGAGGCCATCGTCCCGGAGATCACCGACAGGTCGTCGACGCGCACCGAGACCTGGCCGCTCGCGAAGTGGCCGATCTCTGCGCCGAGCTCGGCGAGAAGCCCCGCGATGCCGCTGCCGTTCACCCGCGCCTCGGCGGCCAGACCCAGCAGCGCGACGGCGGCGGAGATGCCGTCCTTGTCGCGCACCGTCTCGGGGTTCACCAGGTAGCCGAGCGCCTCCTCGAAGCCGAACACCATGCCGGGCGCACGGGAGATCCACTTGAATCCGGTGAGCGTCTCGTGGAAGTCCAGACCGTAGCGCTCGGCGACGGCGCCGAGCCCGGGGGAGGAGACCAGCGAGCAGGCGAGGGATGCCCCGGGAGCGCCCTGCGCCGCGCGGGCCGCGCGCCAGCCGAGCAGCAGCCCGACCTCGTTGCCGGTGAGGCGGCGCCAGCCGCCGTCGACTGCGGCATCCGGGATCGCGACGGCGAGACGATCCGCGTCGGGGTCGTTCGCGATGATGAACTCGGCATCCGCCTCGCGTGCCCGCGCGATGGCGAGATCCATCGCCCCGGGCTCCTCGGGGTTCGGGAACGCGACGGTGCGGAATGTCGGGTCCGGGTCGCGCTGCGCGTCGACGGTGCGGGGCGCGGGGTAGCCGGCCGACTTCACCACCCGCGAGAACGTCTCCCAGCCCACGCCGTGCATCGCTGTGTACACCCAGCGCATCTCCTGCACGCCGAAGGGCGCCGGTGCCACGGCGGCGGTCGCCGCCACGTACGCGTCGACGACATCCTCCCCGGCCAGCTCGTAGGCATCCGATCGCGGCAGCAGCCTGACATCACCGGCGTCGGCGACGCGCTGGATGTGCGCGGCGATCTCGGCATCCGCCGGTGCGACGATCTGCGACCCGGCGTCGTCACCGCCCAGGTACACCTTGTAGCCGTTGTCGTCGGGCGGGTTGTGGCTGGCGGTGACCATGATCCCGGCATCCGCCTGCAGATGCCGCACGGCGAACGCGAGCACCGGCGTGGGCAGCAGGCGCGGCAGGAGGATGGCGCGCAGACCCGCCCCGGCGAGGATCTCGGCGGAGTCGAGCGCGAACCGGCGCGAGTTGCGCCGGCCGTCGTACCCGATCACGACGGTCGGGCGGGTCGCGCTGCGCTGCAGCAGGTAGCCCGCGAAGCCCGCGGCGGCCTGGGTGACCAGCACCCGGTTCATCCGATTGCTGCCCGCCCCCAGCTCGCCGCGCAGACCCGCGGTGCCGAAGGCGAGACGGGTGCGGAAGCGGTCGTCGAGGTCGGCGATCGCGGTGCTGTCGCCGCCGGCGGCGCGGGTGATGATCCCGGCCAGCTCGTCGCGCGTCTCGGGGTCGGGGTCCTGTCGCAGCCAGGCGCGGGCCTGGGTGAGTCGCTCGCTCACAGCGCCTCGATCACGCGGGCCAGCAGCGCGGAGATGACCGGTTCGGCCTCGCGACCGGCCTCGATCACCTCTTCATGGCTGAGCGGGGTCTTCTGGATGCCGGCGGCGAGATTGGTGATCAGCGAGAAGCCGAGGATCTCCATACCCGCCTGGCGAGCGGCGATCGCCTCCAGGGCCGTCGACATGCCGACGATGTCGCCGCCGAGCCGCTTGGCCATCTGCACCTCGGCCGGAGTCTCGTAGTGCGGGCCGCGGAACTGGGTGTAGACGCCCTCGTGGAGGGACGGGTCGACGGTGCGGGCGATGTCGCGCAGCCGGGCCGAGTACAGATCGGTGAGGTCGACGAACGTCGCCCCCTCAAGGGGGGAGTCGGCGGTCAGGTTGATGTGATCGCTGATGAGCACCGGCTGACCCGGCTTCCAGCTCTCGCGGATACCGCCCGCGCCGTTGGTGAGCACCATCGTCTTCGCGCCCGTGGCGGCCGCCGTGCGCACCGAGTGCACGACGCGGCGCACGCCGTGAGCCTCGTAGTAGTGCGTGCGGGCGCCGATGACGAGCACGTTCTTGCCACCGCTGGTGCGGATGCTGCGCAGCGTGCCGACGTGGCCTTCGAGGGCGGGCTTCGAGAAGCCGGTGACCTCGGTGGCGGGGACGGTGGCGACGGTCTCGCCGATGAGCTCGGCGGCCTTGCCCCAGCCGGAGCCGAGGGTCAGGGCGATGTCGTGGTGGTCGACCCCGGTCAGGCGGGTGATGTCGGCGGCCGCGTCGGCGGCGACGGCGAACGGATCCGCCGTCGGGTCGTCGAGCGGGTTCAGGGTGGTGTCACGCATGACTCCACTCTAGGAAGGTGTCAGGGCCGGTGCCAGGATTGCGGAAGAATGGAGTTCATGTCTCAGACCTCCTTCGCGAACAGGCAGAGCGTCGCCGTCCTCGGCGGCGGTCCCGGTGGATACGAAGCGGCGCTCGCAGCCGCCCAGCTGGGAGCGGATGTGACGCTCGTCGAGCGCGTCGGGGTGGGCGGCTCGGCCGTGCTCACCGACGTGGTGCCGTCGAAGAGCCTCATCGCGACCGCGGACGCGGCCGTCGCCATCGCCGGAGCGACCGATCTGGGCGTGCAGTTCTACGCGCGCGGTGCGAACGACAGGCCGCTCAAGCCCGAGATCGCCATCAATCTGGCCGCGGTCAACAAGCGGCTGCTCGCGCTCGCCGGTCAGCAGTCCGAGGACATGCGAGCGACGCTGCTCGAGGCCGGCGTGCGCATCCTGTCGGGGCACGGCCGTCTCGAGGGCCCCAACGCGATCGTCGTCGCCACGGGCCCCGGCGGCACGGACTTCGACCGCGTCGAGGCCGACACGGTGGTCGTCTCGGTCGGCGCCTCACCCCGTGAGCTGCCGTCCGCCCTGCCCGACGGCGAGCGCATCCTCACCTGGACGCAGCTGTACGACATGAAGTCGCTGCCCGAGCACCTGATCGTCGTCGGCTCGGGGGTCACCGGCGCGGAGTTCGCCTCGGCGTACATGAACCTCGGGGCGAAGGTCACGCTGATCTCCAGCCGCGACCAGGTGCTGCCCGGTGAGGACGAGGACGCCGCGAAGGTCCTCGAGAAGGTCTTCACCCGCGGGGGGATGCAGGTGCTCTCCAAGTCGCGCGCGGAGAGCGTGCAGCGCACGGAGGACGGCGTGCTGGTCACCCTCTCCGACGGTCGCACGGTCGAGGGCAGCCACTGTCTGATGGCGGTCGGGTCGATTCCGAACACCGCGGGGATCGGTCTGGAGGAGGCGGGCGTCGAACTCACCGCATCGGGTCACGTCAGCGTGAATCGCGTGGCACGCACCTCTGTGCCGAACGTGTACGCGGTCGGGGACTGCACCAACTTCTTCCCGCTGGCGTCGGTGGCCTCGATGCAGGGCCGCACCGCCGTGTTCCACGCTCTGGGTGACATCGTCATCCCGCTCGAGCAGCGCAAGATCACCGCCAACATCTTCACCGCTCCCGAGATCGCCACGGTCGGCTACTCCGAGCACGACATCGAGAACGGCGTGGCGGACGGCGTGGCGCACAAGCTGCCGCTCGCGGCCAACCCGCGCGCGAAGATGCTGGGCATCAAGGACGGCTTCGTGAAGATCATCGCGCTGCGCGGCTCGGGCACGGTGGTGGGCGGCGTGATCGTCGCCCCCCGGGCATCCGAGCTGATCTATCCGATCGCGATCGCGATCGAGCGTCGTCTCACGGTCGATCAGGTCGCCCGTGTCTTCGCCGCCTACCCGTCGCTCACCACGAGCATCACCGACGCGACGCGCGCGATGCACGGGATCAGCGGGATCTGACCCGCACGCTGCGAACGCGGAAGGCGCGCCCCGAGGGGGCGCGCCTTCCGCGTTCATGTGGTCCGTCAGCTGATGGTGAGCAGCTGGTGCCCGGCCGACACGGTCGTGCCGGGCGTCGCGTCGATGTTGCTGATGACGCCGTCCTTGTGCGCCTGCAGCGGCTGCTCCATCTTCATCGCCTCGAGCACGACCACGAGGTCGCCCTTGACGACCTGCTGGCCCTCTTCGACGGCGAGCTTGACGACGGTGGCCTGCATGGGCGACTTGACCGCGTCGCCGGACGCACCGGCGTTCGCGGTGGCGGTGTGACTGCGGCGTGACGGCGGCACGGCCGCGGGCCGTCCGGCGGTGCCGGCGACGGTCGCGGCGACGCGGTCGGGCAGGCTGACCTCGAGGCGCTTGCCGGCGACCTCGACGACGACGGTGTGCCGACCGGGGGCGGGTACCGGGTTCTCCAGCTCGCCGTCCCACGCGGGGATGTCGTTGACGAACTCGGTCTCGATCCAGCGGGTGTACACGCCGAAGTCACCGTCGGCGGCGACGAACGCCGGGTCGTTGACCACCTTGCGGTGGAACGGCAGCACGGTCGGCATGCCGGCGACCTCGAACTCGTCGAGGGCGCGCCGCGAGCGCTCCAGCGCCTCGGCGCGGTTGCGTCCGCTGACGATGATCTTCGCCAGCAGCGAGTCGAACGCGCCGGAGACGGTGTCGCCGGCGGTGACGCCGGAGTCGAGGCGGATGCCGGGGCCGCCGAAGGTCTTGAAGACGTTGATCGGACCGGGTTGGGGAAGGAACCCGCGACCGGGGTCCTCGCCGTTGATGCGGAACTCGATCGAGTGCCCCTGCGGCGCGGGATCGTCGTAGTCGATCGTGCCGCCGGCCGCGATGCGGAACTGCTCGCGCACCAGGTCGATGCCGGTGACCTCTTCCGAGACGGGGTGCTCGACCTGCAGGCGGGTGTTCACCTCGAGGAACGACACGGTGCCGTCCGCGCCGATGAGGAACTCGCAGGTGCCGGCACCGACATAGCCGACCTCCTTGAGGATCGCCTTCGACGCCGAGTAGAGCAGCTCGTTCTGCTCGTCGGTGAGGAACGGCGCGGGTGCCTCCTCGACGAGCTTCTGGTGGCGGCGCTGCAGCGAGCAGTCGCGGGTCGAGATCACGACGACGTTGCCGGCGGCGTCGGCGAGGCACTGCGTCTCGACGTGACGCGGCTTGTCGAGGTACTTCTCGACGAAGCACTCGCCGCGGCCGAACGCCGCGACGGCCTCGCGGGTGGCCGACTCGAACTGCTCGGCGACCTCGTCAAGTTCGCGGGCGACCTTGAGGCCGCGCCCGCCGCCGCCGTAGGCGGCCTTGATGGCGATCGGCAGGCCGTGCTCCTTCGCGAAGGCGATGACCTCGTCTGCGCCGTCCACCGGCCCCGGGGTCCCCGGGGCGAGTGGTGCGCCGACCTTCTCGGCCACATGGCGCGCGGTGACCTTGTCGCCGAGCGCCTCGATGGCCTCGGGCGACGGGCCGATCCAGATCATGCCCGCGCCGATGACGGCCCGGGCGAAGTCGGCGTTCTCGGCGAGGAAGCCGTAGCCGGGGTGCACGGCGTCCGCTCCGGCGCGACGCGCGACCGAGAGGATCTTGTCGATCTGCAGGTAGGTGGTCGCGCTGGTCGACCCGTCGAGGCTGTAGGCCTCGTCGGCGAGACGCGCGTGCATGGCGTCGCGATCCTGGTCGGCGTACACGGCGACAGAGGAGATTCCGGAGTCCCGGGCGGCGCGGATGATGCGTACGGCGATCTCGCCGCGGTTCGCGATGAGCACCTTGGCGATATCAGGCATGAGCTTCAGCCTAGCGAGGTCGACGCGGATCTTTTTGACGACTCTCCACAAGAAATCATCGAATCGGTTAGGGCTGGGACCACAAATCCGTCCAGATCACGCCGAGCTCCTGCGCGAGTCGTCGCAGCGTCGACAGTGACATCCCCACGACGGTGGAGGGGTCGCCCTCGACGCGGGTGATGAATGGGCCGCCCAGGCTGTCGACGGTGAATGCGCCGGCCACGTGCAGCGGCTCGCCGCTGCCGATGTACGCGTCGAGCTCGGCATCCGTCACGTCCGCCGCGAAGGTGACCGACGCCTCGGCGACCGCGGTCGCCTCGACCGGTTCGGTGCCGGGAGCCACCCGGAAGACGGAATGCCCGGAGTGCAGCACCCCGGTGGCGCCGCGCATCCGCTGCCACCGCTCGCGGGCGGCCTCGGGCGTGTAGGGCTTGCCGTGCACCTGTCCGTCGATCTCGAACATCGAGTCGCCGCCGATGACGATGCCGTCGAAGTCCGGGCGCTCGTCGTGGATGCGGTGGGCGACCTCGGCGGCCTTCGCCCTCGCCAGGAGCAGCACCAGCTCGTCCGGCGCGAGCGCCGCACCGCGGTCGACGGTGGCGGCTGCGGCGACGGCGTCCTCGTCGACGGCGGGGGAGATGATGAGCGGTTCGATGCCGGCCTGTCGCAGCAGCATCAGACGGGCGGGGGAGGTGGATGCCAGGCACACGCGCATGCGACCACGGTAGCCCGTGCCGTGCTCGGGAGAGTCCGAGGGCGGGTGTGGGATCCTGGAGGGATGACTTCTTCTGCGCGCACGCTCGACCTCGACATCACCGGTATCGCGCACGGCGGCACGTTCATCGCCCGCCACGAGGGGCGCGTGGTGTTCGTGCCGGATGCGATCCCGGGCGAGCGGGTGCGCGCCGAGGTCACCGCGGGCGAGGACGGCAAGCGCTTCTGGCGTGCCGAGACCGTCGAGGTGCTCGAGCCGTCGCCGCACCGGCGCGATCACATCTGGGCCGAGGCGGATGTCTCCCGCACCCCCGCGGAGCGGGTGGGCGGCGCGGATCTCGGGCACATCGAGCTCGGTCACCAGCGCGTGCTGAAGCAGCAGGTGCTGCAGGAGGCGCTCGACAAGTTCGCCGGGACCGGCCTCTCCGCGCCCGTCGTGGAGCCGGTCGGCGACGATGACGGCACCGGGTGGCGCACCCGGGTCTCGCTGCACGTCGACGCCGACGGCCGCGTCGGACCATACGCCGCGCGCAGCCACCGCGTCATCGACGTCGCGACCCTGCCGCTGGCCAGGCCCGCCGTCGCGGCGGCGGCATTCGCGTTGCGCTCGCAGAAGCCGGGCCGGGTCGACCTGGTCGAACCCGGCGACGGCCGTGTGCGCGTGCTGCCGCGCCCGGACGGGGCGCGCCGGGGGCGCTCCGAGGTGGTCTTCGAGCAGGTCGGCGCTCGCCGGTTCCAGCTGGACGCGGCCGGGTTCTGGCAGGTGCACCCGCGCGCCGCCGAGACGCTGCACGACGCGGTCGCCGAGGCGCTCGCCGGTCGGGTGGATCCGGATGCCACCCACTTCGATCTCTACGGCGGAGTGGGCCTGTTCGCGGCGACGCTCGCAGAACAGGGCGCGACCGACATCGTCACGGTCGAGTCCGACCGTCGGGCGACCGAGCACGCCGCCGCGAACCTGGCCGATGTCGACGTCCACGCGGTCACCGCCCGCGTGGACCGCTTCCTGACCGGCGCCCCGGACGGAACGCGCGCCGGCGCCGTGGTGCTCGATCCGCCGCGGGCGGGCGCGGGGCGGGGTGTGGTCGAGTCGATCCACGCCCTCGACCCCGAGGCCGTCGTCTACGTCGCGTGCGATCCGGTGGCGCTCGCACGAGACCTCGGCACGTTCCGTCAGCTCGGCTGGGATGTGGAGACGCTCCGCGCATTCGACCTCTTCCCGCACTCGCACCACTTCGAGGCCGTCGCGCTGCTGAGCCGCTGAGCCGCCGGCTCGGGGCGAGGTCGGTGTTCCGGTCGACCCGCTCGCACTCGGTAGGCTGACGGGATGAGCACCGTCGCCCTCATAGACGACCACGAGTCGGTCCGCCTCGGCCTGGAAGCCGCCTGCCTGCGTGACGGCGAGCAGCGCGTCGTGTTCTCCGGCGCAACGGTGAAGGAGTACCTCACCTGGCGGGCGACGTCGTCCGAGCCGCCCGTCGACGTGGTCGTGCTCGATCTGACGCTCGGCGACGGCACGACCGTGACCGAGAACGTCACCACTCTCGTCGCAGACGGCGCGAGCGTCGTCATCCACAGTGTGGCCGATCGTCCGGCCTCGGTGCGTGAGGCGCTGGTCGCGGGCGCGGCCGGCGTGGTGAGCAAGTCCTCGACCCTCGACGACGTGCTCGAGGCGATCCACACGGTGGCCCGAGGCGAGGCGCTGAACAACGTCGAATGGGCGAGCGCCGTCGACGGCGACCGCGAGTTCGCCGATGCGCAGCTGTCCACCCGTGAGCGCGAGGTGCTGCGCCTGTATGCCGCGGGCCTTCCGCTGAAGGCCGTCGCCGAGCGGCTCGGGGTCGCCTACTCCACCGCGAAGGAGAACATCACCCGCATCAGGGTGAAGTACGTCGAGGTCGGGCGCCCCGCGCCCACCAAGGTCGACCTGCTGCGCCGCGCGATGGAGGACGGGATCGTCGCCGCGGACGGCGTGCCGAATGACGACTGACGACCGCAGCCTGAAGGAGGCGTGGAGCAGCATCCCCTCGCAGCGCGAGGTCGGCATCGGGCTCGAGCGCTTCACCGGGCAGCGGATGGAGCGGATCCTCTCCACGGTCGCTGCGATCGGCTCGGCGGCGCTGGGCGCGCAGGCTCTGCTCGCCGCGGTCACCCGCCTCGCGCCCCCGGATCCCGGCCGCATCGGGATGATGGCGCTGGTCTTCCTGCCGCTGCTGTGGATGATCGTCGCATGCGTGATCGGCAAGGGCGTCAAGCCTGCTGCCGGCACCTTCACTGTCGCCTACGCGATCGCGCTCGCACTGTGGCCCGTCGTCGTCGAGGGGGGAGTGCGCGACCCGTCGAACCAGCCGTGGATCTTCTTCCTCGTCAACATCGGCGTCGTCGCCGCCATGCTGGCCTTCACCACCCGCATCCAGCTGATCTGGGCGCTCACCCTGCCGATCCTGTACGGCTGGGTGCGCCTGGTGCAGGGCGGCTTCGAGCAGAGCTGGTGGATCAGCACCGGCTTCGACGTGTCGTTCACGATCATCCTCGGCACGGTGATCATCTCGCTGGCGTGGATGTTCCGCCAGATCGCCGCGGGCGTCGACGAGGCGCGATCGAGGGCGGTCGAGGGCTATGCCTCCGCGGCCGCGGCGTCGGCTGCCGAGGAGGAGCGCGTGGCGATGTCGGCCCTGATGCACGACAGCGTGCTCGCCGCGCTGATCGCCGCCGAGCGCGCCGACAGCGATCGCGCGCGGGCGCTGGCCGTCGCGATGGCGCGAGAGGCGCTCACCCGGCTCGCGAACACGGAGGCGTCGATCGCGCAGGAGGGCAGCGACGCGCCCGTCGCACGATCCCAGATCGTGACCGAGCTGCGCCGCACCCTGTCGGAGCAGGGCGCCGACGCGGTGGTCGAGGAGCGCGGCGCGGCCGACGCAGAGGTGCCGGGCAAGGTGGCGCGCGCGATCGTGCTCGCCGCGCGGCAGGCGATCGGCAACGCGCTCGCCCACGCCGACGGTCACGGTCTGCACGTCATCGTCGAGTCGGCCGCGGCCGATCGACTGCGGGTGACCGTGCTCGACGCCGGGCCCGGGTTCGACCCGGATGCCATCGGCGAGGACCGCCTGGGCATCCGCGCGTCGATCGTCGCGCGGATGGCGGCGGTCGCCGGCACCTCGGAGATCGTCTCGGATGCCGACGGGACGACCGTCGTTCTCGGGTGGGAGCCGTCATGAGGCGCTCGGTGCGCAGCATCACCACGTCGCTGGCCCTCGGGTTCGCGCTGTACTTCGCCGCGCGTGGGATCGCGTGGACGGTGCAGCCGCAGGGGCCGCTGCTCATCGTCGCGGCGATCGCGCTCTATCTCGCCGCCACGCTGACCGCAGTGCTCACCGCTCCCGGCGACGTGCGGCTGCCCGTGGCGGCCGCGGTTCTGGCTCTGGGCGCCAGCGCGATCGTGCCGACCCTGGTCAGCCTCGCGCTGGAGCCGTCGCTGCGCGGTGCGCCGTTCGCCACCTGGTACATCGGCGCGACGGGCCTGCTGGCCGTCGTATGCATCGTTCGTCGTCGCCCGGTGTTCGGCTGGGGGATGCTGGTCACACTCGTTCTCGTGGCGTCGGCGTTCATGGGGATCGGGCAGGCGTTCACCCTCGGCCTGGTCGGCTCGATCACCTGGGTGGTCGTGGCACAGCTGCTGGTGCTCTTCTGGGACCGCGCCGTGCGCGACACCGAGCGCCTCGCCGACATTCAGCGGGCGGTGTCCGCCTGGCATGCCACCCAGCTCGTGCGTCAGCGCGAACGCCGGGTGCGCGCCCAGCGCGCCCTCGCCGTGGCCGGGCCGGTGCTGAGCCGCACCGTGGCCGCGCGAGGCGAGCTGACCGAACAGGAGCGACTGGAGGCGCGGCTGGCGGAGGGCACACTCCGCGACGAGCTGCGCGGCGGCAGCCTGATGAGCGCGGCGGTTCGGGAGGCGATCACCGAGGCGCGTCGCGCGGGCGCGACCGTGACGGTGTTCGACGAGGGCGGACTGGACGGCATCGACGAGGACCGCATCGAGGAGATCCGTGCCGAGCTCGCCGACGTCCTCGCCCGAGCGCGCTCCAACCGCCTCATCATCCGCGCCGGCCGTGACGACACGAACGCGGTCACAGTGGTCGGTCGCACCGCGGGCGGGGCTACCGACGACGACGCCGTCGAGCTCTGGCACGAGATCCGTCGCGTGGCGGAATGAGAGAGGCGAGGGGCGGCATGTGTGCCGGCCCCTCGCCAGGTGCGGAACAGCTACCCGAAAACTGTCCGCTGGTGGGCGGTGCTGCGTCTGCCTACCCTGGGGACAGAGCAGCCGCCTAACGCGAAGCGTCTCTATCAGTGTGGCGGGCCGTGCAGACCCTGTCTGTAGGTATTTCGGGGGACATGTTTCTCGTATCCTCGAAGTACCGATATTCCAGCATCCTGGCTCGGATCAGCCGGAGTACCGGCCCCAGGGGATGTCGCGGCGCAGCGGACGGCGGATGCCGCGCTGGGTGCGCTGCCATGCCGAGATCCGCGGCTCCTCGGCGACCGCCTCCTCGGTCTCGTGCGAGTACGCCTCGGCGACGACCGCGATGAGCGCCGCCAGCTCTTCCTCGGTCGGGTTGCCGCGCACGATCTCCATGCGCGGGGTCTCGTCGGGCTCGGTCACAGCGGGATGTTCCCGTGCTTCTTGGGCGGCAGCTCGGCGCGCTTGCCGCGCAGGGCGCGCAGCGCCTTCGCGATGGCGACGCGCGTGGCGGAGGGCTCGATGACGCCGTCGATCTCGCCGCGCTCGGCGGCGAGGAAGGGACTGGTCACGCTGTACGTGTACTCGTTGGCCAAGCGCGTGCGCACGGCGGCGACGTCTTCACCGGCCTCCTCAGCCTTGCGGATCTCACCGCGGTAGAGGATGTTGACGGCACCCTGGCCGCCCATCACCGCGATCTCAGCGGTCGGCCAGGCGAGGTTCACATCGGCGCCGAGCTGCTTCGAGCCCATCACGATGTAGGCGCCGCCGTAGGCCTTGCGCAGGATGACGGTCACCATCGGCACCGTCGCCTCGGCGTACGCGTAGATGAGCTTCGCGCCGCGGCGGATGACGCCGGTCCACTCCTGGTCGGTGCCGGGCAGGTATCCGGGCACGTCGACCAGGGTGACGATCGGGATCGAGAACGAGTCGCAGAAGCGCACGAAGCGGCTGGCCTTCTCGCCCGCCTCGATGTTCAGGGTGCCGGCCATCTGCGAGGGCTGGTTGGCGATGATGCCCACCGAGCGTCCCTCGACGCGGCCGAACCCGATCACGATGTTCGGTGCGAACAGCGGCTGCACCTCGAGGAACTCGCCCGCATCCACCACGTGCTGGATGACGGTGTGGATGTCATAGGGCTGATTGGGGGAGTCGGGGATGATCCGGTTGAGCACGTGATCGGCATCCGTCGTCTCCCACTCGAAGAGCGAGTCGTACGCCGGGATCTCGGCCATGTTGTTGTCGGGCAGGTAGCTGAGCAGGGTGCGCGCGTAGTCGAGCGCGTCGTCCTCATCTTCGGCGAGGTAGTGCGCGACGCCGGAGCGGGTGTTGTGCGTGAGTGCACCGCCGAGCTCCTCCATGCCGACGTCCTCGCCGGTGACGGTCTTGATGACGTCGGGGCCGGTCACGAACATCTGGCTGGTCTTGTCGACCATGATGACGAAGTCGGTCAAGGCGGGGCCGTACACGGCACCGCCGGCGGCAGGGCCCATGATGATGGAGATCTGCGGGATGACGCCCGATGAGCGGGTGTTGTGCCGGAAGATCTCGCCATACTTGCTGAGCGCGAGCACGCCCTCCTGGATGCGGGCGCCACCGGAGTCGAGGATGCCGATGATGGGCATCCCGCCCTGCAAGGCGAACTGCATGATCTTGATGATCTTGTCGCCGGCGACCTCGCCGAGCGAGCCGCCGAAGGTGGTGAAGTCCTGCGAGTACACCGCGACGGTGCGCCCGTGGATGGTGGCGACGCCGGTGACGACGGAGTCGCCGTAGGGACGGTTGCGGTCCATGCCGAAGGCGGTGGTGCGGTGGCGCACGTACTCGTCGAACTCGACGAAGCTGCCGTTGTCGACCAGAAGCTCGATGCGCTCGCGGGCGGTCATCTTGCCCTTGGCGTGCTGCTTCTGCTGGGCGATCTTCTCGGGCTCGAGAACCGCGTCGGTGAAGCGCGAGCGGAGGTCCGCGATCTTGGC
Source organism: Microbacterium sp. OR21 (assembly GCF_047306785.1). Classification (NCBI taxonomy): domain Bacteria; kingdom Bacillati; phylum Actinomycetota; class Actinomycetes; order Micrococcales; family Microbacteriaceae; genus Microbacterium; species Microbacterium sp. OR21. The sequence goes on along the minus strand of NZ_JAZEXJ010000004.1, from coordinate 74,866 downwards.
GGCCGTGGTCGAGAGGTCTGGCGTGTCCGTCACGAATTCCACCCTAGCGCCGGGGCCGGTTCCGCTGTTGGATGCTCGGCACAACGGGAGCGCAATTCCTTTGGCCTTTCCCTGCGTATGCTCGTGTGCATGCCCGTCCCCGTGATCATGGATGTCGACACCGGCATCGACGACGCCCTGGCCATGCTCTTCGCCGTGGCTCACCCGGATGTCGAGGTGCTCGGCGTCACCTGCGTGGCGGGCAACGCGGGCCTCGAGCAGGTCGTCGACAACACGCTGCGGATCCTGGATATGGCCGGTGCCGGGGATGTGCCGGTCGCCGGGGGTGCATCACGCCCGCTGCTCGCGCCGGCGCGCGCGGCGTCGCATGTGCACGGCGCCGACGGCCTGGGTGGCGTGGCGCTGCCGGCGAGCGACCGCGGCGCGGTCGCCGAGTCGGCCGTGGCGCTGATGCGCCGGCTGATCATGCAGCATCCCACCCCGGTGACGCTCATCGCGCTGGCGCCGCAGACGAACCTGGCGCTGCTGCTGCGCACGCACCCGGAGGTCGCCGAGCGGATCGAGCGGATCGTGTTCATGGGCGGGTCGGCGAGCGTCGGCAACGCCACAGCGGTAGCGGAGTTCAACGTCTGGCACGACCCCGAGGCGGCGGCGATCGTGATGGATGCCGGTGTGCCGACCACGATGTACGGACTGGACGTGTTCAACCGTGTGGCGGTGCCGCAGTCGCGTGCCGACGAGCTCGCGTCGGGCTCGCATCGCGTCGGCCGTGTCGTCGGGCAGTTGCTCGGCCATCGGGTGGCGCTGAGCGAGGACGAGTCGCTGATGTACACAGGCCTGATCGGCGACGCGGGCGCCGTGTGCGCGATGGTCGCGCCCGAGCTGGTGCGGTTCGAGTCGCTGCCGGTGCGCGTCGAGCTCAGCGGGTACAGCCGCGGGCAGACCGTCGTCGACCGTCGCGCGTTCGCCGGTGAGGACCGGCTGCACGGCCTCGACGACGAGTGGTCGCGCTCGCAGGTAGCTCTGGAGATCGACGCGGATGCCGTGGCCGACCTCTTCGTGCGGACCGTGCTGGCGCTGCCCGGGGAGTGAGCGCCGCGCCCGAAGAGGCGACCTGATCAACCGCCGGTGAGGAGATCGCCGGTCAGGACACCGCGGTGTCCCACGGAGGCGCTTCGCCGTGGACCGCCCAGCGGTCTTGCGTCTTTGCCGACGACGGCTCTGGCTCGTCCGGCACGGTGGCCGGCGCCCATGTCTGCGGCGGTGTCGGCGGTGGTGGCTCGCTGGGAGTGAACATGACCCGGCGGGGTGGTCTGTCGTGGTGGGTGCGTCCGGTGGGGCTGGTCCATTCGAGGGTCCAGTCGGGGAGCTGTCTGGCTGTCCAGCGGAACTCGTCGGGGATGTCGGGGTGTTTCAGGCTGTGGTGGGTGAGGCAGAGGTGGGCGAGGTTGTCGGTGCGGGTGGGTCCGCCGAGGGCCCAGTCGTGGGTGTGGTCGGTTTCGCAGCGGTGGATGGGCATGCGGCAGCCGGGGAAGCGGCAGTGCTGGTCGCGGGCGCGCAGGAAGCGGCGCATCGGCTCGGTAGGGGTGTAGGTGTCCGTCTCGGTGACCAGTCCGGTGGGATCGAGGAACAGCCGCGTCCACCCGGTGGACTCTCCGGCGAGGTGGCGGGCGATGTCGGGGTGCAGGGTGCCGTGTCCGTCGAGCTGCGCGGGGTGCTCGTCGGCGCCGGTGAGGGTGGTGGCGGCGACGGTGACCTGGATGCGGGCATGGATGTTCTCCAGCCCGGTGCCCATGATCTCACTGGGGTTCGCGGTGAGGAGGAGGTCGCTGAGCAGTTCCGTGCGGATCTCGTCCAACCCGCGGGTGTCGGTGGGGATCCGGATCACGGTCGGGCCGTGTTCGGTGTGATGTCCAGGGACGTTGTTGAGTCGGTCGAAGGGTGCGCCGCCAATCGCAGAGTGGTGTCGGTGGTGGTTGTAGAAGTGGAGCCAGCCGGGCAGCGCCAGGCGTCGTTCGGCCTCTGAACCGTAAAACCTGGCATAGGCCCATCCGTCCCCGAGCGTGCGGTGGAATCGCTCGATCTTCCCGTTCGTCTGCGGCCGGTAGGGGCGTGTCCGCTTGTGTCGGATGCCGAGCCGAGCGCAGAAGTCCCTCCATGCGTGGGATCTGTAGGCCGACCCGTTGTCGGATAGGACTCGCTCGACGGTCACGCCTCGTTCGGCGAACCAGTCCACGGCGCGTTCGAGAACTCCCACCGCTGTTCTCGCCTGCTCATCCGACCAGATTTCTGCGTATGCGACGCGGGAGTGGTCGTCGATGACTGTGTGAACGAACGCCGTTCCGGTGCGCGGCTTGTGGTCTTTTCCTCGTGGTAATCCCGGAGTCGCGAGCTTGTTCCGTGCGCCTTGCTTCCGACCTACGTAACGATGTCCACCGCCGTCGGGGATGTTGCCGAACTTCGTAACATCGACATGAATCAACGATCCCGGATGAGGATGCTCATATCGCCGCAATGGCTCGCCAGTGACACGATCGATATGCGAGAGGCGGTTCACGCGGCAACGGACGAGGACCGCGTGAACAGTCGACGTCGAGAGACCAAGTCGTGCAGCGATCTGGGCTGGCCCCAGTCGAAGCCGCCAGCGCAGGTTGATGATCTTCTTCTTGACATGCTCGGGCGTCCTGTCTGGGATCCGGTGCGGCTTGCTGGAGCGATCCTGCATCCCAAACTCGCCCTCTTCCCGGTAGCGGCCGGCCCATTTCCGGGCAGTGATCGGGGAAACCATGAACATCTTTGCGGCGATCGTGGCCGGATAGCCGTCTTCGACAATCAGTCGGGCTAACCGGAGACGGGCACGAGGAGTGAGAAGAGCGTTCGGATGGGTCATCAATTGGCCTCCGCCGCGGTCTTCGTGAGCGCGCGTCCGGTGAGAAGCATGATGGCGAGAGCGATCGCTGTCAGCACCGAGGCGACCCAAACCGGCGCGAGCAGCCCCAGCCCGGTCGCGAGCCCGAACGCACCAAGCACAGGCCCCGCGGCAGCTCCGATATTCAATGCTGCGGTTGCGTACGAACCGCCCATCGTTGGCGCACCCGATGCTGCATACAGCACACGCGTGATCAGAGTACTGCCGACGCCGAACGACAGGAAGCCCTGAACGAGGACGAGGACGATAAGCGCAACGGGATGAGATGCGACCACTGCCAACACGATCCAGCCCGTCAGCAACAGCGGTCCGCCGACTGCGAGCACGAGGCCAGGTCGTTGATCTGATAGTCGTCCTGCGATCGTGACGCCAAGGAACGATCCGATGCCGAACATCACCAGCGCGACGGACACCCACGCTTCGGCCAAGCCCGCGGTCTCGGTCACGACGGGTGCCAGGAAGGTGAATGCCGCAAAGGTCCCTCCGTTGATCAGCGCTCCGAGTGCCATGGCCAGGATGAGCCGCGGCATCGCCAACTGGCTGAGCTCGGCACGGAGCCTTGGTGAGGTCGCGCTAGTCGCGCTCCGACCAACATTGTTCGTGACGCCCCGAATGACTCCAACGGCCGCGGGAATACAGAGGATGGCGATCGCCCAGAACGTCGTTCGCCAGCCCAGCGCTGTGCCGAGCAGTGCCCCGGCGGGGACGCCCACGACGGTTGCGATCGTCGTGCCGGAGAGCAGGATCGACAGTGCACGCCCCTTCTGGTTCGCTGGCACGAGGGTAGTGGCCGTGCTCAGTGCTACGGCGAGGAATCCTGCGTTTGCGAGAGCGCTGAGCACCCGGGTGATGAGCAGGAGAGAGAACACTGGTGTCATCGCTCCGATGACGTGGCTTCCCGCGAACACGAGAAGGCAAACGATCAATGTGAGCCGCGGTGGCCAACTGCGAGCGAATGCCGCCATCACTGGCGCGCCGACGACCATACCGACCGCGAATGCGGAGGTCAGCAGGCCTGCAGTGCCGACCGAGACGTCAAGTTCGGTCGCGATCGCGGGGAGCAATCCCGCGAGCATGAATTCTGAAGTGCCCATGACGAAGACCGCCAGGGCAAGCATGTAGAGAGCAAAAGGCATCGAGTACTCCGAGGTGTGAGATCAAGAAATGGTTCTTCTTGTCACCACGGCCAGTGCCCCGGGTACGCCAGAAATACGCCCACACAGATCGTGGGCGTCGTAACTAGTGGTTCAAGGGGCTGGCGGTGTGACCGACAACCCCTGACCTGTCTGATTCGGGACTCGACATGCCCCAAACTCTACATGCCTTCAATGGTGAGCGGTCTGGACAGATGCTTCTTGAATCAGCACGGTGTCATTGCGCGCGGGGGCAGAACAACGTCCCTGGACATCACATCTAGGAGACGGTCCATGGCGTCCTCATAGGCCTCCCACGCCCCAGGCAGGTCGAACGGGTCGGGCAGGTCGAACGGGTCGGTGGTGTAGGTGTCGTCGCTGCCGAAGATCGCTCGCGCCTCAGCCTCTGCCTGCGCGCGACCGGTCTCGTATTCGAGGTCGGCGTCGAGGTCGGTGGGGAGGGTGGGGTGGCGGTTCTCGGGGTGCTGCTTCTGCGCGCGGGCGATGGTGGTGAGCCGGTCGAGGATCGCGACGGCCTTGTAGGTGGGCATGATGGCCTGCAGCAGCGCCATCTCATCGTCGAGCTCGCGCACCGTGACCGACTGCTCGGCGACGGCGGTGCGGTGCCGCTGGGTGATCGTCTGCGGTACGAGGGCGGCGATCAGTTCCCGCACGTGCGCGCGGGTGCGGGCGGGTGCTTCGGTCTCGGCGAACTCCAGGGCCGCCGCCTCGTACAGCGCGTGATCCGCCTCGGTCGCCGCGCCCTCACCGATCGCCTGGATCAGTGGGCCTGGCGCTCGGAGGATCTCTCGCACGTGCGCGGCGCTGACCCGTCCTGCAGCATACGACTCGCGCAGGTTCGGGAAGTCGTCGTGCAGGGCGCGCGCCTCGGCGAACGCCTGCTCGACGGTGCCTTTCGCCATCCGCCCGGCCGCGGAGTACTCCGCGACCATCGATCGGCGGATCGCCTCACGGTGCACGGGAGCGGCCGCGACATCGGCTTCCATCACCTCGATCCGAGCCGCGAGCAGCGCCGCCGCCCGCGCTTCGAGCCGGTTGATCTCCGTCCGCACCTCGACCCACTCATCCAGCAGCTCACGCTGCCGGTAAAACGGATCCTGCGATGCGATGGACATACTCGAAGAGTAGGACGCACCTCCGACATTCATGCCGACGCGACCCGAAGCCAGCCTCGTCACACGACGAATCGCCACACGTACTCCAGTCCGTCCAGCTGGCGGAACCAGCCGATCGTCACGACCGCCTCGTCGGGGTCGGAGGCGCACAGGCACAGCTCGACGTTCTCGCCGGGCAGCACCTGCCCCCACAGATCGACCATCTGCCGGTGATCGAGGTCATCGCGGAAGACGCGCACGAAGTCCACCGGCTCGCGACCGGCGTTGAGCACCACCGGGTGCGTGCGGTCGCGACGGGGGATCACCCACGGCACGCAGTAGGCGACAGGGGGAGGGGGCTGAGCGGGGTCGATGGAATGCAGCATCCCGTCACGGTAGGAACGAGCTCAGACCTCAGGGCCGGGCAGCAGGTGACGGCTGCAGCCGTGTGCAGAACTCGACCTCACTCGCTGTCTGTGGAGGGAGACTCCGTCGAAGACTCGATCTCCCGCGGTCCGCGCCGCAGCTTCGAACCGATGAAGCGCGCGCCCCGCAGCATCCGCGCCTCCAGCTTCTCGCTTCCGGGTGCCGGTTCGAGGTCCACGGGAAGCACGGCCGGCGCTGCGCCGAACGCCCTGCGGGAGGTGGTGAGCACGCGGCGCCCCAGCAGGTGGTTGCCGGCACCGCCGACGACCGCGCCCACCCCGAAGGGGAGCGCCTTGCCGAGGAAGGATGCGCCGCCGCGCTTGGCGAACTGCCGGATGAACTCGGACTTCAGCCGATCGACGATCGGGCCCATCGCCGCCCGGGGCAGCGACTTGGTCACCATCTCGCCCCAGTACGACGAGCGGGTGCCGCCCTTGCCCGTCGCCTGCCGCGCGAGCTGGGAGACGAGATCGACGCCCTCCTTACCCATCATGAGCGTCATGACGAGGGCCCGAGCGCGCTCGGGGTTCTCGATCGCGATGCCGTGCACCTCGGCGACGGACTGGGCGAACAGCGCGGTCGACTCCATGAAGCCGATGGTCTCGACACCCGACAGGGCCAGCGTGACGCCCGTGCCGATGCCGGGCACGACGGCGGTCGCGCCGATGGCGGCTCCGCCGGCTGTCACGGCGCCCAGGTAGCGGGCCTCGAGGATCCGCACGATCTGCTCAGGATCTGCCTCAGGGTACCGACGCCGGATGCTGCGGATGTGCGCGACGACGAGCGGCCGCTGCACGGTCATCACCCTGTCGAGGCTGCGCACGCTGAGCGGATGCTCGGTCGAACCCACCGGCGGGACGGGCTTGTCCCAGGGGGAGTCCTCCGGGAGCGAGTGGATCTTGTGGACCTTCTCACGCATGCGGCGATCCTATGCACCCCGTCCGCGAGAAAGCCGAAAGCCCCGACCCCCTTGACAGGGCGGGGCTTTCGGATCTCGCGAGTCGGCTCACACGAACAGGTTCGCGCGCTCCAGGTCCTCGGCGAAGTCGATCTCGACCGCGTACAGGTCGGACACGTCCATCGGCTCGAGCAGCAGACCGTCTTCGGCGATCGCGAGCTCGAGACCGCGCTCGAAGTAATCCTGGTCATCGACGCGCTGCAGCTGACGCATGAACGCCTTCTTGTCGCGCGACGAGATGTAGTTGATGCCCACAGCTTCGCCCAGGCCGCCCTTGACGGTCTTGGAGAGCTCGTCGATGTAGCCCTCGGCGGTCACGGTGTACTTGACCTCTTCGTCGCTCACCTTCGAGGTGTTGACGGTAACGAACGACTGGTCGCGCTCGATGAACTCGATGGCGCGGCCGAGGATGCGCGGGTCGAACACGACGTCGCCGTTCATCCAGAGCACGCCGCTCTTGCCTGTGGCGTTCAGCGCGCGCAGCAGGCTCTTCGACGTGTTGGTCACGTCGTAGCGCTCGTTGTGCACGTAGTTTGCGGTCGGGAAGGCCTCGACGATGGTCTCGGCGCGGTAGCCGACGACGGTGGTGATGCGCGCGGCCTTGCCGAACACCGCGCGGATGTTGTCGTGCTGCTGGCCCATGATGGTGCGGCCGTCGCTGAGTTCGGTGAGCGGCTTCGGAAGGGCGCGGCCGAGGCGCGAGCCCATGCCGGCTGCGAGGATGACGGTCTGAAGAGTCACGGAATCTCCTAAGAAAGAACGGTGTTCGCGGTCGGTTCACCGACCGGACACCTCTTCGTGCCTCCGCAATGCTACCGATGGTGACTGAGAGAGCTCCGGTGGAGGCGCTCCTGTTGCTCTTTCGTGATCGATTGCACACGTATCTCTCAGTGTCGGCAAGGGGGTTGCGTGACGGCGTCTTCGTGCTCATGACGCCGCCCCGGCGCTGTCAGCGGCGGTTGGTACCGTAGACGGGTGACTGCCGCGCGAGAACCAGAGGATGCCCGAATCGACGACACACCGAACTCGATCGCGGATGCCTCCGACCTGTCCGCCGAGCAGAAGACGCCCGTGAAGAAGCCCCGCACCTCCGGTGCGTCCGCAGCCGACGCGAAGAAGACTGCGGCGGTGAAGAGAGCGGCCGCGTCGACGGCCGCAGCCAGGTCGGCCGCGGCGAAGAAGACCGCAGAGGCGGATGCCGGCCGTGCGGCCGCCGTGAAGAAGGCGACCACCGCGGCCGCGGCCGCGAAGACCGCGAGTCGGACGACCGCCGCGCGCAGTGCCGCAGCGAAGACGGCCGCCGCCAAGCGGACGGAGGCGCTGAAGAAGGCGGAGTCCGTGGCGAAGAAGACCGCAGCCGATGCGAAGAAGAGCACGGCGAACGCGACCCCGGTCGGCGACGACGTGTCGAAGCCCGCCGCCAAGCGCACCACCGCCGCGGCCAAGACCAGTGCCGCGAAGACGAGTGCTGGAAAGACCAGTGCTGGAAAGACCAGTGCTGGAAAGACCAGTGCTGGAAAGACGACTACAGCGAAGTCGACCGCGGCGAAGACCACAGCGGCAAAGACCACAGCGGCGAAGACCACAGCGGCGAAGACCACAGCCAAGTCCGCCGCTGCCAGGACCACGACCGCGAAGACCACGACCGCGAAGACCACGACGGCGGCGGACACCGCGGCGACGAAGAAGACGGCGACGACTTCCGCACGGAGCACGACCCCCGCTGCGGCCGAGGCCCCCGCACCTGCTAAGGCGGCGGGACCCGCCAAGACGGCCGCGTCCAAGACCGCTGGCGCCGAGACCGCCGCGTCCAAGACCGCTGGGGCCGAGACCACTGCGGCCAAGACCGCTGGGGCCGAGACCACTGCGGCCAAGTCCACTGCGGCCAAGTCCACTGCGGCCAAGTCCACTGCGGCCAAGAGCGCCGCCTCCAAGACCGCCGCCTCCAAGATCACGGCGGCCGAGACCGCCGCGGCGAACACCGGCACGGCCGGGACCGCCGCCACCGAGACCGCCTCCGCAGACCGCACGGCTGCAGCTGAGGCGACCGCGGCAGAGCCCACGCCCGCGAAGCCGGCTGCAGCACGGAAGCCCGCTGCAGCACGGAAGCCCGCTGCAGCACGGAAGCCGGCGAAGAAGGCATCCGCTCCGGTGGCAGACGCACGGGGAGAGGACGCGACCGCACCGACGCCCGAGATCACCTCCGATGCGGTCATCTCCCTCGACTCCGACCCTGCGCGCAGGCTGGTCGCCGCATCCAACAGCGCCGACCTCGCCGAGGCGCGGCCTCCGCGCAACAGCGTCGCGGCATCCGCGACGATCGTCGACGACACGGCTGCGGCCGCCGCGCCGGCAGCAGAGCCCGCCTCGACTGATGCGACCACGGCCGACGATCCCGCCGTCGAGGCCTCCGCCGACCTCGCCGAGCCCGCCGCCCACGCCGACGCTGCCGCTGTCGAGCTCGACCTTCCCAGCGTGGACGAGCCGGCGACCGAGACCGAGCCTTCCGACGCCATCCGGATCCGCGGCCTGGTGAAGCGCTTCGGCGACACCACCGCCGTCGACGACATCGATCTGACCGTGCCCGCCGGATCGTTCTACGGACTCGTCGGGCCCAACGGCGCCGGAAAGACCACGACGCTGTCGATCATCGCGGGACTCCTGCGCCCCGATGCCGGCACCGTGCACATCAGCGGCATCGACCAGCGCGCGAAGCCGCTCGAGGCCAAGCGCGTGATGGGCGTGCTTCCCGACCGCCTGCGCACGTTCGACCGTCTCACCGGCCGACAGTTGCTGTACTACTACGGCCAGCTGCGCGGCCTCGACAGGGCGGTCATCGAGAAGCGCACGGCGGATCTCGCCCGCGCGTTCGACCTGAGCGAGGCGCTCAGCCGCGTCGTGTCCGACTACTCGGCCGGCATGACCAAGAAGGTGATGCTCGCCGGAGCCCTGATCCACTCGCCGCGGGTGCTCGTGCTCGACGAGCCCTTCGAAGCGGTCGACCCGGTCTCGTCGGGGGTCATCCTCGACATCCTGCGGTCGTATGTCTCGCACGGCGGCACGGTCATCCTGTCGAGCCACGGCATGGACCTCGTCGAGCGGGTGTGCTCGCGCGTGGCCGTGATCGTCGGCGGCGAGGTGCTCGCGGAGGGGACCATCGACGAGGTGCGGGCGGGTCAGACCCTCACCGAGCGGTTCATCGAGCTTTCGGGCACCGGAGGCGAAGTGGAGGGGCTCGAGTGGCTGCACACGTTCTCCGACTGAGGCTCGCGCTGCTGGTCGGCGCGCTGCGCGGAGAGCACGCGGTTCGCTCCGCCATCGCGCTGCTGGCATCCGTCGCCGCCACCGTCGCCGTCTGCGTCGCCATCCTCGGTCTCGGCGAGGCGCCGCTGCCCACCGCAGAGACCGTCATCGTGCTCGGCGCCGCCGCGCTGATGCTCGCGTTCTTCATCGGCCCGATGCTCACCGGCACGCCCGACCAGCTCGACCCGCGGCGCTTCTGGCCGTTCGGCGTCGACGAGCGCCGGCTCGGCTGGACCCTCGTCCTCGCCTCGCTGATCAGCGTTCCCAGCCTCGCCCTGATCGCCGTGACCACATGCGTGGTGATCATCGTCGTGCAGGCCGGGGTGGCGTGGGGTGCGGCGGCGCTGTTCGGAGCGATCGGCGTGCTGTCGATCGCGCTCGCCGCACGCATCGGCATGGCGATCAGCGCCATCATGCTGCCCGAGCGGCGCTCGCGCGAGCTCACGGTGCTCTTCACGCTGCCGGTGATCGTCATCGCGTTCCCCGTCGCGGCGTACTTCGCGTCGCTGCGGTGGGACGGACAGGTGCCACCCGCCGTGCACACGGCGACGAGCATCGTCGGGTTCTCGCCGCTCGCTGCACCCCAGGCGTTCCTCTTCCACCTCGCGGCGGGGGAGCGGTCTGCGGCGTGGACGAGCGGCGTGATCGCCGTCGTGACGATCGGCGCGATGCTGCTGTTGTGGAACCTGCTCGTGAAGCGCCTGCTCACGGCATCCGAGCGCCCCTACGCGACGCGCGAGCGGTCGGGTCTCGGCTGGTTCGGGTCACTCCCCGCCAATGCCTTCGGCGCCGTCGCCGCGCGCAGCCTGGTGTACTGGCTGCGCGACCGCCGCTACATCGTGAATTTGCTGGTCGTGCCGATCGCCGGGGTGCTGACGGTCTTCCCGCTGCTCGTCGCCGGCGTGCCGCTGTGGATCGCCGCCCTGGTTCCCGTGCCTCTCATGGCGCTGTTCTTCGGCTGGATGCCGCACAACGACGTCGCCTACGACTCGACCGCGCTGTGGATGCACATCGCCAGCGGTGTGCGCGGACTGGCTGACCGGTTCGGACGCCTCGTCCCGCTGCTGCTGGTCGCGCTGCCCGTGCTCGCGATCGGCATCTCGGTGACGCTCGCGGTCATCGCCGACTGGCACCTCATGCTGCCGCTGATCGGCGTGACCGCCGCACTGCTGCTGTCGGGACTCGGCATCTCGAGCATCGCATCGGTCGTCGCCCCCTATGCGGTGTCACGGCCCGGCGACAGCCCGTTCCAGCAGCCGCAGCGCTCGTCGGCGCACGGCTCGTACGGTGCCGCGCTCACCTTCGTGGGCGCTCTGCTGGCGAGCGCGCCCACGATCTGGATGTTCGCGCGGACGCTCATCGAGGGCGACCAGCACGCTCCGACGACGTTCTGGGTCGGCGTGATCACCGGTGTCGTGGTGCTCATCGGCGGCGCCGCGATCGGCGCGGCCATCTTCGAACGCAGCGGCGAGCGGCTGATGGAGTTCGTGGAGACCACCTGAGCCGGAGCGCTCCCAGGCGGCTAGAATCTCGGCATGAGTACTCCGCTGGACAGCCCCGATCAGGGTGGCGTGGCAACGCTCGATCGTGAACTTGAAGAGCTGCTTCGTGAAGAGCATCTCGAGCCCGGCGACCACGAGCGCTTCTCCCACTATGTGAAGAAGGACAAGATCCTCGAGTCGGCCATCACCGGCAAGCCGGTGCGCGCCCTCTGCGGCAAGAAGTGGACCCCGGGCAGGGATCCGGAGAAGTTCCCGATCTGCCCGACGTGCAAGGAGATCTACGAGAGCATGGTCTCCTGACGCGGTCCCGCGTCAGCCCGCGTCGACGTTCTTCGACTCGTCGCTGCGCTCCTCGCTCAGAAACCGGTGGCCGCTACAGCGCATCGACAAAAAGAGTCGGGATCGCGGGGTCGGACTTGCTGAGTGCAAGCGCCCGCACCGGCAGCTCCTCGCGCACACGCAGGTGGTGATCCCGGGCGGATGCGGTTCCGGCGGCGCCCTCGTGCGAGGAGTCGATCTCCCCGCCGTCGACGAGCACGACCTGCAGAGCGCGGGCATCCGGATGCTCGGCGGCCGTGTCGACCTGCTCGAATCCGTCGGCGACCGACACGGTCTCGGCCACGGCGACGCCGTCGTCCAGGGTGCGGAACGCGGCCTTGCGCCCGCCCTTCGAGCCCTTGTCGGTGGATGCCTTGGCCACGGCCACCCAGCCGCCGGCGGAGTCCTGCCGGGCGACGAGCTTGTAGACCATGCTCGCCGTCGGATATCCGGAGCCGGTGACCACCGAGGTGCCCACACCGTAGAAGTCGACGGGCGAGGCCGCGAGGGCGGCGATCGCGTACTCGTCGAGGTCGCTGGTCACGGTGATCTTCGTCTCGGTCGCGCCGAGCCCGTCGAGCTGCTCGCGCACGGCGGCGGCGACCAGTGGCAGGTCGCCGGAGTCGAGGCGCACCCCGCCCAGGCCGGTTCCGGCGACGCGGATCGCCGTCTCGACACCCTTCTCGATGTCGTACGTGTCGACGAGCAGGGTGGTGTCGGTGCCGAGGCTGTCGATCTGCGACCGGAAGGCGTCCTCCTCCGAGTCGTGCAGCAGCGTCCACGAGTGCGCGGCGGTGCCCATCGTGGGGATGCCCCACCGCCGACCCGCCTCGAGATTGCTCGTCGACGCGAAACCGGCGATGTACGCGGCGCGGGCGGCGGCGACCGCCGACTGCTCGGCGGCACGCCGCGAGCCCATCTCGGCCAGCGGGCGCTCACCGGCGGCGATGCTCATGCGCGACGCGGCCGTGGCGACGGCCGAGTCGTGGTTCATCACGCTCAGCGCCAGCGTCTCCAGGACGACCGCGTCGGCGAACGTGCCCTCGATCGTGAGGATCGGGGATCCGGGGAAGTACAGCTCGCCCTCGCGGTAGCCGCGGATGGTGCCTGTGAAGCGGTAGTTCTCGAGGTACGCCACCGCCTCGGCATCCACCACATCGTTGTCGCGCAGGTACCGCAGCTCGTCGTCTCCGAAGCGGAAATCCCGCAGCAGTGTCAGCAGGCGGCCGGTGCCCGCGACGACACCGAAACGACGACCGCCGGACAGGCGGCGCGAGAAAAGCTCGAAGACGCTGGGCCGTGCGGCGGTGCCGTCGCGCAGCGATGCGGCGAGCATGGTCAGTTCGTAGCGGTCGGTGAGGAACGCGGAGCTCATCCGGCCAGTGTATCCAGGAGCCGGATCCGGAATACTGATCAGCGGACCCGATCCGCCACGACGCGACCACGGAGGACTCCCGCATGGCCGACGAGCTGACCCGACTCGCCAACGGGGTGCTGTGGCCCGGCTTCCTCGGATCCGAGGTGCCGACCTGGCTCGGTGCGGCGCTCGAGGAGGGGCTGGCCGGAGTGGTCTACTTCGCGCAGAACCTGCGTGGTGACACGGCCGCGCTGAGCGCGGACATCCACCGTCGCGCGTCGCGCGCGCTGATCGGCATCGACGAGGAGGGCGGCAGCGTCACCCGGCTCGAGACCGAGACCGGCTCGACGGTGCCCGGAGCGGCGCAGCTCGGCGTCGTCGACGACGTGGACGCCACCGCGGCGACCGGCTACGAGATCGGCCGCCGTGTGCATGCGATCGGCGCCGACGTCGTGATCGGCCCGGTCGCCGATGTGAACACCGATCCGCGCAACCCGGTGATCGGGGTGCGCGCGTTCGGCGGCAGCACCGACCTCGTCGCCCGGCACACGGCCGCCGCCGTGCGCGGCATCCAGAGCGCCGGGGTCGCCGCATGCGCCAAGCACTACCCGGGTCACGGCGACACGCACACCGACTCGCACCACGGTCTGCCGGCGCTCTCGCTCAGCCCGCAGGAGATCGAGGAGCACCACCTGCCGCCGTTCGCCGCAGCCGTCGAGGCGGGCGTGCTCGCGATCATGACCGCGCACATCACCGCGCCGCACTGGGGCGACGAGCCGGCGACGCTCAATCCGGGCGTGCTCGCGGGGCTGCGGGCAGCCGGCTTCGACGGGGTGATCGTCACCGACGCGCTCGACATGGCGGCGATCCGAGAGCAGGTCGGCATCGGCGGGGGAGCGGTGCGGGCACTCGCCGCGGGCGCCGATCTGCTGTGCATCGGCAACCCGACCAATCCGGGCGCGGCGATGCTCCCGGATCAGGATGAGCGCGACTACCTGATGGCTCGGGACGCGATCGTCGCGGCGATCCGCAGCGGCGAGCTATCCCGCGACCGGGTGGCGGACGCAGCACGCCGCGTGGCGGCGATGGCGGATGCCGTGCACGGCCGGTCCACGGCACCCGAGGTGCCCTTCGACGCGGACCGCATCGCCGACCGTGCCGTGCGCGTGCAGGGCTCGCCGCCGCCGTTCGCCGACGGGCCCACCACCGTGATCGACCTGCGCCGGGCGTCGAGCCTCGCGGTCGACAGCGCGGCGGCCCACGTCGCGCTCGCCCTCGCCGCGGGCGGTGAGATCGTCCGCGTCGACGCGGACGCCGCCGCAGAGGCGGAGCTGGATGCTGCCGCGCAGCGCGCGGCCGCCGGGCAGAGCGTCGTGCTCGTCGACCGCCTCGACGCCGATTCCCCGCAGCTCGCGGTGCTCGAGGGCATCCGCTCGGCCGCACCGGGCGTCGTCGCGGTGAACGTGGGGCTGCCCGCCGACGCGCAGGGCGCCGTCATCTCCTCACCCGCCGCGAGTCAGCTCTCCGCCCGCGCCGCACGCCGCGCCCTGCTCGCCGGACCCGTGTGACCCACCCGCTGCAGAACCTGCGAAGGAAGAACCGACATGTCTGACCGCGAACAGCTGCGCTCCACCCTCGACACCCTGTCCACCGAACGCGTCGACCCGGCGTTCGCCGAACTCGACACGCTCAGCACCATCGACCAGGTCGCGCTGATGACCGACCAGGGGATCGTCGCGGCGCAGGCCGTGGCGGCCGAGTCGGAGAGCATCGCGCGCGCGATCGACGGCATCGTGGCCCGTCTTCACCGCGGCGGCCGGCTGGTGTACGTCGGCGCCGGCACGGCCGGACGGATGGGGGTGCTGGATGCCAGCGAGATCCCGCCCACGTTCGGCACCGATCCCTCGCTCGTGGTCGGTGTCATCGCCGGCGACGAGCAGGCGCTGCGCAACGCCGTCGAGAACGCCGAGGACGACGTCGAGGCGGGCGCGGCGGCCGCAGCCGAGCTCGGGCCGGATGATGCGATCGTCGGCATCTCGGCATCCGGCCGCACCCCCTACGTCAGCGGCGCGCTGCGGGCGGCTCGCGAACGGGGCGCGTTCACGGTGAGCCTGGCGTGCAACCGCGGCTCGGAGATCTCGGAGGGTGTCGACGTCGCCATCGAGGTCGTCGTCGGGCCGGAGGTCGTCGCGGGGTCGACGCGGTTGAAGGCGGGCACCGCCCAGAAGCTCGTCCTCAACGCCATCTCCACTGTCGCGATGGTGCAGTCGGGCAAGGTGTACGGCAACCTCATGGTCGATGTGCAGTCCACCAACGAGAAGCTGCGAGCGCGCGCCGAGCGCACCGTGATGCACGCCACCGGGGCGACGCCGGAGGCGGCTGCGGCGGCGCTGAGCGCCGCGGGCGGATCGGTCAAGCTGGCGATCGCCCTCGTCGAGACCGGGGCAGACGCCGCCACCGCACGTGCCGCCCTCGAGCGGGCCGGCGGCAACCTGCGACAGGCGCTCGCCGCGGCCCGCCAGGACGGCGCCGCCGAGTAGGCTTGGGCATCATGAACGACGCGCCCATCGGCATCTTCGACTCCGGTGTGGGCGGACTGACCGTGGCGCGCGCGATCCGTGCGCAGCTGCCGCAGGAGTCGCTCGTCTACATCGGCGACACGGCGCACTCCCCGTACGGTCCGAAGCCCATCGCCGATGTCCGGCGGTACAGCATCGAGGTGCTCGACACGCTCGTCGACCAAGGGGTGAAGATGCTCGTGATCGCGTGCAACACGGCATCCGCCGCGGTGCTGCGCGACGCGAGAGAGCGCTACGACGTGCCCGTCGTCGAGGTGATCGGACCGGCCGTGCGGCGCGCCGTCTCGACCACCCGCAACGGCCGCGTCGGAGTGATCGGCACGGTGGGCACGATCGGGTCGCGCGTCTACCAGGACATGCTCGAGGTCGATGAGCGCCTCGAGGTGTTCACCGCGGCGTGCCCCCGCTTCGTCGAGTTCGTCGAGGCGGGCATCACCGGAACGCCGGAGGTGCTCGCGGTGGCGGAGGAGTACCTCGCGCCGCTCAGGGAGGCCGGCGTCGACACCCTCGTGCTCGGATGCACGCACTACCCGTTCCTGCGCGGCGCGATCAGCTATGTGATGGGCGACGGAGTGTCGCTCGTCTCGAGCGACGACGAGACCGCCGCCGACGTCTACCGTCAGCTCGTCAAGCGCGATCAGCTCGCATCGCCCGGAGCCGTCGCCAGCTACGTCTACGAGGCGACGGGCGCGTCGGCCGACGACTTCACGGCACTCGCCAACCGGCTGATGGGCCACGAGGTGCGCGACGTGCAGCTGGTGCAGACCGGCGTGATCGACCTGCCGTATCTGCTCGACGACGAGGCGGATGCCGTCGGCCGTGACGGCATCGCGCGGCCCTGACCCGCGCCATCTGAACCCCACCCTCAGCCCCTCAACCGCTTCCGAGAGGACACCATGTCAGACATCGTCCGCGCCGACGGCCGCAGCACCGACCAGCTCCGCGAGATCACGATCGAACGCGGCTGGTCCGCACACGCCGAGGGCTCGGCGCTGATCAGCTTCGGCGGCACGAAGGTGCTCTGCACGGCGTCTTTCACCAACGGCGTGCCGCGCTGGCTGACGGGCAAGGGCAAGGGCTGGGTCACGGCCGAGTACGCGATGCTGCCGCGCGCGACGAACTCGCGCAACGACCGCGAGAGCGTCAAGGGGCGCATCGGCGGGCGCACGCACGAGATCTCGCGGCTCATCGGCCGTGCGTTGCGCGCCGTGGTCGACACGAAGGCGCTCGGTGAGAACACGATCGTGATCGACTGCGACGTGCTGCAGGCCGACGGCGGCACCCGCACCGCCGCGATCACCGGCGCCTACGTGGCCCTCGCCGACGCGATCGAGTGGGGCCGTGAGAAGAAGTTCATCGGCAGGAACGCGAAGCCGCTGCTCGACACCGTCGCCGCGGTGTCGGTGGGCATCATCGACGGCGAGCCGATGCTCGATCTCGCCTACGTCGAGGATGTGCGCGCGGAGACCGACATGAACGTCGTCGTCACCGGGCGCGGCCTGTTCGTCGAGGTGCAGGGCACCGCCGAGGGCGCGCCGTTCGACAAGCGCGAGCTAGACGCGCTGCTCGACCTCGGTGTGAACGGCTGCGCGACGCTGCAGCAGCATCAGCTGTCGGCGCTCGGCGAGGGCAGCGCCGAATGAGAGTCGTGCTCGCCACGCACAATCCGCACAAGGTCGCGGAGTTCCAGCAGATCACGGCCGGCACGCGTCCCGATCTCGAGGTGATCGGGTACGACGGTCCCGAACCGGTCGAAGACGGTGTCACCTTCGCGCAGAACGCGCTCATCAAGGCGCGTGCGGCCTTCGCGCACACGGGCCTGCCCGCGCTCGCCGACGACTCGGGCATCTGCGTCGACGTGCTCGGTGGATCGCCCGGCGTGTTCTCGGCGTACTGGGCCGGTCAGAAGAAGGACGCCACGGCGAACCTCGAGCTGCTGCTCGACCAGCTCCGCGACGTCGCCGACCCGCACCGCACCGCGCAGTTCCACTCGACCATCGCGCTGGTCACCGCCGACGGCGAGCGCACCGTCGAGGGGATCTGGCCCGGGCGACTCGCGCACCGGGCATCCGGGACCGGGGGATTCGGCTACGACCCGATCTTCATCCCCGATGGCCAGGACCCGGCCTCGGAGCGCTCGGTCGGCGAGTTCAGCGACGCCGAGAAGCAGGCGCAGTCGCACCGCGCGCGCGCCTTCCGCGCCCTGATCCCGCTGCTCACCGCGCTGTAAGATCAGGCCCGTCCCGCTATTGAGAAGCGTCATCGTTCCCGAGTAGGCGAAAGCCGCCGCGAAGGGCATCCGGTCGGCCTAGCCTGGAGTCATGCACGACCACGCGCCCGCAGCCGGAGGCATCCGCGACGCTTCCCACCGGCGTCTGCTGGCCATCTCGCTGTCGCTCACCGCCACCGTCATGGTGGTGCAGGTGGTCGGCGCGATCCTCTCGGGATCCCTGGCGCTGCTCGCCGACGCCGCGCACATGTTCACCGACTCGTCGGCCCTGGTGATCGCCCTGATCGCCACGGCGGTCGCCGCCCGCCCCGCCGATGACCGGCGCACGTTCGGGTACCAGCGGGCGGAGGTGTTCGGTGCGCTGATCAACGCCATCATCCTCATCGTGCTGATGGTCGTGGTCGCGGTGCAGGGCGTCCAGCGTCTGATCGACCCGGGCGAGGTCGAGGTGGCCGGCCCTCTCATGCTCGCGGTCGCGGTCATCGGCATGGTCGCCAACGCGATCGCGCTGTGGGTGCTGGGCCGCGCCCAGAAGACGAGCATCAACGTGCGCGGCGCGTACCTCGAGGTGATGGGCGATCTGATCGGCTCGGCGATGGTGATCGTCGCGGCGGTGGTGATCGTCACGACCGGATGGGTGCCTGCCGATGCGATCGCCTCGCTGCTGATCGCCGTGCTCATCCTGCCCCGCGCGGTGTCGCTGCTGCGCGAGGTGTTCTCGGTGCTCGCGGAGTCGGCGCCGGAGGGCATGGCGGTCGGTGAGATCCGCAGGCATCTGAAGGTGTACCCGGGCGTCGTCGACGTGCACGACGTGCACGTGTGGCAGCTGACCCGGGGTGCGCCGGTGTTCACCGCGCATGTCACGGTCGATCCGGCGGTGCTGGCATCCGGTCGCTCGTCGCAGCTGCTGCAGGAGCTGCAGGGCTGCCTCGCGCACCACTTCGACGTCGAGCACTCGACGTTCCAGCTGGAGCCTGCCGACCACGACGACTGCGCCGCCGCGCACGCCTGAGCCGGGTCAGCTCTCCACGCGCACCTCGTCGGGAGATTTGTCGGGGCGGAGCCCGCGCCACCGGGAATGACGGAGGATGCCGCCCGGCGACCAGTTCGCGAACTCGACCTCGCCCACCAGCTCCGGCCTGACCCAGAGTGCGTCGGAGGCGTCGGGGGCGGGCACGTCGAGGGGCGCCGCCGGTGTGCGCAGCGGCTCGAGCTGCGCGGAGAGGTCGCGCAGCATCCGATCGGTGAACCCTGTGCCCACCCGGCCCACGTACCGCAGCCCGCCATCCCCGGCGGGCACGGCGAGCAGCAGCGAGCCGATGCCGCTGCGGCGGCTGCCCTGCCCGGGCCGGATGCCCACGATCACCACCTCCTGCGTGTGCGTCTGCTTGAGCTTCAGCCACGAGCCCGAGCGCCGACCGGGGCGGTAGCGCGAATCGGGATCCTTCGCGACGACGCCTTCGAGCCCGAATTCGCGGCTCGCGTCCAGCGCCGCCTCGAGGTCGTCGAACACGGGCGGCACCTGCACCGGTGCGTCGAGGTCGGCCGCGAGCTGCTCGAGCAGCTCGCGCCGCCGACGCAGCGGCATGCCGGTGAGGTCGTGACCGTCGAGGTGCAGCAGATCGAAGAGCATGTAGACGATGGGCGTGCGCACGACCTCGCGTTCGATCTCGCGGCCCTTGGTCAGGTGCATCCGGTTCTGCAGGCGGGCGAAGCTCGGCCGGCCGTCGGAGTCGAAGGCGACGATCTCACCGTCGACGACCGCTTCGGCCGCCGGCAGGTGCGGGGCTCCGTCGGCGGTGAGCTCGGGGTAGCGGGCGGTGATGTCGGTGCCGCTGCGGGCGCGCAGGGTGAAGCGCCCGTCGGCTCCGTCGGTCTGCCGCCACGTGCCGACCGCCCGGATGCCATCCCATTTGATCTCGGCCCACGACCGGTCGCCGAGCGATCGGGCGAGCCCGGGTGTGCCGGACTCAGACAGCATCGGCGGGATGAACGACGGCGCGGTGTCGGTGGTCGCCTCCCGCTCCGCAGCTCGTTCGTCTGCTGCCCGTGAGGGGCCACGCGCCCCCGAGGCTCCGACCGACGCGGAGCGGCGGTTGGAGAGGGGCGTGGGCATCATGCGATGCAGCAGCCACTGCGACTTCTCGCCCGCGCCGCCGGTGCGGATGAGCGCCAGCCGGGCCGATCCGAGCCTGCCGCCGGTCTGCCCGGTGAAGGTGCCGATCACCTCGTCGTCGCGCCATTTCTCCAGCGCCACCGTCCCGGTGTCCCACACGGTCATCGATCCCGCGCCGTACTCGCCCGCAGGGATCTCGCCCTCGAAGGTCAGGTACTCCAGCGGATGCGGCTCGGTCATCACCGCGAGATGGTTGCGTTCGGCCGTCTCGGGCACGCCCTTCGGCACCGCCCAGCTGATCAGCACGCCGTCGCGTTCGATGCGCAGGTCGTAGTGCAGGCGGCTCGCGTGGTGCTCCTGGATCACGAACCGCGGCGCACCGCCCGATCCCGCGTATGCCGTCTGCGGCATGGGCTCGGGGGTCTTCGCGGCGTCGCGCTTGGCGAGGTACGAGGTGAGTGCGGTGCTGGCCGGGGCGAGCGCGGCGAGCGGGTCGATGCCGGCGTCCATCCGCTCCAGCACCTCGTGGTACTCGAGGTGTCGCAGGTCGGGATCGTCCAGCTCCTCCCATGTGCGCGGGGCTGCGACCCAGGGGCGGGCGCGACCGCGCAGCGAGTAGGGCGCGATGGTCGTCTTCGACGCGCTGTTCTGGCTCCAGTCGATGAACACCCGGCCGCCGCGCTGCGACTTCGCCATGACGTGCGTGGCGAGGTCGGGGTGGTCGGCCTCGATGAGGCGGGCGATCTCCTTGGCCACCGCGGAGACATCGTCGCTCGACTGCAGTCCGGTGCCGTCGTCGGTGGTGGGCAGGCGGGCGTACAGGTGGATGCCCTTGCTGCCGCTGGTGACCGGCATCGGCTCGAGCCCCATCCCGCTCAGGATGCCGCGGGCGATCCGCGCGATCTCCGCGCACTGCGCGAGCCCGACCCCGGGGCCGGGGTCGAGGTCGAGCACCATCCGGTCGGGCATGCCCCGACCGCCCGAATGCGTGAAGCGCCACTGCGGCACGTGCAGCTCGAGCGCGGCGATCTGCGCGAACCACACCAGCGAGGCGACATCGTCGGCGAGCGGATACTCCTTCGGGCCGTCGGAGTGCTCGATCGGCATCCGCCTGATCCACTCCGGCGCCCCGCGCTCGAGCTGCTTGGTGAAGAAGCTCTCGCCAGGGGCATCCGCCGTGCCGACGCCGTCGACCCACCTCTTGCGGGTGACCGGGCGCCCGCGCATGTGCGGCAGCATGAGCGGCGCGATCTGCGAGTAGTAGGCGATCACCTCGCCCTTGGTCGTGCCCGTCTCGGGGTAGACGACCTTGTCGAGGTTGGTGATGCGCAGGCGGCGGCCGTCGATCTGCACGACCTGCTCGCCCGATGCCATGGGCCCAGGTTAGTGGGCATCCGCAACCCCCTCGCCGCGGACGGCCGGCCTGGTGTTCACTGGGGTCATGAGAAGCATCTGGAAGGGTGCCCTGACGTTCGGTCTCGTGAACGTCCCGGTGAAGGTGTACTCCGCGACCGAGGACCACGACGTGCCCCTGCACCAGGTGCACCATGAGGACGGCGGGCGCATCCGCTATCAGCGCATCTGCGAGATCGACGGGCAGCCGGTCGAGTACGCCGACATTGATCGCGCCTACGTGGACGACGGTCAGACCATCGTGCTCACCAAGGACGACCTCGCCTCCCTCCCCGCCGAGAAGAGCCGCGAGATCGACGTGGTCGAGTTCGTGCCCAGCGAGCAGGTCGACCTGCTGACGCTCGATAAGGCCTACTACCTGGAGCCCGACTCGAAGTCGCCGAAGGCGTACGTGCTGCTGCGCAAGACCCTCGAGCAGACCGACCGCACCGCGATCGTGCGTTTCACCCTGCGGCAGAAGACCAGGCTCGCCGCTCTGCGGGTTCGCGGCGACGTGCTCGTGCTGCAGACGCTGCTGTGGTCGGACGAGGTGCGTGAGGCGTCGTTCCCGGCGCTGGATGAGGACGTGAAGATCAGCAAGAAGGAGCTCGACATGTCTGCGGCTCTCGTCGAGAGCTACTCGAGCGACTTCGATCCCGAGGAGTTCGTCGACGAGTACCAGAAGGAGCTGCGCACCCTCATCGACGCGAAGATCGAGGCCGGCGAGGGCTTCGACGTCGCGGAGACCTTCGGAGACGAGGGCAAGGCCGAGAAGGGCGGCGAGGTCATCGACCTCATGGAGGCACTGCGGGCGAGCGTCGAGCGCACGAAGGCCGCGCGCAAGGGCGGCGCCAAGGAGTCGGCGGAGGATGCCGACGACGACGCCGGTGACAAGAAGAAGCCGGCGTCCAAGCCCAAGAAGTCGACGGCGAAGAAGAAGGCCGGCTGACGCTCGAGGCGGTCGCCCGGTCAGCGCCGGCCGAGGTCAGTGCCGCTCGAGGTCAGCGCCGGGCGAGGTCAGTGCGTGCCGTCTCCGTCGAGGTCGGGTGCACGGTCGAAGACCTCGGGGTCGAGGCGCAGGGCCTTGGCCTCGGCGGCATCGGTGTCGACGTCTTCACCGGCGGCTGCGGCCTTCTTCGCCTTGTACCGCTCGACGAGGTAGTGCCAGAGGGTGACGATGGCCGTGCCGCCGACAGCGATCAGCAGGATCACGTCGATGTAGTCGACCACCAGATCGCGGATCCACGGAATGTAGGCGATGACGTAGCCGACCATGGTCAGGCCGAAGCCCCAGAGCAGCGCGCCGATGAGGTTGTAGAGCGAGTATCGCTTCCACGGCATATGTCCGACGCCGGCGGCGACGGGCGCGAACGTGCGCACGATCGGCACGAAGCGGGCGAGGATGATCGTGATGCCGCCGAAGCGCTCGAAGAACGCGTTGGTGCGCTCGACGTTCTTCACGCTGAACAGGCCGGATTCTCTGCGCTCGAACACCGCCGGTCCGCCCTTGTGGCCGATCAGATAGCCGACTTCGCCGCCGACGAAGGCCGCGAGGGCGATCAGCAGCGAGACGGCCCAGATGTTGACGCCGAAGATGTCGTTGGTGTGGGTGAGTAGGCCCGAGATGATCAGCAGCGTGTCACCGGGCAGCAGGAAGCCGACCAGCAGGCCGGTCTCGGCGAAGACGATGAAGCAGACGACGGCGAGCGCCCAGGCGCCCGCGCCGTGGATGATGTTCGCCGGGTCGAGCCACGGGATCAGCGCGGTCGGCGCCTGAAGCATGGTGTGGAGCAAGGGTGTTCCCGTCGTTCGATATCGGCGGAGTGCATATAGGGGATGCTGTGCGGAAGATGGGACTTGAACCCACACGCCCGGGGGCACAGGAACCTAAATCCTGCGTGTCTACCAATTCCACCACTTCCGCGCGCTTCCGAGTCTAGCGATCGGGCTCGTCGGGTTTTCCGTAGATCTGTTGTGGATAACTTCTGCGGCCCGTCGTGGATCTCTGTCAGGATGCCCGCGTGAGTCATCCGTCCGTTGCCGTCGCCGAGAGAGTGAGGCGTCGCCTGCGTCTGGAGAACACGGATCCGTCGTCGCAGCCCGACGAGGCGCGGCGGATCGCGCAGCTCGAGGTGCGGAGGCACAACGACCTGGCGCTGCAGCGCGGCGAGGGGATGATCGACGACGAGGCGGCGCTCGTGCGGGATGTGCTGGCGTCGGTCGCGGGCTTCGGGGCCCTGCAGCCGCTGCTCGACGATCCTGACATCGAGGAGATCTGGCTGAACGGGCCCGACCGCATCTTCGTCGCGCGGGGCGGTGCGACCGAGCGGGTCGATCTGCAGCTGACGGATGCCCTCATCCGCGACCTCGTCGAGCGGATGCTGCAGACCACCGGCCGCCGGGTGGATGTCAGCCAGCCGTTCGTCGACGCCTCGCTGCCCGACGGCTCGCGCCTGCACGTCGCCATCGCGGACGTGGTGCGCGGGTCGTGGGCGGTGAACATCCGCAAGTTTCTCAGGCGCCACCGCACCCTGGACGCCCTGATCGCGCAGGGCTCGGTGCCAGAGCACGTCGCCGACCTGCTGCTCGCGGCGCTGCGGGATGGACGCAGCATCATCGTCTCGGGGGCGACGCATGCCGGCAAGACGACGCTGCTCGGGGCGCTGCTGGGCGCGTGCGCCGCCGATCAGCGCATCATCACCGTCGAGGAGACGTTCGAGCTGGCGGTCGACGGACCGGATGTCGTCGCGCTGCAGGGGCGTCAGGCGAGCCTCGAGGGCACCGGGGAGATCACGCTGCGACGGCTGGTGAAGGAGGCGCTGCGCATGCGCCCCGATCGTCTCGTCGTCGGCGAGGTCCGCGACGCCGAGGCGCTCGACCTCGTGCTCGCGCTGAACACCGGAGTCCCGGGCGCCGGGACCGTGCACGCCAACTCCGCGGTCGAGGCACTCGAGAAGCTCGCTCTGCTGCCGCTGCTGGCCGGTCGCAACATCGACAGGGCGTTCATCGCGCCCGCCCTCGCCTCGTCGATCTCCTACGTGGTGCACTGCCGCCGCGAGCAGGACGGATCCCGCCGGATCGCCGAGGTGATCGCCCCGACCGGCGAGGTCCTCGACGGCCGCATCCTCAGCACCTCGGTGTACCGGGCGGAGGGGATGACATGACCGTGCTCGTCGGTGCTCTGCTCGGCGCGGGCCTGCTGCTGTGCGCGTCGCCGTGGCTCTGGCCGCCGCGCGAGAGACCCGTCCGCGAAGCGCGCAGCACCCGACTGCGCCGGCTGCTCGACGAGGCCGGGCACTCCCGCACGGCGACGCGCACCGTCGTGGTGATCATCGCGGCGATCGCCGTGGTGGCCGCAGCCCTCGCATGGCTGCTCACGGGCATCCCGGTCCTGGCGCTGCTCGCGGCGCTCGCCGGGGCGTCCGCACCGGTGATGTTCCTGCGCGGTCGCCGCCTGCGGCTGCGCAAGGCGCGTCGGCAGATGTGGCCGGACGTCTGCGACCTGCTGGTCGCCGCCATCAGAGTGGGCCTGTCGCTGCCGGATGCCGTGGCGAGCCTCGCCGAATCGGCGCCGCCCGCGGTGCGTCCGGCGTTCGCCGTGTTCGCCCGCGACCTGCAGGCGACCGGACGCTTCGAGTCGAGCCTCGACCGGCTCAAGGCGACCCTCGCCGACCCGATCGCCGACCGCATCGTGGAGACGCTGCGCATGGCGCGCCAGGTCGGCGGCACCGAGCTGACCGGGGTGCTGCGCGCGCTGTCGGCCTCAGTGCGGGCGGACGCCGCGCTGCGCGGCGAGGTCGAGGCGCGCCAGTCATGGATCCGCGGGGCGGCGGTGCTCGGAGCCGTCGCGCCGTGGGTGATCCTCGCGCTGCTGGCCATGCGCCCGGAGGGCCGGGACGCCTACGCCAGCGCGGAGGGCATGGTGGTCATCCTGGTCGGCGCCGTCGTCTCGGTGATCGCTTTCCGCATCATGCTGCGCATCGGCCGGCTGCCCGAACCGGAGCGGTGGTTCGGATGACCGTGCTGACCGATGCCGCTGTCGCGGTGCTGCTGGGCGGAGCGCTCGCCCTCGGCCTGCTCGGCGTGCTCTCCGCCCTGCCGCGCTGGGGCGCGCCGTCGCTGGAGCGGAGGATCGCGCCCTACGTGCGCGACGTCGTCGACGATGAGGCGCTCCCGGCGGGGATCCTGCCCGCCGTCGGCACCATGCCGGTGAACGGCAGACGGCTCTGGGATCGGCTGCGGGAGGCGTTCGACCGGCTGCTCGGCGGCGGCGATGCCCTGCGGCTGCGTCTGCGCCAGGCCGGGCTCGCGCAGACGCCCGCCACGTTCCGCGGACGCCAGCTCGCCTGGGGAGTCGGCGGACTGCTGGTCGGGGCGCTGATCGTCGTCGCGATCGCCGTCTCAGGGCGGCTGACGGCACCGGCGGCGCTCCTGCCGATCATCACCGCGGCCGGATCCGCGATCGGCTACGACATGCAGCTGACCGCGCGGGCGCGCTCGCGCCGCGCGCGTCTCGCCGACGAGCTGCCCACCACGCTGGAGTTCCTCGCGCTGTGCCTCTCTGCGGGGGAGTCGCTGCTGGACGCTCTGCGCCGTGTCTCGGCCATCGGCACCGGCGAGCTGACCGAGGAGCTGCGGCAGACCGTGCTCGCCGTGCACACCGGATCGCCCCTCGCCGATGCGCTCGGCGAGACCGCCACGCGCCTGCAGCTGCCCGGGCTGTCTCGAGCGACCGACCAGATCGTCGCGGCTCTCGAGCACGGAGCGCCGCTCGCCGCGGTGCTGCACTCGCAGGCGGCCGACGCGCGCGACGAGGCGAAGCGCGTGCTCATCGAGCAGGCGGGGCAGAAGGAGATCCTCATGCTCCTCCCGCTGGTGTTCCTGATCCTGCCGCTGAGCGTGCTGTTCGCGGTGTACCCGGGGCTGTTCATCCTGCGCCTCGGCCTGGGCTGAGAGCCGGCCCCGACAGACGATCCACAATCCGGAGGGAAGAGAGATGAAGACGCTGAAGAGATGGTTCGCCGCCGGTCGCGACCTGGTCGACGATGAGCGGGGTGATGTGCCCGGCTGGGTGCTCGTCACACTGATGACCGCTGCGCTGGTCGTCGTGATCTGGGCCGTGGCGGGACCGGCGCTGGTCGACCTGTTCGAGCAGGCGATCTCGCGCGTCTCCGGCATTTGAGCGGAGTGGTCGATGCGTGTGCGGTCGCTGCTCGGTGATGAGCGCGGGTCGAGCCCCGTCGAGTTCGTGCTCGTCGGGACCCTGCTGACCGCGCTCACCCTCGCCGTGCTGCAGGTCGCCCTCGCGATGTACGTGCGCAACGTCGTGCACGACGCCGCCGTCGAGGGAGCGCACTACGCCGCCCTCGCCGACACCTCGCTCGGCGACGGCGCGGCGCGCACCGAGGCCGTGATCACACGCGCGATCGGCGCCGACTACGCCGGAGACATCGCGGTCGGCGAGGACGACAGCCTCGGGCATCCGACCGTGCTCGTGCGCGTGCGCACGACCCTGCCGGTGCTGGGCCTGCTCGGCGTGCCGCTCGGATTGGAGGTGGAGGGTCGTGCGCCCGTCGAGTCGTTCGGAGAGGGGTGAGCCGCTGCTGGCTGACGAGACGGGTTCGGCTGCTCTCGAGTTCATCGTCGCGGGCCTGCTGCTGCTCGTGCCGCTCGTCTACCTGGTGCTCGTGCTGGGCGCCGTGCAGGAGCAGACCCTCGGCGCCGAGGCGGCTGCCCGGCACACTGCCCGGGTGATCGGGCAGGCGCCGGATGCCGCTGCCGCCGCCGCACGAGGAGACGCGGTGCTCGCCGGTGCGGTTCGCGAATACGGGATGGATGCCGGTGCCGTCGATGTCGGCATCACGTGCCGCCCTGCCGCCGCGGAGTGCCCGGCGGCCGGAGCCACCGTCATCGTCACGGTGCGCACCGCGGTCGCGCTGCCGTTCCTGCCGCCCGTCTTCGGGCTCGACGAGCTGGCCGCGATCCCCGTCGAGGCGCAGGCTGCGCAGAAGGTGTCGAGGCTGTGGGGAAGCGGATGAGCGGCCGCGACCGTCGTCGTGCCCTGCTCGCCGAGGAGGAGGGCAGCGTGCTGCCGCTGGTGTTCGGGTACGTGCTCCTCGCGATCGCCGTCGTCTTCGCGTGCGTGTGCGCCACCGACCTGTACATCGCTCAGAAGCGCCTCGACTCGCTGGCCGATGCCGCGGCGCTCGCCGGCTCCGACGGATTCACGCTGCAGGCCGAGGGGGCCGGCGTGCGGGCTGAGCTCACCGACGCCGGTGTGCGCGACCAGGCGGTGGCCGTGGTCGCTGCGATCGGCTCCGAGGCCACGCTGGTGTCGGCGTCGACACCGGACGGCGTCTCCGCCCGCGTCACGGTCGGCATGTCCTGGCATCCGCCGCTCTTCTCGCCCTTCGTGCCGGACGGCGTCCCCCTCGAGGCGACCGCGACCAGCCGCACGGCGCTGCGCTGACCCGACCGCGGGCTGTCAGTGCTCGCGTCGCGTCAGGAACCTCGGCGTCCAGACCGCGAACCCGGCGGCGCCCAGCAGCGCCACGCCGCCCATCACACCGGCCGCGACCGGCAGCGAGGCCAGGGCCACGACGGACGCGATCACGACTGGGGCGGCCGCGCCGCCGGCATCCGTCAGCGTCCGCCACGCACCCAGGAAGGTCGCCGGATCCGTCTCGGGCGCGAGGTCGGCGCCGTAGGTGAGCAGGATGCCGCTGGAGAGACCGTTGCCGAGACCGAGCACGGCGGCCATCAGCACGAACCACATCGTCGCCTGATCGAGGTCGTGGGTGATGGAGAGGACGATGAGCCCCGCGCCCATGAGCAGCATGGCCGGCAGCGCGGCCCAGATCCGCCCGAACCGGTCCATCACCTGCCCGCTGGCGTAGAACAGCGTGAAGTCGATGGCGCCCGAGACGCCGACGACGATCGCGATCGTGCTGGCGTCCAGACCCAGCGAGACGCCCCACAGCGGCAGGATCACCTGCCGGGCCGAGCGCACCGCCGACAGTGCGGCGGCCGACAGGCCCAGGCGCATCAGCACGGCGCGGTAGTACGAGATCGTCTCGAGCACGCCGTACCGGTCGCGGGTCGGGATCGATCCGGTCACGACCTCGCCCGAGTCCTCGGCTACCGCGGCGCCGGTGGGCTTGAGCAGCACGGGGCTGGTCTTCTCGGGGTCGGGCCCGAACAGCACGAGCGGCACGATCGCCGCGCAGCACACGATCAGCGTCCAGATCGTCGACTGCTCCGACCCGGTCAGCTGAATGAGCGCGGCCGCGACGAACGGCCCGATGAAGACCCCGAAGCGGAAGCTGCCGCCCAGCAGCGACAGGGCCCTGGCGCGGAACCGGGGCGGCACGCGCGTGGTCATGAACGCGTGCCTGGCCAGTCCGAAGGCCGCGGCGCAGAAGCCGAGCACGAACACCGCCGCGGCGAACAGCGCGAGCTGCTCGGCGACGAGCATCCCGACGCCGGCCGCGATCGAGAGGGCGCCGGCGAAGACCATCGTGAACCGCTCGCCGACCTTCGCGACCAGCGCCCCCGCGGGCAGGTTGCCGCACAGCTGGCCGATCACCAGCGCGGCGGCCACGAGCGCGGCCAGCGACACGTCGGCGCCGAGTCGCGTCGCGATCACGGGGATGAGGGGGATGACCGCGCCCTCGCCCAGCGAGAACAGCACCGTCGGCGCGTAGACCATGGGTCCGAACCGCCTCAGGACACTCACCGCGCTGTCGACCACACCGCCACGCTAGCCCCGCCCGCGCCGCGGTGAGGGGAGGGACATACCGCGGTCAGGGAAGCGGGCCCCCGGCGCGATAAGGTGGACTGCCATGTTCGAACTCGATCTCTCCGCCGACATACAGGCCCTGCGACACACCTTCGGCGACATCCGCGAGGTCGTCGACGTCGATTCTCTGCGCGAGGACATCGCGCGACTCAGCGAGGAAGCGGGCGCCCCCGACCTCTGGGACGACCCCGAGAAGGCGCAGAAGGTGACCAGCGCGCTCAGTCACAAGCAGGCCGACCTCAAGCGCGTCACCGAGGTCGAGCGCCGACTCGACGACCTCGACGTGCTCGTCGAGCTCGCCAACGAGATGCAGGATGAGGACTCGGCCGCCGAGGCGCGCGCCGAGCTCGAGTCGCTCACGCAGACCATCAACCAGCTCGAAGTGCAGACGCTGCTCGACGGCGAGTACGACGACCGCAACGCGATCATCACCATCCGCTCGGGTGCCGGCGGCGACGACGCCACCGACTTCGCCGAGATGCTCATGCGCATGTACCTGCGCTGGGCCGAGCAGCACGGCTACCCGGTGAAGGTGATGGACACCTCGTACGCCGAGGGCGCGGGCATCAAGTCCGCGACCTTCGAGGTCACCGCGCCGTACGCGTTCGGCACGCTGTCGGTCGAGGCGGGCACCCACCGCCTCGCCCGCATCAGCCCGTTCGGCTCGGCCGACAAGCGCCAGACATCGTTCGCCGCGGTCGAGGTCATTCCGCTGATGGAGGAGGCCACCGAGGTCGAGATCCCCGAGAACGACCTGCGCGTCGACGTGTTCCGCTCGTCGGGCCCTGGCGGGCAGTCGGTGAACACGACCGACTCCGCCGTTCGCCTCACCCACCTTCCGACCGGCATCGTCATCTCGATGCAGAACGAGAAGTCGCAGATCCAGAACCGCGCCGCCGCCATGCGCTTGCTGCAGACCCGTCTGCTGCTGCTGCAGAAGGAGCAGGAGGCGGCGAAGAAGAAGGAGCTCGCGGGCAACATCACCGCCAGCTGGGGCGACCAGATGCGCTCCTACTTCCTCTACGGTCAGCAGCTCGTGAAGGACCTGCGCACCGGCCACGAGTCGGGCAACCCTGCCAGCGTCTTCGACGGCGACCTGGACGACTTCATCTCGGCGGGCATCCGCTGGCGAAAGCGCAAGGAAGAGGACTGATCCTCGCCTGACATGACGACGGGCCCGGGAGCAGCGCTCCCGGGCCCGTCGTCATGTCAGCGACCGCTCACTGGCTGCAGGTGCCCGCCGCGTCCGCGAAGGTCGAGGCGAAATCCAGCCCGTCGGTCGGATCGGTGAAGTCGGTGCTGCCCTCGGCGACGGTCTGCAGCGCCTCGTCGCTCATGTCGGATGCGTAGAACACATCGCCCAGGCAGAGCAGCAGGTCGTCGGGGTAGCCGCCGGTTCCGGTCTCGTCGACGATCGTCTCGAGGCCCGTCGCCAGCTCCTCCGCCGAGGGGCGCTCGCCGGTCGCCTCGGGTCCGGTCGACTCGTCGGGCCAGGGCTCGCTCGAGGAGTACGGGTCGAATCCGGAATCCCACCGGTCGGCGTAGCTCGCGAAGAGGGTGACGCTGAGCACGACGGTCGCGACGATGCCCATGATGATCGACAGGATCAGCCCGACGATACCGGGCCACTTCGCGGTGTTCTTGATGAACAGGGCGATGATCGAGACGACGAACGCGCCGAAGAGCAGGAACGAGCCGATGCCGAAGGTGACGAAGTTCGGGATGCAGGCGATGATGCCGCCCACGACGGCGAGGCCCAGGCCGATGTAGCCGAGCACCGGCGTCTTGCGCGGTCCGGCAGCGGGGTCCGGGTACGCGCCGGAGGCGGGGTCCGCGCCGTAGGGAGCCGGCGCCGCGTACGGGTTCTGCGGGTCGTACGCCGCCGCCCCGGGGTAGCCGGCCTGGCCGTACTGATCCTGTCCGTAGGGGGCCTGTCCGTACGGGGCCTGGCCGTACGGCGTCTGTCCGTATGGCGCCTGGCCGTAGGGGGCCTGTCCGTCGGACGCCTGGCCGTACGCGCTCTGCGGATACCCGTCGGCGTCGGTCGGCGGGTAGGCCTCGGTGGGCTGCGCGTCCTGCGCTCCGGGCGCGACGGGCGGGGTGTACGCGTCGGCGGTGTCGGATGCCGCTTCGGCGTCCGCCGTGGACTCGGAGCCCGCGAGCACGGTGCCGCCCTCCTCGGGCGCATCGGGTGTCTCCGGCGCGTAGTGGTCGGTCCACTGCTCGCCGTCCCACCAGCGCTGTCGCCCGGATCCGTCGTCGTACCATCCTGCGGGAACGCTCATCGCGTCCTCCTCCCGTCCACGTCGCCGGCGGTGAGCCCGCGACATCCCCTCTCGGCGCATCCGCGCCCCTACGTGTATATCAGCCGCTCTCGACGAGGACGCCACGGGGGAGTGTCGCTCGGCGCCGCACGCCGCCCCGCGCATAGGCTCGAATGGCCATGATCCGGTTCGAGAACGTCACCAAACGCTACCGCGGCACCACACGACCCGCACTGTCCGAAGTCGACTTCAACGTCGAGGCGGGGGAGTTCGTCTTCCTCGTCGGAGCCTCCGGCTCCGGCAAGTCGACGTGCCTGCGGCTGATCCTCCGCGAGGACGTGCCCAGCAGCGGCCGTGTCGCAGTGCTCGGCCGCGACCTCCGCTCGCTCGCCAACCGCAAGGTGCCGTACTTCCGGCGCCACATCGGATCGGTGTTCCAGGACTTCCGGCTGCTGCCGTCGAAGACCGTCGCGCAGAACGTCGCGTTCTCGCTGCAGGTGATCGGCTCCTCCCGCGGATTCATCCAGCAGGCGGTCCCCGAGGCGCTCGCCCTGGTCGGCCTCGACGGCAAGGCGAAGCGCATGCCGCACGAGCTCTCCGGCGGCGAGCAGCAGCGCGTGGCCATCGCGCGCGCGATCGTCAACAGGCCCAAGGTGCTGCTCGCCGACGAGCCCACCGGAAACCTCGACCCCGCGACGTCCGTGGGAATCATGCAGCTGCTGACCCGCATCAACGCCGGCGGCACGACCGTCGTCATGGCGACGCACGAGGCGGCCTTCGTCGACCAGATGCAGCGGCGTGTGATCGAGCTCAAGGGCGGCGAGATGGTGCGCGACGAGGTCGGCGGCGGGTACGGCGACACCTCCAGCATCCCCCGGCTCATGCCCGGGGCGGTGCCGGGCGCCGCCGCGGCGGCCGCACTCACGGCAGTGCAGGAGGTGCAGCGCGAGAGCGTCACCGGCGCCGCGCCTGCGGTCGACGAACCCGTCGCCGCCCCTGAGCATCCGGATGCCCGGCCTCCCGCAGTCGCGGAGGACCAGCGGCCGCCTGCAGTGCCCACCCCGGCCGAGGAGCAGCCGACGACGGTCGGCCCGCGCACCAACCCGATCATCATCCCGGAGGTGGAGGTCGCCGAGCTCGGCATGGCCGACCGGCTGGGACTCTCGGGCGACGACGAGGAAGTGGGCCCGACCTCATGAACTTCGGACTCATCGTCGGCGAAGCCCTGATCGGCCTGCGCCGCAACATCTCCATGGTCATCTCGGTGGTGCTCGTCACCTTCGTCTCGCTGACCTTCGTCGGCGCCGCGATTCTCATGCAGACGCAGATCCAGACGATGCGCGGCTACTGGGGCGAGAAGGCCGAGGTGACCATCTACATGTGCTCGCCGCTGTCGACGTCGCAGAACTGCACCTCGGCCGAGGCCACCGCCGAGCAGATCAAGACCGTCGAGGACGACCTCGCCGGCCCCGCCCTGTCTCCGCTGATCACCGAGGTGACCTACGAAGACAAGGAGACCACCTTCAAGAACTGGGTGGAGCGCTTCGGTGAGGAGCAGGCCAACGCCTTCGGCGTCGAGAACATGGGCGTCGCGTTCCGCGTGACGATGAAGGATCCGCAGCAGTCGCGCGTGCTCACCGAGGCGTTCTCGGGCAAGACCGGCGTCGACGAGGTGCAGGACCAGCGTCGTCTGCTCGATCCGCTCTTCTCGGCCCTCACCGTCGCGACCTACATCGCGGTCGGCGTCGCCGCCCTCATGCTCATCGCCGCCGTGCTGCTCATCGCGACGACGATCCGACTGTCGGCGTACGCGCGCCGCAAGGAGATCGGCATCATGCGCCTGGTGGGCGCGTCGAACCGCTCGATCCAGACCCCGTTCGTGCTGGAGGGCGTGTTCGCCGCCTTCCTCGGCTCGGTGTTCGCCAGCGCCGCCGTGCTCGCCGGGGTGAGGTTCGGGGTCGAGGGGTATCTGGCCGAGCGCGTGCCGTTCATGCGCCCGCTGGTCGACATGGCCGACGCTGCGTTCGTCGTCCCCGTGCTGATCGGGATCGGCGTCGTGCTCGCCGCGCTGTCGGCCGGGTTCGCCATCCGTCGCTGGCTGCGCACCTGAGCCTGTAGGCTGAGGGGCTGTCCATCGTCAGGAGAAGAGCATGCCCAGGGAACGCGGGGAGAAGGTCGTCGCGACCAACCGTCGCGCGCGTCACGACTACAACCTCGAGAAGTCGTACGAAGCCGGACTCGTGCTGACCGGCACCGAGGTCAAGTCGCTGCGCCAGGGGCGCGCCAACCTCAGCGACGGCTACGCCTACGTCAAGGGCGGCGAGGCGTACCTCGACGCCGTGCACATCCCCGAGTACTCCCAGGGGCACTGGACGAACCACTCCGCCAAGCGCATCAGGAAGCTGCTGCTGCACAAGGACGAGATCCGCAAGCTCGAGCACGCCGTCTCGGCCGGCGGGTACACGCTGATCCCGCTGAAGCTGTACTTCTCCGACGGTCGTGCCAAGGTCGAGATCGCTCTCGCCAAGGGCAAGAAGGAGTACGACAAGCGGCAGACCCTGCGCGAGCGTCAGGACACGCGCGAGGCCGAGCGCGCGATGCGCCTGCGCAATCGCGTGGGGGAGTAGTCCTCAGCTCTCCGCGTGGAACACGGGCTGGAAGCCGAATATCCGGCCCAGGAAGCGCAGCTCTGCCTCGAGGGAGGCGATGATCGTCTCCGCCGCACGGAAGCCGTGCCCCTCGCCCTCGAACAGCAGGTACTCGTGCGGCACCCCTCTGGCCTGCAGCGCGTCGCGTATCGCCTCGGACTGCGACGGCGGCACCACTCGATCGTCCGAGCCCTGCTGCAGCAGCACGGGCACGTCGATCCGGTCGGCATGCGAGAGGGGGGAGCGCTCGACGTACACGCTCTCGGCCTCCGGGAGAGGCCCGACCAGGCCCTCCAGGTAGTGCGCCTCGAAGTCGTGCGTCTCGGCCGCCAGCATCCGCAGATCCGCCACACCGTAGCGTGAGATGCCCGCGGCGAAGGTTCCGCCGCGCACGAGCGCGCACAGCACCGTCCACCCGCCGGCCGATCCGCCGCGGATGGCGATCCGCTCGGGATCGGCGAGCCCCGCCTCGGCCATGCCGCGCGCGGCGGCGATGACGTCGTCGACGTCGACGACGCCCCACTGCCCATCGAGCCGCTCGCGATAGGCGCGGCCGTAGCCCGTCGAGCCGCCGTAGTTCACGTCGAGCACGCCGATGCCGCGGCTGGTCCAGTACGCGTACGCCGTCGACGCCGCGCCCGAGACGTGCGCGGTGGGGCCGCCGTGCACCATGACGATGTACGGCGGCAGCTCGCCCTCGGGCGCGGTGGCGTCGGGATTGGTCGGGGGATAGTCGAATGCGTGCACGGGGCCGTGCGGGCCGTCGAAGGTCACCGCACGCGCACGCGGGACCCATCGGGCATCCGTCTCGGCGCCGCCGGTGACGGTCGTGATGGTGCCGTCGTCGAGATCCACGCACCAGAGTCCTGCCCCGACCGTGCGGCCCGCGCCCGAGATGAGCACCCGGGAGCCCTGCGAGTCGTCGATGCTCGCCGCGGCGCTGATCGGCAGGGTGAGCAGCTCGACAGCCTCGCCGTCGCGCGAGATCAGCACGATCTCATCCGCGCCGTCGGTGCGCACCGCCACGACGCGGCCGTCGTCCAGCCGCTGGTACCACCGGTTGCCGAGCACCCACAGTCCACCGCCGGTGTCGGCATCCGCGGGAGCGAGAGCGTCGGCAGGATGGCCGAGACGCAGACGCTGCAGGTTCCAGCGGCCGTTCGGGTCGTCGAGGTAGAGCAGTTCGTCGTCGTCCACCCACTCGGGCTGCAGGGCGGCTCGCGTGGGCATGGACTCGATCTCGTCGCCGTCGACCGGCGCGACGTGCAGCAGCGCCTGCTCCCAGGGCATCCGCACGGTGCTCCACTGCACCCACGCCAGACGCGTGCCGTCGGGGGAGAGGGCGGGATGCGCGACGAACCCGGTCGTCGAGACGAGCGTCCGCACGGCCGACTCGTCTTCGGCGGCGGAGGCGTCGAGCGGGATCTCCACGATCGCGCGACGGTGGGGCTCCGGCCGCAGATCCTCGCGCACCGCGAGCAGCCGGCCCCGCTGCAGCCGCAGTCCGCCGTACGCGGGGCCGGGAGCGGTCAGCGGCTCGGGGGCGCCGCCGCGAGACAGGCGGTGCACACGCTGGTCCGCTCCGTCGACGAAGTAGAGCGTGCCGTCGGCATCCGCGGTCCACGCCCCGCCGCCGTACTCGTGCACGCGCGAGCGCGCGCTCCAGGGCGCGGGCAGGATCTCGGTGCCGGTCGAGCTGCGCACCGTCACCCGGCCGCCCTCGGCGGGGACCGACTCGCCCCACCAGACCTCGTCGGCGACGAAGCGCGCCCCGTCGATGCGCGGGGAGGCCTGCGCGATCATCTGCGCGGTGAACGGAGAGGGCCACGAGCCGTACGGTGCGGTCATGCTTCCGAGCCTAGCCAGACCCGCACCCGACACACGGCGTCACACAGTGTGCGTCGGTGTGCGCCGCTGTCCTACCTTCTGAGAACACCACCGCCCGAGGGCATCCCGCCCGCGCACCGACGAAGGAGAACGCTGTGCACACCACTCCCTTCTCCTTCGAGCTGTACCCGCCGCGCACGGCCGAGAGCACGCGTGCGCTGCACGACACGATCGACCGCCTCGCCGAGGTGCACCCCGACTTCATCTCGGTGACCTACGGCGCCGGCGGATCGACCGGCGGCCGGTCGCTCGAGGTGCTCCGCTACATCCGCGCGCATACCGACACCGAGCCGCTCGCGCACCTCACCTGCGTGGGCAACACCTACGCGGGTGCCGCCCGGCTGATCCGCGAATTCCTGGATGCCGGTGTGCTGAGCTTCCTCGCCCTGCGCGGCGACCCGCCGGCAGGGCAGAACGAGGATGACGTCTTCCTCGGCGACCTGGAGAGCTCGGCCCAGCTGGTGCAGCTCATCGACCGCGTCCAGGCCGAGCGCGCGCCCTACGAGGAGTCGCCGGTGCGCGGCAACCCCGGAGCGGTCCGGGTCGCGCCGCGACGCCGGGTGAACATCGCCGTCGCAGCCTTCCCCAACGGCCACCCCCGTTCGGCGTACAGCAGCCAGCACGTCGATGCGCTGCTGGCCAAGCAGGCGGCAGGCGCCACCGTCGCCATCACGCAGCTGTTCTTCCACGCCGATCACTACCTGGCGTTCGTGGAGCGCGCCCGCCGTGCCGGCGTGACGATCCCGATTCTGCCCGGCATCATGCCCATCACCTCACCCGCCCGCCTCACCCGGGTGCTCGAGCTGACCGGCGAGGAGCTGCCCGGCGAGCTGGCCATCGAGCTCGAGATCGAGCCGACCGTCGAGGGACGCCGCCAGATCGGCATCCGCTGGGCATCCGACCTGATCCGCGCCGTCGTCGACGGCGGCGCCCCGGGCGTGCACCTGTACGCCTTCAACCAGCACGAGACCGTGCTCGACGTCCTCCACTCCGCCGGGGTCATCCCCGAGCGCCGGCTCTCCGCAGTATCGAAAGGAACCTCATGACCGCTTTCCCCGCAGGGACGATCCTCGGCTACCCGCGCATCGGCCGTCGTCGCGAGCTGAAGAAGGCCGTCGAGTCCTTCTGGGCCGGCCGGATCGACCGGTCCGAGCTCGAGCGCACCGCCGCCGAGCTGCGCAGCACGACGCGCGCTCGTCTCGCCGACCTCGGTCTCGGCCGCGACGACTCGTCGATCCCCGAGTCGTTCTCGTTCTACGACCAGGTCCTCGACGCTGCGGTCACCGTCGGCGCCATCCCCACGCGCTTCGACGACCTGCGCGACGAGGACGGCACGATCGGACTCACCGCCTACTTCACCGTCGCGCGCGGCGAGGGCGAGCGGGCGCCGCTCGAGATGACCAAGTGGTTCGACTCGAACTACCACTACCTCGTGCCCGAGATCGGCCCCGAGACGGTCTTCTCGCTCGCCAGCGAGCACCTCGTCCAGCAGGTCGCCGAGGCCGCGGCCGCCGGATACGTCACCCGCCCGGTGATCGTCGGACCGGTCACCCTGCTCGCGCTCGCGAAGGCCTCGGACGACGCCCCCGAGGGCTTCGACCCGCTCAGCCGACTCGACGACGTGCTGCCGGTCTACACCGCGCTGCTGTCGAAGCTGAAGGCCGCGGGCGCCGAGTGGGTGCAGATCGACGAGCCCGCACTCGTCAGCGAGTCGCTGCCGGTCGACCCCGCCACGCTCGCCGACGCCGCCGACCGCGCGCTCGCCGTGCTCGGCGCGGCCGAGGAGCGCCCTGCCATCTTCGTCGCGGCCCCGTACGCCGCGCTCGGTGCGACCCTCGACGTGCTGGCAGCCGCATCCGTCGAGGCGATCGGCATCGACCTCGTCCGCGGCGAGCTGCCCGCAGCGCTGCCCGCCCTCGACGGCAAGACCCTCGTCGGCGGTGTGATCGACGGGCACAACATCTGGCGCGGCGACCTCGACGCCGCCTTCGCGAAACTCGAGCGACTCCGCGCGCTCGGGGCGGGCGCTGTAGCGGCATCCACCTCCACCTCGCTGCTGCACGTGCCGCACGACATCGACGACGAGACGGCCCTCGATGCCCGCCTCGTCTCGTGGCTCGCGTTCGCCGACCAGAAGGTCGGTCAGGTGGTCACCCTCGCGCAGGGCCTGGCCGAGGGTCGGGATGCCATCGCCGAGGCCCTCGACGCGGCATCCGCCGCCCTCGCAGATCGCCGCGACGCCCCCGGCGTGCGCGACGGCGCCGTGCGCGGTCACGAGATCGCCGAGGCTGAATTCTCCCGCGTCTCGTACGAGGAGCGCGAGACCGCCCAGCAGGCGCTGAACCTGCCCGCGCTGCCGCTGACCACCATCGGGTCGTTCCCGCAGACCGGTGACATCCGCCGGGCGCGCGCGCAGTTCCTGCGCGGGGAGCTGCCGGCGGACGACTACGACGACTTCCTGCGCCGCGAGATCGATCAGGTCGTCGCGCTGCAGGAGGAGCTGGGGCTGGACGTGCTCGTGCACGGCGAGCCCGAGCGCAACGACATGGTGCAGTACTTCGCCGAGCACCTCGACGGCTTCGCGGTCACCCAGCACGGATGGGTGCAGTCCTACGGGTCGCGCGCCACGCGCCCCTCGATCCTGTGGGGGGATGTGTCGCGCCCGGCGCCCATCACCGTGTCGTGGGCCTCGTACGCCCAGTCGCTCAGCACCAAGCCGGTCAAGGGCATGCTCACCGGTCCCGTGACGATCCTGGCGTGGTCGTTCGTGCGCGACGACCAGCCGCTCGGCGAGACCGCCAACCAGGTGGCGCTCGCGCTGCGAGACGAGATCACCGACCTCGAGGCCGCGGGCATCGGCATCATCCAGGTCGACGAGCCGGCGCTGCGCGAGCTGCTGCCGCTGAAGGCCGCGGACCAGGCCGCCTACCTCGACTGGTCGGTGCGCTCGTTCCGCCTCGCCACCGGTGGCGCCCAGGCGGGCACGCAGATCCACACGCACCTCTGCTACTCGGAGTTCGGCGTCGTCATCGACGCGATCCGCGCGCTGGACGCCGATGTCACCTCGATCGAGGCCGCACGCAGCCGCATGGAGGTCGTCGCCGACATCGCCCGGTTCGGGTTCGATCACGGCGTGGGCCCGGGCGTGTACGACATCCACTCGCCGCGCGTGCCCAGCGTCGAGGAGATCGAGGCGCTGCTGCGCCGCGCCGTCGACGAGCTGCCGCTGCGGCAGCTGTGGGTGAACCCGGACTGCGGTCTGAAGACCCGCGCCTACGAGGAGACGGTGCAGTCGCTGCGCAACATCGTCGAGGCGACGCGGCGCGTCCGCGAGGACGTCATCGTCCCGGCCTGATCCCGCTCCGTACGAAGAGGCTCCCCGTCCGCCGACGGGGAGCCTCTTCGCATTCGCACCGAGTTCAGACCGCGCGCAGCACCGCCACGACCTTGCCGAGCACGACGGCCTCGTCGCCGAGGATCGGCTCGAAGGCGGAGTTCCGCGGCAGCAGCCAGGTGTGGCCGCCGCGACGGCGGAACGTCTTCACCGTCGCCTCGCCGTCGATCATCGCGGCGACGATCTCGCCGTTCTCGGCGTCGTTCTGGGTGCGCACCACCACCCAGTCGCCGTCGCAGATCGCCGCGTCGATCATCGACTCGCCGTTGACCTTGAGCATGAACAGGTCGCCCTTGCCGACCAGCTGACGCGGCAGCGGGAAGATCTCCTCGACCTGCTGGTCGGCGGTGATCGGAACGCCCGCGGCGATCTGCCCGACGAGGGGCACCAGGGCGGCGTCGCCCACGGCGGGAGCGCTGTCTGCCGGGTTCTCGGCGCCCGTGCCGGGCAGATCGATCAGCACCTCCATGGCGCGCGTCTTGCCCGGGTCGCGGCGCAGGTAGCCGCTGAGCTCGAGCTGTCCGAGCTGGTGGGTGACGCTGGAGAGCGACTTGAGGCCGACGGCGTCGCCGATCTCGCGCATGCTGGGCGGATATCCGTAGCGGGCGATCGAGGTCTGGATGACCTCGAGGATCGCCATCTGCTTCGGACTGAGGTTCTTCCGGCGCCGCGTGCGGGGAGCCTCAGCTGCGCTCTCGGTGGTCTCGCTCATCGGTGCTCCTTCATGCCCTCATGCGGTGCGGATCCGCGTCGTCGCGGGGATCCGATTCGAATGTCGGTGGCCCGTGGTGGGCTGACTTCATCGAAACCGTATCCGAGTTCGCGCGGAAAACGGAAGATCTGTTCGAGCGTGTCGACGAAGATTCGCCGGAGTATTCGAAGAATTCTTGACAGATGTTCGATATCGAAGATAAGTTCGGAACGTAGCTTCGCATCCGGCATCCCCGGCCGGATGCCGGATGCGAAAGCTGCACCACTTCCGCCTCACCGGCGGGGAGAGTGAAGAGGAGCATCACATGAGCACCATCAGCATCCAGGCCCCCCTGACCGCTTCGGTCCCGGCCGCTGCCGACGGACGTTCTGTCGCGACGCGTCTGCGCCTCACCGCGCGCGGCCGCCGTGTGCTCGCCACCCTCGCCGCAGCGCCCGTCGTGGCGGTACTCGCCGCGTCGCTGCTGGCGGGCGGAACCGCCATGGCATCGGGCGAGAGCGAGCCGACCGCGTTCGAGACCGTCACGGTGCTGCCGGGCGACACCCTGTGGTCGATCGCAGCCGAGGCCGCGCCCGGCGTCGACCCGCGCGAGGTGATCGACGACATCACCCGCCTGAACAACCTCAGCTCCGGCATGATCCAGGTCGGCGCGTCCATCGCCATCCCGACCGCCTACTCCGAGTGAGAACGAGCCGTCATCCGCGACGGTGCCGGCGGCGTGCGGCCTACGATGGAGTACGTGACATCACTCGATGAGCTGCCCCTCCGCGACGATCTGCGCGGGCTCACACCGTACGGCGCTCCGCAGGCGCCGCTGCCGGTCGCGCTGAACGTCAACGAGAACACCCATCCGGTGCCCGACGAGGTCGCGAGCGACATCCTCGACGAGATCGCGCTCGCGCTGCGTGACGTCAACCGCTACCCGGATCGGGAGTTCACCGCGCTGCGCGAGGGGTTCGCCGACTACCTCGGGCACGGTCTGACGCCCGAGCAGATCTGGGCGGGCAACGGCTCGAACGAGGTGCTGCAGCACATCATGCAGGCGTTCGCCGGCCCCGGCCGCGCGGCGTTCGGCTTCGCGCCCACCTATTCGATGTATCCGCTGATCACGCAGGGCACCGGCGCTCGCTGGATCGCCGGCACCCGCAACGACGACTACACCGTCGACCCCGAGGACGCGGCACGCCAGGTGAGCGAGGCGGACCCCGACGTGGTGCTGCTGTGCTCGCCTAACAACCCCACCGGCACGCCGCTGGGTCTCGACGTCATCGAGGCCGTCTACGCGGCGGCACGCGGCGTGGTGATCGTCGACGAGGCGTACCAGGAGTTCGCCCCGCACGATGCGCCGTCGGCGCTGACGCTGCTCGAGGGCCGTCCGCGGCTCGCCGTCTCGCGCACGATGAGCAAGGCGTTCGCGTTCGCGGGCGCCCGCGTCGGGTACCTGGCCGCCGACCCGGCGTTCATCGACGCGCTGCGCCTCGTGCGATTGCCGTACCACCTGAGCGCTCTCACCCAGGCCGCGGCCGTCGCCGCGCTGCGCAACTCGTCGACGATGCTTCGCATGGTCGACGAGATCGTCGAGCAGCGCGATCGGATCTCGGCCACTCTCGAGGCCCTCGGCTACACGCCGCACGCATCGTGGTCGAACTTCGTGCTGTTCGGCGGAGTGGACGACCCGAAGGCGGTGTGGCAGGCGCTCTACGACCAGGGGGTGCTCGTCCGCGACGTCGGCATCTCTCACCACCTTCGCGTCACGGCCGGAACCGAAGCCGAGACCACCGCATTCCTGGAAGCCCTCGCGTCGATTGGATCGTCGTCATGACCGACCGCACCGCACGTCGTACCCGCAGCACCTCCGAGTCCACCGTCGAGGTCGAGGTGAATCTCGACGGCACCGGCCGCAGCGACATCGACACCTCCGTGCCGTTCTTCGACCACATGCTGACCGCCTTCGCGAAGCACTCCCTCACCGACCTCACCGTGCGCGCCACGGGTGACACGCACATCGACGCGCACCACACGGTCGAGGACATCTCGATCGTGCTCGGGCAGGCCATCCGCGAGGCGCTCGGCGACAAGGCCGGCATCTCCCGGTACGGCGACGCGCTCGTGCCGCTCGATGAGGCGCTCGCGCAGGCCGTCGTCGACATCTCAGGCCGCCCGTTCCTCGTGCACGAGGGTGAGCCGGCCGGGTTCGAGTTCCACCTCATCGGCGGTCACTTCACCGGATCCCTGGTGCGTCACGTCTTCGAGGCCATCACGTTCCACGCCGCTCTCACCGTGCACGTGCGCGTGATCGGAGGCCGCGACCCGCACCACATCGCCGAGGCCGAGTTCAAGGCCTTCGCGCGCGCCTTCCGGCAGGCCAAGGCCCTCGACCCGCTCGTCGAGGGCATCCCGTCAACCAAGGGCGCGCTGTGACCGCGCGCCGTGTCGTCGTCTTCGACTACGAATCCGGCAACGTGCACTCGGCCGTCAAGGCGTTGGCCGCGGCCGGCGCCGAGGTCGAGCTCACGCGCGACCGCGGGCGGGCGCTCGAGGCCGACGGGCTGCTCGTGCCCGGCGTCGGCGCGTTCGCCGCGGTGCGCGACGCGCTCGTCGCGCACGGCGGCGACGAGATCATCGATCGACGTCTGGCCGGCGGACGGCCGGTGCTCGGCATCTGCGTCGGGATGCAGGTGATGTTCGCGCGCGGAGTCGAGCGCGGCCGTCCCGCCGACGGCCTGGGGGAGTGGCCGGGCACGGTGACCGAGCTCGATGCCCCCGTGCTGCCGCACATGGGCTGGAACACCGTGGAGCCGGGCGAGGGCAGCGTGCTCTTCCGCGGCATCGAGCGGGAGCGCTTCTATTTCGTGCACTCGTATGCAGCGAAGACCTGGGAGCTCGATGTCATCCCGCCCTTCCCGCAGCCGGCGGTCACCTGGGCCACCCACGGCGAGCGGTTCATCGCAGCCGTCGAGAACGGGCCCCTCGCGGCTACCCAGTTCCATCCCGAGAAGTCCGGGGATGCGGGCATCCGGCTGCTGCGTAACTGGGTCGAATCGCTCTGAGCCCGCGGCAGCAGCGGCGCCACGGGCATCCTGGGACGGACCCGCCTGACGTCAGAGTCCGCGCGCGACCGCCGCACCCGCTGCAAGCCATGCCGTCTGCGTGGCGGGAGCGAGGGCGCTCAGGCGAAGGTGACCGTCGACCATCTCGTGATCGAACGGGATGGAGACGACGTCGCGCGCGAGGTCGCGGTAGCCGGTGACCACCTGCTCGACGTCGGCCGGGGTCGCCTTGCGGTCGGCCTGCGTCACGACCACCACCGATCGGCGGGCGAGGTCGGCCGATCGCTCGTCGCGCTCCTCGAGCGCCTCCAGCAGCAGTGCGCCCGCCTCGGCGTGATCGTCCCGGGTCGTGGTCGCCACGACGATCTGATCGGCATGGTCGATCATCCTCAGCCACATCGGGTCCGACTCGTCGTTGCCCGAGTCGATGATGATCAGGCGATAGTACTTCGCGGCCACCGCGTGGATCGCGTCGATATCGGACGAGTGCAGTCGGTTCTCCTGCGCGAGCCGCATCGGCTTCGAACGCAGCACGTCGTACTTCTCCCGCACCTGGTGGTGCACGAAATGGGCGAGGTCGGCAGACTGCGCGCCGGCGCCGAGCAGGCGATCCGCCTCAGGGAGCAGTTCAAACAGGGTGCGGTCATGCGGGCCGGTGTCGGTGCGCCAGCCGAGCGTGCCGCGGGTCTGATTGTTGTCCCACGCGAGCACTCCGGCGCCTCCGAAGCGCGCGAACACCGCCGAGAGCAGAACCGTCGTGGGGGTCTTGCCCGCACCGCCCTTGCCGTTCACCACGGCGATCGTGCGCGGCCCCGGCCAGTGCTGGCCGACCAGCGTCTCGTTGTCGCGTATCGCGCGCTCGGCGACTCCCGGCGCGAGGGAGAACCCCAGCCGGTTCAGCATGCCGCGGGCACCGCTTCTCGCAGGCTCCTCGTGGCGCTCCTGCTGAAGGAACGACGGGCGCTCGCGCTGCTCGCGCCGTGACGAGCGCGGCGCCGCGTCGGCAGCGGGCTGCGGCTCGGCTGCCGGGGCGCCCCGGTGGTAGCGGGGCGTCGCGACGAGCCCGTCCGCGGGCGCCAGGGGCACGTCCGAGATCATCGGCGCAGACGCCGTCTCCGGGGTCGCGGCGACGCGACGGGTCGTATTGGTGCGTC
Organism: Microbacterium sp. OR21; assembly: GCF_047306785.1. Classification (NCBI taxonomy): domain Bacteria; kingdom Bacillati; phylum Actinomycetota; class Actinomycetes; order Micrococcales; family Microbacteriaceae; genus Microbacterium; species Microbacterium sp. OR21. The sequence goes on along the minus strand of NZ_JAZEXJ010000004.1, from coordinate 30,601 downwards.
GACGCAGCGCACCCGCTTCGCTGTCGTTGTGCGCATCGGTCATGCGTCCCGTTCCTCCGTGTCTGTGCAGGTGCAGGCGGAAGAGACCGCCCGCGCGCCTTCGATGCTACCGGGGGCGGCCTGCGAGACTCCCGGCAGCGCCGTGTCGGTCGCCGTGGAACACATTTGAGACGCCCGGTCGGCCAGACTAGTGTTTTCTCTCGTGCCCGATCGGGCCGCCATCTTCCCCTTTCGAAGGACGACATGAACGACTTCGCACAGTCCCCCTCGCTGATCCTGCTGCCCGCGGTCGACGTCGCCGGCGGCAAGGCGGTGCGCCTGACCCAGGGCGAGGCGGGCACCGAGACGAGCTACGGCGACCCCGTCGACGCGGCCGGCGAGTTCGTCGACGCGGGCGCGCAGTGGATCCACCTGGTCGACCTCGACGCGGCCTTCGGCCGCGGCAGCAACACCGCGATCCTGCGCAAGGTCATCAAGCAGTACCGCGGCGTGAACATCGAGCTCTCCGGAGGCATCCGGGACGACGCGAGCCTGGATGCCGCCCTCGAGGCCGGAGCCACGCGCATCAACCTCGGCACGGCGGCCCTCGAGAACCCCGAGTGGTCGGCCGACGTCATCAGCCGCTACGGAGAGGCGATCGCGGTCGGCCTCGACGTGCGAGGCACGACGCTCGCAGCCCGCGGCTGGACCAAGGAGGGCGGCGACATCTGGGACGTGCTGGAGCGCCTCGAAGAGGCCGGCTGCAGCCGCTACGTCGTCACCGACGTCACCAAGGACGGCACCCTGCGCGGGCCGAACCTCGACCTGCTGCGGGAGATCACCTCGCGCACCCCGAAGCCGGTGATCGCCTCGGGTGGCGTCGCATCGCTCGACGACATCGCAGCGCTGCGCGAACTCGTCCCGCTGGGCGTCGAGGGCGCGATCGTCGGAAAGGCCCTCTACGCCGGGCAGTTCACCCTGGCAGAGGCGCTGGATGTCGCCGGCGACTGACGACTCCTGCGACCACGGGCACGGCGCCGCGAACAGCGGCGACTCGGCCGGGGTCCCCTGGGAGGGGCGCAGCTTCGAGGCGAACCCGCACGCCGCCGACGACGGCTCCGCCGACCCCGCACTGCTGGCGGCGCTGCTGCGCTTCCGCTCGGGTGAGGGATCGCAGGCGGAGGTCGTCGACGCCTTCCGCGCAGCCCGCGTGCTCGTGCCGCTCATCGCCGAGAAGGGCGAGGAGGGCATCGGCCCGACCGGGCTGAAGGTCGACAAGACGCAGGAGCTGTCGATCGTCACCGTTGCCGCTCCCGACGGCCGTCGCGTGCAGCCCGTCTTCTCCTCCGTCGACACGATGCGGCGGTGGGATGCCGCCGCCCGCCCGATCCCCGTCGAGGCGATCCGCGTGGCGCTGTCCGCCTCCAGTGAGCAGACCGATCTGATCGTGCTCGATCCGGCATCCGAGACGGAGTTCGTCTTCCGGCGCCCCGCCGTGTGGGCGATCGCCCAGGAGCAGCGCTGGGAGCCGAGCCACCTCTCACCCGAGGTGTTCACCGCCTTGCGCGAGAGCATCGCCCACGAACTCGCGGTGATCGACGTCTCCGTCGCCGCCGGCGATCCGGATGCCCGGATGCGCGGCCCCGAGCTCATCGTCACCCTCGAGCTCGTCGACGGTCTCGAGCGCGAGACACTCGACGCCGTGCTGGCCAGGCTCGCGCAGCGCTGGGCTGCCGATGACCGGATGGCCGTGCTCGTCGACTCGCTGACCGTGAAGCTCACCCGCTCCGCCGGCTGAGCCGCATCCTCGGCTCGGTCCGGTCAGTTGACCGGACCTGTCCACTTCTCGCCGGGACCCTTGCCGATCGGGTCGGGGATGACGGATGCCTCGCGGAAGGCCAGCTGCACAGAGCGCAGGCCGTCACGCAGCGAGCGCGCGTGCATGTCGCTGATCTCAGGAGCTCCGGCCGTGATCAGACCGGCGAGGGCGTTGATGAGCTTGCGCGCCTCGTCGAGGTCGGTCTGCTCCTCAGGCGAGTCGGCCAGACCCACCTTCACGGCCGCCGCGCTCATCAGATGGACGGCCGTGGTGGTGATCACCTCGACCGCGGGAACATCGGCGATGTCGCGCGTCGCGGCGCTCGCGGCGTGCTCCTGCTGCTCCCAGCGCTCGGGGCGGTCATCGTGGTGCTCGGCAGGAATCGTCACTTCGGGGTGCTTTCTGGTAGACTTCTGCGGGCTTCGGAGTGTCATGCTCCGATACGAAAGAGGATTCTGATCCCACCCGCGCTTGCCGTTCCAGGCTACCGGGTTCAGCACCCCGCCGGTTCCGGTGGAAAGGGTGTCACAAGCCGGTGTGTCTGATCGCGCCGGCGGGTGGGGAGAACTCCGATTTCGCCCGAGATGCGACCCGCATCCCGGTGGCCGAGAACCCACGTCTTAGGAGCTCCGCATCAGCGATCCCCGTACCAATGAGCGCATCCGCGTCCCCGAGGTCCGCCTCGTCGGTCCCGCGGGTGAGCAGATCGGCGTTGTCCGCATCGAGGCAGCGCTGCGTCTGGCCCAGGAGGCAGACCTCGATCTCGTCGAGGTGGCCCCCAACTCCAAGCCGCCCGTGGTCAAGATCATGGACTACGGCAAGTTCAAGTACGAGGCCGCGCAGAAGGCGAAGGAAGCCCGCCGCAACCAGGCGAACACCATCCTCAAGGAGGTCCGCTTCCGCCTGAAGATCGAGGCTCACGACTACACGACCAAGCTCAAGCGCGCCGAGGGCTTCCTGAAGGCGGGCGACAAGGTCAAGGCGATGATCCTGTTCCGTGGTCGTGAGCAGTCGCGTCCCGAGCAGGGCGTGCGTCTGCTGCGCAAGTTCGCCGAGGACGTCGCGGAGTTCGGCACGGTCGAGTCGAACCCCACGATCGACGGGCGCAACATGGTCATGGTCGTGGCCCCCCTGAAGAACAAGTCCGAGGCGAAGGCAGAGCAGAACGCGGTGCGCACCGCGAACAAGCAGGCCGCGCGCGAGGCGAAGAACGGCTCGGGCGCGGACTCCGGTCCGACCGACGAGTCCGCGGCGTAAGCCGCCCCACCGACTCCCGCTTCCGAGCGGGTACCCACCGTCGCCCGCCAGGGCGCCACACGAAGGAAGAGAAGATGCCGAAGCAGAAGACCCACTCGGGTGCGAAGAAGCGCTTCAAGATCACCGGCAGCGGAAAGCTGAAGAAGCAGCAGGCCGGCATGCGCCACAACCTCGAGGTCAAGTCGAGCCGGCGCACCCGTCGCCTGAACCAGGACCAGGTCCTCTCCAAGGCCGACACCAAGGTCGCGAAGAAGCTTCTCGGTCGCTGAGCGCCGAACGTACGAATAGGAATACACGAAAATGGCAAGAGTCAAGCGCGCAGTCAACGCGCAGAAGAAGCGTCGCGTCATCCTCGAGCGCGCGTCCGGTTACCGTGGCCAGCGTTCGCGCCTGTACCGCAAGGCGAAGGAGCAGGTCACCCACTCGCTCGTCTACGCGTACCGCGACCGCCGCAAGCGCAAGGGCGACTTCCGCCGTCTGTGGATCCAGCGCATCAACGCCGCTGCCCGCCAGAACGGCATCACGTACAATCGCTTCATCCAGGGCCTCGGCCTGGCGGGTGTGCAGGTCGACCGCCGCATGCTGGCCGACCTCGCTGTGACCGACGCCGGCGCGTTCACCGCGCTGGTCGAGGTCGCCAAGAACGCTCTGCCCTCGGACGTCAACGCGCCGAAGGCCGCTGCCTGATCCTCGCGATCTGACGGGCGTCTCCCCTCGGGGAGGCGCCCGTTTCGCGTGTGGCCGCCCCGATAGACTGGGGGCGTGCTCGAGAACCCTCGCTCTCCCCGCGTCCGTGCCGTCGCCAAGCTGACCAAGCGCAGCGCCAGAGTCGAGACGGGGCTGTTCCTGCTGGAGGGGCCGCAGTCGGTTCGCGAGGCGCTGCACTACCTGCCCGCCGCGATCGTCGAGCTGTTCGCGACGCCCACCGCCTGGGAGAAGCACGCCGACGTCCGCGCCCTCGCCGCAGAGCACGACATCGAGGTCGAGTACGTCACCGAGTCGGTGCTCGCCGCCATGGCCGACACCGTCACGCCGCAGGGGCTGGTCGCGGTGACCCGGCAGACGCCCACCTCGGTCAAGGACATCTTCGCCGGCTCGCCGAAGCTCGTCGCGATCTGCGAGGAGGTGCGCGACCCGGGCAATCTCGGCACCATCATCCGCGCCGCGGACGCGGCGGGGGCGGATGCCGTGGTGCTGACCGGGCGAACGGTCGACCCGTACAACCCCAAGGTGGTGCGCTCCACCACCGGGTCGCTGTTCCATCTGCCGATCTCCGTCGGGGGAGATCTCGACGATGTCATCCGGCGTGCGCACGCGGCAGGGATGAGCGTGGTGGCAGCCGATGTCAAGGGCGACGACCTGCTCGCCGCCCGAGCCGAGGGCGTGCTCGCCCAGCCGACCGCCTGGCTCTTCGGCAACGAGGCGCGCGGTCTGGAGGACGACGCGCTCGCTCAGGTCGACAGAGCGCTGCGGCTGCCCATCTTCGGTCGAGCCGAGTCGCTGAACCTCGCCACTGCGGCGAGCGTCTGCCTCTACGAGTCGGCCTTCGCACAGCGCGCCGAGGGCTGACCGCGCACGTCGCTGCCCCGGTCACGAATCGGTAAACGCGCGCGCGGTCACTGCGGGGCCGACGGCCTCTGATCTAGTCTGTGATCCATGGCAGAGCGCACTGACGCCCTCGTGGTGGTCGAGAACGTCCAGAAGCATTACGGCGAATTCCACGCACTCAAAGACATCGACCTGAAGGTCGACAAGGGCGAGGTGGTCGTCGTCATCGGGCCGTCCGGCTCGGGCAAGTCGACGCTGTGCCGCACCATCAACCGGCTCGAGACGATCACGAGCGGCGAGATCCGCATCGACGGCAAGACCCTGCCCGCCGAGGGCAAGGGCCTGGCCAAGCTGCGGGCCGAGGTCGGCATGGTCTTCCAGTCGTTCAACCTCTTCGCGCACCTGACGATCCTCGAGAATGTGACGCTCGGGCCGATCAAGGTGCTCGGCAAATCCAAGGCAGAGGCCGAGAAGGAGGCCATGGCGCTGCTCGAGCGCGTCGGCGTCGCCCAGCAGGCATCCAAGCTCCCGGCTCAGCTCTCCGGTGGCCAGCAGCAGCGCGTGGCCATCGCGCGCGCCCTCGCGATGCATCCGAAGGTCATGCTCTTCGACGAGCCGACCAGCGCGCTGGACCCCGAGATGATCAACGAGGTCCTCGATGTCATGGTCGAGCTCGCCAAGGACGGCATGACGATGATCGTCGTGACCCACGAGATGGGCTTCGCCCGCAAGGCGGCCAACCGCGTCGTCTTCATGGCCGACGGGCAGATCGTCGAAGAGGCGACGCCCGAGGAGTTCTTCACCAACCCGAAGAGCACCCGCGCCAAGGACTTCCTCTCGAAGCTACTCACCCACTGACCCCGCACCACAGCACAGAAGGAGAAGCACATGCGACGCACACGAGCTCTCGCAGGCATCGGAATCGCGACGGCGGCGCTGCTCGCCCTCACCGGCTGCAACAGCGGCAGCCCCAGCAACCCGGGCGGCGACGGCGCCGACGGCGGCGACAAGCCGCTGTTCGAGGTCGCGAAGGACGTCACGCTCGACGGCAGCCCGACCTTCGACAAGATCGAGAAGGCCGGCCAGGTCACCATCGGCGTCAAGGAGGACCAGCCCGGTCTCGGCTACCTGGACGCCACGACGGGGGAGCGCACCGGCTTCGACGTCGACATCGCCCGCTGGATCGCCGCCTCGCTCGGCTACGGCGAGGACGACATCGAGTTCAAGCCGATCGCCTCGGCCAACCGCGAGCAGGCGATCGTCAACGGCGACGTGGACTACTACGTCGGCACCTACTCGATCAACGACAAGCGCAAGGAGCAGATCGACTTCGCAGGTCCCTACTTCATCACCGGCCAGGGCCTGCTGATCCGCAAGGACGACCCCGAGGCCGACAAGCTCGAGGACTTCAACGGCAAGACCGTCTGCTCGGCGACCGGCTCCACGCCGATCCAGAACATCAAGGCGAACTTCCCCGAGATCAAGACGCAGGAGTACGACCTGTACTCCGCCTGCGTGCAGGACCTGATCGACGGCAAGGTCGACGCGGTCACCACCGACCAGGCCATCCTGATCGGCTACGCGGCCCAGTACCCGGACGAGGTGAAGGTCACCGGCGGCCTGTTCACCGAGGAGCGCTACGGCGTCGGTCTGACCAAGGGCGATGACGTGCTGCGCAAGCACATCAACGACCTGTTCACCGAGAACCCCGACATCTGGCAGGCCATCTTCGACAAGAACCTGGGCAAGTCGGGCATCGAGGTCGAGCAGCCCGAGGTCGACGCGTACTGATCACCTCTCGGGGCGGCTCTGAACGGGCCGCCCCGAGCACATCCTGAGAAGGGAAGACGGCGTGGACGTCATCTTCGGAAACCTCGACCTGTGGGCGGAGGCGATCGGGAACACCCTGCTGGTGTTCTTCATCGGCGGTCTCATCGCCCTCGTGCTCGGCATGATCGTCGGCGCGATGCGCGTCTCACCGGTCCCGATCGCGCGCGGTGTCGGCACGGCGTACGTGAACATCGTCCGCAACACCCCGCTCACGCTCGTCTTCTTCTTCTTCGTGTTCGGGTATCCCCAGCTGGGGCTCCCGGACCTCTCGAACACCGTGCTCGGCATCCTCGCCATCGGCATCTACACCGCCACCTACGTGGCGGAGGTGCTGCGCGCCGGCATCAACACCGTGCCGGTCGGTCAGGCCGAGGCGGCCCGCGCGATCGGCCTGCCGTTCGGGCAGGTGATGACCCTCATCGTGCTGCCGCAGGCCTTCCGGTCCGTCGTCCCGCCGATGATGAGCGTGTTCATCGCACTGCTCAAGAACACCACCGTCGCCGCCGGCTTCTCGATCGGCGAGCTCGCGGCCCTGCGCGCGACCATCAACGACGCACCGGGCCGTCCCGGCAACCCGATGGAGGTCCTGCTCTGGGTCGCCATCGTGTTCGTGGTGCTCGTGCTGGCGATGAGCGCGGTGCAGCGCCACCTCGAGAACAAGTGGAGGATCGCACGATGACCTCAGTGCTCTACGACGTCCCCGGCCCCCGGGCGATCGTCCGCAACCGCATCCTGGCGATCATCACGATCCTCGTCGTCCTCGCCGCGATCGGCTTCGTGGTCTACCGCATGTACGCGACCGGACAGTTCGAGCCGTCGAAGTGGTACGTGTTCACCTTCTCGAACGTCTGGATGGGAATTCTCGGCGCCCTGGGCAAGACCCTGGGAGCCTTCGCGCTGGCCGCCGTCCTCAGCCTGATCCTCGGGTTCGTGCTCGCGATCGGACGCCTGTCCGACCACGCCTGGGTGCGCACCCCCGTCGGCGTGATCGTCGAGCTGTTCCGGGCGGTGCCCGTGCTGGTGTTCATGATGCTGCTCTACTACGGTCTGCCCGTTATCGGCGTCGACATGGATCCGTACTGGGCGGTCGTCATCGGCCTCATGGTCTACAACGGCTCCGTCCTCGCCGAAGCGCTGCGCGCCGGCATCGAATCGCTGCCGAAGGGGCAGAAGGAGGCCGGTTATGCGATCGGCCTGCGCAAGAGCGGCGTGATGCGCCTCATCCTGCTGCCGCAGGCGGTGCGGGCCATGCTGCCGGTCATCGTCGCCCAGCTGGTGGTCACCCTCAAGGACACCGCCCTCGGATTCATCATCACCTACCCCGAGCTGCTGTACTACGCCAAGCTGCTCAGCTCGCAGCAGGGCCGCCCGATCCTGCAGTCGGCGTTCGTCATCGGCGGCATCTACATCCTGCTCTGCCTGGTGCTCGCCGGCATCGCCAAGTGGGTCGAGGTGCGCACGCGTCATTCGGCCCGGCTGAAGGGGTACACCCCGGATGCCGGTGGCGGCGACCCGCGCATCCACGGCGAGTCCACGGTCACCGAGGTCATCGCCATGCAGCGCGGAGCCGGCAAGTTCGACGCGGGTTCCGGCGTGCCGCCGGCGCAGTTCTGACGGCCGCTCGAACGCGGAAGGCGCCCCCATCGCGGCGCCTTCCGCGTTCCTGTCCCCGGAACGGGGCGGCGGCGCGCGCGCCGGTAGACTCTTCTCTCGTGTCAGACTCGCCCGAATCACCCCAGATCACGCCCGAGGCGGTGCAGTCCGCCGTCGACGCCGCGCTGGCCGCCATCGTCGCCGCCGCGACCACTGCAGAGCTGAAGGCCGCCCGTGCCACGCACGTGGCCGAGGGCTCGCCGCTGGCCGTGCTCAATGCGTCCATGCGTCAGGTGGCACCCGAGCACAAGGCCGAGTTCGGCAAGCTCATCGGGCAGGGGAGGGGCCGGGTCACCCAGGCCCTCGCCGCCAAGGAGGCCGAGCTCGCGGAGGCCGAGACCGCAGCCCGGCTCGAGGCGGAGCGCGTCGACATCACCGCCGTCGCGTCCCGCTCGCGGGTCGGCGCCCGGCATCCGCTGCCCCTGATGCAGGAGCAGATCAGCGACATCTTCGTCGGCATGGGGTGGGAGATCGCCGAAGGCCCGGAGCTGGAGCACGAGTGGTTCAACTTCGATGCGCTGAACTTCGATGAGGATCACCCGGCTCGTCAGGAGCAGGACACCTTCTATGTCGATCCCACCTCGCGTCACCTCGTGATGCGCACGCACACCAGCCCGGTGCAGGTGCGCTCGATGCTCGACCGCGACCTGCCGATCTACGTGCTGTGCCCGGGCCGGGTGTACCGCACCGACGAGTTCGATGCCACGCATCTGCCCGTGTTCACCCAGGTCGAGGGACTCGTCATCGACAAGGGCATCACGATGGCGCACCTCAAGGGCACGCTCGACCACCTCGCGAAGCAGCTCTTCGGGGCCGAGGCGAAGACGCGGCTGCGCACCAACTACTTCCCGTTCACCGAGCCGTCCGCCGAGTTCGACCTGTGGCATCCGACCTTCAAGGGCGGCGCGCGCTGGATCGAGTGGGGCGGCTGCGGCATGGTCAACCCGAACGTGCTGCGCGCGGCGGGCATCGACCCCGAGGTGTACAGCGGGTTCGCATTCGGCATCGGGGTCGAGCGGGCCCTGATGTTCCGCAGCGATGTGAAGGACATGCGCGACATGGCAGAGGGCGATGTGCGCTTCAGCGAGCAGTTCGGGATGGTGGTGTGATGCGCGTTCCGATCTCGTGGCTGCGCGAGTACGTCGATGTGGCACCGGATGCCACGGCAGAGGATGTCCTGGCGTCGTTCGTGTCGGTCGGCTTCGAGGAGGAGGACATCCACCGCTTCGAGATCACCGGCCCGGTCGTCGTGGGCCAGGTGGTGTCGATCGAACCCGAGCCGCAGAAGAACGGCAAGACCATCAACTGGTGCCAGGTCGACGTGGGAGCGGAGAACGGCGGCGTGCGCGGCATCGTGTGCGGTGCCCACAACTTCGTCGTCGGTGACAAGGTCGTGGTGACGCTGCCCGGCGCCGTGCTGCCCGGCCCGTTCCCGATCGCCGCGCGCAAGACCTACGGTCACGTCTCCGACGGCATGATCGCCTCGGCACGCGAACTCGGGCTCGGCGACGAGCATGACGGCATCATCGTGCTCTCCTCTCTGGGGCTCGACCCCGAGGTGGGCACGGATGCCATCGCGCTGCTGCACCTCGACGACTTCGCCGTCGACGTGAACGTCACCCCCGACCGCGGGTACGCCTTCTCGCTGCGCGGGCTCGCGCGCGAGTACTCGCACGCGACCGGTGCGGCCTTCCGCGACCCGGCTGAGCGCGACTTCGCCGAGCTGCAGCCCGGCACCGGGTTCGAGATCAGCGTCGACGACCGCGCGCCCATCCGCGGCGCGGTCGGCGCGACCGAGTTCGTCGCCCGCGTGGTGCGCGGCGTGGACCCCTCCCGGCCGACCCCGCCGTGGATGATCGCGCGGCTCAGCCTCGCCGGCATGCGCTCGCTGGGGGTGCTCATCGACATCACCAACTACGTCATGCTCGAGCTCGGCAACCCGATCCACGGCTACGACCTCGACAAGCTGCAGGGCGGCATCACCGTGCGCCGCGCCCGGGAGGGCGAGCGGATGACCACGCTCGATGGTCAGGAGCGCGCGCTGCACATCGAGGACCTGCTGATCACCGACGGCTCTGGCCCGATCGGCCTCGCCGGCGTCATGGGCGGCGGCACCACCGAGATGGGCGCCGACACCCGCAACGTGCTCATCGAGGCGGCCACCTTCGATCCGATCACGATCGCCCGCTCGGCGCGCCGTCACAAGCTGCCGAGCGAGGCGTCGCGCCGCTTCGAGCGCGGAGTCGACCCGCTCATCCCGTTCGTCGCGGCGCGCCGCGTCGCCGACCTCATGGTCGAACTCGCCGGCGGCACGCTGACCGACGAGGGCGGCGCGCTGTTCGCCGAGGTCGAGATCGCAGGAATCGACCTGCCCCGCGGCTTCACCCAGGGCGTCGTCGGCGTCGACTACACCGACGAGGAGATCGTCGCAGCGCTCGAGATGATCGGCGCCGAGGTGACCGACGCCGAGGGCGGATGGTTCGTCATCCCGCCGAGCTGGCGCCGTGATCTGACCGACAAGTGGACACTGGTCGAGGAGGTCGCGCGCATCCACGGGCTCGACCGCATCCCCTCGATCCTGCCGATCCCGCCGTCCGGCCGCGGGTACACCGCCCTGCAGCGCGGACGCAGGCGCGTCGCCGACGCCCTCGCCGCGGCGGGTTTCGTCGAGACCCCGTCCTTCCCGTTCACCACCGAGGAGCACAACGACCTGCACGGGTCGGCGAGCGGGGCGCACCTGCCCAGCATCCGCCTGGCCAACGCGCTCGACGGGCAGGCGCCGTTCCTGCGCCGATCGCTCGTGCCCGGGCTGCTGCAGACCGCGCACCGCAACATCTCCCGCGGCCTGGTCGACCTGGCGCTGTTCGAGGTCGGATCGGTGTTCACCCCCGAGGAGGGCGTCGAGTACGGCACCGACGTCGTCCCGCCACTGGGCCAGCGGCCGTCCGATGAGACCCTCGCCGAGCTGAACGCGTCGATTCCGCCGCAGCCGCGGCTCGTCTCGGCGCTGCTGACCGGGAACATCACCTCTCGCCAGCCCGGCCGCGCGGCCGAGCACGTCGACCTGGCCGACGCCCTCGACGCCGTGCGCGCGATCGCCGTCGCCGCGGGCGTCGAGATCGAGGTCACCCAGACGCAGCGTGCGGCGCTGCACCCCGGCCGCGCCGGAGCCCTGGTCGTCGCCGGCGAGCAGATCGGCTACGTCGGCGAGCTGCACCCGCAGGTGTCCGCCGATGCCGACCTGCCCGGTCGGGCGTACGTGCTCGAACTCGACCTCGATCGCGCCCTCACCCTCGCCGGGCACCGCGTGGTCGCGGAGTCGCTGTCGACCTTCCCCGCGGCGACGCAGGACGTCTCGCTCGTCGTCGACGCCGCCGTGCCGGCATCCGAGGTCCGGGCCGCCCTGATCGAGGGCGCCGGAGACCTGCTCGAGTCGGCGCGTCTCGTCGACGACTACCGTGGCGAGGGCCTGGGCGACGGGCAGAAGAGCCTGAGCTTCGCGCTGCGCTTCCGGGCGGCGGACCGCACGCTGACCGCCGCCGAGGCGAGCGAGGCGAAGATGGCGGGAGTCGCCGTCGCGGCGGAGCGAGTCGGCGCGAGCATCCGCGACTGATCCGCCTGGCACGCAGCCCTCCCGTCGACCGACGGGAGGGCTGCGGCGACTGCGGCCCTGCGACGCCCCGGACATGCGTAGGCTCGGAGCATGACGATCGCCGCCCGTTTCCGGGCCGTGCCGAGCCTGACCGGAGACGCAGCCGTCTTCGACGCCCGCGATGCGCCGGCGGATCCCGTCGCGCTGTTCCTGAGCTGGCTCGACGATGCCCTGGATCGCTGTGTGGCAGAGCCCCTCTCGATGACGCTGGCGACGGTCGACTCCGACGGGATGCCGGATGCCCGCACCGTGATCCTGAAGGACGTGAGCGAGCGGGGCTGGGCCTTCGCGGGCCACCGCGGCTCGGCGAAGGGCAGGCAGCTCGCCGACCGGCCCACGGCCGCTCTCGCCTTCTGGTGGCAGCCGCTGATGCGCGCGGTGCGGGTGCGGGGCCGGGTGGTCGAGGCCAGCGCCGACGAGAGCGCCGCCGACCTGGCCGCGCGCTCGCGATCGGCCCGCGCCGGCATCTCGCCGGGGGAGTGGATGCTGTGGCGCGTCGTCCCCGAGCGAGTGGAGTTCTGGCAGGGACGCCCGGACCGCGACCACGTCCGACTGGTCTACCGGTGGCGAGAGCACGCCTGGAGCCACGGCATCGAGAGCGCACGGTCGGGCGCCGCTGTGCTCTGAGCGGAATCGCTTCCGTCCGATCGGCCCTGGTGATGTCATGGCGGCATGACTCAGGTGCTCGTGCTCGGCGGAACAGGTTGGCTCTCGGGGCGGATCGCCGATCGGTGGCGGGATGCCGGAGCGGAGGTGACCTGTCTTGCCCGCGGCGATCGGCCGGCGCCGGACGGTACCCTGCTGCTCCGGGGCGACCGCGACGCCCCCGACGTCTACGACCGGCTCGCCGAGCACGAATGGGACGAGGTCGTCGACATCTCGTCCCGCGCCGAGCACGTCGCGCAGGCGATCGGGGCGCTGGGGGATCGCACCGCGCACTGGACGTTCGTGTCGTCTATGTCGGTGTACACCGACGATGCGAGCGAGGGACTCGATGAATCCGGTGAGCTGCACGAGCCGGCACGCCCGGGCGACGAGTACGACTACGGCGCACAGAAGGTCGCGGCCGAGCAGGCGGTCTGGACCCTGGGCGATCGGGCCTTCGTCGTGCGCCCGGGGCTGATCGTCGGCGCCGGCGACCCGAGCGACCGCTTCGGGTACTGGGCCGCGGCCTTCGCCCGCGCGGGTGTCGACCCGGTGCTCGTCCCCGAGCTCGAAGGACGCTGCGCTCAGGTGATCGACGTCGACGACCTGGCCGCATTCCTCACGGGCGACCGGCGGCAGGGGGTGGTCAACGCCGTCGGCGACGTGCATCCGCTCGCCGAGATGCTCAGCCGCATCCGCGCCGCAGCCGGGCACACCGGCGAGCTCCTCGAGGCGAGCGACGACTGGCTCGAGGCGCACGACGTGCAGTACTGGATGGGGGAGCGCTCACTGCCGCTGTGGCTGCCGGCTGACATGCCCGGCTTCATGCGTCGTGACAACTCCGCCTACCGTGCCGCCGGCGGAACGCTCGCTCCGCTCGACGACACGATCCGCGCGGTGGTTGACGACGAGCGGGCTCGTGGTCTCGATCGCGAGCGCCGGGCGGGACTGAGCCGCGACGACGAGAGCGCGCTCATCGCTCAGCTGACCGGGGCGTGACATCGGGCGTCATGCTCCGGGGGAAGGTGACGTGTCTGGTTAGACTCGGGCGCAGTGACACGGGGTGCCGCATCCGCGGCTGAGATCACACCCGTCGAACCTGATCTAGTTCGTACTAGCGAAGGGATGTCGCCCATGAGCGATCCTCTGCGTCCGTCCACATCGATCCCGGCTGAGGCCGCCGATCTCCTGACCCGCGTGAGGGCGACACCGCCGCTCACGCACTGCATCACGAACACGGTGGTCACCGGCTTCACCGCCAACGTCCTCCTCGCCGTCGGAGCGTCCCCGGCTATGGTGGACATCGTCGGGGAGGCGGGGGTGTTCGCCGGCCTGGCATCCGGTCTGCTGATCAACACCGGCACCCCGAATCCCGAACAGCGCGCCGCGAGCCTGGAGGCCGCCGCCGGCGCCGACTCCGCGGGCACACCGTGGGTGCTCGACCCTGTCGCGGTCGGCGTGCTGCCGGTGCGCACCGCCCTCGCCGGGGAGCTGCTGCGGCTGCGTCCGACCGCCGTGCGCGGCAACCCCAGCGAGATCCTCGCTCTGGCGGGCGCCGGGTCCGGCGGTCGTGGTGTCGACGCCCTCGACTCGCCGGACAGCGCGCTCGACGCGGCACGCTCCCTCGCCGACCGGTGGGGGTGCGTCGTCGCCGTCTCCGGGCCGACCGATCTGATCACCGACGGCGTGCGCGTGGTCAGCATCGGCAACGGCGACACCCTCCTCACCCGCATCACCGGCGGAGGGTGCGCCCTGGGAGCGGTGATGGCCGCCTTCCTGGGCGCCGGGCGCGCGGTCGGCGCCGATGCCCTGCACGCCGTCGCTGCGGCGACCGCCGTCTACACGATCGCCGCGGAGCATGCCGCCCGCGTCGTCGACGGCCCGGGCAGCTTCGCCGTCGCACTGCTCGATGCGCTCGCGGGGGTCGACCCGGTCGATGTCGTCGCCGAGGCGCGCATCGCCGAGATGCGCACGCGCACCGAGGCGGGTGCTCGATGAGCCGCGACCTGTCGACCTACCTCGTGACCGACGCCGGCCTGTGCGGCGACCGCGGCGTCGTCGAGACCGTGCGCCACGCCGTCGACGGCGGGATCTCCGTCGTGCAGCTGCGCGACAAGGGCGCCTCCGACGCGTCGATCGTCGAGCAGCTCATCGCGCTCAGCGAGGTGATCGCCGGTCGGGCGCTGCTCGTCGTCGACGACCGCGTCGACGCGGTGCTGGAGGCCCGCGCCCGCGGTGCGCGCGTCGACGGGGTGCACGTCGGGCAGTCGGATCTGCCCGTCACGGAGGCGCGACGGCGGCTCGGCCCGGATGCCCTCATCGGCCTCACCGCGAACACCCCCGCGCATCTCGACGCCGTCCGCGCGCTGCCCGACGGCACGGTCGACTACGTCGGGATCGGCGTGATCCGTCCCACCACGACCAAGCCTGATCATCCGCCGGCACTCGGTGTCGACGGCTTCCGCGCGCTCGCCGCGGACAGCCCGGTGCCGGCCGTGGCGATCGGCGGCATCGGCCTGGCCGACGTCGCGGCACTGCGTGAGGCGGGGGCAGCGGGCGTGGCCGTCGTGTCCGCGGTGTGCGCGGCAGACGATGCCCGAGCCGCCGCACGCGACCTGCGCCGTCGGTGGACCGGACGCACCGCGCCTCGCGTGCTCAGCATCGCCGGCAGCGACCCATCGGGCGGCGCGGGGATCCAAGCCGACCTGAAGTCGATCGCCGCGCAGGGCGGGTACGGCATGGCCGCGATCACCGCCCTCACCGCGCAGAACACGCACGGTGTGCGCAGCGTCCACGTGCCGCCGGCGGCGTTCCTCGGCGACCAGCTGGCGGCGCTGTCCGACGACATCTACATCGACGCGGTCAAGATCGGCATGCTCGCCGACGCCGATGTCATCCGCACGGTCGTCGACTGGCTCGCGATGCACCGGCCCGCCACCGTCGTGCTCGACCCGGTGATGGTGTCCAGCAGCGGCGACCGCCTGCTCGATGCGCGAGCCGAATCGGCGCTGCGCGAGCTCGCCCGCTTCGCCGACGTCATCACCCCCAACCTGAGTGAGCTCGCCGTGCTCGCGGGCCGGCCGGTCGACGGCTGGGCCGACGCGCTGCAGGCAGGGCACGAGGTCGCGGCGGACACCGGCGCCCTCGTGCTCGTGAAGGGCGGACACCTCGCCGGGCCGACCGCGCCCGATGCGCTGGTCGGAGCGGATGGTGTGATCGCCGCCTTCGACGGGCCGCGGATCGAGACGACCAGTACCCACGGCACGGGGTGCTCCCTCTCGGCTGCGCTCGCGACGCTGCGCGCCGCCGGGAGCGACTGGCCGGAGGCCGTGCACGACGCACGTGCCTGGCTCCGGGAGTCGCTGCATGCGGCGGACGCCCTCGACGTCGGTCGCGGGCACGGGCCGGTGAACCACTTCGCCGGCCTGTGGCGGCGTGCGGGCGTGCACCCCCGGTACACCCCCGAGCAGATCCGCGAGCAGTGGTGGGCGAGCATCGCCGGGATCCGCGGTGACATCGACGAGCTGCCCTTCATCCGTGCGCTCGCCGACGGATCGCTCGACCGCGAGCGGTTCCTGACGTACCTGGCACAGGACGCCCTGTACCTGCGCGAATACGCACGGGTGCTCGCCGAGGCCGCGCGCCTGGCCCCCACACCGGGGGAGCAGTCGTTCTGGGCGGCGTCGTCGCAGGGCTGCATCGCAGGCGAGCTCGAGCTGCACGCGTCCTGGCTGACACCCGAGACCGGCGTGACGGCCGAGACCTTCGACAGCGAGCCGAGCGCGGTGACCTCCGCGTATCTCGACCACCTGCGCGCGACGGCGTTCAGCGGAGACTATCCGACGCTGATCGCCGCGGTGCTGCCCTGCTTCTGGCTGTACGCCGATCTCGGCACCCGGCTGCACGCGGGGGAGTTCGGCGCCCAGGTGCTCGACCCGGGGCATCCGTACGCATCCTGGCTCGACACCTACGCCGATCCCGCCTTCGCCGAGGCGAACGAACGCGCGATCGACCTCGTGACGGCTGCCGCGGCGGCCGCCGACGACCGGCTCAGGCCCCGCATGCACAGGGCGTTCGTCATCGCGTCCGAGCACGAGCGCGCCTTCTTCGACCTGCGCTGATCCGGTGGCGCCGGAGAGCGCGGCATCCGCGGGATTTGCAGGTGCCTCCTCTCCGGCGCTACTGTCACGGCATGCCCTCGGTCGCACACCACGTCGCTCAGCGCTTCCTCAGCGCTGGTCCTGTGCGCCGACGCCGCGGCGGCCGCCGAGTCTAGGCGACCCCGCGCTTCCCGTCATGCTCGGCGGGCACGGCGCCGGCGTCGCCGCCCCGGCCCCGTTCTCCGCTCTCGCCCGCGTCATCTCCCGGGCCGACCGAGCACCGACCGTTAAGGTGGAAGCATGACGTACTCCGTCGCCGTCTCCGGCGCATCCGGCTATGCGGGAGGCGAGATCCTGCGGCTTCTCGCCGCTCATCCCGACGTCGAGATCCGCACCGTGACCGCGCACTCCAACGCCGGCCAGCCCCTCGTCGAGCATCAGCCGCACCTGCGCTCGCTCGCGCACCTGACCCTGCAGGACACCACGCCCGAGATCCTCTCGGGGCACGACATCGTCTTCCTCGCGCTGCCGCACGGGCAGTCGGGGCAGTACACGGATGCCCTGGGAGGGGCGCCCCTCGTCATCGATGCCGGCGCCGATCACCGCCTCACCTCACAGCACGCGTGGGATGCGTTCTACGGCGGTGCCTTCCACGAGCCGTGGACGTACGGTGTTCCCGAACTGCCGGTCGACGGCGGCAAGCAGCGCGAGAGGCTGCGCGCGGCGACCCGCATCGCCGCACCCGGCTGCAACGCATCCACCGTCAGCCTGAGCCTCGCCCCCGGCGTCGCTGCCGGGGTCATCGAGCCCTCCGACATCGTCAGCGTCCTCGCCGTAGGGCCCTCCGGCGCGGGCAAGAGTCTGAAGACCAACCTGCTCGGCAGCGAGATCCTCGGCACCGCGAATCCCTACGCCGTCGGCGGCACCCACCGGCACATCCCCGAGATCCGCCAGGCGCTCGCCGCCGCCTCCAACGCGGCGCCCGATGACATCCGCATCTCGTTCACGCCGGTGATCGTGCCGATGGCACGGGGCATCCTCGCCACCTCCACCGCGACGATCGCCGCCGGGGTCACCGACGCCGACATCCGCGAGGCGTGGCAGAGCGCCTACGGCGACGAGACCTTCGTGCAGCTGCTCCCCGAGGGGCACTTCCCGCGCACGGCCGACGTGCTCGGTGCGAACACCGCGCTGATGGGTCTCGCCGTCGACCGTGCGGCGAACCGGGTCACCGTCGTGACCGCGGTCGACAATCTCGTCAAGGGCACCGCCGGTGCCGCAGTGCAGTCCATGAACATCGCGCTCGGCCTGCCCGAAGGCCGCGCCCTCACCGTGAACGGAGTAGCGCCGTGAGCGTCACCGCACCCCAGGGATTCGAGGCGGCGGGAGTCGCCGCAGGTCTGAAGAGCTCCGGCAAGCCCGATGTGGCGGTGGTCGTCAACCGCGGCCCGCGCAAGGTGGGAGCCGCCGTCTTCACCAGCAATCGCGCGAAGGCGAACCCGATCATCTGGTCGCAGCAGGTGATCACCGACCGCGTCGTCGAGGCGGTCGTGCTCAATTCCGGCGGCGCCAACTGCTTCACCGGCGCCTTCGGCTTTCAGACCAGCCACCTCACGGCCGAGAAGGCCGCGGAGCTGCTCGAGGTCAGCGCCGGGGACATCCTGGTCTGCTCCACCGGGCTGATCGGCACCGGAGGCGAGGAGTTCCGTGCGAAGGTGCTCGACGGCGTCGAGCGCGGGGTCGCCGCACTGAGCGCCGAGGGCGGAGGCGACGCCGCAGCCGCGATCATGACCACCGACACCGTGGCGAAGACGGCCGTGGTCAGCCGTGACGGCTGGACGATCGGCGGCATGGCCAAGGGCGCCGGCATGCTCGCGCCAGGGCTCGCCACCATGCTCGTCGTGATCACGACGGATGCGGATCTCGAGGCGTCGCAGGCCGATGCAGCGCTGCGCCGGGCCACCGGAGTCAGCTTCGACCGACTCGACTCCGACGGATGCATGTCCACCAACGACCAGGTCACCCTGCTCGCCAACGCCGCCAGCGGCGTCCGTCCCGACCTCGACGACTTCGCCGCGGCTCTCACAGAGCTGTGCCGCGATCTGGCGGCGCAGCTGCAGGCCGACGCCGAGGGGGCGAGCCACAGCATCGCCATCGAGGTGAAAAACGCCGTGAACGAGACGGAGGCGGTCGAGGTCGGTCGATCGGTCGCCCGCAACAACCTCTTCAAGGCGGCGATCTTCGGCAACGACCCGAACTGGGGTCGGGTGCTCGCCGCGATCGGCACGACATCCGCGCAGTTCGACCCGTACGACGTCGACGTGTCGATGAACGGCGTGCGGGTGTGCACCGCCGGCGGTCCCGACCGCCCCCGTGAAGAGGTCGACCTGACCCCGCGCGACACGCACATCGAGATCGACCTGAAGATCGGCGACGCGACCGCGACGATCCTCACCAACGACCTGACCCACGACTACGTGCACGAGAACAGCGCCTACGCCTCATGACAGATCTTCAGGACACCGCCCCCGAGGAGGCCGCCGTCAAGGCCGCCACCCTCATCGAATCGCTGCCGTGGCTGAAGAAGTTCCGCGACCAGATCGTGGTCGTCAAGTACGGCGGGAACGCGATGGTCTCGGACGAGCTGCAGGAGGCGTTCGCCCAGGACATCGCATACCTGCGCTATGTCGGCGTGCAGCCGGTCGTCGTGCACGGCGGCGGTCCGCAGATCTCGAACATGCTCGACCGGCTCGCCATCCCCAGCGAGTTCAAGGGCGGCTATCGCGTCACCAACACCGAGGCGATCAGCGTGGTGCGCATGGTGCTCACCGGGCAGGTGAACCCGCAGCTGGTCGCGAAGATCAACTCGCACGGACCGATCGCCACGGGTCTCAGCGGTGAGGACGCCGGCCTGTTCGGCGGTCGTCGCCGAGGCGTCGTGATCGACGGCGAGGAGGTCGATCTCGGTCGTGTCGGCGACGTGGTGCAGGTCGACCCGACCCCGGTGCTGGATCACCTCTCCGCCGGGCGCATTCCGGTGGTCTCGTCGATCGCCCCCGACCTCGATCACCCCGGTCAGTCGCTCAACGTCAACGCCGATGCCGCGGCGGCGGCGCTCGCCGTCGCTCTGAACGCACGCAAGCTGGTGATCCTCACCGACGTGCCCGGTCTGTATGCGGACTGGCCGAACCGCGACTCCCTCGTCTCGCATCTCACCTCGAGCGCGCTCACCCGGATGCTCCCGACGCTCGAATCGGGGATGATCCCGAAGATGCGCGCCTGCCTCGACGCCGTCGAAGGCGGTGTGGATGCCGCGGCCATCATCGACGGACGCGTGCCCCACTCGGTGCTGGTCGAGCTGTTCACGAGCAAGGGAATCGGCACGGAGGTGGTCAAGGATGTCTGACTGGAGCGCAGACGCGGCACGCGATCTGATGAGCCTGGGCGGACGCCTGGCCCTGCTCACCCGCGGCGAGGGGTCGTGGGTGTGGGACGCCGACGAGAGCCGGTACCTGGACTTCCTCGGCGGGATCGCGGTCAACTGCCTGGGGCACGCGCACCCCGTCTTCGTCGACGCCGTGTCGCGACAGGCCGCCACCCTCTCGCACGTGTCGAACTACTTCGCCTCGCCCGCGCAGCTCGAGATCGCCGCGCGGCTCAAGCGCCTCGCCGGCACCGGCGAGCAGGGGCGCGTGTACCTCGCGAACTCCGGCGCCGAGGCGAATGAGACCGCGATCAAGCTGGCGCGCCTGCACGGCGCCCGGTTCGTCGAGACCGAGGGGCGCGCACGCACGACGATCCTCGTCGTCGAGGGGGCCTTCCACGGGCGCACCATGGGAACCCTGTCGCTGACTCCGAAGGCCGCCTACCGGGATCCCTTCCAGCCGGCCGTGCCCGACGTCGTCACCGTCGAGCGCTCGATCGAGAGTCTCGAATCCGCGTTCTCGGCCGGGACTGTCGCTGCGATGGTCGTCGAGCCGATCCAGGGCGAGGCGGGTGTCGTCGAACTCCCCGCAGGCTTCCTCGCCCGCGCCCGCGCGCTCGCCACCCAGCACGACGCGCTGCTGATCCTCGACGAGGTGCAGACCGGATCCGGCCGCACCGGCGAGTGGTTCGCCTTCCAGCGCGAGGGGGTGACCCCGGATGCCGTGACCGTGGCGAAGAGCATCGGCGCCGGCTTCCCGCTCGGCGCGCTGATCACCTTCGGCGCCGCCGGCGAGCTGTTCTACCCCGGCACGCACAACTCCACCTTCGGCGGCAACCCGCTCGCGAGCGCCGTGGCCAACGCCGTACTCGGCTTCATCGAGAACGAGAACCTGCTCGCGAACGTCACCGCCCGCGGCACGCAGCTGCGCGACGCCGTGATGTCGCTGCCCCTGGTCGACGCCACCTCGGGCGCCGGGCTGCTCATCGGCATCCGCCTCGCCGCTCCCGTCGCCGCCGAGGTGCGGGCGGCCGCGCACGAGCGCGGCCTCATCGTCAACGCGCCCACGGCGGACGTCATCCGCATCGCACCGGCGTACACGATCGGCGACGACGAAGTGCACGAGTTCGTCTCGCGCTTCGGTGCGGCGCTGGCCGCCGTGGCCCAGACCCTTTCCGACACCAAGGAGCCCCAGTGACCCGCCACCTGCTGCGCGATGACGACCTGACCCCCTCCGAGCAGGGCGAGATCCTCGACCTCGCGCTCGAGCTGAAGAAGGACCGCTGGGCGAGCAAGGCCCTCGCAGGTCCCCAGACCGTCGCCGTGATCTTCGACAAGTCCTCCACCCGCACCCGCGTCTCGTTCGCCGTGGGCATCGCCGATCTCGGCGGTTCGCCGCTGATCATCTCCACCGCGAACAGCCAGCTCGGCGGCAAGGAGACCCCGTCCGACACCGCGCGCGTCCTCGAGCGCCAGGTTGCGGCCATCGTGTGGCGCACCTATTCCCAGGCGGGGCTCGAGGAGATGGCGCGCG
This sequence comes from Microbacterium sp. OR21, assembly GCF_047306785.1. Lineage (NCBI taxonomy): Bacteria > Bacillati > Actinomycetota > Actinomycetes > Micrococcales > Microbacteriaceae > Microbacterium > Microbacterium sp. OR21. Next base: position 9,160 of record NZ_JAZEXJ010000004.1, on the reverse strand, counting down.
GCACCCGGGTGCCGGTCGTCAACGCGCTGTCGGACGACTTCCACCCCTGTCAGCTGCTGGCCGATCTGCTCACGATCCGAGAGCACAAGGGCGACCTGACCGGGCTCACGCTGACGTTCTTCGGCGACGGGCGGAGCAACATGGCGCACTCGTACGTGCTCGCCGGTGTCACCGCGGGCATGCACGTGCGCATCGCCTCGCCGGAGGCATACGCTCCGCGTGACGACGTGGTCGCCGCGGCCGAGGTGCGCGCCGCCGAGACCGGCGGCTCGATCACCCTCGTCACCGACCCGCGCGAAGCCGCGGACGGCGCCGATGTGATCGTCACCGACACGTGGGTGTCGATGGGCAAGGAGGAGGAGAAGATCGAGCGGCTGCGCGATCTCGGCGGGTACAAGGTGACCACCGACATCATGGCGCGCGCGGCATCGGATGCCGTCTTCATCCACTGCCTGCCCGCCGACCGCGGCTACGAGGTCGACTCCGAGGTCATCGACGGGCCGCAGAGCGTGGTCTGGGACGAGGCCGAGAACCGCCTGCACGCGCAGAAGGCGCTGCTGGTCTGGCTGCTGAGCAAGCAGGAGGCTGCGGCGGACGGCGTGCCGAGCGGGCAGGGGGATGCGAAGTGAGCGCGAGTGGTCACGGCACGAACGACGGCGCCCTCTGGGGTGCGCGTTTCGCGGGCGGACCCTCGCCAGAACTCGCCGAGCTGAGCCGGTCGACGCACTTCGACTGGATCCTGGCGCCGTACGACATCGCCGGCTCGCATGCGCACGCCACGGCGTTGGAGGCCGCGGGGTACCTGGACGCGGACCAGGCTCGCATCATGCATGAGGGGCTGGATGCCCTGGCCGCGCGCATCGCAGCGGGCACGCTGCTGCCCGATCCCGGCGACGAGGACGTGCACGGTGCGCTGGAGAAGGCGCTCATCGCCGAGGTCGGCGCCGAGGTCGGCGGTCGCCTGCGCGCCGGGCGCAGCCGCAATGATCAGATCGCCACCCTCGTGCGCATGTACCTCATCGACCACGCCCGGGTGATCGCGAAGGACCTGCTGCGCGTGATCGACGCGCTGGTCGCTCAGGCCGAAGCCCACCCGCAGGCGATCCTGCCGGGCCGGACCCACCTGCAGCACGCGCAGCCGGTGCTTCTCGCCCACCATCTGCAGGCGCACGCCTGGCCTCTGGTGCGCGAGCTCGAACGCCTCGTCGACTGGCGCCGTCGCGCCGGTGTCTCGCCGTACGGCGGGGGAGCGCTGGCCGGATCCACGCTCGGGCTCGACCCGGCGCTCGTGGCGAGGGAGCTCGGCCTCGACCGGCCCGCCGAGAACTCGCTCGACGGCACATCCGCGCGCGACGTCGTGGCGGAGTTCGCGTTCATCGCGGCGATGACCGGCATCGACCTGTCGCGCCTGAGCGAGGAGATCATCCTCTGGAACACCCGCGAGTTCGGTTTCGTCACGCTCGACGACGCCTACTCGACGGGCTCGAGCATCATGCCGCAGAAGAAGAACCCTGACATCGCCGAGCTGGCGCGCGGCAAGTCCGGCAGGCTGATCGGCAACCTCACCGGTCTGCTCGCGACGCTCAAGGGCCTGCCCCTGGCGTACAACCGCGATCTGCAGGAGGACAAGGAGCCGGTGTTCGACTCGGTGCGGACCCTCGAGGTGGTGCTCCCCGCGTTCGCAGGCATGATCGCCACGCTCCGTTTCGACACGGGGCGGATGGCCGAGCTCGCCCCGCAGGGCTTCTCGCTCGCAACCGACGTCGCCGAGTGGCTGGTCAAGCGTCGGGTCCCGTTCCGCGATGCTCACGAGATCTCCGGCGCGCTGGTTCGTGCCTGCGAGGAGCGGGGGATCGGGCTCGAGGATGCCGATGACGCGCTGCTGACATCGGTGTCGGACCACCTGACCGCCGAGGTCCGCGAGGTGCTGACGATCGAGGGTTCGGTCGCCTCGCGAGCCGGCGCCGGCGGCACAGCGCCGGATCGGGTCGCCGAGCAGCGGGCGGAGCTCGTGGCCCGCGCGCAGGCCGCAGCGCACGCGCTGGGCCTCTGACGTTGGGGCAGGGTGCGCCGCTCCACCATTGGATAACCAGATAGCTTATATGCCTGGAATATTCCTGCTATGGTGATCCCATGGTCGTCGCAGTGATCGCCGACATTGTCGGCTCCCGTCGACTCCGCGACCGGGCCGGCGCCCAGCGGATGCTCGACGAGACGATCGCGCGCGTCGAGCGCGAGCATCCTCTGGCCGATCAGCCGCTGCGGCCCACGGTCGGCGACGAGCAGCAGGGTGTCTACCGCACCCTCGACGATGCCGTGACCGGGGTGCTCCTGCTGCAGCTGGCCCTGCCGGAGGGCATCGAGTTCCGCTACGGGATCGGGGTCGGCGACGTCCGCGCCATCGAGTCCGCCCACCGCGAGCTCTCCGACGGGCCCGGATGGTGGGCCGCCCGGGAGGCCGTCGAGACCGTGCACGCCCGCCAGGAGCGGGCCGTGCCGACAGCGCGCAGCTGGATTGTCGCAGCCCCCGGGCAGGATGAGGTCATGGACTCGGAGGTGTCGATGGGCAACGCGTACCTGCTTGCGCGCGACGCGATCGTCGTGCGGATGACCGAACGCGAGCGCCGCCTGGCATACGGACGCATCGGCGGGCTGTCGCAGACTGCGCTGGCCGAGCAGGAGGGCATCACGCAGCCCGCGGTGTCGAAGGCGCTGCGCAGCTCGGGAGCCGCCGCTCTGCTCGACGGCCTGGCCCTGTTCGCCGAGGAGCGGGCGTGATCCTCGCAGGGTTCTGCCTCGTGGCGGTCGGCGGCGCCGACCTCGTCCGCCGTTTCGCCGCCCGCAGAGGGGCGCGAATCGCGCTCCTGCTGCTGCTGGTCGTGGCGATCATCGCGGTCGGTGCACTCAGCGACGCGGGGGTCTCTGCCGTGATCGCGATCGCCGTCGGCGCCGCCTGGGTGCGGTCGATGCCCCTGGATGCCACAGGCCGGGCATCCTTCTGGCCCGCCGTCCTGCTCGGCGTGCTGGCGGCCGTCAGCACGGCGCTCATACACGAGCGCGATGATCCAGGACTCCTCGGATCGATCTGGCGCCTGCCGTCGCCCGAGGGCGAGATCGGCTTCGATGCCGCGGTGCTCGCCGTGGGCGTGCTGCTCATCGTCGCGGAGTCGGGCAACCTCATCGTGCGCGCCGCCCTCGACCGAGAGGGCACCTGGCGGCCGGTGGAGTCGGGTGGGCGCTTCCGCGGCGGTCAGCTGCGTCAGCCGCAGCAGGAGGCCACCGGCTTCCAGGGCGGCCGGCTGATCGGTCCGCTCGAACGGCTGCTCGTCGTGGTGCTGACCCTCGCCGGAGCCTATTCGCTGCTCGCCGCCATGCTCGCGGCGAAGGGCATCGTCCGCTTCCCCGAGATCTCCAAGGACGGCGAGACCGGTGCGCGTGCGGAGTACTTCCTCGTCGGCAGCCTCGTCAGCTGGGTCGTCGCGCTCGGCGCCGCGTTCCTGCTGTGGTGGGGTGTGCACAGCTGAGTTCGGCGCCGCTGATAGCCTGGAACGCGTGTCGAATCCCGCTCTGACGACCGCCCCCGTGGCGCTCGACCCCACGTTCGAGAACGTGTGGGACGAGCTGCTGTGGCGCGGCCTCGTCCACGTGTCCACCGATCAGGAGGCGCTGCGCGCCCTTCTCGCCGGGGACCCGATCACCTATTACTGCGGCTTCGACCCGACAGCGCCGAGCCTGCACCTGGGAAACCTGGTGCAGCTGCTCACGCTGCGGCGCATCCAGCTCGCCGGGCACAAGCCGCTCGGCCTCGTCGGCGGCTCGACCGGTCTGATCGGCGACCCGCGTCCGACGGCCGAGCGCACCCTGAACACGCGAGAGACCGTCGAGGAGTGGGTGCAGCGACTGCGCACGCAGGTCGAGCGGTTCCTCAGCTTCGAGGGCGACAACGCCGCCCGCATCGTGAACAACCTCGACTGGACGGCGCCGATGAGCGCCATCGACTTCCTGCGCGAGATCGGCAAGCACTACCGCGTGGGCACGATGCTCAAGAAGGACGCCGTGGCTGCGCGCCTGAACTCGGACGCCGGCATCAGCTACACCGAGTTCAGCTACCAGATCCTGCAGGGCATGGACTTCCTCGAGCTGTTCCGCTCGTACGACTGCGTGCTGCAGACCGGCGGCAGCGACCAGTGGGGCAACCTCACCAGCGGCACGGATCTCATCCACCGCGTCGAAGGCGTCTCGGCCCATGCCATCGGCACGCCGCTGATCACCAACAGCGACGGCACGAAGTTCGGCAAGAGCGAGGGCAACGCGGTCTGGCTCGACGCAGAGATGTGCAGCCCGTACCGGATGTACCAGTTCTGGCTCAGCACCGCCGACGCCGACGTGATCGAGCGGCTCAAGGTCTTCACGTTCCTGACCCGTGCCGAGATCGAGGAGTACGCGGCGCTCGTCGAGAGCGAGCCGTTCCGTCGCGCGGCGCAGAAGCGTCTCGCGCTCGAGGTGTGCACGACGGTGCACGGCATCGAGGCCACGGCTGCGGTGATCGCCGCCTCCGAGGCGCTGTTCGGGCACGGCGACCTGAGCGAGCTCGACGCGGCGACGCTGCGCAGCGCGCTCGACGAGCTGCCGAACGCGACGGTGCCCGCCGGGACGAGCGTCGTCGACGCGCTCGTCGCGACCGGCCTGGTCTCCAGCGCCTCCGAGGCGCGCCGGGCGATCGCGCAGGGCGGTGTGACTCTCGACGGAACGAAGGTCGCCGACGGCGAGAGCGCCGTCGAGGGCTCCCTCCCGGGCGGGGTGTCCGTGCTGCGGCGAGGCAAGAAGACCCTCGCCGGCGTCTTCGTGGATTGAGTCCGCTCTGCGTGGCGCCTCGGCTTCGCGGTGGGGGAGTGCAGTAGCATCGGACAGCTGACGCTGTCCGCAAGCACTCGAGGAGCTGGTCCCCTTGCCCAAGGAAGCACATGTCCGCCGTACCGTCCCGCGCCGTGCCACCCGCCGGCTGAAGGTCGATGACGTTCTGGTCGTCCGCAAGAGCCGTCTGAGGACGGCGATCTCGGGCACCGTCGTCGGCAACTTCATGGAGTGGTTCGACTTCGGGGTATACGGCTACCTCGCCGTCACGCTCGCCGTCGTCTTCACCGGCGATCTGCCAGGTGCCTGGGGTCTGCTGATCACGCTGCTCGGGTTCGCGATCTCGTTCCTCGTGCGCCCGCTGGGCGGGCTCGTGCTCGGTCCGCTGGGCGATCGCATCGGCCGCCAGCGCGTCCTGTTCCTCACGATGGCGATGATGGCGGCGGCGACCGGCCTCATCGGCGTGCTGCCCACCTCGGCGCAGATCGGCCTGTGGGCCATCATCCCGCTGTACCTGCTGAAGATGGTGCAGGGCTTCTCGACCGGCGGCGAGTACGCCGGCGCCACCACGTACGTCTCGGAATTCTCACCCGACCGCACCCGCGGCTACTGGTCGTCCTTCCTCGACGTCGGCTCCTACGTCGGCTTCGCAGCCGGCGCCAGCGTCGTGGCGCTGACCACCTGGATCACCGAGAATCTGTCCGGCCCCGACGCCATGACCGACTACGGCTGGCGCATCCCGTTCCTCATCGCCATCCCGCTCGGTGCGGTCGCGATCTGGTTCCGGCTGCGCATCCCCGAGACCCCGGCCTACGAGGCGGAGGAGAGCGCCGGACTCAACCGCGCGGACGCCGAAGACCCGATGGCGCGCCAGGGCATCGCGGGCATCTTCCGCCATTACTGGCGACAGATCCTGATCGGGGTCGCGCTCGTGTCGGCCACGAACACCGCCGGGTACGCCCTCACCAGCTACATGCCGACCTACCTCGAGACGGAGGTGGGCGTGTCCAACCTCATGGCGGCCCTGGCGACCGTGCCCGTGCTCATCGTGATGAGCGCCTGCCTGCCGCTGATCGGACGACTCTCCGACCGGATCGGCCGTCGGCCCGTGTACGGCATCGCCGTCGGCTCGACGATCGTGCTCATGCTGCCCGCGTTCGCCGTCATGCAGATCGGCGAGGAATGGGCGGTCATGATCGCCCTCGCCATGGTGGCCATCCCGGTGGCCTTCTATGTGGCGATCTCGGCCTCCGCTCTGCCGGCGCTGTTCCCGACGGCGTCTCGGTTCGGCGCGATGGCCATCGCGTACAACCTCGCCGTGTCGCTGTTCGGCGGCACCACGCCGCTGTTCAGTCAGGCGCTGATCGAGCTGACCGGGAACATCTACATGCCCGCGTTCTACATCATGTTCTTCGCCGCGCTGGGCGGCATCGCCCTGCTCACGATGCGCGAGACGGCCCAGCGCCCGCTGCTGGGCTCGGTGCCCACCGTCGAGAGCGAAGCCGAGGCGGAGGAACTCGTGGCCGGGCAGGACGAGAACCCGCTCATCGACACGAGCACGATGCCGCTCGCCGTGGTCGGCGCCGAGACCGCGCGCGAAGGCGATTCCGAGCGCGAGGACATTGCTGTGCGCGGGCGTGCATCCGCGCGCGACGAGCCGACCGACGTCTGAGCCTGAGAGCCCGAGGCGTCTGCGCGCGCCCTCGCGGAGGACCGCATGCCGTTCACACCCAGTCACGCCGTCGTGGCGCTGCCGTTCCTGCGCACGCCGCTGGTCCCCGGGGCGATCGCGATCGGTGCGATGACCCCGGACCTGCCGCTCTTCCTGCGCGGTGCCGGGCTCTCGTACGGCTTCACGCACGGATGGGCGAACATCCTCTGGACGACCCTCGCGGGGCTCGTGCTGCTGCTGGTCTGGCGGGTGGCGCTGCGCCCGGCGTCGGTGGAGCTCGCGCCGGATGTCGTGGCTGATCGTCTTCCGGGCGACTGGCGTGCGACCGGGCCGGAGGTCGCGCTCGAAGCGGTCGCTCCGCGGCGGCGCTGGCAGGGCCTGCTGCTGGTGCTCATCTCGCTCATGCTCGGCGTGCTCTCGCACATCGGCTGGGACCTGTTCACCCACGAAGGGCGCTGGGGTGTCGAGGCGGTCCCCGCTCTGCAGCAGATGTGGGGTCCGCTGGCGGGGTACAAGTGGCTGCAGCACGGATCGAGCGTGGTGGGTCTGCTGATCATCGGCGTCTTCGCGCTGCTCTGGCTGACCCGGCGACCTGTCGTCGCGCGCCCCCGCATGCTGCCCGCCTGGATGCGCTGGACATGGATGCTGAGCCTGCCGGCCCTTCTCATCGGCGCCTGGGTCGTCGGCCTGGCAGTGCTCGGCCCTCTGGATCCGTCGTTCACCGTGCAGCATCTGGCCTATCGGGTGCTGCCGCCCGCGTGCGGGCTGTGGGGCGCGGGCACGCTCGTGCTCTCGGTCGCCATCGTCATCGTCGCTGATGGACGGCGGAGGGCATCCGCAGAGCCGGCGTGATCGCCGTGCTCACCACCATGCGGCGGGGTCTGCACCCCACCGGCGCGGCGCACGGAATGAATCCGGAGACCCCGGCCACCGCACGGCGGGTGCCACGGTGGTGACGCGCTGTCCCGCGACCTCGAACTCCTGGGTCCGCACGGGTGCGGTGGCCTGCTCGGCAGGCTCTGCGCTCCGGGGCATCCCCAGCAGTTCTGCGGCGACCCGCCGCAGCGAGGTGCGCACCAGCCAGCCGCCGCCCTCATCGGCACGACGGCGCAGCGCCCCGATCACGGCTGCGGCGAGCAGGTAGCCGGCGGAGTGGTCCAGAGCCTGCGCCGGCAACGCGCCGGGCGTGGCCGTGTCGCTCGACTCGAGCCATGAGATCCCGGACTCCGCCTGCACGAGACTGTCGAACCCGCGGGGCGAGTCATCACCGGGCCAGGCACTCAGCTGGGCGATCACGAGATGCGGATGCCGACCGGCGAGCGACCCGGGTGTCAGCCCGAGGTGCGCGAGCGCGGCCGGACGGTATCCGAGCACGACCACGTCGGCGTCCGCGAGCAGCGCGTCGAGCCGGGGCCGGTCGAAGGCGACGTCGAGCAGGGCCGAGCGCTTACCGTGACCGGTGTCGAGGTGCTGCCACTCCGGCTCGGGCAGGTGGGGCGGATCGATGCGCAGCACGTCTGCGCCCGCGAAGGCGAGCGTGCGCGTTGCGACCGGACCGGCGATCACGCGGGTGAGATCGACGACGCGCACTCCGGCCAGCGGCGCCGTAGGCGAAGCGGGCCGGAGCGGTCGAGCAGGGGAGTGCGCGACACGCGTCGTCTCGACGAGCGGATGCCCGCGCAGCGCGTCATCGCGTGACCGATCCTCGCGGCGCACCGGTGCGCACAGTCCGCCCGCGCGGACGATCGCGGCTGTCGCCGCTTCGGCGGTCCGCGCCGCGAGTCGCTCGCCGACCTCATCGGCACCCGCGTCCGGTGGGAGACCGAGCCCGGCGCGCAGCGCTGCGGCGTGGTGCGGGTAGTTGCCATGCGTGCGCACCCAGCCGTCGGTGACCTGCCAGAAGCGGGAGAGCGGTGACCACACGTCGGGTGCCACGCCGTCGACGAGAAGGTGCCGATCGCTCCGGTAGGCGGCGGCGATGCGATCGGGATCCGGGAGAGCGGAGCCGGCGGGATCCAGCGCCGCTCCCACGGAGCACACGCTGCGCCAGGCGAGCTCGCCGACCGCGAGGCGCGAAGGCAGCGGCACGGGCCGTTGGGGGACGGACCGGTGAGAGACGGACTGTCGCATGAGCCGACCCTACGCCGCGCGAGCCCGGGAAACACGGGTTCTCCGGGCGGTGGGTGGGGGTGCGACACGCCCGGGGTGTGGTGGTGATTTGCGGGGTGGGTGGGTGGCGCGTAAGTTATTACTTGTTCGCCCCAAGCGGTTGAGCGGAAGGCCTGAAGGGCCTGGCTCCCCTCCAAGTAGCGAACCACCCACCTCCACTTCGGATCACTTGTTGGTTTGGAGGGGCTGTTAGGCCCGGGGAGTGTGGTTCCCGGTTCGGGTTTCGTCGATTTGACAAGCTCGTCGGATGGGATAAGCTGGAGCGGCTGCCTCGTGTGAGGTGGTGGACGTCTTCACCTTGATCCTTTCGGCGTGTCGGATTTGACTGCCTGGTCGGGGAGACATACGATTGTGAAGTTGCCCTGCGCTTCTTGCCCTGATGGGGTGGGTGTGCGGGTGCGTCCGATCCTTGAGAACTCAACAGCGTGCACTTGTCAAATGCCAAATTATCCTCGTCCAACCCTT
>NZ_JAZEXJ010000003.1:0-826039 GCF_047306785.1 Microbacterium sp. OR21 | reverse complement strand
GGGGGCGTCGAACGAGATCGTTTCGAGGTTGCCTGGCGCGTACTCGTTTTCGCCGAGCAGCTCCCACACCGCTGGGCGTGTCGGAACGCTGAGCGGGTCCGTCCACTCGTGCTCCACGACACTCAGAGTTGCACCGTGGTGGTGCCCGAACGGGTACTCGCCGACGTACCCGTTATAGCTCATGGGGAGCCGGGACATCCCCAGGCCGTTGATCAAGTCCCGTCCCTCGAGTTCGCCAAGGGCAACGGAAAGATCGTCGGTGCTCACCAGGTGGGTGTAGAGGTTGGTCCAGACGTGGTGGGTGCGCTTCATGCTGTCGCCGGTGAGATCCCAACTGTATGAGCCCGACACGACGATGAAGGGGCGTCCGTCTCGTTCGGCGGAGGTGACGTCGATAGTGGGCAGGTCTGAGTCATCGGCCACCCAATGGGCGTCAGGTCTTCCGATCTTCGCCTCCCAGTTGTAGGCCGGAACCCAGGGACGGGGCGCATCGCTCGCGGGTTCGAACTCGGTTACTGTGGGGTCGACCTGCCGGACGATGGAGGATTCGGGTCCGGGCACAGTCGGCGGCGGGGCTTCCCAGGAGCTCCTGGTCTTGGGTGCGTGGTCGGACAGATGCCCGATGAGCCGGTTGAGTGCGATCCATTGGTACTTCTTGCCGATCCGTTCGATCCACTTTGGCTTCCCACGTCCAGGCCCGTACTTTCCCAAGACGTAGCCGTCGAAGTTTGAATGCAGCCGGGGTCGGTATCCGAGCCGAATGACCTCTGCGACCGCCCATCGCGCGCCGGCGGCGACGTCGACACCTGGCCGGTCACGCAACTCGGGCGTGAGCTGATAGGTGAAGAAGTCGTCTGTCGTGGTGGAGTGCACGAGCTTCGGGTAGTCGCGATTGTCGTAGGTGGCGATGTCCTCTTCCGTGGGCCAGGTCAGTGGCCAGGTGCTGGTGTAAGGGGGGCGGAAATGTTCGGGCGTCACCTCTACGGGGAGCGCTTCGCGATCGAGTGCCGCTTCGAGAATGCAGCGGGCGGCGTCGCGAACGGCGGCGTTGGGGGTGAGGTCTGCGGAGGGCGCGAAGAAGGCGGCCGAGACGACCTCGGCGGCAGCGCCCCAGTCCGCGTCGCTACCGCTAGCCAGCAGCGCCGAGTAGGAGACCTGAAGCGCGCGTTCGACGATCCACTCGTCGTCGACGGTGCAGAATCGTTCGAGCAGGGTGGCGGTCTGGTGAGGGTGATGCGCAAGCAGGCGGGCTGCGGCGATCGTGGCTGGCTCGCGAACGCGGCGATCAGTGGCGCTAGTCGTCCATAGCAGTGCGGTGACCCACAGTCGGGTGGTCTCCGTGCCGACTTGGTCGAGCGGCTTCTCGCCTCCCCAGCGGATCAGGCGGTCGACCGCTCCGCTGGTGCCGTGACTGGTGTGCAGCCACTCGGCGAGGAACTGATCTCGGGTGGACATGGTGAGTTCACTGAAGAACTCATGGAGAAAGTCGGCGTTGAGCGGGTGGCCGGGGCGAGCTGCGAGCCTGAACAGCATCGTGAGGCCTGCGTCGAAGGTGTCACGGCGATGTAAAGCGTTGGTGATGATGCTGCCCGTGTCGGGGGTGATGGAGGACACAGATCGCCATGCCGTGCCGGCGATGACGGCAGCGTCGCGCGCGACGGTGTCGGTGATCTCGGCGGTGAAGGCAGTCAGTTCGATCCCGAAGCGTTCGGCGACGACGACCGAGGTCGCTTCGAGGAGTCCGACGTCGATGGTCGCGTCGAGTCCGATGAGCTCCCCGAGGCGACCGGACAACTGGGCGCGGACGCCATCTGCGTCATTCATATGAGCGAGCGCATCGGAGACGATCAGGTGGTGGCTGATGCGCTCGAAGGTGATGGTGATGATGTCGGTGCCGTAAGGGCTGCTGTCCGGGATAACGTCTTCTTCGACAAGACCCTGTGCGATGAGTCCATCGAGCAACGACTTCTCCGCACTGTTGTCGGACCAGATCGGGTTCAGCACGGCCTGCGCGGCGAGGCGGGTGAGCGGGGCTCCGCCCTGGTCTGCGATAGCGTCGGCCAAAGCGTGCATCGCGCGGTGAACGATCTGGTCGGACACCGATGCGTCGACGCGATTACTGACGGCCTCGTTCGCGTGGTCGAGGACCATTTTGGTGAGCTCACCCAGCCCCATGTTGGCCTGGTCGAGCGAGAGGCGGCCATCGGATTGCAGCGCTTCGCAGACCAACCGGAGGTAGAGCGGGTTATCGAACTCGCCGTGGATCGGCGGTGACGTCGGAGGTTCGAGACCGTAGAACGCGGCATACTCGCTGACCGCCTCGAACTCGACACCCTCAAACCCCGTGTGCTCGAACCGAGGAATAGACACGCCCGGCGGGAGGACCTGATTGACGTAGTGGGTGCGTGCGGTCAGCAGCAGCCGAACGTGCGAGTGCCGGGTGACGATGGAGATGAGGCGATCGAGATTGTCCCGCCACACCGACCGCGGGCGGGTGTCGTTGAGCGCGTCGATGACGAGCAAGGTGGGTGCTCCTGCGGCGCGTGCGCTTTGGTCCAGCAGTGCGATGGTCTCCTCGGTGGTCAGGTCGGCCGGCATCTGGAGAACGTCGCGAAGGTGGGTGAGCGGGTCGTGGTCATTGAACCAGCGACCGTGCATCACGATGCTGGGCCGCCCTCGCTGAAGGCGCCGGGCGGCGGCATCCAGGGCAAGGTAGGTCTTGCCGATACCGGCGGGTCCGGTCATCAACGCAGCTTGAGCGCTGGCGAGCGTCCCGAGGGGGCTGATGAGGAGCTCGGTCGCGGTTTCGAGTTTGTCGCCCAAGTCGCGGAGAGCATCGACGGCTTCGGCCGGGAACTGGACCATGTATTCGCTCTGGTACTGGCGCCATCCCGCGGTGTCCCAGTTCTCGTGCGTCGCGTTCATCTGGTCGACCTCGAGGGCCTCCTGCTCCCTGACCGCAGTGGCGGCGGCCTTCAGCGCTTGGCCGAGGCGCTGGAACTCAGCGTCCGTCCGGGCGCCCTCCCAGGTCTTGAGTGCCTCGATGACGGTCGTGGCGGTGCTACGGGCAGAATCCAGATCGGCCGCCGTTGCATCGCTTCCGGCGTGCTGCAGGCGTCGTGTCGCTTCCGTGAGCTCGTCGACCTGGCCGAGGACGACCTGCCACCACTCATCGTCCGAGCAGAGCGCGGCGATGCTTCGAGCGGCAGGGACGTCCACGTTCAACTCTGGGGTGTACCGAGGTCTAGCAGCCTCGGTTGCGTCCTGCAGTCGGTCGATCCACCACTGTTGGGAGAGAACGTCGGCGTCGAACCAGTACCGCCGCTGGGCGCCGGAGGCGTCCAAGCGGGTTAGGCGTGTGGCAATGTTCGTCGCCCATTCGAACTCGAAGGTAACGGTCATGCCGCGGTCGGCCGCCATCGTCTGCCAACCCTCGAGCCAACCACCAGGGTCGTTGATCTTCTCTAGTAGCGATTTCCCCTTGCCGCCCGTGGGGCCGGTCGGGTCGGCGGGGATGGCGATGATGTACCTGGTGAGATCCGGGTGGTTGGTGAGGGCTGCTTTGACGGATGCGTCGAGCTGCGACTTATCGACGGCGGCGTGGTTGGTCCAATACTTCGCTTGCCAGCCGTGCTCGGCGCCGCCGGGAAGGGTCCAGTAGCACTCGACGCCTCCATCGCCTCCGGCTCCGTGAAGGGACACGAACTTCGCGTCGGCGTGCGGGGGCTCTTGCGCGACCAGCTCGCAGATGAGTTGCTCGTATCCGTCGCGCTGGCCTCCCGCGCCAAGCGAGCGCACGCGCGCGAAGTCGATATCCGGAATGTTCATGCGGACCCCTCGCTGGCCTGGAGATCAACGGCGGGGGTGAGGGAAAGGTCGGTCAGGGCTTGCCAGAGACCCGCGTCGATGGCTGCGGGGGTGGGTCCCCGATCGACTACCTCGAGTAGTTCCCCGGCGAGTGTCAGGCCGGTAGCCTCTTGCAGTTCCAATTTGACTTGTGCGACCAACGTGTTTAGGGCGGCCCCCAGGACCGGGCCCACGGAACCTGGAAGTTGTGCGACTGCGCTCTGGGCAGCGATCCCTATTATGTCCAGCTCGTCGATCTCTGGCGCCGGTACCGTGGACGGCCATTCGGTCGGCCGTCTTCGATGCAGGGCTAACGCCCATGAGGCGCGGGCTACCCGAGCGGCCAGCTCGTGGACCTTCGCGGTCGCGGCATCTACCGTCTGTGCCAACGGGAGTCCGGCTGCCGTGAGGTGCTGTTCGAGAGATTCGCCCGCCAGTGGGAGAACGGGTTGCTCACCGTAGTGCGCCATGATCACGGCTAGCGGAAGCGGGCGGACGCCATCGACCGCGAGCGCCCACACGTTGCAGTCGAGAGCGTGACGGGCCTCTGCGTCAATGTTTGCTAAGGCGTTAACTGTTTCGTCCCAGTCCTGCAGCCCCGCTGTCACCAACCATCCGGTCTGATCGATGCTGCTGGGGAAGGGTGCGGGGTCCGGCACCGACTGTAGGACGGCGCCGGGAACGGCGGCTTCGATCACGGACAACACCGCATGTTGTTGCTGTTGGGCTGTGATTGCCGAGGCCGCCGTGATCGCATCGACTGTCGCATGGTCGCCGAATCGGACTGAGCGCCAGGCATCGGGGTCGTTCGCAGCGCTGATCGCCGCCCGCGCCAGCCGCTCAAGTTCAGTGCCGAGTGCATCGGGGACTGGTTGATCGAGGCCGAAGTAGGTCGGTGTCAGCGATCGCGCGTGTTCGACCTTGGCAGCCGCATCTCGAAGCGACATCGCCACCGCGACACGATTATCCTTCGCTCTGAGGTTGCTCAGCGCCTGCGCGGCGGCCCCGAGCGCTTGCGACACCGGGTCATTCTGCCGTTGCGCATCATCCTCGCTGGCGTGGGAAACGGATCGTTCCTTCGATCCGTCCTTCGGTGTGGGGGCTAGTTCGCCTGCTCGCTCGCTTGCAGCTCGCACACGCTCTGCCCAAGCTTGCGCCTGGTGAGGCGGATCGTTGGCCCGTAGCCGGAAGGCGCCCTCGCCTGCAAGATCGACGAGTTGCTGGGCAATCTGTGCCTGTTCGAGGAGCAGGGCTGTCCATGTCGGTGCCGCTGATAACATCCGGATGGCTCCCTGGAAGCCGACATTACGTCGGACTCCAGCACGCTCCTTGAAGACCTCACGTGCCATGTGCTTGAAGCCCGGCTCAAACCCACCGGCTTTGTAGCGTTGTCCTGATGGCGTGATGGTGATGACCTCGACATGACTTGCCTCTGGGCACGCGAACGCCAACTGCCGCGCCAGCGTGACGACGAAGTCGTTGAGGGCATCGCTGCTGTTTGCCGATGGGGCGTCCCAGGGCATGCCGGGCGATTGCTCCTGAACATCAAGACCGTGCATGACCGTCACGGACGGATCCACCTCCGTCTGCATCGTCAATGCGACGGCCGAAGGTTCGGATCGCGCGATCACCAGGGCTCGGTGCCCCACCGTTCCGAGCGTAGCTTCTCGGTTCTCGGCGGAGACGAAGGGGCTCAGCGCATCGATCAGACGTGCCCAGGAGTCGGCTTGCGTGGCGTTTGTCGGCTCGTCAAATTCCCGGAATACCGCAGCAGCCTCCGATGCGTCGAGCGGCACGGTTCCGGCCAGGGCCTCCAAGAGACGCACGGCCTCGACAAGAGTTCCCGCAGTAAGCAGGCGCACGACGAGGGCAGAATTGAGGTGCGTGGTGATGGCTTCCAGTATTGGCGAAGTACGCGGCGGCAACGCTCGCGCGATCCGGGTCATCTGCGTAGCCGCACGATCGAACGCTGGCGAGCCGATCGGGTCGAGGGTCGTGTCCTGGTTGCGAATTCCGTAGACGAATGGAGCTATCAGAGTCGGCGAGACCCCAGAAGGCGCAAGGCGTCGGATGATCGGGAGACAGGTCTTGGCGTAGGCGACGTTGTCCGCGCGCTCGGCTCCTTCGAGGAGTTCGGCCACCCCCGAGGTGGTGGTATCCGGCGCGTGGAGATGACCCGCAACCGCGTCGGCAACAGCGACGACGGTCTCTGGAAAGCGTTCGGCGGATCGACGTAGCAACCAGCCCGCTTCGTTCGCGGGGAGCAACTGAGCTATGACGCTCAGGGTGTCGCCGAGCGTGGGGGGTGGGGCGTCGTGAAGCAGAGTGGTCAGTGTCTGCGAACGAAGTTCGTGGAGGCCTGTCCAGACGTCGCCGTGGTCGAGAATGACATGTTCGTTTTTCAGTGTCGCCAAGGCGTCGCCGACCGCGCTATTGCTCCCAGCGACGGCCGCAAGTGCATCTCCGAGCATTCGGGCAGTCAACGACAGGCCAACTGCGTGAGCTGCGAGAACAAGGCGAGCGGCCTCTCGCTGAATCTCTCGTCCAGGAGCCGCCAGTTCGGCGGCTTGTGAGGCGAGGACCTGTTCCAGGTGCTTGCCTTCGCGCAGCAAGGAGAGAAATTCCATGAGCAGGCCGTTGCTGTGCGCAAGAGCTTCTACGGTGGCCATCTTCGTCGTAAGGCCCGCGCGCTCGATACGCTCGGCAATCAGCTCAGCGGTGAGGCGTTCGAGCACGGGTCGGATGACACGTGTACTGCCGTTCAGTAGACGAGGGCTGAAGTCTTCTTCGCGTGCCGCTCCGATGACGAAGACATGGGGAATCTCGCGCAGGGAGGCAATAGCATTCGGCCACGCGTTGGTGGATGGTCGGCCGAGGTTGTCCGCTGCGACGACAACCGGAGAGGTGGCAGTAGCGCGAAGCAGCTCGACATGTCGGAGCAGCAGTCGGGCGTCATCATCAGTAGTCACGCGGGCGACACGAACGACGCGAGCACCCAGGATCACGTCACGGCTTGCGCGCCAGAGGAGCACCGACTTGCCCGAACCGGATGGTCCGACAATGACGGTGTACTCGCCTTCTTGGGCCGCCTGCGTGATCTGATCCATCTCGCCAGCCCTAATAACATCCAGGCCCTGTGCGATGTGGATAGGCGCCCCGTCCACACCCAGATAGAACCGACTGGCGGACGTCATCCTTGTGGTCGAGTAGTCTGCGGGGCGGCACACGCCGGCGGATACCGCAGCGTCCAAGCCGGTCACGTCGACAGCTGACTGGACCGCGTGCAACGCGGTGTCAACGTCGCCGAGGGTTAGGGTTCGAGCCTGATCGAGGCCTAGATGACGTTGGTCTGCACTGGCCATCCCGAACGCTTCGTACAGTGCGCCGACAGTGAATGACGCAACGGATGGATGAACACCTTGTTGATCGCTGAGTAGCGCTTCGGTCTGTTCACGTAGGTTCCACGGCAACGACACGAGGTGGACACGTCCCAGTGCAATGGTTGCGTCTGTTCGGGTCAGGCCTTGGGCGACGAGAGCGTCGACCAAGGCGGTGCACCGCTCAGGATGCGCGGCAAGTGCTTCGTCCCAGCCGGTGAATTGCAGGCCCGAGCCGACGTTGCCATCGGTGACGATAACGATCGGGCCAGCAGTCGCATGCATAGCGTGCAAGATCGCGTCGCGGATTCTTGAAGTCTCTAGCTGTCCCGCTCCAGCGCTGACCTCCTTCACCTGCACTAAGGTCTCGTCGCCTGCAGCGGTGCGACAGTCGAGGTCTTCGAAGCCTTCGGGAACTAGCGTGGTGAACGGCAGAACGCCTGCACGAGACATCACAAGCACGTGCACCGAGACAGCAAGTTGCCAAGTGACACCCGCGACGTTGCGCGAGCCGTGCCTCAGCTTCCCCCACAGCTCTTCGCGCGCGTCGCTGTCCGCAGGGTGTGGCGGCGTCGGAGTGTTGGCACCTCGTGACGCGGTCGGGCCTCGTCTACGTGGCCTCTTTCGGCCCCTGCCAGACGAACCCATGGTGATTCCCTCGCGAAGGTGTGTACTCCAGTCGGTCGAGCGCGGGTTGCGCTCGACCCATAGAACGACGATAGCGAGGGTGACCGACATGGCAGGCGTCTGCTGGCCCGGCGAAGCGCGGGGGAGCGCCCACCCCTTGACTGGGTCAAGTCGCCGCTCGCCGCGCGATGCGGTCGTAAGGAGCAGGCGGCGTAGGAGGCGCCTCAAGAGAGCCCCGCTGCGTCCCCTGCGAGGGGGACCAGAAGGGGACCAGAATCATGGGAACCATGCATGTCGTGCCGCGCTCTGCATGATCTAGCGTCCGGAATCACGCGGAAATCGCTCTCTCGGGAGCCATCTGGACGCCTGGGGGTCAGGGGTCGCAGGTTCAAATCCTGTCAGCCCGACGTAAAAGCCCAGGTGAGAATAGGTTTCTCGCCTGGGCTTCTTCACGTCCGGGGGTCGTTTTCCGTGGTCCCCCTCTGGTCCCCCGGCGCTCTCGTTGGTGGTCGACTGTGGACGAACGGACCGCCCTGGACCTGCTTCCTGTGGATACGGGGACCAAAAGGGGGACCAAAAGGGGACCAGAACGCTTCCGGGAGCACTCCCGCGGGGGTGGGAGCGCATCACAGGCCCCTGGTCGCGGGGCCACTGCGCCGGGTGTCCTTGCGTTGTCCGGCGGCGGAGAGGAAGTCGTTGGCCTGCTCAGCGGCGGAGGCGAGGTGGCGGTCGTCGGGGTGCAGGTAGCCGCGGGTGGTCTCCATCGAGGCGTGCCCGAGGATGTCTTGGAGGACGTGCAGCGGGATGCCGGCGTCGGCCATCCAGGTCGCCCCGGTGTGGCGCAGGCCGTGCCGGGTGAGGTCAGGCAGCCCGAGCTTCGCCACGACGCCGTCCCAGTTCGTGGCGTCGCGGACGGTCGCGGTGGTGAGGTAGCCGCCCTTCGGACCGACCAGCAGCGAGTCCTCGGGCTCCTTGCCGCCGGTGTGGCGTTCCAGCACGGGCCGGAGCGGTTCGAGGCTCGGCACGCGGTGTTCTTTGCGGCTCTTGGTCGGCTTCGTGACCAGTCCGCCTTTGCCGGGGAACACCTGCCGGCGGATCACCACGAGGTTCTTGTCGAAGTCGACGTCCCCGACCTGCAACCCGGAGACCTCTGAGGATCGGGCCGCGAGCAGCGCGGCGAGCATGACGAAGTCGTTGTGGGACTGGCCGCGGAAGGCGTTGCGGTTCAGGCTCCGCTTGGTGCGGTTCTTCGCGGGGTTGATCTGGATCAGCCCGTCCCGCACGGCTTCATCGAGCACCCGGACGAGCGGGGCGATGGTGTTCTTGATGGTCGAGGCACCGTGGCGCTGTTCCCACTCATCGATGGTGCGGTCGATGATGCCGGCGGTGATCTGGGTGACCGGCAAATGCCCGAGCGCGGGCAGCACCCGCAGCTTCAGCTCGTACCCGTAGGTCTCGCCGGTGGAGGTCGGGTCCAGGCCACGCGCCCACCGGTCGCCGATGGAGGTGACGAACTCCAGCAGCGTCATGGACACATTCCATGCCCTTGGTCGAGGAGCCGCGGACCCAGAGCGGACGATGACAACCTTGATGCAGTCATACGCCACCGGACCGATCGGACGATGCTCGGTCCGGGTCAAGGCCGTGATGCGTGAGCGCAGGCCTTGTTCGTCTGCCTCGAATCCCAACATGTTCTTGACCCGGACAGTCACGTCTCAGCGTTCGTCCAGTGAGCGTTCCATCTCGCTTTCGCGCATCCGCCCCGCCAGCAGAGCGATCAGCGCAAGGCCGGGTGGCGCGATGCCTGCAATGACGAAGATCACGGGGATGGGCACGAGCAGTGAGAGCGGGCCTGCGATGGCGATCGAGACCGGCATGAAGGCGATCGAGACGAAGAAGTCGAGGCTCGCGACTCGGCCGATCATGTCGAGCGGCACCAGACGTTGCAGCAGGGTTCCCCAGATGACGACACCGGCTCCGGTCGCCGCGCCGACGATGAACAGTGCTGAGAGCATCAGAATCAGGTTGTCGGCGACGCCGATGACCGCAAGGGGGAGGGTTCCGCCGCCCCAGCAAGCGATCATGAATGTGAGGTAGCGGCGCGGGAGTTTCAGCGATGACACAACGAGTGAGCCGATCGCCCCGCCGATGCCGAATGCGGCAAGGAGGAAACCGAACGTCGATTCGGCGTCCTCGAACCTGTCGCGGGTGATGAACGGCAGCAGCACTTCGATCGGTCCCTGGATGATGAGGGCGAGAGAGGAGCCGAAGATCAGAGTCCAGAGCAACCAGCGAGTGCGAGCCACATAGTTGACGCCTGCTCGAAGGTCGCCCCACACACTCGTGCGCTGCTCCGGAGAAGTGACCGTGGTCAGTTCGTCGCGCCGACTGAGGAACAGAGTGAGGATGAACGCGATCGCGTACGACGCTGCGACGATCATGGCCCCGATGGCGGGAAAGAACGTGCCGACGACGATTCCGCCGAGGGCGGGACCGAGGCCTTGCCCCATCGAGGGTCGGAGAGCGCCTTCGAGCCCGTTCGCGGCGAGGAGCTGCTCAGACGGAAGCACCTGGGGCAGATACGCGCTGTAGGCGGGGTAGAAGAACGCGCTTCCTGCGCCCATCGCGAAGGAGGCGGCGCCGACGTGCCACAGTTCGATCGTCTCGGTGAGGGACAGGACTGCCACCACGGTCATCACAGCCGCGGTGCATCCCTGCACGGTGATGATGATGCGTCGTTTGGAGAACCGATCGGCGACAACGCCACCCAGGATCGAGAAGGCGAACAGGCCCAAGCTCATCCCTGTTGCGACCGCTGAGAGCGCGAGCGGGCTGTCATCGAGCGCGAGGACTTGGAAGACCATCACGATGGTCCACATCCCGGTGCCGAAGACCTCGATGCCGACTGCGGCGAACAGGAGCCGATAATCCCGCGAAGCCAGTGGCCGCAGGGCACGTATCCGGTTGAGGTTCTTCTCGCTCATACCAGCGCCTCGCCTTCGACCATCGAAGTCAGTTCGAGGCTCGGCCATTCGTCAACGTCACGGAGCAGCTGCCGGTCGTGTGTTGACAGGACGACCGCCGCCGCGGTCGCTCCGAGCGCGTCGGTGAGTTCGTCAACGAGCGCGATTGAAAGGTGGTTGGTGGGTTCGTCCAGGAGCAGCACGTGCGGGCGCATCGCGAGCACGAGTGCCAGATCGAGCCGGCGCTGTTGCCCCATCGAGAGCTCGCCCACTCGTTTGCCCGCCTCGCGCGGGCGCAGGAGACCAAGCTGGGAGAGGCCGATCGCATCCGATTCCTGCAAGGTACCTTCGGACACGAGCGCGCCGACGTGCGTGGCGTACACCTCGCTCGCTCTCCGATCGGGCGGCAGGGCCGTCTCCTGATGGAGAAAGCCGAGGCGCGTGCTCCGAGGCATCCGAACCGCTCCGGTGTCCGGCGATAGCTCACTACCGACCACGCTCAGCAGTGTGGACTTGCCAGCACCGTTCGGGCCGGTCACAACGAGACGGCCGCGGTGGGAGAGTGAGAACGACACTGGCTGGCTCAGCCGCCCGGCGACGCTGACGTGATCGACGCTGAGGAGAACCGCGCCGGTTCTTGTGGGGAGTTCGGGGAACCGGAAGAGCTGAGGCGGTTCCGGCACGGTGACGGCGTGGGCTTCGAGTGCTTCCTGGCGTCGGTGCACGTTCTGCACAAGCCCGCCGGCCCGGGTGGCGCGCCCATGCTTGTTGGTGCCCTTCTCTGGTCTCCACCCCGAGACGAGTCGGTTCTGCGCGGCGCTGAGACTGTCCTGTAGCCGAGCATGCTCGGCCTGCTGGCGGTCATAGTCCTGTTCCCAGCGTTCCCGCTCGGCCAGACGTCCCTCCCGGTAGCCGGCATAGCCGTTCCCGTACACGCGCGGCCGATCGTCCGGCGTCGGGTCCAGGTCGACGATGGTCTCCGCGATGTCGGACAGCAGCGCGCGATCGTGGCTGACGACGACAACACCCCCGCTCCGCGCTCGGAGCTGCGCGGTCAGGAACTCGAGCCCGCTTCGGTCGAGGTGGTTGGTGGGCTCATCAAGCAGGAGGAAGTCGTGATCGGCGCCCAGGAGGCACGCCAGCCGTACCCGATAACGCTGTCCCACCGAGAGGTCTGCGAGAAGCCTGGTCGAGTCCGTCTCCGCGTCGAGTGCTTCGAGCGCGATCTGCACGCGCCGTTCGGCATCCCACGCATCGAGCGCTTCGGCATGTTCCAACGCGGCCGTGTACTGCTCCTCCGCCCGGTCCGTGTTGTCCGCGAGAGCGAGAGCGGCCGCGTCGAGCGCCGCCAACGCGGCCAGTGGTTCGGCGATCGCCTCTGCGACCGCTTGCCCAACAGTTC
This sequence comes from Microbacterium sp. OR21, assembly GCF_047306785.1. Classification (NCBI taxonomy): domain Bacteria; kingdom Bacillati; phylum Actinomycetota; class Actinomycetes; order Micrococcales; family Microbacteriaceae; genus Microbacterium; species Microbacterium sp. OR21. Next base: position 813,824 of record NZ_JAZEXJ010000003.1, on the reverse strand, counting down.
GACTGTCAGCGGCGGTCATCTCTTGCTCGGCCACAGCGATCGTGCCAATGCGCTGGACTGTTCCGCTGTCCGGGACCAGGACGCCAGCGAGTACCTGCAGGAGGGTCGATTTCCCTCGCCCGTTCTCTCCCACGATCGCGACACGCGATGAGGAAGTGAGGGTGAGGTCGACATGATGGAGGACGGGTGTGGCTCCGCGCATCAAAGACACGTCGGAAGTGATGAGTTGCGCGCGATGGCGCGCCGGATGACGGTTCGTCGGGGTAAGCATTGAAGTCCTTCGAGACGACGCACCACCAGCCACGGACAGGCAGATAGGTACGCAAATGACGGCGACCCAGAAGGGTCAGAACGAGCGGCCGCCGCAGTCTCGGATTTCTCAACGAGCGCGGTAGGCCTGCTCAACCGTCACAGGAAGTACAAATGCATGGACTCGATTCTACCGCATGACACCGCCGGCTGTCTGCCTCGCTGCCGACCTCCTCCGCGACACCGGCGCGACGGTCGCCCATCAAGTCGACTCCTCCAACGCGTTCGTCCTCAGTACCGCCTTCGCCCGACAGTTCGGTCACCGGGCTCCGAACACCGACGCCTCCACAAGCGGTATCGATTTTGAGAACGTCAGCGAGAGCGACCTGCGAAGCATCAACCTGCTCGGTGCGATGCTCTATCACGGGGTCAACACCGAGGCAGGCGTGGTGATGCGGATGCGTTCAGTTCCGAGAACGGCAGCTAACTCGCTCGGGGCGGAGTTCGCACAGGGCCACGAACCAGGATCCCTTCGTCCGTCAGAGGCGCGTGAGTTCCTTTCGCAACTGTCTGACGCTGATTGGGGTCGGCACGTTCCACGCGGGTCAGACCTCGTCGGTTCTGACCTGAGGGACCTGTGGCAAGTGCTCTCAGGCAGCACCGCTGATCCCGGCGCTCGGTCTGCGGTTCGCACCGCGCAGCAACCTCGTTCAGGATCTTCGTGATTGATGAGGGGGACCAGAAGGGGACCAGAAGGGGACCAGAACCGTGCAAACCATGCATCTCGTGACGTGCTCCGCATGATCTGACGCCCGGAATCACGCGGAATCCGGTCCGGCCGAAGCCGTCTGGACGCCTGGGGGTCAAGGGGTCGCAGGTTCAAATCCTGTCAGCCCGACGTAAATGTAAACGTAGCGAAGAGGGCCGGATCCGCCAGGATCCGGCCCTCTCGTCACGCCTGCTCGCGCTGGTGAAGCGGTACCACACGCTGCTCTACTATGGCCCGATGCGGATGCTCCTCACGTCGAACGGCATAACCAACGACGTCATCCGCGCAGCGCTCGTCGATCTGCTCGACAAGCCGCTGGCCGAGTCTCGCGTCATCGTCGTGATCGACGCCATCCTCGGCTTCCCGGGTGACAGCTCCACGCTCGTCGAGCACCTCGCGAGCCTGCGCTCGCTGGGGTGGGCCGAGTTCGATGTGGCATCGCTCTTCGCCGGTCCGCCTGCCCTCGTCGAATCGCGCCTGCGCTCGGCGGATGCGATCATCGGGTACGGCGGCAGCAATCTGTGGGCGGCACACGCCTGGCAGGCGACGGGGTTGGCGCCGGTGCTCGCGGAGCTGCTGCACGAGAAGGTGTACATCGGGTGGAGCGCCGGGTCGATGATCTTCGCCCGCCGACTGCGTCGCTGGCCCGCCGACTTCGATGATCAAGAGGAACTCGAGCTGTTCGGGCTCAAGACGGTCGCGCCTGCCGTTGCGCTGTTCGACTGGTTCTTCGCCGGGCACCTGGGCGCGGACTGGATGCCCGACGATGCAGAGGAGCGGTTCGCGCGAGGCGCTGACCGCTCGAACCAGGAGGTCTGGTTCGTCGACGATGACACCGCGCTCCTCATTCGCGATCCGGCACAGGAGCCGACCGTCATCTCGTCTGGCCGGTGGCGGCGATACGGCGTCGATGGTTCACTCGTCGCGGCCCGGTGACCTCAGATCGACCGAGCCACCGGGCCCGGTCGCGCGCGGGATGCGGACGACGCCGTGAGAGGCGGCGTTATCCCATGGCGGCGTCACGCACTGCGGCCCGCTCGCGTCGCGGCAGAGCCTCGCGAGCTCGTGCGTTCACCTCCCCGCTCAGCTCACGCAGGAGCGCCCGATGCTCGGGCGACGTCTCGGCGAGCGCGGCGAGGCACTTCTGAAGACGGATGAGGACTTCGACGAACCCGGCGCCGTCTCGGGCGAGAGGCCGGAAGGCGTCGGTGAGGAGGTCGCGCGCCCGCGCGCGTGGCATCCAGACGCGATCGTGGTCGATCTGCGAGGCCTCATCAGTGTCGGTCGTGAACGCCCTGCTGAAGACTCGCTGCAGGGCGGCAGTCACCTCGATCGCGGTGCCGGGGTCGTTGGTTCCCGGTGACAGAGCGCGGCTGCCGATCTCGGCGAGGGCGATGACGCCCAGGCGAGGGTCCTGGTCGTAGTCGCGGTGGCGTCCGAGAGTGAACGCGGCCGGAAGCTGTTCGCGCAGCGACTGCGTGGGTGGCACGCTCACATGGGCCAGCGGATGCAGCGCGTCGGCGATCGTGCCGGGTGTCGCTGCGACGTAGATTTCGCAGTCGTGCTCCTGCGCGAGAGCGTCGAGTCGTGCGACGTCGATCGCGAGCACGTAACGAGCGTCGGTGACGGCGACGGGGAAACCGGCTGCAGGCATGCGAGTGAGCTCGCGGGCGCCGAGCGTCGGGCGGCGCATGTGCGTGGTCAGCGCGGAGGTCGCAGCATCCTCCACCCGATCGATGACGTCGGCCATCCGCCCGAATCGGGCGAGGTGACCGATCCAGCGCAACAGGGTGATCACGATGACGCCGATGACCACCAGCGTGCCGAAGAACAGGATGGTGCGACCCTGTTCGGTGTAGTACCCCGTGGACAGGGCGATGATGCCGACGAGAGCGAACACGAACGCGCCAGTGAACGTCGAGAGCGCCGTCTGCGAGGTCGGATCGGCGATGAGCAGCTTGGTTGACCGGGGTGTGGCGATCGTCGTCGCCGACGAGTACGCCGTCACCATCGCGGTGATGGAGAAGGTCGTCGCGGTGAGCATGGCGGTCGCGATGATCTGCAGAATCGAGTCGACCGAGTTCTGGCCGAGCTGCACCGTCACTTCGAACGGGATCCAGGCGCCGACGACTCCGGCCGCCAACGCGAACAGGACTGCGACGACGGTGAACCCGATCGCCCTGGCCCAGACGGTGCGCAGCGCGCGCTGCAGGTGAACCAGAAGACTCCCGCCAGAGGTGCTCGTCATGCGCCTCATTCAACACGGTCGGACGCACCGTTGTGACCGCGCCGCACCGCGGTGTCGTCAGCTGACCAGCAGAGCGTCTCTACAGCGAGTCAGAAGCTCATGAAGACGAGCGCGTTCCACAGGCGCGACCTGCGCGGTCATGGCCTGAACAACCGAGGAGACTTCCTCATGCGCGCGGGCGAGAAGCGGCTCCGCGGCGGCGTTCAGAACCACGCTCCGCTCTCGCCGGGGTCCCGGATCGGTCGAACGCGTCACCAGCCCGCGCTTCTCCAGACCCTGCAGAAGCACGTTCATCGACTGCCGGGAGACGAACGCCCGTCGGGCGAGCTCGGAACCGGTGATGCCCGGAGTGGTCTGCAGTGCGGTCAAGCACGCGTACTGCGGCACGCTCAGCGAGAGCGGGCGAAGCCGGTCATCCATCCGCTGATTCAACAGCGACTGCGTCTCCTTGATCAGCACGCCCAGTGCCTCCGGGCTTCGGTCAGATGCATCCATGTCAACAGTTTGACACACGACTGCTCAAAGTGTCAGCATATTGACACTCAAGCATCGAGCAGAACAGGAGCTCACTCATGGAAGCCACCACCGCCGGACCCGATTTCGTCTCGTTCCAGGTACGAGATCGAGCGACCTCCGCGAAGTTCTACCAGGACCTCGTCGGACTCACCCCGCTCCCGGGCTCGAACCCCGCCGCGACCGTGTTCTCCGCAGGAGATGTCGCGTTCGCTGTCCGCGACCCGTTCCCGGGTGTGGATCTCGATGCGATCCCCCAGCTCGGCGCAGGCATCGGCGTCTGGTTCCACAGTGCCGACGCGGCGGGCGTGCACGCACGACTGGTCGATGCGGGAGTCGAGGTCGTGCAGGAGCCGATCGAGGGGCCGTTCGGCCTGCAGTTCTCCTTTCGTGATCCCGACGGCTATGTCGTCACCGTTCACGCCGGCGGCTGAGTACGGTGAGGCGACCACCCGTCAGGTCGTCACCAGCACCGAGAACACGTTGCCGGCGGGATCCTTGAACCATGCGATCTCCGGGCCCGACGCGCCGTCCGGGCCCATCCGTGCGATTCCCTTCTCCGCTGAAGACCCGCTCCGGGTTGAGTGCGCTCATGAGGCAATGGTGCGCTCGCCGCCGGCGCATTTCCACTGCTTCTGCGACCGCTGCGCGCAACCGCCGACATCAGACCCGATCCACCGCCGACCGGTCGTCGACCCGCGTCTTCCTGAGGCTCGCGACCGTCGCCACCGCGATCGTGCCCGCGATGAACAGCAGCGACAGCCAGATCGGGATCTCGGGGATCACCGTGATCGGCTCGCCGCCGTTGATGAAGGGCAGCTCGTTCTTGTGCAGCGCGTGGATCAGCAGCTTCACTCCGATGAACGCGAGGATCACGGCCAGTCCCTGCGCCAGGTACACCAGACGCTCGAGCAGGCCGCCGATCAGGAAGAAGAGCTGGCGCAGCCCCATCAGCGCGAAGACATTGGCGGTGAAGACGAGGTACGCCTGCTCGGTCAGCCCGTAGATCGCGGGGATGGAGTCGACGGCGAAGATGAGATCGACGAAGCCGATGGCGACGATGGTCAGCATCATCGGCGTCACCCACCGCCGGCCCTCCTTTCGCACGGTGAGCTTGTCTTCGTGGTACTCATCCGTAACCGGCAGATGCCGGCGGACGAACCGCATGAACCTGCCGTCGACGACGTTCGAGTCGCCGTGCGAGAACGCCTGCTGGTAGGCGAGCACCAGCAGCAGAGCGCCGAAGAGGTAGAAGACCCAGGTGAAGTTCTCGATCAGCGCCGCGCCGACGGCGATGAAGACGCCGCGCAGGACCAGAGCGATGACGATGCCGATCATCAGCACCTTCTGCTGGTAGATCTTCGGCACGGCGAAGCTCGACATCACGATGAGGAACACGAAGAGGTTGTCGATCGACAGCGCCTTCTCGGTCAGATAGCCCGCGAAGTACTCGCCGCCGAACGTCCATCCCGACACCACTCCGACGCCGACGCCGAACACCAGCGCGAGAGCGATGTAGAACGCCGACCATCGCGCCGATTCCGCGATGCTCGGCTCGTGGGGCTTGCGCACATGCGTGAAGAACTCGTAGATGAAGAACGCGATGGTGACCGCGATCGTGATGATCCAGACGAAGGGCGTGACTTCCAAGGGGGTCTCCTGACCTGAGGCGAACGAATGACGCCAAGGTCTTCTCCGTGCCCGAATCGGGAACCGGTGGACCGGGATGCGACGTGCATCCGTGGTGACGACCCACCGCGCAGGAGTACTCCCCTTGTGGTGATCAGTCTAATCGCTCTCGCAACGCATCCCGCACACGCGCGCGGACGTCGATGGGATACTGACGGCACCATGACGACCACGCTCCTGCTGCTCGCCGACACTCACATTCCCGCACGAGCGAGACGCCTCCCCGACGCGGTGCTCGAGGCGGTCGACTCTGCAGACATCGTCGTGCACGCGGGAGACTGGGTCGATGTCGCCACCCTAGACCTGATCGAGACCCGATCCGCGCGCTTCCACGGCGTATACGGCAACAACGACGGCGGCGAGCTGCGGGAGCGCCTTCCCGAGGTCGCCCGCTTCGTCGTCGACGGTCTGCGCTTCGCGGTGGTCCATGAGACCGGCCCTGCCCGCAGGCGCGAGGAGCGCATGGACGACGCGTTCCCCGACACCGACGTCGTCGTGTTCGGGCACTCGCACATCCCGTGGGACACCGTCACGCCGGGCGGCATGCGGCTGCTCAACCCCGGTTCGCCGACGGATCGGCGCCGTCAGCCGATCTGCACCATGATGAGAGTCGAGGTCGTGTCCAGCACGCTCGAGGCCGCCATCATCCCGGTGGAGCGCTCTGAGTAGACCGGTTCGTCGGGTTCTCAGGGCGCATCGACGCGTCGTATGGCGTATGATCCCCCGAAAATGGTCGCCGGACAGCACCGATGCCGAATAGGCTCCAAGAAGCGGAGCATTTGAGGGACTCCGTGTTCGATCCGCGCACTCGAGTGATTGTCACCTCGCATCGCTCGCGCGCGGGTGATGGGGCGGATAGATGACTGCGCAGGCGCTGCTGACGGTACCGGTTCTCGGCATGGGCTTCGCACGGCCCCGCCAGGTCCGACTCGCGGAGAGCGACGACGGCGCGGTGCCCCGGCTGACCTGGGTGCTCTGCGCCGCGCTGCTTCTGTGCGGGTCGATCCTCGTCTCTGCGGCGACCACCACCGACGCCGACTGGTGGCGACTCTACTTCAGTCGACTCGGCATGATGGGCGATTTCTCGAGTCTCGCCTTCAACGGCGGCCTGATCGTCAGCGGCGCGATCATCGCCGGGTCATCCTGGGTGCTGCGGGTGCGCCTGCGCGCCGTGATGACCACGCAGCCTCAGCGACTCCGACTGGCGACTGTGTTCATGCCCCAGGCGATCACGGGTCTCGGTGTGAGCCTGCTCGCGATCGGAGCCTTCCCCCTCTCGCTCGACCCCGTGGCGCACGAGTGGGCGACGAACGGCGCCGTGCTGTCGTTCGCGCTGCTGCTGCTCTCGCACCGCGTGCTGCTGTGGCAGCTCTGCGTCAGGCTGCAGCGCGGCACGGTCGTGAGCGCCCTCGTTCTCATCTGCGCCCTGGGGGCGCTGAAACTCGAGGCGATCTCCCTCACCGTCTTCGAGGCGATCGCGTTCGCCGTGATCCTCGGCTGGGTCCACCAGCTCGAGCACCTGGTCCGCGCCAACGCGGCCCCGCAGCCCGTCGCCGCCGTCGACTCCGTCACCGGCGTGCAGAGCGCTGACGGTCATGTCGGCAGCGAGCCGCCCCTCGCTCTGGCCACCACGATGCCCCGCTGGGAGGTCGCGAACCCGTCGAGCATCTCGCGCAGCTCATCTGCGCCGACGTCGGCGCCGAAGGCGTCGGCCCCGGGTTCGAGCATGATGCCGGATGCCAGTGACCCGGCGATCACGGTGTCGAACCCGAGATCGTCGATAAGCCGCGACACGATGTCGAGGTCGGCGGCGGTGTCACCGGCGATCGCGATCGCCTTGCGCCCGGGGGTGCCTGGCGGACGAGCCTCGTCCTCCATGTCGTGGTACCCCATGTGCCCGAGTCCCTTGACGACGCGCGCCCCGGCGAGGTGCCGCTGAACCAGCTCGCTCGTCGACGTCCGCGGATCGTCGAGGTCGGGACGGTCGCCGTCGGCACCCCACCAGTAGTTCATGGCGTCGATCACCAGCATCCCGCGCATCTCGTCGGCCGGAAGCGTGTGGCAGCGGCTGAGCGGCAGCGCCAGGATCACCGCATCCGATACGGCGATGACCTCGGAGACGGTCGCCGCCGTGGCGCCGATCGCGGCGATCGTCCGTGCCACCGGCGCGGGATCGCCCGACCGCGCGACGACGACGCGATATCCGGCATCCACCGCCAGCGCCGCCAGCACCCGCCCCAGCCGGCCGGCGCCGATGATGCCGAGGGTGCGGATGGGGGAGGTGACGGTCACCTCGTCATCGTACGGCGCGGCTCGTCATACGCCGGCCGCGCGGGCTCAGTGGTCACGCAGCATCGAGATGAGCTCGGCCTTGCGCTTGTCGGAGTAGCCCTCGATGCCGAGCTCCTTCGCGCGCTTCTTCAGCTCGTCGACCGTCCAGTCCTCGTAGTCGCCCGACTCGCCACCGCGGCGACCCACCGCCGAGCGGCCGTCGCGGGCGGCGGCGTTCGAGATGCGCGCAGCCTTCTCCTTCGAGGCGCCGTCGTCGCGCAGCTTCTCGTACAGCTCTTCGTCCTTGAGCTCTGGCTGGTTCGGCATGGCCGCCTCCTCGGGTCGTCGGACGTCGCAGTCAGCGACGCGCACGACGATACGCAGCGCGGGCACCGACCCGAACGGCCTTGACAGTCGCAGGCGCCGCGCCTATCCGCGGCTCACTGCCAGGTCGCCTCGATGACCCGCGGCGGATGCTCGGCCGCGTCGTGCACACGCACCCAGTCCACCTCGACGACGATGAGCTCGAACCCGACGTCGAGCGCACGCGATCCGGGGAAGCGCTCGCTGTACACCTCGCCCAGCCGCCAGCGCTCCTCGTCATGCGCGATGCGGGCGCGGCCCTCCAGCTGCACCGAGGTGTCGGCACCGGTCACCGCCAGCGCCACCCGCGGGCGCTCGCGGATGTTGGCGACCTTGCGCGAATCGCTCGTCGCGTCGAAGAGCAGCACGCCGTCGTCGGTCGCGGTGAGGCCGACGTACGACGCCTGCGGTTCGCCGCCGGCGCCGATGCTCGCCACCACACCGGATCCGCACACGCGGACGAAGTGCGCGACGGCTGCGCGATCGGAGGCCTGGATGGTCATAGCAGAACGGTACGCCTCTCGCCGCGCGACGGCGAGAGGATCTTCGGACTCAGACGGTGCTCGCGCGCTCCCACGCCTCCACCGGGCCGGGGACGACGGTGAACAGCGGATGCGCGCTCGGTGTCGCCGCCCGCCAGCGCACCGCATCCGCAGGACTGCGCTGGTCGAGCTTCGCGCCCAGATGCTGCCATTCCAGCGCCAGCTGGTCGTCTGTCACCGGGATGCGGACGGCAGCGGGGCCGGGCCTGAGGATCCGCGTGCGATCGAAGCGGTAGCCACGGGCATCTGCTTCATCCGCGACCGCCGACAGGTACGCCCCGACCGAGCCGAGCGGGTCGGATTGAGCGCGGAAGCGCTCGAGCTGCGGATGCCGGGTGTAGCCCTTCGTGCGCCCGGCCAGCACCGCCTGGGCGAGCAGCGCCTCGCGCCAGCAGGCGACGAGAGCTGCCCGGTCCAGGTGCGCGGGGTGCAGCGACCAGATCCTCACCCGAGTCAGGGCTCCTCGGCCGTCTCGGCCGCCGGCGACGGCTCCGCGTCACGACGGCTGAGCTTCGACGGCCACCAGATCGCTCGACCGATGTCGTAGCTGAGCGCCGGCACGAGCAGCGAGCGCACGACGAACGTGTCGAGCAGCACGCCGAACGCGACGATGAAGGCCAGCTGCACGAGGAACAGGATGGGGATCACCGACAGCGCCGCGAACGTCGCCGCCAAGACGAGTCCTGCCGAGGTGATCACGCCGCCGGTCACGGCCAGACCGCGCAGGATGCCCTCGCGCGTGCCGTGCCGCTTCGACTCCTCCCGCACCCGGGTCATCAGGAAGATGTTGTAGTCGATGCCGAGCGCGACCAGGAACACGAAGCCGAACAGCGGCACCGCCGGGTCGGCCCCCGGGAACTGGAAGACGCCGTTGAACAGCAGCGCAGCCACACCCATCGCCGATCCGAACGAGAGCACCGTCGTGAGGATCAGCAGCACGGGAGCGAGGATCGCCCGCAGCAGCAGCATGAGGATCACGAGGATCACGCCGAGGATGACGGGGATGATCAGGTTGCGGTCGTGGATGGACGCCGTGTTCGTGTCGACAGCCGTGGCCGTCACACCTCCGACCTTGGCGCCGGTCTCATCGAGCTCGGCGCGCAGCCGGTCGACCGTCGCCTCGGCATCCGCCGAGTCGGCAGCGTCGGTGAGCGTGCCCTGCAGCAGCACGCGGCCGTCGATCACCGTCGGCTCGGGTGCGGGGGTGCCGGGAGGGCCGAAGGCGGTGATGCCGTCTTCGGTGACGGGGGCGCTGCCCGACGGCGAGTCCTCGGCGGTCACGCTGACGCCGTCGACGCCGTCGTCGCCGAGCAGCACGTCAGCGGCGTCCTGCAGCCGGCCCTCATTGACGAGCACATAGGCGGGGCTGCCCGATCCGCCGGGGAAGTGCTCGCCGAGCACATTCTGTCCGTCGCGCGCCTCGGAGACGCCGAGGACGAGATCCGACTGCGGCACTCCCTTGGCATCCAGCTGCACGACACCGACCGCGGCGATCGCCAGCACGATGGCCGTCGAGATCCAGATCAGGCGCGGTCGGGTGCGGATGCCGCGCGCGAGCCGCGGCCACAGTCCGCGCCCATCCAGGGGGCTCGCGTCGGCGACGCGCTCGGGCTCGTACTTCGGGCGCTTGGGCCAGAACGCCGCCCGGCCGAACAGCCCGAGGAGGGCGGGGAGCAGTGTCAGAGCGGCCAGCATCGCGAAGACGATGCCGATCGCGGCCACCGGTCCCAGCGTGCTGTTCGACTTCAGGTCGCTAAGCAGCAGGCACAGCAGGCCCGCGATCACGGTGCCGCCCGAGGCGAGGATGGGCTCGAACGAGCCGCGCCACGCGGCCGCCACCGCCGTCCACCTGTTCTCGGTGATGTGCAGCTCTTCCCGGAAGCGAGCCACCATCAGCAGCGAGTAGTCGGTCGCGGCTCCGATGACGAGGATGAACAGGATGCCCTGCGTCTGACCGCTGAGCAGCAGGATGCCGAACTTGGCAGCCCACCACACGACCAGCAGCGCCACGCACAGCGCGAACAGGCTGGTGCTGAGCACGACCACGGGCAGCAGCAGCGAGCGGTAGACGATGATGAGGATGACGAGCACGGCTGCGAGAGCGACCAGCAGCAGGATGCCGTCGATGCCGGCGAACCCGGCGACGAGGTCGGCGGTGAAGCCGGCGGGGCCGGTGATGTACACATCCACGCCGTCAGGCACGCTCGCGCGCAGGTCGGACGAGAGCGCGGTGGAGATCTCGCCGATGTCGGCGTCGGCGTCGATCGGCACGAAGGCCTGGGCGGCGAGCTTGTCGTCGGAGACGATGACGGGCGAGGAGCCGTCCTTCACGCCCTCGGCGGTCGTCGCCTCCTCGAGCGCTGAGGCCAGGTCCTCCCGCAGAGCGTCGTCGATCACGTCGTCGGAGTCGAAGACGACCACTGCCGGGATGGAGTCGGAGCCGAGGAAGTCGTCGAGGGCGGTCTGCACCTCGGTCGCGTCTGCCGAGTCGGGCAGGTAGGCCGTGCGGTCGTTCGAGGAGACCTCGTCGATCTTGCCGAACAGCGGTCCGCCGAGACCCGCTCCGGTGAGCCAGAGCAGGATGAGTGCGGCGGAGATCAGCACGCGCCAGACGGTCTTCGGTCGACGGTTCTGCTGCCGGCGGAGCTGGGCTCGCGTCTTCATGTGGGTCCTCTCGTCAGATCAACGGTACTGGGCGGCAGAAAGGTCACCGGAGGTCTTGACAGGCCTAGCATGAGGGCATGCAGAGAACACTCGTCATCTCGGCATCCGCTCCGGTGCCGAGGGGCAATCACGTCGAGATCGCGCAGGCCGCCGACGGCACGGTGATCGCCGTCCGCGACCTCGACCGGGGCATCCAGTACGAGGTGCGAGACGCCTCGCGCGAGCAGGTCGACGTCTGGCGTGCCGTCGTGCGCGACTGCCGCGTCACGGAGTCGGTGCGTCACCCCCGCACGACGCTCATCGTCGGGTTCTCGGATGCGGTCTCGGCCGCCGAGGAGGCGCTCAGCGAGGCGGATGCCGCGGCCGCGGCGGCCAAGGCGGAATCCGACCGCTGGGGCGGTGCCGACAAACCGCCCGCCGAGGTACCCGAGCGGTTCTGGTGAGCGCCGCACGGGAAGCGGGCTGGAGGGTCAGCGGAAGTCCCGTGAGCGGTGCGCGAGGCCGGTGCGCAGATCCTCGAACGCATCGGCCAGCACGTTCGTGACGCCTTCCGGGGAGCGCTCCAGGAGCCCCCGCACGATGAGCGCGGGAGAGTCGCGCGCCACCCGCCGGTACCGCGCCCAGACGCCCGTGGTGCAGATGATGTTCACCAGCCCGTGCTCGTCCTCGAGATTCAGGAAGGTGACGCCGCTCGCCGTCGCGGGGCGCTGGCGATGCGTGACCACTCCGGCGACTTCGATGCGGCGCCCCGTCTCGTGGGTGCGCAGCCCGGCTGAGGTCAGCACGCCCCGCTCGTCGAGCGCTGCCCGCAGATGCGCCATCGGGTGATCGTCGATCGAGACGCCCGTCGCCCAGAGGTCGGCGGCAAGGCGCTCGTACCCGGACTGGTCGGAGAACAGCGGCGGCTGCACCGAGAGGGCGGTGCCGGGCAGGAAGCGCGCCCGGTCCTCGGCTGCGGTGCCCGCGAGCCAGATGCCCTCGCGTCTGCTCAGCCCCAGGCACTCGAAGGCGCCGGCGGTGGCCAGCGCCTCGATCTGCGCCGTCGTGGCGTCGGTGCGCCGCACCAGGTCGTGCAGGTCGCGGAACGGCCCGTGCTCGTCGCGGGAGGCGACGATACGCTCCGCCAGCTTCACCCCGATCCCTCGGACTCCCGACAGGCCGAGCCGCACGGCGAACCGGCCGTCCCGGCGGTGCGCGACCGATTCATCGGGGGCGTCGATGTCGAACCGCAGGGGAGTCGGCTGATCGAACGCCGCGCAGGACTCCCGCCCGGTCGGCCCCGTCCCGACATCCGGACCCGCGTCGGCATCGGAACCGGCAGCGGACGAGCCGATCGGCTCCAGCCCGTCCATCACGCCGGACGCATGCAGATCGGGCCGGCGCACCTGCACGCCGTGATGACGGGCATCCGCGGTGAGGGAGGCCGCCGAGTAGAAGCCCATCGGCTGCGCCCGCAGCAGCCCGGCCAGGAACGCCGCCGGATAGTGCAGCTTGATCCACGAGCTGGCGTAGACGAGCAGTGCGAACGACAGCGAATGCGACTCGGCGAAGCCGAAGTTCGAGAACGCCTGGATCTGCGCGTAGATGCGATCCGAGACCTCCGCGCTCAGCCCCCGCCGGCTCATTCCCGCGTACAGCTTCTCCCTGACCTTCTCGATCCGCTCCAGCCCGCGCTTCGAGCCCATCGCCCGGCGCAGCAGATCCGCCTCATCCGCAGTGCAGTCGCCGATCGCGGTGGCCATCTGGATCAGCTGCTCCTGGAAGATCGGCACCCCCAGCGTGCGCCTGAGGATCGGCTCCAGATCGCGGTGCGGGTACGGGATCTCGAACGGCACCGGCTGCTCGCCCCGGCGCAGGCGCTCGCGGTTCTCGGCATCCACCCGGTCCTTCTCGAGCTTGCGGCGCACGAACGGGTGCACCGCCCCGCCCTGGATGGGGCCGGGGCGGATGAGCGCGATCTGGATGGCCAGGTCGTAGAAGCGGCGCGGCTGCAGCCGGGGCAGCAGACCCATCTGCGCCCGCGACTCGACCTGGAACACCCCGATCGAGTCGGCCCGGCAGAGCATGTCGTAGACCCCCGCCTCCTCCTTGGGGATCGTCTCGAGCGTCCAGTGCTCGCCGGTGGATGCCCGGATGAGGTCGAAGCAGTGCTGCAGCGCCGCGAGCATCCCGAGCCCGAGCAGATCGAACTTCACCAGCCCCATCGACGCCGCGTCGTCCTTGTCCCACTGGATCACCGTGCGCTTCTCCATGCGGGCGTGCTCGACCGGCACCACCTCGCCCACCGGGCGGTCGGTGAGCACCATCCCGCCGGAGTGGATGCCGAGATGCCGCGGCGCTCGCAGCAGGTCGTCGGCATAGCCCAGCACGTCATCGGGGATGTCATGGCCCTCCACCGGCTGCAGACCCGTGCTCCAGCCGTCGACCTGCTTCGACCAGGCGTCCTGCTGACCGGGGGAGTACCCCAGCGCCCGTGCCATGTCGCGCACGGCGTTCTTCGGCCGGTACTGGATCACGTTCGCGACCTGAGCGGCGCGCTCGCGACCGTAGGTCTCGTACACCCACTGGATGATCTCCTCACGGCGATCGGAGTCGAAGTCCACGTCGATGTCGGGCTCTTCGGTGCGGGTGGTGGCGAGGAAGCGCTCGAACGGCAGCCCGTACAGGATCGGGTCGACCGCGGTGATGCCCAGCAGATAGCAGACCGCGCTCGCCGCGGCCGATCCGCGCCCCTGGCACAGGATGCCGCGACGCCTGGCCTCCTGCACGATGCCGTGCACGATGAGGAAGTAGCCGGGGAAGTCCTTCTCGTCGATGACGTCGAGCTCGCGCTCGATCCGCGCCCGCCCGGCCGCGTCGAGACGCGGGTATCGATCGGGCACCGCCTGCCAGACGAGGTGGCGCAGCCAGGTCATCGGCGTGTGCCCGTGGGGCACCTCCTGCTTCGGCAGCGCGGGGCGTGCCGACCGCAGCGGGAAGGCGCATTCGGCGGCCAGGCGCAGCCCGTGCTCGATCGCGCCGGGGTAGCGGCGGAACCGGGCCGCCATCTCCGCGCCGCTGCGCAGATGCGCCCCACCGTGCGCGGGCAGCCAGCCGTCGAGATCGTCCATGCTGCGCACCGCCCGCACGGCGGCGACCGCTTCGGCCAGGCGTGCGGTGCCTGGGGCGGCGTAATGCGCGTTGCTCGTCGCCACCACCGGCAGCCCCATGCGCTCGGCCAGCTCGGCGAGGGCGTCGTTGCGACGGGTGTCGAGCGGGTCGCCGTGATCGAACAGCTCCACGGCCACCCGGTCATGTCCGAACAGGTCGACCAGCCGCTGCAGCGGGGTCTCGGCATCTCCGGCCTCCAGTCCGCGACGCACGGCTCCCTTGCGGCATCCGGTCAGCACGGTCCAGTGGCCGTCAGCCCGCGCCGCGAGCTCTTCGAGGTCGTACACCGGGCGGCCCTTCTCGCCACCGCGCAGCTGAGCCGCCGAGATGGCGCCGGAAAGGCGGTGGTAGCCCTCGGCGCCGCGGGCCAGCACGAGCAGATGATCACCTTCGGGATCGGGGGCGCCCGCCCGCACGCGGGACCGGGTGCGAGGCGGGTTCTCGACGATGCCGAGGGAGAGCTCGGCGCCGTACACCGTCTGCACCCCGGCGTTCATCGTCTCGGCCACCTCCGCGAAGCGGGATGCCCCGTAGAAGCCGTCATGATCGGTGATCGCGAGAGCACTGAGCCCGAGACGCTCGGCCTCGGCCAGCAGGTCCTCGGGAGAGGAGGCGCCGTCGAGGAACGAGTACCAGGAGTGCGCGTGCAGCTCGGCGTACGGCACCGCATCACTCGGACGCGTCACCCCCGGGAGCTCGGAGGGCCGCCGACGTCGGCTCACCGGACCCGGGTCGGCGCGAGGGCGCACCGGCTCGCCCTGCACGGGAGCAGGACGGTCGATGTTGAGGGTGCGCTCCAGCTCCTTCCAGGTCTGCGGCGGGTTGCTGAAGCCCATCAGCGGTACCGCCCCTCGGCCCACCAGCCGTCTGACGAATGGAACACCAGCCAGGCGCGGTGCCCGGCGTCGAGCAGCTGGAAGCGGTGTCCGGAGTGGGCGCGCTCGGCATCCCACCGATGCTCGTGCACCGGCCACGGACCCGCCCAGCCGACCACCTCGCTGTCTTCGATGAGCGCAGGCGGCGCCGACAGCGCACCGCGCTCGTCGATGCGGATCTCGACGCCGCCGGCACCGCTCACCCGCACCGGACGCATCGGCGTGTACACCTCGGTCGGCAGCGGATCTGGCAGGCTGCCCGGCCACGGCTGCGAGGGATCCCGCTGCACGAGAGGGCGCTCGCCCCACGGCGTGAGCACCTGGCGATCGGCCAGCATGCGCCCGCCCGACATCGCCGCCGTGCTCACCCCTCGATGCCCGAGCAGAGTCTGCACGCGGGAGACCGCGTGATGCAGCCGCTCATCGGTGCCCGAGCCGAACAGGCCAGGCTGGTGATGCGCGGCGTCGTCGACCGCGACCGGCGCGAGCCGCACTCCGACGATGCCGCGGAAGGCATGTGCGGCATCGTCGGGTGCGTCGTCGACGATCGTCTCGAGCTGCCAGCGCACCCGGTCGACGAGGTCGCCGGCATCGAAGCAGGTCGGGTGCAGCCAGGTGCGCGAGAAGACCGCCCCATCATCGTCGGTGAGGTCGATGCGCACCTCGGTGCACACGGCCGAGACGTCGGCGAGGGCGAGCAGCACGGCATCCGCCGTCTGCCGCACGGCGAACGCGATCTGATCAGACTGCCCGAGCGGGGTCTCGAACTGCACCTCGCGCGCCAGCTGCGGATCGGGCGGGCGCGGGGTGAGCGGGCGGGAGTCGGCTCCGGATGCCAGATCGTGCAGCCGTGCCCCGTGCTCGCCGAACCGCGCTCGCACCGAGAGCGCGTCGAGGGCCGCGAACTCGCCGAGGGTGGTGACCCCCAGCCGCCGCAGCAGGTCGGCGAGCTCGGGTTCGCCGAGCACCTGCAGGGGCAGCGGAGCGAGGAACGCCCGGGAGGCGCCGGACGGGATCACCGACCACGGATCGACTCCGTCGTCGCGGGGCGGAGCCGCGCGAGCGGCGAGCTCAGCGGTGAACATGCCGTCTGCCACGCCGATGCGCGCCTCGTCGTAGCCGGCGTCGGAGAGCACGCGCAGCAGTGCGGACGCCGCCCCCTCCTCTCCGTCGTGGTAGCGCGAGATGCCGCGCGAGCGCAGGGCGGCGAGCCCGGGGCGCAGCAGATGCACGCCGGGGGCGTGCGCCTCGATCAGGCGCAGCACGGGCAGGAAGGCCCGCTCGTCGGCGGTCTCGTCGTGCGGCAGCATCCGCAGCGACGGCAGCCGGCTCTGCGCCTGCCTCTTGCGCTGTCCGACGCGCACACCGTGCGCCCGGGCCGAGTCTGTGCAGGCCGAGACGAGCCCGGCGCGCACGAGAGCGGTGGGCGGATGCGGGGGCGCGGTGCCCAGAGCGGCGCGCAGCGGCCAGTCCGGGAACCACAGCACGTGCACACGCATCGCCTCGGCGACCGGTGCACTCGAGGTGCTCATGACGCCACCGCCCAGCTCGGATGCGTCGGCAGCGCCTCACGCGGATCGACGGCGGGTTCGGCGGCCGTGTCGATGCGCCCGAGGTCGTCGGGCAGACGCACCCGCAGGCTCTTCGGCACCGGGGTGGAGCGGGTCTGCGCGGTGACCGTCACCGTGCGATCCGACAGCAGGCCCCACCCCTCGCCGAGCCCCTCCCAGTGCGGGTCGTGCAGCGTGATCAGCCCCTCGCCCTGCGGCCAGGGGGAGGTGGTGAGCAGGGTGCAGCCGCGGTCACGCAGGCGGGCGGCGAGACGGGCGGCATCGGCATCCCGCACCTGAGAGCCGGGATTCATCGCGATCAGCGGCACCACCTCGGCCAGAGCGGAGACGACGGCCAGCCAGCGCTCGCCCGGCTCGGGCACCAGGATCAGCCGGGACAGGTCGATGCCGAAAGCGGCTGCGGCTTCGAGACCGAGCGTGGGCATGCCGACGGCGGCGCACCAGCCGCCGCGCTGCGAGAGGGCGCTCATCAGGGCGAAGATCAGGCTCGGCGAGGGTGAGACCGAGTACACCGTGCCGGTCTGCAGTCCGCCCTGGGGCAGCAGATCACGCAGCGCGGCGGGCATCGGCAGGTGAGCGTCGTCGCTGCGACGGCGCTGCATGCGCCCGATCTCGCGGCGCAGGCGCAGAATGTCTCCTGCCCGTTCATCGGCGGGGGAGAGTGCCGCGGTCGTTCTGATCCCCATGCATCCATCCTCGAATAAAGCTTCGAACACTTCAAGTTCTTCTGAGAGGCTAATTCGCACATCCGACATCGCCGAAATCCGGCCGCGATTACGCTGGGGGCATGCGGATCGAGTTCGACAGCGAGGTCACCCGATGGCAGGCCAGGGTCGATGCCTGGTACTTCGCCACGCTGCCCGAGCAGCTCTCGCTCGAGATCCGCGAGCTGCCGACTCCGCCACGCGGCTTCGGATCGCTGCGCGTGCAGGCGCGGATAGGAGTCACGGTCTGGACGACGTCGATCTTCTTCGACGGCTCCGCCTTCGTGCTCCCGCTGAAGAGGCAGGTGCGTCAGCGGCAGGGGATCGACGAGGGAGATGTCGTCACGGTCGATCTCGACATCCTCGATGTCTGAGGGTTCTCCACAGCCCTCTCCGGCGACGCTCTCGGATCGCCTAGCCTGCGAGCGTGACACTCCACTCCGCAGTCGTGCTGATCGCGCATCTCGCGCTCGCCGCCGTCGGCCTGTCGCTCATCGTGATCGACGCGCGCACGCACCGGCTGCCGAACCGCATCGTGCTGCCGACGCTGGCCTGCCTGATCCTGCTCGTGGTGGTCGAGGCGCTCGCGACGGCAGACGCCGGGCGCCTGATGCGGAGCCTGCTCGGCGGTCTCGCCCTCGGCGCCTTCTATGCGGTGCTGCGCCTCGTGTCGAAGCAGGGCATGGGCGGGGGAGACGTCAAGCTCGCGGCAGTGATCGGCCTGGTCCTCGCCTGGCACGGCTGGTCGACGCTGCTGATCGGGGCCGCGGCGGCCTTCCTGCTCGGTGCGCTGCACGCGCTCGTGCTGCTGGCCCTCCGGCGTGCCACGCGCCACACGCGGATCGCGTTCGGGCCCTGGATGATCATCGGGGCGGCCCTCGCCGTCGGCATCGGCTGAGCTTCGCCGTGCGGTCGGCGTAGGGGGATAGGGTGAGCACATGGCACTCGCACGACTTCACGGCGGCCCGCTCGACGGGCAGATCATCCCGCTCGACGACGCGGATCAGGACTCGCTGATCCTGCCCTACAGCGAGACGCAGCTCACCTACCGGCGCGAGGGTGAGGCGACCCACACCGGCGCGCACGACGGACCCACCGAGACCGCCTTCTGGTTCGTCGAGGCGGGCGACGACATCAGCCCCGGCGACGACTGACCGCGCCGATCACGTGACCGCAGAGCCTCAGCGCACCTTCGAGATCGAGCGCAAGTACGACGCTGACGCCGACACGGCGCTTCCCGACTGGTCCGGCGTCCCCGGAGTCGTCTCGGTGAACGACGGCGAACTCCGAGAGCTCGACGCGCGCTATCTCGACACCGCCGACGCGGCCCTCGCCCGGAACGGCATCGCTCTTCGCCGGCGCACCGGCGGGCCCGACGCGGGCTGGCACATCAAGGGTCCGCGGCAGGGCGACGGCAGGCTCGAACTCGGCTGGCCGCTCGGCGACGAGGATCGTCTGCCGGATGCCGTGGCCGAGATGGTCGCCCAGTGGACGGATGCCGAGCTGCATCCCATCGCGCGCATCGAGAACTCCCGCACGGCCTTTCTCCTGCACGGCGCCGACGGGGTGATCGCGGAATTCGTCGACGATCACGTCAGGGCGACGGATCTGCGCACCGGCATCCGGCGCGAATGGCGCGAGTGGGAGATGGAGCTGGGGCCGGCAGCGCCTGATGATCGGAGCGCGTTCTTCGCGGCGGTCGATGCCGCCGTGTTCGCGGCGGGGGGCCGCGAGCCGTCGTCCGGCTCGAAGCTCGCCCGCGCCCTCGGGCTGTGATCCTCACGCAGACGGTGATCACGGTGGCAACCCCTTTCACCCGCGCTGCGGGTGATGCTTGAGTCGTCTCATGAGAACCGCCGCGCAGCTGCGCTCCATTCAGACGCTCGTACCCGAGGCGACCCTCGAGCAGCACGCGGTGAGTGAGATCTTCGCTCGGCAGCCCGGCGTCTCACGGCTGGCGAAGCGTCTGATCGCGACCTCGTTCGACGGCGCAGGCGTGCAGACGCGGCACACGGTGCTCGACGAGCTCGATCCGAGCTCCGAGGTCGCGACGGCGCAGTTCCTCGACCGCGAGTCCGGCGCACTCCTCGAGCCGGGGACCGCGGCGCGAAACGACATCTACGCGCGTGAGGCGGATCGGCTGTTCATCGAGGCCGCCCGGCGCTCGCTCGACGCCGACCCCGACCTGTCGGCGTCGGACGTCACCCACGTCGTCACCGTCTCGTGCACGGGATTCCACGCGCCGGGGCCCGACTACGCGATCGTGCGCGCGCTGGGACTGTCGGCCGCCGTGCAGCGCTACCACCTCGGCTTCATGGGCTGCTACGCGGCGCTGCCGGCGCTGCGCGCCGCCGCGCAGTTCTGCCGTGCGGACCCCGAGGCGGTGGTCCTCGTGGTGAGCGTCGAGCTGTGCACCCTGCACCTGCGCTCGTCGAACGACCCCGATGCGATCATCGCGTCATCGCTGTTCGCCGACGGAGCTGCTGCAGCCCTGGTCAGCGCGCGGGATCTGCCGACGCGGTTGCCCGGGTTCACCCTCGACGGCTTCCACACCAGCCTGATCCCGGACGGCGAGGCGGACATGGCCTGGACCGTGGGTGACACCGGCTTCGAGATGGTGCTGTCCACCCGCGTGCCGCAGCTGATCGGCACGAACATCGACGACGCTCTGGCGCCGCTGTGGCACGGTGATGACCACATCGCCCGAGAGCTCGGCAGGCAGCGGATCGGCGAGGTCGTGCAGCATTGGGCCGTGCACCCCGGCGGACGCAGCATCCTCGACCGCGTGCAGGAGCGACTCGGGCTGGATGACGAGCAGCTCGCGCCCGCGCGCGAGGTGCTGCGCAGCTTCGGCAACATGTCGAGCGCCACCGTGCTGTTCGTGCTGCAGCGCATCCTCGATCACGAGCACCCGCAGCCGGGTGAGCGCGTCGCGGCGATGGCATTCGGCCCCGGTCTCACCGCCGAGAGCGCGCTGCTCACCGTCGCCGGAACCCCCGATGCCCGCTGACCGACACCGCGCCCGAGTCGATCTGCGCCGGCGCGGCGTGGAGCTGGTCGAGCGGATGGATGCCGACGACGCAGACCCCCGGATGCTCGCTCGCACCTACGCGCGCTTCGAGCACGTCAACGCGATCGTCTCGGGTCGCAGGGGCCTGCACCGCCGCGAGATCGACCCGCGGGCCCGGCACGGCGCGATCCGGGTGCTCGACATCGGCTGCGGCGGTGGAGACATCGCCCGGTACGTGGCCCGTCGGCTGCGCCGTGACGGCATCCGCGCCGAGGTGGTCGGCGCCGACATCGACGCGCGGGCGGTGCGCTGGGCGTCGGATGCCGACGGCGACGACCTCGTGCGGTGGCGCTGCGCGTCGAGCTCCCAGCTCGTCGCGGAGGGGGAGCAGTTCGATGTCGTGATCTCGAACCATGTGCTGCACCATCTCACCGCCGCACAGCTGCAGGGCCTGCTCGACGACTCCGCGCGCCTCACCGCTCCCGGCGGGATCGCGGTGCACAGCGACCTCGCTCGCAGCCGCACCGCCTACACGGTCTTCGACGCGGTGACCCGGCCGATCGCCGGCACCCTCCTGAAGGATTCGTTCATCCGCGAAGACGGGCTGCTCAGCATCCGTCGCTCGTACACCCCTGCCGAGCTCGCTGCCGTCGCGCCGCCGGGGTGGCGGGTCCGGTGGCGCTTCCCGTCGCGGCTGCATTTGGTTCACGCCGGTCATCTGCTCTGAGCACCGTCGCCGCTGCGCGCCGGCGCCGAATCGCGCCGGCGCCGGACGCAGAAGGAGACCCGGTCCGAGCGGACCGGGTCTCCTTCTGGAAACGGGATGTCACATGTTGATCATGTGACCGGCGAGACCGTGGAAGGCCTCCTGCAACGCCTCCGACAGCGTCGGGTGGGTGTGCACGTTGCGCGCGGCCTCGAGGGCGGTGAGGTCCCACTTCTGCGCGAGCGTCAGCTCGGGCAGCAGCTCCGACACGTCGGGGCCGATGAGGTGGCCGCCGATGAGCTCGAGGTGCTCGGCGTCGGCGATCAGCTTGACGAAGCCGACCGGCTCGCCGAGCCCGTTCGCCTTGCCGTTGGCGCTGAACGGGAACTTGGCGACCTTGATCTCGCGCCCCTCGGCCTTGGCCTGCTCCTCGGTGAGGCCGAAGCTGGCGACCTGCGGCTGGCAGAACGTCGCGCGCGGCATCATGCGGTAGTCGCCGAGCGTCTGGGTCTCGGCCTTGCCGATGGTCTCGGCGGCGACGACGCCCTGTGCCTCGGCCACGTGGGCGAGCTGCAGCTTGGCGGTGACGTCGCCGATGGCGTAGATGCCCTCGACGTTGGTGCGCATGTGGTCGTCGATGTCGATCGCCCCGCGCTCGGTGAGCTTCACGCCGGCCTTGTCGAGACCGAAGCCCTCCACGTTCGGTGCGAAGCCGACCGACATGAGCACCTTGCCGGCGGTGATCTCGCCGCGCTTGCCGTCGCGCGTCTCGTAGGTGACGTGCACCGACGAGCCGTTGTCGGTGACCGTCTTGACTGCGGTGGAGGTGAGGATGTCGACGCCGAGCTTCTTATACTGGCGCTGGATCTCCTTCGAGACCTCGGCGTCCTCGTTGGGGAGGGCGCGGTCGAGGAACTCGATGATCGTCACCTTCACGCCGTAGTTCGACAGGACGTAACCGAACTCCATGCCGATGGCGCCGGCGCCGACGATCACGATCGACTCGGGCAGCTCGCGCGAGAGGATCTGCTCCTCGTAGGTGACGACGTTGTCGCTGAGCTGCACACCCGGCAGCAGGCGCACGGTCGACCCGGTCGCGATGATCGCGTTGTCGAAGGTGACCTCTTCGGTCGAGCCGTCGCTCTTCGTGACCGAGATGGCCTTCGGGCCGGTGAAGGCGCCCCGCCCCTCGTACTCGGTCACCTTGTTCTTCTTCATCAGGAAGTGGATGCCCTTGACGTGGGTGTCCGCGACCTTCCGGCTGCGATCGAACGCGGCCCCGAAGTCGAAGCTCACGTCACCGGAGATGCCGAAGAACTCGGCCTTGTGGTTGAACGTGTGCGCGATCTCGGCGTTCTTCAGGAGCGACTTGGAGGGGATGCATCCGACGTTCAGACACACACCGCCCCAGTACTTCTCCTCGATGATCGCGGTGGACAGACCGAGCTGGGCGCTGCGGACGGCGGCGACGTAGCCGCCAGGGCCCGCGCCGAGGATGACGACATCGTAATGTGGCATGCCCACAGCCTAATCCCTGGCCGAATGCGCGCGTGGGCGCGAGACCCGACAGAATGTGGCATGCAGGACTGTATGGGCCTCCGCGTGGTCGGAAGCATCAGATAGTCTGGAGTGCCGGAGGAGGGAGAACCGTGACAGACGACAGCACGATCGGCGCCGGAGGCGCGATCCACCGCAGCGGCGAGCAGCGACACGATGTGACGCAGACGTTCGGACACGATTCCGATCTCTCCTTCGTCCCGTTCGGCGCCGACCTCACCGAGGCTGAGGCCGCCGCGATCTCCGCGCTGCCCTCCGGGTCCGCGCTGCTGCTGGTGCGCGCGGGTGCCCTCGCCGGAGCGCGCTACCTGCTCGACGCCGACGTGACCACCGTCGGGCGTCACCCTGAGGCGGACATCTTCTTCGACGATGTGACCGTGTCGCGCCGTCACGCCGAGATCACCCGTTCGGGCACCGCGTTCGAGATCGTCGACCAGCGGTCGCTGAACGGCACCTACGTCAACGGGGAGCGGGTCGACCGCAGCGAGCTGGCCAACGGGTACGAGCTGCGCATCGGCAAGTTCCGCATGAACTTCTTCGCCTCGCCGACCGACCTCGCAACGGCGAACGGCTGATGGCGGCGGCCGGCGCCGCACGGGACCGCTCCGCATCCGCGGGTCTTCTCAGCATCGGTCAGGTCCTGGCTCGTCTCACCCCCGAGTTCCCGCAGCTGACTTCGAGCAAGCTCCGCTTCCTCGAGGTGCAGGGGATCGTCAGCCCGTCACGCACGGAATCCGGGTACCGCAAGTTCTCGCCCTCCGACGTCGAGCGCCTGCGCGCCGCGCTGACGCTGCAGCGCGATCACTACCTGCCGCTCAGCGTCATCCGCGAGCAGCTCGACGACGCCGAGGCCAAGGGGGAGGGCTGGGGAGGCATCGCACCCCCGTCGATCTCGCCCCCGGCGCGTCGGCACCGCCGCGACGAGCTGCTGCTGCACACCGGCGCCACCGCGCAGCTGCTCAACGACGCCATCAGCGCCGGGCTGATCGTGGCAGCCGAGCACTACAGCGATCAGGCCGCGACGATGCTCTCCGGGCTCGTCAGGCTGGCACGGCACGGCATCGAGCCGCGGCACCTGCGCAGCATGCGCCAGAACGCCGAACGCGAAGCCGCTCTCATCGAATCCGCCCTCTCCACGCTGCTGCGCCGCACCGACTCGGCGTCGCGCGGCCGGGCAGCAGAGCTGGCGCCCGAACTGGCCTCGCACATCGACGAGGTGCGACGCCAGCTGGTCAGCCAGTCGCTCGAGCGTGTGCTTTCGTAACGAACGGATTGCGACACACCCTGCACGCGGGGCGGATGTCGTTGCCGGGGCAGGGGTCCTGCTCTACCGTGGGATCAAGCCGTTCAGGAGGGACAGAGTATGAGTGCGGATGGGCTTGCAGGCGACCCGCGGTTCGTGACCGAACTCCTGTTCACCGACGGTCTTCCGGCGATGGATGACGAGGTCGGCTACCGCGGCGCGGTCGCCGCGCGGGCAGCCGGGATCACCTACCGCCAGCTCGACTACTGGGCTCGCACCGAGCTCGTCGTGCCCACGGTGCGCGGCGCCTCGGGCTCCGGCTCGCAGCGGCTGTACGGCTTCCGTGACATCCTCGTCCTCAAGCTCGTGAAACGACTGCTCGACACCGGCATCTCGCTGCAGCAGATCCGCACCGCTGTCGAGCAGCTGCGCGCAGCGGGCATCCGTGATCTCGCAGGGACGACGCTGATGAGCGATGGGGCCTCCGTCTACCTCTGTACGTCGAACGACGAGGTCATCGACCTCGTCAGCCGCGGACAGGGCGTCTTCGGCATCGCGGTGGGCAAGGTGCTGCGCGAGGTGGAGTCCACGCTCGTCGAGTTCGACCCCACCGCACCCGACCCCGTCGACGAGCTCGCCGCGCGCCGTTCCAAGCGCACCGCCTGACCCGCGTCTCATGAAAGAAGCCGCCCCGAGGGGCGGCTTCCGTCATATGCGGGCTGCGAGGATCAGGCCGTCGCGCCGGTCTCCGGCACCGGCACCCGGCCGGTGCGGATGATGCGATCGAGCAGCAGGTCGAAGTCGGCGGCCAGCTCCTGCGCCGAGTCGCCCGGCCAGATGTGCAGGGGCTTCGCGGCGCCCTGGGCCTGCTGCAGAGACGTGCGCTCGGGCAGCTGCGGCGAGAGCACGAGCGGTCCGAACATATCGCGCAGCTCCTTGATGCGGAACTGGTGCTCGATCGACTGCGGACGCACGCGGTTGACCACGATGCCCAGCGGCTGAAGGCGAGGGGAGAGCCCGCGCCGGATCTCCTCGATGGCGCGCAGCGCACGATCGGCCGCCGCGACCGAGAAGAGGCCGGGCTCGGTGACGACCATGACACGGTCGCTGGCCGCCCACGCGGTGCGGGTGAGCGCGTTCAGCGAGGGAGCGCAGTCGATGAGCACGAGGTCGTATTCGCTCTCGACGGTGGCCAGGGCCTCCTCGAGCTTCCAGACGTCGCGCACGCTGGGGTGCGGGCCGTCGAAGTTGATCGCGGAGGGGCTGCCGATGAGCACGTCGATCGTGCCCGGGTGCACCTTCGCCCAGCCGCTGGTGGTGATCGCCTGGCGCACCACCTTCTCCTTGGGGTTGCCCAGGACGTCGGCGATGTTCAGCCGTCCGGCGATCTGGAGGTCCATGCCGGTGGACACATCGGACTGCGGGTCGAGGTCGACCACGAGAGTGCGGATGCCACGGGCGAAGGCGGCGGATGCGAGACCGAGGGTCACGGTCGTCTTTCCGACGCCTCCCTTGAGGGAGCTGACGCTGAGTACGTGCACGTCCTACACGTTACCGTGCGCATCTTGGACGGGCACTCAGGCCCGGGCGGTGCGTTCGACGGGAAGCCCGGTCTTTTGCTCGTGATCAGCCGAGACCACTAATCTTGACCGGGCGCGCCCGAGCGCCCGAGCTGGGAGTTGAACCGTGAACCCGAAGAAAAACGTCGATCCCGACGACGACGATTCGCTGGGTGTGCTCGACGACACACCGTCGTCGGACACGACCGGGATCGGACTGGTCGGCGGCACCGCGCACGTCGAGGTCGTGCTGCCGAGCGGTGAGGACGACCTGGACGATGAGGTCGTCGACGACGAGGTCGTCTCGGCGCCCGTGGTCACGGATCTCGTCATCGACACGTCTGCTGTGGCTGATGCCGAGACGCTCGCCCGAATCCAGCAGGAGGCCCCGGACGTCATCATCGAGCTGCCCGCCGCAGACCTCCCGGCCCCCACGGCAGACAGCGCCGACGAGGTCGACGACGTCGCCGAGGCGCCTGAGGGGGCCGAGCTGGTCGCCGAGATCGTCGAGGACGACGACATCGTCGAGGACGACGAGATGACGCGTGACGTCGACGCGGAGCCCGAGCCGGCGCCGGCGCCTGCGGTCGAGGTTCTCGCACACGTTCACCCGGACTCGGACGACGAGCCCGAAGCGGCGTCCGCATCCCACGCTCCCGCCCTCGACGAGGTCAGCGTCGAGGACGCGGCTGACGACCTGCTCGACGATGCGGCTGACGACGTGCTCGACGATGCGGCTGACGATGTGCTCGACGATGAGACGGAGTCGGATCACGTCCACGACGACGACGATGATGATGACGACGGGCTGACCCCGGAGCTCGAATCCGCTCCCGTCGACCCACCGCGACCAGACCGACCCGCAGAGGAGAACGCCGCCGTGGCCTCCCACGATCCCGCGCCCGCCGCACGCCCCGCGCCCGAGCGCCCCGCCGAGATCGCGCTGAGCTCGAAGCGCCTCGACGACCTCGGCTCGGCGTCGTCGAGCGAGACCGCGGACCTGCTCACCGCCGACCGCCTGCTCGACCCTTCGCGCGTGGCCAGACCTGAGCCCGAGGGCACGTGGAGCCACCTTCTGTACTCGATCACCGGCGGCCGCATCAACGTCGGCGACAGTCGCAAGGCGCGCGAGCGCAAGCAGCTCAGTGCCCGCATCTCGGCTCCGCTCACCGGCAGCGCCCGCTTCGTGCCGGTGCTCTCGCGCAAGGGCGGTGTCGGCAAGACGACGGTCACGGCGCTGCTCGGCATGGCACTGGCAGACGCGCGCGACGACCGGGTGATCGCCGTCGACGCGAACCCCGACCGCGGTACTCTCGCCGAGCGCGTGGTCGGCTCGCACGCGAAGTCGGTGCGGGACCTGGTGCGCGCCCAGCACGACATCCGCGGCTTCCACGACGTCTCCGCGCTCGTCGCCCGCGACGAGACCCGCCTCGACGTGCTCGCCTCCGACGCCGACCCGAGGGTCTCCGAGGCGTTCGGCGACTCCGACTACCGCGACGTCGCCACCGTCGCCGCGCAGTACTACTCGCTGGTGCTCACCGATTCGGGCACGGGCATCGTGCACTCGGTGATGGGCGCCACCCTCGATCTGGCCGATCAGCTCGTCATCGTCTCGGGCCTGAGCGTCGACGAGGCGCGACTGGCATCCGAGACGCTCACCTGGCTCGAGACGAACGGGCACGCCGCGCTCGCGCGAAACGCGATCGTCGTGCTGAACCAGTCCACGCCGGGCGCCCCGCTGGTGCGCCTGGACGAGCTCGAGGCGCACTTCTCGACCCGTGCCGAGCACGTGCTGCGCATCCCGTACGACCCGCAGATCGCCGGTGGCGGCGCGATCGACTTCGCCAGCCTGCAGCCGGCTACACGTCAGGCCGCCCGCGAGATCGCAGCGACCCTCATCGAGGGCCTGCGGGCGAAGGCCGCCTGATGACCGTCCGCGAGATCCGCCTGTACCCCGACCCGGTGCTGCGCACCGTCTGCGCGCCCGTCGACGAGATCGACGACGGCGTGCGCGCCCTCATCGCAGACCTGATCGACACCGTCGAGCTGCCCGGCCGCGCCGGGGTCGCCGCGAACCAGATCGGCGTCGCGCTGCGCGCGTTCAGCTACAACATCGACGGCGAGATCGGCTACATCATCAACCCCGTCCTCACCGAGGTGCGCGGCGATGCCGTGCCGACCGGCGAGGGATGCCTGTCGGTGCCCGGTCTGTGGCACGACACCCCGCGGCATCCATGGGCGCGGGTGGAGGGGATCGATCTCGACGGCGCACCCGTCGTGCTCGAGGGGGAGGGGCTGCTCGCCCAGGCCCTGCAGCACGAGACCGACCACCTCGACGGCCGGGTCTACCTGAACCGCCTCGAAGGCGAGACCCGCAGGACGGCGATGCGCCAGGTGCGCGAGAGCGACTGGTTCTGACACGCGCCGGGGCAACGCTGCCTGGCAGCGTTGACCCGGCCTCGACGTGTCAGCCCAGGGGCGTGGTCGTCGTCTGGACGGGAGCGTCGTAGATCTCGGCCACCGCGTCGGCGAAGTCCTCGAGGATCACGTTGCGCTTGATCGACATCTTCGGCGTGAGGTGTCCGCTAGCCTCGGTCCACTCGACCGGGAGGATCGTGAACTTGCGGATCGACTCGGCTCGCGAGACCGTCTTGTTCGCGCGGTCGATCGCCCGCTGCACCTCGTCGCGGACGGCCTGGTTGCGGCTCGCCTCGCTCAGCGACATGTCGGCCGGCAGCCCGTTGTTGGCCAGCCAGGTCGGAAGCATCTCGCTGTCGAGCGTGACCAGGGCGGAGATGAACGGCTTCTGGTCGCCGAGCACGACGACCTGACCGACGATCGGGTTCGAGCGGATCGGATCCTCGAGCATGGCCGGCGCGACGTTCTTGCCGCCCGCGGTGACGATGATCTCCTTTTTGCGACCGGTGATCGTCAGGAAGCCCTCGGAGTCGAAGCTGCCCAGGTCGCCGGTGCGGAACCAGCCGTCGTGGAACGCCGCCTCGGTGGCCTCGGGGTTGTTCCAGTACTCCTTGAAGACGTTGATGCCCTTGACCTCGATCTCACCGTCCTCGGCGAGGCGCACGCCGACGCCGGGGAGCGCGGGGCCGACCGTGCCGATCTTGGACTTGTCGGCCAGGTTCACCGTCGCCGGCGCCGTGGTCTCGGTGAGGCCGTAGCCCTCGAGGATCACCACGCCGAGACTGTGGAAGAAGTGCCCCAGTCGAGCGCCGAGTGGCGCGGATCCCGAGACGGCGTACGACACGTTGCCGCCCATCGCCTCGCGCAGCTTGCTGTAGACCAGCTTGTTGAACAGTGCGAACTTCATCCGCAGGCCGAACGGGATCGGCTTGCCCTCTTCGCGCAGGGTGGAGTGCTCGACGGCGGCGGCGGCAGCGGCGCGGAAGATCTTGCCCTTGCCGCCGGCCTCGGCCTTCTGCTCCGCGGAGTTGTACACCTTCTCGAACACGCGGGGGACCGCGAGCAGGAAGGTCGGCTTGAACGAGCCGAGTGCCGGGAGCAGCTGCTTCGTGTCCGGCTGGTGGCCGGTGCGCACGCCCGAGTGCACGGCGAGGATCGAGATGAAGCGCGCGAACACGTGGGCGGTCGTGATGAACAGCAGCGTCGAGGCTCCGGGGGCGGAGACCACGGCGTCGAGGGCCTTCGCCGAGTTGCGCGACAGCTCGACGAAGTTGCTGTGCGTGAGAACGCAGCCCTTCGGGCGCCCGGTGGATCCCGAGGTGTAGATCAGCGTCGCGATGTCGGAGCCGACGGCGATGCCACGACGGCGCTCGATCTCGGCGTCGTCGACCTCTGCACCGCGGGCGGTGAGGGCGTCGATCGCGCCCAGGTGCAGCTGCCAGATCTCGCGCACCAGGGGCAGGTCGCCGCGCACCTCGTCGGCGCGGGTGAAGTGCTCTGCCGACTCCACGATCAGCGCGGTGGCGCCGGAGTCCTCCATGATCCACTGGATCTGCGCGGGCGAGCTGGTCTCGTAGATGGGCACCATCACGGCGCCCGCGTAGAACAGGGCGAAGTCGATGAGCGTCCACTCGTAGGTGGTCTTGGCGATGAAGCCGACCTTCTCGCCCGGCTGGATGCCGGCGGCGACGAATCCCTTCGCGAGCGCGATGACGGCGGTCTCGAAGTCCTTCGCCGAGATGTCGCGCCATCCGCTGCCCTCCGGCACGCTGAACAGCGCGAGATCTGGCGTCTTCTGCACGCGCTGGGCCAGCAGATCGCTGACGTTGCCCTCCGGGTCGGCAGGGACGATTGCGGGGACTTCGAACTGGGCCACGGCAGCTCCTTCGGCACCGGTCGGATATGAGTCCTCAAAGTCTAGGGCATGACACCCAGTCGCACGGTAAGTGAAACTGGGTCGCCGAGCGAGGTGCGGCGCTAGACTGCATTCGATGTTCTACTGGCTGATGAAGTACGTCGCGATCGGTCCGCTGGTCAAGGCGATCTTCCGACCCTGGATCGTGGGGCGCGACAACGTCCCGACCAGCGGTGCGGCCATTCTGGCGAGCAATCATCTCTCCTTCGCCGATTCCATCTTCCTGCCTCTGCTGATCGATCGGCCCATGTCGTTCCTCGCCAAGAGCGACTACTTCACCGGCCGCGGCCTCAAGGGGTGGGCGACGCGGGTATTCATGAAGGGCACCGGTCAGATCCCGATCGATCGGTCGGGTGGGAAGGCGTCGGAGGCGTCGCTCAACACCGGGTTGCAGATCCTCGGTCGTGGCGACCTGCTCGGCATCTACCCCGAGGGCACCCGCAGCCCCGACGGGCGGCTCTACCGCGGACGCACCGGCATCGCGCGGATGGCACTCGAGGCCAAGGTGCCGGTGATCCCCGTGATCATGGTCGACACCGACACAGCGATGCCGATCGGGCAGCGGATCCCCCGTGTCATGCGGGTCGGGATCGTGATCGGCGAGCCGCTCGACTTCTCCCGATACGAGGGCATGGAGAACGATCGGTACATCCTGCGCTCGGTGACGGACGAGATCATGATCGCGCTGCAGCGACTGGGGGCGCAGCGGTACGACGACGTGTACGCGTCGACCGTGAAGGACCGCCTGCCCCCGGGCGCTCCGGGCCGTCCCTGACAGCGCGCGCTCCGCGTCGCGGTGGGTCGTCGGCCGGTCGTCACAGGGATATCCCGGCGCTCGGCGAACACTAAGCTGGAGCACATGCTTCCCTCGCACCCCGAACTCGACGCGTGGCGATCCCTTCCCATCAAGCAGCAGCCGCAGTGGCCCGATGCCGAGCGCACCGACGAGGTGTCGAGGCAGCTGGCGGCTCTGCCGCCGCTGGTCTTCGCGGGTGAGGTCGACAACCTCCGCGCGCGACTCGCACGCGCGGCGTCCGGCAACGCCTTCCTGCTGCAGGGCGGGGACTGCGCCGAGACCTTCGCCGGCGCCACCGCCGACCAGATCCGCAACCGGATCAAGACCGTGCTGCAGATGGCCGTGGTGCTCACGTACGGGGCCTCGATGCCGGTGGTGAAGATGGGCCGCATGGCGGGCCAGTTCGCCAAGCCCCGCTCGAGCGACACCGAGACCCGCGGCGACGTCACGCTGCCCGCATACCGCGGCGACATCGTCAACGGATACGACTTCACCGAGAAGTCGCGTCAGGCCGATCCCGGTCGACTGCTGCAGGGCTACCACATGGCCGCATCGACCCTGAACCTCATCCGTGCGTTCACGCAGGGTGGCTTCGCCGATCTGCGCGAGGTGCACTCCTGGAACAAGGGCTTCGCACAGAACCCGGCCAACCAGCGCTACGAGCGCATGGCGGCCGAGATCGATCGGGCCATCAAGTTCATGGAGGCCGCGGGAGCCGACTTCGAAGAGCTCAAGCGCGTCGAGTTCTTCACCGGTCACGAGGGCCTGCTGATGGACTACGAGAGCCCGATGACCCGCATCGACTCGCGCACCGGCACGCCCTACAACACCTCGGCGCACTTCGTCTGGATCGGGGAGCGCACCCGTGATCTGGACGGCGCGCACGTCGACTACTTCTCGCGCATCCGCAATCCCATCGGCGTCAAGCTCGGGCCGACCACGACGCCGGAGACCGCGCTCGCGCTGATCGACAAGCTGGACCCGAACCGCGAGCCGGGGCGCCTCACCTTCATCACGCGGATGGGAGCGGGGAAGATCCGGGATGCTCTCCCGCCGCTGCTCGAAGCCGTGAAGGACTCCGGCGCGGTGCCGCTGTGGGTGACCGACCCGATGCACGGCAACGGCATCACCACGCCCAGCGGCTACAAGACCCGTCGCTTCGACGACGTCGTCGACGAGGTGCGCGGATTCTTCGAGGCGCACCGTGCGGTCGGGACGTTCCCCGGCGGCATCCACGTCGAGCTCACCGGCGACGACGTCACCGAATGCCTCGGCGGCTCCGAGCAGATCGACGAGGCCGGCCTCGCGACCCGGTACGAGAGCCTGTGCGACCCCCGTCTGAACCACATGCAGAGCCTCGAGCTGGCCTTCCTCGTCGCGGAGGAGCTCGAGAAGCGCTGAGTCGCATCCCTCACGAGGGCGGGCGTCCGAGGGATCGGGCGGCCGCCCTCGTCGCGTCAGGGCCCGCCGGAATGCGCGGCCGAGGTGGGCGTCAGCAGAAGATGCCGGGGGTGAGGGTGATGGTCGTGCCCCGAGGGGCGGTGTCGGTCGGGGCGTAGCTGCACACCTTGTAGATGTCCCAGTACTTGCCGCCGAGGGGGATCTCCACATCCTCGATCGTCGGCTGCACCTCGAAGCCCGCGTCCTTCAGAGTCGAGACCGCATCGCGCACGCTCTTTCCCTTGACGTCCGGGATGGGGAGGGGCTGCGGGCCCCTCGACACCGTCAGCGTGACCGTGTCTCCGGGGCGCCACGCACCGCCACCCGGGCGCTCGCTGCTCTGGGCGATGACGGATCCCTTGGCGACCGACTCGCTCCAGTCGCTCGGACGCTCGTCGGCGACCTCGAGCTTCACGTCCTCGAGCGTGCGCACCGCCTCGTCGAGCGGCTTGCCCGTGACGTCCGGCACCGCACCGAGGGAGAGCTGGATGAGGGCGGTGTCGTCCTCGAACACCTGGCATCCGTCCGCGCACCCGTGCGGCTCGCCCTGATCACGCGGGGTGACGCGCACGTTGAGCACGAGCCCCTTCTCGAGGTCGTCGAAGTACTCCTCCACGTCGTCGGAGACGTTCACGCGGTTCGCGGCGAGGATGCTGCGCACCTCGTCGGCGCTCTTGCCGCGCAGGGCGGGGAGATCGTGCCGGGCGGGGCCGGTGGAGACGACGAGGGAGACCGTGCTGTCCTTCTCGACGCGCTCGGCCTCGCCGGGCGCCGATTCGATCACGAGACCCTGGTCGACGTCGATCGACGAGCGCTCCGCGCGCTCGGGCACCAGCCCTTCGGCCTCGACGGCGGCGGCAGCGTCCTCGTAGCTCATCCCGGCCACCGACGGAACGGCGATCAGCGAGCCTGGGCCGGATCCGAACCACCAGCCTGCGGCACCGGCGAGCACCGCCAGCAGCAGCACGAGGGTGAGCAGCGCGGCGCCGGTGGAGCGCCGTCGCGCGGTGCGCCGGCGCAAGCGCGTCGCGTTGTCGGCGCCCTCCTCGGCGTCGTCGTCGGCGGCGGGCAGCACGGCCGTGCCGGGAAGGATCTTCGTCACCGAGCCCGAGTCGTACGCGCGCGACGATGCCTCGGTCGCCGTGGGCACCGGAGCGACCCCGATCTCGCGCTCGATCTCGCGCAGGCGCGTGAGCATCTCCTTCGCGTCCATCGGCCGGTCGTCGGGCGACTTCGCCGTGGCCCAGAGCACGAGCTCATCGAGCTGATCGGGCACGCCCGCATTGCGCGCGCTCGGACGCGGTACCTGCTCGGTGGCGTGCTGGAAGGCGATCTGCATGGGCTGCTCACCCTGGTAGGGCTGCTCGCCGACGAGCATCTCGTAGAGCATGATGCCCAGCGCATAGATGTCGCTGCGCGCATCGGCCGTGCCCCGGGTGACCAGCTCCGGCGCGAGGTAGGCGATGGTGCCGAGCAGCTGCGCGCCGGTGGCGGTGTTCGCCGTGGTGGCGCGGGCGAGTCCGAAGTCGCCGATCTTGATCCGGCCGTCCTCGGCCAGCAGCACGTTTTCGGGCTTGACGTCACGGTGCACGATACCCGCGGCGTGCGCGGCGGCCAGGCCCGAGAGGATCGCGTCCATGATCGTGATCGTCTGTGCGACGGTCAGGCGCTTCTGCTCGCGCATGAGCTCGCGCAGTGTGATGCCGGGAAGGTACTCCATCACCAGGTAGGCGAGCTCGCCGTCCTGACCCTGGTCGAAGACGTTCACGACGTGGGGGTCGGCGAGGCGTGCGGCCGCCCTCGCCTCCTGGATGAACCGGCTCTGGAACGCCGAGTCGTCGCTGAGGTGCGCGTGCATCACCTTCAGCGCGATGCGCCGCTCGAGGCGCATGTCGGTCGCCACGTAGACGGTCGCCATGCCGCCGCGCGCGATGCGTGCGCGCACGCGATACCGGCCGTCGACAAGCCGCCCGATGAGGGGGTCGGCCTGCGGAGTGTTCACAGGTCGAGTCTATGAAGAACACCCTGGATGAAACGGCAACGGCGCACCGCGGCCGGGTTTCGATCCGGTGACGATGGGCGTGTCATCGCAGCGTGTCGAGCCAGCGGTTCGCCTGACGCTCCCACTGACCGTAGCGATGCGGGAAGGCCGAGACCTGAACGGCCTGGGCCGCGCCCGTGAACGACATGCGCTGCCAGCCCGGGATGTCGAGAAGGCCGCGCGTCGTGCCGCCGTTGGGGTCGTGCCTGCCGCCGTAGAAGACCCGGATGCTGCGATCGGCGTCCGTGATCTGCGCGGCGGTGCCCCAGCCCTGACTCGGTCGCTGCTGGAACAGGCCGAGCGAGTCGCGGTCGCCGTGATCGAGGTTGCGCATCGAGGACTCGACCATCGCGGTGGCGAGGGCGATCGCGATGCCCCGGTCGGGCACCCCGAGCTCGCGCCCGATGCGGATGATGCGCACCGCGTGCGCCTTCTGCGTGGCGTTCAGCGTTGCCGAGCGCTGCGTGGACGCCGGGACGGAGAGGCGCAGCTTCTGACCGGGATAGATGATGCTGCCCTGGCCGAGGTCGTTCGCCTCCAGCAGCACCGCGACGGTGACGCCGTGCTTGCGGGCGATGCCGAACAGCGTGTCACCCGCGGCGACCGTGTGCGAGGTCGGCTTGGCGGCCGGTTCGGCAGCCGGGGTCTTCGCTGCGACGAGCTGGGCGGCAGCGGCGGATGCCGGCGCCGCGCCCACTCGCAGGACCTGCCCCGGCCGGATGATCGCGGAGCCGCTCAGGCGGTTGTGCGACATGATCGCAGACACCGTCGTGCGGTACTTCTTCGCGATCGCGTAGACGGTGTCTCCGCGGACGACGGTGTGCGTCTGGGCTTTCGGCGAAGACGGCTTCGCCGCGGCCGGCTTCGCAGGAGCCGCCGCGGGGGCGGCGGGGGAGAGGCGAAGCGTGCGACCGGGATAGATGACGGATCGCCAGCCGAGTCCGTTCCAGGCGAGGACATCGGCCGTGGCGATCCCGTGCGCGGCGGCGATGGACGACACGGTGTCGCCCGGTCTGATCGTGTAGCTGCTCGGGCGTGCTGCGGCCGGGCGGACCGGCGCGCTCGCGACGCTTCTCGCAACCGGGAGCGCGCGCACGTGCGGAGTCTGCACCGAGGCGGCTCGCGAGCCGACGTCGGCGGCCTCCGCGGGTGCGACGGAGAGGGTGGCCGCCAGGGTTCCGACCACCGCCGCAGGAGCGGTGAACCGCACCGGCAGGGCGCGCTGTGTGGTGATGCTCATATCGTCTCTCTCCCCGTGAATCCAGAAGAAACGCTGACACGCATGTAAACCGTTGTCAACTGATGTGACGGATGTGAATGGAGTGAACGTCAGCCGCCACGCCGGTGCTGCGCCGTGTGGATGAGATAGTGGAGGGGTGTCTGAGAACGCTCCTGATCCCTCCGCCTGGCTGACGATCCCCGAGCTCGCCGAGGCTCTCGGCGAGACGCCCGGGCGCGTTCGTCGACTGCTCGACGAGCACTACCTGGTCGGCTCCCGTCGGCACGGCGCGTTCGCCGTGCCCGCCGTGTTCATCGTCGACGAGCGGCCGCTGCCGTCCCTGCGCGGGACGATCATGGCGCTGCAGGACGCGTCGTTCTCGGACGACGAGATCATCGACTGGCTGCTGGCCGAGGAGGAGTCGCTGGGGCGCACACCGATCGCGGCGCTGCTCGCCGGCCACAAGAGCGAGGTCCGTCGGGTCGCGCGCACCCTCGCCTGAGACGAGGGGCGCAGGTCACGCGGATCGGGCGATCGCGGCCTCAGCGAGCGCGCGCAGCGCGTGTTCGGCGGTCTCCTCC
This sequence comes from Microbacterium sp. OR21, assembly GCF_047306785.1. NCBI lineage: Bacteria > Bacillati > Actinomycetota > Actinomycetes > Micrococcales > Microbacteriaceae > Microbacterium > Microbacterium sp. OR21. The sequence goes on along the minus strand of NZ_JAZEXJ010000003.1, from coordinate 777,731 downwards.
AGTGCCGCGTCGTCGAGGGCGCGCTCTGCGGCGGCGGTGTAGTCGGCGATCATCCGCTCGACCTGCGCGGCGGCGCCCGTCTCTCGGATCATCTCCTGCAGCTCGGCGACGTCGCTCGCGCTGAGGTGCGGGTCCCCGATGCGCGCGTCCACGAGCGCGCGCTCCGAGACCGGCAGCGCCTCTCGGGCGATGGCGATGAGCGCGGTGCGCTTGCCCTCGCGCAGGTCGTCGCCGGCCGGCTTGCCGGTGAGAGCGGGGTCGCCGAACACCCCGAGCAGATCGTCGCGCAGCTGGAAGGCCATGCCGACCGGATGCCCGAACGCACGCAGCCTCGCGAGCAGTCCGTCGTCGGCGCCGCCGAGCGTCGCCCCGAGCAGGATCGGCTGCTCGACGCTGTAGCGCGCCGACTTGAGGGCGGCGACGCGGAGCGCCCGCTCCAGAAGCGACTGCGGCGGGTTCACGCTCCAGGCGCACTCCTCGGTGATGTCGAGCATCTGCCCGACCGTCACGTCCCGCCGCATGCGCGCGTACTCCGCGCGCGTCGCGGCGGCGTGCCGATGCCCGGCGAGCGACTCCTCGAGCAGGTCGTCGCTCCACGCGACGAGAAGGTCGCCGAGGAGGATCGCGGCGGAGCGTCCGAAGGCCTCGGCGTCGCCGTGCCAGCCGGCCCGGCGGTGGGCCGCCTCCAGAGCGCGATGAGAGGCAGGGCGGCCGCGGCGCGTGTCGGAGTTGTCGATCAGGTCGTCGTGCACGAGAGCGGCCGACTGGAAGATCTCCAGTGCCGCGCCCAGGCGCCACAGTGCGGCATCCGGAGCCTCGACGCCGTCGCTCGCGGCCAGCCAGCCCGCGTGTGCGAAGCGCGCCCGAAGGCGCTTGCCGCCCTGCAGCGTCGCCGCGGCGGCGCCGATGAACACCTCGGCATCGGGCCCGTACTCGGCGCTGCGCGAGCGGATGCTCTGCAGGAAGAGGTCGAGCTGTTCGGCTACGGCATCGGAGACGGGGGAGGGCGGCACGATTCCCAGCCTAGATGCAGGCAATGCGCCTCGCTCGGCTAGCCCCGCGGCCCCGTACGAGGGTAGACTTGACGGACCGAACCAGGGGGTGGGACATGCCTCTTTCCGAACAAGAGCAGCGCATGCTCGACGAGATGGAACGCCATCTTCTCCAGCACGACGCAGACGTCGTCACGGCGCCGTCGGGTGATCGTGCGCTGAGCTACCGCAACCTCGTCTACGGGGCACTGCTTCTGCTCGCCGGCATCGGCGGTCTCGTCGCCGCGGTGGCGGCCGGCGACAGGGTCGGTGTGGCCGGCAGCATCATCCTCGGCGTCGTCGCCTTCCTCGCCATGCTCGGCGGGGCGATCCTCGCCTTCACGCCCGTTCGACGCACGTCGGCTCCCACCGCGACCGCGAAGCAGCGATCCCCGAGATCGCAGGACTCCTCCTTCATGGATCGGATGAACGATCGCTGGGATCGCCGACAGGACGAACGCTGATCTGACCCGCTGAGAGACCCGGATGCCGTGCATCCGGGTTTTTTCATGCCCGCGGCGCCCCCCCTCCTCCACTTTCCCTCCACCCGCCCTCCACCACGCTCCACGCCCGCCGTTCCGCGGAACGGCGGGCGTCGTGCGTCGCGCGGTCCGCGCATCGCGCGAGTTCGAGGTGAATCTCTGTAGGAAAGTGGAGCGTTGTGGAGTAAAGTGGTGCGCACCTCGAGTTGGCCGGACGCAGAGGGGGTGATGGCCAGTGCTGCTGGGTACCCACACGCCGAAGCTCGACGACAAGGGGCGCGTGATCCTTCCTGCGAAGTTCCGTGAGGATCTCGCCGGCGGCATCGTGGTCACCCGCGGCCAGGAGCGATGCCTGTACGTGTTCAGCACCGCGGAGTTCGAGGCCAAGCACGAGCGGATCCGACAGGCTCCGCTCACCGACAAGCAGGCGCGGAGCTTTCTGCGCATGTTCCTCTCCGGCGCCAGCGCCGAGATGCCCGACAGCCAGAACCGCATCACCATCCCCGCTCATCTGCGGCAGTACGCAGGCCTGCAGAAGGAGCTGGTCGTCACCGGTGTCGGCGCCCATGCCGAGATCTGGGATGCGACCGCCTGGAACGAGTACCTCGAGAGCAATGAAGAGTCCTACGCCGATCTGGAACAGGAGGTGATTCCCGGCTTGTTCTGACCACGGCTGTGATGCCTCGCCGCTCCGCCCCGACACACTTCCCCGGTGCCGGGTCGAGCGGAGAGGAATCAGAGCCGGAGGTCACGGGAGAAGATCATGAGCATCCGCGACATCCACACCCCGGTGCTGCTGGAACGCTGCATCGAACTGCTCGCGCCTGCACTGCAGCAGGACGGCGCGGTGCTCGTCGACGCCACCCTCGGCATGGGAGGGCACTCCGAGGCGTTCCTCGAGCGCTTCCCCGGCATCCGTCTGGTGGGCCTGGACCGCGACACCGACGCCCTTCGCATCGCGGGGGAGCGGCTGGCGCCGTTCGGCGACCGCGTCACGCTGGTGCACACCGTGTACGACGAGATCGGCCTGCACGCGCAGGGCGCGTCGGCGATCCTCTTCGACCTGGGCGTCTCGTCGCTGCAGCTCGATGAGGCCGAGCGCGGCTTCGCGTACTCGAAGGACGCACCGCTCGACATGCGCATGGACCAGACCAAGGGGCGCACGGCCGCGACCATCCTGGCCGAGTACAGCGAAGGCCAGCTGCGGCGCATCTTCGAGCGCTTCGGCGAGGAGAAGCTCGCCGGTCGCTACGCCCGGTTCATCGTCGAGGCCCGCGCCGAGCATCCCCTCACCCGCTCCGGCGAGCTCGTCGACCTGCTCGCCGCGGCCACCCCCGCCGCGGCGCAGCGCGCGGGCCATCCCGCCAAGCGCGTCTTCCAGGCGCTGCGCATCGAGGTCAACTCCGAGCTCAGCGTGCTGGCCGATGCGATCCCCGCCGCGATGGACGCGCTCAGCGTCGGCGGCCGGATCGCCGTCATGTCGTACCAGTCGCTGGAGGACCGCCTGGTCAAGCAGGCGTTCACCGCGGCATCATCCTCGACCGCGCCCGCCGGACTCCCGGTTGAGCTGCCCGAACACGCGCCCCGGTTCCGCGTGCTCACCAAGGGCGCCGAGATGGCCGGCGATGAGGAGAAGGCGCGCAATCCGCGGGCCATACCGGTGCGGCTGCGCGCAGCCGAGAAGCTGAGGGAGTCGGCATGAGCCTCCAGACCGCCCGCGTCGACCCGCGGCCCGCGCCTCACGTCGAGCCGCCGCGCCGGCTGACACCCGTCGCCGCTCCCGCCACCCGACGCCGCCCGCGGCTCGCCTACGCGGCCCTGGCCGTCGGCGGCGCGCTGGCGATCGGCGCGGCGCAGATGGGCATCTCGCTCGCCACCACGCAGGACGCCTTCGTGCTCGCCGACCTGAACATCCGGCAGCACGAGCTCGGCCTGCAGAAGCAGGCTCTGCACGAGAACCTCGTCGGCATCAGCTCGCCGCAGTCGCTCGCGGTCAAGGCCGACGCGATGGGGCTCGTCGTCGCCGGATCCGCCTCGTACCTCCGCCTCAGCGACGGGAAGGTGCTCGGTGCCGGCGACGGCGCCAGCTGGGCATCCACCGTCGACCCGAACGGCGCGACGAAGGTCGGAAACGCGCTGCTCGCGCCGCCCGCCCCCACCGCGGCGGAGAAGAAGGCCGAGGAGGATGCCGCGGCCGAGCGCGCCACCGCGGCGGCGGCGCCCGCCGAGCCTGCCGGACCGCCGGTCATCGCCGGCGACGGCCTCCCGACCCCCACCACCCGATAGCAGCACCGACGGAGACGCGCATGACCACCCGAGCCACACGCGCACAGCGCCGCCGCACCGCCGCCGCCCTCGCCGTGATCCTGGCGGTGCTCTCCGTTTTCGTCTTCCGCCTCGTCGACATCCAAGTGGTGCACGCCGACGATCACGTCGCCGAGGGCGTGAACACCGGCAACCTCGGCTCGACGCAGATCATCGCCGGGGCTCGCGGCGACATCACCGACTCCGCCGGCACCGTGCTCGCCTCGAGCGTGCTGGTGTACGACTCCCAGCTGGATCCGAAGCTGATCCGCGAGTTCGAGGAGCAGACAGACGAGAAGAAGAAGCCCGCGCTGTCGTGGGACGAGGCCAGCGAACGCATCGCCGACATCGTCGGCCTCACCGGTGACGACGTGCGCTCGGCGGTCGCCGACCGGCTGGCTCAGGACCCGGACTCGCGCTACGTCAAGCTCGTCAACGGGCTGAGCACCGAGCAGTACCTCCAGCTCCGCGAGCTGAAGACCGACGACGGCCTGGCGTACATCGCCATGATCCCGCGATCCGTGCGGGTCTACCCGAACGGGGCCGTGGCCGGCAGCGCGCTCGGATTCCTCGACGGCTCGGGCAAGGCGCGCTACGGCGTCGAGCGCATGGAGAACGCGTGCCTGTCCGCCGAGAACGGCGAGATGACGTACCTGCGCGGTCTGGGCGGGGTGAAGATCCCCGGCAGCGAGCAGATCACCCCGGCGACCGACGGCGGCACCGTTCAGCTCACCATCAACAGCGACCTCAACTGGTACCTCCAGCAGATGATCGCCGAAGAGGCCAAGAAGCAGGGTGCACAGGCCGGCTCCGTGACCGTCGTCGACGTGAAGACCGGAAAGATCCGGGCGATGGCGGAGTACCCGACCGTCGACCCCAACGACGTCGACTCGGTGGATGACGACTACTGGCGCTCGCAGATCTTCTCGTACTGGTTCGAACCCGGCTCGACCTTCAAGCCGATCACCGCGGCGTCGGTCATCAACGAGGGCGCGGCGACGCCGCTGACCTCGGTCACCGCGCCCGACCACAAGAAGTTCGCCAACGGCGCGGTCGTCAACGACCCCTTCAACCACCCCACCTATCAGTACACGTTCGCCGGTGCGCTCATCGACTCGTCGAACGTCTCGCTGTCGCAGTTCGGCACGATGATCTCGCCCGACAAGCGCTACGACTACCTGAAGAAGTTCGGCGTGGCGAAGAAGACCGCCGTCGACTTCCCCGAGGAGCTCGCGGGCCTCATCCACGATCCGAAGACCTGGGACTACCAGACGCTGTACACGACCACCTTCGGCCAGGCCTTCACCGTCACCCCCGCTCAGATCGCCGGTGCCTATCAGGCGCTCGCCAACGGCGGGGAGAAGGTCGACCTCTCGCTCATCGAGTCGTGCACCACCGCCGACGGCACCGTGATCGAGCCCGACGCCCCGAAGAGCGAGCGGGTGGTGAGCGAGGAGACGGCGAAGACCGTGCAGCGGATGCTGGAGAACGTCGCCGTGCAGGGCGGTCTCGCCAAGACGATCGAGGTGCCCGGCTACCGGATCGGCATCAAGACGGGAACGGCCCAGAAGTCGAACGGCAAGGGCGGCTACAAGTCGGGCGTGTACTTCACGAACATGGCGGGCATCGCGCCGATCGAGGATCCGCAGTTCGTCGTGCTGGTCACTCTCGACGAGCCGACTAAGATTAGGAACTCCGGGGCCACCGCCGTCGCCTTCCAGAAGGCGATGACGCAGGTGCTGAAGACCTACCGCGTCGCCCCCTCCTCGCAGCCCATGGATGAGCTGCTCCCGAAATTCGACTAGCCGGCATCGCGCCGCGCAAGGAGATGCCACATGATCGCCCTTCCGCTCGCCGAGATCGCCGAGATCCTGCACGGTGAGCTGCGTCTGCACGCCCCCGACACGGCCGAGACCGTGGTCGACGGCGTGGTCGACACCGACTCCCGGGAGATGAGCACCGGCTCGATCTTCGTCGCCAAGCCCGGCGAGGTGACCGACGGCCACAACTTCGTCGCCGCCGCCGCCGACGCCGGCGCGGCCCTCGCGATCGTCGAACGGCCCGTCGACGTCGCCATCAGCCAGGTCGTGGTGCCCGATGCCGTGGCGGCGCTGGCGGACCTCGCCCGCGAGGTCGTCGCGCGTGTCCGCGCGGGTGGCGCGCTGAAGATCGTCGGCATCACCGGCTCCAACGGCAAGACCACCACTAAGAACTTCCTCGCGCGCATCCTCGCCGACGAGGGCGAGACCGTCGCGCCCGTGCGGTCGTACAACAACGAGGTGGGCGCTCCGCTCACCATGCTGCGGGTCACGCCGAGCACGCGGTTCCTGGTCAGCGAGTTCGGCGCCGCGGGCGCGGGCAGCATCGCGCACCTCGCCGGACTCGTGAACCCCGACGTCTCGGTCGTGCTCATGGTGGGCCTGGCGCATGCGGGTGGGTTCGGCGGCATCGAGGAGACGGCGAAGGCCAAGTCCGAGCTGGTCGCCGCGGCGCGTGCCGACGGCACCGCCGTGCTCAACATCGACGACCCGCGGGTGTGGGCGATGCGGGGCATCGCCCGAGAGCGCGGCATGTCGGTGGTGGGTTTCGGCCAGCATCCGGATGCCGAGGTGAGGGCCGACCGCATCGATGTCGACGCGCACGGCACAGCGGCCGTCATCCACGTCGACGGCGAGGAGATCCCGCTGCGGCTGCAGGTGCTCGGCGCACACCACGTGCACAACGCCCTCGCCGCCATCGCGGCCGCCCGCGTCCTCGGCGTGCCGGCGGCGGCGTCGATCAGCCGCCTCGAGACGGTCGAGATCGCCGAGCGGTGGCGCATGCAGCCGATGGGATCGGACCGCGTGCGCATCATCAACGACGCCTACAACGCCAGCCCCGATTCGATGGCCGCAGCTCTGCGGACCCTCGCCCAGATCGCGGCGCCGGGGGAGCGCACCGTCGCGGTGCTCGGTGCGATGAGCGAGCTCGGCGAGACGGCAGGAGAGGAGCACGACCGCATCGGGCTGCTCGCCGTGCGCCTGAACATCCAGCGCATCGTCGTGGTGGGCTCCGACGCGCGCCGGCTCTACCTCGCCGCCGTCGGCGAGGGCTCCTGGGACGGTGAGGCCGTGCATCTGCCGGATGCGGATGCGGCCTTCGAGTACCTCACCGGCGAGCTGCGCGACGGCGACCGGGTGCTGGTGAAGTCGTCGAACTCCGCCGGGCTCCGGCATCTCGGCGATCGTCTGGGAGAATCGTTCTCGTGAGGTCCTTGCTTATGGCGACGGCGATTTCGCTCTCCTTCTCGCTCTTCCTGACCCCCGTCTTCCTCAAGGTCTTCCGGCGGATCGGCTGGGGACAGGTGATCCGCACCCCCGAGGACATCGCGAACCCGAGCCACGAGGCCAAGCGCGGCACGCCCACCATGGGCGGCGTCATCTTCATCGTCGGCACCATCGTCGGCTACTTCGCCGGATCCTTCTTCGGCGGCACGACACCCGCGCTCTCGGCCATCCTCGTGCTCTGGCTCATGGTCGGCTTCGGCGTGGTCGGATTCATCGACGACTACATGAAGATCCGCAGCCAGCGCAGTCTCGGCCTCTCGGGGTGGCGCAAGATCGTCGGGCAGCTCCTCGTGCTGGTGCCGTTCGGCGTGGTGGCGCTGAACTTCCCGAACCGGCTCGGCCAGTATCCCGCGAGCTCCTACGTGTCGCTGTTCCGCGACATCCCCTGGCTCAACCTCTTCGCGTTCGGCGCTGTGCTCGGCTGGATCCTGTACCTGATCTGGGTCTCGGTGATCGGCGTCGCGACATCGAACAGCGTCAACCTCACCGACGGTCTCGACGGGCTCGCCGCCGGCGCCGGCGTGGTCGTCGTCGGCGCGTACAGCCTCATCGCGTTCTGGCAGTTCAAGCAGTCCTGCGTGGGATCGCTGCTGGTGCAGGCCGGATGCTACGAGGTGCGCGAGCCCCTGAACCTCGCCACCGTCTCAGCCGCTTTCGCCGGTGGCCTGGTCGGGTTCCTGTGGTGGAACGCCCCCAAGGCCAAGGTGTTCATGGGCGACGTCGGCTCGATGGCGATCGGCGGCGTCGTGACCGCGATGGCGATCCTGACCCGCACCGAGCTGCTGCTGCTGATCATCGCCGGCATCTTCGTGATCTCCTCCGGCTCGGTGATCCTGCAGCGGCTGTACTTCAAGGTCACCGGCGGCAAGCGGCTGTTCCTGATGAGTCCGTTCCACCACCACCTCGAGATGCGCGGGTGGGCCGAGGTCACGATCGTCGTGCGCCTCTGGATCATCGCCGGTCTTCTCGCCGTGTCCGCGGTCGGCCTCTTCTACGTCGACTGGCTGATCCAGGCATGAGCGCGCGCCTGGACTCGCTCACCAGCTGGCATGCCGACTGGTCGGGGCTGCGTGTCGCCGTGCTCGGACTCTCGATGACCGGTTTCTCGGCGGCCGACACGCTCACCGAGCTCGGCGCCGAGGTGCTCGTGCTGAGCGAGGGTGCGTCGGAGGAGTACGCCCGTCTCGTGCCGGTCATCGGCGCACGGCTCGAGCTCGGTCCGCTGGCCGAGGTGCCCGCCGCGCTGCGCGAGTTCGCGCCGGACGTCGTCATCGCCTCGCCCGGCTTCCCGCCCTCGCATCCCCTCATCCGTTGGACGCAGCAGAGCGGCATCGCCCTGTGGGGCGACGTCGAACTGGCCTGGCGGGTTCGCGACAAGGTCGTGCGCGCCGACGGCACCCCCGCGGAGTGGGTGCTCATCACCGGGACCAACGGCAAGACGACGACCACGCAGCTCACCGCCACGCTGCTCCAGGCCGGCGGGCTGCGGGCCGCCCCGTGCGGCAACATCGGCGTCCCCGTGCTCGACGCGGTGCGCGACCCGGGCGGCTTCGACGTGCTCGTGGTCGAGCTCTCCAGCCACCAGCTCTGGTACATCGGGCAGTCGCAGCCGCCCGGCCAGCTCGTGCCCTACGCCTCGGTGTGCCTGAACCTCGCGGACGACCACCTGGTCTGGCACGGCAGTGCCGACGCGTACCGGGAGGCGAAGTCGTTCGTCTACCGGCACACCACCGTCGCGTGCGTCTACAACAAGGCCGACCTCGCCACGCGACGAATGGTGGAGGAGGCGGATGTCACCGAGGGCGCGCGCGCGATCGGATTCGATCTCGGCACGCCGGGGCCCAGCGACCTGGGCGTCGTCGACGGCATCCTCGTCGACCGCGCCTTCCACGACGACCGGCGCAACAGCGCGCTGGAGCTGACCACCGTCGCCGAGCTGCGCGCCGCGGGCCTGGACGCCCCGCACATCGTGCAGAACATCCTCGCCGCCTCCGCTCTCGCGCGCTCCCTCGACGTCGCGCCCGCCGCGATCCACGACGCGCTGCAGAGGTTCGCCCTCGACGCGCACCGCATCCAGGTGATCGCCGAGCACCGGGGCATCCGGTGGGTCGACGACTCGAAGGCGACCAACCCGCACGCCGCGGCATCATCGCTGCGCGCCTACCCGGGGGCGGTGTGGGTCATCGGCGGCGATCTGAAGGGCGTCGACCTCGGCGAGCTCGTCGCGGACGCCGGCCGGACGGCCGGGGCGGCCATCGTCATCGGCATCGACCGTGCGCCCGTTCTGGCGGCATTCGAGCGACACGCATCGCAGGTGCCGGTGTTCGAGGCCGTGCCCGGCGAGACTGGGGATGTCATGGATCGCGTGGTGGAACTGGCAACCGGGATCATCCACGGCGAGGGCACGGTGCTGCTGGCTCCCGCCGCGGCATCCTTCGACCAGTTCTCCAGCTACGCGGAACGGGGAGAGCGCTTCGCACAGGCGGTGCGCTCATGGATCGAGCGATCCGGATCATAGGCAGGGGAGTGGCGCATGACGCAGACGGCTCGCCCTCCGCGCACTGACGGCCACGGCCTCGCGGCGCGCGTCTCGCTGGGGCGCCTGTTCGTGCCGCCCACGACCGAGTTCGTGCTCATCGTCTCCACCGCGCTCGTGCTCACTGTCTTCGGCTGGGTCATGGTGCTCTCGGCCACCAGCGCGAAGCCCGACCCCTGGGACGGAGCGATCAAACAGGGGATCTTCGCCCTGATCGGCATCCCGCTGATGCTCCTCATCAGCCGCCTGCCGGTGAAGTTCCTCGGCCGCATCGCCTGGCCGGCGCTGATCGGCGCGACGGCTCTGCAGCTGCTGGTGTTCGTGCCGGGCCTGCGCGTGTCGTCGTACGGCAACACGAACTGGATCAACATCGCCGGCTTCCAGCTGCAGCCGTCCGAGTTCCTCAAACTCGCGTTGGCGCTGTGGATCGCCTTCGTGCTGCTGCGCAAGCGCGCCCGGCTCGGCATCTGGCACCACGTCTTCATCCCGGTCGTGCCCGTGTCGGCGCTCGTCATCGGCACGGTGATCGGCGGCGGCGACCTCGGCACGGCGATGGTGCTCGTGCTCATCGTGCTGGGCTGCCTGTTCTTCTCGGGCGTCAAGCTCAGGCTCTTCATCCTGCCGCTGATCGGCGGCCTGGTCGCCGTGCTCTTCTACGCGCTCTCGAGCAGGAACCGGATGGACCGCATCCTGTCGGCGTTCAACCCCGACGACTGCGACAAGACCGGACCCTGCTACCAGGCCGTGCACGGCATCTGGGGGATGGCCAACGGCGGCGTCTTCGGCGTCGGGCTCGGCAACTCGCAGGAGAAGTACGGCTGGCTGCCGGCCGCCGAGAACGACTACATCTTCGCCATCGTCGGCGAAGAGCTCGGACTGATCGGATGCGTGCTCGTGCTCGCGCTGTTCGCCGTCTTCGCGATCGGCGTGTTCCGCATCGTGCGGCGCTCCGACGACTCCTTCATCCGCATCGCGGCCGGCGGCATCGGCGTGTGGATCCTCGGTCAGGCGCTGATCAACATCGGCGTCGTGCTTCGGGTGTTCCCCGTGATGGGCGTGCCGCTGCCGTTCATGTCGCAGGGCGGCACCGCGCTGATCTCGGTGCTCGCCGCGTGCGGCGTGCTGCTCGCGTTCGCGCGCACCATGCCCCCCTCCGATGCGCCCGCCGCGCCGGACGCGACCCCGCGCAGCGCCGCGTCAGCGGCAGCGGGTAGGGTCGCCAGGTGACTGTGCTGAGCGAGCGAAGCGAGACGAAGTGAGCACCTACCTCCTCGCCGGCGGTGGCACCGCCGGCCACGTGAACCCCCTGCTCGCCGTCGCCGACCTGCTGCGCGAGCGCGAGGGCGACGACGTCCTGGTGCTCGGCACGAAGGAGGGGCTGGAGGCGCGTCTGGTGCCCGAGCGCGGCTACGAGCTGCTCACCGTCGACAAGGTGCCCTTCCCGCGCCGGCCGAACGGCGCGGCGGTCGCCTTCCCCGCGCGGTTCCAGCGCGCGGTGTCGCAGGTGCGTACGCACATCCGTCGTCACGGCGTCGATGTGGTCGTCGGCTTCGGCGGCTACGCCTCGGCCCCCGCGTACATCGCCGCGCGTCGCGAGCGGGTGCCGTTCGTGGTGCACGAGGCGAACGCGAAGCCGGGCCTGGCCAACGTGCTGGGCGCGCGCACCGCCGCCGCCGTCGGGGTCGCCTTCGCAGGCACCCCGCTCAGGCGCGGTGAGGTGGTCGGGATGCCCCTGCGTCGCGAGATCGTCGAGCTCGACCGCGCCGCCGCGCGTGCCGAGGCCGCGGCGTACTTCGGCCTCGACCCGGACCGCCCCGTGCTGCTCGTGTTCGGCGGCTCGCTGGGGGCGCTGCGGCTGAACGAGGCGATGGCCGCGTCGTGGGGCGACATCCTCGCAACCGGCTGGCAGCTGTTGCACGCCACGGGGGAGCGCAGCGACCTCGTCGATCCGGAGGTGCCGGGTTATGCCATGCGCCGCTACATCGACCGGATGGACCTGGCCTTCGCGCTGGCGGACGTGATCGTCTCGCGCTCGGGCTCGGCGACGGTCAGCGAGGTCAGCGCGCTCGGCATCCCCGCCGTGTACGTGCCCTACTCGGTCGGAAACGGCGAGCAGCGGCTGAACGCCGCCTCCGCGGTCAGCGCGGGGGCCGCCCTGCTTCTCGACGACGCGAGCTTCGACGGCGACGCCGTGCGTGAGCGGATCATCCCGCTCCTGCGTGACCGCGCGCGGATCGAGGCGATGGCGGCATCCGCCGAGCGCATCGGGTCGCGCACCGGGTCCGAGGACCTCATCGCGCTCGTCGATCGCGCCCTCGGCGAAAAGTAGACTGGGAGCGACATGATCAGACCCGACCTCTCCCTCCCGATTCCCGAGACCATCTCGTCCGCGCACTTCATCGGCATCGGCGGATCCGGCATGAGCGGGCTCGCGAGGATGTTCCTCGACGCGGGCATCCGCGTCTCCGGCTCCGACCGGGCGGACAGCGACAACCTGCGCGCTCTCGCGGCTGCCGGAGCCACCGTGCATGTCGGGCACGACGCCGCGCACCTCGGCGACGCCGACACGGTGATCCACACCGGTGCGATCTGGCCAGAGAACCCCGAGTTCGTCACCGCGAAGAAGCGCGGGCTGCATGTGATCCACCGCTCCCAGGCCCTGTACTGGCTGATCGGCGGGCGCCGCCTGGTCTCGGTCGCCGGCGCGCACGGCAAGACGAGCTCGACGGGCATGCTGGTGACCGCCCTGCGCTCGCTCGGCGCCGACCCCAGCTTCGTCAACGGCGGAGTCATCGAGCAGCTCGGCCTCTCGAGCGCCACGGGCGCCGACGAGCTGTTCGTCATCGAGGCCGACGAGTCGGACGGCACCTTCCTGCTCTACGACACGGCCATCGCCCTGATCACCAACGTCGACCCCGACCATCTCGACTTCTTCGGCTCGGAGGACGCCTTCTACGACGCCTTCGTGCGCTTCGGCGACGAGGCCGGCGAGGCCGTGGTGATCTCCAGCGACGACCCCGGAGCGCAGCGGGTGCGCGCAGCTCTCAGCCACCGCACGGTCGTGACCTTCGGACGCGCGGCGGACGCCGACCTGCGCATCGACGACATCGTCACCGCGGGTGGCGTGTCGGCCACGCTGGTGCACGGCGCGGACTCGGTGCGCATGCAGCTGGCCGTGCCCGGCGCGCACAACGCGATCAACGCGGGCGGCATCGTGGCGGTGCTCATCACCCTGGGCTACGACCTGGAGGCCTCGGTCCGCGCCGTCGAGGGCTTCGCGGGCACCGTCCGGCGCCTGGAGCTGCACGGCGAGGCGCGCGGCGTGCACGTCTACGACGACTACTCGCACCACCCGACGGAGGTGCGCGCCGCGCTCGAGGCGATGCGCGGCGTCGCAGGATCCGGACGTCTCATCGCGATCCAGCAGCCGCACACGTACTCGCGCACACAGCACATGTACCGTGAGTTCGCCGAAGTGCTCGAGGAGCTGGCGGATCACACCGTCATGCTCGACGTCTACGGCGCCCGCGAGGACCCGGTTCCCGGTGTGACGGGTGAGCTGGTCAGCGGTGCGTTCGCCGACCCGTCGAACGTGCACTACGTGCCCGACTGGCAGGAGGCCGCCGACTACACCGCCCGGATCGCGCGTGACGGCGACTACGTCGTGACGCTCGGCTGCGGGAACGTGTACCAGATCATCCCGCAGGTGCTCGACTCGCTGCGGCGTCCCGTCGAGGGCTGAGGTGCGCCGCCCGGCACCGCTCCCGGCGTCGCCCGAGGAGCCGACAGCGGACGACGTCGCCCTCGACGCGACGCCGGTGCGTCGGCGGCGGGGCCCGCTGCTGCGGTTCGGCTCGGCCGCCGAAGGGCCGTCGACGCCGTCGCCGGATCCGGATGCAGCAACCCAGGGCGAGGCGGACGGCGATCACGATGGCTCCTCGGACGTCTCCTCGGTCACCGCGGTGATCGAGGAGGACGATCGCCGAGCCGTGAGCGACCCGGTCGGCAGCGGCGAGGTGTGGCGGGCGGCGCGAGCTCGTCGCAAGGCGCTGCGCGCGGAGATCCGACGGTTCACCCAGCGCTCGCGCCAACGCCGGTTCGCCGTGTGGGGCTCGATCGGCGCCGTCGCCGCTCTCGTGCTCGGCAGCGTGATCGCCGCCTACAGCCCGCTGTTCGCCGTCGAGGAGATCACCGTCGCCGGTGCGAAGACCCTCGATCCCGCGCTCGTGCAGCAATCGCTCTCCGACCAGCTCGGCGCCCCTCTCGCCCTGGTCGACGCCGACGATGTGAAGTCCGCCCTCGCCGGGTTCCCGCTCATCGAGTCGTACGCGCTAGAGGCGCGTCCGCCGCATCAGCTGGTCGTGCGGATCGTGGAGCGCCTGCCGATCGGCGCCATCCGCGTCGACGACGGCTACTCGGTGGTCGACGCGGCGGGCGTCGTGCTCTCCACGAGTCCGAAGCCGCCCGAGGGCGCGCCTGCGCTCGACATCGCCGGCGGCATCGGCTCGGAGGCGTTCCGCAGCGCCGGACTGGTGATGCGGTCGCTGCCCGCCGATCTGCGTGCCACGGTCACCGAGGTGCACGCGACATCCGGTGACGATGTGACCCTGCGACTGAACGATGGCAAGAGCGTCGTGTGGGGCAGTGAGAAGGACTCGGTGCGCAAGGCCGCGGTGCTGGTGCGCCTGATCGCCGCATCGCCGGATTCGCGGGTGTTCGACGTGTCGTCGCCGACCGTTCCCGTCGTCGGCTGACGCTCTCCTGATCCCCGCGCAGCGCGGGCTCTCGGCGCCCGGGCGCATCTCGCGCGTCGATCGCGGCGACACGCCGTGTCGGTGCACGCGCACGCGGGCGTTGCGCATACCGTCGAACTCGAGAACGCAATACCGGGAAACAGTTTAACCCTCTCGTTGAGGTTTAAGGTTTATCCCTCGTCAGGCTCGAATAACGGAGGCCGGCCATGAGCCAGAACCAGAACTACCTCGCCGTGATCAAGGTCGTCGGCGTCGGCGGTGGCGGCGTCAACGCCGTCAACCGCATGATCGAGCTCGGACTCCGCGGAGTCGAGTTCATCGCCGTCAACACCGACGCCCAGGCGCTGCTGATGAGCGACGCTGACGTCAAGCTCGACGTGGGCCGCGAGCTCACCAGAGGACTCGGTGCCGGGGCCGACCCCGAGGTCGGCCGTCGCGCCGCCGAAGACCACGCTGAGGAGATCGAGCAGGCGCTCACCGGCGCCGACATGGTCTTCGTCACCGCCGGAGAGGGCGGTGGCACCGGCACCGGCGGCGCCCCCGTCGTCGCGCGCATCGCGAAGTCGATCGGCGCTCTGACCATCGGCGTCGTGACCAAGCCGTTCTCGTTCGAGGGTCGTCGCCGCCAGAGCCAGGCCGAGGCGGGCGTCGCCAAGCTCAAGGAAGAGGTCGACACCCTGATCGTGGTGCCGAACGACCGTCTCCTCGAGATCAGCGACCGCGGCATCTCGATGATCGAGGCCTTCGCCACCGCCGACCAGGTGCTGCTCGCCGGTGTGCAGGGCATCACCGACCTGATCACGACACCCGGCCTCATCAACCTCGACTTCGCCGACGTGAAGTCGGTCATGCAGGGAGCCGGATCCGCGCTCATGGGCATCGGATCGGCGCGGGGCGCCGACCGGGCGATCAAGGCCGCCGAGCTGGCCGTCGAGTCGCCGCTGCTCGAGGCGTCGATCGAGGGCGCGCACGGCGTGCTGCTGTCGATCCAGGGTGGCTCGAACCTCGGCATCTTCGAGATCCACGACGCCGCCGACCTCGTCAAGGAGGCGGCGCACCCCGAGGCGAACATCATCTTCGGAACGGTCATCGACGACACGCTCGGCGACGAGGTGCGCGTCACGGTCATCGCCGCAGGATTCGACGGTGGCGAGCCCGCACCGCGTCTGGAGCCGATGGTCGTCGAGCGTCCGGCCGCGAACCCGCTGCCCGAGGTGCGTCTGGACGAGAAGGCCGCCGAGGAGCGCCCTGAGCCGGTCAGGCCGGCCGCGGCACCCGCGCCCGTCGCCTCCAGCATCGAGCCTGCGTTCTCGGACGACGACATCGACATCCCCGAGTTCCTCAAGTGACGCTGCGCGCGCGGCTGTCGGCGATCGACGAGCGCATCGCCGACGCCGCGCGCCGGGCCGGCCGGGATCCGGGTGAGATCACCCGGATCGTGGTGACCAAGTTCCACCCGGCCGCCCTGGTGCGCGAGCTGCACGAGCTCGGTGTCACCGATGTCGGTGAGAACCGCCAGCAGGAGATGTCGGCGAAGCGCGCAGAGCTCGAGGACGTGGACGTCCGCTGGCACTTCATCGGTCAGGCCCAGACGAACAAGGCAGCCGCCATCCGTCGGGATGCGGATGCGGTGCACTCCGTCGACCGCGTGAAGCTGGCCGACGCGCTGCATCGCGCGGATGCCGGCCGCGGACCTCTCGACGTGCTGGTGCAGGTCAACCTGACCGAGGACGCCGGTCGGGGCGGCAGCACCCTCGCCGACGCGGAGGCGCTCAGCGAGCACGTGCTGCAGCTCGGCTCGCTGCGGCTGCGCGGAGTGATGGCCGTGGCGCCTCTCGACGAGGAGCCCGCGCGGGCTTTCGCGCGCCTGCGTGACGTGGCCGACCGCATCCGCACCATCGCCCCCGACGCCACGTGGATCTCCGCCGGCATGACGGGCGATTTCGAAGCGGCGATCGACGCGGGTGCGACACACCTGCGGATCGGTTCCGCAATCACAGGACCGCGCCCCGACCGGGGTTAGCCTTTCAACCAGACCAGCCCGAACGTTCGAACCGGAGGACACGATGGGTAACCCGCTGAAGAAGACCATGGTGTATCTCGGCCTCGCCGATGAGGAAGAGGTCTACGAGGAGGAGGCCGCGCAGACGCCGGCCCGAGCCCCTCGTGACAAGCACGAGACTCCCGAGCGCGACGAGGTCGCGCCGGCACCCGTGACGCCCCTGCGTCGCCCGGTCGCCGTGCGCCAGCCCGCGGCTGGCGCCGTCAACGAGATCCTCACCGTGCACCCCAAGCAGTACCGCGACGCGCAGATCATCGCCGAGAACTTCCGCGAGGGCGTTCCCGTGATCATCAACCTGTCGCAGATGAGCGACGCCGACGCGCGCCGCCTGATCGACTTCGCCAGCGGCCTGTCGCTCGGGCTGTACGGCCGCATCGAGCGCGTCACCAGCAAGGTCTTCCTGCTCTCGCCCGAGAACATCGCCGTGTCGGGTCAGGGCGGCATCGCGCAGGCGGACTCCGCCTCGTTCGACTCCTGACCCGTGGGGACGATCCTCAGCATCATCGGCGGCATCGTCGAACTGGTGCTGACGCTGTACGTTCTCGTGCTCATCGTCCGGCTCGTGCTCGAGTACATCCCGATGTTCAACCGGTCCTGGCGTCCCACCGGCGCCGGACTGGTCGCGGCCGAGATCGTCTACACGATCACCGATCCTCCGATCCGCTTCTTCCGCAGGCTGGTCCCGCCGCTTCGAATCGGGTCGATCGCGCTGGATTTCGGCTTCATGCTGACCATGCTCAGCGTGTTCATCCTGATGACGATCGTGCGGATCGTCACGTGAGCCGCTGAGCGCGCCCGCATCGCGCAGCTCAGACTGGGGGACTATGCTTGGCTCCCAGGCGCGCGCCCCGGGTACGCGTCGAACGAACCACACCGCCGGCTCTCAGCGCCTGGCAACCGAACTCATCGAAAGAGGAGCCACCCATGGCACTTACCCCGGATGACGTCGTCCACAAGGAGTTCCAGCACGTCCGCTTCAAGGACGGGTTCGACCCCGAAGAGGTCGACGACTACCTCGACGAGATCGTCGTTGAATGGCGCAAGACCATCGAGGAGAACAACGAGCTGAAGGCGAAGCTCGCCGCGTTCGAGTCCGGCGAGAACGCGCCGGCACCCGCCGCGGCTCCCGCCCCCGCCGCGGAGACCTCGAGCACCGGCACGTCCGCCGGCATCATCGAGCTCGCCCAGCGCCTGCACGACGAGCACGTCGCCGAGGGCGAGGCCAAGCGCAAGCAGCTCATCGAGGAGGCCGAGACCGAGGTCGCGCGCATCCGCACCGAGGCCGAGGCCAAGCAGCGCGAGGAGTCGGCACGACTCGAGCGCGAGCGCAACACTCTCGAGGGACGCATCACCGAGCTGCGCGAGTTCGAGCGCGATTACCGCGGCAAGCTCCGCGCGATGATCGAGAGCCAGCTGCGCGAGCTCGACCAGAAGTCCTCGACGGACTCGACGCCCGTCTCCGCCATCGGCCTGTAGGTCACTCTTGGCAGGACGTCGTCCGCTTCACCGGTCGGCGGCCGGCGCGAC
Organism: Microbacterium sp. OR21; assembly: GCF_047306785.1. Taxonomy (NCBI): domain Bacteria; kingdom Bacillati; phylum Actinomycetota; class Actinomycetes; order Micrococcales; family Microbacteriaceae; genus Microbacterium; species Microbacterium sp. OR21. Next base: position 759,709 of record NZ_JAZEXJ010000003.1, on the reverse strand, counting down.
CGTCGCGATTCTCGCGGCGCTCGTGCTGGCCGCCGATCAGTATGTGAAGCACCTCACCATCGAGAACCTCCCCAAGCACGAAGCGGTGCCCGTGCTGGGCGAGTTCCTGCAGCTGTACTACGTGCGCAACTCCGGAGCCGCTTTCTCCATCGGCTCGGACATGACCTGGATCTTCACGATCGCCATGGTTGTCGTCGCGGCCGTCATCGTCTGGAAGACCGTCGAGGTGCGCTCGCGTCTGTGGGCGGTGGTGCTCGGATGCCTTCTCGGCGGTGTGCTCGGCAACCTCACCGACCGGCTGCTGCGCGAGCCCGGGTTCGCGGTGGGTCATGTGGTCGACATGATCTCGATGCCGTGGATGCTGCCGGCGATCTTCAACGTCGCCGACATCTTCATCGTCTCCGGCATGATCTCGGTGGCCCTGCTCGTGGTCTTCGGGGCGCGTCTCGACGGGACCCGTGAACGCGATCACGCGAAGAGCCCCGAAGACGACGCCGCCGACGGGCATGAGGGCGTCACAGCGTCGGCAGGAGCCTGACCGTGCAGTCCCGCAGCCTCCCCGTCCCCGACGGGCTCGACGGCCAGCGCGTCGACGCGGCGCTGGCGAAGATGCTGGGCTTCTCCCGCACCTTCGCGGCCGAGGTGGCCGAAGCGGGCGGGGTCAGCCTCGACGGAGCGCCGCTGGGCAAATCCGACCGCCTGCGAGCCGGTGGATGGCTGGATGTGAGCTGGTCGCCGAAGGAGGAGCCGCGGATCGAGCCGATCCCCGTGCCCGAACTGGGCATCGTGCACGACGACGACGACATCGTCGTCGTCGACAAGCCCACCGGCGTCGCCGCTCACCCCTCGCTCGGCTGGGAGGGGCCCACGGTGGTGGGCGCCCTCGCCGCCGCGGGATTCCGGATCGCCACCAGCGGAGCCCCCGAGCGTCAGGGTGTCGTGCATCGGCTCGACGTCGGAACCAGCGGTCTCATGGTCGTCGCGAAGACCGAGAGCGCCTACACCGCGCTCAAGCGAGCGTTCAAGGAGCGCACGGTCGAGAAGATCTACCACGCCGTCGTGCAGGGGCATCCGGACCCCCTGAGCGGCACGATCGACGCGCCCATCGGCCGCCATCCGCACCATAGCTGGAAGTTCGCCGTCGTCCCCGACGGCAAGCCCTCGGTCACGCACTACGAGACGCTGGAGGCGTTCCCCGGCGCCTCGCTGCTCGAGATCCACCTCGAGACGGGCCGCACGCACCAGATCCGTGTGCACATGGCCGCTCACCGCCACCCCTGCGTGGGCGACCCGCTCTACGGCGCGGATCCGACACTCTCCGCGCGGCTCGGTCTGACCAGGCAGTGGCTGCACGCCCACCAGCTCGCCTTCGCGCACCCGGCGACAGGGGACTGGGTGCAGTTCGAATCCCCGTACCCGGCTGATTTTCGGCATGCGCTCGAGGTGCTCGACCCGGGGCGCTCCGAGAACTGATCGCGGTCGCCGTGATGTCGGCGGCATGCGCAAGACTGCACGGATGAGCATCGAGGTGAGGCCGGCGACGCGCTTCGACGACGTCGCGACCCTTGTGGGGCCGAAGAACCCCGCATCCAACGTCTGCTTCTGCCTGAGCTACCGCATCGGCAGCAAGGAGAACGTCGCGCTGCGCGGCGAGGCGCGGGCGAATCGGGTCAGGGAGCTGTGCGACCACGACCCGCCGCCCGGTGTCATCGCCTACCTCGGTGACGAGCCGGTCGGCTGGGCGGCGCTGCACCCGCGCCGCGAGACCAGCTTCGCCCGCAACCGGCTCATCCCGCAGGTCGACGAGCTCGATGTGTGGTCGCTGTGGTGCTTCCGCGTGCGTCCGGGACATCGCCGGCAGGGCATCATGCACACGCTGATCGAGGGTGCGGTCGGCTACGCGCGTGAGCGGGGTGCGCCGGCCGTGGAGGGCTATCCCGTCGACAATCGCGGTGCGAAGGTCAACCAGACGATGATGTACGTCGGCACCCGCGCGCTGTTCGAGAGCGCCGGCTTCGAGAAGGCGGCGGACACCGGCTCTGTGCTCGACGGGTTCCCGCGCGTGCTGATGCGGCTCGCGCTCAGCGCTTGACGCGTCCGCCGCGGAAGGTCGCGGGGTCGTCCTCGGCCATCGCGAGGGCGATCCTCCGCACGTGATCATCGTCGACGTCGCCCATCGCCGCGAGGTCGTAGAAGCCCACCTCGGTGAGCTCGCCGTCTGCGGGATACGGCTCACCCGACACCCACGAGCAGCGGAACACGATGTCGAGGAAGTCGACCTGATCGCCGTTGGGATAGGTCATCCGGGGCATCTGCTGCACGAGCGCGAGCCGGTCGACCGACACGACGACGCCCGCCTCCTCCAGGCACTCCCGCGCCGCGGCGTCCGCGGGCTCCTCGCCGGGCTCCACGATGCCCGCGATGGCCTGCCATGCGCCGGTGTCGGCCCGCTTTCCCAGCAGCACCTTCTCGTCGCGGAAGACGATCGCCGTGGTGCCGACGAGACAGAGCGGTGCGGTGCCGATGTGCTCGCGCAGGGCGAGGACGAACTCAGGGGTTGCCATCGGATCAGGGTAGCCGGTGCTCCTCCGGCTTCCGTGTCGGGGGCGCCTCGTAGACTCGTTGCATGGCCTCAGATTCCTTCGTGCACCTGCATGTCCACAGCGAGTACTCCATGCTGGACGGTGCGGCGAAGATCAACGCGATGACGCAGGCCGCGGCCGACTACGGGATGCCGGCGATCGCGGTGACGGACCACGGCAACACCTTCGCGGCGTTCGAGTTCTACAACGCGGCGAAGAACGCCGGCATCAAGCCGATCATCGGTCTCGAGGCGTACATGACGCCCGGAACGCATCGCAGCGACAAGACCCGGGTGTCGTGGGGCTCGCCCGATCAGAAGAGCGACGACGTCTCGGGATCGGGGGCCTACACCCACATGACGATGTGGAGCGAGACCACGCAGGGTATGCACAACCTGTTCCGCATCAGCTCGCGATCGAGCATGGAGGGCTACTACTTCAAGCCCCGCATGGACCGCGAGCTGCTGCAGACCTACGGCAAGGGACTCATCGCCACCACCGGATGCCCGTCGGGCGAGGTGCAGACCAGGCTCCGCCTCGGCCAGTACGACGCGGCACGCGCCGCGGCAGCCGAGTTCCAGGACATCTTCGGCAAGGAGAACTTCTTCGCCGAGATCATGGACCACGGACTCGCCATCGAGCGCCGGGTGATGACCGACCTGCTGCGACTCGCGAAGGACCTCGGCATCCCGCTGGTCGCGACCAACGACTCGCACTACACGCACCAGCACGAGGCCGATGCGCACGAGGCCCTGCTGTGCGTGCAGTCCGGCTCGACGATGGACGACCCGAACCGCTTCAAGTTCGACGGCGACGGGTACTACATCAAGACCGCGCAGGAGATGCGCCAGCTGTTCCGCGACCACCCCGAGGCGTGCGACAACACCCTGCTGATCGCCGAGCGCTGCCAGGTCGAGTTCGACACGGCGGCCAACTACATGCCGAAGTTCCCCGTGCCGGACGGCGAGACGGAGGACAGCTGGCTGGTCAAGGAGGTCGAGGCGGGCCTGCACTACCGCTACCCGGGCGGCATCCCCGACAAGGTGCGCAAGCAGGCGGAGTACGAGCTCGGCGTCATCCTGCAGATGGGGTTCCCGGGCTACTTCCTCGTGGTCGCGGACTTCATCAACTGGGCCAAGGACAACGGCATCCGGGTCGGACCAGGGCGCGGCTCCGGAGCAGGCTCGATGGTCGCGTACGCGATGAGGATCACCGACCTCGACCCGCTCGAGCACGGCCTGATCTTCGAGCGCTTCCTCAACCCCGACCGCGTCTCGATGCCCGACTTCGACGTCGACTTCGACGACCGTCGCCGCGGGGAGGTCATCGAGTACGTCACCGAGAAGTACGGCTCCGAGCGCGTCGCGCAGATCGTCACCTACGGCACCATCAAATCGAAGCAGGCGCTCAAGGACGCCGGGCGCGTGCTCGGGTTCCCTTTCAGCATGGGCGATCGCCTGACGAAGGCGATGCCGCCGGCAGTGATGGGCAAGGACATGCCGCTCAGCGGCATGTACGACAGCGCGCACCCGCGGTACAAGGAGGCCAGCGAGTTCCGCGCGCTGATCGACTCCGATCCGGAGGCGAAGACGGTCTTCGATCGGGCGCTGGGCCTGGAGGGGCTGAAGCGGCAGTGGGGCGTGCACGCCGCGGGCGTGATCATGTCGTCGCACCCGCTGCTCGACATCATCCCGATCATGAAGCGCGAGCAGGACGGCCAGATCGTCACGCAGTTCGACTACCCGTCCTGCGAATCGCTCGGCCTCATCAAGATGGACTTCCTCGGGCTGCGCAACCTCACCATCATCTCGGACGCGCTCGACAACATCCGGCTGAACAGGGGCGAGGAGCTCGACCTCGAGCACCTCGGGCTCGACGATCGCGCCGTCTACGACCTGCTCGCGCGAGGCGACACGCTGGGCGTCTTCCAGCTCGACAGTCCGCCGCTGCGCTCGCTGATGCGTCTGATGAAGCCCGACAACTTCGGCGACATCTCGGCGCTCATCGCGCTGTACCGTCCGGGTCCGATGGGCGCGAACTCGCACACCAACTACGCCCTGCGCAAGAACGGCCTGCAGGAGATCACTCCGATCCACCCCGAGCTCGAAGAGCCCCTGGCAGACATCCTCGAGGAGTCGTACGGCCTGATCATCTATCAGGAGCAGGTCATGGCCATCGCGCAGAAGGTCGCCGGCTTCAGCCTCGGCCAGGCCGACATCCTGCGTCGCGCGATGGGAAAGAAGAAGAAGTCCGAGCTCGACAAGCAGTACGAGGGCTTCTCCGGCGGCATGAAGGAACGCGGCTACGGCGAGGGCGCGGTGAAGGCGCTCTGGGACATCCTGCTGCCGTTCTCGGACTACGCATTCAACAAAGCGCACTCCGCCGCCTACGGTCTCGTCTCGTACTGGACCGCATACCTGAAGGCGCACTACCCGGCCGAGTACATGGCGGCCCTGCTCACGAGCGTCGGCGACTCCAAGGACAAGATGGCGCTCTACCTCAACGAGTGCCGCCGCATGGGCATCCGGGTGCTCCCGCCCGACGTCTCCGAGTCGATCAACTTCTTCGCGGCCGTCGGCGAGGACATCCGCTTCGGCCTCGGCGCGGTGCGCAACGTCGGCGCCAACGTCGTCGATGGGATCGTCGACTCGCGCAAGGACGGCGCGTTCACGTCGTTCCACGACTTCCTCAGCAAGGTGCCGCTGCACGTGTCGAACAAGCGCACCGTCGAGTCGCTGATCAAGGCTGGCGCGTTCGACTCGATGGGCGACACCCGGCGCGCGCTCATGGAGATCCATGAGTCCGCCGTCGAGGCCGCCGTCGATCGCAAGCGGAACGAGGCGCAGGGAGCGATCGGCTTCGACTTCGACAGCCTGTACGACGACATGGAGGAGGCGGCACCGGCCAAGGTCCCAGACCGCCCCGAGTGGGTGAAGAAGGACAAGCTGGCGTTCGAGCGCGAGATGCTGGGCCTCTACGTCTCGGATCACCCGCTGGCGGGTCTGGAGGTGCCGCTCGCGAAGCACGCCTCGATCTCGATCAACGACCTGCTGACGTCCGAGGATCTGCAGGACGGCGATCAGGTCACCGTCGCCGGCCTCGTGACCAGCGTGCAGCATCGCGTGGCGAAGGCCAGCGGCAATCCCTACGGCATGATCACCGTCGAGGACTTCAACGGCGAGGTGACCGTCATGTTCATGGGCAAGACGTACACCGAGTTCCAGCACACCCTGCAGCAGGACGCCATCCTCGCCGTACGCGGCCGCGTCTCCCGTCGCGACGACGGGCTCAACCTGCACGCCCAGTCGGCGTTCGCACCCGACGTGGGCTCGTTCGACGCCGCAGGTCCGCTCTCGCTGCTCGTGGCCGAGCAGCGCGCGACCGAGCGGGTCATGAACGACCTTGCGGAAGTGCTGCGCCGCCACGCCGGCGAGACCGAGGTGGTGCTGCGGGTGCATCGCGGCAGCTCGGCGAAGGTGTTCGAGGTGCCGATGCCCGTCACCGTGTCCGCGGACCTCTTCGGCGACCTCAAGTCGCTGCTCGGGCCCGCGTGCCTCGGCTGAGCCCCCGTCGCGACACGACTCACGGAACTCCCTGCTCCGCTCGGTAGGATCGTGACTCGCGTGGCGACCCACCCGTGAAGGAAAGGACCGTTCGATGAGCTTCGACAGGCGCGGCACCGGCCTCGACGACGACGCACCCTCGGACGACGACGCAGGCGTGCTCTACGAGGATCAGGTCGAGCCTGAGTACGGGATCATCGGCTTCACCCTCCGCGAGCTGATCCTCGTCGGCGCCTGGCTCGTCGGCTTCGTCGTCTCCTTCTTCCCGATCGGGCCGATCGGCGACACGATCTGGAGCACGGGCATCCACTGGATCCTGATGATGGGACTGCCCACGGCGGCCGTCTTCCTCATCGTGCTGCGCCGGCTCTCGCCGGAGGGCATCCGCCGGGTCGGCTCGCTGGGCATCGACCAGTTCGCCTCCGTCGCGGCTTCCGTTGCTGCGGTCTCGTGGGCTCAGATCCTCTGGCAGCAGGTCGCGGCGACCATCGCGACCGGCGCCATCCTGATCGGCTGGGTCGCGGTCGTCGGACAGCTGGCGATGCTCGCGCTCGTCGCGGCGACGGTGTTCGCCCCCGTTCTGCCGCGCCTGCAGGACGACTTTCGCGGTCGCATGGAGACGCTCGCGCACCGCAATGCCAACCCCGTCCGCCCGGTGATCTCGCGCCCTCGGCCCGAGCGGGAGACCGCCCCGTCGGCGGCCGCGCCGCAACCGGACGAGGGGGAGGCTGACCTCGCCGCCGATCAGGCGGATGCGTCGATCTCAGAGCCGCGCGTCAACACCGCCCTCACCGTGGTCATCCCCGCGGCCGAGGACGCCGGAGACGCACCCGCGGCACCGGACAACGCCGGGGGCGTCCCCGCGGCACCGGACGCCGCTGGGGACGTCCCTGCGGCACCGAATGCCGCGGATCAGGCGACCGGCGATCAGGTGGCCGGGGCGTTCGAGGCGGCGCACCACGAGACCTCGGCGCAGCCCGCAGAGCTCACTTCCGACCGGCAGACGACGACCGGCGACGCCGACGAGGTGCTGTACAACACGGCCGCCGTCGAGGCGCTCAGGGACATCTTCGCGGTCGACGCGACGACCAATCCGCGCCGCCCAGTCGAGCACAACACGGCCCGGGACGGCATCGCGGGCTCCGTCGGCGAGGACGCCCCCGCCGACGTCGATGCCGTCAGCGCGGAGACCGCCGACCCACGGCCGACCCGATCCGCCTCCACGCCCCAGGAGCCGTTCTGGATCCTCGCCCCCACCGACCGCGACGTGCTCGACGAGCACGGCGAGCCGCTGTTCCGCGTCGGACCGACCGCATGGGCGCTGGCCATCGAAGACCGCGGCGGGGCGTTCGTCGTGCGACATGAGGACGGCCGCATCGGCTACCTCCACGACATCTCCGACATCACGAAAGGCTGAGCGCGTGCGCACGATCGATCTCCGAGGGCAGTCGCTCTCTCCCTCCGACATGCTCGCTGCGGTGCCCCGGGCCACGCAGGCGCGCGCCGAGGCGCTGGAGGCTGCGACCGCCATCGTCGAGGCGGTGCGGACGTCGGGCGAATCGGCGCTGCGTGAGCAGGCATCCCGCTTCGACGGCGTGAGCGGACACGCCATCCGCGTTCCCGCCGAGCACGTGGCGGAGGCTGCGGCGTCGGTCGACCCGCGGGTGCGAGACGCCCTCGAGGCGGCGATCGACCGCGTCCGCCGTGGCTCCGCGGCGCAGGTCCCCGGCCCGCAGACCACCGACATCGGCCCCGGCGCGCGCATCACGCAGCGGTGGCAGCCCGTGACGCGCGCGGGCGTGTACATCCCGGGCGGCAAGGCGCCGCTGGCATCCAGCGTCGTGATGAACGTCGTGCCGGCGCAGGTCGCCGGCGTCACCTCGATCGCCCTCGCCTCGCCGCCCCAGGCGGCGCACGAAGGCAGGGTGCACCCCACGATCCTCGCGGCCGCCGACCTGCTCGGCATCGACGAGATCTACGCGATCGGCGGCGCGGGCGCGATCGGCGCCCTCGCGCACGGTGTCGCAGACCTCGGACTCGACCCGGTCGACGTCGTCTCGGGGCCGGGGAACAACTACGTGGCCTCGGCCAAGCGCGTGGTCGCCGGCATCGTGGGAACGGATTCCGAGGCGGGTGCGACCGAGATCCTCATCGTCGCGGACGCCGACGCGGACCCCACCCTCATCGCTGTCGACCTCATCAGTCAGGCCGAGCACGACGAGCAGGCATCCGCCGTGCTCGTCACCGACTCTCCCGAGCTCGCCGAGCGCGTCGCCGGCGAGGTCGGGCGGCTCGCCGCGGTCACGACCCACGCCGCGCGCGTGGCCGAGGCCCTGGCCGGCCCCCAGTCGGCCATCGTGCTCGTCGACGACCGCGCGATGGCCGAGGCCTTCAGCAACGCCTACGCTCCGGAGCACCTCGAGCTGCACCTCGCCGACGCCGCAGATGCCGCGGCGCGCTTCACGAGCGCCGGTGCGGTCTTCGTCGGCGACCAGACCCCCGTCAGCCTCGGCGACTACATGGCCGGAAGCAACCACGTGCTGCCCACCGGGGGCCAGGCGCGTTACGCGGCTGGTCTCGGTGCGTACACGTTCCTGCGTCCGCAGCAGGTCATCGAGTACGACCACGCCGCTCTCGCCGAGGTGCGTGCCGGCGTCATCGCACTCGCGAACGCCGAAGTGCTCCCCGCGCACGGCGACGCCGTCGATGCGCGCTTCCCGGACGCTCCCAGGTGAGCTGAGCTCGGGCGAGTAGGCTGACGGATCATGCACTGCCCCTTCTGCCGGCATCCGGACTCCCGCGTCATCGACTCGCGAACCAGCGACGACGGTCTGTCGATCCGTCGCAGACGGCAGTGCCCGGAGTGCGGCGGCCGCTTCTCGACCACCGAGACGGCGAGCCTGATCGTCATCAAGCGCTCCGGCGTGATGGAGGCCTTCAGCCGTGACAAGGTGATCTCGGGTGTGCGCAAGGCATGCCAGGGGCGCCCGGTCACCGAGGCGAATCTCGCACTGCTCGCGCAGAAGGTCGAGGAGGCGGTCCGCCAGACCGGCGTCTCGCAGCTCGACACGAACGAGATCGGCCTCGCGATCCTCGGACCGCTGCGCGAGCTCGACGAGGTGGCCTACCTCCGATTCGCCAGCGTCTACCAGGAGTTCGACTCGCTCGAGGACTTCGAGCGCGCGATCGGCGATCTGCGCGCCGACCACGCGCCGGCGGAGACTAATTCCGCCGACCGGTAACCTTGGGCAGTGATGTACTCACTGCTCTTCCGCCACGTCCTCGCGCGCTTCGACCCCGAGTTCGCGCACCACGCCGCCATGGCGGTCATCCGCGTGCTCGGCGTGCGTCCGTTCGCGTGGGCTGCACGCGCACTGACCGCACCGCGCCCCGAGCAGCAGGTGCAGGCGCTCGGCCTGGTCTTCCCGTCCCCGTTCGGCGTCGCAGCAGGCTTCGACAAGAACGCCGTCGGCGTGCGCGGGCTCGACGCGCTGGGATTCGGGCACATCGAGGTCGGCACGGTGACGGCCATCGCGCAGGACGGCAACCCGAAGCCGCGCCTGTTCCGCCTCGTCCCCGACCGCGCCGTGATCAATCGCATGGGCTTCAACAACGACGGGGCCGACGCCGCCGCGCGCCGCCTCGAGGCGCTGCGCCGCCGCGCTCCGCGGGCGGTGATCGGGGTGAACATCGGCAAGAGCCGCGTGGTCGCCGTCGAGGACGCCATCGGCGACTACGTCGTCTCCGCCACCCGCCTCGCGCCGCTCGCCGACTACCTCGCCGTGAACGTGTCGTCGCCCAACACCCCGGGCCTGCGCGGTCTGCAGGCCGTCGAGACCCTCGCCCCGCTCCTGCGTGCGGTGAAGCAGGCGGCCGGCGACACGCCGCTGCTGGTGAAGATCGCACCCGACCTGCCCGACGACGAGATCGACGCGATCGCCCGGCTGGCCGTCGCCGAGGGGCTGGCCGGCATCATCGCGCACAACACGACCATCTCGCGCGACGGACTGATCACCGATCCCGCGGTCGTCGAGGCCGCGGGCGCCGGCGGCCTCTCCGGTGCGCCGCTGAAGGCGCGCTCGCTCGAGGTGCTCGCCGTGGTCAGGGCCGCGGTGCCCGACGACTTCTGCGTGATCGCGGTCGGGGGAGTGGAGACGGCTGAGGACGTGCAGCGCAGGCTGGATGCCGGTGCGACACTCGTGCAGGGGTACACGGCCTTCCTGTACCGCGGGCCGCTCTGGGCCAGGCAGATCAACAGAGGCCTGCGCCGCTGAGCAGCACAGGCCTCTGAAAGAGCGGAAGACGGGTCAGGCGGGGTACTGGCCGCGCTTGACCTGGGGCTTCGGCAGGCGCATGAAGCGCATCTGCAGCGATCGCATGGCCGCGTACCAGCCGAGACCGCGCTCGCGGCGTTCGAGGCCGAACTTCGCTGCGACCTTCTTCTTCACGCGCATGCTCAGCAGCACCATGTCGCCGACGGCGAGAAGCATGAAGCCCCACAGGCCGACCATGGCCCACAGCTGCACCTCGCGGATGTCGATGAGACTGAGCACGATCACCAGCAGCATCGATGCCATCAGCCACTCCGAGATGTGCCAGCCGGCGTCGACGTAGTCGCGCACCCAGCGGCGCTGAGGACCGCGGTCGCGTGCCGGCAGGTACTTGTCCTCGCCGTTCTCCATGCCGATGCGCGCCCGCTCACGACGCGCCTGCAGATCGGCCTTCGCCGCTGCGCGCGCCTCCTTGGTGTTCGCGACCAGGGGGCGGCGGTTCGCCGCCTCGCGCTCGGCGCGGGTCGGGGTGGCGCGGCCCTTGCCCACGGCGGGCGTCTTGGGGGCGTCGTCGGCTTCAGGGGTGGGTGTGGGCACGTTCGACCTCAGTTCGGAATCGGGTTCGCCTTAAGATTACTCGCATGACATCCCCCGCATCCTCTGCGTCCGAGAACCGCCTGCTCGAGGCCGTCGCCCTCGGCATCCCGTCCGCTCTGGCCGACCTCGGCGCACTGGTGCGCATCCCTGGCATCGCCTGGCCGGCCTTCGACCAGACGCAGCTGCAGCGCTCCGCCGAGGCGGTCGCCGAGCTCGCACGCGGCACGGGGGTGTTCGACGAGGTGCGCGTGCTGCGGGCGCACGTCGACGACACCGACGAGCTGGGTCAGCCGGCCGTGCTCGCGACCCGAGCGGCACGCAACGGCCGTCCGACGATCCTGCTGTACGCCCACCACGACGTGCAGCCGCCGGGCGCGGACGAGCTCTGGGAGACGCCGCCGTTCGAGCCGACCGTGCGCGACGGCCGCCTGTACGGGCGCGGTGCCGCCGACGATAAGGCCGGGATCATGGCGCACATAGCGGCGCTGCGCGCGGTCGCCGAGGTGCTCGGCGACGACCTCGATCTCGGCGTCTCGCTGTTCATCGAGGGGGAGGAGGAGTACGGCTCCCGCTCGTTCGCCCGCTTCCTGCGCGACAACGCCGACGCGCTGCGCGCGGATGCGATCGTCGTGGCCGACTCGGGCAACCTCGACTCGAGCACTCCGGGCCTGACCGTGTCGCTGCGCGGCAACGCGCGCTTCACCCTCACCGTGCGCACGCTGGAGCACGCCTCGCACTCCGGCATGTTCGGAGGAGCTGTTCCGGATGCCATGATGGCCGCCGTCACGCTGCTCGCGACGCTGTGGGACGCCGACGGCGCGGTCGCCGTCGACGGCATGACCAGCCGGGAGGCCGAGACGCCCGAGTACTCCGAGCAGACGCTGCGGGAGGAGGCGGGCCTGCTGGAGAGCGTCAGCCCGATCGGACGCGATGACATCTTCGGCCGGATCTGGAACAAGCCGTCCATCACCATCACCGGCATGGACGTGACCAGCGTCGCCGCGGCGTCCAACACGCTGCTGCCCGAGGTGAGCCTCGTCATCAGCGCCCGCGTCGCCCCGGGGCAGAGCGCGGCCGATGCATACGCTGCGCTGGAGCGCCACCTGCGCGCCCACGCGCCGTTCGGTGCCGAGCTCACGTTCACCGACGTCGACCTCGGCGACGGCTTCCTCGTCGACACCTCGGGGTGGGCGGTGCAGCTCACGCGTGCCGCCATGGGCGACGGCTACGGCGTCGACGCGGTCGACCTCGGCATCGGCGGCTCCATCCCGTTCATCGCCGACCTCGTGCGCGAGTTCCCCGGCGCCCAGATCCTGGTCACCGGGGTCGAGGACCCGCACTCCCGTGCACACAGCCCCAACGAGTCCCTGCACCTCGAGACGTTCCGCAACGCCGTGCGCACCGAGGCGCTTCTCCTCGCCCGCATGAACGCCCGCACCACCGACTCCTGATCCCCGCCGCCGGTGCCCGCAGCACGCCGATGGACGGCCCTGCGGGCACCGGCGGCGGTAGAATCGAGACGAGCAGCGAGACCGCGCTGCCTGTTGCAAGGAGTTGAGATGAGCGACACCACCCTGACCTCTGAGTCCACCGCTGCGCCCGCCCACGGCGTCTCGCTGACCGATGCCGCTGCGCTCAAGGTGAAGAGCCTCCTCGAGCAGGAGGGCCGCGACGACCTGCGCCTGCGGGTGGCCGTGCAGCCCGGCGGATGCTCGGGCCTGATCTACCAGCTGTACTTCGACGAGCGCTACCTGGAGGGCGACGAGACCGTCGACTTCGACGGCGTCGAGGTCATCATCGACAACATGAGCGTTCCGTACCTCGACGGGGCCTCCATCGACTTCAAGGACACGATCTCGGAGCAGGGGTTCACGATCGACAACCCCAACGCTGCCGGCAGCTGCGCCTGCGGCGACAGCTTCCACTGAGGCGGGCCAACCTGCGTGGTTGGCATGAATCGCGTGTGAGGTTGCCCTAGACTTGAGTTCGCTCCTGTCCGAGATCTGAAAGGTGCATCGTGCCCTCGAAACGCCGCCTTCGTTGGGCCGCGCTCCCGCTGGGAGCAGCGGCAGCTGTGGCCCTGGCGGGATGTACTCCCACCGAACTCCATGGATTCCTTCCGGGCTTCGTCGAAGACGGCACCCCCACGACGAATCAGACCGAGACGGTCGCCGGTCTGTGGGTCACATCATGGGTCGTCCTGCTGGCCGTCGGCGTGATCACCTGGGCGCTGATGGCCTGGGCCCTGGTCATGTACCGCCGCCGCACGGGGCAGACGGGCCTTCCGGTCCAGCTGCGCTACAACATGCCGATCGAGATCCTCTACACGGTGATCCCGCTGATCCTCGTGCTCGGCATGTTCTTCTTCACGGCTCGTGATCAGGCCGACATCGAGACGCAGTGGGATGAGCCGGACGTCGAGATCACGGCCATCGCGAAGCAGTGGGCGTGGGACTTCCAGTACGGGGCCGAGGACGAAGAAGACCCCGTGTGGACCATGGGCGTCCAGGCAGACCCCGACGAGGCCGGCGACATCGACCGCGAGAAGCTGCCGACGCTCGTCCTCCCGGTCGACAAGAAGGTCACCATCGACCTGCAGTCGCGCGATGTCATCCACTCCTTCTGGATCATCGACTTCCTGTACAAGAAGGACATGTACATCGGCAAGGACAACTCCTGGTCCTTCATCCCGACACGCGTCGGAGAGTACGACGGCAAGTGCGCCGAGCTCTGCGGCGAGTACCACTCGATGATGCTCTTCAACGTGAAGGTCGTCGAGCAGGACGAGTACGACGCGTACCTCGAGACCCTGCGCGAGCAGGGCAACACGGGCGACATCACGGACGCCTACGATCGACTCAGCAATCTCCCCGGCACCGGTGCGAGCACCGGTTCCGAGGAAGAGGAGTAAGCCATGACCACCACAGCTGAACCCACCACGGTTCCGGGCGCCCGCCCGACCACTCTGCCTCCGCGTCAGGCAGCGCTGCTCACCTCCTCCCGCGTGGAGCAGAAGGGCAACATCATCGTCAAGTGGATGACCTCCACCGACCACAAGACGATCGGGTACATGTACCTGATCGCGTCGGTGCTGTTCTTCCTCCTCGGTGGAGTCATGGCGCTGATCATCCGCGCCGAGCTCTTCGCACCCGGCATGCAGATCGTGCCCACGAAGGAGCAGTACAACCAGCTGTTCACGATGCACGGCACGATCATGCTGCTGATGTTCGCGACGCCGCTGTTCGCCGGCTTCGCCAACGCGATCCTGCCCCTGCAGCTCGGCGCGCCCGACGTCGCCTTCCCGCGTCTGAACGCGTTCGCTTTCTGGCTGTTCACGTTCGGCTCGGTGATGGCCATCGCCGGCTTCCTCACGCCGCAGGGCGCGGCGTCGTTCGGCTGGTTCGCCTATCAGCCGCTCGCCAACTCGTCGTTCTCGCCGGGTGTCGGCGGAAACCTGTGGATGCTCGGCCTCGGCCTCTCCGGCTTCGGCACGATCCTCGGTGCGGTGAACTTCATCACGACGGTCATCACGATGCGCGCGCCGGGCATGACCATGTGGCGCATGCCGATCTTCTCGTGGAACACGCTGATCACCAGCCTGCTGATCCTGATGGCCTTCCCGGTTCTGGCCGCCGCCATCCTGGCCGCCGCCGCCGACCGCGTGCTCGGCTCGCACATCTACGACGTGGCCAACGGCGGTGTGCTGCTGTGGCAGCACCTGTTCTGGTTCTTCGGCCACCCGGAGGTGTACATCATCGCGCTGCCGTTCTTCGGCATCGTCTCCGAGATCTTCCCGGTCTTCAGCCGCAAGCCGATCTTCGGCTACAAGACGCTCGTCTACGCGACGATCGCCATCGCGGCGCTGTCGGTCTCGGTGTGGGCGCACCACATGTACGTCACCGGCGGTGTGCTGCTGCCGTTCTTCGCGCTGATGACGATGCTCATCGCAGTGCCGACCGGCGTGAAGATCTTCAACTGGATCGGAACGATGTGGCGCGGCTCGATCACCTTCGAGACCCCGATGGTCTTCGCCCTCGGCTTCCTCGTGTCGTTCGTGTTCGGCGGTCTGACCGGTGTCATCCTCGCGGCCCCGCCGCTGGACTTCCACCTCAGCGACTCGTACTTCGTCGTCGCCCACTTCCACTACGTCGTCTTCGGCACGGTCGTGTTCGCGATGTTCGCCGGCTTCTACTTCTGGTGGCCGAAGTGGACCGGCCGCATGCTCAACGAGCGACTCGGCTACATCCACTTCTGGATGCTGTTCATCGGCTTCCACATGACCTTCCTCGTGCAGCACTGGCTGGGCGTCGACGGCATGCCGCGTCGCTACGCCGACTACTCGACATACGACAACTGGGAGTGGGGCAACCAGGTCTCCACGATCGGCGCCATCATCCTGGGCGCATCGATGCTGCCGTTCTTCCTCAACGTGTGGATCACGGCGCGCAAGGCTCCGAAGGTCACCGTCAACGACCCGTGGGGCTACGGCGCGTCGCTCGAGTGGGCCACCTCGTGCCCGCCCCCGCGTCATAACTTCACGTCGATCCCGCGCATCCGCAGTGAGCGACCGGCGTTCGACCTGAACCACCCGGAGGCCGCAGAGCACCCGGTCGGCGTCGCAGCGGAAGAGGTCAAGTAAGCATGCGCAGCAATGTTGTCCTGTGGTGGATCATCACCGCGTTCTTCCTCGTCGCATCCATCGTCTACACCGTGTGGAACCTCGTGGACCCGTTCCACGGCTACGTCGAGTGGGCGGGAACCGTGGCGCTGCTGTTCGTGGCGTTCATGGGCGCCATGGTGGCCGTCTACCTGCACCGCACGTACAAGGCGCAGGGTGGCGAGCTGCCCGAAGACGTCCTGACCGCCGACATCGACGACGGTGACCCCGAGCTCGGCGAGTTCTCGCCGTGGTCGTGGTGGCCGATGGTCCTCGCCGCCTCGGCGGCGGTGTTCCTGCTGGGTCTGGCTGTCGGCCACTTCCTGCTGCCGATCGGCCTGGCGATCTTCCTCGTCGCGATCGTCGGCTGGGTGTACGAGTACTACCGCGGGCACTTCGCCCGCTGACGACGCACAGCACTGTCACGAAGGCCCCTGGACGCATCCAGGGGCCTTCTTCGTGCCATCGGGCGCCCCGCCTGTCCCGCGGCGGGACGCCGTCGCGGCAGAGCGCGTCTCAGGGGCGGGTGCGCACGCGCGGCACCCCGGTGAGGGGATCGATCGGGCGGCGATGGATGCCGTCACGATCCTCGACGGGATACCCCTCACGCACCCAGTACTCGAACCCGCCGATCATCTCGCGCACCGCGTACCCCAGTCGCGCGAACTCGAGAGCACCCTTGGCGCCCGCGTTGCACCCCGGGCTCCAGCAGTACACGACCACCTCGGCGCCGGTGGGGATCTCCTGCGGCGCGCGCTCGGCGATCTCGCTGTAGTGCATGTGGATCGCGCCCGCTGCGCGCCCCTGGGCCCAGGCCTCATCCGAGCGGACATCGACGATCACGAGCCCCGTGCCGGCCTTCTGAGCGGCGTACACGTCGCTGGGGTCCGTCTCGTACTCGAGCTTGGCGGCGAAGAAGTCGTGTCGATCTATCATGCTGACAGGTTACTCGCGCGCCGTCGGGACGACGGTGCATGACGACAGTGCATGACGTGGCGCCGACAGGCGAGCGACTCGCGCGGACGGGATACGACTGAGGGCCCGTCCAAACGGACGGGCCCTCAGTCGTGCACGGGGGAGTGGCGGCTTACTCGCCGTCCTCCGCCTTCTTGTTCTTGCGCGGCTTCGCCGGGTCCTTGGCGATGACCGAGCTCGGGGTGTTCGGGGTCTCGCCGACGTGCAGGTCGGTCGGAGCGATCTGGTCGTCCGAGCTGACACCGGCACGCTCGTGAGCGCCCGCGATCTCTGCGGCCTCGATCTCCTCGTCATGCGCCAGCGTGTGGCGCTGGTGCGCGTCTGCGGCGGCGATCTCGGCCTGGGTCAGCGGCTGCAGGCGGTCCTCGTAGAACCAGCGTGAGATGGAGCTGCGCAGGTTCTCGTGCCACGGGATGCGGCCCTTGGCGTTGGGACGCACGACGAGCGGCTCGTAGGACGTGTAGTCGATGAGCTTCCAGCGGTCGTACACGTCGACGGGCTGGTGCACCTCGATGAACTCGCCACCGGGGAGGCGGACGATGCGTCCCGACTCGTAGCCGTGCAGCACGATCTCGCGGTCCTTCTTCTGCAGCGCGATGCAGATGCGCTTCGTGACGAAGTAGCCGAGAACCGGACCGACGAAGAGCAGCGCCTGGAGCGTGTGGATGACACCCTCCATGGTCAGCATGAAGTGCGTCGCCATGAGGTCCGACGATGCGGCGGCCCAGAGCACGGCGTAGAAGATCATGCCGGCCACGCCGATGGCGGTGCGGGTCGGGGCGTTGCGCGGACGGTCGGCGATGTGGTGCTCGCGCTTGTCGCCGGTGATCCAGGCCTCGATGAACGGGTACAGCGCCACGACGACGATGAACAGTCCGAGCACCAGCACCGGGATGACGATGCCGAGCGACAGGGTGAAGTTGCCGATGGGCACATCCAGGTGCGGGGGAGCGAGACGCAGGGCGCCGTCGGCGAAGCCGATGTACCAGTCAGGCTGCGTACCTGCCGAGATGGGTGACGGGTCGTAGGGGCCGTAGTCCCAGAACGGCAGGATCTGGAAGAACGAGGCGATCAGGACGATCACGCCGAACACGATGAAGAAGAAGCCGCCCATCTTCGACATGTAGACCGGCATCATCGGGTAGCCCACGACGTTGTCGTTGGTGCGTCCGGGACCGGCGAACTGGGTGTGCTTGTTGATCACCATCAGCATGAGGTGCAGCACGATCATGCCGATCACGAGCAGCGGCAGCAGCAGGATGTGCATGGTGTAAAGACGTCCGACGATGTCGTCGCCCGGGAACTCGCCGCCGAAGATGAGGAACGAGGTCCACGTGCCGATCAGGGGAAGGCCCTTGATCATGCCGTCGATGATGCGCAGGCCGTTGCCCGAGAGCAGGTCGTCGGGGAGCGAGTAGCCGGTGAAGCCCTCGGCGAGAGCCAGGATGAACAGCACGAAGCCGATGACCCAGTTGAGCTCGCGCGGCTTGCGGAACGCTCCGGTGAAGAACACCCGCAGCATGTGGATGCCGATGCCCGCGATGAACACGAGCGCGGCCCAGTGGTGGATCTGGCGCACCAGAAGACCGCCGCGGATGTCCCATGAGATGCGCAGGGCGGACTCGAAGGCAGCCGTCATCTCGACGCCGCGCAGCGGCGCGTACGCGCCGACGTAGTGCGTGGGAGCCATCGAGGCCTGGAAGAAGAACGTCAGGAACGTCCCCGACAGGAAGACGGCGACGAAGGCCCACAGTGCGATCTCACCCAGCATGAACGACCAGTGGTCGGGGAAGATCTTGCGGCCCAGCTCCTTGACGAAGCCCGACAGGCTGGTGCGCTCGTCGATGTAGTTCGCCGTCGCGCCGATGAAGCGTCCGCCCAGGGGCTTCTGCTTGGTGTCCTCTTTAAGAGTTGCGGTGCTCAATGACGCTCCCAGAAGCTCGGGCCGACGGGTTCGGTGAAGTCGCGCTGTGCGATGAGGTAGCCCTCATCGTCGACAGCGATGGGCAGCTGTGGCAGGGGACGCGCGGCCGGGCCGAAGATGACCTTGGCGTGGTCCGTGACGTCGAACTGCGACTGGTGGCACGGGCACAGCAGGTGGTGCGTCTGCTGCTCGTACAGGGCGACGGGGCAGCCGACGTGGGTGCAGACCTTCGAGTACGCGACGATGCCGTCGTACGACCAGTCCTTGCGGTCCTCGGCCTCGATCAGCTGCTCGGGGCGCAGGCGCATGAGCAGGACGATGGCCTTGGCCTTCTCCTCCATGTAGCCCTCTTCGTGACCCAGCTCGGCGAGCGGCTCGGGGATCACGTGGAAGGCCGAGCCGAGGGTCACGTCTGCGGCGCGGATGGGCGTGCCCTCCGGGTCACGGGCCAGGCGCATGCCCTTCTCCCACATGGTGTGCTTGAGAAGCGCGACCGGATCGCCCGCGATCGGGTTGCCGTGCGAGTTGTTGTGCGGTGCGAGACCGCGGAAGAGCGTGAGGCCGGGGAGGATCGACGCGATGACGGCGGCGATCAGCGAGTTGCGGATGACGGCGCGCCGGCCGAAACCGGAGTCCTCGTTCGCCTCGGAGAACGCCTGCACCGCTGCGGCACGGGTTGCGTCCTTGCCGCGGGTGGGGTGGCGGTGCTCGATGTACTCCTTGTCGGACATCAGCGCCTTCGACCAGTGGATCGCGCCGATGCCGAGCGCCAGCAGCGCGAACGCGATGCCGATGCCGATGTACATGTTGTTGTGGCGGATGTCGATCGCCAGGCCGCTCTCGATCGGGAACAGCATGTACGCGGCGACCGCCCAGATGCTGCCTGCGAGCGACAGGTAGAACAGCGTGTAGACCGTGCGGACCGCTGCCTTCTCGGCGCGCGGGTCCTTATCGGTCATGCGCTCACGGTGGGGCGGCAGTCCCGGGTTCTCCGCAGGATCGCTGACTGCGACGCCCAGCCCCCGCGAGGGCTGGTAGGCCCTGTCGAGAGCCTGCGTGTCGTCGTCGTGTGCCATGGTGCTCCTCGTACGTAACTCTTCGATGAAAGTGCGTCAGTTGGACTTCGCCGTGATCCACACGGTGAGGGCGACGAGCGCGCCGATTCCGAAGATCCAGATGAACAGGCCCTCCGACACGGGACCGAGCGATCCGAGCGTGAAGCCGCCGATCTGCACGGCCTCCTGCTGGTATACGAGGGCGGCGATGATGTCGCGCTTGTCCTCGGTGCTCAGGTTCATGTCGCCGAAGACCGGCATGTTCTGCGGGCCGGTGACCATGGCCGCGTAGATGTGCAGCGGGCTGGTCGAGGTCAGCGCGGGGGCGTACTTGCCCTCGGTGAGCGCACCACCGGCAGCGGCGACGTTGTGGCACATGGCGCAGTTGATGCGGAACAGCTCCGCACCGTGCGCGATGTCGACCTCGTCCTGCGCGTTGTCGGGGTTCTCCTTGCCCTCGGTCACCCAGTCCTCCGGGTACGTCGGCCCCGGTGCGACACTCTGCACGTACGCGGCCATCGCACGGATCTGCGCGTCGGTGAACTGCGGCTTCTTCTGCGGTGCCTGCGGGCCCTGCATCTGCAGCGGCATGCGGCCGGTGGCGACCTGGAACTCGACGGAGAGCTCGCCGACGCCGATCAGGCTCGGTCCCTCCGACGTTCCCTGCATGTCGAGACCGTGGCAGGTGGCGCAGTTCGCCGTGAACAGCTTCTCGCCGTCCTCCACGGTCAGCTCTGCTGCCGCGCTGGTCTGCGTGTCAGCCGTGGAGGCCATCGCGGCCGACGCGCCGGCGTAGGCTCCGCCGGTGAGCAGCAGGCCGGCGCCGATCAGGGCGGCAGCGGCGAGGGGACTGCGGCGACCGCGCGAGCGGTGCTTCTTCTCTCGTGCCATTTCGGAAAATCGCTCCGCTCTTATTTCAGGAAGTAGATGACGGCGAACAGGGCGACCCAGACGACGTCGACGAAGTGCCAGTAGTACGACACGACGATCGAGGAGGTCGCCTCCTTGTGGCCGAAGTTCTTGACGGCGTACGCACGGCCGATGACCAGCACGAAGGCGATCAGGCCGCCGGTGACGTGCAGTGCGTGGAAGCCCGTGGTGAGGTAGAACGCCGAGGCGTACGAGTCGGCCTGGATCGGCATTCCCTCTGCGACCAGCTGCGCGTACTCCCAGACCTGGCCGCTGACGAAGATCGCGCCGAGGATGAAGGTGAGCCAGAACCACTCGACCATGCCCCAGCCGAACAGGCGGCGACGGCCGAAGGCGTTCACCCGGCCCTTCTCGATGCGGTACGGCTGCAGGTCCTCAGCGGCGAAGACGCCCATCTGGCAGGTGAACGACGACGCGACCAGGATCGCGGTGTTCACCGCTGCGAAGACGACGTTCAGCAGCTCGGTGCGGTCGGCCCACAGCTCGGGGGAGGTGCTGCGCAGCGTGAAGTAGATCGCGAAGAGTCCCGCGAAGAACATGACTTCGCTGCCGAGCCACACGATGGTGCCGACAGCGACCGGATTGGGGCGCTTGATGGTTCTTGCCGCCGGGGCATACGTCGCTGAGGTGGTCACCAGACCATTATGGCCGATTCCGCACGCGGATTCTCGCACCGACGTGGCCTGTCCCGCTGTCCTGCGACTAAGGAGAACCTAAGAAGGGCCTGCGAATGTGCCGGGATCGTGCAGAGAACGCGGGATGTGCGGCCTGCCGGCATGCGTCATCTCGAATCGGCAACGTGCGAGCCGCGATTAGGATCGCAGTCATGGCTGACTCCCTCACCTGGCCCGATCTGCTCTCGACGCTGCTGGACCGCCGTGATCTCAGCGTGTGGGAGTCGACCTGGGCGATGCGTCAGGTGATGCAGGGCAGGGTGACGGATGCCCAGCTCGCCGGGTTCCTCGTGGCGCTGCGCGCCAAGGGCGAGACCATCGACGAGATCGTGGGCTTCCGCGACGCGATCCTCGAGGCCGCAGTGCCCCTGCCGGTCTCCTCCGACGTGCTCGACATCGTCGGCACGGGCGGCGACCGGATCGGCACGGTAAACATCTCCACCACGGCGGCCATCATCATCGGCGCCTCCGGCATCCCGGTGGTCAAGCACGGCAACCGGGCCGCCAGCTCGTCATCCGGCTCCTCCGACGTCCTCGCCGCGCTCGGGCTCGACATCTCGCTCGACCCGGCGCGGGTGGCCGCGGCGCTCGAGCGCACCGGAATCACCTTCGCGTGGGCCGCGGCGTTCCATCCCGGCTTCAAGCACGCGGGAGTCGCCAGGTCCGAACTCGCGGTGCCCACGGTCTTCAACATGCTCGGACCGCTGTGCAACCCCGCGCGGGCCGAGGCGAACGCAGTCGGCGTGGCGCAGCTCGATCGCGTGCCGCTGATCACCGGCGTGTTCCGCACCCGCGGCGCGACTGCGCTGGTCTTCCGCGGTGACGACGGACTCGACGAGCTCACCACCACCGGGCACAGCCGCATCTGGGAGGTCACCCGCGGCGACATCCACGAGCACGATCTCGACCCGCGCGACCTCGGCATCCCGCTCGCCGAGCTCGACGACCTCGTCGGCGGCTCGCCCGAGCACAACGCCGCCGTGCTGCGACGCACCCTGTCGGGCGAGACCGGCGCCGTACGCGACATCGTGCTGCTGAACGCCGCGGCTGGCATCGTCGCCTACGAGCTGTCGCACGACTCGACGCTGACGCAGATTCCCATCGTCGAGCGGCTGCGCGACGCCCATGCGCGCGCCGCGGCCGTCATCGACGACGGGCGTGCCGCAGCCAAGCTCGACCAGTGGGTGCAGGTCACGCGGGAGCCGCTTCCCGCCTGAGCGCAGGGGACCGCCATGGATGCCGCCGACGCCCTCCTCGAGATCGCCTCGCTGCTCGAACGCGAGCGCGCATCCCGTTACCGTGCCAAGGCCTTCCGGCAGGCGGCGGCGGTCGTCTCCTCGCTGCCGGCCGATGTCCTGGCCGATCCCACGCTGCTGAAGGCGCAGAAGGGCATCGGAGACTCCACCTTCGCGGTGATCCGCCAGGCGCAGCAGGGCCGAGTGCCGGAATACCTTCTCGAGCTGCGCGGCGAGGTCGAGCCCGAGCGCCCCTCGGCGCTTCGCGCCCGGCTGAAGGGCGACCTGCACAGTCATACGGACTGGTCGGACGGAACCACGCCGATCGACACGATGGTGGCGGCGGCGCGGGCACTGGGTCACGAGTATCTCGCCATCACCGACCACTCGCCGCGGCTGAAGGTCGCGCGCGGACTCTCGGCGGAGCGGCTGAGCGAGCAGATCCCGCTCGTCCGCGCGCAGTCGGATGACCGCCTGACGGTGCTCGCCGGGATCGAGGTCGACATCCTCGAGGACGGTGCGCTCGATCAGACCGAGGATATGCTCGGCGCGCTGGACATCGTCGTCGCCTCCGTGCACTCCAAGCTGCGCATGGATGCCGCTCCGATGACGCGGCGCATGCTCAGAGCGGTCGCCCACCCGCGGGTGAACGTTCTCGGGCACTGCACCGGTCGGCTCGTCGAGGGCTCGCGCGGCACGCGTCCGCGCTCGGATTTCGACGCCAGGGCGGTGTTCGCGGCCTGTGCCGAGAACGGGGTGGCCGTCGAGGTCAATTCGCGACCGGAACGCCAGGACCCGCCTGACGACCTGATCGCGATCGCGCTCGAGGAGGGGTGCCTGTTCTCGATCGACTCCGACGCCCACGCCCCGGGCCAGCTCTCGCTGCTGGATCACGGCGCAGAGCGCGCGGAGGCCGCCGGTGTCCCGCCGGAGCGGATCGTCACCACCTGGGGTGTCGAGCGGCTGCTCGGCTGGGCTCGCGGCTGAGTCAGTCGGATCCGCGCTCGGATGCCAGAGCGCTGAGCGCCCGGCCCATCGCGGTGCCCAGGTTCCACCTCTCGGCGAGGGCGTCGACGGCATCCAGGTCCGCGCCGGTCGGCGCGGTGAGGGCGATGCCCGGCGCGGAGACGTCGAGGTCGGTCGCGACCTGCACGACCGTGGGGGCGACGTCGAGGTAGTCCGACGCCTCCGCGAACCGGGTGGCTGCGGTGGCGGTCAGCTGCCCTGCCGCTGCCGCGGCACGGATGCCGGCGAGATCACCGTGCGCGCGCAGCAGCGTCGCCGCGGTCTTCTCGCCGATGCCCTTCACCCCGGGAAGTCCGTCGGAGGTGTCGCCGCGCAGCGTGGCGAAGTCGGCGTACTGGGAGGGGAGGACGCCGTATCTGGCGACCACGGTCTCGTCGGTGACGATCTCGAGATTGCTCATGCCCCGTGCCGTGTAGATCACCCGCACATCGCGGCTGTCGTCGACCAGCTGGAACAGATCGCGATCCCCCGTGACGATGTCGACGGGAAGGTCGGCTCGCGTGGCCAGGGTGCCGATCACGTCGTCGGCCTCGTGCTCGGCGACGCCGATGATCGGGATGCCGAGTGCGTCCAGCGTCTCGCGGATGAGGGGGATCTGCTGCTGCAGGGCATCCGGGACCTCCTCGACGTCCGGAGCTGCCGCGACCTCCTCCACGACTCGATGCGCTTTGTAGCTCGGGATCAGGTCGACTCGCCACTGCGGGCGCCAGTCGTCGTCCCAGCACGCGATGAGCTGCGTCGGCTGGTAGAGGGTGACGAGCTTGGCGATGATGTCGAGCAGCCCGCGGGTCGCGTTCACCGATGATCCGTCCGGTGCCTTCACCTTGTCGGGAACGCCGAAGAACGCCCGGAAGTAGAGGCTGGCGGTGTCGAGCAGCATCAGTCGATCGGTCACCGCTCCAGCATAGGAGGAGAGGGGGAGCGCGCCCGCGGCGGATCTGATAATCTGAAGCGTCACTCGTGGCAGGTCTGCGCCTGCCCTCGTGGCATCGCACTCAACATCCAACCGCTTCGAGGATCCATCCCGGCGTGCGCGCCGCCCGTCGAAGCCCGATCATCCATTCACAAGGACAACCCACTACATGACTAGCGCAACGACCGCCCCGGCCACCAAGCAGGTCGCGATCAACGACATCGGCTCTGCTGAGGACTTCCTGGCCGCGGTCGAGAAGACCCTGAAGTTCTTCAACGACGGCGACATCATCGAGGGCACGATCGTCAAGATCGACCGCGATGAGGTTCTGCTCGACGTGGGCTACAAGACCGAGGGTGTCATCCCCTCGCGCGAGCTCTCCATCAAGCACGACGTCGACCCCAACGAGGTCGTCGCCGTCGGCGACCAGGTCGAGGCCCTCGTTCTCCAGAAGGAGGACAAGGAAGGCCGTCTGATCCTCTCCAAGAAGCGCGCCCAGTACGAGCGCGCCTGGGGCGACGTCGAGAAGATCAAGGAGAACGACGGCGTCGTCACCGGCACCGTCATCGAGGTCGTCAAGGGCGGCCTCATCGTCGACATCGGCCTGCGCGGCTTCCTGCCCGCCTCGCTCATCGAGCTGCGCCGCGTCCGCGACCTCACCCCGTACCTGGGCCAGGAGCTCGAGGCGAAGATCCTCGAGCTCGACAAGAACCGCAACAACGTGGTGCTCAGCCGCCGCGCCCTGCTCGAGCAGACCCAGTCCGAGTCGCGCACCACGTTCCTGAACAACCTGCACAAGGGTCAGGTCCGCAAGGGTGTCGTCTCGTCGATCGTCAACTTCGGTGCGTTCGTCGACCTGGGCGGCGTGGACGGCCTCGTGCACGTCTCCGAGCTCTCGTGGAAGCACATCGAGCACGCGTCCGAGGTCGTCGAGGTCGGCCAGGAGGTCACCGTCGAGATCCTCGAGGTCGACCTGGACCGCGAGCGCGTGTCGCTGTCGCTGAAGGCGACGCAGGAGGACCCGTGGCAGGTCTTCGCCCGCACCCACGCGATCGGCCAGATCGCACCGGGCAAGGTCACCAAGCTCGTTCCGTTCGGTGCGTTCGTCCGCGTCGCAGACGGCATCGAGGGCCTCGTGCACATCTCGGAGCTCTCCAGCAAGCACGTCGAGCTGGCCGAGCAGGTCGTGTCGGTCGGCGAAGAGGTCTTCGTCAAGGTCATCGACATCGACCTCGAGCGTCGCCGCATCTCGCTGTCGCTGAAGCAGGCCAACGAGTCGGTCGACCCCAACGGCACCGAGTTCGACCCGGCCCTGTACGGCATGCTCGCCGAGTACGACGAGAACGGCGAGTACAAGTACCCGGAGGGCTTCGACGCCGAGACCGGCGCCTGGAAGGAAGGCTTCGACGCTCAGCGCGAGGCATGGGAGCAGGAGTACGCCGCTGCCCAGGCTCGCTGGGAGGCGCACAAGGCTCAGGTCGTCAAGGCCGCCGAGGCCGAGGCCGCCGCGGGCGACGACTTCGGTGCGCAGTCGTTCTCGACCGACACGACCGGTGCCGGCACGCTGGCCGACGACGAGGCTCTCGCCGCTCTGCGCGAGAAGCTCTCGGGCGGCAACAGCTGATCTCGGATCACCACAGGAACGGGCCGTCACCTTCGTGTGGCGGCCCGTTCCGCGTATCCGGCGCCGTGCCTGCCGCATGCCAGGATGGGGGGATGCCGCTCATCGCGCTCACCGGAGGCATCGCCTCGGGCAAGTCGACCATCGCCGCGCGTCTCGCCGAGCACGGGGCGGTGATCGTCGATGCCGATCGGATCGTGCGCGACGTGCAGCAGCCGGGCAGTCCGGTGCTCGACGCGATCGCCTCGGCGTTCGGCGAGGACGTGATCGCCGCGGACGGCTCGCTCGACCGTGCGGCGCTCGGCGCGCGTGTGTTCGGCGATGACACCGCCCTGCAGCGACTGAACGCGATCGTGCATCCGGCCGTGCGAGCCGAGTCGCAGCGGCGGTTCGACGCCGCCCTCGCCGCGGATCCGGCCGCGGTGATCGTGTACGACGTGCCTCTGCTCGTGGAGGCCAGGGTCGACGATCCGTGGGATCTGATCGTCGTCGCCGACGCCCCCGCCGAGCTGCGCGTGCGACGCATGGTGCAGCTGCGGGGGATGACGGAGGAGGACGCGCTCCGCCGCATCGGCGCCCAGGTCTCCGACGACGCGCGTCGCGCGATCGCGGACGTCGTCATCGACACGTCGGGAACTGCTGAGCGCACGCTCGAGCAGGTCGACGCGCTGTGGGAGTCGCTCGCGACCGCGTGATCGCGCGGTCACCGATGCTCTAGCCCCGCTCGCCTCCAGCCGGGTGGTCGACCGCCCGCCGGCGTCGCCGGGCGCGGCGAATCGAGACGACGGCGGCGATGACGAGGCCGACCAACAGCACCACGGCCAGCGCCGGGACGACGATGGCCGCGGCGGCCAGCGCGAACGAGGCGCCGTCCTCGACGGTGCTGAGCACGGGAGCCGCGAGACCGGCGGTGGCCGCGTTGGCGGCGACGCGTCCGGTGGCCTTGACGATGTGCACGATCAGCGCGATCGCGATGCCCGCGACGATGGGCGCCCAGGTGCTCTCCGAGAAGAACGCGGAGGGGTCGTCGACGGCGACCGTCTGCGCGCCTGCGCCCGCGCCGAAGGCGATGCCGCCGGATGCGGGACGCAGGATGCTCTGCACGATGTCGTTGATCGAGTCGAGCGCCGGGATCTTGTCGGCGACGATCTCGAGCACGAGAAGCGCACCGATGACCCACAGCGCGATGTCACTCGAGAGCCACGACCAGCCCGCCGGTAGGTCGACGGCGGAGAACAGCCGGTCGGACAGTCCGAGGAGGAACAGCGGCATCCACGCGTTCAGTCCCGCGCTGGCGGCGAGGCTGGAGCCGATGATGAACTCGATCACGCTCACACTCTAGGCGGCCGCGCTCGGCGGCCCTCGGTGTCGGAGGCGGCTCGTAGGCTGGAGGGATGCAACCCACGCGCAGCGTCCGCCCGTTCGAGGTCGTCAGCGAATACATGCCGGCGGGCGATCAGCCACAGGCCATCGCCGACCTCGCGGCGCGCATCAACGCCGGTGAGACCGATGTCGTGCTGCTCGGCGCGACCGGCACGGGAAAGTCGGCGACGACGGCCTGGCTCATCGAGCAGGTGCAGCGGCCGACCCTCGTCATGGCGCACAACAAGACGCTGGCCGCGCAGCTGGCGAACGAGTTCCGCGAGCTCATGCCGAACAACGCGATCGAGTACTTCGTCTCGTATTACGACTACTACCAGCCCGAGGCGTACGTGCCGCAGACCGACACCTTCATCGAGAAGGACTCCTCGATCAACGCCGAGGTCGAGCGCCTGCGCCACTCGACGACCAACTCGCTGCTCAGCCGCCGTGACGTCGTGGTGGTCTCGACCGTCTCGTGCATCTACGGTCTCGGTGCCCCGGAGGAGTACCTGCGCGCCATGGTGGCGCTGCAGGTGGGGGAGCGCTACGACCGGGATGCGCTGATCCGCCAGTTCATCGCGATGCAGTACAACCGCAATGACGTCGACTTCTCGCGCGGCAACTTCCGGGTGCGCGGCGACACGATCGAGATCATCCCCGTGTACGAGGAGCACGCGATCCGCATCGAGCTTTTCGGAGACGAGATCGAGGCGCTGTACTCGCTGCATCCGCTCACCGGCGAGGTCATCGCGAAGCTGGACTCCGTGCCGATCTTCCCCGCATCGCACTACGTCGCCGGCACCGATGTGGTGCAGCGCGCCATCGGCACGATCGAGCACGAGCTCGAGGAGCGGCTGGCCGAGCTCGAGCGTCAGGGCAAGCTGCTCGAGGCCCAGCGGCTGCGCATGCGCACGACCTTCGACATCGAGATGCTGCAGCAGCTCGGCTTCTGCTCGGGCATCGAGAACTACTCGCGGCACATGGACGGCCGCATGCCGGGCGAGCCGCCGCACACCCTGCTCGACTTCTTCCCCGACGACTTCCTGCTCGTCATCGACGAGTCGCACGTCACCGTGCCGCAGATCGGCGCGATGTACGAGGGCGACGCCTCCCGAAAGCGCACGCTCGTCGAGCACGGCTTCCGTCTGCCCAGCGCGATGGACAACCGTCCGCTGCGCTGGGACGAGTTCAAGAACCGCATCGGCCAGACCGTGTACCTCTCCGCGACGCCCGGCAAGTACGAGATGGGCATCGCCGACGGCGTGGTCGAGCAGATCATCCGTCCCACCGGTCTCGTCGACCCCCAGATCATCGTGAAGCCGTCGAAGGGTCAGATCGACGATCTCCTCGAGGAGATCCGGATCCGCGTCGGCCGCGACGAGCGCGTGCTGGTCACGACTCTCACCAAGAAGATGGCGGAGGAGCTCACCGACTTCCTCGGCGAGCACGGTGTGCGCGTGCGGTACCTGCACTCCGATGTCGACACGCTCCGCCGTGTGGAGCTGCTCAGCGAGCTGCGCGCGGGCGTCTACGACGTGCTCGTCGGCATCAACCTGCTCCGTGAAGGCCTCGACCTTCCCGAGGTGTCGCTGGTCGCGATCCTGGACGCCGACAAGGAGGGCTTCCTGCGCTCGGGTACGTCGCTCATCCAGACCATCGGCCGCGCGGCGCGCAACGTCTCGGGCGAGGTGCACATGTACGCCGACAACATGACCGATTCGATGGCGAAGGCCATCGAGGAGACTGAGCGCCGTCGTGAGAAGCAGATCGCGTTCAACAAGGAGAATGGGATCGACCCGCAGCCGCTGCGCAAGCGGATCGCCGACATCACCGAGGTGCTCGCGCGCGAGGCGGCCGACACGGCCGACATGCGATCGGCGCGGAACAAGAGCGGCAAGGGCAAGTCGCCGACGCCGAACCTGCGCCGCACCGGCATCGCGGCGGAGGGGGCGGCGCAGCTCGAGGAGACGATCGCCGACCTGTCGGATCAGATGCTGGCGGCCGCCAGCGAGCTCAAGTTCGAGCTGGCCGCTCGTCTGCGCGACGAGGTGCAGGACCTGAAGAAGGAGCTGCGGGCGATGGAGCGGGCCGGGCACGCCTGACCCGGCGCCCGGCGACTCGGCCGCAGGGGCGGCGGCAGGTCAGGGGCAGTGCATGAGCGGCTTCGGGCCGCTGCGATCGATGCTGTGCTGGTTCATCGGCGCACCGCACAGGGGACAGGCGCGCTCTGCGCGCTCCGCTGCGCTGGGCGGCAGCGTCGGCTCATAGGGCCCGACGGAGGCGGGGCCGGCGAGGCGGATCAGATTGGTGTTGAACCAGGCGTACAGCCCGCCGGCCTCGCGGATGCGGGTGCGCAGTGGAATGCGGTTGGAGTGGTTCGCCATATCCTTAGTGTACTCAACATCTGTGCACGAATATGATCGAGGGGTGACTTCCGACGACGATCTGCTGCGCCTCGAGAATCAGCTCTGCTTCGCGATGGTGACGGCGGCGCGCAATGTCGTGGCCGTCTACCGTCCCATCCTCGAGCCGCTCGGGCTGACGCACCCGCAGTACCTCGTCATGCTCGCCCTCTGGGAGCGCTCACCGCGCTCGCTCAGCGAACTTGCCGCGGAACTGGCGCTCGAGCCGGCCAGCGCCTCGCCGCTGGTGAAGCGGCTCGAGAAGGACGGTCTGATCGAGCGGGCGCGCAGCGCGGTCGACGAGCGGCGGCTGGACATCACGCTGACCGAGGCGGGGAAGGCGCTGCGAGCCAGGGCCGTCGACGTGCCGCGGGCCGTCATGGCGGCTGTCGGGACGGGCATCGACGAGGTCGCTTCGCTGCGTGATGCCCTCAAGCCGTTCGCCGGCGGATCGACCCCCTCGCGGTGACCGGCCGTTCGCCCTCGGCTGACGCGGAGCCCGGTGTCGGTGGCCACTCCTACACTTGAACGGTGCCCATCGTTCCTGTCGCCTCCCCCGCAAAGCTGAGTGTCCGCGGTGCCCGCGTGCACAACCTGAAGAACGTCGACATCGACATCCCGCGCGACTCGCTGGTCGTCTTCACCGGGCTGTCCGGGTCGGGCAAGTCGAGCCTGGCGTTCGACACGATCTTCGCCGAGGGACAGCGCCGCTACGTCGAATCGCTGAGCGCGTACGCGCGCCAGTTCCTGGGGCAGGTGGATCGGCCCGACGTCGACTTCATCGAAGGGCTGAGCCCCGCCGTCTCGATCGATCAGAAGTCGACCAACCGCAACCCGCGCTCGACGGTCGGCACGATCACCGAGATCCACGACTACATGCGACTCCTGTGGGCGCGCATCGGCATCCCGCACTGCCCCGAGTGCGGTGAGCGCATCCAGCGTCAGACGGTGCAGCAGATCGCCGATCAGCTCGTCGAGCTGCCCGAGCGCACGCGCTACCAGATCGTCGCGCCGGTCGTCACGCAGAAGAAGGGCGAGTTCGTCGACCTCTTCAAAGAGCTCGGTGCCAAGGGCTACTCGCGTGCGATCGTCGACGGCGACCTGGTGCAGCTGGCCGAGCCGCCCACGCTGAAGAAGAGCTACAAGCACGACATCGCCGTCGTGGTCGACCGCCTGGTGGCGTCCGGCGACATCCTCGGCCGCGTCACCGACTCGGTCGAGACCGCGCTGGGGCTCGCCGGCGGCGTGATGCAGGTCAACTTCGTCGACGAGGAGGGCGATGCCGCCTGGCAGTCCTTCTCCGAGAAGCTCGCCTGCCCGAACGGTCACGCGATCACGCTCACCGAGATCGAGCCGCGCACGTTCTCGTTCAACGCGCCGTTCGGCGCATGCCCCGCCTGCGCGGGACTCGGCACGAGGATGTCGGTCGACGTCGAGCTCATGCTCGGTGACGAGGACCTGTCGATCCGCGAGGGTGTCATCCTGCCCTGGACGACCCAGGGCAAGGGGCTCTTCCAGTACTACGAGCGGCTGCTCGAGGGCCTCGCCCGCGATCTCGACTTCTCGCTCGACACCCCGTGGAACCAGCTGCACTCCGATGTGCGCGAGGCGGTGCTGCGCGGCGACAACTACAAGGTCAGCGTCAAGTGGAAGAACCGCTACGGGCGCGAGATGCGCTACACGTCGGGCTTCGAGGGCGTGGTGCCCTACATCGAGCGGCAGTACCTGCAGGCCGAGTCCGACACGCAGCGCAGTCGCTGGGGGGAGTACCTGCGCGAGGTGCCCTGCCCGGTGTGCGACGGCGCGCGCCTCAAGCCCGAGGTGCTCGCGGTCAAGGTGCACGGGCACTCGATCGCCGAGGTGTCGAACCTGAGCCTGGCCGACGCCAGCACGTTCATGCACGAGCTCGAGCTCACCGAGCGCGAGGCGAAGATCGCGGCCCAGGTGCTGCGGGAGATCCGGCTGCGGCTCGAGTTCCTGCTGCAGGTCGGCCTGTCGTACCTGAACCTCGGCCGCTCGGCCGGGTCGCTCTCGGGCGGTGAGGCGCAGCGCATCCGCTTGGCGACCCAGATCGGGTCAGGGCTGACCGGCGTGCTGTATGTGCTCGACGAGCCGTCGATCGGCCTGCATCAGCGCGACAACCGCCGGCTCATCGAGACCCTGGTGCGTCTGCGCGACCTCGGCAACACCCTCATCGT
This sequence comes from Microbacterium sp. OR21, assembly GCF_047306785.1. Taxonomy (NCBI): domain Bacteria; kingdom Bacillati; phylum Actinomycetota; class Actinomycetes; order Micrococcales; family Microbacteriaceae; genus Microbacterium; species Microbacterium sp. OR21. The sequence continues at coordinate 727,724 of NZ_JAZEXJ010000003.1, read as the reverse complement.
CGTCGAGCACGACGAGGAGACCATCGAGGCGGCCGACTGGGTCGTCGACATCGGACCCGGTGCCGGCGTCGGCGGTGGTGAGGTGGTGCACTCGGGTCCGTACTCGGCCCTGCTGGCGGAGACCGGGTCGATGACCGGCGACTACCTCGCCGGCCGCCGCGAGATCGCCACTCCCGCGAAGCGACGCAGGATCGACAGGAAGCGGATGCTGAGCGTCGTCGGCGCGCGGGCGAACAACCTCAAGAACGTCACCGCCGACTTCCCCCTCGGAGTGCTCACCGCCGTGACGGGCGTCAGCGGCTCGGGCAAGTCCTCGCTGGTGAACGACATCCTCTACCAGGTGCTCGCCAGTCGTCTCAACGGCGCTCGCACCGTGCCCGGCAAGCACACCCGCGTCACCGGTCTCGACAACCTCGACAAAGTGGTGCACGTCGACCAGGCGCCCATCGGCCGCACCCCGCGGTCGAACCCGGCGACCTACACGGGTGTGTTCGACCGCATCCGCACGCTGTTCAGCGAGACGCCCGAGGCGAAGGTGCGCGGCTACCTGCCCGGCCGGTTCAGCTTCAACGTCAAGGGCGGCCGCTGCGACGCCTGCTCGGGTGACGGCACGATCAAGATCGAGATGAACTTCCTGCCCGACGTGTACGTCGACTGCGAGGTGTGCCACGGCAAGCGGTACAACCGCGACACGCTCGCCGTGCACTACAAGGGCAAGAACATCGCCGAGGTGCTCGAGATGCCGATCGCCGAGGCAGCGGAATTCTTCGAGCCGATCCAGGCGATCCACCGCTACATGAAGACGCTGGTCGACGTCGGCCTCGGCTACGTGCGCCTCGGTCAGGCGGCGACCACCCTGTCGGGCGGAGAGGCTCAGCGCGTCAAGCTAGCCACCGAGCTTCAGCGCCGCAGCAACGGTCGCAGCATCTACGTGCTCGACGAGCCGACCACGGGTCTGCACTTCGAAGACGTGCGCAAGCTCCTCGAGGTGCTCAACGGGCTGGTCGACAAGGGCAACACCGTCATCGTCATCGAGCACAACCTCGACGTCATCAAGTCGGCCGACTGGGTGATCGATCTCGGCCCCGAGGGCGGGTCGGGCGGAGGGCGGATCCTCGCCACCGGCACCCCCGAGCAGATCGCCGAGGTCGAGGAGAGCCACACCGGCGCCTTCCTCGCCGAGATCCTCGGTCAGGAGCGCGACTCGCGCAAGGCCGGCTGATGGCCGACGTCCTCCCGTACAAACCGCGACAGGGGGAGATCCCCACGGACCCCGGGGTCTACCGCTTCCGCGATGCCGACGGCAGGGTGCTGTACGTCGGCAAGGCGAAGAACCTGCGTCAGCGGCTGTCGAATTACTTCGCACCGCTGCGTACCCTGCACGAGCGCACCCGGCGGATGGTGACGACCGCGGCATCCGTCGAGTGGACCGTCGTCGCGACCGACGTCGACTCGCTGCAGCTCGAGTACATGTGGATCAAGGAGTTCGATCCGCCGTTCAACGTGCGCTACCGCGACGACAAGTCGTATCCGTTCATGGCGATCACGCTGGGCGACGAGGCTCCCCGGGTCATGGTGACGCGCAACCGCCGCATCCCCGGCGCCCGCTACTTCGGTCCGTATCCCAAGGTCTGGGCGGTGCACGAGACCATCGATCTGATGGTCAAGGCCTTCCCGATCCGCACCTGCAGCGACTCCAGCTACCGGCGAGCGATGCAGACCGGTCGGCCGTGCTTCCCCGGCCAGATCGGCAAGTGCGGCGGGCCGTGCTCGATGACGGTCACCATCGACGAGCACCGGGCGATGGTCGACGACTTCGTCGCCTTCATGGCGGGTGGCGACGAGCGGTTCACCCGCGACCTGACCAAGCGGATGCTCGCGGCCTCGGCGGCGATGGACTACGAGGCCGCCGCGAAGTTCCGCGACAAGCTCACCGCGATCGAGGCGGTGCTCGGCAAGAGCGCGCTGGTGCTCCCCGCCGACGAGGACGCCGACCTGTTCGGCGTCGCCGAGGACGAGCTGTCGGCGGCGGTGCATCACTTCGTGATCCGCGGTGGGCGTGTGCGCGGTGTCCGCTCGCTCGCCGTCGACAAGGAGCTTGACATCAGCGGCGGCGAGCTGGTCGACCAGATCCTGCAGCGCGTGTACGGCGACTCATCCGACATCCCGCGTCGGGTGCTCGTGCCGGCGCTGCCCGACGATGCCGCCGAGCTCGAGCAGTGGCTGCGCGAGCGGCGCGGGCGCCGCGTCGAGATCGCCGTCGCTCAGCGCGGACAGCGGGCCGAGCTGATGCGCACCGCGACGCTCAACGCGCAGCAGGCGCTGCTGCGCCACAAGACCCGCCGCACCAGCGACTACGTCGCCCGCACCCAGGCTCTCACCGACCTGCAGGAGGCGCTGGGCATGGAGGAGGCACCGCTGCGGATAGAGTGCTTCGACATCTCGCACCTCGGCGGCACGAACGTCGTCGCCTCGATGGTGGTCTTCGAGGACGGCCTGCCGCGCAAAGACCAGTACCGCTCGTTCAACATCGCCGAGACCACCGACGACACCGACTCGATGTACCAGGTGCTCATGCGGCGTCTCGCCCGCGTGGACTCCGGCCCCGACTCCGCCGAGGAGGACGGGGGAGAGGAGCGCCGGCGCCCTCGGTTCGCCTACCGCCCCCAGCTGCTCGTGGTCGACGGCGGTCAGCCGCAGGTGCAGGCCGCGGCGCGTGCGCTGCGCGACAGCGGCCACACCGAGATCGCGCTGTGCGGCATAGCCAAGCGTCTCGAGGAGATCTGGGTGCCCGATGACGATTTCCCCGTCATCCTGCCGCGCACGAGCGAGGCGCTGTACCTGGTGCAGAGGCTGCGCGACGAGGCGCACCGCTTCGCCATCACGCATCAGCGCAAACGGCGCCGCCGCGACATCCAGACCGTGCTGCGCGAAATCCCCGGACTCGGAGACGCGCGCATCAAGGCCCTGCTCACCCACTTCGGCTCCGTGACGGCGCTGCGCGGATCGAGCCCCGAGCAGATCAGCGAGGTCGCCGGCATCGGACCGGTGCTGGCGTCGACGATCCACGCCCACCTCGCGGGCGGACAGGCGCCCGTGACTCGCTAGGCTGGTAGAGCGGGAAAGGAGCACGATGGCGGCCGCACAGCAGGGCGAGTTCCTGATCGTCACCGGGATGTCGGGAGCGGGTCGGACGACCGCGGCGAACGCGCTCGAGGACCTCGGATGGTACGTCGTCGACAACCTGCCGCCGCAGATCCTGCGTCCGCTGCTCGAGCTGACCGACATGGGTGCAGGCAATCTGCCCAAGATCGCCGCCGTCGTCGACGTGCGCGGTCGCGGACTGTTCGACGAGCTGCCCGAGGTTTACCGTGCGCTGCGTTCGCGCGGCGGTGTGAAGGTCCTCTACCTCGACGCATCCGACGACGTGCTCGTGCGCCGCTTCGAGTCGGTGCGCCGTCCGCACCCGCTGCAGGGCGACGGCACGCTGCTCGACGGCATCCGCACCGAACGCGCCCGCCTCGCGACCATCCGCGAAGCCGCCGATCTGCTCATCGACACCTCCACCCTGAACATCCACCAGCTCGCGATGCAGGTGTCGGAGATGTTCTCGGAGGAGGGCGCCGCTCGTCACCGACTCACCATCCTGAGCTTCGGGTTCAAGTACGGCCTGCCGACCGACGTCGACCTCGTGGCCGACATGCGGTTCCTGCCGAACCCGTTCTGGAACGAGGATCTCCGCGACCTCACCGGCCGCGACGAGGCGGTCCGCGACTACGTGCTCGGCCTGCCCGGGTCGGCGCAGTTCCTCGACTCCTACGCCGAGGCGCTGCGCCCGGTGCTGGAGGGGTACCAGCGCGAGAACAAGAGCCATTCGACGGTCGCGATCGGCTGCACGGGCGGCAAGCACCGCTCGGTGGCGATGAGCGAGGAGCTCGCCCGCCGGCTGTCGGACGTGCCGGGCGTCGCGATCAACGTGCGTCATCGCGATCTGGGCCGCGAGTGACGCCCGATCGGGTCGGTGCGAAGGCCGCGCGCCTTGTAGGCTAGTCCCTTGCGTCGCGATCCGACGCCTGGATCGTGAGGAGTCCCGTGGCACTAACCACCGACGTCAAGGCCGAGCTCGTCAGCGTGCGCAACGCACCCCCGACGGTGCGCGTCGCTGAGGTGACGACCATCCTGCGCTTCGCAGGCGGTCTGCACTCCATCGCCGGTCGCGTGGCAGTCGAAGCCGAGGTGGATGCCGAACTGCTCGCCCGTCGTGTCAGCCGCGATCTCGCCGAGATCTACGGCGTCCGTCCGGAGATCGCCCAGGTCAAGGCCAGTGTCGCGAACGCCGGCGGTGCCGGCAGCGGAGCACGCTGGGCGGTCCGCGTCATCGCCGCGGGGGAGACCCTCGCACGTCAGACCGGCCTGCTCGACGCGCGCCGCCGGCCGGTGCGCGGCCTGCCCAACCGTCTCACCACCGGCTCCCCGGAGGAGCTCGCGGGCATCTGGCGGGGCGCGTTCCTGGCATCCGGATCCCTCAGCGAACCCGGCCGATCGGCGATGCTCGAGATCTCCTGCCCGTCCGGGGAGGCCGCGATGGCTCTCGTCGGCGCGGCGCACCGTCTCGGCGTCGCGGCGAAGGCGCGCGAGGTGCGCGGTCTGCCCCGCGTGGTCGTGCGCGAGGGCGAGGCCATCCGGGCGATCCTCACCGCGATGGGCGCCCGTCGCACCGCCGTCGCGTGGGAGGAGATGCGCCAGCGCCGCGAGGTGCGTGCCGGTGTGAACCGCCTCGTCAACTTCGACGACGCCAACCTGCGCCGATCGGCGCAGGCCGCCGTGGCCGCGTGTGCCCGGGTCGAGCGGGCGCTCGAGATCCTCGGCGATGACGTGCCCGAGCACCTGCGCATGGCCGGCAGTCTTCGCCTCGCGCACCGCGACGCGAGTCTGGACGAGCTGGGACACCACGCCGACCCGCCGCTCACCAAAGATGCGGTGGCCGGACGCATCCGCCGCCTGCTCGCGATGGCCGACAAGCGTGCGCAGCAGGAGGGCGTCCCGGGCACGGAGGCCGCCGTTCCCGCCGGGCTGGACGAGTAGGGACCCCGCGCCGTCTCGTCAATTCGGAACATCCCGCCGCCTGCAGCGTTGTCGTCAGTAGGATGAAAAGCGTCTGCTCTGCGAGGCACTTCGGCTTCGCGGGGGATCGGCAAGCGCCGCGGCGCGGCGCGGATTGGATGAATTCGACATGGCGACGTACACGCTCCCCGACCTTCCTTACGATTTCGCGGCTCTGGAACCGCACATCAGCGGCAAGATCATGGAACTGCACCATGACAAGCACCACGCCGCATACGTCGCCGGTGCCAATGCGGCACTGGACGGCCTCGCCGAGGCCCGCGAGAGCGGCAACCTCGCCAACGTGAACAAGCTCGAGAAGGACCTCGCGTTCAACCTCGGCGGTCACGTCAACCACTCCATCTTCTGGACGAACCTGTCGCCCGAGGGCGGCGGGCAGCCCGAGGGTGAGCTGAAGGCCGCGATCGACGAGTTCTTCGGCTCGTTCGAGAAGTTCCAGGCGCACTTCGCCGCCGCCGCCGCCGGAATCCAGGGCTCGGGCTGGGCCGTGCTCAGCTGGGACCCGATCGGCGCGCGTCTGATCATCCAGCAGCTGTTCGACCAGCAGTCGAACACCGCTCAGGGCACCGTGCCGCTGTTCCAGCTCGACATGTGGGAGCACGCCTTCTACCTCGACTACCTCAACGTCAAGGCGGACTACATCAAGGCGGCGTGGAACATCGCCAACTGGCAGAACGTCGCGTCACGCTTTGAAATCGCGCGCGAGAAGACCTCCGGTCTGCTGGTACTGTCGTAAAAGACCGGCGTCCTGATGGGCGTCAGGCTCATCAGGACGCCGTTGTCCGTTCATTCCGCAAGAATTACGCAATTCCCCGAGTAAGAACCAGGAGACTTTCGTGTCTGTCAAGATCGGTATCAACGGCTTCGGTCGTATCGGACGTAACTTCCTTCGTGCGGCGCTCGCACAGAACGCTGACATCGAGATCGTCGCGGTCAACGACCTCACCGACAACGCCGCCCTGGCACACCTGCTCAAGTACGACTCCGTGGGCGGTCCTCTGGGCGTCGAGGTCTCCCACGAGGGTGACGTCATCACCGTCGGCGGCAAGGACATCAAGGTGTTCGCGGAGCGCGACCCCGCAGCCCTTCCGTGGGGCGAGCTCGGCGTCGACATCGTCATCGAGTCGACCGGCCGCTTCACCAAGGCGGCCGACGCCTCCAAGCACATCGCCGGCGGCGCGAAGAAGGTCATCATCTCGGCGCCCGGCACCGACGTCGACGGCACGTTCGTCATGGGCGTGAACGAGGACACCTACGACTCGGCCACCATGAACGTCATCTCCAACGCCTCGTGCACCACCAACTGCCTCGCGCCCCTCGCGAAGGTCTTCAACGACAAGTTCGGCATCGAGCGCGGCTTCATGATGACCGCACATGCCTACACCGCCGACCAGAACCTGCAGGACGGCCCGCACAGCGACCTGCGACGCGCCCGCGCCGCCGCCGTCAACATCGTGCCCGCCTCGACCGGGGCCGCGAAGGCCATCGGTCTCGTGCTGCCCGAGCTGAACGGCAAACTCAGCGGCTCGTCGTACCGCGTGCCGGTGCCCACCGGCTCGATCGTCGACCTCACGATCATCGCCGAGCGCGACGACCTGACCGTCGACGAGATCAACGCCGCATACCGCGAGGCCGCAGCGGAGGGCCGTCTGAACGGCATCCTCGAGTACACCGAGGACCCGATCGTCTCCAGCGACATCCAGCTCAACGCGCACTCGTCGATCTTCGACTCGGAGCTGACCAACGTCAGCGGCAACCTCGTCAAGGTCTCGAGCTGGTACGACAACGAGTGGGGCTACTCGAACCGTCTCGTCGACCTCACCGAGTACGTCGCCGAGCGTCTCTGAACCATGGCGCTGCGCACTCTCGAGTCCCTGGGCTCCCTGTCGGGCAAGCGGGTCATCGTCCGCTGCGATCTGAACGTCCCGCTGCGGGACGGTGTCATCACCGATGACGGTCGCGTGCGGGCATCCCTGCCCACCCTCAAGACGCTCTCGGATGCCGGCGCACGCGTGATCGTGTGCTCGCATCTGGGACGCCCCGACGGCGCGCCCGATCCGCAGTACAGCCTCGAGCCGGTCGCGCAGCGACTGTCGGAGTTGCTCGCAGTGCCGGTCGCATTCGCGACGGACACCGTGGGCGACTCCGCACGTGAGATCGTCGCGGGTCTCGAGGACGGCGGCATCGCCGTCCTCGAGAACCTGCGGTTCAACCCCGGGGAGACATCGAAGGACGACAGCGTCCGCGGCGGGTTCGCCGCGCAGCTCGCCGAGCTGGGTGACGCGCTGGTGTCCGACGGATTCGGTGTCGTGCACCGCAAGCAGGCCAGCGTCTACGACCTGGCCCAGGCGCTGCCTTCTGCGGCCGGCCTGCTGATCGCCGCAGAGCTCGACGTGCTCGACCGACTCACCGAGAACCCCGAGCGTCCGTACACGGTCGTGCTCGGCGGCTCGAAGGTCAGCGACAAGCTGGGCGTGATCTCGCACCTGCTGCCCCGCGTCGATCGTCTGCTCATCGGCGGCGGCATGCTCTTCACCTTCCTGGCCGCCGAGGGGCACGCCGTGGCCTCCAGCCTGCTCGAGAAGGATCAGCTCGACACCGTCCGCGGCTACATCGCCGAGGCGAAGGATCGCGGGGTCGAGCTCGTCCTCCCGACCGATGTCGTCGTCGCCTCCGGATTCTCCGCCGACGCCGCTCACGAGGTCGTCCCGGCGGATGCCATCGAGCAGAGCTCGTTCGGCGCATCCGGCATCGGCCTCGACATCGGACCCGACACGGCGAAGGTGTTCGCCGACGCCGTGCGGTCGTCTCGCACCGTGTTCTGGAACGGTCCGATGGGCGTGTTCGAGTTCCCGGCCTTCGCTGCGGGCACCAGGGCCGTCGCGCAGGCGCTCACCGAAGTCGACGGGCTCGGCGTGGTCGGGGGCGGGGACTCCGCCGCCGCGGTGCGCCAGCTCGGATTCTCGGACGACCAGTTCGGACACATCTCGACGGGCGGAGGCGCCAGCCTCGAGTTCCTCGAGGGCAAGAAGCTACCGGGCCTGACGGTCCTCGGATGGGAGTGAACTCCATGACCAGCACGCAGAACCGCCGCACCCCGCTCATCGCGGGCAACTGGAAGATGAACCTCGATCACCTGCAGGCGGTCGCCACGGTGCAGAAGCTGCACTGGACCCTCAAGGACGCCGGGCACGAGGGCGACTCGGTCGAGGTGGCGGTCTTCCCGCCCTTCACCGACATCCGCAGCGTGCAGACGCTCATCGATGCCGACAAGATCCCTTTCGCTCTCGGTGCGCAGGACCTCTCGGCGCACGACTCCGGTGCGTACACGGGGGAGGTGTCGGGTGCGTTCCTGTCGAAGCTCAACGTCGGCTACGTGATCATCGGTCACTCCGAGCGTCGCGAGTACCACGACGAGGATGACGCCCTCGTGAACGCCAAGGTGAAGGCGGCGCTCAAGCACGGCCTGGTCCCGGTGATCTGCGTGGGCGAGACCGCCGAGGACCTCGAGCGGTTCGGCGCCAGCGCGGTGCCCGCCGGCCAGCTCGAGAAGGCTCTCGAGGGGGTGCCCGCGTCGGCCGACATCGTCATCGCCTATGAGCCCGTGTGGGCCATCGGCTCGGGTCAGGCGGCGACACCCGCTCAGGCGCAGGACGTCTGCGCGGCTCTGCGCGGCGTGCTCGCGACGGTGCTCGACGACGACGCGGCCGCGCGCACCAGGGTCCTCTACGGCGGATCGGTGAAGTCCGGGAACATCGCGAGCTTCATGCGCGAGCCCGATGTGGACGGAGCGCTGGTGGGCGGTGCGAGCCTCGTCGTGGACGAATTCGCGGCGATCGTGCGCTTCCAGAAGCACGTCGGCGTGTGAGTCGGGACGGGGCGCCTCGGCGCCTCGTCCTATAATTGACCGCTAGACGGGCATTCCGGCCCCGGCGAAAGGCTTTCCTCGTGCAGGTTCTCGAGTTCGTTCTGCAGGTGCTCACTGGCATCACCAGTGTGCTGCTGACGCTCCTCATCCTTCTTCACAAGGGCCGCGGTGGCGGTCTGTCCGACATGTTCGGCGGCGGCATGTCCGCTGCGGTGGGCTCCTCCGGCCTCGCCGAGCGCAACCTCAACCGATTCACGATCGTGCTCGCCCTGATCTGGTTCATCTCGATCGTCGCGCTCGGTCTCATCACGAAGTTCCAGGTGATCTGATGGCTACTGGCGGAAACGCGATCCGCGGCACGCGCGTGGGCTCCGGCCCGATGGGCGAGCAGGACCACGGCTACCACGCAGACCGCATCGCGGTGTCGTACTGGGACGGCCTCGGCAACGAGACGGTGCGCTACTTCGCGGCGGGGCTCCCCGACGAGGAGATCCCCGAGATCATCGACCACCCGCAGAGCGGCCTTCCGGCCGGTCGCGACCGCGAGAACCCGCCGGCACTCGCCAAGGCCGAGCCCTACAAGACGCACCTCGCCTACGTGAAGGAGCGTCGCACCGACGAAGAGGCCAAGCAGCTGCTGGAGGACGCGCTCACCCAGCTGCGCGAGCGTCGCGGCGGCAACTGACATCCCATTGCGAAGAATCCCCGGGGCCCGCCGCTCCGGGGATTCTTGCTGTTCGCGCCGGGCACAGGTCGTGGCCGGCTGCATGAAGAAGGCCCCCACCTCGCGGTGGGGGCCTTCTTCATCAGAGGGGATGACGGGAATCGAACCCGCGTCATTAGTTTGGAAGACTAAGGCTTTACCATTAAGCTACATCCCCGCAGAACCGGCGGCGTGTCGCCCTCTCGGCTGCCCCGTCGAGCGGAGCACCTCGTAAAGCATAGCGGACGGAGCGACGTGTTCCGTCCGTTAGACTCGTCAGGGCCGTTCCCGTGTGCGCGGGTTCAAGCCGGGGCGTAGCTCAGCTTGGTAGAGCGCCCGCTTTGGGAGCGGGAGGTCGCAGGTTCAAATCCTGTCGCCCCGACCACGGCCCGGAGACTTCACGACCGCGTCGTCAACGCGGAAACCACAAGGAGAACACACCAGCATGGCCAACAGCACCGTCGAGAAGCTGTCCCCGACCCGGGTCAAGCTCACCATCACGGTCACCCCTGAGGACCTCAAGCCCAGCATCGCGCACGCCTACGAGCACATCGCGCAGGACGTTCAGATCCCCGGCTTCCGCAAGGGCAAGGTCCCGGCTCCCATCATCGACCAGCGTGTCGGCCGCGGTGCCGTCATCGAGCACGCCGTGAACGAGGCCCTCGACGGCTTCTTCCGCGAGGCCGCCGCCGAGCACAACGTGCGCATGGTCGGCCGCCCGGCTGCCGACATCACGCAGTGGCCGAACGAGAAGGACTTCTCCGGCGACCTGCTCGTCGACATCGAGGTCGACGTGCGCCCCGAGATCGAGCTGCCCGAGCTGTCGGACATCACGATCACCGTCGACGCCGTCGAGGCCGACGAGGCCGCGATCGACGCGGAGCTCGACAACCTGCGAGCGCGCTTCGGCACCCTGATCCCCGTCGACCGTCCCGCGGCGAAGGGCGACTTCGTCGAGCTCGACCTGATCGCCACGATCGACGGCGCCGAGATCGACCGCGCCGAGGGCGTGTCGTACGAGATCGGCTCGGGCGAGCTGCTCGAGGGCATCGACGAGGCGCTCGACACCCTCACCGCCGGTGAGGAGACCACCTTCAGCTCGGCCCTGGTCGGCGGCGACCACGCCGGCGAGCAGGCCGAGGTCTCGGTCACGCTCAAGGCCGTCAAGGAGCGCGAGCTCCCCGAGGCCGACGACGACTTCGCCCAGATGGCCTCGGAGTTCGACTCCCTCGCCGAGCTGCGCGAGAGCCTCGCCGAGCGCGTCGCGCAGCAGGGTGTCTTCACCCAGGGCGCCGCCGCTCGCGACCAGCTCATCGAGACGCTTCTCGAGCAGGTCGAGATCCCCGTCCCGCCGCAGCTCATCGAGGACGAGGTGCACGCTCACCTCGAGAACGAGAACCGCCTCGAAGACGACGAGCACCGCGCCGAGGTCGCCGAGGCGAGCGAGAAGCAGTTCCGCACGCAGGTGCTGCTCGACACGATCGCCGAGAACGCGAACGTGCAGGTCTCGCAGGAGGAGCTCAGCCAGTACCTGATCCAGTCGGCAGCCCAGTACGGCATGGCTCCGCAGGAGTTCGTCGAGGCGCTGCAGGGCGCCGGCCAGCTGCCCGCGCTCGTCGGCGAGGTCGCCCGCAACAAGGCTCTCGCCGTGACGCTCGCGAAGGTGAACGTCGTCGACAGCAACGGCGCCAAGGTCGACCTGTCGGAGTTCATCGGCGACGCCGAGGACGACGACGCCGCTGAGGGCGACGAGGCTCCGGCCGAGGAGGCTCCCGCCGCCGAGGAGGAGAAGCCGGCCAAGAAGGCTCCGGCGAAGAAGAAGGCTCCCGCCAAGAAGGACGCCGCTGACGACGCAGAGGCTGAGAAGCCCGCTGCCAAGAAGCCGGCTGCGAAGAAGGCTCCGGCCAAGAAGGCCGCCGCGAAGGACGAGGCCGACAAGGCCGAATGATCACTTCGTGATCGAGCGAAGGGCGGATGCTGCGGCATCCGCCCTTCGTCGTATGAGGAGGAGGACGACATGGATCAGGCACCGGACGAGTGGCAGACGCGCATCGATGCCGTGTGGGCGGACGACGCTCTGAGCGACGAGGAGCGCATCGCGCGGATCGACGGTCTGGCTGCGGAGCTCGGCGACGGGCATCCGGTGGCTCTGTTCGAGCGGGCGGGCGCGCGGGACAGCGCGGGGGAGGAGGCGACTGCGGAGCCGCTGTACCGAGCCGCTCTCGACGCAGGCCTCGACCCCGAACGGCGCACGAGGGCGATCATCCAGCTCGCCAGCACCATCCGCAATCTCGGCCGGGTCGACGAGTCCCTGCAGCTGCTCGCCGAGGAGTACGAGCGCACCCGGGGCGCGTCGATGGCCGACGAGGCCGCGGCGTTCTACGCCCTGGCCCTGGTCTCTTCCGGTGACGCGGTGCGCGGCGCATCCATCGCCCTGAATGCGCTCGCTCCGCACCTCACCCGGTACACGCGATCGGTGACGGGGTACGCGGCTGAGCTGCTGGACCCGAGGGACGCCTGAGGTCGCGACCGCGCCACGCTGATATGCCGACGGCGAACACGGCCGGACGCGCGTGTGACCGCCGGTAGATTCGAATCACCGAAACACGGAAACAGGAGCTGACATGGCTGAACCCCTGATGGCGACGAGCGTCTTCGACAGGCTGCTCAAGGACCGCATCATCTGGCTGGGCTCTGAGGTGCGCGATGAGAACGCGAATGAGATCTGCGCGAAGATCCTCCTTCTCGCCGCCGAAGACTCTGAGAAGGACATCTACCTCTACATCAACTCTCCCGGTGGGTCGATCACCGCGGGCATGGCCATCTACGACACCATGCAGTTCGTGCCCAACGACATCGTGACGGTCGGCATCGGCATGGCGGCGTCCATGGGCCAGCTGCTGCTCACGAGCGGCACCAAGGGCAAGCGCTACATCACCCCGAACGCCCGCGTTCTGCTTCACCAGCCCCACGGCGGCTTCGGCGGCACCGCGAGCGACATCCAGACTCAGGCTCAGCTGATCCTGTCGATGAAGCGCCGCCTCGCCGAGATCACGGCCGCACAGACCGGCAAGTCGGTCGAGCAGATCAACGCCGACGGTGACCGCGACCGCTGGTTCACCGCCGAAGAGGCCCTCGAGTACGGCTTCGTCGATCACATCCGCGAGCACGCCAGCGACGTCACCGGTGGCGGCGGCACGGGCGCGGACCAGTAAGGAAGGAAGACACGCATGCACACCCCCACCTTCCGCGCTGCCGGAAACCTGCCCTCCAGCCGCTACGTCCTGCCGCAGTTCGAGGAGCGCACCGCGTACGGCTTCAAGCGCCAGGACCCCTACAACAAGCTGTTCGAAGACCGCGTGATCTTCCTCGGCGTGCAGGTCGACGACGCGTCGGCCGACGACGTGATGGCCCAGCTGCTCGTGCTCGAGAGCCAGGACGCCGAGCGCGACATCACGATGTACATCAACTCGCCCGGTGGCTCGTTCACCGCGATGACGGCGATCTACGACACCATGCAGTACGTCGCGCCGCACATCCAGACGGTCGTGCTCGGTCAGGCGGCCTCCGCGGCGTCGGTGCTGCTCGCTGCCGGTGCGCCAGGCAAGCGCCTCGCGCTGCCGAACGCCCGCGTGCTGATGCACCAGCCCGCGATGGGTGAGGCCGGTCACGGTCAGGCATCCGACATCGAGATCCAGGCGGCTGAGATCCTGCGGATGCGCACCTGGCTTGAGGAGACCATGGCGCGGCACACCGGCAAGCCGGTCGAGCAGATCAACCGCGACATCGACCGCGACAAGATCCTGTCTGCGAACGAAGCGCTCGAGTACGGCATCGTCGACCAGGTGCTGACCTCACGCAAGCGCGGCTGAGCACTCCACCGAAAGGCGGTCCGGCATCGAGCCGGGCCGCCTTTCACGTGCGCGCCTGCCGCCCAGGAGTTCGCCCAGCGCGCAGGAAATCAGCGCATGCGTCCGCGCGGAGCGCACATCTCCGCGCGGCGTGCGGCGACCTCGCGACAACGGATGCGCGGGGACGCGCGCCCCTGTTGCTCATCTGAGCAAACCGCTGCGCGAGTGTCGGTGTCCTTCTAGACTCGAGGTCGGAAGGAGGATGCCGTGGACGACGAACTGCTCATGGTGCGTGTGGCCGAGCTCTCGTACGACGAGAACAAGACGCAGGACGAGATCGGCGCCCTTCTCGGCATCTCCCGCTGGAAGGTCGGGCGACTGCTCGTGCAGGCCAGGGAGCGCGGCATCGTGCGCATAGAGATCGTGCATCCTCGTGCCCGCCGTCTGGGGCTCGAGCGCGAGCTCGTCGAGAGGTTCGGGCTGCGCGATGCCGTGGTCGTTCCCGTGCCCGACGAGCCCGACCTCGTGCTCGAGCGTGTCGCTCGCGCCGCGGCCGACATGCTGACCGCTCTTCGTCCCGTGCCCCGCACTCTCGCGGTGAGCTGGGGACGCACGCTCACCGCCATCGCCGACGCGCTGCCGGAGGGATGGGCGCACGGCGTCACCGTCGTGCAGGCGAACGGCGGCGTCAGCCTGAACCGCCGAGCGGGCGGCGCGGCATCCGTCGCCGCCACCATCGCCCAGCGCGGCGGCGGTCAGGCGATGCTGCTGCCGAGCCCTGCGATCCTCGAGCTCGTCGAGACCAAGACCGCCATCGAGTCCGACCGCACGGTCGCCGCCGTTCTCGAGCACGCTGCGGCCGCCAACACGTTCCTGTTCACCGCCGGGCCGGCCGATGCCGGGTCTGCGCACGTCGAGAACGGCTACCTCACGCCGGACGACATCGCCGAGCTCGTCCGGCGCGGCGCCGTCGGCGATCTGCTCGGCCGCTACATCGACGCCGACGGCAACACGGTCGATCCGCAGCTCGACGCGCGCACCCTCGGCGTCGCTCTCGAGCAGCTGCGCGCCGCACCCCGATCCATCTTCGTCACCGCCGGTGCCGCCAAGCACGACATCGCGCGTACAGTCGTCAGCAACGGCCTGTGCAGCATCGTGGTGACCGACGAATCCACCGCCCGAGAACTCCTGGAGGAGAAGTGACCTCAACAGAACTGGCCCGCCGCAGCGCGGTCGACGTGCTGGGCGGTGACCCGGACGACGCCACCCTGCGCCGCTTCCTGCACGGCCTGCCCGGCGTCGATGCCGTCGGTCTCGAGCAGCGTGCCGCTGCCCTCGGCACCCGGTCGATCAAGACGACGTCGAAGGCGCGGGCGCTCGACAAGATCATCTCGCTGATCGACCTGACCACCCTCGAGGGTGCGGACACGGCCGGCAAGGTGCGCTCGCTGGTCGCCAAGGCGAAGAACCCGGATGCCGCCGACCCGAGCACGCCGCTGGTCGCCGCAGTCTGCGTGTACGGCGACATGGTCGGTCACGCCGTCGAGGCGCTCGGCGCTCTGCACGGCGACCCCGACGAGGGCCGCATCTCGGTCGCAGCCGTCGCGACGGCCTTCCCCTCCGGACGCTCGTCGCTGGAGATCAAGCTCGCGGACACGGCGGATGCCGTCGCTGCCGGCGCCGACGAGATCGACATGGTCATCGACCGCGGCGCGTTCCTCGAGGGACGCTACGGATTCGTCTTCGACCAGATCGCCCAGGTGAAGGAGGCGTGCCGCCGCGAGGACGGCAGCTACGCCTCGCTCAAGGTCATCATGGAGACCGGAGAGCTGAACACCTACGACAACATCAAGCGCGCGTCCTGGCTGTCGATCCTCGCCGGCGGCGACTTCATCAAGACGTCGACCGGCAAGGTGCAGCCCGCGGCCACGCTGCCGACCACGCTGCTGATGCTCGAGACGGTGCGGGACTGGCACCGCGCGACGGGGGAGAAGATCGGCGTCAAGCCCGCCGGTGGCATCCGCTCGTCGAAGGACGCGATCAAGTACCTGGTCACGGTCGCCGAGACTGCCGGCGAGGAGTGGCTGCAGCCGCACCTGTTCCGCTTCGGCGCCTCCAGCCTGCTCAACGACGTGCTGCTGCAGCGTCAGAAGCTCACCTCCGGACACTACTCCGGACCCGACTACGTCACCATCGACTGACAGGAAGAATGAATATGTCATTCCTGGAATACGCTCCCGCCCCGGAGTCCACGGCGATCCTGCGTCTCAAGGACAGCTACGGGCTGTTCATCGACGGTGAGTTCGTCGACGGCAGCGGCGACAACTTCCACACCATCTCGCCCGCCGACGAGAGCCGCATCGCCGAGATCTCCTCGGCCTCGGACGACGACATCGACCGTGCGGTCGGCGCAGCCCGCCGCGCGCACGACAGAGTGTGGTCGAAGATGAGCGGCCGCGACCGCGGCAAGTACCTGTTCCGCATCGCGCGGCTCGTGCAGGAGCGCGCGCGGGAGCTCGCCGTGGCCGAGAGCCTCGACAACGGCAAGCCGATCAAGGAGAGCCGTGATGTCGACGTGCCCTTGGTCGCATCCTGGTTCTTCTACTACGCGGGCTGGGCGGACAAGCTCGACTACGCCGGTCTCGGCGCGAACCCGCGTGCCCTCGGCGTCGCCGCTCAGGTCATCCCGTGGAACTTCCCGCTGCTCATGCTGGCGTGGAAGGTGGCCCCTGCCCTCGCCGCCGGCAACACCGTCGTGCTGAAGCCAGCCGAGACCACGCCGCTCACGGCGCTGATCTTCGCCGAGATCCTGCAGCAGGCCGACCTGCCCGCCGGTGTCGTCAACATCGTCACCGGCGCGGGCGCGACGGGAGCGACACTGGTCAGGCATCCTGATGTCGACAAGGTCGCCTTCACCGGATCCACCGGTGTGGGCCGCGACATCGCCAAGGCGATCGCCGGCACCGACAAGAAGGTGACCCTCGAGCTCGGCGGCAAGGCCGCCAACATCGTCTTCGACGACGCCCCCATCGACCAGGCCGTCGAAGGCATCGTGAACGGGATCTTCTTCAACCAGGGTCACGTGTGCTGCGCTGGCAGCCGCCTGCTCGTGCAGGAGTCGATCCACGACGAGGTCATCGAGCGGCTCAAGCACCGGCTGTCGACGCTGCGTCTGGGCGACCCGCTCGACAAGAACACCGACATCGGGGCGATCAACTCCGCCGCTCAGCTGGCCCGCATCCGCGAGCTCAGCGAGATCGGCGAGGCCGAGGGCGCCGAGCGCTGGACCGCCGACTGCGCGATCCCGGAGAAGGGCTTCTGGTTCGCGCCGACGATCTTCACCGGCGTCGAGGCCTCGCACCGCATCGCGCGGGACGAGGTGTTCGGACCGGTGCTGTCGGTGCTCACCTTCCGCACGCCGGCCGAGGCGATCGCGAAGGCGAACAACACGCCGTACGGGCTGTCGGCGGGCATCTGGAGCGACAAGGGCTCGCGCATCCTCGCCGTCGCCGACCGGCTGCGAGCCGGCGTCGTCTGGGCGAACACCTTCAACCGTTTCGACCCGTCGAGCCCGTTCGGCGGATACAAGGAGTCCGGCTACGGCCGTGAGGGCGGTCGCCACGGCCTGACCGCATACCTGAAGGGAGCCTCGGCATGAGCAAGCGCCTCACCGTTCCGAAGACCTACAAGCTCGCCATCGGCGGCGCCTTCCCGCGCAGCGAGTCCGGCCGCACCTACGAGGTCGTCTCGCCGAAGGGCGCCTTTCTCGCGAACGCCGCGAAGGCGTCGCGGAAGGATGCCAGGGATGCCGTCGTCGCCGCTCGCGCCGCGGTGAAGGGCTGGTCGGGCGCCACCGCGTACAACCGCGGCCAGGTGCTCTACCGCGTCGCCGAGATCCTCGAGGGCCGCCGCGCGCAGTTCATCGACGAGATCGTCGATCAGGAGGGCGCGTCGACCGGTGCCGCGAGCGCGCAGGTGGACGCCGCCATCGACCTGTGGGTCTGGTACGCCGGCTGGTGCGACAAGTACGCGCAGGTCGCGGGCAACGCCAACCCCGTGTCGGGCCCGTACTTCAACATCTCGGTGCCCGAGCCGACCGGGGTCGTCGCGACGATCGCACCGCAGGACTCCGCGCTGCTCGGCCTGGTCTCGGTGATCGCGCCGGCGCTCGTCACCGGCAACACGGTCGTCGTCGTGGCGAGCGAGCGGTTCCCGCTCTCGGCGATCAGCCTGGCCGAGGTGCTCGCGACCAGCGATGTGCCCGGGGGAGTGGTGAACGTGCTCACCGGCTCGCCGGCCGAGATCGCCCCGTGGCTGGCATCCCACGCCGATGTCAACGCGCTCGACCTCAGCGGCGCCGGCGGGCTCGACTGGGTCGACCTCGAGATCGCCGCCGCCGACACGCTCAAGCGCGTGCTGCGCCCGGGGGGCGTGGAGCCGAGCCTCGACCGGATCAGCGCGTTCACCGAGACGAAGACGGTGTGGCACACCAAATCGATGGTGTGAGCGGCTGAACCCTGTGCACGGGCCCGATTCCGCCGACGGCGGAGTCGGGCCCGCGTCATCCGCCCCGTCAATGCGGCCCGGTGTCGGGGGCAGACGTTACGCTCGAAGGACGATCTCTCATTCCCCCGAGGAGGACGCGCATGGCACGCATCGGTGAAAGCGCTGATCTGTTCAAATGCTCTTTCTGCGGAAAGAGCCAGAAGCAGGTGCAGCAGCTCATCGCCGGTCCCGGCGTGTACATCTGCGACGAGTGCGTCGAGCTGTGCAACGAGATCATCGAAGAGCGCATGGCCGAGGCCGGCAGCGGTCCCGTGGCCGACTTCGAGCTGCCCAAGCCCCGCGAGATCTTCTCGTTCCTCGAGGAGTACGTCGTCGGACAGGACGCCGCGAAGCGCTCGCTCGCGGTCGCCGTCTACAACCACTACAAGCGCGTCCGTGCTCGCGGCACGATCCAGTCCGCCGAGCAGAAGGCGGAGGAGGTCGAGGTCGCCAAGAGCAACATCCTCATGCTCGGTCCCACCGGCTGCGGCAAGACCTACCTCGCGCAGACCCTGGCCAAGCGGTTGAACGTGCCGTTCGCCGTGGCCGACGCGACGGCCCTGACCGAGGCGGGCTATGTGGGCGAGGACGTCGAGAACATCCTGCTCAAGCTGCTGCAGGCGGCGGACTACGACACCAAGCGCGCCGAGACCGGCATCATCTACATCGACGAGATCGACAAGATCGCACGCAAGGCGGAGAACCCGTCGATCACCCGTGACGTGTCGGGTGAGGGCGTGCAGCAGGCGCTGCTGAAGATCCTGGAGGGCACCGTCGCGTCGGTCCCGCCGCAGGGCGGTCGCAAGCACCCGCACCAGGAGTTCCTGCAGATCGACACGACCAACGTGCTGTTCATCGTCGCGGGTGCGTTCGCCGGCCTCGAGGACATCATCTCGGCACGGGTCGGCAAGCACGGCGTCGGCTTCGGCGCCCCGCTGCACGACAAGGGCAAGGACCTCGATCTGTTCAGCGAGGTGCTGCCCGAGGATCTGCACAAGTTCGGCCTCATCCCGGAGTTCATCGGCCGCCTGCCGGTCGTCACCTCCGTGTCGCCGCTCGACCAGGATGCCCTGATCGACATCCTCACCGGTCCGCGCAACGCGCTCGTGAAGCAGTACCAGCGGATGTTCGAGATCGACGGCGTGCAGCTCGAGTTCGATGAGGACGCGCTGCGTGCCATCGCCGACCTCGCGGTGCTGCGCAAGACCGGCGCCCGCGGCCTGCGGGCGATCCTCGAGGACGTGCTCGGTCCGATCATGTTCGAGATCCCGTCCGCCGAGGACGTGTCGAAGGTCGTCGTCACCAAGGCCGCGGTCGAAGAGGGAGCGCCGCCCACCGTGGTGCTCTCCCGCAAGCGCAAGAGCGCTTGAGCTCGGTGGCCGTCGACAGACCGCGCCCCTGGCGGGTGGTCGGCACCCGCACCCTCCTCGCCGATCGATGGATCCGCCTACGGGCTGACGAGTGCGAGAACGACGCCGGGCTGGCGATCGCGCCGTACTACGTGCTCGAGTACGGCGACTGGATCTCGGTGCTCGCGCTCTCGTCGAACGACGAGGCTATCGTCGTCGACGAGTACCGACATGGCGCTGGTGTCATCGCACTCGGGACGATCGGCGGAGCCGTCGAACCGGGGGAGCAGCCGATCGCCGCCGCCCGTCGCGAGCTTCGCGAGGAGACCGGGTTCGAGGCATCCGAGATCGTCGACCTCGGCCCGACCTGGGCGAACTTCGGCAATCACACGAACCGCGTGCACCACTTCCTGGCGCGCGGCTGTGAGCGCGTCGGCGACCCTCAGCTCGACGAGAGCGAAGCCATTGCGGTTCACGTGATGCCGATGGACGGTCTCGGCGCGCACCTCCACCAGAGCTATCACCAGCTCACCTGGTACAAAGGCCGGGAGTGGCTCGCCGCCCACTCGGATCAGTAGGCGGCCGGCGGCTCAGGCCTGCAGCCCGCGGCGCGTGAGCAGCGGTCCGATCTCGGCATCGCGTCCGCGGAAGTCGCGGTATGCCTCGAGGGGATCCTTCGAGCCGCCGACGCCGAGCAGACGGCGCCGGAAGCGATCGCCGTTCTCACGCGTGAGGCCGCCGTTCTCGCGGAACCACTCGACGGTGTCGGCGTCGAGCACCTCGCTCCAGATGTACGAGTAGTACCCGGCGCTGTATCCGCCCGAGAACACGTGGGCGAAGTAGGTCGACGAGTAGCGGGTGGGCACGACGGGGTTCAGCAGACCGATGTCGGCCAGAGCGTCGCGCTCGAACCGCGCGACATCGCCCACCGTGGAGCCTGCGGCGATGCGGTGCCACGCCTGGTCGAGCCACGCGGCCGCGAGGTACTCGCTTGTGGCGTGCCCCTGATCGAAGGCCTGCGATGCGCGCAGCCGGTCGACGATGCCCGCGTCGAGCGGCTCGCCCGTCTCGTGATGGCGCGCGTAGTTGCTCAGCACCTCACTCCACAGAATCCACATCTCGTTGACCTGGCTGGGGAACTCGACGAAGTCACGGAACACGTTCGTTCCGGAGAAGTGCGGGTAGGTGACGCGGGCGAACAGCCCGTGCAGGGCGTGCCCGAACTCGTGGAACAGGGTGGTCACCTCGTCGAGGGTCAGCAGCGTCGCCTGCCCGTCACCGGGCTGCGAGACGTTCAGGTTGTTGACCACCACCGGGAGGGTGCCCCGCAGAGCCGACTGACCGACGATCGGATTCATCCAGGCGCCGCCGCGCTTGGAATCGCGCGTGTACAGGTCGAGGACGTACAGCCCGACCGCAGAGCCGTCGTCGTCATGGACCTCGAAGACCCGCGCGCCGGGGTGGTAGGCGATCAGATCCGCCCGCTCGGTGAAGCGGATGCCGTAGAGCTGTGTCGCGGCGAAGAAGACACCGTCGCGCAGCACCCGCTCCGCCTCGAAGTGCGGACGCAGCGCGGCCGTGTCGATGTCGTAGCGGGCCTGGCGGACCCTCTCGGTGTAGAAGGCCCAATCGTGAGCCTCAAGCGCGAACGGCTCGGCTTCGGTCTCGTCGATGATCCGCTGCAGCGCTCCGTTCTCGCGCTGGGCGTTGCGCGCCGCGGGAGCGGCCAGCTCCCGCAGCATCCGCTCCACCGCCTGGGGCGAGCCGGCGGTCTCGTCGGCGGTGACGTACGCGGCGTGCGAGTCGTAACCGAGCAGCGCCGCGCGCTCGGCCCGAAGCGCGACGATCTCGGTGAGCACAGCGCAATTGTCGTGCTCGTTCCCGCGAGAGGCGCGGGCGAGTGATGCCTGCATGATGCGGCGGCGACTCTCGCGCACCGTGAGGGATGCCAGATACGGATGCCCGCTGAACAGCGGCAGCGTGACCAGATATCGGCCTGCCATACCGCGCTCCGCCGCGGCGCGGGCGGTGGCGCTGAGCTCCCCCGCGGTGAGCCCGTCGAGCGCAGCAGGATCGTCGAACACGACCGCTAGTTCGTTGGTGTCGGCGAGCAGATTCTTCTCGAAGGTCGTGCCGAGCGTCGACAGGCGCTGATTCAGTTCCGTCAGCCGCGATTTCGCCTCGTCGTCGAGCCCCGCGCCGGCATGGCTCATCTCGCGGTAGTGGCGACGCACGAGGTACTGCTGCTCGGCGCTGAGATCCGGGCGCTCGCCGAGGCGCTCGTGCACCTGCGACACGCGCCAGTACAGCTGCGCGTCGAGTCTGACGGCGTCGTCATGGGCGGCCAGCAGCGGCGCCAGCCGCTCATCCACCTCCTGGATGGCGGGGGTCGCATCGGCCGAGCTCACGGTGAAGAACGCGTGCGAGACTCGGTCGAGCAGCTCGCCGCTGCGCTCCAGCGCCTCGATCGTGTTCTCGAAGGTCGGCGTCGACCGCGCGACCGTGATGACGCGGATCTCCGCGCGGTGCTCGTCGAAGGCGACCTGGAACGCCGGCAGATAGTGCTCGGGCCGGATCGCCGCGTAGTCGGGCATTCCGTACGGAAGCGTCGAGGGGGAGAGCAGCGGGTTCGTGGCCTCGGTCATGCCGTGAGTCTAAGTGCGGCCGGTCAGCCGCTGAGACGGCCCATCACGCGCTGCAGTCCCTCGACGACCAGCCGCACGCTGCGCCGGCGAAGGGTCTCAGGGCGGGCGAGGACGTCGATGAGACGGTGCGTGCTGACGCCGAGCAGGGGGATGCGCACGATCTCGCTGTCATCGACGCTGCGGGAGGTGAAGCGGGGGAGCAGCCCGATCACGTCACCGGCGGCGACGGCGGCGGCGACCGCGCCGTAGTCGTTGATGCGATGCTGCACGCGCGGGGCGACGTTGGCGACGGCGGCGATGGCTCCCAGCACGTCGTCGGGGGAGTAGCCGATGCGACTGGTCACCCAGCGCTCGCCGGCGATGTCGGCGGGCGAGACCGACGAGCGGGCGGCCAGCGGATGCGAGGCCGCGACCGCGACATCCAGCGGTTCGCGCACGAGGGTGAGGCTGCGCACCCCCTGCGCGGGCCAAGGTGCGGAGTGCTCCATCCGATGAGCGAGTACGAGGTCGTACCGCGCGGTCAGGGCGGGGAACTCGCTCTGCGCGACGTCCTCGTCGGTGAGCTGCACGGCGGGTGGATCCTGCTGCCCGGCGAGGTCGCGCAGCAGTGCGCCGAACAGGGCCTGACCCGCACTGTGGAAGCCGCTCACGCTCACCACCCCGGCGGAGTCCTGCTCGTACGCCTCCAGGGCGCCGCGAGCCGCGGCCATCGCATCCAGCGCTTCCCCGCCCGCTTCGGCGAGGACCTGGCCCGCGGCGGTCAGCACGAGAGTGCGACCCTGCCGCCGGGTGAGCGGCGTCCGGACGCCGCGCTGCAGTGCGGCGAGCTGCTGCGAGACCGCCGACGGCGTCACGCGCAGCGCCTCGGCGACGGCGGTGACGCTGCCGAGTGCGCCGAGCTCGCGCAGGATCTGCAGCTGATGGAGTTCCACGCACCCATCCTAGTTTCAGCAGAACTTAACGAACCATGCAGCAAGAGTCGGTTGCTCTACATCCGCGGGTGCGGTGTCATCGAAGCATGAAGGCACTGTTCAAGAGCGGGCCGCGCGCCGGCTTCGAGTTCGTCGAGCGCCCCGATCCGGTCGCCGGCACGGGCGAGGTGGTGACCCGGGTGCTGCGCACCGGCATCTGCGGCACCGATCTGCACATCCACCGCTGGGACGACTGGGCGGCATCCGCGATCGAGACGCCGCTGATCCCCGGGCACGAGTTCTACGGCGAGGTGGTCGAGGTCGGTCCGATGGTGCACGACATCGCGGTCGGCGACCGCGTGTCGGGCGAGGGGCACATCGTCTGCGGCACCTGCCGCAACTGCCGTGCCGGCCGCCGGCAGATGTGCATCCGCACGATCGGTCTCGGCCTGCAGCGCGACGGCGCCTTCGCCGAGTACCTCTCGCTCCCGGCCGCAAACGTCTGGGTGCACCACGACGATGTCACCCCGGAGCTCGGGGCGATCTTCGATCCGCTCGGCAACGCCGTGCACACCGCCCTGATGTATCGCGTGATCGGCGAGGACGTGCTGATCACCGGGTGTGGGCCGATCGGCCTCATGTCGATCGCCGTCGCCCGGCATGCGGGTGCGCGCTTCATCGTCGCCACCGACGTCAGCGCCCCGCGTCTGGACATGGCGACGCGGATGGGCGCCGACGCCGTCGTCGACGTCTCGCGGCAGGACATCCACGAGGCGCAGCGCGCGCTGGGCATGCGCGAGGGCTTCGACATCGGCTTCGAGATGAGCGGTGCGCCCTCGGCGCTGCCGGCGATGATCGACAACATGAACCATGGCGGGCAGATCGCCATGCTCGGGCTGCCCAGCGCCGGCTTCGACATCGACTGGGGCAAGCTCGTCACCCACATGCTGACCATCAAGGGCATCTACGGACGCGAGATGTTCGAGACGTGGAACGCGATGGGCGCCATGCTGCAGACCAGCGCCACCCTGCGCGAGGCGATCACCCGGGTGATCGCCGACGTGATCCCGGCGCGCGACTGGGAGCGCGGCTTCGCTGCCGCCGAGTCGGCGGGCACCGGCAAGATCATCCTGGACTGGACCGAGCTGTAAGGAGCTGTCATGTACACGACGTTCAAGGATCACCTGCAGAGCGAGCTGGCCGGCATCGAGGAGGCGGGCCTGACCAAGCGCGAGCGCGGCATCTCCGGTCCGCAGAAGGCCGAGATCATCACCGGCGGAACCGAGGTGCTCAACTTCTGCGCCAACAACTACCTCGGACTCGCCGACGATCCGCGCATCGTCGACGCCGCTGCGCGGGCGCTGCAGGAGTGGGGCTACGGCCTGGCGAGCGTGCGCTTCATCTGCGGCACGCAGGAGCAGCACCTCGAGCTCGAGCGCCGACTCGCCGCCTTCCTCGGCACCGACGACGCGATCCTGTACTCCTCCTGCTTCGACGCCAACGGCGGGGTGTTCGAGACGCTCTTCTCCGCCGAGGACGCGATCATCTCGGACGAGCTGAACCACGCGTCGATCATCGACGGCATCCGGCTGTCGAAGGCTCGTCGCCTGCGCTACCGCAACCGCGACATGGCTGATCTCGAGGAGCAGCTGAAGGCGGCGGCGGATGCCCGATTCCGGGTCATCGTCACCGACGGCGTCTTCTCGATGGACGGCTACATCGCCCCGCTGCGGGAGATCTGCGACCTCGCGGAGCAGTACGATGCCCTGGTCTTCGTCGACGACTCGCACGCCGTCGGATTCGTCGGCGAGAACGGCCGCGGCACTCCCGAGTTCTGCGGCGTCTCGGACCGGGTCGACATCTACACCGGCACCTTCGGCAAGGCCCTCGGCGGGGCGTCCGGTGGCTACGTCGCCGCGCACCGCCACATCGTCGCGCTGCTGCGCCAGCGCTCGCGCCCCTACCTCTTCTCGAACACGCTCGCGCCGTCGATCGTGGCGGGCACGCTGACGGCGCTCGATCTCGTCGAGGGATCGGCCGATCTGCGCGCGCGACTGATCGAGAACGCCGAGCTGTTCCGCCGGCGGATGAGCGAGGAGGGCTTCGATCTGCTCCCGGGCGAGCATCCGATCGTGCCCGTGATGTTCGGCGACGCCGCGCTCACCGCCCGCATCGCCGACGAGATGCAGCGTCAGGGCGTGTACGTCACGGCATTCAGCTTCCCGGTCGTGCCGCGAGGCGCTGCCCGTATTCGCGTGCAGCTCTCGGCGGCGCACACGCCCGAGCAGGTCGAGCGGTGCGTGACGGCGTTCGTCGCGGCACGCGACGCGGTCAGCTGAGCGACGGGATTCAGCGCTCTCGTCGATGCAAAGATACTCTTGCAAATACTTCTTTGCAAGAGTATCTTTGCACTCATGACGACGAACGAGCAGCAGGTCCGCACCCTCGATGCGAGGGCCCTGAAGGCGCTGGCGCACCCGCTGCGGGTGCGCATCTACGACCTGCTCAGCGAACGGGGGCCGCAGACCGCGAGCAGCCTCGCCGCGCTGATCGGTGAGACATCCGGAGCCACCAGCTATCACCTGCGGGCGCTGGCGTCGCACGATCTCATCCGCGAGGTGCCCGATCGGGGCACCGCGCGCGAGCGCTGGTGGGAGCGGCCGAAGGGACGCGTCGACATGCCCGGTCCCACTGAGGCGATGTCGCCGTCGAGCCGCGCCGCAGCGCAGATCGTCACGACCGAGTTCCTGCGCCTGCGTCACCAGACCCTGATGGAGTACATCAATCGTCCTGAGTCCGAGCAGCCGGACGGGTGGAAGGACGCCGGGCTCGTCATGACGACCATGCTCGACGTCACGCCCGAGCAGATGGCCGAACTGAAGCAGGAGCTGACTGCGGTCGTCGACGCCGCGGTCGAGCGCTACCGCGGGCAGGAGTCCCTGCCCGGCACCAGGCGCGTGTCGCTGCGCGCCGAGGTCTTCGATCTTCCCGCGGCGAGCAGTCGCGGCATCACGAACCAGGAGTGACCATGAGCACCGCGACTCTCTGCCTCGTATCTCCCACGCCCTTCGAGCGGCTGCTCCAGCAGATCGCCGCGGGTCTCACCCGTCATGTCGAGCGACGAATCCTCGCCAGGGCGGAACGCCGCGAGCTCGCACTCGACGTGCTTCGCGAGCAGCAGACCAGGCGGCACGACCCGCGCCAGGTCGATCACCTCCTCGCGACCGTCGGACTCCCGCGTCGCTGATCCCGCCGGCGATGGGCGCGGAGGGGATCAGTCCTCGAAGGGGCGGGCGACGACCTCACCGGATGCCGTGAGCAGAACCTCCCAGCCGGCATCCAGCTCGGCGATCGGCCGACCCTCCAGCCAGGTGAGGGTCCAGTGCGCGCGGGTGCCGCTGAGAGTCGCATCGACCTTGGCGATCGCGGGGCGCAGCTGCGCGGGAACGGAGGCCGGCGGTTCGGCGCCGGCCTCCCACCTCGTGCCGAGCTGCATGATCAGGCCTCCGCCGGCGCCAGCTCGATCGCCGTGACGGTCAGTTCGTCAGCCTCGGCGAACTCCAGCTCCGCGATGCGGCCGACGGCGCGCAGGTCGTCGGCGGCGGCGCGCAGCGCGTCGATCTTGGCGGCGGGCGCGGCGATGGTGGCGGTCGCGACCGGCGTCTTCTGCGAGGCCTTCGACTCGGTCTTCGCCCGACGGATGCCGATCAGCGCCTCGCTGGCCGTGGCGAGCACCGCGGTGTCGCCGTCGATCTCCAGCGGCTCGGGCCACGAGGCCGTGTGGATCGAGCCGTCCTCGAACCACGACCAGGCCTCCTCGGTCGCGAACGAGACGATCGGAGCGAGCAGACGCAGCAGCGTCGACAGCGCCAGGCGCAGTGCGAGGGCGGCCGAGGCCTGACCGACATCGGTCTGGTCGTATGCGCGCTCCTTGACGAGCTCGAGGTAGTCGTCGCAGAACGTCCAGAAGAACGCCTCCGTCACCTCGAGGGCCTTCGCCTGGTCGTAGCCCTCGTACGCCTTCGTCGCCTCGCGCACCACCTGGTCGAGGGCGGTGAGCATCGACGCGTCCAGCGCATGTGTGACCTGCGCGCCCTCGGGGACGGGGAAGGACAGCACGAACTTAGCGGCGTTGAGGATCTTGATCGCCAGACGGCGACCGATCTTCACCTGCGTGGGGTTCTGCGGGTCGAACGCCGCGTCCATGCCGAGCCGGCTGGATGCCGACCAGTAGCGCACCGCGTCGGAGCCGTGCTTCTCGAGGATGTCGGCGGGGGTGACCACATTGCCCTTCGACTTCGACATCTTCTTGCGGTCGGGGTCGACGATGAAGCCAGAGATCGCGGCGTTGCGCCACGGCGAGCGCTGGTCCTCGAGCGTCGAGCGCAGCATGGTCGAGAACAGCCAGGTGCGGATGATGTCCTGCCCCTGCGGGCGCAGGTCGAACGGCGCGACGGTGTTCCACAGCTCCTCGTCGCGCTGCCAGCCGCCGGCCAGCTGCGGGGTGAGCGACGACGTCGCCCAGGTGTCGAAGATGTCCTGCTCGGCCTCGAATCCGCCCGGCACGCCGCGCTGGTCCTCGGTGTAGCCCTCCGGCACGTCCGTGGTCGGATCGATCGGCAGGCTCTCGAGCGAAGGCGTCAGCACGCGGTCGTAGTCGCGCTCGCCGCTCTCGTCGAGTGCGTACCAGACTGGGATCGGCACGCCGAAGAACCGCTGGCGCGAGATCAGCCAGTCGCCGGTGAGACCGCCGACCCAGTTCTCGTAGCGCACGCGCATGAACTCCGGATGCCAGCTCAGCTCGCGCCCGTTCTCGAGCAGCTGCTCGCGCAGCTGCGGGTCGCGGGCGCCGTTGCGGATGTACCACTGGCGGGTTGAGACGATCTCGAGCGGACGGTCGCCCTTCTCGAAGAACTTCACGGCGTGGTTGAAGGGCTTGCCGACCTCGAGCAGGTCGCCGGATGCCTGCAGCTGCTCGACGATGGCCTTCCGGGCGCTGAAGACGGTCTTGCCGGCGAGCTCGGCGTACGCGGCGCGGCCCGCCTCCGAGACGATCGCCTCGGGCGCGTCGGCGAGCACGCGGCCGTCCTTGCCGAGGATCGTGCGGTTGGGCAGGTCGAGCTCGCGCCACCAGATGATGTCGGTCACGTCACCGAAGGTGCAGATCATCGCGATGCCGGAGCCCTTGTCGGGCTGGGCGAGGTGGTGCGCGAGCACGGGCACCTCGACGTCGAAGATCGGGGTGCGCACGGTCTTGCCGAAGTACGGCTGGTACCGCTCGTCGTCGGGGTGCGCGACCAGGGCCACGCATGCGGGCAGCAGCTCGGGGCGGGTGGTCTGGATCTCGATGTCACCCGAGCCGTCGGTCTTGTGGAAGGCGACCCGGTGGAAGGCCGCCTGCTGTTCGCGGTCCTCCAGCTCGGCCTGCGCGATCGCCGAGCGGAAGTCGATGTCCCACAGCGTGGGCGCGAGCGACTGGTACGCCTCGCCGCGCTCGAGTCCGCGCAGGAACGCGAGCTGGCTCTGGCGGATCGTGTCGTCGGAGATCGTGCGGTACGTCTGGGTCCAGTCGACGCTGAGGCCGAGCTGGCGGAACAGCGCCTCGAACTGCTTCTCGTCCTCGACGGTCAGCTTCTCGCACAGCTCGATGAAGTTGCGGCGGCTGATCGGCTGCTGGTCGGCCGCGCGTGAGGACTTGTTGTCGCCGCCCTCGAACGGCGGGGTGAAGTCGGGGTCGTACGGCAGAGACGGGTCGCAGCGCACGCCGTAGTAGTTCTGCACGCGGCGCTCGGTGGGCAGGCCGTTGTCGTCCCAGCCCATCGGGTAGAACACGTTGCGTCCGCGCATGCGCTCGAAGCGCGCCTTGATGTCGGTGTGGGTGTACGAGAAGACGTGGCCGATGTGCAGGCTGCCGGATGCGGTCGGCGGGGGAGTGTCGATCGAGTAGACGCTGTCGCGACCGGATGCCACCGCGCGGGCGCGGTCGAAGAGGAACGTGCCCTGGTCGGACCACCGCTCACCCCACTTCGCCTCGAGGCCTTCGAGCGCGGGCTTGTCAGGGATGCTGGACATGACGGTCTCCTCGAGCGATGTGTGCGGCACTGTGTGAGCGTGCCTGAGTGTGGGTTGTCCCGCGAGTCTACCGGGCGGGATCATCCGACTCGTAGATCGACCGAGTCCAAGAACCGCCGGTAGGATGGAGTCCTCCCCTTCCCGCACTCATCGAGGTTCCCGAATGCCGTCTCTTCCCGTGCGCCGCCTTCTGCCCCTTGCCGCCCTGGCCACCGCATCCGCTCTTCTGCTCAGCGCCTGCGCCGGACCGGCCGACGGCGGCGGCGCCGACGACGCCGAGCTCATCTGGGCGATCGAGGGTGCGAACCTCTCGGCCGGCCACATGGACCCGCAGACCAGCCAGCTCGACGTGTCGAGCATGGTGCAGCGCCAGGTGCTCGACTCGCTCGTCTTCCAGGAGGCCGACGGCTCGTTCTCGCCGTGGCTCGCGAAGAGCTGGAAGGTCTCCGACGACGGGAAGACCTACACCTTCGAACTCCGCGACGACGTCACCTTCTCGGACGGCACGCCGTTCGACGCCGCGGCGGTGAAGGCGAACTTCGACCGCATCGTCGATCCCGCGACCAAGTCGGCGCAGGCCGCCAGCATGCTCGGCGGCGAGCTGTACGCCGGCACCGAGATCATCGGCGACCATACCGTCGAAGTCAGCTTCACTCAGCCGTACGCGCCGTTCCTGCAGGCCGCGAGCACGGCCCAGCTCGGCTTCTGGTCGCCGAAGGTGCTCGAGAGCTCCGCCGATCAGCTCGCCGCCGGCGGACCCGATGTGACGATCGGCACCGGTCCGTTCGTGCTCAGCGAGTACACCGCAGACCAGGAGATCGTCTACACCCGTAACGACGACTACGCCTGGGGACCGGACGGAGCCGAGGCGCCCGAGATCAAGACCCTGCGCGTCGAGCTGCTGCCCGAGGCATCCGTCCGCGCCGGCGTGCTCTCATCCGGCGAGGCCGACGTGGCCACGCAGCTTCCGCCGAACGTCGTCTCCGACCTCGGCGACGACATCACGGTGACCGCCAGGGAGTATCCCGGTCTGCCGTACTCGCTGTTCCTCAACGAGAAGCACGGCGTCTTCGCCGACCAGAAGGTGCGCCAGGCGTTCTCGCTGGCCATCGACATCGACGCGGCTGTCGAGGAGATCTTCTTCGGGGAGTTCCCCCGCGCATGGAGCATCCTCGGTCCGACCACTCCCGGGTATGACAAGGCGCTCGAGGGCAGCTGGCCGTTCGACGCCGACGAGGCGAACGCCCTGCTCGACGAGGCGGGGTGGACGCAGCGCGACGACGACGGCATCCGGATGAAGGACGGCAAGCGCCTCTCCGCCCGCTGGATCGCCTGGACCCCGATCTCCGACGACCGCACGGCGCTGGGCAACGCCATCCAGTCCGACCTGAAGGACGTGGGCTTCGAGATCGTCCGCGAGAAGCTCGAACCCGCCGCCTACAACGAGCAGTACGGCCCGAAGACGTACGACATCACCGACTGGGACTTCTCCGGCGTCGACGCCGACCTGCTGCGCAGCCACCTCGGCACCGACGGCTTCCAGAACGCCTCGCAGGTGAGCGACCCCGCCGTCGACGGGCTGCTCGAGCGCGGTCTCTCGACGTCGGACACGGCTGAGCGCGCCGAGATCTACACCGAGCTGCAGCAGTGGAACGCCGAGCACGTCGCGATCGTGCCGCTGTATGTGTCGTCGCTGATCACCGGCTCCGCGACCGGCGTCGAGGGCCTGGAGTACGACCTGTACGGCCGGCCGCTGTTCTACGACGCGAGCGTCAGCCGCTGACGTGCGGCGCGCCCTGATCCGGTTCGCCGGGATCGCCGCTTCGGCCGCGCTCGTCCTCTGGGGCGCGGCGACGCTGGCCTTCCTGGCGTTCCGGATCATCCCGGGCGATGCCGTCTCGGTCATGCTCGGTCCGCAGGCGAAGGTGAGCGAGGCCGTCAAAGCCGGAGTGCGGGCCGAGCTCGGCCTCGATCGCCCTCCGCTCGAGCAGTACGTGTCGTACATCGGGGGCGTGCTGCGCGGTGATCTGGGGACGTCGTATCAGCTCCGGATGCCCGTGACCGAGGTCATCGGGCGCCAGCTCGGTCCGACACTGCAGCTCACGGCGCTGGCGCTGCTGGTCGCCGTGATCATCGCGGTCGCCGTGGCGCTGCTGGCTCGGCGCGGGGTCGCGCGGGCGGTGGTCGTGACCGCCGAGCTGCTCGTGCTCTCCTCTCCGGTGTTCTGGATCGGCATCGTGCTGCTCGCGGTCTTCGCGTTCGGACTCGGGTGGTTCCCCGTCGCCGGCACCCGGAGTCCTGCCACGATCGTGCTGCCCGCTCTCACCCTCGCGCTGCCCGTCTCCGCACTGATCGGTCAGGTGCTGCGGGACGGCATCGACGACGCCGAGCGGGAGCCGTTCGCCGAGACCGTCCGCTCCCGCGGCGCCGGGCCGGTCCGTCTCGTGCTGAGGCACTCGCTCCGGCACGGCGCGGCGAGCGCGCTGACGCTGACCGCCTATCTGATCGGCTCGCTGCTCGGCGGTGCGGTGCTCGTCGAGACGGTGTTCGCCCGACCCGGTCTCGGCCGTGTCACCCTGACCGCGATCGTCGACCGCGACCTGCCGGTCGTCGCGGGGGTGATCATGCTGAGCGCGCTCGTGTTCGTCATCGTGAACGTGATCGTCGAGCTGCTGCATCCGGTCCTCGACCCGCGTCTGCGCACGGCCGTCGCGGCGTTCGAGGCCCCCGCCCTGCAGGAGCGGCGATGACCGCGCGGAGGGTGGGACTGTCCGTCGCGGTGGCGTTCCTCGCCTTCATCGCGCTCGCCGCCATCTTTCCCGACCTCCTCGCCACGCACGACCCGCTGCGCACCGACGTGCGGGCAGCACTCCAGGCGCCGGGCGGCGAGCACCTGTTCGGCACCGACCAGTCCGGACGCGACGTCTTCTCCCGCGTCGTGCACGGGGCGGGGCGGTCGGTCGGCATCGGGCTGCTCGCGACCGCACTCGCCGTCGGGATCGGCCTCGCGCTCGGCTCGCTGTCGGGTGTCGCCCCGCGGTCGGTCGACGCACTGACGATGCGCGCCACCGACATCCTGCTCGCCTTCCCCGAGTTCCTCATCGCCCTGATCGTGGTGGCGGTGCTCGGCCCGGGATCGGTGAACGTCGCGATCGCCGTGACGATCGCCGCCGTGCCGGTGTACATCCGCCTCGCGCGCACGCAGACGCGCACGCTGCGCATCGCCGAGCATGTCGAAGCCGCGCGCATCCTCGGAGTCGGACCGGTGCGCACCTTCACCCGGCACGTCATGCCGGGTGTGCTCGGATCGCTCAGCGTGCTCGCCACCATCGGCATCGGCTCGAGCATCCTCGCCGCCGCCGGTCTCAGCTTCCTCGGCCTCGGCCCGTCCGAGCCCGCGCCCGAGTGGGGGCTCATGCTCTCGGGCGGTCGCAATGTGCTCGGCCGGGCATGGTGGATCTCGGTGTTCCCCGGGCTCGCGATCACCCTCACCGTGATCAGCGCGACGGTCGTCGGCCGCGCACTGCGCGCCCGAGCCGAGGGGAGGCGCGCATGAGCGCCGTGCATCTGCGGGGACTGCGCATCGAGATCGGCGGCCGCGCCGTGGTCGATGGGGTCGACCTCGACGTCGCACCGGGGGAGTGCGTCGCCATCGTCGGCGAGTCCGGCGCCGGCAAGTCACTCACCGCCCGCGCCCTGCTCGGGATGCTGCCCGACGGGGCGCGCATGACGGTGGACGAACTGAGTGTCGACGGCGCGGACGCGTTCGGCCTCGACGAGAGGTCGTGGCTGGCGCTGCGAGGTCGGCGGATCGCACTGGTCTCGCAGGACGCGCTCGCCGCGCTCGACCCCCTGCGCCGGATCGGACGCGAGGTCGCCGAACCGATGGAGATCCACCGGCTGCATGAGGGACATCGCGATGAGCAGGTGGTGCGCCTGCTGGCATCCGTCTCGCTGCCCGAGCCCGAGAGACGGGCGCGCAGCCGCCCGCACGAGCTGTCGGGCGGGATGCGCCAGCGAGCGCTGATCGCATCGGCGCTCGCCGCCGATCCTGCCGTGCTGGTCGCCGACGAGGCGACGACCGCGCTGGATGCCACCGTCCAGGCCCGCATTCTCGCCCTGCTGCGATCGGTCGCCGATGACGGACGAGCCGTGCTGTTCATCAGCCATGACTTCGCCGCGGTGCGGCGGGTGGCCGATCGGGTGCTGGTGATGCGCGAGGGGCGCATCGTGGAGCACGGAACCGTCGCGGAGGTGATGGCGTCGCCGCACGAGGAGTACACCCGCGCTCTCGTCGAGGCGAGCGCACCGCGGCCGCGCACACCGAGCGATCAGGCGGGCGAGGTGCTGCTGCAGGTGCGCGACGTGTCGAAGCGATTCGAACGGCCCGCGGTCGTCGGAGCCTCGTTCCGGCTCGAATCGGGGAGCACCCTGGGCATCGTCGGCGAGTCGGGCTCTGGAAAGACGACCCTCGCGCGGATGCTGCTCGGCGTCGAGCGCCCCGACAGCGGCTCGATCGAATGGGCGAGCGCGCGGCGGGTGCAGCTGGTGCACCAGAATACGCTGGGCGCCTTCGACCCGCGCTGGACGATCGGCCGGTCGATCGCCGAAGCGCTGCAGGCCGCAGGGGTGCCTCGCGGCGATCGGCCGGGAGCCGTGGCGGGACTGCTGACCGAGGTGGGACTCGATGAGGCTCTTGCCCGACGGCGCCCGCGGCAGCTCTCCGGAGGGCAGCGGCAGCGCGCGGCGATCGCCCGCGCGCTGGCCGCCGATCCGCAGGTGCTGGTGCTCGACGAGCCGGTGTCGGCGCTGGATCCGACCGTGCGCGCCCGAGTGCTCGCCCTGCTCGCACGGCTGCAGCTCGAGCGGGATCTCACGATGGTGTTCGTCTCGCATGATCTCGCCGTGATCGCGGCGGTCTGCGACGACGTGCTGGTGATGCGCGACGGCGTGATCGTGGAGCAGGGACGAGTGGCCGATGTGTTCGCCGAACCTCAGCATCCTTTCACCCGTGAGCTGCTCGCCGCCGCTCGGTGAACGACAGGATCGGCCGCGCGGGCGAGTCGGCTCCCAGCGAAATCCCAGGTCTCGCTATGGTGGGGCGCAACAGCGACGACGAAGCCGCTGCCGAAAGGAAGCTCCGCAATGACTCCCGTTCTCCTCATGTTCATCGGACTGGCGATCTTCGCCGTCGGATACCTGGTCTATTCGAGATACCTGGCCAATCGGGTCTATCGACTCGACGCATCGTTCGCGACCCCCGCTCATGAACTCAACGACGGCGTGGACTACGTGCCGACGAACAAGTTCATCCTCTGGGGCCACCACTTCACCTCGGTCGCGGGCGCGGCCCCCATCGTCGGACCTGCCATCGCGGTGATCTGGGGATGGGTTCCGGCCTTCCTCTGGGTCACGATCGGCACGGTCTTCTTCGCCGGCATGCACGATCTCGGCGCGCTGTGGGCCTCGACCCGCAACAAGGGGCGGTCGATCGGCGCCCTCTCCGCGCGATATATCGGCAAGCGGGGTGCGGGCCTGTTCCTGGTCGTGATCTTCCTGCTGCTGCTCATGGTGATCGCCGCCTTCGCCGTGGTCATCAAGAACCTGCTCATCTCGACGCCCAGCGCGGTGATCCCCACCTGGGGCGCGATCGTCGTCGCGCTGCTCGTCGGCGTGGCCGTGTACCGCCTGCGCTGGCCGCTGCTGCCCGTCACCGTCGTCGGCGTCGTCACGCTGTACGCGCTGATCGTGCTCGGCGATCAGGTGCCTGTCGTGCTTCCCGACGACTTCCTCGGCATGGGGCCGGCGACCTTCTGGATCCTGGCGCTGTTCGTCTACGGCGCCATCGCCTCGCTGCTGCCGGTGTGGGTGCTGCTGCAGCCGCGCGACTACATCAACGGGGTGCAGCTCTTCGTCGGGCTGATCCTGCTGTTCGGATCCGTGCTCACCGCGACCCTCTTCTCGGGCGCCGCGCCCGAGATCGTCGCCCCGGCCATCAACACGGCTGTTCCCGACGGCACGCCGAGCATGGTGCCGCTGCTGTTCGTCACCATCGCGTGCGGTGCGATCTCCGGCTTCCACGGCATGGTCTCGTCGGGCACGAGCTCGAAGCAGCTCGATAAGGAGACCGACGCGCGGTTCGTCGGATACTTCGGCGCGGTCGGCGAGGGCCTGCTCTCGCTCGGCACGATTCTCGCGGTGATCGCCGGGTTCCGCACGGTCGCCGAATGGGACGAGGTGTACAGCGCGTTCGGCGCAGGAGGCGTCGGAGCGTTCGTCACAGGCGGCGGTGAGCTGATGCAGGCGGGCATCGGACTGCCCGCCTCGCTCAGCGCGACCGTGCTGGCCACCATGGCGGTGCTCTTCGCGGCGACGACCATGGACACCGGGATGCGCCTGCTGCGATTCGTGGTGCAGGAGATCGGCGACTCGATGAAGCTGCGGATCACGAAGGTGCCCGCGACGATCGTCGTCGTCGTGGTCGGCCTCGGACTCACCTTCTCGCAGGGTCTGGGCGGCGACGGCGGTCTGCGCATCTGGCCGCTCTTCGGCACGACCAACCAGCTGCTCGCATCGCTGACGCTGTCGATCATCGCGGTGATGCTGATCCGCAAGCGTCGCAACCCGCTGCCGGCGCTCATCCCGCTGGTGCTGGTGTTCGTGCTGTCGTTCTGGGCGGCCATCGAGCAGCTCGCCTCGTTCGCCGATCCGGCGAAGGCCGACTGGCTGCTGTTCGGCCTCGACGTGGTGATCATCGCCTCGAGCGTGTGGGTGGCCGTCGAAGCGGCCATCGCGATGCGCAAGGCTGCGACCGACCCGCCCGAGGCCGAGGATGAGGACGCCCGGCTCGAGGCGGTGCGCGAAGAGGTCTGATCCGATGTCATCCCGCGAGGCGGTCCGGCGTCTGCGACGACGCTGGGCCGCCTTCCGGCGGGGGCTCGCCGAGTACTACGCGGGCCCCTACCGGCAGACACTGGCTCGAGAGCGCCGTGATGAGGACGACCTCTTCGCCCTCATCGTGCTCGGCGAGGCGCTCGGGGTGCCCGATCCCGCCGCGTACTACAGCGCCGAGCTGATGCCCCTGCTCGCCGCGGACTTCCATGCCTGGCATCGCCGCATGGGCATGCCCCGCTCACCCCTGGATCACGTCACATGCTGCTAGACGCCCTGCGCCGCCCGCTGCTGTTCGTCGGAGGCAAGGGCGGCGTCGGCAAGACCTCCCTGGCATCCGCTCTCGCTCTCGCCCGCGCCCGCTCGGGGGAGCGGGTGCTGGTGATCTCGACCGACCCGGCGCACAACCTCGGCCACCTCTGGCGCATCGAGGTGGGGGATGCTCCGGTGCGGTTGGCGGAGGTCGGCAGCGGGACGGTCGACGGGGTGGAGATCGACCCGCACGCCACGATCGACAGGCATCTGGCGGCTGTCGAGCGCACCATGCTGAGCATGCTGCCCGAGCGCCAGCACGCGCCTGCTCGCGCCCACCTCGAGCGCGCCCGTCATGCTCCGGGCAGTCACGAGTCGGCGGTGCTGGAGCGCATCGCGGAACTCGTCGAGTCAGGGCAGCGCGACTACGACGCCGTGATCTTCGACACCGCTCCCTCCGGGCATACGCTGCGCCTGCTGGCCCTGCCGGGACAGCTCGCGGGCTGGACCGAGACGCTGCTGCGCAACCGCGATCGCTCCGAGCGCTTCTCCGCGGCCATGCGCGGACTCACGGGGGCGCCGGACGCGCAGGCTGAGGCGCAGGGCGACCTGCGCCGCGCGCTGCAGCGCCGGCGCGATCGCTTCGATGCGATGCAGCAGGCGGTGACCGATCCGGCACGCTGCGCGTTCGCGGTCGTGTTCACCGCCGAGGCGCTTCCGGTCGCCGAGACCCTGGAGGTGGTGGACAACCTGCGGGAGATGGGCGTCGCCGTCGGTGCCCTGATCGCCAACCGGCGCTCGCCCGCCGATGCCGGCGAGCTGCTCCACGCCCGCCGTGACGTGGAGGACGCCCACCTGCGTCACGTGCGCGGCGCGGTGTCCGACGCCCCGGTGTTCGAGATCCCCCTCATGCCGGGCGAGCTGACCGGCGCCGATGCGCTGGCGGCGCTCGCCGACCTGCTCGAGTCCGCGTAGCGCGCCTCGCCCGGTCGGGCGGATGCGCGAGGTCCGACGGCCGCGTAGAATGGCCGCACAAGCTGTGATCCGGCCATCACCGGGGAGCTCTCGGAAGAAAGGTCCTCGGACCGACTAGAACCGAGCGGGGCAGGCCCGTCAGCGCCGCAGTGAGAGTGGCTTCGCGAGAGGCACGCAGGGTGGTACCGCGGTTCGTGCGTGAGCACGGGTCGTCCCGGCAGCAGCATCCGCCCAGCCATCAGCACCGACCACTGCGAGAGACGATGACCTACCCGCGCTCCTCCTTCGGCGCAGCCGCCGACGCCGTCACCCCGAGCCCGCGCTTCCCCGAGATCGAGCGCGAGGTGCTCGATTTCTGGAGGACCGACGACACCTTCCGGGCCTCCATCGCGCAGCGCGACGGCGCCGACGAGTGGGTCTTCTACGACGGCCCCCCGTTCGCCAACGGCCTGCCGCACTACGGGCACCTGCTCACCGGGTACGCGAAGGATGTCTTCCCTCGCTTCCAGACCATGCTCGGCAAGAAGGTCGACCGCGTCTTCGGCTGGGACACGCATGGTCTGCCCGCAGAGCTCGAGGCGATGAAGCAGCTCGGCATCACCGAGAAGAGCCAGATCGAGGAGATGGGCATCGACGTCTTCAACGCGAAGGCGCGTGACTCGGTGCTCACCTACACCCATGAGTGGCAGGACTACGTCACCCGCCAGGCCCGCTGGGTCGACTTCGAGCGCGGATACAAGACGCTCGACCTGGGCTACATGGAGAGCGTGCTGTGGGCCTTCAAGACGCTGTACGACAAGGGCCTCGCATACGAGGGCTACCGTGTGCTGCCGTACTGCTGGCGCGATGAGACCCCGCTGTCGGCGCACGAGCTGCGCATGGACGACGACGTGTACAAGGACCGTCAGGACCCCTCGGTCACCGTCACCTTCCCGCTGGTGGGCGCCAAGGCCGAGACGCTCGGGCTCACGGCCGTCCGCGCTCTCGCCTGGACGACCACCCCGTGGACCCTGCCCACCAACCTCGCCCTCGTCGTCGGCCCCGACATCGAGTACGTCGTGCTGCCGGGCGGACCGAACGGCGCCGCCGACATCGTGCCGGGCGACGACCCCGCTGAGAGCGATGCGCACCGCTATCTGCTCGCCCGCGACCTGCTGGGCGGCTACGCGAAGGACCTGGGCTACGAGAGCGCCGACGACGCGCTCGCCGCGGTGCAGCAGACCGTCCGCGGTGAGGACCTCGACGGCGTCGCGTACGACCGACTGTTCGACTACTACGCGGACGCCGAGACCTGGGGCACCGAGAACGCCTGGCGCATCCTCGTCGACGACTACGTGACCACCACCGACGGCACCGGCATCGTGCACCAGGCGCCCGCCTACGGTGAGGACGACCAGCGGGTGACGAACGCCGCCGGCATCCCGACGATCATCTCCCTCGACGACGGCGGGCGCTTCCTCCCGTCGGTCACCGATGTCGCCGGTCAGCTGTGGATGGATGCGAACACCCCGCTCATCCGCCTGCTGCGCGCGGCGGGACGGATGCTGCGCGAGCAGAGCTACGTGCACTCCTACCCGCACTGCTGGCGCTGCCGGAACCCCCTGATCTACAAGGCCGTCTCGAGCTGGTTCATCCGCGTCACCGACATCAAGGATGACCTCCTCGCGAACAACGAGCAGATCACCTGGGTGCCCGAGAACGTCAAGCACGGCCAGTTCGGCAAGTGGCTCGAGGGCGCTCGCGACTGGTCGATCAGCCGCAATCGCTACTGGGGCTCACCCATCCCGATCTGGAAGAGCGACGATCCCGAGCACCCGCGCGTCGACGCCTACGGATCTCTCGAAGAGCTCGAGCGCGACTTCGGCACGCTGCCGCGAAACCCCCAGGGCGAGATCGACCTGCACCGCCCGTACATCGACGACCTGACCCGTCCGAACCCCGACGACCCGACCGGCCGCAGCACGATGCGCCGCATCGAGGACGTCTTCGACGTGTGGTTCGACTCGGGATCGATGCCGTACGCGCAGGTGCACTACCCGTTCGAGAACCAGGAGTGGTTCGACTCGCACTCGCCGGCCGACTTCATCGTCGAGTACATCGGTCAGACCCGCGGCTGGTTCTACGTGATGCACGTGCTCTCGACCGCCCTGTTCAACCGCCCGGCGTTCACCGGCGTCAGCTGCCACGGCATCGTGCTCGGCAGCGACGGCTACAAGATGTCGAAGTCGCTGCGCAACTACCCCGACGTCAGCGAGGTGCTGGACCGGGACGGATCGGATGCCATGCGCTGGTTCCTGATGTCGAGCTCGGTGCTGCGCGGCGGCAACCTCGCCGTCACCGAGGAGGGCATCCGCGCCGGAGTGCGCGAGTTCATCCTGCCGCTGTGGAACTCGTGGTACTTCTTCGCCACCTACGCCAACGCGAGCGGCGGATACCAGGCCTCCTGGCGCGTCGACAGCACCGATGTGCTCGACCGGTACATCCTCGCGCGCCTCGGCGACCTCGTGCGCGAGGTGCGCGCCGACCTCGAGGGTCTCGACTCCACCACGGCATCCGCGCGTCTGCGCGACTTCGCCGAGGTGCTGACCAACTGGTACATCCGCCGCTCCCGTGACCGCTTCTGGGAGGGTGTCGGCGACGACCCGAAGAGCCGCGAGGCGTTCGACACGCTCTACACGGTGCTCGAGACGCTCACCCGCGTCGCGGCTCCGCTCGTGCCGCTGATCAGCGAGCGGGTGTGGCAGGGTCTCACCGGCGGGCGCAGCGTGCACCTGACCGATTGGCCGGATGCCGACGCGTTCCCCGCGGCGGACGATGTGCGCGACGCCATGGACGCGGTCCGCGAGCTCTCCAGCGTCGGCAACGCGCTGCGCAAGAAGGAGAAGCTGCGCGTGCGCCTGCCGCTCGCCCGGCTCACCGTCGTGTCGCCGCTCGCCGCCGACCTGGCCCAGTTCGAGGGCATCCTGCGCGAGGAGCTCAACGTCAAGTCCGTCGAGCTCGTGCAGCTCGCCGAAGCCACCGCATCCGAGTACGGCATCAGCCACCGGCTCAGCGTCAACGCCCGCGCCGCGGGCCCGCGTCTGGGCAAGGAGGTGCAGAAGGTCATCCGCGCGGCGAAGGAGGGCTTCTGGACCGAGGAGGACGGTGTGGTGACCGCCGACGGCATCGCGCTGGAGCCGCACGAGTACGACCTGGTGCTCGAGACGTCGGGTCGCCCCGAGGGGGAGGCGCTGGCACTGGTGCCGATGGGCGGATTCATGCTGCTCGACACCGTCACCACGCCCGAGCTCGAGGCCGAGGGAATGGCCAGAGACGCCATCCGCGTCGTTCAGGAGGCCCGCAAGAACGCCGGTCTCGATGTCAGCGACCGCATCGTGCTGGCGCTGAATGTCTCCGCCGAGAACGCCGCGGCTCTTCAGCATCACGCCGACCTGATCGCCGGCGAGACCCTCGCGGTCGGACTCGCGGTGCAGGCCACTGACGAGATCGACGAGCTGGCCGAGAGCATCGGCAGCCCCGGCGACGGCGTGTTCCGCACGAGCGCCAAGGCGCTGGGAGCGCAGAAGGCCACGATCATCGTCACGATCGACTCGAACGTCTCCGAGGGGGTGGCTCGATGAGCGATGCGCAGCGGGCCGACATCGTCTACGAGAAGCTGCTCGAGCGGGCGGGCGAGAGGTGGGTGCAGCCCCGCAAGGAGCGGGTCGCCCGCATCCTGACCCTGCTCGATGATCCGCAGCGCACCTATCGCGTCGTGCACATCACCGGTACGAACGGCAAGACCTCGACCGCGCGCATGATCGAGAGTCTGCTGCGCTCGCACGGGCTGCGCACGGGGCTGTTCACCAGCCCGCATCTCAAGCGCTTCACCGAGCGGATCATGATCGACGGCGAGCCGATCGCGGATGCCGCGGTCGCCGACGCGTGGGACGAGATCGAGCCGTTCGTCGGCATCGTCGACGCCGAGCTGGAGGCTGCGGGGGATGCGCCTCTGACGTTCTTCGAGCTGCTCACGGTGCTCGCGTTCGTCGCCGCGTCGGACGCACCCGTCGATGTGCTCGTGCTCGAGGTCGGCATGGGCGGGTCGTGGGATTCGACGAACACCGCCGACGGTGACGTCGCGGTCTTCGCGCCGATCGACATGGACCACGCCGACCGTCTCGGCGACACCATCGAGGCCATCGCCGAGGTGAAGGCGGGCATCATCAAAGACGGCGCCGCCGTCGTCTCCGCCGAGCAGAAGCCCGAGGTCGCCGCGGTGCTGCGCCGGGTCGCCGCCGAGAAGGACGCGACGGTCGCGTTCGAGGGCGAGGAGTTCGGGCTCAGTGCGCAGAAGCTCGCCGTGGGCGGTCAGCTGATCAGCATCCGAGGGCTCGCGGGCGAGTACGCCGACGAGTACCTGCCGCTGTACGGCGCCCACCAAGGGCATAACGCCGCCCTCGCGGTGGCCGCCGTCGAGTCGCTCATCGGCGGCGCATCACAGCGCATCGTCGGCGACATCCTCGCCGACGGACTGCAGAACACCACCTCGCCGGGCCGGCTGCAGCTGGTCGGCATCGCGCCGACCGTGGTGGTGGATGCCGCGCACAACCCGCACGGCGCCGCGGCCCTCGCGCGCTCTCTCGACGACAGCTTCGACTTCGACGAGTGGGGTCTCGTGCTCGGCGTGTTCGCCGACAAGGATGCCGCGGGCATCGTCGACGAGCTGCTGCCGCAGGTCGCCGAGGTGTTCGCGACGGCACCCGACTCGGATCGGGCGGCGGATGCGGATGCCATCGCCGACCTGGTCGAGGAGCGCGGACGCCGCGCGAGCGTGCACCCCACCCTCGCCGACGCCGTCGACGCGGCGCGCGAGTGGGCGGCGTCGGCCGATCGACGCGCTGTCGTAATCGCCGGCTCGATCGTGCTGGCCGGTGAGGCTCTGCTGCTCTCGGAGGAGGAGGACTGGAAGTCGGGGTGGCGGGCATGAGCGCCCGCAGCACGCCCGCGGCGCGTCCCGCCCGTCCGCCGCGGACGCTGGTGCAGAAGCTCGGCTCGATCGTGCTCGGCTTCGAGGCCGTCGGCGCGCTGCTCGCGGGCCTCGTGATCTTCGGGCTCGACGCGCTGCCTGCGGGCATCCCGTCATGGTGGGGCATCGTCGCCGGCGTCGTGGTCGCCATCGCCCTGATCGGCGTCGCCGGGTCGATCGCGAAGCCCTGGGCGATCCCTGCCGGATGGGTGCTGCAGGGCGTGATCGCCCTCGGCGGCGTCTTCGAGCCCGCGATCATCTTCGTCGTGCTGATTTTCGGCGGCATGTGGGCGTATGCGACGATCGGTGGGGCCCGCATCGACCGACAGCGGCCGGCGGGCCCGCCGGCAGAACCTCACACAGAGAGCGAATGACATGGCCACTGAAGAAACCCTCGTCCTCGTCAAGCCCGACGGCGTCGCCCGCGGCCTGACCGGCAGCATCCTCGCCCGCATCGAGGCCAAGGGCTACGCGCTCGTCGACCTGCGTCTGGTCGAGCCCGACCGCGACCGCCTTGCGGCTCACTACGCCGAGCACGAGGGCAAGCCGTTCTACGAGCCGCTCCTCGAGTTCATGATGTCGGGCCCGTCGGTGGCCATCCGCCTCGCCGGCAACCGGGTCATCG
This sequence comes from Microbacterium sp. OR21, assembly GCF_047306785.1. Classification (NCBI taxonomy): domain Bacteria; kingdom Bacillati; phylum Actinomycetota; class Actinomycetes; order Micrococcales; family Microbacteriaceae; genus Microbacterium; species Microbacterium sp. OR21. Next base: position 684,905 of record NZ_JAZEXJ010000003.1, on the reverse strand, counting down.
AGGGCTTCCGCTCGCTCGCGGGCACCACCGACCCGACCACCGCAGCGCCCGGCACCATCCGCGGCGACTTCGGCCGCGACTGGGGCCTGAAGGTGCAGCAGAACCTGGTGCACGGCTCGGACAGCCCGGAGTCGGCCGCGCGCGAGCTCGGCATCTGGTTCGACTGAGCGAGACCAGTCCAGACGAGAAGAGGGATGCCCGCACGGGCATCCCTCTTCTCGTCTGTCCGTCGCCGGTGTCAGAAGACCATGTCGATGACCTCGCCGAGCAGGTCGAGGCCGGCGAGCTGAGCCATGGCGATGATGATCGCGTAGGCGAGGATGGTCGCCAGCGGCACCCAGACCATGAGCCGACCGGCGCGCTCGCGCGCCGCGGCTGAACGTCCCAGTGTGCCGTTGCGCACCAGGTGCACCGCAGTGGCGAAGAAGGTCGGGATGGTGACGGCCCACGTCGCCATGCACCACGGGCAGAGGGTGTGCAGGTTGTAGATGCTCTGGCCGATCAGCCAGCACACGAAGATGAACGCCCCCAGCACGCCGACGCCGAACGCGCCCCAGAACCACCGAGGGAACCGCACGCCCGCAAGCACGGCGACGCCCATCACCAGCACGGCCATCCATGCGGTGACGCCGATCAGCGGGTTGGGGAAGCCGAAGACGGAGCCCTGCCACGATCCGAGGTTCTTATCGCACTGCAGCATGACGCTCACGTAGCAGCTCGTCGTCTCGCCCGGGTTCTCGAGCACGTAGAACTTCTCCAGGGTGAGCTGGAAAGCGGCCCACCACCCGAGGATCGCGGCGACGATGAGCCAGATTCCGTATCCGACATGGCGGGGGCGCGGCGTGGTCATGGCGCGATTATCCCAGCGGCGCCTATGCGGCTCGGGAGAATCGCGGCGCGCGAGCCGGACGCGTTCTGTCGTCGGGGGCCGGTAGTGCGATAATGGCTGAAGACGACGTCGCGTTGACCCGCGACCGAATCGACAAGACTTCGGGGTCATGTGCCCCAGGTGGTCGCGCCAGTGAGCCGATCACCAGCCGATCGAGTTCGCGGCCGCTGTTTCGCCGCACGAGTTTTCGCGGCGCACGCAGTGCCCGCGCAGGGAGCTAGCCAGAGATGGCCGATGAGAACGATGACAACAACACCCTTCCCCTCGACGAGACGCCGGCACAGCCGGTAGCCGAGGACACCCCGGCCGCGGAGACGGGTCAGCCCGCCGCCGCAGAACCGGATGCCGCGCCGCAGGCCGCGGGGGACGAGCAGCCAGCTGAGCCCGAGCAGCCCGCCGAGCCGGCACAGCCCGCGGAGCCGGCACAGCCCGCGGAGCCGGCACAGCCCGCCGAGCCGGCACAGCCCGCCGAGCCGGCACAGCCCGCCGAGCCGGCACGGCCCGCGGAGCCGGCACGGCCCGCGGAGCCGGCACAGTCCGCCGAGCCGGCACAGCTGGCCGAGCCGGAGGCGCCGAAGCCGGTGACGGCCGTCAGCCTGGGGCTGCTGCCCGAGGTCTTCGTCTCGAAGGTCTCCACCCAGCTGCACTTCTATGCGCCCGAGATCACCCCGCTTCCCGCGCGCAACAGCCGTGCGGACGACGACGAGGGCGACGACCGCGGCGGCGCGTTCCGCCGGGGTCGCGGCCGTCGCCGCGGCGAGGGCGACGAGTCGCGTGACGAGCCGCGCCAGCGTCAGCGCCAGGTCGAGTACATCACCGAGCCGAAGGCGATCAAGGGGTCCACGCGTCTCGAGGCCAAGAAGCAGCGCCGACGTGACGGCCGCGATGCCGGTCGCCGCCGTCCGGTCGTGACCGAGGCGGAGTTCCTCGCACGTCGCGAATCGGTCGACCGCATGATGGTCGTGCGCTCCAAGAACGGCCGCACCCAGATCGGCGTGCTCGAGGACGACGTGCTCGTCGAGCACTACGTCGCGCGCAACCAGGATGCCTCGCTGATCGGCAACGTCTACCTCGGTCGCGTGCAGAACGTGCTGCCGAGCATGGAGGCCGCGTTCGTCGACATCGGCCGTGGCCGCAACGCCGTGCTGTACTCGGGCGAGGTCGACTGGAACGGCGTCGAGACGGGCAACCAGCCCCGCCGCATCGAGCTGGCGCTCAAGGCCGGCGATCGGGTGCTCGTGCAGGTCACGAAGGATCCGGTCGGCCACAAGGGCGCCCGCCTGACCAGCCAGATCTCGCTGCCGGGGCGCTACCTCGTGTACGTGCCGGGCGGCTCGATGAACGGCATCTCGCGCAAGCTTCCCGACAACGAGCGCGCGCGCCTGAAGCGCATCCTCAAGGAGGTGCTGCCCGAGTCCTCGGGCGTCATCGTCCGCACGGCGGCCGAGGGCGCCACCGAAGAGCAGCTGACCCGCGACGTGCAGCGGCTCACCTCGCAGTGGGAGCACATCCAGAAGCAGGTGCAGACGCAGCAGGCGCCCGCGCTGCTGCACGCAGAGCCCGACCTGCTCGTCAAGATCGTGCGTGACGTCTTCAACGAGGACTTCACCCGCATGACCATCCAGGGCGATGACGCGCAGCACACCATCCGCGCGTACCTCGAGAGCGTCGCCCCCGACCTGCTCGAGCGCGTCGAGACCTACACCGACGACGTCGATCCGTTCGACGCGTACCGCATCACCGAGCAGATCGAGAAGGCGCTCGACCGCAAGGTGTGGCTGCCCTCGGGCGGGTCGCTCGTGATCGACCGCACCGAGGCGATGACGGTCGTCGACGTCAACACCGGCAAGTTCGTCGGCTCGGGCGGAAACCTCGAGGAGACCGTCACCAAGAACAACCTCGAAGCCGCGGAGGAGATCGTCCGCCAGCTGCGCCTGCGCGACATCGGCGGCATCATCGTCGTCGACTTCATCGACATGGTGCTCGAATCCAACCGCGACCTCGTGCTGCGCCGCCTGGTCGAGTGCCTGAGCCGCGACCGCACGAAGCACCAGGTCGCCGAGGTGACCTCGCTCGGGCTTGTGCAGATGACCCGCAAGAAGCTCGGTCTCGGACTGCTCGAGACCTTCAGCGAAGCGTGCGACGTGTGCGCCGGTCGTGGGGTGATCGTGCACCACGACCCGGTCGTGAAGCACCGCAGCGGCAACGGCGGCGCGAACGGCGGCGGCGGCCAGAACCGCCGCTCGCGCGGCGGCTCCCAGTCGCAGCAGCAGTCCACCCCAGCACCGGCGCCCCAGGCATCCGCGAACGGCGGCACGCACAGCATCACCGAGGGGGCGAAGTCGGCCCTGGCCGCCATCGCGGCCTCGACGATCATCGCCAACGGCGAGGTGGCAGTCCAACAGCCCGCCGCCGAGCCGCAGAGCGGGGCCGAGGCTCCTGCGCAGAGCGAGCGTCCGAAGAAGCGCAAGAAGCGCGGGGGCGACCGCAAGGCGCCGAAGACCGAGACTGAGCAGCTGCTCGACTCGGTGCTCGACGCCCTTCCCGAGCCCAAGGCGCCAGGGCAGGGGCGCAGCCGGCGTCGCGTGACCACCGCGATGCTCACCCCGAACGCCTCGGGCGAGGCGTCAGCGCCGGTCTCGAGCCCGAACCCGGAGTCCTGAGCGGATCAGCCGTCTGGTGAGCTCCTTGCCGCCCACGCGCACCGCGCCGGCGGCGAGGAGTCTCGGCAGCGAGTCCTCCGGCACATCGTAATGGTCGCGGTCGAAGGCGCGAGGAGGGATGCCCTGCTCCGCGGCGAACGCATGCAGCTCGGCCAGATCCGAGTCGCTGACGAGATGCGCCCACAGTCGGCCGTGCGCAGGCCAGATGGGGTCGTCGACGAGAACGGTCATGTCGCGATCTTAGGATGGGGACACACGCTCGGCGTCGCTTTGCGGCATCGGCGATGATCCGGTAAAGTTGTCCTTTGGTGCGAGACCCCTGACGGCTTTTCCGGTCGCAGGAGAAGTCTTGCGTCTGCACCCGTCGCCCCGGGCGATGTACGCAAGCAACAGTCTTCCCGTGAGATTCCCGGAGCGATCCGCTCCCCAACGAAACAGGTATGAAGTGGTTTACGCAGTAGTGCGCGCCGGTGGCCGGCAGGAGAAGGTCGAGGTCGGCACGATCGTTCAGCTCGACCGTGTTCAGGCTGCCCAGGGCGAGAACATCGAGCTTCCCGCCGTGCTTCTCGTCGACGGTGCCTCTGTGACCACCGACGCCGACAAGCTGGCGAAGGTCAAGGTCACGGCAGAGGTTCTCGGCAACCTCCGCGGACCGAAGATCGTCATCCAGAAGTACAAGAACAAGACCGGCTACAAGAAGCGCCAGGGCCACCGTCAGGAGCTCACGCGCGTCAAGATCACCGGCATCAAGTAAGCACGGAAGAGGCTCAGGACATGGCACACAAGAAGGGCGCGAGCTCGACCCGCAACGGTCGTGACTCCAACGCACAGCGACTCGGCGTCAAGCGCTTCGGCGGTCAGACCGTCAACGCCGGCGAGATCCTCGTCCGTCAGCGCGGCACCCACTTCCACCCCGGCGCAGGCGTCGGCCGTGGCGGCGACGACACGCTGTTCGCACTCGAGGCGGGCGCTGTCGAGTTCGGCACCAAGGGCGGCCGCAAGGTCGTCAACATCGTCGCAGCCGCTCAGTAAGAGCAGCAGACTTCCGGGACGGGGCGGGCTTCGGCTCGCCCCGTCCTCGTATCCCAGCACAACCCGGAGGAGCACGACACATGGTCACGTTCGTCGACACGGTCACACTGCACCTTCGCGCCGGCCGCGGTGGCAACGGCTGCGTCTCCGTCCATCGCGAGAAGTTCAAGCCGCTCGGCGGGCCCGACGGCGGCAAGGGCGGTGACGGCGGCGACATCATCCTCGTCGCCGACCCGCAGGTCACGACGCTGCTGTCCTACCACCACTCGCCGCACCGAACCGGCGGCAACGGCGGCTTCGGAATGGGCGATCACCGCTCGGGGTACGACGGCGAGTCGCTCGAGCTGCCCGTGCCGGTGGGCACCGTGGTCAAGAGCGTCGACGGAGACGTGCTGCACGACATGATCACCCCGGGCGAGAAGTACGTGGTCGCCGAGGGCGGCCGCGGCGGGCTCGGCAACGCAGCCCTCGCCTCGCCCAAGCGCAAGGCGCCCGGCTTCGCCCTGCTCGGAACACCCGGCCAGGAGCTCTCGGTCGTTCTCGAGCTCAAGACCGTCGCCGACGTGGCCCTCGTCGGCTACCCGTCCGCCGGAAAGTCGAGCCTCATCGCCGCGATGTCGGCCGCGCGTCCGAAGATCGCCGACTACCCGTTCACCACGCTGCACCCCAACCTCGGCGTCGTTCAGGCCGGCGACAGCCGCTACACGATCGCCGACGTCCCCGGTCTGGTCGAGGGCGCCAGCCAGGGCAAGGGCCTCGGGCTCGAGTTCCTCCGTCACGTCGAGCGCTGCAGCGCCCTGCTGCACGTGCTCGACTGCGCGACCCTCGAGCCGGGGCGCGACCCGCTCTCCGATCTGGATGTGATCCTCGCCGAGCTCGCCGCCTACGAGGTGCCCGAGGGGCAGACCCCGCTGCTCGAGCGTCCCCAGCTCGTGGCGCTGAACAAGGTCGACGTCCCCGAGGCGAGAGAGCTCGCCGAGATGGTGCGCCCCGACATCGAGGCGCGCGGGTTCCGCGTGTTCGAGATCTCCACGGTCGCCCGCGAGGGACTGCGTGCGCTGAGCTTCGCCCTCGCCGAGCTGGTCGACCAGCACCGCGCCGAGGCGGCCGTCGAGGTGCCGCGCGAGCGCGTCGTCATCCGGCCGAAGGGATCGAAGGAGGAGTTCTCGATCCGGGTCGAGGGCGGCACCTACGGCAACATCTACCGCGTGCTGGGCGAGAAGCCGGTGCGCTGGGTGCAGCAGACCGACTTCCAGAACGAGGAGGCCGTCGGGTACCTCGGCGATCGCCTCGAGCGCCTCGGTGTGGAGGAGGCGCTGTTCAAGGCCGGTGCCGTGGCCGGTGCCACGGTGATGATCGGCACCGGCGACAACAGCGTCGTCTTCGACTGGGAGCCGTCGATCGCGTCGACCGCGGAGCTCATGGGCTCGCCGCGCGGCACCGACATCCGCATCGGCGGATCCAACCGGCGCACCACGGCCGAGCGACGCGAGCAGTACCACGAGATGATGGATGCCAGGGCAGCCGCCCGCGCGGAGCTGGAGGAGAAGCGCCTCGCCTCCCGCGAGGACGAGGAGTGAGCGCGCGCACCCGCGCGGAGCTCGCCACCGCGAACCGGATCGTCGTCAAGGTCGGCTCATCGTCGATCAGCGGTGAGTCGTCGTGGCGGATCCCGATGATCGTGCAGGCGCTGTCGTCGGCGCACCGTCGTGGAGCGGAGATCATCCTCGTCTCGTCGGGGGCGATCGCCACCGGAATCCCGTTCCTCGATCTCGACTCGCGCCCGACCGATCTGGCGACGCAGCAGGCCGCCGCGGCGGTGGGTCAGAACGTGCTCGTCTTCCGATACCAGGAGGCGCTGCGTCCGTTCGGCATCGTCGCAGGTCAGGTGCTGCTGACCACCGGCGACCTCGAGAACCCGACGTCCCGCAGCAATGCGCGCCGTGCGATGGATCGACTGCTCACCCTGCGCATCCTGCCGATCGTCAACGAGAACGACACGGTCGCCACCCAGGAGATCCGCTTCGGCGACAACGACCGGCTCGCCGCGCTCGTGGCGCAGCTGGTCGGCGCCGACGCGCTCGTGCTGCTCAGCGACGTCGAATCGCTCTACACCAAGCCGCCGACCGATCCGGCCGCCGCGCCGATCGACGAGATCCCGGCCGACGGCGACCTGAGCGGTCTGGAGTTCGGGGCGTCGGTGGTCAACAGCGTCGGCACCGGGGGAGCCGCCACGAAGGTCTCCGCCGCGCGCATGGCGGCGGCCTCCGGCATCGGTGTGCTCGTCACCAGCGCCGACCTCGTCGCGAAAGCCCTCGAGGGCGAGCAGATCGGCACCTGGTTCGTGCCGTCCGCCACCGCCTGAGCCGCGCGCGTCATGGCGGCCCGAGGGTCGTTCGCGCGTCGATACACTGACCGCATGAGCACTTCCACCGCCACCGACGTCGCCGCGGAGACCGCACAGGATCGCCTGCTGCGCGCCAAGGAGGCGTCCCGCTCGATCGCGCGGCTGACCAGCGCCGAGAAGGCGGATCTGCTCGAGGCGATCGCCGCAGCGATCGAGACGAACACGGCGCGGATCGTCGAGGCCAACGCGCTCGACGTCGAGCGCGGGCGGGCGGATGCCATCGGCGAGTCCCTCATCGACCGGCTGCGCCTGGACGAGCGTCGGGTCGCCGCCCTGGCATCCGCCGTGCGCGACGTCGCCACTCTGCCCGACCCGATCGGTCAGGTGGTCGGCGGGCACCGGATGCCGAATGGCGTCGCTCTCGAGCAGGTGCGCGTTCCGTTCGGAGTCGTCGGCGCGATCTACGAGGCGCGACCGAACGTCACGGTCGACATCGCCGCGCTCGCGCTGCGCTCCGGCAATGCGGTGGTGCTGCGCGGGGGCAGCGCTGCACGAGACTCCAACACGGTGCTCGTCTCGGTGATGCGCCACGCGCTGGGCGCGCTCGGGCATGATGCCGAGGCGATCCAGAGCGTCGACGACTTCGGGCGTGACGGTGCGAAGGCGATGATGCACGCGCGCGGACTCATCGATGTGCTGGTGCCGCGGGGAAGCGCATCGCTCATCGAGACCGTCGTCACCGAGTCGACCGTGCCGGTCATCGAGACCGGTGCCGGGGTGGTGCACATCGTGATCGACGAGTCGGCCCCGATGGACTGGGCCCGCGACATCGTGCTGAACGCGAAGGTGCAGCGCCCCAGCGTGTGCAATGCGGTCGAGACGGTGCTCGTGCACCGCCAGGCCGCACCGCAGCTCGTCCCGGTCATCGCCAGCGCGCTGCTCAGCGAGGGTGTGGCCATCCACGGTGACGACATGGTGGTCGGGCTGGTCGCGGGGACGATCCCCGCCACCGAGGAGGACTGGGCTGCCGAGTACCTCGGGCTCGAGATCGCCATCAAGGTCGTCGACGACCTCGATGAGGCACTCGCGCACATCCGCCGCTACAGCACCGGTCACACCGAGTCGATCATCACCACCGACATGTGCAACGCCGAGCGCTTCCTCGCCGAGGTCGACTCGGCTGTGGTGATGGTCAACGCGTCGACCCGCTTCACCGATGGCGCGGAGTTCGGCTTCGGCGCCGAGGTCGGCATCTCGACGCAGAAGCTGCACGCGCGCGGTCCGATGGGCCTCGGCGAGCTGACCAGCACGAAGTGGCTCGCGCGCGGGTCCGGTCAGGTCCGCGACTGAGGACTAGACTGGACAGGCGTTTGCTTGCCAGGTCAGGAACGGAGTCAGGATGAACCTCGTCGCACAGATTGCGATGGCCGCAGCCGAGACGGAGCACCACGGGAACGTGGCGGCTGAAACCTTCATCTTCGGTGTCATCGCCGCGCTCGTCTTCGCCGCGCTCGGCCTGGTGACGCTGTCTTTCCGCAACGTCGCCAACCGCCACGCCGCCAAGGCCGAGGCGTACGCGCTGAAGCACGGCAAGGACGGCCACGGCCACTAGGACCGCATGCACGATTCCACCGCTCGAGCACCGCGCATCGGCGTGATGGGTGGCACCTTCGACCCCATCCACAACGGTCACCTCGTCGCGGCGAGTGAGGTCGCGCACTCCTTCGGCCTCGACGAGGTCGTCTTCGTGCCGACCGGTCAGCCCTGGCAGAAGCAGAACGTCTCGCCCAGCGAGCACCGCTATCTGATGACGGTGATCGCGACCGCGTCGAACCCGGACTTCACCGTGAGCCGTGTCGACATCGACCGGGACGGGCCGACCTACACGATCGACACCCTGCGCGACCTCAAGAGGCAGCGCCCGGATGCCGAGCTGTTCTTCATCACCGGCGCCGACGCCGTGGCGCAGATTCTCAGCTGGAGGGATCATGATGAACTGTGGGATCTAGCCCACTTCGTCGCGGTCTCCCGGCCGGGTCACGTGCTGAGCACCGACGGACTGCCCACCGAGGATGTGAGTCAGCTCGAAGTGCCGGCGCTGTCGATCTCGTCGACGAATTGCCGGGAGCGGGTCGCCGACGGCCAGCCGGTCTGGTATCTGGTGCCGGACGGCGTAGTCCAGTACATCGCGAAGCATCATCTGTATCGGAGCAAGGCATGAGCACTGAAGAGGACGGGCGCACCCTCACACGCAAGCAGCTGCGTGAGCTCCGCCTGACCGGCTCGACACCGGTCATCGGCGGTGATGACGCAGCGGAGGCACCGGCCGAGCCGACGCCGGCTCAGCAGCCGGTCGAGCCGCCCAGCGGACCCTCGTCGCCCGAGGAGACCCCCGCGCCGGAGGCAGGCAGCGCGGCAACGGCTGAGTCATCCGACGCCCCGCTGACGCGTCGCGCGGCGCGCGCGCAGGAGCGTGTGCGCACCGGCTCCGTACCGGTGCCGACCGACGACGACGAGCCGGTCGTCCACGAGCCCGTCGTCCAGGAGCCCGTCGTCGAGGAGCCGGTTGTCCAGGAGCCGGTCATCCAGGAGCCGGTCATCCAGGAGCGCGTCGTCGAGGAGCACGTCGTCGAAGCACCGGAGCTCGTCTCCGGCATCCCCGCCTTCGCGCCGCAGTCGACCGAGACGCCGCAGTTCGATGTGCCCGGCGCGAGCGCCGCCCAGGTCGACGAGGCGTCCGCCGACGAGACGTCCGCCGACGAGCCGCAGTCGACTGCGGCGAAGCCGACCCCCGCGGCGGGCGCCGATGAGTCCGAGCGTCCGAAGGTCGGTGCCGCGTTCGGCATCGGCGTGAAGAGGTCGCCGTCCAGCCACGGCACCCCGGCCGCCTTCGACGACCTGCTCGAGACCGGATCCGCCGGTGCGCACAAGACGTCGAGCACGCTGATCTTCACGCCGTCACCCGGCGCCGGGTCACTGTCCGGGCCGGTCGCGTCGACCGGCGAGCTGCTGATCACCGGCACGTATTCGCTGCCGGACGGCATGGGCTCGCAGGGTCACGCGCTCGGCGCCGCCGATGGCAAGGACATCGACGCCGTCCTCATCGACGGCGAGCTCGCGCCCGCCTCATCGCCGACACCGATCGCCGCCAGCTCGGCGATCAGCACGTCCAAGCCCGCCGGCGAAGTGATCCGGCCACCCGTGCCCGACAAGGGCAGCAAGCTCACTCTCACCCTCGCGATCGTCGCCGGGGGTCTCGCGCTCGCGCTGGCCGCGGCGCTGATCATCGCCTTCACCACAGGAGTCCTCGGTTGATGCAATCCCCCGAAACCGCCGCAGAGATGCTGCAGATCGCCGCACGCGCGGCGGACGCGAAGGGCGGCGAGGACCTCGTTGCACTGAACGTCTCCGAGCCTCTGCCCCTGGTCGACATCTTCCTGCTCGTCACGGGCAGCAGCGAGCGCAACGTCGCCGCCATCGCCGATGAGATTGAGGATCGGCTGCTCGAGGCGGGGCACCGCCGCGTGCGCCGCGAAGGGCGTGCGGAGTCGCGCTGGGTGCTGCTCGACTTCGGCGACCTGGTCGTGCACGTCTTCCACTCCGAAGAGCGCGTCTACTACGGTCTCGAGCGCCTGTGGAAGGACTGCCCTGTCGTTCCGATCGAGCTGCCCGCGCCCGCGACGGGGGAGTGAGCGCGACGGTCCGCTCGCGGGCTTGACTCGTCAGTCGGCCCGTTCGTCTCCTGACCACGCGTCGTCTTCGTCACCCGCGCCGGATGCGATGCGGTCGGCGTCGATGCTGTCGACGCGGTCGGGATCGGCATCCGGGTCGAGCTCGACCTCGCCGTCGACCTCTCGAGTCGGTGTGCCCTCGTTCTCTTCGAGGTCGGGGTCCTCGGGAAGCATGTTCGGGGTGGGGTTCGACATGATCGCTCCTCTCGCTGTCGACGTCCTGCACGTCGCGTGCCGCGAATCTAGCTCCGATCCCGCTCTCTCCGAAGGCGGTTGACGGTGCTGCCGTGGCGGGCTAAGACGACACTCCCGGCCTGCCCGAGCGATTTGGCGCTCGCCCTCCGGTGCGTAGTATGCTGATCTGGTTGCCGAGTTCGGCGGCGAAGACGGGCCTGTGGCGCAGCTGGTAGCGCACCTGCATGGCATGCAGGGGGTCAGGGGTTCGAGTCCCCTCAGGTCCACCACGACAGAGAAGCCCCGCGAGTGATCGCGGGGCTTCTCTCTTTCTACGTTACGGATCAGCCGGCCGGGTGCGGGCGTGGGCCGGATGGAAGCGGATGCCCGGTGGCGCCCCCGAGAACCCTTTCGACGTGGTCAAGCGAAAACGCTGAGCCCGTACACCGCGAACAGCATCACGTGCGTGGCCCCGTGCACGGGCGTCACGCGCCGGGCGCTGAAGGTGGCCATGGTCAGCGCCAGAGTGAGGCCCAGCAGAAGCAGGTTGACCGGGCTCTCGGCGAGCAGCACGCTCTCACCGGTCAGCAGGCCGATCGTCAGCACCGCCGGGATCGTGAGCCCTGCCGTCGACACCAGGGCGCCGTGGCAGAGGTTGCTCACGCGCTGCATCTCGCCGCCGAGGGCTGCCCGCACCGTCGTGATCGTCTCGGGCAGGAAGACGATCATCGCGATCAGGACGCCCGAGAGCGCCACCGGCGCACCGAGACGGTCGAGACCGGCATCGAGCAGCGTGGCCATGTCGTGGGAGAGCAGCACGATCGGCAGCCCCAGGGCGAGCAGCAGCAGAGTGCGGGCGACGAGCTCGCCGCGATGCGCGGCCAGCACAGCTCGCACCGCGGGGCGAGAGGGCGCCGCACCGGCATCCGAGCGGGCACCCGCCTCCTGGAAGTCCGTCTTCTGCGCCCCCGTCTGACGCTGCAGGAAGAACGCATAGAGCAGCACGACGAGCACGATCATGCCGATCGCGGCGGCCGGGCCGTAGGCCCCGTCGTCGCCGAGGAAGGCCGGGAAGGCGAACGCGATCGACAGCAGCACGATCAGCATGGCGAGGTAGGCCGAGACTCCGTCGCGGTTCGCGCGCAGGCCGGGATGCCGCAGCCCGCCGGCGATCAGCGCGACGCCGACCACCAGGTTCATGATGATCATCGACAGCGCCATCACCGAGTCGCGAGCGATGGTCTGATGCTCGCCGGGCCCGAGCATGACGGCGGCGATGAGGATCACCTCGATCGCCGCGATCGACAGGGTCAGCACGAGGGTGCCGTACGGGTCGCCCAGGCGATGGGACAGATGCTCCGCTTCGGTGACGACCCCGAACGCGCACACCGCGATGACGGCGACGATCACCGCCAGGAGGAGCCACAGCACCGGCGTCGGGAGCTCGCCCTCGAGCAGAGGGGCGAGCGCGATCAGAGCGACGAACGAGCCCCAGCCGAGCAGGAGGCGAACGAGGGCGGTGCGCGTGAGGACGTTGCGTGTCAGGACGGAGCTGCTCAGGAGGGCGGAGCGAGGCACGGTGCGAGCCGAATCTGCGGGGCCGTCCCCACCTGAGATCTCTCCGTCGGGTCGTCCCGCCGGTCGCGTGAGCACCAGGATAGCAAGCGGCCGCGCGACGGGACGCCCCCCGCACCTGCGTGACCGCCTCGCACAGCTGACGGTCGGAGGCGGGGCGTAGCCTCGACGTCATGCGTGCTCGAGTGATGCGTGGCGTCCTGACTGCCGCCATGGCGGTGTGCCTTCTCGCCGCCTGCGCGCCCGTCGCTCCCAGCAGCTCGCCCTCGGCGACACGCCAGCCCTCCTCCAGCGCGCCCTCGCCGTCGCCGACTCCGCCGCCCGACCCCGCTGCCGACGCCGTGGCACGGATGAGCGTGACCGAGCAGGCCGCCAGCGTGGTGATGGGGCACATCTCCGGCACCGACTCCGCCGCTCTGCGCGCGTACATGCGTTTGGCGCCCCAGGGCGCCGCGTTCGGCGGGTTCATCCTGATGGGCGGGAACATCGGCGCCGACGCGGCGCAGGTGCGAGCGGTCACCGATGCGCTCACGCTCGACGCCGCCCTGCCGCCGCTGATCGCGATCGACGAGGAGGGCGGCGTCGTCACCCGTCTGCCGTGGGACGACCTTCCCGGCGGGCGGGGACTGCAGGCCCTCGACCCCGCGCAGACCGAGCAGGTCTTCGCCCAGCGCGCCGCTCTCGTCGCCGAGACCGGTGCCGACGTCAACTTCGGGATCGTCGCCGACGTGCCGGCCGACGCCTCGTCGTTCATCGCCTCCCGCGCCCTCGGCATCGACCCCGAGTCCGCGTCTTCTCGCGTGACGGCGGCCGTGAGCGGCGAGAAGGGCGTGGTGCTGTCGACTCTGAAGCACTTCCCGGGCCACGGCGCCGCTCCCGGTGACTCCCATCACAGCATCCCCGCCACGTCGATGACGATGCAGCAGTGGCGGGCGGGCGCGGCCCGACCGTTCGTCGCCGGCATCGACGCCGACGCCGAACTGCTCATGTTCGGCCATCTCGCGTACACGGCCGTCGACCCGGCGCCCGCATCGCTGTCGAAGCGCTGGCACGAGATCGCCCGGGATGAGCTCGGATTCGACGGCGTGATGATCACCGACGACCTCGGCATGCTCAGCGGCTCGGGCATCACCGAGTACGGCGACCCCGTGGCGAACGCGGTGACGGCGCTGCAGGCCGGCAACGACATGGTGCTCATGATCGCCGGGTCCACCGCCGAGACGGCGCCGCAGATGGTGACCGGCATCGTCGACGCGGTCGACGATGGGCGCCTCAGCGCCGCTCGACTGCGCGATGCCGCCGAGCACGTCATGCGGCTGCGGATGCAGGTGGCCGAGCAGCGCTAGCCGGACTGCGGACCGAGCCAGGCGAGCAGGATCCGCTCGCGCAGGGCATTGCCCCGCTCCGCGAACACGCGCTGCCGACGCACGTACTCGGCTTTGCCCTCGGCGGTCTCGATGCGAACGGGCAGGACGCCCCACTCCGACAGGTCATAGGGCGCCGCCTGCATGTCGAGCAGGCGGATGTCGGAGGCGAGCTCGAAGGCATCCAGCAGCAGCTCGCCCGGCACGAGAGGACCGAGCTTCACCGCCCACTTGTACACGTCCATTCCAGCATGCAGGCACCCCGGCTGCTCGAGCTCGGGCTGACTCTCACGGCTCAGCGGCAGGCGGTTGCGGGGCACGGCATCGTCGGTGAAGAACCGGAACGCGTCGAAATGCGTGCACCGCAGATCGCCGGCCTCAACGACCGCGTCGGTTCCCGCACCGCCCAGACGCAGCGGCACGGCGTGGCGGTGCTCGTCGGTGCGGTACACCATCGCCCATTCGTGCAGCCCGAAGCATCCGAACTGCGCGGGGCGGGCGGCGGTGAGCCGCAGCATCCGCTCCACGACAGACGCGAGCTGGGGCTTCTCGGCGTGGAACGCCTCCGGGTCGGGCGCGTACTCGCCGGGCTCGGCACCGGGGGAGTACCAGCGCCAGTCGGCGCGCTCCCCGGCATCCTGAAGCGTCACCCCGGCACCCGGATGCCACCTGCGCAGCTGCGCGGGCTTGTACGAGTAGTAGGTGAAGAGGAAGTCCTCCACCGGATGCTTGTCGCCGCGCCGCTGACGGGCGCGGTGCGCGGCGGTCAGCGCGTCGGCCCGTTCGGCGTGCGCCTGCGCACGAGCGGTCCACTCGGTGCGCGCGAGAGTCGTCATGACGGATCGCGGAGGATGCCGACCTCGCCGAGCCGCTCGCGGAGCCCCGCGCCGTCCTCGGCGCTCACCCACGGGACGCTGCCCTCCGCGTGATGCCCGGACGCGCGTCCACCGGCGAGCACGGCTTCGGCCGGCAGCAGGCGGCGGATCGCGACGCCGGCGACGGATGACGGGTGCTCCTCGAGGAACTGCGAGTAGATCGCCTCGTCGTGCTGCCCGTCGTCACCGATCAGCAGCCAGCGCACGTTCGGGAACTCCTCTGCGAGTCGGCGCAGGTTGCCGGTCTTGTGCGCCTGGCCGCTGCGGAACCAGCGGTCGTGCGTCGGACCCCAGTCGGTGAGCAGCATCGAGCCCGCGGGGAAGAGGTGGCGGCTGAGGAAGCGGGTCAGCGTGGGCGCGACGTTCCACGCCCCGGTGGAGAGGTAGATCATGGGCGAGCCCGGATTGTCGCGGCGCAGCTGCTCGAGAAGGACGGCCATGCCCGGCACCGGGGTGCGGGCGTGCTCGTCGACCACGAACGAGTTCCATGCGGCGATGAACGGTCGCGGCAGCGCGGTGACCATGACCGTGTCGTCGACGTCGGAGACCACGCCGAAGTCGACGTTCTCGTCGACGATGAACGCGGTGGCCTCCACCGGCTTCCGGCCCTCGACCGACATCGAGAAGCTCTGCCAGCCGGGCGCCAGGTCCGCCTCGACGACCGAGTCGATCACTCCGCCGCGGTCCGCGACGACCGTGTGCGTGCGCCCGCCGATCTCGATGACGACCGACGCGAAGCTCACCGGGATGCTGACGAACGAGCGCCAGCCGCGCACGCTCGCCTCGCCGCGGGTCTTCTTCAGCGGTGCGGGCACGATCAGCGCACGGCCGACGACGCGCACCCAGCCGGTGGTGCTGCCGTAGCCGGGGAACGGGACGACCGTCGCCGAACGTCCGCGTCGGCGGGCGCGGCGCTCGCGCCAGACGTGAACGCGGTGTTCGAGTCGGGCGAACCAGTGGATCTTGGCCGGTGAGGCAGGAGACATCCCATCCAGTCTTCCACGGTTGCGGGCGAGAATCACCGATCCCGGCGCCGCTCGCCCTCTTTCGGCTCCGCCGCCCGGCGCATGTGCCGCTCCTCGCGCCGGGCGAGCAGCTTCTTGCCGACCAGCAGCACGAGCAGCAGAACGACGATGAGCCCGACGAACAGGTACCCCGCGTAATGCACGCGCTGCGACAGCTCGGGGTAGCTGCCGGCGGCGGTGGCGGCGATGCCGACGTACAGGCCGGCCCACAGCACGCAGGCCGGCAGGGTCCAGGCGATGAACCGGCGGTAGGCGTAGCCGCTCATCCCGACGGTGAGCGGGACCAGCGAATGCAGTACGGGCAGGAAGCGGGAGAGGAAGATCGCGACCCCGCCGCGGCGGCGGAGGTACCGCTCCGAGCGCTCCCAGTGCTCCTCGCCGATGCGGCGGCCCAGCCACGACGCGCGGATGTACGGGCCCGCCCAGGTGCCGAGCCAGAAGCCGATGGACTCGCCGATCAGCGCTCCGACCACGACGGTCGCGCCCAGGGCGATCCCCTCGACCCACCCGTCCACGCCGATGGCGGCGACGAGCACGACCGTGTCACCGGGAACCACGAGGCCGATGAGGATGCTCGTCTCGAGCATGATGGCGATGCCGGCGAGCACCGTGCGCAGCACAGGGTCGACGGCCTGAACGGCTTCGATGACCCACAGCACGATGTCGTTCACCCCATGAGCGTAAAGCCTGCGGCGGAGTCATACGCTGTGAAGGTGCCCGTACCGCCGCCCCTCATCGCGCGCGCCGTCGCGCCTTCCCCCGACGCTCACGCCGCCGACGCGCGGCGCCCCGACATCGAAGCGCTCTTCGCGCATCTCTTCTCCGAGACCAGCGCGGCCTTCTGGCTGGATGCGGGAGCCGAGGCCCGTAACGGGTGGAGCATCATCGGCGCAGGCGAGCCGGAGAGCGACCCGGATGCCGTGCGCGCGATCGCGCTGAGCGGGTCGCAGGACGCCCCGTCGATTCCGTTCCTCGGCGGCTGGGTCGGCTGGCTGCCCTACGAGCACGGCGCGGCGGCGAACGGCGCTCCGGTCGCCGACGGCGATGCGAGACCGACCTGGATCGCCGTCACCCGCGCCGTCGCCCTCGACCACCGCACAGGCGCACTGCACGCGCTCGCCGCGGAAGACGAGGTCGACGCCTGGGCACGCACGGTGCGGGCGGCCGTGACAGCCGCGCCCTCGCTCGCGCCGGCACCGCCGGTCGCAGATGAGCAGACCGCCACCGCCCGGCACGACGTCGCGGAGTACATCGAGCTCGTCGAGCAGTGCCGGGCTGCGATCCAGCGCGGCGATGCCTACCAGCTGTGCCTCACCACGCGATTCACCACCTCTCGCCCCGACGATCCGTTCACGGTGTACCGCCGGCTGCGCGCATCGACGCCCGCGCATCACGGCGGGTACCTGCGGGTGGGGGAGCAGCAGGTGCTCAGCGCCAGCCCCGAGCAGTTCCTCTCGGTCGGAGGCGGACGGGCATCGACGAGCCCGATCAAGGGCACGCGCCCTCGTGGCCGCACCCCGGCCGACGACGCCCGGCTCGTCGACGAGCTGCGCGCCGACGTCAAGGAACGCGCCGAGAACGTGATGATCGTCGACCTCATGCGCAACGACCTCTCGCACATCGGCGTGCCGGGCACCGTCGAGGTCGAGCGTCTCTGGCAGGTCGAGACGTACCCGGCCGTGCACCAGCTGGTGAGCACGGTGAGCGTCCGCCTGCGCGACGGGGTGACGTTCGGAGAACTGTGCGACGCCGCGTTTCCGGCGGGCAGCATGACCGGGGCGCCGAAGCTGTCGGCGATGACGATCCTGCACCAGCTCGAACGGGCGCCGCGCGGCATCTACTCCGGATGCTTCGGACACGTCGGCATCGACGGGCGCGTCGACCTCGCGATGGTCATCCGCACGATCGTGGTCGACGCGGATTCGGCATCCGTCGGCGCCGGGGGCGGGATCACCTGGCTGTCGCAGCCGGATGCCGAGGCCGCCGAGGTCGCGACGAAGGCGAGGGCCCCGCTCGCCGCCCTCGGCGCGGTGCTGCCGGGGCCCTGGCGCGACCTGCTGCCGGTTTCCTGACCGCACGCCGCTCGCGATACCCTGGAAGGGCCCGATCTCCGGGCCGTTCCGCATCGTCAGATTGGCCGTTCCTTGACCGAGCACGCGTCCCACGCCGAGTCCCCTGAAGTGATGTCCGCGCACGACATCCAGCTCAAGTGGCAGGAGTACTGGGCTGAGAACGACACCTTCGTGGCGGGCGGCGATGACGACGAGCGGCCCCGCAAGTACATCCTCGGCATGTTCCCGTACCCCTCCGGCGACCTGCACATGGGGCACGCGATCAACTATCTGTACCCCGACATCGTCGCCCGGTACTGGCGTCACCGCGGGCACAACGTGCTCAACCCCATCGGCTGGGACTCGTTCGGCCTGCCCGCCGAGAACGCCGCGATCAAGCGCGGGGCGGATCCGCGCGCCTGGACCTACAAGAACATCGAGCAGCACAAGGCCGGATTCCGCGGCTACGGCATGTCGTACGACTGGTCGCGCGTGCTGCACACCTCCGACCCCGAGTACTACCGCTGGAACCAGTGGCTGTTCCTGAAGCTGTACGAGCGGGGACTGGCGTACCGCAAGAAGAGCGCCGTGAACTGGTGCCCCAACGACCAGACGGTGCTCGCCAACGAGCAGGTCGTCGACGGCCGCTGCGAGCGCTGCGGCGCCGAGGTCGTGAAGAAGAAGCTCACCCAGTGGTACTTCAAGATCACCGAGTACGCCGACCGGCTGCTCGACGACCTCGACACGCTCGAGGGTCACTGGCCGCACAAGGTGCTGCAGATGCAGCGTAACTGGATCGGCCGCTCCACCGGCGCCGACGTCGACTTCCGCATCGAGGGGCGCGACGAGCCCGTCACGGTTTTCTCGACCCGCCCCGACACGCTGCATGGAGCCACCTTCTTCGTCGTGGCGCCCGATGCCGACCTGGCCGCCGAGCTGGCCGCCGGCTCGTCGGCCGAGGTGCGCACCCGCTTCCAGGAGTACCTCGACAAAGTGCAGAAGGAATCCGAGATCGAGCGGCAGGCGACCGACCGCCCGAAGACCGGCGTGTTCCTCGAGCGCTACGCGATCAACCCCGTCAACGGCGAGCGCCTGCCGATCTGGGCAGCCGACTACGTGCTGGCGGACTACGGACACGGCGCCGTGATGGCGGTGCCCGCGCACGACCAGCGCGACCTCGACTTCGCCCGCGAGTTCGACCTTCCGGTGAAGATCGTCGTCGACACGACGGTCGAGGGCGGCGCGAACGAGGGCGGCGACCTGAGCGAACTCGACCCCGCCACGACCGGCACCGCGCTGATCGGCAACGGTCGCCTGGTGAACTCCGGCGACCTGGACGGCGTCGACAAGGCCGACGCGATCGCCCGCACCATCGAGCGGATGGAGCAGGCCGGCACCGGTCGCGCCGCGAAGAACTACCGCCTGCGCGACTGGCTGATCTCGCGTCAGCGGTTCTGGGGCACCCCGATCCCGATGCTGCACCTCGAGGACGGCAGCGTCGTGCCGGTGCCCGAGGACCGTCTGCCCGTGCGTCTGCCCAGCGTCGAGGGCCTCGACCTGCGCCCCAAGGGCTCGTCGCCGCTGGGGGCCGCCGAGTCGTGGGTGCGCACGATCGATCCCGCCTCGGGCGAGCCGGCCCTGCGCGACGCCGACACGATGGACACCTTCGTCGACAGCTCGTGGTACTTCCTGCGCTTCCTGTCGCCGCACAGCGACGAGTTCGCGTTCGACCCCGACCAGGCGAAGCGCTGGGCGCCGGTCGACGGCTACTTCGGCGGCGTCGAGCACGCCATCCTGCACCTGCTGTACGCGCGGTTCATCACCAAGGTGCTGTTCGACCTCGGACTGATCGACTTCGAGGAGCCGTTCTCGAACCTGGTGAACCAGGGCATGGTCATCATGGACGGCGCGAAGATGTCGAAGAGCAAGGGCAACCTCGTCGAGCTGTCGGACCTGCTCGGCCAGTACGGCGCCGACGCGCTGCGTCTGGGCCTCGCGTTCGCCGGTCCGGTGGAGGACGACAAGGAGTGGAACGGCGTCTCGCTCTCGGGCGCGCAGAAGTTCCTCTCCCGTGCGCTGCGCGTCGCGGAGGAGGTCGCGAGCGACGCGGGAACCGCTCCGGATGCCGGTGACGCGACCCTGCGACGCATCACCCACCGTCTGCTCGCCGACGCGCCCGCCCTCGTCGAGCAGACGAAGTTCAACGTGCTCGTGGCCCGCCTCATGGAGCTGGTGAACGGCATCCGCAAGACGATCGACACCGGCGCCGGAGCCGCCGACCCGGCCGTGCGCGAAGCCGCTGAGACCGTCGCGATGATCATCGAGCTCATCTCTCCGCACACGGGCGAGGAGATGTGGGCGCGGCTCGGGCACGAGCCGTCGGTGAGCGCCGTGCAGTGGCCGGATGCCGATCCCGCCCTGCTCGTTCAGGAATCGGCGACCGTGGCCGTGCAGGTCAACGGCAAGGTGCGTGCCACCCTCGACGTTCCCGCAGACATCTCGGAGGCCGACCTCGAGGCCGCCGCACGCGCGGACGAGAAGGTGCAGCGGGCGCTGGAGGGCAAGGAGATCGTGCGCGTGATCGTGCGTGCGCCGAAGATCGTCAACTTCGCCGTCAAGGGCTGACCCTCCAGCCTCGCGCCTGGGCTCTGCACAGGCGCGGGTTCGGCGCGACTTGTCCACAGCGCTCGGCACCGCGTGATGGTCGGGCCGCCTGCGCCGCCTAGCGTGACAGGGTGTCAGCCGACGAGCCCGCCGAACCGGATGCCCGCGCGCGCCCGCGTCTGAGGCTGGGCATCGGCGCGGCCGTGACGCTGGGGCTCGTGGTGCTGTCGGCCGCCGTCGGGTGGGGCATCCTGCGCGGCCAGGCGTCACCGGCGGAGAGCATCGCACTCGACGACGGCTCCTCGACCTCGATCGAGGGCGCAGACCCGCCCGCGGTCGCACCTGCCGAGGGACTGTACGTGCACGTGCTCGGAGAGGTCGCAGCACCGGGGCTCTACATCGTCGAGCCCGGGGCGAGGCTCGTCGACGCCCTCGCTGCGGCCGGAGGCACCCTCGAGTCCGCCGACCTGCAGGCGGTGAACCTCGCTCGGCCGCTGAGCGACGGCGAGCAGATCGTCGTGCCGAAGATCGGAGCCGAGCCTGCGCCCGGCTCTCCCGGCGCCCCCGGCGGGAGTGGCGGCGCGGGCGCCGACGGCACCGTGAACCTGAACACCGCGGACCAGGCGGCCCTCGAGACGCTGCCGCGCATCGGTCCCGCCCTCGCGCAGCGGATCATCGACTGGCGCGACGAGAACGGGCGGTTCCGCTCGGTCGACGATCTGCTCGCGGTGCCGGGCATCGGCGAGAAGCTGCTCGCCGGCGTACGCGAGAAGGTGACGGTGTGACAGACCTGCGCACCGCCGTGCTCGCGCTGGTGCTGTGGGGGACATCACTGCTGCTGATCCACCTGCCGCACCTGGCAGCGCCGGCGATCGGTGTCGGGGCGGGTGGCGCTGCCCTGCTGATCCTCGCCCGTCGGCGGTCGGCCGGGATGATCGTGCTGATGCTGCTGTGCGGTGCGGCTGTGGCGGCGAACATCGCCGGGGCGCAGTCGGCGCGCGACGCACTCGGGGCAGAGGACGGCCACGTCGTGGAGGCGACGATCGAGGTCAGCTCGTCTGCGTCGCTCGGCGCCGACGGGCGACTGTGGTTCGACGCGCAGACGATCACGGTCGGACCGCCCGGGCATCCACGCGCCATCGCGGCCCCGGTGCGGGTCGGGGTCGCGCCCATCGACGGCGCGGATCTCGGCGCCGTGCTGCGGGTGAGCGGACAGGGCAAGCGCGCGGGTGACGGCGAGCGAGCGGCTCTCGTCGTCTTCGGCTCCCGCGCCGAGGTGGCCCAGCCCGCATCCGGGGTCTTCGCGATCGCCGCGACCACGCGCGCGGACTTCATCGAGCGCGCCGGAACCCTGCCCGAACCGGGCGCCGGACTGCTGCCCGGCCTTGCCGTCGGCGACACGAGAGCGGTGTCCGAGGAGGTGAACGGCGCGATGCTGGCATCCGGGCTCAGTCACCTCACCGCCGTGAGCGGCGCGAATTGCGCGATCGTCGTCGCCGCCGTGTTCTGGTTCGTCTCGCTGCTCGGCGGCGGCCGGGTGCTTCGCGTCATGCTCTCGCTGCTCTCCCTGTCGGCGTTCGTCGTGCTTGTGACACCCGAGCCGAGCGTGATCCGCGCGTCCGTCATGGCGGCCCTGGCGATGCTCACCCTGCTGCTCGGCCGGCCCAGCGCCGGACTGGCGATGCTGTCGCTGGCTGTCTGCGGACTGCTCGTCGTCGACCCGTGGCTGGCGGCCACGCCCGGATTCGCCCTGTCTGCTGCCGCCACCGCGGCCCTGCTCGTGCTCTCCCGCCCGCTGCTGCGCGGGCTTCGCCGATGGATGCCCGTGCCGCTCGCCCTCGCGCTGTCGGTGCCGCTCGCCGCGCAGCTGGTGTGCGGACCGATCGTCGCGCTGTTCTCGGACACGCAATCGGTGATCGGGGTGGTCGCGAACCTCCTCGCCGCTCCTGCCGCACCCATCGCGACCGTGATCGGCCTGCTGGCGTGTCTTGCCGCGCCGCTGCCGGCACTGGCGGACGTGCTCGCTGCCGCAGCCTGGCTTCCCGCCGCCTGGATCCAGACGACCGCGGTGGTCGCGGCGGGGCTGCCCGGTGCGACCGCCTCGGTGCCGGCAGGGCCCGTGGCGGCCCTCGTCGTGGCCGTTCTCAGCATCGCGGCGACGCTCGTGCTCACCCGTCCGCGCTCGGTCGGGCTGCGACTCGCGGCGAGCGGCGTCGTCGTCGTGGCGCTGGCGGTCTCGGCGGCTCGGATGCTCCTGATCGGACCGCTGGGGTCGATGACGACGCCGGCCGACTGGACGATCGCCGCCTGCGACATCGGCCAGGGTGACGCGGTGCTCATGCGCTCAGGGGATCAGAGCGCGCTCGTCGACACCGGAGCGGACTCGGAGGCCCTGTCCGCCTGCCTCGCGAAGACCGGCACGGAGCGGATCGATCTGCTCGTGCTCACGCACTTCGACCTCGACCACGTCGGCGCGGCCACCTCGCTCGCCGGTCGGGTGGACACCGTGCTGCACGGACCGGTGGCGGAGCCCGCCGACCAGCGGATCCTCGATGAGCTCGCCGCCGGGGGAGCGGTGCTCCGGGCCGGCGCGGCGGGGACACACGGATCGCTGGGTTCGGCCGAGTGGCGTGTCGTCTGGCCGCCGCCGGACTCCGCGGCCTTCCCGAGCGGCAACGACGCCAGCCTCGTCGTCGACGTCGCGGGCGGGGGAGTGCCGCGGATGCTCATGCTCGGTGATCTCTCGGCCGCTCCGCAGCGGCAGCTGCTATCGAGCGGGCGCGTGCGCGGCGAGTACGCGGTGGTGAAGGTCGCGCACCACGGCAGCCGGGATCAGGAGGCTGATCTGTATGCGCAGGTCGATGCGCCGGTGGCGCTGATCAGCGTGGGGGAGGACAACGACTACGGGCATCCGCGAGCCGAGACGCTCTCGCTCCTCGACGCCGGCGGCGCCCGTGTTCTGCGCACCGACCAGCGCGGCCTGGTACTGCTCGGCGAGCGGGCCGGCCGACTGGTGGTCTGGACCGAACGTCAGGAGTGAAGGTCGGCACCCGCCGGTAGGCTGAGAGCATGGCAGCTCCTCGTTCTTCGGCACGCAGCACGGCCGCGAAGGGCGCCAGGATCCCGCAGGTTCCGTGGCGCGAGCCGCGCCCCGCTCCGATCGTGCTCGTCTCTGGCCCGGAGGAGGTGCTCGCCGAGCGTGCGATCGCCGGGGTGCGCGACTACCTGCGCGCCGAGGACCCTGCCCTCGAGGTGAGCGACATCCGCGCCGACGACTACGCCGCGGGCACGCTGCTCGCGCTCACCTCGCCGTCGCTGTTCGGCGAGCCGCGGCTGGTGCGCGTCGCCGGTGTCGAGAAGTGCACCGACGCCTTCCTGCAGGAGGCGGTGCGCTACCTCGACGCCCCGCAGGACGGCGCGACCGTGATCCTCCGCCACACGGGCGCCACCGTGCGGGGCAAGAAGCTGCTCGACGCCGTCCGCGCCGGCACGGGCGGTGGCATCGAGATCCCTTGCGCCGCAGTGAAGCGCGACTCGGATCGGGTCGACTTCGCCGCCGGCGAGTTCAAGGCCGTGAAGAAGCGCATCCAGCCGACCGCACTGCGCGCGCTGGTCTCGGCCTTCGCCGACGATCTCACCGAGCTCGCCGCAGCCTGTCAGCAGCTGATCGGCGACGTCGAGGGCGACATCACCGACGAGATCATCACGAAGTACTACGGCGGTCGTGTCGAGGTGTCGGCGTTCGTCGTCGCCGACACCGCCATCGCAGGCCGCTACGGCGAAGCGCTGGTGACGCTGCGCCACGCACTGGCATCCGGCGCCGACCCCGTGCCCATGGTCGCGGCGTTCGCGATGAAGCTGCGCACGATGGCCCGCGTCGCCGGGAGGCGGGAGCCCAGCCGCCAGCTCGCGCAGCAGCTCGGCATGAAGGACTGGCAGGTCGACCGGGCTCGCAAGGACCTCGCCGGCTGGAACGAGCGCTCGCTCGGCATGGCGATCCAGGCGACCGCCCGCGCCGACGCCGAGGTCAAAGGCGCCTCGCGCGACCCGATCTTCGCGCTCGAGCGCATGGTCACCGTGGTCGCCACCCGAGACGCGTTCGCGCCTGAGACCGAACACGCCTGACACAGAAGCTTCCTGATACGGCAGAAGGCCCGCCCCGCGAACGGGACGGGCCTTCGAAGCAGAATGCTGGGCTCAGAGAGCGGCGACCTTCTTGGCGATGGCCGACTTGCGGTTCTTCGCCTGGTTCTTGTGCACGACGCCCTTGCTGACGGCCTTGTCGAGCTTCACGGACGCGAGCTTGAGGGCGCCCTCTGCGGCCTCCTTGTCGCCGGAGGCGATGGCCTCGCGGGTCTTGCGGACCAGCGTCTTCAGCTCGCTCTTGACGGCGCGGTTGCGCTCCTGAGCCTTCAGGTTGGTCTTGTTGCGCTTGATCTGCGACTTGATGTTTGCCACGTGTGGACACTTTCTGTCTGGATGGGAATCGGATGCTGCCGACGGTAGAGGGACGTCGCACAGCGGTCGTGAGGGACGAACCCACACGCAAGCCAAGAGTCAATGCTACCAGTACTCGCGCGGTGGTGCAGAATCGGAGCCCGAGCCCCGGAGGGCGCAGCCACGCGCATCCAGAACAGCCACCGCCAGGCGCAGGACCGCGTTGAAGATCGACGGGCGCATGGCGGTGACCAGATGCGAGGTTCGGGGCACGACGATCAGCTCGGCATGGGGCGCGAGGCGCTGGAAGAGCGCCTCGCTGACCCGCAGCTGGTCGTACTGGCCGTTCACGAACCACAGCGGGATCCGGATGCGCGAGAGCGCCGTCTCCAGATCGAGTGCCGCGAGACTGCTCAGGGCGGCGTCCTGGGCGTCGAAGGCGTATCCGCCGGCGGCGAAGTCGCCGCGCGTGTCGGTCGGCAGGGTCGCAGCCAGCACGCGATCGGTGAGCCACTGCCCGCGCCCCGGCAGGGAGTTCATCGCCCCGGCCAGCACGCGGTACGCCCGCAGCGCCGCTCCGCGGGGCAGGGCCGTGCACGACACCGCCACGACGCCCGCGATCGGCGGAGCGTCCTCGCCGCCGGCGTACGCGAGCGCGAGCAGCCCGCCCATCGAATGCCCAACGAGCAGCACCGGCCCGTGGTCCGCCGCGGCACGCACGGCCGCGTCGATCGTGCGCAGCGCTTCGTGCAGGGTGAAGTCCTCATCCCGGCGCGTGCCGTGCGCGGGCAGATCCACGGCGTTCGACGGGATCCCGTTCGCCGTCAGCCACTCGACCTGCGACCGCCACATGGTCGCGGACGTGCGGATGCCGTGCACGAGGACGACCTGGACGCTCACCTCACCAGCATATGAAGAAAGCGGGGCCGGTGGATGAACCACCGGCCCCGCTCCGATCGTGCTGTGCTTACTTCTCCCAGCCGACGTTCTCAACCGGCTGCACGCCGAAGAGGTCCAGACCCACGTAGGGCTCCGGGGTCAGGTTGGCGAGGCCCGTCTTGGCCGCCGAGATGGACGGTCCGTTGTACAGCGGGATGAGGCCCCAGTCCTGGAAGATCTCGGCCTCGAGCTTCATGGCCGCGGCCGTCTGCTTCTCGGGGTCGTTGATCGACTCGACCTCTTCGTGGATGCGCTCATCCATCTCAGGCGTCTGCACGCCGGAGAGGTTCAGGCCCATGTCCTGGCAGTACAGCTGGCAGAACCATGCGGCGCCGAACGGGTCGGACGAGGTGAAGCGCAGGCTGAAGATGTCCCAGTTCTTGGTGTTGTAATCCTCGGCGAACTTGTTCGACGGGCGGACGTCCACCTTGACCTCGATGCCGATGGCCTTCTCCTGGGCCTGGATCGACTGCGCGAGAGCCTTCTGGGTCGGGTCGTCGCTGTGGATCGGGTAGGTGACCGAGAGCTTGACGCCGTCCTTCTCGCGGATGCCGTCCGAGCCTTCCTTCCATCCAGCCTCGTCGAGGAGCTTCTTGGCACCTTCGACGTCGAACTTGTAGCCGGCTTCCTCGAGCGCGTTGGTGTAGCCCGGCTGGAACGAGAAGAGGGTCAGCGAACCGGCCGGCTCCTCCTCGTATCCGAGGCCGTTCCAGGCGATCTTCTTCTGCTGGTCGATGTCGATGGCCTTGAAGAACGCCTCGCGCACCTTGACGTCCGCGAACTGCGGCTTCTCGGCGTCGACCTCGAGCAGCGTGTTTGCGGTCTGCTGCGCGCGGTAGATCTCGATGTCCTTCATGTCCTTGACCTGCGCGAGGCGGTCCTTGGTGCCCACGCCGACCATGTCGATCTCGCCGTTCTTGAACGCGTTGATCGAGGCCTGCGAGTCCATGCCCTTGAAGGTGACCTCGTCCAGCAGCGGCTTGTCGCCCCACCACTTGTCGTTCGGCTTGAACGAGATGAAGTCCTTGTTCGCGTCGAACTCGTCGACGGTGTAGGGACCCGCGCCCCACTCGGCGTGCGGGTCGTCGATCATCGCCGTGTTGAAGGTGTCGGGGTCGGCCAGGGCCGGGTGGATGATGCCCGTGAGGAACGGCATCTGCGGCCACGCGAACTCGCCCTTGAAGGTGACGATCGCGGTCTTGGGCGTGTCGCCCTGCTCGACCTTCTCGATCTCCTTGTAGCCGTCGGTGGCGTTCGGGACGAAGCCCTCCTCGGTCGAGCGGCTGGCCTTCCAGGTCGCGTCGATCGCGGTCCAGTCCATCGGCGTGCCGTCGTTCCAGGTCGCCTCGTCGGTGAACGTGAAGGTGATCTGCGTCTTACCGTCGACCGTGTCGATCTTCCACTCGTCGAGGTACGCGTCGTGCTTGTAGGGGGTGCCGTCCGGCTTCTGCAGCAGGATCTGCGGCATGTACCACGCGGCGACGCGGGCCGTGTCGGCGCTGCCGTCACCGTGGAAGGAGTTCAGCTGCTCGGGGATCTCGTTGATCGGGAAGTTGACCGTGCCGCCCTCCTTGAGGTTCTCGCGCGGCTGCGGGTTGTAGTCCGCGGCCGAGGTCTCGGCTGCGCTGCCGTTGTCGCCGCTGCCACCGTTGTTGCCGGTGTCAGGGGCGCACCCGGTGAGGACGAGTGCGAAAGCGCCGGTGAGTGCCAGCGCTCCCATCAGCTTCTGCTGCTTCATGGTGCTCCTTTCGCCTTGCGGCGTGTCATATGGGGAGAATAGTTCGCGCTTTCCGACCCCGGCGGGCGCGACAGTGAATCGTGACTAACTGTTATCGGACGGTGATCAGACCGTGGCCGGGCGCGTCGACATGGTCTCCGGGTCGAACACGACCCTCTGGCGAGTGCGCTCGATGTCGGGGTCGGGCACGGGGATCGCCGACAGCAGCGCCTGCGTGTAGGGGTGCTGCGGATTGTCGAACACCTCGTCGACGTCGCCGTGCTCGACGAACTCCCCGAGGTACATCACAGCCACGCGATCGGCGATGTGCCGGATCACCGAGAGGTCGTGGGCGACGAACAGGTACGACAGTCCCAGCTTGACCTTGAGCTCGTCGAGGAGGTTGATCACGCCGGCCTGGATCGACACGTCCAGCGCCGAGACCGGCTCGTCGAGCACGATGATCTTCGGATTGGTCGACAGCGCCCGAGCGATGCCGATGCGCTGGCGCTGGCCGCCCGAGAACGCGCCGGGGAAGCGGTCGCGGTGCGCGGGGTTCAGCCCCACCAGGTCCATCAGCTCGTGCACCCGGCTGTTGACCTCGTCCTTGTCCATGCCGATGGCGCGCATGGGCTCGGCGATGATGTCGGTGACCGTCATGCGCGGGTCGAGCGCGCCCATCGGGTCCTGGAAGACGATCTGGATGTCGCGGCGCAGCCGGCGCTCGAGCTTGCGATCGTGCAGCTCGTTCACACTCGTGCCGGCGATGATGATGTCGCCGTCGGCCTGCTTCTCGAAGTCCATGATCTGCAGCAGGGTCGTGGTCTTGCCCGAACCGGACTCGCCCACGATGGCCATGGTCTCGCCCTCGCGCACATCGAAGCTCACGCCCTTGACCGCGTGTACCTCGCCCACCTTGCGCTTGAGGAACGCGCCCTTGGTCAGCGGGAACGTCTTGACCATGTTGCGCACCTCGAGCGTCACCGGACGCTGCTCGCGGGGCGTGCGGGTGAGGTCGCTCTCGGGGATCGGGGCGACCGGGTACACCGGCAGCCCGCCGATGCGCGCGTCGTCGTCGATCTCGTCGGCACGGATGCACGCCGCCAGGTGCGACTGGCCGCCGCCGGTGACGACCGGCAGCAGCGCAGGCTCGCCCTGCACGCACGCCGGGAGCGCGATCGGGCAGCGCGCGGCGAACGGGCACGCGTCGGGCAGGTCGATCAGCAGCGGCGGGTTGCCCTTGATGGGTGTCAGCGGCTCCTTCTCGACCTTGTCGACGCGGGGGATCGCGCCGAGCAGGCCGATCGAGTACGGCATCCGGGTGCGGTGGAACAACTCGTGCGCCGGGGCGTGCTCGACGGGCTTACCCGCGTACATCACCATGACGTCGTCGGCGGTGCGCGCCACCACGCCCATGTCGTGAGTGATCATGATCACCGCGGCGCCGGTCTCGTCCTGTGCCTTCTCGATGAGGTCGAGGATCTGCGCCTGGATGGTCACGTCGAGGGCCGTCGTCGGCTCGTCGCAGATGATCAGGCGCGGGTTGTTCGCCATCGCGATGGCGATGACCACGCGCTGGCGCATCCCGCCGGAGAACTCGTGCGGGAACGACTTCATCCGCTTCTCGGGCTCGGGGATGCCGACCAGGCGCAGCAGCTCGAGCGAGCGCTCCCATGCCTGGGTGCGCGACAGGCTGCGATGCACCGTAACCGCCTCGATCAGCTGATCGCCGATCGTGAACACCGGCGTGAGCGAGGTGAGCGGGTCCTGGAAGACCATCGCCATGCCGTTGCCGCGGATCACCGACATCTCCTTGTCGGTCTTGCCGAGCAGCTCCTCGCCCTCGAACTGGATGGAGCCGGTGACTCGCGCGTTCTCGTCGAGCAGCCCCATGATGGCCAGCGAGGTGACCGACTTGCCCGAGCCGGACTCGCCGACGATGCCGAGCGTTTTGCCGGCCTCGAGGTCGAACGAGACTCCGCGCACAGCGTCGACGCGGCCGGCCTCCGAGGCGAAGCTGACCTTGAGGTCACGGACAGAGAGTACGTTGCTCATGCACGGCCTCCCGCCGCAGAGGTGGGATCGAGTGCGTCGCGCAGTCCGTCGGCGACGAGCGCCATCGACACGGTCAGCAGGGTGAGCGCCAGGGCCGGGAAGTAGAACAGCCACGGCGCGCTGGTGACGCTGGCCGCTCCCTCGCCGATCAGCGAACCGAGCGAGACGTCGGGGATCTTCACGCCGAAGCCGATGAACGACAGGCCGGTCTCGGTCATGACCGCGGCCACCACGCCCAGCGTGAAGTTGATCACCAGCAGCGAGCCGACGTTCGGCAGCAGGTGGCGCAGCACCACGCGCATGCCGGGGACGCCCATGTAGCGGGCGGCGTGCACGTACTCGCGCTCGCGCAACGAGAGGGCCATGGTCCAGATCACGCGGGCGGGGAAGAACCAGCCGATGAAGATCAGCGCGAGCGAGATGACCCGCCAGTCGCCGCCGGCGTCGTTGGAGACCAGGGCGAGGATGAGGAAGGTCGGGACCACCATGAAGAAGTGGATGACCAGCAGGGTGACCCGCTCCACCATGCCACCGAAGTAGGCTGCCGCGGTGCCGACGATCGCCGAGATCACCGTCACACCGATGGAGACGACGAGGGCGATCATCAGCGAGCGCTGCAGACCCACGAAGGTCTGCACGAACGTGTCGTTGCCCGAGGCGTTCGTGCCGAACCAGTGGTCGGACGAGGGGCCGGTGGAAAGGTTCAGGAAGTCCATCTCGTTGACCTCCCAGCGCGCGAACAGCGGCACGATGACGGAGGCCAGGGCCAGCAGGACGAAGATCACGATGCCGAACACGGCCGGCTTGTTGCGCATGAAGCGGCGCGTGTACAGCGTCCATTTCGACAGCTGCTTGCTGGGGATCCGCTCGGCCGTGGTGTCGGGGCCGACCGGCGGCTGGATCCCGGAGTCGATCATCTGGTCGGTCATGTCAGCTCACCCTCACTCGCGGGTCGAGGACCACGACGGCGATGTCGGCCAGTACGGCGCCGATCGCCGTCAGCACGGCGCCGAACGCGGCGACGGCGACCACACCGTGCACATCGTTGCCGTTGATCGTGGTCAGGAAGTAGCGCCCCATGCCCTGCCAGGCGAAGATCGTCTCGGTCAGGATGGCGCCGGTGAAGATCGCCGGGATCGAGAACGCGACCTGCGTGGCGACGGGGATCAGGGACGTGCGCAGGGCGTGACGCCGGATGGCCTGGGACTTGGTGAGCCCCTTGGCGCGTGCGGTGCGCACGTAGTCGGCGCTGATGTTGTCGAGCAGCAGCGAACGCTGCAGGAAGTGCGTGCCGGCGTATCCGGTCACGACGAGCGCGATGGTCGGCAGGATCAGATGCTGCAGTGCATCGACGAGCACCGGGAAGAACCCGGTGACCCCCTGACTCGAGGAGCCCGTCACGTAGAAGACGCGAGTGCCGACCCAGTTGTTGAAGTTGATCGCGAGGATGACGACGGCGAGTGCGGCGACGATGATGTTGATGTTCATCGTGATGATCGACACGGCCTGCCAGATGCGGTCGCCGAGCTTGTACTGGTGGGATGCCGTGTACACGCCGATCCAGATGCCCAGGACGGTCATGATGATGGTCGCTCCGAGCACCAGCTCGGCGCTGACCCACATGCGGTAGCCGATCTCGTTGTTTACCGAGCCGCCGGTGGGGCTCAGGCCCCAGTCCCAACGGAGCAGGATGCCCGTGAGCCAGGTCCACCACCTCTCGATCAGCGGAGTGCTCTCGCTGAGATTTCGCGGGCCGAGCAGATTCTCGATCTGCTCAGGACTCAGGGGGGGTTTGCGGCCGACGTAGTTGCTTCGCGGATCGAGGAATGACCAGGCAAGGAAGTAGGTGACATTCGTCGCGACCACGATCATGAGCAGCCAGCCGAGTGTCCGGCGCACGAGATACTTGATCAAGGTGTGGGGTCTTTCTCTTCTACAGCCGTGCACGGGATCTCCGACGCGACGCTGAGTCGGGATGACGTCATGGGTCATTCCGCTTCCAGCCTACGCCGACACACGCAGCGAGGCTGTGACGGAGTCGTATAGCCGATGGGATCCAGTCTCACCGGATCGGCTCGGGCAACTTCGCGAGACTATCACCGGAGCAACCGAATGGGGGATTGCGCCGGGCTGAACGTAGACTTGTCTGAACCCTCTCGGACGTCCCAAGGACCACATGTCACCCCGCGCTCTCACCCCGCTGTCGCCTGCGGCGACGCCCGCCACGCAGATCCGCAACTTCTGCATCATCGCTCACATCGATCACGGCAAGTCGACCCTGGCCGATCGGATGCTGCAGGTCACCGGCTCGGTGGCGGATCGCGACATGCGCGCGCAGTACCTCGACCGCATGGACATCGAGCGCGAGCGCGGCATCACCATCAAGAGCCAGGCCGTGCGGATGCCGTGGGCGGTCGACGGCGAGACCTTCGCACTGAACATGATCGACACCCCCGGGCACGTCGACTTCACCTACGAGGTGTCCCGCTCGCTGGCCGCGTGCGAGGGCGCGATCCTGCTGGTCGATGCGGCGCAGGGCATCGAGGCGCAGACGCTCGCGAACCTGTACCTGGCGCTCGAGAACGACCTGCACATCATCCCCGTGCTGAACAAGATCGATCTTCCGGCGGCCGATCCCGAGAAGTTCGCCAAGGAGCTCGCCGACCTGATCGGCGGCCGCCCCGAGGACGTGCTGCGCGTGTCGGGCAAGACCGGCGTGGGCGTCGAGGAGCTGCTGGACCGCATCGTGCAGGACATCCCCGCCCCGGTCGGCGACCCGGATGCCCCGGCGCGAGCCATGATCTTCGACTCGGTGTACGACTCGTACCGCGGTGTCGTGACCTACGTGCGCATGGTCGACGGCAAGCTGAACCCGCGCGAGCGGATCCAGATGATGTCGACCAAGGCGATGCACGACCTGCTCGAGATCGGGGTCTCCAGTCCTGAGCCGATCCCGTCCAAAGGACTCGGCGTCGGCGAGGTCGGCTACCTCATCACCGGTGTGAAGGACGTGCGCCAGTCGAAGGTGGGCGACACCGTCACGACCGCTCGGGGCGCCGCCACCGAGGCGCTCGCCGGCTACACCGACCCGAAGCCGATGGTGTTCTCGGGCATCTACCCGATCGACGGCAGCGACTACGCCGAGCTGCGCGAGGCGCTCGACAAGCTCAAGCTCTCTGACGCATCGCTGCAGTACGAGCCCGAGACCTCGGTCGCGCTCGGCTTCGGCTTCCGCTGCGGATTCCTCGGTCTGCTGCACCTCGAGATCATCACGGAGCGGCTCTCGCGCGAGTTCGGTCTCGACCTCATCACCACCGCGCCGAGCGTGATCTACGAGGTCGTCACCGACACGGGTGAGAAGGTCACCGTCACCAACCCGAGCGAGTACCCCGACGGGCGCGTCGCCACTGTGTCCGAGCCCATGGTGAAGACCGCGATCCTGCTGCCCAAGGACTACGTCGGCACGGTCATGGAGCTCTGCCAGTCGCGGCGCGGTGCGCTGCTGGGCATGGAGTACTTCTCCGAGGAGCGCGTCGAGCTGCGCTATCGGATGCCGCTCGGCGAGATCGTGTTCGACTTCTTCGACCAGCTGAAGTCGAAGACGCAGGGCTACGCCAGCCTCGACTACGAACCCGACGGCCAGCAGGAGGGCGACCTCGTCAAGGTCGACGTGCTGCTGCAGGGTGACAAGGTCGACGCGTTCAGCGCGATCGTGCACCGCGATAAGGCGTACGCCTATGGCACGCTGATGACCGAGCGCCTGCGCAAGCTCATCCCGCGGCAGAACTTCGAGGTTCCCATCCAGGCCGCCATCGGCGCGCGCATCATCGCCCGCGAGACGATCCGCGCTCTCCGCAAGGACGTCCTAGCCAAGTGCTACGGCGGTGACATCAGCCGCAAGCGCAAGCTGCTCGAGAAGCAGAAGGAGGGCAAGAAGCGCATGAAGATGGTCGGCCGTGTCGAGGTGCCCCAGGAGGCGTTCATCGCCGCGCTGTCGGGCGACGTCGAGGGCAAGGACAAGAAGTAGGTCGTTCTGGACGCGGTGTCGTTCGGAGACTGTTCAGACAGGTCGCTTAGGCTGGAGATCATGCGTCGGGGGACTTTCCGAGAAGGCACGGTGGACTATGCCGCGGTGGGTGCGACCCACGCACCCGACCTCATGCAGTACCCGCCGGAGCGCAGCATCCCGGCCGAGGAGTCCTGGCGGCTGGGCAGCGGCGAGGATCGCTTCCGCACCGCGGGGGAGGCGCTGCTGTCGTGGACGGCGCAGCGCGCCGCCGGCCTCGAGCTGCGCGACGTGCGCCCCGCCGCGGGCGCGGCGTACACCGGCGTCAGCTTCGACGCCGAGGGGGCGCCGATCGCGCCGAACCGCGCGCAGGTCGAGCAGCGCTTCGCCGCCGACGGGACGCCCTTCGTCGCGCCAGGCATGACCCTCAAGCTGCACGGCCGAGTCAAGGGCATGCGGGTCGATGCCGAGCTGCGCGTGATCTCGGTGACCGAGGAGCGGCGCCGCATCGGCTTCGTGCTCGGCACCGTCGGCGGCTCGGTGGTGAGCGGCGAGGAGTCGTTCGACATCGACTGGCGCGAGGACACCGACGAGGTCTGGTTCACCGTGCGGGCCTTCGACGCCCCGGTGTCGCTGATGTACCGTCTGCCCGGCATGGTGCGTCGGCGCCGCCGCGAGCTGTTCGCACTGTACCTGCGCGCGATCTCGCCGCTCTACGCGACGCCGATCTGATGACGCGGGCACTCTGATGGCGCGGGCATCCTGATGGCCGGGCCCCTTCCGCTGGGCGATCCGGCGCCCGCTGACGGACGCGTCCCCGACGACCTCGTCGTCGACGCCTCGACCCCGTTCTCCGCCTACCTGCACGTGCCCTTCTGCCGGGTGCGCTGCGGCTACTGCGACTTCAACACCTATACCGCGACCGAGCTGCGGGGCGCGAAGCAGGACGAGTACGCCGACACCCTCATCCGCGAGATCGACCTCGCGCGTCGTGTGCTCGGCGACGCGGGCGGCATCCGCCCGCTCGACACCGTCTTCTTCGGCGGCGGAACACCGACGCTGCTGCCCCCGGGTGATCTGGCGCGGATGCTCACCGCGGTGACGTCGGTGTTCGGCATCCGGGAGGGAGCGGAGGTGACGGTCGAGGCGAACCCAGACACGGTCACACCCGACGTGGTGCGCACGCTCGTGAACGCCGGCGTCACCCGTCTGTCGATCGGGATGCAGTCGGCCGTGCCGCATGTGCTGGCGGCTCTGGACCGCACCCATCGACCCGAGAACGTCCGCACAGCCGTGGACGCGGCACGCGGTGCCGGACTCGACGTCAGCGTCGATCTCATCTACGGGGCGCCGGGGGAGTCGCTCGACGACTGGGAGCAGTCCCTGGACGCGGCACTCGCACTCGGACCGGACCACATCTCGGCGTACGCGCTGATCATCGAAGAGGGCACCAAGCTCGCCAGGCAGATCCGGCGAGGGGAGGTGCCGGCACCCGACGACGACCTGCAGGCCGACATGTACGAGGCGGCCGACCAGCGCCTCGGCGCCGCGGGGTTCGAGTGGTACGAGGTCAGCAACTGGGCCCGTGCCGACGGTGCAGACCACCGATCCCGGCACAACCTGGCTTACTGGCGTGGTGCTGACTGGTGGGGCTTCGGGCCCGGCGCGCACAGCCACGTCGCCGGTCTGCGGTGGTGGAACGTGAAGCATCCGGCCGCGTACGCGCAGCGTCTCGCCCTCGGCGAGTCGCCCGCCGCAGGCCGCGAGCGGCCCGACCTCGAGGCGCGCACGCTCGAGCGGGTGCTGCTGCAGAGCCGTCTCGCCGAGGGCCTGCCGATCGACGACATCGCCGAGGAGCGGCGGGACCGCGTCGCAGAGCTGATCTCCGACGGGCTCGTCGATGCTGCGGCGGCCGTGCGCGAGCGCCGCGTGCGTCTGACCCTGCGCGGTCGGCTGCTGGCGGATGCCGTGGTGCGCGCACTCACCGCCTGACCTCGGGGAGCGGGTAGGATTGGCACTCGGAAGGTTCGAGTGCCAGCGGGAGGGATGATGGTCACACAGCGAGGGCTGGAGGTCCTCCGCGCGATCGTGCAGGACTACGTCGCCACGCACGAGCCCGTGGGCAGCAAGTCGATCGTCGAGCGGCACGCGTTCGGCGTGTCGGCGGCGACCATCCGCAACGACATGGCCCAGCTCGAGGACGAAGAGCTCATCACCGCCCCGCACACGTCGTCCGGGCGGGTGCCGACCGACAAGGGCTATCGCGTGTTCGTCAACCACCTCGCCCAGGTGCGCCCCCTCTCCGCGCCGCAGCGCACGGCCATCGAGTCGTTCCTCGCCGCTCCCAGCGACCTCGACGATCTGATGGCGCGTACCGTGCGGGTGCTCACCCAGCTCACCGGCCAGGTCGCTCTCGCGCAGTATCCGTCGTTCGCGCGGGCCAGCATCACCCATGTGGAGCTCGTCGCTCTGGCGCCGAATCGCGTGCTCGTGGTGCTGGTGACAGACGCCGGCGGCGTGTCGCAGCGCATCTCACCGCTGCCCATCGACATCGACGACGAGGATGTGGCCGTGCTGCGCGCGCAGCTCTCCGCACTGATCACCGGCCGGGCGGTCGGCGAGGCCGCTGAGCGGATCGCGTCGAGCATCGAACCGCAGACCGGTTCGCCTCTTCCTCGGCTGCACCCCGCACTCGCGTCGCTCGCAGGCGTGATCGCCGAGGAGCTGGCCGAGTTCCGGCAGGAGCGCCTGGTGATGGCCGGCGCGGCGACCCTCGCCCGCCGCGAACAGGACTTCCGCGGCAGCATCCACCCACTCCTCGAGGCCATCGAGGAGCAGGTGACGCTGCTGCGGCTGATGAGCGAGATGGTGACCGACGAGCACGGCCTCGCCACCAGCATCGGGACGGAGAACGCTCCGTTCGGGCTGGGTGAGGCGTCGATCGTCGCCAGCAACTACGCCGCTCCCGGCGGCACGGCCCGGGTCGGCGTGATGGGGCCGACGCGCATGGACTACCCGAGCAATCTCGCGGCAGCGCGGGCGGTCGCCCGCTATCTGTCGCGGATGCTCGAAGAAGACGAGGCCGCCCGCTGACGCGGGGGCCGCACACACGAACGCACACGAAGAAAGGTGACCGTGGCGGATCACTACGAGGTCCTCGGGGTGTCGAAGGACGCCTCTCAGGACGAGATCAAGAAGGCCTACCGCAAGCTCGCACGTCAGCTGCACCCTGACGTGAACCCGGGTGAGGATGCCGCGGAGCGGTTCAAGCTCGTCACGCACGCCTACGACGTGCTCAGCGACGAGGACTCGCGACGTCGCTACGACATGGGCGGCGATCAGAACGGCGGCTTCGGAGGGTTCGGCGGCTTCGGCGACATCTTCGAGACGTTCTTCGGCGCCGCAGGAGGTGCTCGCTCGGCCCGACCCCGCTCCCGTCGCGAGCGAGGCCAGGATGCCCTCGTGCGCATCGACCTCGACCTCGGCGACGTCGTGTTCGGCGTGCACCGCGACATCGAGGTCGACACCGCGGTGCTCTGCGAGACCTGCCAGGGCAGCTGCTGCCAGCCGGGCACCTCTCCCGTCACCTGCGACGTGTGCGGCGGCAGCGGCCACGTGCAGCGTCAGGTGCGCAGCCTCCTCGGCAACGTCGTCACCACGCAGCCCTGTGGCAGCTGCGAGGGCTACGGCACGGTCATCCCCAACCCGTGCGGATCCTGCGCCGGGCAGGGGCGCGTGCGCTCGCGGCGCACCGTCGCCCTCGACATCCCGGCCGGCGTCGAGACCGGACTGCGACTGCAGCTGCCCGGCTCGGGCGAGGTCGGCCGGGCCGGTGGCCCGCACGGCGATCTGTACGTGGAGGTCTCGGTCGCGCCGCATCCGGTGTTCAGCCGCGACGGCGACGACCTGCTGGCGACGCTCGAGGTGTCGATGACGGATGCCATCCTCGGCACCACGACGACGATCGACGGTCTCGACGGATCCGTCGACCTCGAGGTGCGTGCGGGCGTGCAGTCCGGCGATGTGCTCACCATCAGCGGGCGCGGCATCACGCCGCTGCGGGGATCCCAGCGCGGCGACCTGCGCGTCGGGGTGCAGGTCGTCACCCCGACCAGGCTCGACGCCGGTCAGCGCAAGCTCATCGAGGATTTCGCGAAGAAGGCCAAGGCCCCCGGGCCCAGGCTCGCGCAGTTCCAGCAGGGGCTGTTCTCGAAGCTGCGCGACCGCTTCCGCAGCCACTGACACCACCGCACCGCACCGCACCGATCGGAGCCCCATGGCCCTGCACTTCGTCGTACCCGACTGCACGAGCGCCGCTGTCGGCGACGTCGTCCGCCTCACCGGATCCGAGGCGAAGCATGCCTCCGTGGTGCGCCGAGTGCGGGTGGGTGAGAGCGTCACCATCGGCGACGGCCGCGGTGTGTGGCTCGAAGGCGCAGCGGAAGACGTCACGGCATCGCAGGTGAGCGTGCGGATCACGGGCCGCCGCGAACAGGCCCAGCCCGAGACCCGCATCGTTCTCGTGCAGGCGCTGGCGAAGGGCGACCGCGACGAGCTCGCCGTGCAGGCCGCGTGCGAGCTCGGCGTCGATGAGATCGTGCCGTGGCAGGCGTCGCGCAGCGTGTCGCGCTGGGAGGGGCCGAAGGCCGCGAAGGGGCGCGAGCGCTGGTCGACGATCGTCCGCGAGGCCGCGAAGCAGGCGCATCGCGCCTGGGTTCCCGAGGTCGCGCCGGTGGAGTCGACGGCCCAGCTGGCGGAGCGCGCGGCGCACGCCAGACTGCTCGTGCTGGACCCGTGGACCGAGACGCCGCTCACGAGCATCCGTGCCGACGGTCGCGACCTCGTGCTCGTGGTCGGACCGGAGGGCGGGATGGCTCCCGACGAGCTCGACCGGCTCGAGGCGGCGGGTGCCGAGCGCGTGCGTCTGGGTGACACGGTGCTGCGCACGTCGACCGCCGGTCCCGCGGCGATCGCGGTGCTCTCGGCCACGCTCGGCCGCTGGTGAATAGACTTGCACGCATGAGCGAACCCTCGATCTTCACCCGCATCCTCAACGGGGAGATCCCCGGCGACGTCCTCGCCGACACCGAGCGCGTGTTCGCGATCCGCGACATCAACCCCCAGGCGCCGCTGCACGCGCTCGTGATCCCCAAGACCGAGCAGTACCGCGACGTCACCGAACTCGCGGCCGGCGACCCCGGCCTGATGGCGGAGATGGTCGCCGTCGCCAAGCAGATAGCCGCCGAGCACGCCGACGGCGAGTACCGTCTGATCTTCAACAACGGCGCCCGCGCCGGGCAGTCGGTGTTCCACGTCCATGCGCACGTGCTCGGCGACATCGAGGAGGGCAAGCTCGTTGGCTTCTGATGACAGCGCACAGCAGGGAAGCGCACCCGCGCAGTTCCCCGCGCAACCCGAGCGCACCGAGCGCATCTACGCCGACGGCATCGCCATGGTGCAGCTGCTCGGCCCACAGGACCGCCTGCTGCGGATGCTCGAGAAGCAGCATCCGAGCGTGCAGGTGATGGTGCGCGGCAACGAGATCACGCTCGGCGGGACATCGTCCGACGTCGAGGCGGCCAGACGACTCGTAGAGGAGCTCATCGAGATGACCCGATCGGGTCACGATCTCGCCCCGAGCGACGTCGAGCACTCCGCGCGCATCCTGCGTCGCGACGAGGGGCCGCGTCCCAGCGAGGTGCTCGGCGAGGCGATCCTGTCCACCCGCGGCCGGGTGATCCGCCCGAAGACGATGGGGCAGAAGGAGTACGTTGACGCGATCGAGCAGAACACCATCGTCTTCGGCATCGGACCGGCCGGCACCGGCAAGACGTATCTGGCGATGGCGAAGGCCGTGCAGGCGCTGCAGCGCAAAGAGGTCCAGCGCATCATCCTCACTCGCCCCGCCGTGGAGGCGGGAGAGCGGCTGGGATTCCTACCCGGTTCGCTGACCGACAAGATCGACCCCTACCTGCGTCCGCTCTACGACGCACTCAACGAGATGATGGACCCCGAGGTCGTGCCGCGGCTGATGGCCACCGGCACCATCGAGGTCGCGCCCCTCGCCTACATGCGCGGTCGCACGCTCAACGACTCGTTCGTCGTGCTCGACGAGGCGCAGAACACCACGCCCGAGCAGATGAAGATGTTCCTCACCCGCCTGGGGTTCGGCACGAAGATGGTCGTCACCGGCGACATCACCCAGGTCGACCTGCCGCAGGGCGCCTCGGGTCTGCGTCTGGTCACCCGTGTGCTCGGCGACATCGACGACATCCACTTCTCCCGGCTCACCAGCGACGACGTCGTGCGGCACTCGCTCGTCGGCCGCATCGTCGACGCGTACAGCGAGTACGACGAGCAGCGCACGGCCGCGCGAGTCGAGCGCGAGCAGGCGCATCAGTTCGCCAACCGCGCCGAGCGTCGCAGCGGGCAGCCGCAGAAACCCCGAGACCGCATGCCGAAGCGAGGCCTGAAGTGATCGAGATCAACAACGAGTCGGCGATCACGGTCGACGAGACGGTGCTGCAGCGGCTGACCGACTTCAACCTCGCGCAGCTGCACGTCAGCCCCGACGCGGAGGTCGCGATCGTGCTCGTCGACGAGGGCGCGATGGAGTCGCTGCACGTGCAGTGGATGGACGAGCCGGGTCCGACCGACGTGCTGAGCTTCCCGATGGACGAGCTGCGTCCCGGCAGCCCGGAGAACCCCACGCCCCCCGGTCTGCTCGGTGACATCGTGCTGTGCCCGCAGGTCGCCGAGGCGCAGGCGCAGACCGCAGGGCACTCGCTGATGGACGAGCTGATCCTGCTCACCACGCACGGACTGCTGCACCTGCTCGGCTTCGACCACGCAGAACCCGACGAGGAGCGTGAGATGTTCGGACTGCAGAAGTCGCTGATCGAGGGCTTCGCGCGCGCCGAACGCGGTCGATGACGCCGGCGATACTGCTCGCGGCCGCCGTGCTGCTGGTCGCCTTCGGCGGCCTGATGGCGGCCGTGGATGCGGCGTTCTCGGTCAGCTCGAACAGCGACCTCGAGAACATGGCGGCGGACGGCCGCAACGCCGACGCCCTGGCGCGCATCGCCGCCGATCCGGCACCGCACGTGAACGCCGTCGCCTTCATGCGTGTGCTGTCCGAGACCACGGCGGCCGTGTTCGTGACGGTCGCGCTCGACGCGCTGCTGCCCAGCATCTGGTGGGCGATGCTCGCCGCCGCGGTGCTGATGACCGGCATCACGTTCGTGCTCGTCGGCGCCAGCCCGAGGTCCTTCGGGCGTCTGCACGCGACGTCGATGCTGCGCACCTGGGCACCGGTCGTGCGTGGGATGCGCATCCTGCTCGGGCCGCTCGCTCAGGCGCTGGTCTCGGTGGGGCAGCGGGTCACCCCTGGCACGGGACGCAGCAGCTTCGCCTCGGAGGAGCAGCTGCTGAGCATGGTCGACGAAGCGGCGTCGAACCGGCTCATCGAAACCGACGACCGCGATCTCATCCACTCGGTGTTCGACTTCACCGACCAGTTCGTGCGTGCGGTGATGGTGCCGCGCACCGAGATGATGACGGTGGACGCCGAGGCGACGACGACCGAGGCGATGGAGCTGTTCCTGCGCACCGGAGTGTCGCGCATGCCCGTCGTGGACGGCGAGGCCGACGACGTCGTCGGCGTGCTCTACCTGAAGGATCTCGTGCAGTTCGCGTACCGCGACGAGAGCGCGTGGCGCGGACGCCCGGTGCGACCGATCGCCCGACCGGCGGTCTTCGTTCCGGAGTCGATGCGTGCCGAGACGCTGCTGCAGCAGATGAAGCGGGATGCGGTGCACGTGTGCATCGTCATCGACGAGCACGGCGGCATCTCCGGACTCGTCACCCTGGAGGACCTCATCGAGGAGCTCGTGGGCGAGATCGCCGATGAGTACGATCGCGGCCCCGCCGAGGTCGTGGAGCTCGCCGACGGTCGCTACCGCGTCAACTCCCGGCTCGGGCTCGAGGACGTCGGCGACCTGTTCGGCCTCGAGCTCGAAGACGACGACGTCGACTCGATCGGCGGTCTGCTGGCGAAGGAGCTGGGGCGGATCCCGCAGCCCGGGGACACCGTGACGGTGCAGGGGCTGGTGCTCACCGGAGGGGCGTCACGCGGGCGGGGCAGGGGACTGGCCACGGTGTTCGTGGAGCGAGCCCCCGAGGGCGGGGACGACGACGAAGACGATGGAGGACAGGGCAATGAGTGATCGAGAGAAGACCCGCAGTGGCTTCGTGACGTTCGTCGGACGACCCAACGTCGGCAAGTCGACGCTGACGAACGCGCTGGTGGGTGAGAAGATCGCGATCACCAGCGAGAAGCCGCAGACGACTAGGCGGGCGATCCGAGGCATCCTGAACCGGCC
Source organism: Microbacterium sp. OR21 (assembly GCF_047306785.1). Classification (NCBI taxonomy): domain Bacteria; kingdom Bacillati; phylum Actinomycetota; class Actinomycetes; order Micrococcales; family Microbacteriaceae; genus Microbacterium; species Microbacterium sp. OR21. The sequence continues at coordinate 643,040 of NZ_JAZEXJ010000003.1, read as the reverse complement.
CGACGGTCAGCTCGTCATCGTCGACACCCCCGGTATCCATAAGCCGCGCACCCTGCTCGGCGAGCGGCTCAACGACCTGGTGGAGCAGGTGCTGGGCGATGTCGACGTGATCGGCTTCTGCGTTCCGGCGACCGAGAAGGTCGGCCCCGGGGATCGGCGCATCGCCGCGTCGCTGGACGGCTACCCGCGGGCGAAGAAGGTGGCGATCGTGACGAAGACGGATGCCGCCGCGAGGGACGACATCGTCGAGCGGCTCATGGAGGTCGATTCGCTGCGCGAGGACTGGGCTGCGGTGATCCCGCTGTCGGCGCTCACCCGTGAGCAGCTCGACGTGCTGGCAGACGAGATGCTGCAGCTCATGCCCACGGGGCCCCGGCTGTACGAGGAGGGCCTCGTCACCGACGAGTCCGACGAGGATCGCATCGCCGAGATCATCCGCGAAGCGGCTCTCGAAGGCGTCCGGGACGAGCTGCCGCACTCGATCGCCGTGGTGGTCGATGACGTCGCGCCCCGCGAGGACGGCGATCTCACCGACGTCTACGCCTCGATCGTCGTCGAGCGCGACAGTCAGAAGGCGATCATCATCGGACGCAAGGGCGCCCGCCTGCGCGACGTCGGCGCGGCCGCCCGCCAGGGGATCGAGGAGCTGCTCGGCACGAGGGTTTTCCTGAAGCTGCACGTCAAGGTGGCCAAGGAGTGGCAGCGAGACCCCAAGCAGCTCGGCCGGCTCGGCTTCTGAGATGGCCGAGCACTGGGTCGCCCGCGAGTGGGGCTCGCCGAACGGATGGCGCCTCGAGGAGTACGAGGTGGCGAGGCCGGATGCCGGTGAGGTGACGATCCGCGTGCACGCCGCCGGTGTGAACCCGGCCGACGCGAAGCACGTCGCAGCCCCCAGAAGCGGCATCGAGCTGCCCACGCCGATCGGCTACGAGGTGTCGGGAGTCGTCACGGCGGTCGGTCCTCGCACCGAGATCGTCACCGGCCGCGTCGCCGTCGGCGACGAGGTGATCGCCTTCCGGGTGCGCGGGGGATACGCCACCGAGCTCACGGTGCCCGCGCAGAAAGTGCTGCGCAAGCCCGCCGGCCTCACGCACGCGGAGGCGGCGAACCTGCTGCTCGCGGGAACGACCGCATCGGCCATGCTGCACGCGGTCGGTGCGACCCGTGGCGAGACCGTGCTGCTGCACGCCGCCTCCGGTGCGGTCGGAGTGAGCGTTCTGCAGCAGGCCGCGATGCAGGGCATTCGGGTGATCGGCACGGCCGGTCGCGCCCGCTTCGACGAGGTGCGCCGATTCGGCGGTCTGCCGGTCGAGTACGGCGACGGGCTGCTCTCGCGCATCCGCGAGACGATGGCCGGTGCCGGCGTGACCGCGGTCGATGCCGCGCTCGACGCCGCCGGCACACCGGAGGCCGTCGAGACGTCGCTCGCCCTCGTGAACGACCGCCGACGCATCGTCACGATCGTCGCGCCGGCGGCGGCCGCCGAGCACGGCTTCCTCGCCAGCTCGGGGGCCGATCCCGAGACCGCGCGGTACCGCGACGAGGCGCGCATCCACCTCGTCGAGGCCGCCGAGGCAGGCGACATCGTCGTGCCGGTCGCGCGCGAGTACCCGCTCGCTGAGGCGCCGCAGGCGCTCGCGTTCCTCGCCGACGGGCATCCGGGCGGGAAGATCGCGCTGATCCCCTGAAGCGGCTTCGGGTGAGCATCATGCCAAGCGGAGTGCTAGCATCGAGGCATGCCTCTGGGCGGTCTGCTTCTTCTTAGCTGCCGCGACGAGTCCTGATCATCGGGCCTTCCTCGTCGCGGCGCTTGTGTTGGCCCGAGCACGTTATCTGACGAAGAGAAGCAGCCCCATCATGAAGAACCATCAGAAGCCCTCGGCGATGCCGGTGCACAAGTACCGTCCGTTCCACGAGCAGATCCGCATCGATCTCGAAGATCGCACCTGGCCCTCGAAGCGCATCACCGAAGCGCCCCGCTGGTGCGCGGTCGACCTGCGCGACGGCAACCAGGCGCTCATCGACCCGATGTCGCCCGAGCGCAAGCGCGTCATGTTCGAGCTGCTCGTCAGCATGGGCTACAAGGAGATCGAGGTCGGCTTCCCGTCGGCCAGCCAGACCGACTTCGACTTCGTGCGTCAGCTGATCGAAGAGGACCTCATCCCCGACGACGTGACCATCCAGGTGCTGACCCAGTGCCGTGAGCACCTGATCGAGCGCACCTACGAGGCGATCGTCGGCGCTAAGCAGGCGATCGTGCACTTCTACAACTCCACCAGCGTTCTGCAGCGCGAGGTCGTCTTCCGCTCAGACCGCGAGGGCGTCAAGCAGATCGCACTCGAGGGTGCACGCCTGTGCCGTCGGTTCGAGAAGCGCATCCCCGACACGCAGGTGTACTACGAGTACTCGCCCGAGAGCTACACCGGCACCGAGCTGGAGTACGCCGTCGAGGTCTGCAACGCCGTGCTCGACGTGCTCGAGCCGACGCCCGACCGCAAGGTGATCATCAACCTGCCCGCCACCGTCGAGATGGCGACCCCGAACGTGTACGCGGACTCGATCGAGTGGATGAACCGCCACCTGGCGCACCGCGAGAACGTGATCCTGTCGCTGCATCCGCATAACGACCGCGGCACCGCGATCGCCGCCGCGGAGCTGGGGTACCTGGCCGGCGCCGACCGGATCGAGGGATGCCTGTTCGGCAACGGCGAGCGCACCGGGAACGTCGACCTGGTCGCGCTGGGGATCAACCTGTTCACGCAGGGCATCGACCCGCAGATCGACTTCAGCGACATCGACCAGGTCAAGCGCACGGTCGAGTACTGCAACCAGCTGCCGGTGCCCGAGCGCAGCCCCTGGGCCGGGGACCTGGTGTTCACCGCGTTCAGCGGATCGCATCAGGACGCGATCAAGAAGGGCTTCGAGGCGATGGCCGCGAAGGCCGACGAGCAGGGCGTCTCGATCGACGAGATCGAATGGGGCGTGCCCTACCTGCCGGTCGACCCGAAGGATCTCGGTCGCTCGTACGAGGCCGTCATCCGCGTCAACTCCCAGTCCGGCAAGGGCGGTGTCGCCTACCTGCTGAAGACCGACCACGCCCTCGACCTGCCGCGCAAGTTGCAGATCGAGTTCTCGGGTGTCGTGCAGGCCAAGACGGATGCCGAGGGCGGGGAGGTCACCAGCGAGCAGATCTGGTCGATCTTCACCGACGAGTATCTGCCCGCCGACGACGACGCGGCGAAGTGGGGACGCTTCGAGCTGCTCGGCACGCAGACCCGCAGCGACATGTCCGGCGACGTCTCGCTCGACATCGTGCTGCGCGACGGGGAGACCAGCGAGCAGGCATCCGGTCACGGGAACGGCCCGATCGCCGCGTTCATCGAGATCCTGCGCGGTCGCGGCTTCGACATCTCGCTGTACGACTACGTCGAGCACACCCTCTCGACCGGCGGCGATGCGCAGGCAGCCGCCTACGTCGAGCTGCAGGTCGACGATCAGCGCCTGTGGGGCGTCGGCATCGACGGCGACATCTCGACGGCGTCGCTTAAGGCGATCGTCTCCTGCGTGAATCGCTCGATCCGCTCGCGGGTGGGCGAGCTCGCGGCGGTGTGAGCGCGGATGATCCCGATCACGGCTTGATGATCGGGATCATCCCGGTCTCGGTGGCCACCTTGCGTCGGTACAGGCGCCGCTGCTCAGGCAGCGACACGTCGAAGACCACCGCGAGCACCCGGATGACGGCCGTGACGACGATGCCGATCACGGCCGCGACGGTGATCGAGACGTCGAAGGCGTGCAGGATCACGATGGTCGTGCAGCCCGCGCCGGCCGCCACCGCGTAGAGCGAACCGACGTGCATGATCGCGACCGGCAGCCCCATGAGCACGTCGCGAAGCACACCGCCGCCGACCGCGGCGCACACGCCGATGAACACGGCGGGCACGGGCGGGATGCCGAACGCGATCGCCTTGCTGACCCCGAACGCGCCGAACATGCCGATCACGGCGGCGTCGAGCACCACGATGAACGTGTTGATCCGGTTGAGGACGCCGGCGAGCAGCATCCCGAACAGCGCCGCCCCTGCCGCGGTGATGAGATACCAGTCGTTCTGCAGGGTGGCGGGTGGCTGGCCGATCAGCAGATCGCGGATGAGGCCGCCGCCCATGCCGATCATGATGCCGATGATCGCCACGCCGAGCCAGTCCAGACGACGCTGACCCTGGAAGCCCGAGGCGAACATCGCTCCCTGGATGCCGCCGAGCCCGACGCCGAGAAGATCGGCCCAGAGCGGGATGGTGAAGAGCGGTTCCGTCACCCGACCATTCTCTCGTGACCGGGGGATAATCGTTCCGTGCCCACCTATCGAGATGAAGCGGTGATCCTGCGCACCCACAAGCTGGGTGAGGCGGATCGCATCGTCACGATGCTGTCGCGACGCAACGGAAAGATCCGTGCGGTCGCGAAGGGCGTGCGGCGCACCTCATCGAAGTTCGGCTCCAGGCTCGAGCCGTTCATGGTCGCCGATGTGCAGATGTACAAGGGGCGCACGCTCGACATCGTGCAGCAGGCGGACTCGCTGGGCGCCTACGGAGCGGACATCGCCGTCGACTACGAGCGCTTCACGGCCGCCAGCGCCATGGTCGAGACCGCAGATCGGCTCAATGAGGCCGAGGCGACGGCCGAGCAGTATCTGCTGCTGGTCGGCGGGCTGCGCTCGCTGTCGCGAGGTGAGCATGCCGCCCGCAGCATCCTCGACTCCTACCTGCTGCGCGTGATGGCGCTGTCGGGCTGGGCACCCGCCCTCGACGACTGCGCGCGGTGCGGTGCCCCCGGGCCGCATCGGCATTTCGGCGCACAGCTGGGCGGGTCGGTGTGCGACGCCTGTGCGCCGGCCGGCAGCCCTCGGATCTCGCCGTCGACGCTGGCGCTGCTGCGCGCGCTGATGGGCGGCGACTGGACGACGGTGGATGCCGCACCGTCGGCCGATATGGCCGCCGCGTCCGGCACGATCGCCGCCTACGCCCAGTGGCATCTCGAGCGCGGCATCCGCTCGCTCGAGCACGTGACCCCGCTCTCGAGAGGACCACGGTGACCCCGAAGCCGTATACGCACAAGGACGCGGTGCCGTTCCGGCCGCTGGACTGGACGGGCAAGACGCCTCCGGCGTTCCCCGCGGTGCCGGTGCACATCGCGATCGTGATGGACGGCAATGGCAGATGGGCCAACCGCCGAGGGCTGAACCGCATCGAAGGGCACAAGGCGGGCGAGGAGGTGCTGCTGGATGTCGTCGCGGGCGCGATTCAGGCGGGTGTGAAGCACCTGTCGGTGTACGCCTTCTCGACCGAGAACTGGGCGCGCTCTCCCGAGGAGGTGCGCTTTCTGATGGGGTACAACCGCGACGTGCTGCATCGCCGTCGCGACCAGCTCAACGAATGGGGCGTGCGGGTGCGCTGGGCCGGGCGCAAGCCGCGCCTGTGGGGCTCGGTCATCAAGGAGCTGCAGTTCGCCGAGCAGCTCACGAAGGACAACGACGTGCTCACGCTCACCATGTGCGTGAACTACGGCGGACGCGTCGAGCTCGTCGACGCCATGCGGGCGATGGCGGAGGAGGTCAAGGCCGGGCGGATGCGGCCGAGCGCGATCACCGAGAAGCAGATCCGCAGGCACCTCTACGTACCCGACATGCCCGACGTCGACCTGTTCCTGCGCAGCTCGGGGGAGCAGCGCACCTCGAACTTCCTGCTGTGGCAGGCGGCCTACGCCGAGATGGTCTTCCTCGACACGCTCTGGCCGGACTTCTCACGCGAGGAGCTGTGGCGGGCGATCCAGATCTACCTGTCGCGCGATCGCCGGTTCGGCGGAGCGGTCAACTCGCCGGACGCCACGGCCTGACGTTCCCGTCACTCCTCCGGCTGAGGCGGGGCCGCTCTGGTGTCCGTCGTCTCCCAGGGTGGAGTGTGGTGCTGCGCGGGCCAGCCGCTGTGCGCGACCGAGCGGCCCGGTGGGCCTGGCGCGCGCTGCGCCTCTTCGCCGGCCTGCTCGTGCTCCGCTTCGGGCGGTGACGGGTCGCTGGGCACGAACATGACCCGGCGGGGTGGTCTGTCGTGGTGGGTGCGTCCGGTGGGGCTGGTCCATTCGAGGGTCCAGTCGGGGAGCTGTCTGGCTGTCCAGCGGAACTGCTCCGGTATGTCCGGATGCTTCAGCGCATGGTGGGTGAGGCAGAGGTGGGCGAGGTTGTCGGTGCGGGTGGGTCCGCCGAGGGCCCAGTCGTGGGTGTGGTCGGTTTCGCAGCGGTGGATGGGCATGCGGCAGCCGGGGAAGCGGCAGTGCTGGTCGCGGGCGCGCAGGTAGCGGCGCATCGGCTCGGTGGGGGTGTAGGTGTCGGTGTCGGTGACCAGTCCGGTGGGGTCGAGGAACAGGCGGGTCCACCCGGTTGTGTGGCCGGCGAGGTGGCGGGCGATGTCGGGGTGCAGGGTGCCGTGTCCGTCGAGCTGGGCGGGGTGCTCGTCGGCGCCGGTGAGGGTGGTGGCGGCGACGGTGACCTGGATGCGGGCGTGGATGCCGTCGAGCCCGGTGCCCATGATCTCACTGGGGTTCGCGGTGAGGAGGAGGTCGCTGAGCAGTTCGGTGCGGATCTCGTCCAACTTGCGGGTGTCGGTGGGGATCCGGATCACCGTGGGGCCGTGTTCTAGGAGACGGTCCATGGCGTCCTCATAGGCCTCCCACGCCCCAGGCAGGTCGAACGGGTCGGGCAGGTCGAACGGGTCGGTGGTGTAGGTGTCATCGGCGCCGAAGATCGCCCGCGCCTCAGCCTCTGCCTGCGCGCGACCGGTCTCGAACTCGGCGTCGGCGTCGAGGTCGGTGGGCAGGGTGGGGTGGCGGTTCTCGGGGTGCTGCTTCTGCGCGCGGGCGATGGCGGTGAGCCGGTCGAGGATCGCGACGGCCTTGTAGGTGGGCATGATGGCCTGCAGCAGCGCCATCTCATCGTCGAGCTCGCGCACCGTGACCGACTGCTCGGCGACGGCGGTGCGGTGCCGCTCGGTGATCGTCTGCGGTACGAGGGCGGCGATCAGTTCCCGCACGTGCGCGCGGGTGCGGGCGGGCGCTTCGGTCTCGGCGAACTCCAGGGCCGCCGCCTCGTACAGCGCGTGATCCGCCTCGGTCGCCGCGCCCTCACCGATCGCCTGGATCAGTGGGCCTGCCGCTCGAAGAATCTCCCGCACGTGCGCCGCGCTGACCCGTCCTGCAGCATACGACTCGCGCAGGTTCGGGAAGTCGTCGCACAGGGCGCGCGCCTCGGCGAACGCCTGCTCCACGCTGCCTTTCGCCATCCGCCCGGCCGCGGAGTACTCCGCCACCATCGACCGGCGGATCGCCTCACGGTGCACGGGAGCGGCCGCGACATCCGCATCCATCACCTCGATCCGCTGCGCCAGCAGCGCCGCCGCCCGCGCTTCGAGCCGGTTGATCTCCGTCCGCACCTCGACCCACTCATCCAGCAGCTCACGCTGCCGGTAAAACGGATCCTGCGATGCGGTGGACATACTCGAAGAGTAGAACGTACCTCCGACATTCACCCGGACAGCGCCCGGAGCCACCGCTCGGTCTCGCGGGGATGCCCGAAGCGCACGATCGTCAGGTGCGGGAACCGCGCCTCGATCTCGGGCATCCGCTCGGCCCACTTGTGCAGCGTCTTCGTCTGCCACAGCAGGATGTTGTCTTCGGCGTTGCGGTTGAAGATGTTCAGCAGACCGCGTTCTCGGTTCCCGTTCCACAGCTCGGTGCGCAGCACCTGCCGCGAGACCGTGCGCCGCACGAGGCGTGACCGCACGACGCGGTAGGGGTAGTCGAGCCACAGCACCATCTGCGCGCGAGGCGCCAGGATCTCGTCGGTGCCCTTGCTCGTGTACTGCCATTCGGTGACCCAGCGGTCCTCGGCGGCGAACGTCCGCACGTCGTCGAGGAACTCGCGGCGTGGCGTCCAGTCCGGCCCGTGGAAGAGACCGTCGATCTCGACGTGCCGCAGACCCCACACCGCGGCGATGCGCCGTGCGAGCGTCGTCTTTCCCGCCCCCGTCACCCCTGCGATCAGCACCCGCGAGGGGTGCAGAGCAGGGGCATCATCTGCGGTCGGCACCCCAGAAGGCTACTCGACAGGGAATATGCGGGCTGGGGCATGCGGTTGTATGGGGTGTGAGCGAACCCATCTCCATCGACATCTGGTCCGACATCGCCTGCCCGTGGTGCTACATCGGCAAGCGCAACCTCGAGAAGGGACTCGCCGCCACCGCCGCTGATGACGACGCGCCTCAGGTGAGCGTGACGTTCCACTCCTTCGAGCTCTCGCCCGACACTCCGGTCGATTTCGACGGCGACGAGATCGACTTCCTCGCAGGTCACAAGGGCATGCCCCGTGAGCAGGTCGAGCAGATGCTCGCGCACGTCACGAACGTCGCCTCCGGGGCGGGCCTCGAGTATCGCTTCGACCTGCTGCAGCACACGAACACCGTGAAGGCGCACGAGCTGCTGCACTTCGCGAAGAGCAAGGGGCGGCAGCACGAGATGGAGGAGCGCCTCATGTCGGCCTACTTCACCGAGGGCAGGCATGTCGGCCGCATCGACGACCTGGTCGCGCTGGCCGATGAGGTGGGGCTGGATGCCGATGAGGCTCGCTCCGCGCTCGAGACGAACGCGCACCTCGACGACGTCCGCGCCGACCAGGCTCAGGCCAGGGCGTACGGGATCAACGGCGTGCCGTTCTTCGTCATCGACGGGCAGTACGGCGTGAGCGGTGCGCAGCCTCCGGAGGCGTTCGAGAACGTCATCCGCGACATCTGGGCGCAGAAGACCGCCGCGAGCTGATCAGCGTTCGGCGTCGGCCAGCGCGCGCTCGATGGCCGCGACGATCTCGGGGTCGTCCGGCTTCTGCCTGGGACGGAATCGCTGCACCGAGCCGTCCGCGCCGACCAGGAACTTCTCGAAGTTCCACTCCACGCGGCCCGCCTTGCCGCCGGCATCCGGGGTCTGCTTCAGCGCCTGGTAGAGCTCGTGCGCGCTGCGGCCGTTGACCTTGACCTTGTCGTTGACAGGGAAGGTCACGCCGTACGAGGTCGAGCAGAACTCCAGGATCTGCTCCATCGACCCCGGCTCCTGACCGAAGAACTGGTTGCAGGGGAAGCCGACGACGCTGAATCCGCGATCGCCGAACCGGCGCTGCAGCTCCTCGAGCTGCGTGTACTGCGGTGTCAGGCCGCACTTGGAGGCCACGTTGACGATCAGCATGACGTCGGCACCCAGATCGTCGAGCGTCTTCTCGGCGCCCGTCGCGTCGGTGAAGGGGATCTGTCGGAGCGGGGATGCGGTCATCTCCACAGCCTAAGCGGGCTGCGCCCGCCGCCGGCCGGTGTCTGGGAGAATGGACAGGACATGACTCTGGCAACTGACTCCGCTCTTGCGACCGCCTCCGCCCCGGTGCTGCGCATCGGCCCGATCGAACTCGACACCCCCGTCGTGCTGGCCCCGATGGCGGGCATCACCAACACCGCGTTCCGGCGACTGTGCCGCGAGTACGGCGCGGGCCTCTACGTGAGCGAGATGATCACCTCCCGCGCGCTCGTCGAGCGCAACGCCATCACGATGCGGCTCATCCAGCATCACGAGAGCGAGACGCCGCGGTCGATCCAGCTGTACGGCGTGGACCCGGCGACGATCGCCGAAGCCGTGCGCATCATCGTCGCGGAGGACCGCGCCGATCACATCGATCTGAACTTCGGCTGCCCCGTGCCCAAGGTCACGCGCAAGGGCGGGGGAGCAGCGCTGCCGTGGAAGATCGGGCTCTTCACCGACATCGTGCAGGGAGCTGTGAAGGCGGCCGGCGACGTGCCGCTCACCGTCAAGATGCGCAAGGGCATCAACAAGGATCATCTGACCTTCCTCGACGCCGGACGCGCGGCGGAGGATGCCGGGGCCGCGGCGGTCGCGCTGCACGCGCGCACCGCCTCTGAGTACTACTCCGGGCATGCGGACTGGAGCGCCATCGGCGAGCTGAAGCAGGCCGTCACGAGCATCCCCGTGCTCGGCAACGGCGACATCTGGTCGGCGGGCGACGCGGTGCGGATGATGGACGAGACCGGCTGCGACGGCGTCGTGGTCGGTCGCGGATGCCTGGGCCGGCCGTGGCTGTTCGGCGAGCTCGCCGCGGCGCTCGGCCCCGATGCGTCCGCGCGGCGCGGCTCCGGCTCCGATCAGGCACCCGTCGTCGATGCGACCCTCGGCTTCGTCAAGGATGCGTTCCGTCGGCACGCGGAGCTGCTGGTCGAGTTCTTCGAGGACGAGGATCGCGGCTGCAAGGACATCCGCAAGCACGTCGCGTGGTACTTCAAGGGCTATCCGGTGGGCGGCGAGCTGCGCGCGGCGCTGGCGCGGGCGTCCACCCTGCAGGAGATCGACGATCTGCTGAGCACGATCGGCGATGCACCGTACCCGGGCGTCGGCGCGGAGGGGCAGCGCGGACGAGCCGGATCGCCCAAGCGCACCGCCCTGCCCGAGGGCTGGCTCGATTCACGGGAGATCGGCGAGGGAGTCGGCGACATGATGCGCGGAGCGGAGACCGAGAACGATGGCGGCTGATCCGGCTGCTTCTCGCGGCTACGGCGCGCACGACGCCGAGCGCTTCTTCGCGGAGACGCACCGCTCGGAGCGCGACGACTTCTCACGCGACCGCGCTCGAGTGCTGCACTCGGCGGCGCTGCGCCGCCTCGCCGCGAAGACGCAGGTGCTGAGCCCCGCCAGCACCGCGGACTTCGCGCGCAACCGGCTCACGCACTCGCTTGAAGTCGCCCAGGTCGGGCGGGAGCTGGCCAGTGCGCTGGGCGTCTCGGCGGATGTGGTCGACACCGCGTGCCTGAGCCACGACCTCGGCCATCCGCCGTTCGGGCACAACGGCGAGCGGGCCCTGAACGAGTGGTCGGAGGACATCGGCGGGTTCGAGGGCAACGCCCAGTCGCTGCGCATCCTGACCCGCCTCGAGGCGAAGGTGCTCGACGACAGCGACCACTCGGTCGGGCTCAACCTGACGCGGGCCAGCCTGGACGCGACCTGCAAGTATCCGTGGACCGTCGCCGAGCCCGTCCCCGACCCGGGTGGCCGGCTGAAGTTCGGCGTGTACCCCGAGGACGAGCCGGTCTTCCGGTGGATGCGTGAGGGCGCATCCGGGCGCGAACGCTGCATCGAGGCGGAGATCATGGATCTCTCCGATGACATCGCCTATTCGGTGCACGACTTCGAGGACGCGATCGTCAACGGGTACGTCGACGTGGCGCAGCTGTCGGACCCCGTCGAGCATCACCCGCTGATCGGCCGCATCCAGCAGTGGGTGGGCTACGACTACACTCGCGACGAGCTCGCCGACGCGCTGTACCGGCTGACCCGCGAGACGATGTGGATGCGGTCGTTCGACCGATCGCGTCGCGACCTGGCACGGTTGAAGAACCTCACGAGCGACATGATCGGTCGCTTCGCGCGGGGTTCCGTGGCCGCGACCAGGGCCGCGTATCCGGGGGAGACGCTCGCCCGTTACAGCGCGCACGTGGTGATCCCCCGCGAGGTCGAGACCGAGATCGCGGTGCTCAAGGGCATCATGGGCCAGGCGATCGTGACGATCGACGCTCGCAAGGGCGTGTACAAGGAGCAGCGCCGAGTCCTGCATCGCCTCGCCGATGCGCTGTGGTCGACGGACGCACTGTGGTCGGCCGGCGCCGACGTGCTGGAGCCTGCGTTCTCGGCCGATTTCCTCGCCGCGGACACCGACGCGCAGCGAGCTCGCGTCGTGGTGGATCAGATCGCCAGCCTCACCGATCAGACGGCCGTCGACTGGCACAACCGGCTGGTCGGCGAGATCGATCCCGCCGAGGTCGGCATCTGGAGTCCGCGGCATGCGCGCCCGGGCGTGCACCGCCGAGCCGAGTCCCGGGTGGTCGTCGAAGGGGTCGTCTGATGCCCCGCATTCTGCAGGCCGACGTCGAAGAGGTGAAGACGCGCACCAACATCGCCGACATCGTGGGCGAGCGGGTCGCGCTGAAGTCCGCCGGTGTGGGCTCTCTCAAAGGCCTCTGTCCGTTCCACGACGAGAAGAGTCCGAGCTTCCACGTGCGCCCGCAGGTCGGGTACTACCACTGCTTCGGCTGCGGCGCGTCGGGTGACGTCTACTCGTTCCTGCGTGAGATGGATCACGTGAGCTTCACCGAGGCGGTGGAGCGCTTGGCCGCACGGGTGGGCTATTCGCTGCATTACGAGGACGGCGGCGCCGCCCCGGAGACGAGCGGTCGCAGTCGGCTGTATGCGGCGAACACGGCGGCGGGGGAGTACTTCCGCTCCCAGCTGCTGAGCCCCGAGGCCGAGAGCGCCAGGCGCTTCCTCGGCGAGCGCGGCTTCGACGCCGGTGCTGCCGCGCACTTCGGGGTGGGCTACGCGCCCCGCGGGTGGGACAACATGCTCAAAGCGCTCACTGCGCAGGGGTTCACGCGCGACGAGCTGACCGCGGCCGGTCTCGTCTCGGCCGGTCAGCGCGGTGTGTATGACCGCTTCCGCGGGCGGGTCGTCTGGCCGATCAGGGACGTGACCGGACAGACGATCGGCTTCGGCGCGCGCAAGCTCTACGACGACGACCAGGGGCCGAAGTACCTGAACACCCCCGAGACGCCGATCTACAAGAAGGCGCAGGTGCTGTACGGACTCGACCTGGCCAAGCGCGACATCAGCCGCGGCGACCCGCGACGGGTGGTCGTGGTCGAGGGGTACACCGATGTGATGGCCTGCCACCTCGCCGGTGTCACGACGGCGATCGCCACCTGCGGCACCGCCTTCGGGCCCGAGCACATCAAGGTCCTCCGCCGGGTGATGGGCGATGACTCGGCCGCCGGTGAGGTCGTGTTCACGTTCGACGGAGACGAGGCAGGGCAGAAGGCCGCGCTGCGCGCCTTCAGTGAGGACTCCCGCTTCACCGCGCAGACCTTCGTCGCCGTGGCCCCGGACGGCCTCGACCCGTGCGACATGCGTCTGCAGCGCGGCGACGCGGCGGTGCGGGGACTGATGGATGCCAAGGTCCCGATGTTCGAGTTCGCGATCGACCGCAAGCTCTCCGGGTACGATCTGGCGACCGTCGAGGGCCAGGTCGGCGCGCTGCGCGCAGCGGCGCCGATCGTGGCCTCGATCCGCGACGAGCTGCTGCGTCCCGGATACGAGCGGGTGCTCGCACGCCGGCTCGGCATGGATCCCACCGCGGTCCATCAGCAGGTGCAGGGCGCCGCGCGCGGTGAGCGCGAGCAGCCGGTACAGCGCCAGGTGCAGCACGACGACGGCGCGGAGGGGATCACGCGCGTCCGGCTGGCGGATCTTCCGCGCACACCGGAGGTCGCACTGGAGCGGGACGCGCTGATGGGGGTGCTGCAGTACGGGCACCGCCTCGACCAGGATGCGCTGACGCGCGCGCTGAGCGAGCCGTTCCGGCATCCGGCTCTCGAAGCGGTGCGCGATGCGGTCGCGTCGGTCGCCGACCGCACCCGCGTCGGGTGGGCCACCGCGGCGGCGGATGCCGTGCGCGAGCCGTACCGCAGCCTCGCCGGCGAGCTGCTGATGATGCCCTTCCCCGCGCGGGACGACGAGGGCGCGCTCGCCTCGTCGGCCGACCTCTGCCGCAGGCTGATCCTGCGGAGTATCGAGCGGGAGAAGCAGGAGCTGCTCGGCGCCGTTCAGCGGGTGCCCGCCGACTCGGACGGCGGTCGGGCGCTGCGCATGCGGCTGCGGGATGTGGACGCCGAGCGACTGCGGTTCGCCGAGTCCTGATCTCTTTCGCGCCTCGAGAAGGCAGGATGGACGTTATGCCTGCCGACAGCGAGTTCCCGATCGACTGCCACGATCTGGTCATCGACCGGATCGGCCACGGGGGAACCACGCGTGCCGTCGACGGCGTGACATTCGCGCTGCGACCCGGTGAGCTCATGTGCATCGGCGGCGCCACCGGCTCGGGCAAGTCCACGCTGGTCACCGCCCTGGCAGGAATGGGCGACTCGTCGCTGACGGTCGCCGGCGGGCGCGCCACCGTGTGCGGCGTGAACATCCGCAAGCCAGGGCGCAAGCGCCGCATGCTCACCGCGCTCAGCGGGCACGTCGGTCAGGGGGCGGGCGCGTCGCTTCCGCCGAGGCTCACCGTGGGCGAGGTCATCTCGGAGCCGATCACGTCTCGTGAGAAGAAGGTCAACGAGAAAGCGCTGGCGATCCGCGTGGCATCGCTGCTCGACGAGCTGCACCTGCCGCTCGGCCTCGCGTCGAAGTTCCCCTACGAGCTGAGCGCCGGCATGCGACAGCGCGTGGCCATCGCACGAGCGCTGATGCTCGAGCCGCGCGTCCTCATCGCCGACGAGCCGCTCGCGAATCTCGACCTCGAGGTGCGTCCGGTCGTGTTCGATGCGATCACACGTCGCCGCACCGAGAGATCGATGGCTGCGCTGCTCGTGACCAACGACGCCGGATTCATCCGCGAGCTCGCGGCCGAGACGCTGCTGCTCAGGGCGGGTCACGTCGTGGCGAGGGGCATCGGCTCGAACCTCATCTGGGCCCCCAACGCCGAAGGCGACGTCGGACCCTGACGTCGCCACGCCCGGGGTGTCGCCCGTGTTCAGCGCGGCCGCCGGAGTTTGCTAAGCTGGGGGAGTTGCCCGCCCAGCGGGTGACGACCGAATGATCCTCGGTAGCTCAATTGGCAGAGCAGCCGGCTGTTAACCGGCAGGTTCTTGGTTCGAGTCCAAGCCGGGGAGCCAATCCCCTCGAAACCCCGTCCTCGTGACGGGGTTTCGTCGTTCCGGTGCTATGTCGGCAGAGGGGCCGAGGAGCGACGCGGGCCCAGGTCGGACGCCCCGCATCCGCGCTAAGAGCATCAGAGCAGCTCGGCGCGCAGCTGGTCGGGGGACTTGGGCGAGAGCAGGCCGGGCGCGATGTCGAACGGCGTCTTCGCGCCGTGGTCGCCGGAGGCGGCGAGTCGTGCGGCCGCGCGAGCGTATGCCACGAGCACGCTGGCGGTGAACTCGGGGTTCGAATCCAGGCCGAGCCGGAACTCGACCGTCTGACCCGCCGACGCGGACGTCGTCCCGCTGCGGATCACGAACCCGCCGTGCGGGGCCCCGGTGTGATCCCGGGCGAGCTCCTCGGCAGAGATGAAGCGCACCGTGGTGTCGTACGGCTCGAAGTAATCGGGCATACTCACGATGGCCGCGCGGACGGCGTCCGGATCCGCGTCGTCCTCGAGCACGACGAAGCACTCCCGGGTGTGCTTCTCGCGCGTGCTCAGCTCGGGGCGCTCACCAGCCCGCACCCGCGCGATCGCGTTCTCCGACGGGATCGTGTACTGCACGCCGGCGGCGACACCGGGAATGCGCCGGATGGCGTCGGAGTGCCCCTGGCTGAGCCCGCGCCCCCAGAAGGTGTACGTCTCGCCCTGCGGCAGGATCGCCTCGCCGTACAGGCGCTGCAGCGAAAACAGGCCGGGGTCCCAGCCCGTGGAGATCACCGCGGTCGTGCCCGCGGCGCGCGCCGCGGCATCCACCGCGGCGAAGTGCTCGGGGATCCGGGCGTGCGTGTCGAAGCTGTCGACGACGCAGAAGGCGGATGCCAGTGACGGGGTCTGCTCGGGCAGATCGCTCTTCGAGCCGCCGCACAGGATCAGGACGTCGATCCGGTCTCGCCATGACTCGAGATCATCGATGCGGTGAACCGGGGCATCCGGGTCGACGGTCAGCAGGGAGGCCGGGTCGCGGCGGGTGAAGACGCTGACCAGGCGCATGTCGGGGTTCAGCCGCAAGGAGAGCTCGACGCCCCGACCGAGGTTGCCGTAGCCGACGATGCCGACGCGCACCTGTGCGTCCATGTTGCTCTCTTCTGCTCCGAGGGGGGGGTCCGCCGCCGAACGCGGCTCAGCCCTCGAGGTCGTCGACTCCCGGCATCCAGCTGTGCGAGCCGCGCTGCCAGCCGCGCTTGCGCGCGATCTTCTGCACGGTCTTCCAGTCGGAATCGCCGAGGCGGTCGACGTACAGGATGCCGTCGAGGTGATCGAACTCGTGCTGCATGATGCGGGCGCGCCATCCGTCGACCTCGATGCGCACGTCGCCGCCGGCGAGATCGGTGCCGGTGACGAGCACCCGGTCGGAGCGGCGCAGCGCGAAGCGCTCGCCGGGAAACGACAGACACCCCTCGGACTCCTCCTCGGGGTCGGGAGAGCCCGGCTCGGGCGGGGCCATCCAGAGCACCGGGTTGATGATCTCGCCCCGCCACGGCCTCTCGTCGTCGTCGACGTAGGAGTAGACGTAGATGCGCAGAGGGACGCCGACCTGGGGTGCGGCGAGTCCGACGCCGGGAGCGGCGTCCATGGTCTCGTACATGTCGGCGACGAGCGTGCGGATCTCGTCGGTCACCTCGTCGACCTCGCTCGCGCGTGCGTGCAGAACGGGGTCGCCCATGATGCGGATCGGAAGAACAGCCACGCCACAACCCTAATGCGAGCGGGGCGGCAGGTAGGGTGAGACGGTGCATCATGGGGTTGAGTTCGCATCGGACGTGAGCGATCAGCTGGTCGGGGTTTTCCAGAACCCCGCTCTGCTGCTCGGCATCCCGTTGGCGCTCGCCGGCGCGGTGTTCATGTCACTCGGCGCGCAGTACCAGCACCGTGGTGTCGAGAAGGTCGAGCGGCTCAGCGGCACGCAGGGCACCTCCGGACTCAGCGGCGCGCAGCTGCGCGCGCTGCTCACCCGTCCGTCGTGGATCATCGGCACGATCATGCTGGGCCTCGCGATCGCCTGCCAGCTCAGTGCCATCGCCATCGCCCCGCTGATCGTCGTTCAGCCGCTCGGCGCCATCGCGCTGGTGGTCACGACGCTGCTGAACGCCCGGATCTCCGGCCACACCCCGACCAGGCAGTCGCTGATCGCGATCGGCGCGTGCCTGGGCGGCATCTTCCTGTTCGTGATCCTCGCCGCGCTGTACGCCACGGAGCGTCCGATCAGCAACGACGACCTCTTCACGATCCTCACGACGCTGCTGGTCGTGATCATCGTGCTGGGCGCCTGCTGGCTGATCCTCCGTCGCCGGATGCGCGCCCTGTTCTACGTCACCGGCGCCGGTATCCTCTACGGCTTCGTGGCCACGCTCGCCAAGGCGGTCATCAGCCGGATCCAGGCCGGCGACTTCGAGTGGCTCACCGTCGTCTGCGTCATCGCCCTGATCGCCGCTGCTGCGGTGGGCGCCTACTTCGTGCAGACCGCCTACAGCTCGGGCCCGCCCGACCTCGTGATCGCGGGCCTCACGGTGATCGACCCGATCGTGGCCGTGCTCATCGGCGCGCTCGTGCTCGGTGAGGCCGCCGCTGCGCCGCTGGTCGTGGTGATCTTCTTCGTCATCGCGGGCATCATCGCCATCTGGGGCGTGTTCGGCCTGGCGCGGTACCACCCGCAGGTGCTCAGCGACAGTCAGGAGCTCGGCCTCCGCCGTGGGAGCGACCCCGCGGCAGGCTCTGCCTCCCAGTGACCCGGGTCGACGAGTCTCAGTAGTCCCGGTCGATGAGGTCGGGCGAGACCTCCGACGCCGCCGCCTCGTCGACGAAGTAGACCGTGCGACGTCTGCCCTTCGCGCCCGCAGCGGGGACGCTGGCGTAGCTGGCGCCGGCGAGGGCGAGTCCCAGAGCGGATGCCTTGTCGGCGCCGGTCAGCACCAGCCATACGCGCTTCGAGGAGTTCAGCACCGGGCGGGTCAGCGTGACGCGCTCGGGTGGCGGCTTGGGCGAATCGCGGACGGGCAGCGCCGCGGCATCGGTCACCGTCACCTCGGGGCGATCCGGGAAGAGCGACGCGATGTGGCCGTCGGGGCCC
Organism: Microbacterium sp. OR21; assembly: GCF_047306785.1. Classification (NCBI taxonomy): domain Bacteria; kingdom Bacillati; phylum Actinomycetota; class Actinomycetes; order Micrococcales; family Microbacteriaceae; genus Microbacterium; species Microbacterium sp. OR21. Next base: position 625,128 of record NZ_JAZEXJ010000003.1, on the reverse strand, counting down.
ACGCCGAGGAAGCACACCGCGAACGACGGCCAGTCGCCGTGGTCGCTCGGGAAACGCGCCAGCTCCGCGGCGTAAGCCGCGGCCGCCTCATCGAGGGTGAGACCGTCACTCGGGGCGGCGACCTCGTGGACGTTCTCGGTGGGCACGGCGATGTGATCGAGCAGAGCCCGGCGGGACTGCAGCGAGTTGCGATCGGGGTCGTCCCGCTCCACGAAGCGCTCGTCACCCCACCAGAAGTGCACCAGCGACCAGTCGATGTCGGCGGTGCGGGCATCCTGCGCCGTCGCGGCCAGCACGGCCCCACCCATCGACCCGCCGGTGAGGCAGACGTGCGCTATGCGTCCGTTGCGCGTGCGCGCCTGCAGACGGGTGATGAAGCGATCGGCGACCCGAGCCGCGAGGGCGGCAGGGGTCTCCTCGACGACGACGGACTTCACGGACCCCTGCACCTTCATCCGATCACGCTCTCTGCTCGGGCGGACCGAGGTGCGACCAGCCCTCGGTGATGACTCGACCATAGAGCAGATCGGCGTCGAGGCGACGCAGTTCCTCGGCGAGGCACTCCCGCAGGGTGCGACGCGGCAGGTGCAGTTCGTGATCCGGCTGTCCGGGCTGCGTCAGCACGGCGACGCTCGGCGACGGTCGCTCGAGCAGGATGTCGCCGCTCGCGCGGGTGAGGCGCACCGACTTGATGCCCTCCTCCCACTCGCTCGGGTTCTCGTACGACCAGGTCACCGGCACGTCGAGGGCCATCTGAAGCCATGCGGCGAGCAGCGCGGTCGACGGCGACGCGGCGGCGCCCCGCACCTCCGCGGAGGTGACATCCTCGAAGGGGGGCTGGTCGAGCACGGCGGCGAGCTGCTCGCGCCAGTGCGTGAGACGGGTCCAGGCGAGGTCCGTGTCGCCGGGCGCGTGGGTGCGGCTCAGGAGGCTGAGACGGTCGCGGACGTCGGGGCTGGTCGCCGCATCGGTGATGCGTCGCTGCGCGATGCGCCCGAGCGGGGAGTCCGCGGCGTCCAGAGGCGCCTCGTCGGGCCACCACGCGACGACGGGGGCATCCGGCAGCAGCAGGCCCGTCACCAGGCTCTCGGCGTTGCTCGCGGCGTCGCCGAAGGCGCGGAGCACGACGACCTCGCTCGCGCCGGCGTCGCCGCCGACGCGGATCTGCGCGTCGAGACGGGCCTCGCCCTCGCCGACCGTGAGGACGATCACGCGCATCGGGTGCTCGCGCGAGGCGTCGTTCGCCGCCTCGATGGCCTCCTCGGCGACCCCGTTGCGGGCGGCGATGATGAGGGTCAGCACGCGACCGAGGGCGACGGCGCCGCCCTCTTCACGCACCTTCACGAGCTGCTTGGCGACCTGGCTGATGGTCGTGTCGGGGATGTCGATGATCACGGGCGTCTCCAGACTCGTCCGTCGCGTGCGAGGAGCTCATCGGCCGAGGCCGGCCCCCACGAACCAGGTGCGTACTGCTCGGGCTGGGAGTCGAGCGACGCCCAGTACTGCTCGATCGGGTCGAGGATCTTCCACGACAGCTCGACCTCCTCGTGGCGGGGGAAGAGCGGGGGATCGCCGAGCAGAACGTCGAGGATGAGGCGCTCGTATGCTTCCGGGCTGGCCTCGGTGAACGCATGGCCGTAGCCGAAGTCCATGGTCACGTCGCGCACCTGGGTGCCTGCCCCCGGCACCTTCGAGCCGAAGCGGATGGTGACGCCCTCGTTCGGCTGCACGCGGATCACGAGCGCGTTCTGCCCGAGCTCCGAGGCGCGGCCCATCAGGTGGTGCGGCGCCCGCTTGAACACCACGGCGATCTCGGTGACCCGCCGTCCGAGCCGCTTCCCGGTGCGCAGGTAGAAGGGGACACCCGCCCAGCGTCGCGTGGCGATCTCGAGCTTGAGAGCCGCGTACGTCTCCGTGCTCGACTCGGGGTCCATGCCTTCCTCCTCGAGGAAGCCGTTCACCTTCTCGCCACCCTGCCAGCCGCCGGCGTACTGTCCGCGCGCCGCGGCGAGGGACAGATCCGCGGGCAGCTGCACGGCCTCGAGCACCTTCTCCTTCTCGGCACGCAGGTGCTCGGCGGAGAGGCTGATCGGCTCCTCCATCGCGGTCAGGGCGAGAAGCTGCAGCAGGTGGTTCTGGATGACGTCGCGCGCCGCTCCGATGCCGTCGTAGTACCCGGCGCGACCGCCCACGCCGATGTCCTCGGCCATGGTGATCTGCACGTGGTCGATGTGGTTGCGATTCCAGATCGGCTCGTACAGCTCGTTGGCGAAGCGCAGCGCGAGGATGTTCTGCACCGTCTCCTTCCCGAGGTAATGGTCGATGCGGAAGATCGAGTCGGCGGGGAAGGCGACCTCGAGCGCGCTGTTGAGCGCCCGAGCCGATTCCAGATCGTCTCCGAACGGCTTCTCGATGACGACGCGGCGCCAGCAGCTGTCCTCGTCGCTGTGCTCGCCGACGAGCCCGGATTCCTTCAGCTGGCGCGCCACCGTGGGGAAGTCCTTCGGCGGGATCGACAGGTAGAACGCGTGGTTGCCCATCGTGCCGCGCTCGACGTCGAGAGTCTCGACGGTCTCACGCAGTCGCGCGAACGCTGCGGGATCGTCGAAGGTGCCCTGCACGAAGCGGATGCCCTGCAGCAGCTGCTGCCAGGTCTCCTCGCGGAACTCGGTGCGCGAGTGCTCCTTGACGGCGTCGTACACGACCTTCGCGAAGTCCTGATCCTCCCAGTCGCGTCGGGCGAAGCCGACCAGGGCGAATCCCGGCGGCAGCAGACCGCGGTTGGCGAGGTCGTAGACCGCGGGCATGAGCTTCTTGCGGGACAGGTCGCCTGTGACGCCGAAGATCACCAGGGCGCTCGGCCCGGCGATGCGATTCAGGCGACGGTCATCGGGATCGCGGAGGGGATTGTGTCCGCGGGAGACGGGGGCAGTCATCGGTGGGGGATATCTCCAAGTGGTGCGGATGGTCTCACTGGGCGGCTTCGAAGAGCGCCAGCACGTCATCCACGGCGTCTGTGATGGTGAGGGTGACGACCGGACGGCCGAGGCGCGCGAGCACGGCTGCGTCGCCCGCAGCCTGCGCGGCGATCAGCTGGCCGAACGTGAACGGGCGGCCGGGGATCTCAAGATCGACCTCGGTGCGCTCGGTGATCTGCAGGAACACGCCCTGAGCCGGACCGCCTTTGTGGTACTGGCCGGTCGAGTGCAGGAAGCGCGGGCCCCAGCCGAACGTCGTCGGACGACCGGAGTCGGCCGCGACCATCTCACGCAGTCCCTGCAGCTGCGGCACGTCCGTGCGGTCGACGTATGCCTGTATCGAGACGTAGCCGTCGACGCCGAGCCGCGACCAGAGCGCGTCGAGGACGCCGGCGATCGTGCCTGCGGCCACCAGCGACTGATCCGATGCGCGCACCTCGATGCCGTCCTCGACGAACGCGGGGGCGGACGCCTCGGGGGTGCCGTCGAGCAGTCCGCGAGCGGCGACCTTGGCGGCCTCGACATCGGGCTGGTCGAACGGATTGATGCCGAGCAGCAGCCCGGCGATCGCGGTGGCGTACTCCCAGAGCAGGAACTGCGCGCCGAGGGTACCGCTGACGAGGATCTCGCCCTGGTGGCGGAGGTGATCCTCGTCGGCGTCGTCGACGAGGCGCACGACCTGCAGATCGGCCGGGTGGCTCTCGAGCTCTGGTGAGACGGGCAGCAGCACGACGGGGAGGATGCCCGTGCCGGCCTTGCCGGTGGATTCCGCGATGAGCTGCTCGATCCAGTCGGGCAGGCCCTCGATGTGCGTGCCGTCGCTGATCAGGCCGAGCTTGTCGCGACGCGGCTCGGTGCCGACGATCGCCGCGGCCAGGCGCAGCGCGGGGTTCTCGGGGGAGTCGACCGCGAACTGCAGCAGCGAAGCCTCGGCCTCGTCGAGCAGCTCGCCGATGTCCGCCCCGGCGAGGCCGGCGGGGACCAGGCCGAACGCGGTGAGCGCGGAGTAGCGTCCGCCCACATGCGGATCGGCCGTGAACACGCGGTAGCCGGCCTCTCGTGCGGACTCCTCCAGCGGCGAGCCGGGATCGGTGACCACGACGATCCGCTCGGCGGGGTCGATGCCGAGGTCGCTGAACGCGGCCTCGAATGCGCGTCGCTGCGAGTCGGTCTCGACGGTCGATCCGGATTTCGACGAGACGACCAGCGCCGTGCGTGCGAGACCATCGTCGATCGCACGCAGCACCTGCGCAGGTGCCGTGCTGTCGAGGATGGTCAGCGGCGCACCGGCCGTCTCGGCGATGACCTCCGGGGCGAGCGACGAGCCGCCCATGCCCGCGAGCACGATGCGATCGACGCCGCGGGCGCGGAGATCGTCGCGCAGTGCGACGATCTCCGCGACGAGCGGTCGCGAGTTCGAGACGGCGTCGACCCAGCCGAGCCGCACGGCGGCCTCGGCCGCGGCATCCGGGCCCCACAGGTCGCTGTCGGCGGAGGTGACACGTGACGCGACGAGGCGGTCGACCAGCTCGTCGACGACGGCATCGACGTTGTGAGGCACGTGCACCGAGACGGTCATCGTGAGGCTTCCAGGACCTTCGCGACGCTGTCGAGCAGGCCGTGCCACGAGTCGATGAACTTGGCGACGCCCTCCTCCTCGAGCACCCGGGTCACGTCGTCGAAGTCGACGCCGACCGCCTTGAGACCGGCCATGACCTCGTGCGACTGCGCGTAGGTCGAGGTGATGGTGTCTCCGGTCACCTCGCCGTGGTCGAAGGTGGCCTCGAGGGTCTTCTCGGGCATGGTGTTCACGACGCCGGGGGCGACGAGCTGCGTGACGTACAGCGTGTCGGGCAGGTTCGGGTCCTTCACGCCGGTGGATGCCCACAGCGGGCGCTGCAGGTTGGCGCCGGCGGAGATGAGGTCCTGCGCGCGCTTCTCGGCGAACTTCTTCTCGAAGAGCTCGTAGGCGAGGCGGGCGTTGGCGAGTCCTGCCTTGCTCTTCAGCGCCAGCGCCTCGTCGGTGCCGATCTGCTCCAGACGCTTGTCGGTCTCGGTGTCGACGCGCGACACGAAGAACGAGGCGACCGAGTGGATCGTGGACAGGTCGAGGCCCGCCGCCTTCGCCTGCTCGAGGCCGGTCAGGTAGGCGTCGATGACGTCGTTGTAGCGCTCCAGGCTGAAGATCAGGGTGACGTTCACGCTGATGCCGGCCGCGATCGCCTCGGTGATCGCAGGCAGGCCGGCCTTGGTGGCGGGGATCTTCACCAGCAGGTTGGGCCGGTCGATCTTCTGCCACAGCTCCTTGGCCGATGCGACCGTGCCCTCGGTGTCGTGGGCGAGGTCGGGGGAGACCTCGATCGACACGCGTCCGTCGACGTGGTTCGTCGCCTCCCACACCGGGCGGAAGACGTCGAGCGCGTCGCCCACGTCCTGCGTGGTCGCGGCGAAGATCGCCTCCGACGCGCTGGCGCCTGCGACGGCGAGCTCGCGGGTCTGCTCGTCGTAGGAGGTGTCGTTCTGATCCATCAGCGCGGTCGCGAAGATCGTCGGGTTCGTGGTGACGCCGACGACGTTGCGGGTGTCGATCAGCTGCTTGAGGTTGCCGGAGCTGATGCGGGTGCGCGACAGGTCGTCGAGCCAGATGCTGACGCCGGCCTGTGCGAGGTTCTCGGTGGGGGTGCTCATGATGTCTCGTTCTCCTTCTGCGGCGCGCTCAGCGCGCGGCCGCGGCGATGGTCTCGCGGGCGGCGTCGACGACGGCCTCCGCGGTGACGCCGAACTTCTCGAACAGGGTCTTGTAGTCGGCCGATGCACCGAAGTGGTCGATGCCGATCGACCGGCCGCGGTCGCCGACGATGTCGCGCCAGCCGGCGACGGAACCCGCCTCGACTGACACGCGCGCGGTGACCGATGCCGGCAGCACCGACTCGCGGTACGCCTCGTCCTGCTCGGCGAACCACTCCAGCGACGGTGCCGACACCACGCGTGCGCCCACGCCCTCGGCGGCGAGCGTCTCGCGCGCCGCGACGGCGAGCTGCACCTCGGAGCCGGTGGCGATGAGGATCACATCCGGCGTGCCGTTCGGGGCCTCGGCGAGCACGTAGGCGCCCTTGGCGGTGTGCGCGGCCGAGGCGAAGACGTCACCGGATGCCTCGCCGTCGCCGCGCTCGAACACCGCGATGTTCTGGCGGGTCAGGGCGAGTCCCGCGGGTCCGCCGTGGCGGCGCAGCAGCTCGAGCCACGCCGCGGAGGTCTCGTTCGCATCGGCCGGGCGCACGACGGTGAAGTTGGGGATCAGTCGCAGGGAGGCGAGCTGCTCGATCGGCTGGTGGGTCGGGCCGTCCTCGCCGAGCGCCACGGAGTCGTGGGTCCAGACGAAGATGCTCGGCACGTTCATCAGGGCGGCCAGGCGCACAGCCGGGCGCATGTAGTCGCTGAAGATGAGGAAGGTGCCGCCGAATGCGCGGGTCGGGCCGTGCAGCACGATGCCGTTGATGATGGCGCCCATGGCGTGCTCGCGGATGCCGAAGTGCAGCACGCGACCGTAGGGGTTGCCCTTCCACTCATGCGTCGACCACTCGACAGGGATGAACGACGGCGCTTCCTTGATGGTCGTGAGGTTCGACTCGGCGAGGTCGGCCGAGCCGCCCCACAGCTCGGGCAGCTGCGCCGCCAGCGCGTTGATCACCTGGCCGGAGGCGGCGCGCGTCGAGACGTCCTTGCCTGCCTCGAACACGGGCAGCGCGTCGACGATCCCCTCGGGCAGCTCGTGCGCCTCGAGACGGTCGAGCAGCGCCTTGCGCTCGGGGTTGGCCTGCGCCCATGCGTCGAACGACTTCTGCCACTCGGCGCGAGCGTCTGCGGCGCGCTCACCGAGCCGGCGCGTGTGGGCGATGACGTCGTCGGCGACGACGAAATGCTGCTCGGGATCGAACCCCAGCACCTTCTTCGTCGCGGCGAGCTCGTCTGCGCCGAGCGCGGAGCCGTGGATCTTGCCGGTGTTCTGCTTTCCGGGCGAGGGCCAGCCGATGATCGTCTTGAGGATGATGAGCGACGGCTTCGCCTGCTCGCCCTGGGCCGCGGCGATCGCGGCGTGCAGCTCGGCGACGTCCTCGACGTACTCGCCGGTCTTCTTCCAGTCGACGGTCTGCACGTGCCAGCCGTACGCCTCGTAGCGCGCCGCCACGTCCTCGGTGAACGCGACGTCGGTGTCGTCCTCGATGGAGATCTGGTTGGAGTCGTAGATCGCGATGAGGTTGCCGAGCTGCTGGTGGCCGGCGAGCGACGACGCCTCGCTGGTCACGCCCTCCTGCAGGTCGCCGTCGCCGGCGATGACGTAGACGAAGTGGTCGAACGGGCTGGTGCCGGCGGCGGCATCCGGGTCGAAGAGTCCGCGCTCGTAGCGCGCGGCGTAGGCGAAGCCGACCGCCGACGCGAGGCCCTGCCCGAGCGGTCCTGTCGTGATCTCGACGCCCTTGGTGTGCCCGTACTCGGGGTGCCCGGGGGTCTTGGAGCCCCAGGTGCGCAGCGATTCGAGGTCTTCGAGCTCGAGTCCGAAGCCGCCCAGGTACAGCTGCACGTACTGGGTCAGCGACGAGTGGCCCACCGAGAGGATGAAGCGATCGCGACCCAGCCAGTCGGTGTCGGACGGATCGTGACGCATGACGCGCTGGTACAGCAGATAGGCGGCCGGGGCGAGGCTCATCGCCGTGCCGGGGTGACCGTTGCCCACCTTCTCGACGGCATCGGCCGCGAGCACTCGGGCGGTGTCCACCGCACGTCGATCGATCTCATCCCAGTGAAGTTCTGCCACGGCCATACTCCTTCAGACGCTTGCGGAGGCCCCCGTATTCCTGCGCTTTCCGCGTCTTCACGGAGGGGATTTGCACAGCAGCGGGTGCGCGAGTGGGTCTCAGCATACCCGTGCGAGTGTCGTCGTCAGGTGCGTGTTGCATGCGTCCGACACATTACGGAAATCGCTTTCCGAGGAGTCGCCGCACGGGGCGCGCTCGCATTCCCCGTCGACCCGGTGCGACACGCCGGGTGGCATAGACTGGGATGACGTCCGCCATGCACGCATAAGGAGGGGATCGCGATCTCGACGACATCGCAGACCGCCGCGACTCATCACTCGCTCGGTCAGAAGATCCGCGGTTACATCGCCCTCACGAAGCCGCGCGTGCTGGAGCTGCTGCTGGTCTCCACCGTTCCGGTGATGTTCCTGGCGGAAGGCGGGATGCCGGACATCTGGCTCGTCGTCGCGACCGTGATCGGCGGCGCCATGAGCGCCTCGTCCGCCGCGTCCTTCAACATGTACCTCGATCGAGACATCGACGTGCACATGAAGCGCACCGAGAACCGCCCGCTCGTGACGGGCGAGGTCTCGCCGCGCGGAGCTCTGGTCTTCTCGTGGCTGCTCGCCGTGGCATCCACCGTGTGGCTGCTGCTGACCACCAACTGGCTCGCCGCATCCCTTTCGGTCACGGCGATCTTCTTCTACGTCGTCATCTACACGATGATCCTCAAGCGCCGCACCGAGCAGAACATCGTGTGGGGCGGCATCGCGGGATGCTTCCCCGTGCTGATCGGCTGGACGGCGGTGACCGGGTCCCTGGACTGGCCGCCGTTCGTGCTGTTCGTGCTGGTCTTCCTGTGGACGCCCCCGCACTACTGGCCCCTGTCGATGAAGTACAAAGACGACTACGACGACGTCGACGTGCCCATGCTCGGCGTCACCCGCTCGGCGTCGCAGGTCGGCCTGCAGGTCATCCTGTACGCCTGGGCGACCGTCGCGTGCTCGCTTCTGCTCGTGCCCGTCGCGCACATGGGCCTGGTCTACACCGTCTCGGCGCTCGTCTTCGGCGGCTGGTTCATCTATGAATCGCACCGGCTGTACAACCGGGCCGTGCACGGGGGAGAGGCGCGGCCGATGCGCGTGTTCCACGCCTCGATCACGTACCTGACGCTGATCTTCCTCGCCGTCGCGGTCGACCCCCTGCTGCCCTTCTGATTCGCGTCCGCACCGACGACGGGGCCCCTCCGGAATCCATCCGGCGGGGGCCTCGTCGCGTCATCCGCGATCCGCTCAGTCGACGGGCCTCTTCAGCTTGGTGACCACGACCACGTAGGCGGCGGCGGAGAGAGACGCCAGCACCATGTGCACGCCGACGAGGATCGGCGGCAGACCGGTGCGCGCCTGCAGCACGCCCACGCCGACCTGCACGATGATCGCCGCGGCGAGCACCAGGAGCCAGATGCGGGGGCGCAGGCGCATCGCCCAGCCCGCGACGAGCAGCGTGAGCACGAGCGCGGCGAGGATGTACCCGGGCCAGGAGTGCACGTGCGCGAGCACCGTCGCGTCGAACCCCTGTCTCTTGATCGCCTCGTCGCCCGAATGCGGTCCGGATCCGGTGGTCAGCACGCCGACGACGATGGTCGTCGCGAGCGCGAGACCGGTGACGTGGGTCAGCGCAGAGAACCAGGCGGGCACCGCCCGCACGCGAGGCGCGCCGGGAGTGTCGAGTCGGACGAGGAACAGCGCGGTCACGCAGACGAGCGCGAGCGAGACGGTGTAGTGGAACCCCACGATGAACGCGTTCAGGCTGGTGATCACCGCGAACCCGCCGACCACGGCCTGGGCCATCACGCCCACCAGCACGATCCACGCGAGAACGGCCAGGTCCTTGCGGGGCATCGGCTGGCGCAGCGAGTCGGTGGCGCCGACGAGCACCGCCAGCAGCAGCGCCGCCGACATCAACGCCGCCGCGATCACCGCGGTCGTCCGCTCATCGGCGCCCGGCACGCCGACCAAGGCGGTCGCGATGTAGACAGCGACGCCGAGCACGATCCCGCCCAGCGCGAACCACAGCGCTCGCACCACCAGACGGCGGCCGCTGACGACGTGCAGCGTCAGCATCAGCACGGCAAGGGCGAGCAGCCCGACCACGCCGGTCATGACGCGGTTGCCGAACTCGATGGCGCCGTGCAGGCCCTGCACCTCGAGGATCGGCACGAGCGATTCGGGCGTGCACAGCGGCCACTCCGAGCACCCGAGTCCCGAGCCGGTGAGGCGCACGGCCCCGCCGGTGCCGATGATGATGACCTCGGCGAGGAACGACAGCCACGCGAACACCCGCAGCCGTCGGCCGATCGTCGTCGGCAGCCACCCGAAGGAGTCGCCGCGGGTGCGGCTGCGCGTGATCATATCCGCAGCGCTGGTGTGGTTCATGGTGCCTCCGGTTCGCGGAGTCGACAGGCGGGCGCGGCCCGCCCGCGAGGCGGAACCTGTAGAATCGGGATCGTGGTGGGGGTGCGCGCAGCGCGAACTCCCTCACTGACAGTTTAGGCGCGAGTCCTGCGCCGAAGATGAGGGCCCATCAGCGGCATCCATTCCCCGGAAGACTCGACGGGGAACCGGTGTGCCGGGGCGGATGACACCGTCTGGGCCCGTGTTGAGGAGAGTGTGTCATGTCGGATGTGCTGATCGACCGCCCGGAACTCGAAGGGCTGGGGGTGTACGAGTTCGGCTGGCACGACGCGGATGCCGCCGGAGCCAGCGCGCGCCGTGGCCTCTCCGAGGATGTGGTGCGTGACATCTCGGCTCTCAAGAGCGAGCCGGAGTGGATGCTGAAGACCCGCCTCAAGGGCCTGTCGCTGTTCGACCGCAAGCCGATGCCCACCTGGGGTGCCGACCTGAGCGAGATCGACTTCGACAACATCAAGTACTTCGTGCGCTCCACCGAGAAGCAGGCGCAGAGCTGGGAAGACCTCCCCGACGACATCAAGAACACCTATGAGCGGCTCGGCATCCCCGAGGCCGAGCGTCAGCGGCTCGTCGCGGGTGTCGCCGCGCAGTACGAGTCCGAGGTCGTCTACCACCAGATCCGTGAGGATCTGGAGCAGCAGGGCGTCATCTTCATGGACACCGACACGGCGCTGCGCGAGCACCCGGAGTTCTTCGAGGAGTACTTCGGCACCGTCATCCCGTCGGGTGACAACAAGTTCGCCGCGCTGAACACCGCGGTGTGGTCGGGCGGATCGTTCGTGTACGTGCCCAAGGGCGTGCACGTCGAGATCCCGCTGCAGGCGTACTTCCGCATCAACACCGAGAACATGGGCCAGTTCGAGCGGACCCTGATCATCGCCGACGAAGACAGCTACGTGCACTACATCGAGGGCTGCACCGCGCCGATCTACAAGTCGGACTCGCTGCACTCCGCCGTGGTCGAGATCATCGTGAAGAAGAACGCCCGCGTGCGCTACACGACGATCCAGAACTGGTCGAGCAACGTCTACAACCTCGTCACCAAGCGCGCGGTCGCCCACGAGGGCGCCACCATGGAGTGGGTCGACGGCAACATCGGCTCCAAGGTGACCATGAAGTACCCCTCGATCTACCTGATGGGCGAGCACGCCAAGGGCGAGACCCTCTCGGTCGCGTTCGCCGGCCCCGGCCAGCACCAGGACGCCGGCGCGAAGATGGTGCACATGGCGCCGTACACGCAGTCGTCGATCGTCTCGAAGTCGATCGCCCGCGGCGGAGGACGCGCCGGCTACCGCGGCGAGGTCCGCGTCGACGCGGCCGCGCACCACTCGGCGAACTCCGTCGTGTGCGACGCGCTGCTCGTCGACACGCAGTCGCGCTCCGACACCTACCCGGCGATCGACATCCGCGTCGACGACGTGCAGCTCGGTCATGAGGCCACCGTCTCGAAGGTCAGCGAGGAGCAGCTGTTCTATCTGCAGTCCCGCGGCATCGAGGAGACCGAAGCTATGGCCATGATCGTGCGCGGGTTCATCGAGCCCATCGCGCGCGAGCTGCCCATGGAGTACGCGATGGAACTGAACAAGCTCATCGAGATGGGCATGGAAGGATCGGTCGGCTGATGACGGCCCCCACACAGGCGCCCGAGCTGGCGCCACAGACGAACGCGCACATCGACCCGGCCGCTCAGCTGGCGGACGCCGGCTTCGTGCCGGTGCAGACCCGCTCGGAGCGCCCCCGGTCGTTCGACCCCGACGACTTCGGCGCCCCCACCGGCCGCGAGGTGAACTGGAAGCACACGCCCATCGCGCAGCTGAAGTCGCTGCTCCGCCCGGCAGAGGCGAACGACGGCGTCAGCTACACGTTCAGCCACGAGCAGTACCTCAGCACCCCGCTCGCGCACGGCTCGACGCCGCGCGGCGAGTTCTTCGTGCCGGAGGACGTCGTCTCGGCCGTGGCCTGGCAGGGTGCGGCCGAAGCCCTGCACCTCAGCATCCCCGCCGATGAGGAGGTCGCCGAGCCGATCGTCGTCACGATCGACGGAACCGGCGGTCGTGCCGACGCCCACCTCGTCATCGAGGCCGGTCGCCACAGCGTCGCGACCGTGGTGCTGCGCCACAGCGGCGTCGCCGAGTATGCGCAGAACGTCGAGATCATCGTGCGCGACGGCGCGAAGCTCAAGCTCGTCACCGTGCAGCGCTGGGAGGACGACGCGGTGCACGCCGCGGCCCACCAGGCGCGCGTCGACCGCGACGCCGAGCTCACCCACATCGTCGTCAGCCTCGGCGGCGGCGTCGTGCGCGTGAACCCGAACGTCGAGCTCGCAGGCAGCGGCTCGCACGGCTACCTGTACGGTCTGTCGTTCGCCGACTCCGGCCAGCACCTCGAGAGCCAGGTCTACCTGCACCACAAGGGCGCGCACACCACCGGCGACGTGCTGTACAAGGGCGCGCTGCACGGCGAGAGTGCCCACAGCGTGTGGATCGGCGACGTGCTGATCGGACCGGATGCCACCGGGACCGACTCGTACGAGGCGAACCGCAACCTCGTCCTCACCGAGGGTGCACGCGCCGACTCGATCCCGAACCTCGAGATCCAGACCGGCGACATCGCCGGCGCCGGACACGCGAGTGCGACGGGTCGCTTCGACGACGAGCAGCTGTTCTACCTGCAGGCTCGCGGCATCTCGGAAGAGGAGGCGCGTCGCCTGGTCGTCTTCGGATTCCTCACCGAGATCGTGCAGCGCATCGGCATCCCCTCGCTGCAGGAGGAGCTGACCGCCGCTCTCGAGGCCGAGCTCGAGGCGGTGACCAAGTGAGCGCACAGCGCGCCTGCAGCGTCAGCGAGCTCGAGCAGGACACGCCCCTGCGCGTCGAGCTCGACGGCATCGCGATCTCGATCGTCAAGGACGGCGACGACCAGATCCACGCCATCGGCGACCGCTGCACGCACGGCGACATCTCGCTGTCCGAGGGGTTCGTGGAAGGCAAGACGCTGGAGTGCTGGGCCCACGGCTCGGCGTTCTCGCTCGAAACCGGCCGCCCCCTCAACCTTCCCGCTTACGAGCCCGTCCCGGTGTTCGTCGTCGAGATCGACGGCGACGACGTGCTCATCGATCCCACTGTCACTAAGGAAGTCTGAATGTCTGTTCTCGAGATCCGCGACCTGCACGTAACGGTCGAGACCGAACAGGGCGAGACCCCGATCCTCAACGGGATCGACCTCACCATCAAGACCGGTGAGACCCACGCCATCATGGGCCCCAACGGCTCCGGCAAGTCGACCCTGGCCTACACGATCGCCGGTCACCCCAAGTACACCGTCACCCAGGGCACCATCACCTTCGACGGCGAGGACGTCCTCGAGATGAGCGTCGACGAGCGCGCCCGCGCCGGCCTGTTCCTCGCGATGCAGTACCCCGTCGAGATCCCCGGCGTCACCGTGACCAACTTCCTGCGCACCGCGAAGACCGCTATCGACGGCGAGGCGCCCTCGATCCGCCAGTGGACCAAGGACGTCAAGGAGGCCATGTCGAACCTGCGCATGGACGCGAAGTTCGCGCAGCGCAACGTCAACGAGGGCTTCTCCGGCGGCGAGAAGAAGCGCCACGAGATCATGCAGCTCGAGGTTCTCAAGCCGAAGCTGGCCGTGCTCGACGAGACCGACTCCGGTCTCGACGTCGACGCGCTGAAGATCGTCTCGGAGGGCGTCAACCGCGCCAAGGAGGCGACGAACCTCGGCGTGCTGCTGATCACGCACTACACCCGCATCCTGCGCTACATCCGCCCCGACTACGTGCACGTCGTCGTCAAGGGCCGGATCGTGGAGGAGGGCGGCCCCGAGCTCGCCGACCGGCTCGAGGACGAGGGCTACGACCGCTTCCTCGACCCCGCAGAGCCCATCGAAGCGTAGGCTGGGAGCATGACCGCGACTCTCACCCCCGAGAAGTACGACGAGGTCACCGAGGCTCTGAAAGACGTCATGGACCCGGAGCTCGGGATCAACGTCGTCGACCTCGGCCTGATCTACGACCTCTCCTGGGACGACGAGAACGACGCGCTGGTCATCCACATGACGCTGACCAGCGCCGGATGCCCGCTCACCGACGTGCTCGAGGAGCAGACCGCGCAGGCGCTGGACTCGGTGGTCGACCAGTTCCGCATCAACTGGGTGTGGATGCCGCCGTGGGGTCCGGAGCGGATCACCGACGACGGCCGCGACATGATGCGCGCGCTCGGATTCGCGATCTGACATGACAGCACACGTCGTGGCTCTTCCCCTGGCGGAGCTGCGGCAGCGCACCAGCGAGAAGTGGCGGGAGTACCCGGAGAGGGTGCTCCCGCTCTTCGTCGCCGAGACCGACTTCGCGCTCGCGCCGGCGATCACGACGGCGCTGGAGCGAGCGGTGCGGGCCGGTGACACCGGCTACGTCGCCTCCCGCACCCCGCTCGCGGCCGCCTACGCGGCGTTCGCGGAGCGTCGGTTCGCGTGGGCGCCCGACCCGGCCGGCATGCGCAGCACCGCCGATGTCAGCATGGGCATCGTCGAGATCCTGCGCCGTGTGATCGCCCCGGGGGAGCGGGTCGTCGTCAACCCGCCCGTGTACCCGCCGTTCTTCGAGCTCGTCGAAGAGGCCGGCGGCGTCGTCGAGCGCGTGCCCCTGCGCGACACCGGCGCCGGGTGGCAGCTCGACCTCGACGGGATCGCGGCGGCACTGGCATCCGGAGCGCGGGCGGTGCTGCTGTGCAACCCGCACAACCCCACCGGCACGGTGCATTCCGCCGCGTCCCTGCGCGCGGTCGCCGAGCTCGCGGAGGGGTACGGCGCGGTGGTGATCTCCGATGAGATCCACGCGCCTCTCGCCCAGCCGGATGCCGGCTACACGCCGTTCCTCGCCACGGGCGATGCTGCCGCACGGGTCGGGTATGCGGTCGTGAGCGCCAGCAAGGCGTTCAATCTCGCGGGGCTGAAGTGCGCTCTGATGGTCGGCGCGAGCCCCGGGACGCAGCGGGTGCTGCGCGAGCTGCCGGTCGAGGTCGAGTGGCGCACCGGGCAGTTCGGGCTGATCGCCGCCGTCGCCGCGTTCGCGCGCGAGACCGATGAGTGGCTCGACGCTCTGCTGCGCACGCTCGACGAGAATCGCCGTCTGGTGGGCTCGCTGCTCGCCGAGCACCTGCCCGAGGCGAGGTATCGGATGCCCGACGCCGGATATCTCGCCTGGATCGATCTGACGGATCTCGGCTGGGGACCGAACCCGGCGCGTCGCATCCTGCGCGAGGCCGAGGTGGCCCTGCACTACGGCCCTGCGTTCGGCTCCGAGGGCGCGGGTCATGTGCGCCTCAACTTCGGCACGAGCCCCGAGATCATCACCGAGGCCGTCACCCGGATCGCCGCGTTGCGCGGCCGTCTCGACCAGACGTCCCGTGCGGCCGAGGCCGCGGAGTGAGCACGAGCACCCGAGCCGCGACGATCTGGGACCGCACCCGTCTCGGCATCACCATCGGCTCGGTCATCCTGATCTTCCTCGCCGCGCTGGAGGCTCTCGCCGTGACCACGGTGATGCCCGTGGTCAGCGCCGACCTGCACGGCGGGGCGCTGTACGCCGTCGCCTTCTCCGGCACGCTCGCCACGAGCGTCATCGGGATGGTCGGGGCGGGCAGCTGGAGCGATGCCGCCGGTCCCCGCGCGCCGCTGTACACGTCGGTCGTGCTGTTCCTCGCCGGACTGGTCGTGTCGGGTTGCGCCCTCGACATGTACACATTCCTCGCCGGGCGGCTCATCCAGGGGCTCGGAGCGGGCGGGCAGACGGTGGCGCTGTACGTCGTGGTCGCGCGGGTGTACCCCCCCGCACCTGCACGGGCGCATCTTCGCCGCCTACGCCGCCGCCTGGGTGGTGCCGTCGATGGTCGGCCCGTTCCTGGCGGGGCTCGTCACCGAGCTGCTGCACTGGCGCTGGGCGTTCCTCGGCGTCGCCGTGCTGACGGCCGGCGCATTCGTGCTCGTCGCGCAGCGTCTGCGCGCCGTCCCGCTCAAGGTGGATGCGGCGGACGCCGGGTCCGATTCCGGGCTCGCAGACGCCCCGCCGCCGGCATCCGCGACGGGATCGTTCGGGACGCGGATGCTGCTCGCCGTCGTCGTCGCGGTCTGCGCTGTCGGGGTGGGCTTCACCGTCGAGCTGCCGCCGGGGTTCGGGGGACCGCTGGCGGCGACCGGCATCGTCGTGATCGGGGTCGCGCTCCTGCCGCTCCTGCCGCGGCGCACGCTGCGTGCCGCACGCGGTCTGCCGAGCGTCGTGCTGACCCGCGGGATCATCGCCGGCGCGTTCTTCGCCGCCGAGGCCTACATCCCGAAGCTCCTGATGGACGAGCACGACTTCTCCCCGTCGATCGCAGGGCTGGCGCTCACCCTGGCCGCGCTCGGCTGGTCGAGCGCTTCCGCGGTGCAGGGGCGCTACGGCGACCGGCTCGGCAGTCGCCGGATCATGCTGATCGCCTTCGTTCTGCTGATGACGGCGCTGCTCGCCATTCTCGCCGTCGTCCTGCTGAGGTCCCTGCCCTGGGTGGTCGTGATCGGATGGGGGATCGCCGGCGCGGGAATGGGCCTGCTGTACCCCCGACTGACTGTGCTGACCCTCGCCTACTCGACGACCCGCGACGAGGGGTTCAACTCCTCGGCGCTGTCGATATCGGATGCCACGGCTCCGCCCTCGCCGTCGCGGTCGCAGGTCTCGGCTTCATCGGCCTGCCGCTGCTGGGCAGCGGCTTCGCCGCCGTCTACGCGTTCGCCGCGGCTCTCACGGTGCTCGCGCTGCTGCCGGGCCTGCGGATGGGCGATCCGGCGCGCTGACGGTCGCTGTGTCGCACTCGACAAGATCCGGCCGCGCACGCTGTAGGTGTCGGCGTCCGGCCCCGTCGCTGCCTTCAATACTGTGGGATTCGACAACGTGAAAGCCGTTTCGGTGCACGTAACCCACGACCTCCGGAGGACCGATGATTTCCGACCGCCGTCCACTCAGCGCTGACCTCGCGCGCATCGCCGTCTTCGCAGCTCTCGTGATCGTCCTCGGCACAGTCATGGTGCCGCTGCCGAGCGGGGTGCCGATCACGGGCCAGACGCTCGGTGTCATGCTCGCCGGGCTCGTGCTCGGCGCACGTCGCGCTCCGCTGTCGATCCTGCTCGTGCTGGCACTCGCGGCGATCGGGCTGCCGGTGCTCGCCGGCGGGCGCGGCGGCCTGGGCGCCTTCGTCGGACCGACCGCGGGGTACATGGCGGGGTGGGTCGCGGGCGCGTTCGTGATCGGCCTGATCGCGCACAGCGGGCGCTTCACCTGGTGGCGTGCGGCCGGCGGTGCGCTGGTCGGCGGCATCCTCGTCGTCTACCTGTTCGGCATCCCGGTGCAGGCGGCGGTCACCGGCGTGCCGCTCGATCTCACCGCTGTCTCGACCGTCGTCTTCCTGCCGGGCGACCTCATCAAGGCCGCGCTGGCGACCGTCCTCGCCGTCGCGCTCCACCGGGCGTATCCGCGCGCCTTCCCGGCGAGCGCGGGCGCTCCGGTCCGTGCCGTCGGCGCCGTCGCCGCGCAGTGACGACCTCGCACGTCGCGTTCGACGACGTGTCGTACACGGTCGGCGACAGTCGGATCCTGACCGGCGTGACGACGCGGCTGACGGCACCGCGTACGGCGGTGATCGGCGCGAACGGATCGGGGAAGTCGACGTTCGCCCGCATGATGAACGGGCTGCGCCGGCCGACCTCGGGTGCGGTGCGCGTACTCGGACTCGATCCGAGCGCCGATGCGACGCGGGTGCGCTCGCGCGTCGGATTCGTGTTCACCAATCCCGAGGCGCAGATCCTCATGCCGACGCCCGCCGAGGACCTGACGCTCTCGCTCGGCTCCGTGCCGCGCGCGACGCGTGCGGCACGGGTCGAGCGGCTCCTCGAGCAGTACGGGCTGGCGGGCCGGGGCGATCAGCCCGTGTCCGAGCTGTCGGGCGGTCAACGGCAGCTTCTGGCGCTGGCCGCGGTGCTGTGCACCGAACCGCGGCTCGTGGTGGCCGACGAGCCGACCACGCTGCTCGATCTGCGCAACGCCCGGCGAATCGCAGACCTGCTTCTGGGGCTCAAGGTGCCCGTCGTCATCGTCACGCACGACCTCGAGCTGGCAGCCCGCTGCGATGAGGTGATGCTCTTCGACGGCGGACGGCTCGCCGCCGCGGGGGAGCCAGAGGGCGTGATCGACATGTACCGCCGGATCAGCGCGTGATCTCGCTGTACCGAACCGGCGACAGCATCCTGCATCGAGCCCCTGCGGGGTGGAAGCTGCTGGGCCTGGCCGTCAGCGCCCTGATCATCTCGATCGCGCGTCCCGCGACGGGATGGACGCTGCTCCTGCTCGGCGTCGCCTCGCTGGTGGTGGCGCTCGGGGCAGGCGCCGGGGCGCGAGGTGTGGCCGTCGCCTGGTGGCGTCTGCGCTGGGTCATCGTCGTCCTGGGCGGTGCGCTCGTCGTCTTCGTGAGCGCCTCCGCCGCCGTGCAGAGCACCGGTCGGGTCGTGACCCTGCTGCTGCTCGCGGAGGCTGTGACCCGCACCACGAGGACGAGCGACATGCTCGACGTGCTGTGCCGGCTCTTCCGGCCGCTGCGCGCATTCGGCGTCGATCCCGAGACCCCGGCTCTCGCCGTCTCGCTCACCATCACGATGGTCCCGGTGCTGGCAGGCCTTCTCGAGCAGGTGCGTGACGCGCAGCGGGCCAGGGGAGTGCGACTCGGTGTGCGAAGCGCCGTCCCGCTGCTCGTGCTCGCGATGAAGCATGCGGATGACGTCGGCGACGCGTTGTCGGCCCGTGGGCTCGGCCGCTGACGGCAGCCGGCGAACTATACTGGGAGGCTGGCCACTCGGCCGCCTCCCCCCGAACGAACGGATACCGCTGTGCTCGCCGTGCATGACCTCGAGATCCGCGTCGGAGCACGCGTGCTCATGTCGGACGTCTCGTTCCGGGTCGCCGCGGGCGACAAGATCGGTCTCGTCGGCCGCAACGGCGCCGGCAAGACCACGCTCACGAAGGTGCTCGCCGGCGACGTGCTCGCCTCCGAGGGCAGGGTCACCCGGTCGGGCGAGATCGGCTACCTGCCGCAGGATCCTCGCACCGGCGATCCCGAGATGCTCGCACGCACCCGCATCCTCGATGCACGCGGTCTCGGATCGATCCAGCTCGGGATCTCCACCGCGTCGCACGACATGGCATCCGACGACCCGAAGATCGCCGAGCGAGCCATGCGCAAGTTCGCCAATCTCACCGAGCGCTTCGAGGCGCTCGGCGGCTACGCGGCCGAGGCCGAGGCGGCATCCATCGCCCACAACCTGTCGCTGCCCGACCGCATCCTCGATCAGCCGTTGAGCACCCTCTCCGGCGGACAGCGCCGCCGGATCGAGTTGGCGCGCATCCTGTTCTCCGACGCCGACACGATGATCCTCGACGAGCCCACCAACCACCTCGACGCCGACAGCGTGGTGTGGCTGCGCGAGTTCCTGAAGGACTACAAGGGCGGACTGATCGTGATCAGCCACGATGTCGAGCTGGTCGGCGAGACGGTCAACCGCGTGTTCTACCTCGACGCGAACCGCCAGGTCATCGACATCTACAACATGAACTGGAAGAACTACCTGCGCCAGCGCGTGGCCGACGAGGAGCGACGCAAGAAGGAGCGGGCAAACGCCGAG
The DNA here is from genome assembly GCF_047306785.1 of Microbacterium sp. OR21. Lineage (NCBI taxonomy): Bacteria > Bacillati > Actinomycetota > Actinomycetes > Micrococcales > Microbacteriaceae > Microbacterium > Microbacterium sp. OR21. The sequence continues at coordinate 605,163 of NZ_JAZEXJ010000003.1, read as the reverse complement.
AAGAAGGCCACGCAGCTGCAGCTGCAGGCTGCGCGATTCGGTGCCAAGGCGTCCAAGGCGGCCGCCGCGCACCAGATGGTCGCGCGCGCCGAGAAGCTGCTCTCCGGCCTCGACGAGGTGCGTCAGGTCGACCGGGTCGCGAAGCTGCGCTTCCCGAAGCCCGCCCCGTGCGGGAAGACGCCGCTGATGGCATCCGGTCTGTCGAAGTCGTACGGCTCGCTCGAGATCTTCACCGATGTCGACCTGGCCATCGACCGCGGGTCCAAGGTCGTCGTGCTGGGGCTGAACGGTGCGGGCAAGACCACCCTGCTGCGACTGCTCGCCGGTGTCGACCAGCCCGACACCGGTCAGCTCGAGCCCGGTCACGGCCTCAAGGTGGGCTACTACGCGCAGGAGCACGAGAACCTCGACGTGAAGCGCTCGGTGCTCGAGAACATGATCTCGGCCGCGCCTGACCTGAACGAGACCGAGGCGCGCAAGGTGCTCGGCTCGTTCCTGTTCACCGGCGATGACGTGCACAAGCCGGCCGGGGTGCTCTCGGGCGGTGAGAAGACGCGCCTGTCCCTGGCCACCCTGGTCGTCTCCTCGGCGAACATGCTTCTGCTGGACGAGCCGACGAACAACCTCGACCCGGCCTCCCGCGAGGAGATCCTCGGTGCTCTCGCGCACTACGAGGGTGCGGTCGTGCTCGTCTCGCACGACCCGGGTGCGGTCGCCTCGCTCAACCCCGAGCGCGTGCTGATCCTCCCCGACGGGGTCGAGGACATCTGGAGCAAGGAGTATCAGGACCTCATCGAACTCGCCTGAGCATCGGCGTGGCAGCCGGTCAAGCTCAGCGCGTCGCGGCGTCGAGCAGCGCGTCCTCGTCGTCGGCGTCACGGTCACGTCGACGCGGCTGACGCTTCGGCAGCTCGCCGGCGTCCTCCTTCGCCTTCACGATCTCGATGCGGATGACGTAGCCGATGAAGGCGAAGCCCATCACGGCGAAGAGGATCCACTGGATCGCATACGACAGGTGTGGTCCGGGGTCGTCGGTGGGCGAGGCGAAACCGCCCAGAGCGGCATCGGCCGTCGGCTGCTCCGAGACGAGCTGACCGTACGCACTGGTGTTGAGCGCCGGGTCCACCCGTTCGGCCACCGTGGGCAGGTGGATGGTCGGCACCTGCCCCTCCGGGGCGCTGCGACCGGATGCCGGGAGGCGCTCGCCCGGACGCAGGCGCACGATCACGGAGCTCTCGCCGGACGGCGGCGAGGGCACCGACTGGGGCACCGCGTCTTCGCCGGGGGAGATCCAGCCGCGATCCACCAGCAGCACGATGCCGCTCGAGTCGCGGAACGGCACGAGAACCTCGAAGGCACTGGTTCCCGCGTGGGGGCGGTTGCGCACCAGCAGCTGCTCGTCGGCGAGGTACTCTCCGCGCAGCAGGACAGGATGCCATTCGTCGCCCGGGTCGAGCCCTCCGTCTTCGCCGAGCAGGTCGGCGACGGGAACCGGCTCCGCGTCGTAGTTGCGCTCGACGAGCGCGATCTGCTCGGCGCGCGACTCATTGCGATCGAACTGCCATTGAGAGAGGAAGACGCACGCGACCGCGAAGCCGATCGCGACGAGGACGTAGACGCCCCAGCGCATCAGACGGCTCATTCGGGCAGCCCTTCGTGAACGGTGACAGGGAAGTCCCGCGCGCGCAGGTACTCGCTGAGGAACTGCACGTGCGCGTCGCACGCGAGCCAGATCTTGCGCCTGTCCTCGGGATGGATGCGCGGGTTGCGCCAGACGATGTGATGCGTGGCGGGCTCGCGGCACTGCGCACGTGCGCATTCGAGCACGGAAGTCGTCATCTGTCTTCTCCGTGCTCGTCTCGCTTCTCGGCGATCGTGAACACGTCCGGGTCGGCCGGGGCGGGCTCCGTGGCGGACGCCCCTGGCGCCTCGAGCTGGATCTGCGGCGACTCGACAGCGCTGGCGGTGCTGTCACTGCCCGCGTTCGCGTATACGACGGCGATGTAGGGAAGGAAGATCGCGGCTGCCGCGAACGCCCAGGTCCACCATCCCAGCGGCTGGACGAGCGCCATGAGAAGGAAGCAGACCGTGCGGATGCCCATCGTCAGTGCGTAGCGGCGCACGCGGTGGTCAGCCTCGTCCTGCGGCGACTGCGGCAGGGAGGTGACGGAGGGGGCGTGGCGCTTCTCTTTCACGGTGCTTCAAGCCTACGCCGCGGCCGGGGTCCGGGCCGCCGTTTCGCGCGGCCTGCGCTCGGTAGGATGGCCACCGTCCCGTTCCCTCAGTCAGGAGCCCCACATGAGCGCTGAGCGCGTCGTCCTCGTCACCGGCGGAAACCGCGGCATCGGCCGCGCGATCGCCGAACGCTTCGTTCGCGAGGGTTACCGCGTCGCGGTCACCGCGCGCAGCGGCGAGGGCCCCGAGGGTGCGCTGACCGTGCGAGCGGATGTCACCGACGCCGCCGCGGTCGACGCGGCGTTCACCGAGGTGGAGCAGAAGCTCGGTCCGGTCGAGATCGTGGTCGCCAACGCGGGGATCACCAAGGACACGCTGCTCATGCGCATGAGCGAGGATGACTTCGACAGCGTCGTCGCGACGAACCTCGGGGGCACGTTCCGCGTCGTCAAGCGTGCCTCGAAGGGCATGCTGCGTGCGCGCTTCGGCCGCGTCATCCTCATCTCCAGCGTCGTCGGCCTGTACGGCTCCGCCGGGCAGGTCAACTACTCGGCGTCGAAGAGCGCCCTGGTCGGCTTCGCGCGCTCACTCACCCGCGAGCTGGGCGGGCGCGGGATCACCGCCAACGTGGTGGCTCCCGGTTTCATCGAGACCGACATGACCGCTCAGCTGCCCGAGGAGACGCAGAAGCAGTACAAGGCGAGCATTCCCGCCGGCCGCTTCGCCAGCCCCGACGAGGTCGCCGCTGCGGTGACCTGGCTGGCAGGCGACGACGCGGGGTACATCTCCGGAGCAGTCATCCCCGTCGACGGCGGCCTCGGAATGGGGCACTGACTCCGCTGTCGTCCCGCACCGACGTCACCGGTCGACGGCCGCGACGACCAGCTCGCCCAGCCGCTCGGGCACGGTGAACTGGGGCCAGTGCCCGGAACCGATCCGCACGACCTCCGCGTCGGCGATGGCCCGGTACTCCTCGCCGTAGGCACCCCACTCGCCGGACTCGGCATCGACCCGCGCCTGGTCGTACGAGCCCATCAGCATCGTCACCGGCACACCGTGCCGGCTCTCGTGCGTCAGGGTGATGGGGTCGCTCGGTACACGCGCGGGCACGCTGTGCGTCTGCGCGAGGGTGCGGCCTCGCGTCTCGTCATCGATGTCGTACACATCCTCATCGGGGAAGAAGTCCCAGCCGGGGAACGGCACGACGCCGTCCACGATCGGCAGGTCGCTGATCTCCTGGCCGGGCGCCGGCGGGATCGTGTCGACGAACACGACCCGTCGCACTCGCTCCGGGCGGGCATCCGCGGCACCCCACACGACGTTGCCGCCGCCGGAGTGGCCGACGAGCACCACCGGCTGCTCGGCCGCGTCGATCTCGCGCACGACCGCGTCGATCCAGTCCGCCATCCCGATGTCGGACGAGACCGACGCCGGCTCGCCGACACCCGGCATCGTCAGTGCGATGGGTCGATGGCCGGCCGCGCGGAGCGCGTGCACCACCGGATCCCACGAGGAGGCGTCGAGCCAGAGACCGGGAACGAGGATGATGTCCATGCGCAGACGCTACGCGCAGGCACCGACATCGTCCAGCGTCGGCCGACACGGAGCATCACTCGTCAGGGCAGCAGCGGGATGATCTCGGACAGATCCTGCGGTCCGACCACCAGCGACGCCGCCGCGCGCACGGCGGGCTTGGCGTTGAATGCGATCCCCAGGCCGGCGACGGCCATCATCGTGAGGTCGTTGGCGCCGTCGCCGATAGCGATCGTCGCGTGCGGTGCGACACCCAGTTCGGCAGCCCAGCCCTGCAGCGACGCCGCCTTCGCATCGGCGTCCACGATCTCGCCGTCGACCGCGCCGGCGAGCACGTCCCCGTCGAGCAGCAGCCGGTTCGCCCGCCAGCGATCAACGCCGAGTCCCGGGGCGATGTGGTCGAGGACCTCGTGGAAGCCGCCCGAGACGACGCCGACGACCCCGCCGCGCTCGTGCACCGCGGCGGTCAGCTGGCGCACCCCGGGTGTGGGCTCGATCCGGGCGCGCACGCGCTCGAAGGCGGTCGTCGGGACGCCGCGCAGCGCGTCGACGCGCGAGCGCAGGCTCGACGCGAAGTCGACCTCGCCGCGCATCGCCGCCTCGGTCGCCGCCTGCACCTCGGCACGGCGACCCGCCTCATCGGCGAGCAGCTCGATCACCTCATTGCGGATGAGCGTGGAATCGGCATCGAGGACGACGAGGAAGCGCGCAGCGGTCACCCGTCGAGCGTAGCGGTCAGCGGGTGATGCGAATGCCCTTGCCGACGACCGTGATGCCGGAGTCGGTCACCGTGAAGCCGCGCTCCAGATCGCGCTCGCGATCCACTCCGACCGTCGCGCCGTCCTCGAGGATGACGTTCTTGTCGAGCACGGCGCGACGCACGCGCGACCCGAGCCCCATGTGCACGTTGTCGAGCAGCACGGAGTCGGTGATGGTCGATCCGCCCAGCGCCATGCCGCCCAGGCCGATGACGCTGCGCTCGATGTGCGTGCCCGACAGCACAGAACCCGCGGCGACGACCGAGTCGATCGCGTTGCCGATGCGCCCGACCGCGTCGCGCACGAACTTCGCCGGCGGCATGTTCACGTTCTGCGTGCGGATGGGCCAGTCGGTGTTGTAGAGGTTGAAGATCGGCAGCGTCGAGATCAGATCCATGTGCGCGTCGAAGTACGAGTCGATGGTCCCGACATCGCGCCAGTACGCGCGATCGCGTGGCGAGGAGCCGGGAACGTCGTTCTGCTTCATGTCGTAGTAGCCGGCCTCGCCGCGCTCGACGAAGTAGGGCACGATGTCGCCGCCCATGTCATGGCCCGATGAGGCGGATTCGCCGTCGGCCTCGACCGCTGCCACGAGCGCGTCGGCGTCGAAGACGTAGTTTCCCATCGAGACGAGCACCTCGTTCGGCGAGTCCGCGAGCCCGACCGGGTCGGCGGGCTTCTCGAGGAAGTCGCGGATGCGCCCCGTCTCGGGATCGACGTCGATCACGCCGAACTGCGAGGCGAGGGCCAGCGGCTGGCGGATCCCGGCGACGGTCGCCGGCGCACCGGATGCGACGTGCGCGTCGATCATCTGCTGGAAGTCCATGCGGTACACGTGATCGGCGCCGATGACCACCACGATGTCGGGCTTCTCGTCGTTGATCAGATTGAGGCTCTGCAGGATGGCGTCGGCCGAGCCGGAGAACCAGCGCTTGCCGAGCCGCTGCTGCGCGGGCACCGAGGTGACGTACGAATCGAGCAGCGCCGACATGCGCCAGTTCTGCGAGATGTGCCGGTCGAGGCTGTGCGACTTGTATTGGGTGAGCACGACGACCTGACGCAGACCCGAGTTGATCAGGTTGGAGATCGCGAAGTCGATCAGGCGGTACTGACCGCCGAAGGGCACCGCCGGCTTGGCTCTGTCCGCGGTCAGCGGCATGAGGCGCTTGCCCTCGCCGCCGGCGAGGATGATCCCGAAAACCTTCTTTGGAGCCGACATGCGTCCACCATAGAGCGCTCAGCGGCCGATGTACTAGCGTGCAGACATGCGAGTCGACATCATCACCAAGGAATATCCGCCGGAGATCTACGGCGGTGCCGGAGTGCATGTCGCGGAGCTGGTGTCGGCGCTGCGCAGCAGCATCGACGTGCGCGTGCGGGCGTTCGGCGCGGAGCGCACCGAACCCGGCACCCACGCCTATCGGGCACCTGCGGAACTGGACGGGGCGAACCCGGCGCTGCAGACCCTCGGGACGGACCTTCTCATGGTCGGCGACGTGGCCGGAGCGGATCTCGTGCACAGCCACACCTGGTACGCGAACTTCGCTGGGCATCTCGCCTCGCAGCTGCACGGCATACCGCACGTGCTCACCGCGCACAGCCTCGAGCCGCTCCGGCCGTGGAAGGCCGAGCAGCTCGGCGGCGGATACGCCGTCTCCAGCGGGATCGAGCGGCTCGCCTACGAGAACGCGGCCGCAATCGTCGCTGTGAGCGCCGGGATGCGTCAGGACATCCTGCGCAGCTACCCGCAGGTCGACCCGACGCGCGTGCACGTGATCCACAACGGGATCGACGTCGAGCGCTGGCGGCCGGTCGACAACCCCGCATTCCTGCAGAGCATCGGGATGGACCCCGCACGCCCATCGGTGGTCTTCGTCGGTCGCATCACCAGGCAGAAGGGGCTGCCGTACCTGCTGCGCGCGGCGCAGCTGCTGCCGAAGGACGTGCAGCTCGTACTCTGCGCGGGCGCTCCCGACACCCCGGAGATCATGGCCGAGGTGCAGGAGGGTGTGCGGCTGCTGCAGCAGACACGAGAGGGCGTCATCTGGATCGAGCGGATGCTGCCGCGCGACGAGCTGTCCGCGATCCTCGCGGCGGCGACCACGTTCGTCTGCCCGTCGGTGTACGAGCCCCTCGGGATCGTCAACCTCGAGGCCATGGCGTGCGGCGCCGCGGTCGTCGGGACGGCCACCGGCGGCATCCCCGAGGTGGTGGACGACCGCGTCACCGGTCGGCTGGTGCCGATCGAGCAGCTGCAGGACGGCACGGGGACGCCGGTCGATCCGGAGCGCTACGTGTCGGACCTCGCCGCCGCGCTCACCGAGGTCACCGGCGATCCCGCGCAGGCGAAGCGGTACGGCGAGGCCGGGCGCGAGCGTGCGCGCGGTCAATTCAGCTGGGGGGCGATCGCCGACACCACGCGCGCGCTGTACGAGGAGCTCACCTCCTGAGCCGATAGGCTTGGCGTCATGTCGAGCGCTCTGGATCTCACCGATGTCGTCGTGCGTCGAGAAGGCCGCAACATCGTCGATCGGGTGACCTGGTCGGTGTCCGAGGATCAGCGCTGGGTGGTGCTGGGGCCGAACGGCGCAGGCAAGACCACGCTGCTCCAGCTGGCCGACACGCTCATGCATCCGACATCCGGAACGGTCACCGTGCTGGGGGAGACCCTCGGACGCACGGATGTGTTCGAGCTGCGTCCGCGGATCGGCTTCGCCTCCTCGGCGATGGCGCGACGCATCCCGCGCGATGAGACCGTGCTGAACACCGTCATGACCGCGGCGTTCTCGGTGATGGGCCGCTGGAACGAGGACTACGAGGCGATCGACGAGCGCCGCGCACGTCGTGTCCTGGCCGACTGGCACCTCGAGCACCTCGCCGAGCGCCTGTTCGGCACGCTCAGCGACGGCGAGCAGAAGCGCGTGCAGATCGCACGCGCCGTGATGACCGACCCCGAGCTCCTGCTGCTCGACGAGCCGACGGCGAGCCTCGACCTCGGAGCCCGTGAGGAGCTGCTGCAGCTGCTCAGCGGCTACGCCGCATCGCCGACCACCCCGGCGATGGTCATGGTCACCCACCACGTCGAGGAGATCCCGGTCGGCTTCACGCACGTGCTCCTGCTCCGGGAGGGCGGGGTCGTGGCCGCGGGCCCGATCGCCGAGACGCTGACCGCCGAGGCCCTCACGGAGGCGTTCGGCATGCCGATCGTGCTCACGCAGGACGGCGGCCGCTACGCCGCGCGCGCCGCCTGAGAGGTGCTAAAGTAGATCCTTGGTGCGATCGCACCGCAGACTTCCCTCGTCCCTGGCAGAATCCAGGGCACCACGTAAGGAATCCCATGAAGACTGACATCCACCCCGACTACCAGGCCGTCGTGTTCCGCGACCTCGGCTCGGGCGAGACCTTCCTCACCCGCTCCACCGTCACCAGCGACAAGACGATCGAGCTGGACGGTGTGGAGTACCCCGTCATCGACGTCGAGATCTCCTCGGCCTCGCACCCCTTCTACACGGGCAAGCAGCGCATCATGGACTCGGCCGGTCGCGTCGAGAAGTTCAATCAGCGCTTCAAGAACTTCGGCGGCTCCAAGTAAGCAGCCGCCAACGAGGCCCCGTCTGATCGAAGGCGGGGCCTTCGTCTTACGCCGGCGCTCACTCCCTCACCGGCCACATGCCGTCGAGCGTCTGCTCCGGGTCCAGGCGGCCGATGCGGACGAAGTACTCGGTCAGACTGGTCGCCTGATCACGGGCCCAGCCGATCTGCCGGGTGTGCAGCTCCGCCGCAGACGGTGGCAGTGCGAACCGGCCGGCCAGCGCGAGGGCGACGCGACCTGCCGCGACGGCGTCGGCAGACGCTTCATGCGCATCGTCCAGCGGAACCGCGTAGTGATCGGCCACGACCGTCAGCGTGCGTTTGCCCGGACGGTACCGATCGAGCGCCTTGTCGATCACCAGCGGGTCGATCACGGGGGAGGGGGCGACCAGTTCCGGGATGCCGTGGCGCCTGGCTTCGTGCGCGAGGAGCGAGAAGTCGTACGACGCGTTGTAGGCGACGATCGGCATCCCCTGCGCGAACAGCGCGCGGAGGGCGCGAACCACCTCGCTCACGACCTCGCGTGCCGGTCGGCCGTGCGCCCTGGCATGGTCGGTGCTTATGCCGTGGACGGCCGCCGCGCCGTCGGGGATCGGCACACCGGGGTCTGCCAGCCAGTCACGTGCCGCCAGCTCTCGGCCGTGCCGGTCGAGCACGCCGACGTGCGCGGTGACGATGCGGTCTCTGGTCACATCGACTCCGGTGGTCTCGAGATCGAACACGCCCACGCGCGTGAGCCAGGCCGGAGCGTCGGTCGGGAGAGTCATGGCCTCACCATAGGAGCGGCCGCCGACACCGTCGCGATTGCACTCCGCGGCCACCGGATCACTACGCTGTGCTGGTGACCTGGACGGTATGGCTCTCGCTGCTCGCGGCGTGCGTGGTGATCAGCTTCACTCCGGGAGCGGGAGCCATCAACACGATGAGCAACGCCCTGGCGCAGGGCTGGCGGCGTTCGCTGTGGGGAGTGCTGGGGCAGCAGGCCGCGCTCATCGTGCATGTCGTGATCGTCGCGGCGGGGGTGGGGCTTCTCGTCGCCCGGTCGCCGCTGCTGTTCGAGATCATCAGATATGCGGGGGCGGCGTACCTCATCTATCTCGGCATCCGGCTGATCGTGGCGAAGCCCGACCCCCAGTCGATGGAGCGGATCGGCAGGGCCCGCGAGGGCGCGTGGTCGATCTTCCGACGCGGGTTCTGGGTCAATCTGCTCAATCCCAAGGCGATCGTGTTCTTCCTCGCGTTCGTGCCCCAGTTCGTCCGCCTCGACCGCGACCCGCTTCCTCAGTATCTGGTGCTCGTCGGCACGGTGATCGTGGTCGACGTCCTCGTGATGTGGTTCTTCTTCGCTGCGGCGGCGAAGCCGTTCCGCCGATTCACGCGTGATGCCCGCGGCCTGCGCATCCTGAACTCGATCTTCGGATCGCTGTTCATCGCCGTCGCCGCTCTGCTGCTGCTCGTGCACTGACGAGCCGGCCGCTTCCGGTCTTCCTGCACCGATCGGCTCTTCTCCGGAGTTCTCCACCGTCGCCGGGATACGAGGCGGAGATGTCGGATGCGAAGGGGCACGCTGTTCAGACCCGGGCACGCCCCGGCAACGAAGGAGCACACATGAGCATCACGAACGACGTCCTGACCATCGCAGGGAACATCGGCAACGACCCGATCAGCAACGAGACCCGCGCCGGGAAGGCCGTGATCAACTTCCGTGTCGCGACGTCGTCGGGATACTTCGACCAGCGCACCGGAGCCTGGGTCGACGGGGTCACCAACTGGTACGCCGTGTCGGCGTTCGGCAGCCTCGCCGAGCACGCCAAGGCGTCTCTGCATCGCGGCGACCCGGTGATCGTGGTCGGGCGGCTGCGGCAGAAGGAGTGGGAGGCCAATGGCAAGAAGGGCATCGACGTCGAGATCACCGCCGATGCGATCGGCCATGATCTGCGCCGCGGAACGAGTGCGTTCGCGCGCCGACCGCGCTCCGAGCAGCCCACTGCGCCCGCATCGTCCGACGTCGCGCCGAGCCCGGAGGAGCCGACGGAAGCCGATCAGGACGCGTGGCGGGGTGCCGGGCTGGCGCTGACGGACCAGGTCGCCGGCGAGCCCGACGCCGATGACGCGCAGCAGGAGAGCGCGCTGTCGTTCTCGTGACGCGCCCGGGACGGGGACGGATGGTCGAGCGCCTAGACTTCTGGGCGTGCACCGAGGGTCATCCGTCTCCGTCCGGCGGCCCCGTCGTGCCTGCGCGCTGATCGGCGGCGCGGGGATCCTCCTCCTCGCTCTGACGGGCTGCTCACCGGATCCACCGTCCGCGGCGACGCCGTCGCTGATCGCCGATCCGCCGCAGGCGACACCCGCGCCGACGGATGCGGATGCGGCGCTCGAGTCGTTCACGGCGGTCACCGCTCGCGTGTGGGCCTCGGATGCCCGCGACCGCGGCCGGGCCTATGTCGATGCGCTCGAGCAGGCCGGCTTCGTCCGTGACGACATGCAGGTCACAGCCGATCGCAGCACCGTCGGCAATCAGGCCGAGAGCCTGCAGTTCTCGGTGGCGTGGAGTCGGACGCAGTGCCTGGTCGGTCAGGTCGGGCCCTCCACGGGTGAGCCGGTGACGGCGCTGATGCCGCGGCTGGCGGATGGGGCCTGTCTGATCGGGCGGACGCGGCCCATCGACTGGTGAGCGCCCGCGTCCTGGCGAGGAGAGCATCAGCGCGGCGACCGCGGTGCGGCGGCTGAGCGCGGCCGCAGGCGACGACCGGTAGGGTGGGGAGTTGAGCTGATCACGATGGGAGAAGTCCCGCGATCGGCCGCACACACTTCGCGCATCCGTCCCCGGCATGCGCTGCGCCGGGTGACGGGCGCTGAGACAGGTCTTCCAGAGGAGCGTTGAACGGTATGGCTGAGTACATCTATTCCATGGTGCGGGCGCGCAAGGCGGTGGGTGACAAGCTCATCCTCGACGACGTGACGATGGCGTTCCTCCCCGGGGCGAAGATCGGCATGGTGGGCCCCAACGGCGCGGGAAAGTCGACGATCCTCAAGATCATGGCGGGGCTCGACACCCCGTCGAACGGCGAGGCGAAGCTCACCCCCGGCTTCAGCGTCGGCATCCTCATGCAGGAGCCCGAGCTCGACGAGACGAAGACCGTCCTCGAGAACATCCAGGACGGCGTGGCGATCAAGCCCAAGCTCGACCGGTTCAACGAGATCTCCGCCCTGATGGCAGACCCCGACGCCGACTTCGACTCGCTGCTCGCCGAGATGGGCGTGCTGCAGGAGGAGATCGACGCGGCCGACGGCTGGGACCTGGACTCGCAGCTCGAGCAGGCCATGGACGCCCTGCGCACACCTCCGGCCGATGCGCCCATCGCGCCGCTCTCGGGTGGTGAGAAGCGCCGCGTGGCGCTCGCCAAGCTGCTGCTGCAGAAGCCCGACCTGCTGCTGCTCGACGAGCCCACCAACCACCTCGACGCCGAGAGCGTGCTCTGGCTCGAGCAGCACCTCAAGGACTACAAGGGCGCCGTCATCGCGATCACGCACGACCGGTACTTCCTCGACAACGTCGCGGAGTGGATCGCCGAGGTCGACCGCGGCCGCCTGATCGGCTACGAGGGCAACTACTCGACCTACCTCGAGAAGAAGGCCGAGCGCCTCGACATCCAGGGCAAGAAGGACGCCAAGCTCGCCAAGCGACTCAAGGACGAGCTCGAGTGGGTGCGCTCCAGCGCCAAGGGTCGTCAGACGAAGTCGAAGGCGCGTCTCGCCCGGTACGAGGAGATGGCTGCCGAGGCGGAGCGCACGCGCAAGCTCGACTTCGAGGAGATCCAGATCCCTGCGGGCCCGCGTCTGGGCAACGTCGTCATCGACGCGAAGAACCTGCGCAAGGGCTTCGGTGACCGCATGCTCATCGACGGGCTCAGCTTCAACCTGCCGCCGAACGGCATCGTCGGCGTGATCGGCCCGAACGGTGTCGGAAAGACGACCCTGTTCAAGACCATCGTCGGCCTCGAGCCGCTCGACGGGGGCGACCTGAAGATCGGCGAGACGGTCAAGATCAGCTACGTCGACCAGTCCCGCGCGAACATCGATCCCAACAAGACGCTGTGGGAGGTCGTCTCCGACGGACTGGACTTCATCACGGTCGGCAAGACCGAGATCCCCTCGCGCGCCTACGTGTCGAAGTTCGGCTTCAAGGGACCGGACCAGCAGAAGAAGGCCGGCGTGCTGTCGGGTGGTGAGCGCAACCGCCTCAACCTGGCGCTGACGCTCAAGGAGGGCGGCAATCTCCTGCTTCTCGACGAGCCGACCAACGACCTCGACGTCGAGACCCTCAGCTCGCTGGAGAACGCTCTGCTCGAGTTCCCGGGCTGCGCCGTGGTGATCACGCACGACCGGTGGTTCCTCGACCGCATCGCGACCCACATCCTCGCGTACGAGGGCACCGACGAGAACCCCGCCCAGTGGCACTGGTTCGAGGGCAACTTCGAGGCGTACGAGAAGAACAAGATCGAGCGCATGGGTCCCGAGGCGGCTCGCCCGCACCGCACCACCCACCGCAAGCTGACTCGCGACTGACGTGACATCCCGGCGCCTGCACATCCCCATCCACCTGCGATGGGGCGACCTCGACGCGTTCAACCACGTCAACAACACCTCCATGCTCAAGCTTCTCGAGGAGGCGCGCGTGCGCGCCTTCTGGAAGCCGGCGGCGGGGGAGCAGGCGCCGGCGACGGCGGTGCTCGACTCGGGCATCGAGCAGGGCGTGCTCACCCTGATCGCCCGGCAGGAGATCGAGTACCTCGCACCGGTGCCCTACCAGCGCCGTCCGCTCGAGGTGCAGATGTGGTTCGGCAAGCTCGGCGGCTCGAGCCTCGAGGTCTGCTACGAGGTGCACAACGACCCGGCGAGCGTGCAGCGCACGCTCTATGCGCGCTCCACGGCGGTGATCGTGCTCGTCGACGCCGCCACCGGCCGGCCCACCCGGATCAGCCCGGAGATGCGCGCCGCGTGGGAGCCGTTCGTCGGCGACCCGATCAGCTACGCACGTCGCTGAGGATCAGCCCTCCGGCTGCGGAACCCGGACCATGACCTCCTGTGCGACGCTGGCGAGCAGCGTGCCCTCGCGGTCGTAGATCCGGCCGGTCGCCAGCCCTCGCCCGCCGCGGGCGTTCGGCGACTCCTGCGCGTACAGCACCCACTCGTCGGCGCGTCCGAACCTGTGCCACCACATCGCGTGGTCGAGGCTCGCCACCTTGAGCCCCGGGGTGCTCCACGTCACGCCGTGCCGGCGGAGGATCGACTCCTGGATGGTCATGTCGCTGAGATACGCGAGCGCAGCACGGTGCACGCGCGGGTCGTCCGGCATCGACGCGCGCATGCGCATCCACACCGCCTGGTGCGCGACGCGCTCGCCCGCCACGTCGATGAAGAGCGGACCTTCCACGTGGCGCACGTCGGCGGGGCGCTCGGTGAGCATCTTGCGGGTCAGCGGGTGCACCTCGCCGACCAGCTCCTCATCCGGGCGCAGCTGCTCGGGGTCGGGCAGGCCCTCCGGCATGGGCTCGGCGTGGTCGGCACCCGGATCCTCATCCTGGAAGGAGGCGATCATCGAGAAGATCGGCACCCCGCCCTGGAACGCCTGGCAGCGGCGGGTCGAGAAGGACCGCCCGTCGTGGATGCGATCCACGGCGAACGTGATGCCGCTGGTGGTGTCACCGGGGCGCAGGAAGTAGCCGTGCATCGAGTGCACGACCCGGTCCTCACTCAGCGTGCGCTCGGCGGCGACCAGCGACTGGGCGAGCACCTGACCGCCGTACACCCGCCCGGTGGGCATGAAGTGCGACCGACCGGTGAAGATGTCCTCGGTGGTCCTGGCCTCCGATTCGGCGAGGTCGAGGACCTCGAGGAGGGCGTCCACGGATCGGCGGGCATCCTGCTCAGCGCTCATCCGACCAGTCTAGGTCGACGGCTCGGCGGCCCCACGTCGGCGCTCCGGCTAACGTAGAGGCGTGACCAGACCGCTCGTGCTCGCCGACGCTCAGACCGCACGTGACGTGCTTACCTTCGCCGGACGGGCGTCTCAGGCGGGTGCCGACGGGGTGCGGCTGCAGGCGGCTGACGGCGTGCTCGCGCTCACCGCCGCAGCGCTCGCGCCGCAGAGCCTGTTCGACCAGACGCCGACGGTGCTCGCGATGCGCATCGTGCGCGCCGACCCCGAACTTCGCTGCGACATCGTCGTGGACGAGCTCGCGGAAGGCGAGAACCCTCACGAGCTGTCGCTGCCCGACACCGGCCGCGCGCCCGCCTGGGCGGGCGTCGCGCCGCCCCGGGGCGAGTGGATGCACGTCGGCGACCTCACCGCGCAGATCATCGCCGAACGCGCGCAGTGGGGGATCTCCGCTGTGGCGCACGGCACCGCACCCGGCGCCGGCGAGGACGCCGTCCGCGCACTGCGGGCGCGCGTCTGGGGTGAGCCGGACGAGGCGCTGTCGGGCCTGCCGCGCGGGGTCGCGTTCGCCGCACACGCGTTCGGGTTCATCAGCGGCGCGGAGCAGGTGCGGGTGACCCGATCGGGGCGCTGGACGCGCCTCGCCCTCGCCCGGGGGCACGTGCTCAGCCGCGGACCCGCGGTCACGGGGCTCACCGCCGTGCGCAGCACCGGCGGCGACTCCTAGCGCGAGGCGGCGCGGCCGGCCTGCCGGCCGGAGAACAGGCATCCGCCGAGGAAGGTGCCCTCCAGCGCGCGATAGCCGTGCATCCCGCCGCCGCCGAACCCGGTGGCCTCACCGGCGGCGAAGAGCCCGGGGATCGGCGAGCCGGAGAGGTCCAGCGCACGCCCGTCGAGATCGGTGTGGATCCCGCCGAGCGACTTCCGGGTGAGCACGTGCAGCTTCACGGCGACCATCGGTCCGGCGGCGGGATCCTGCAGCCGATGCGGTGGCGCGGTGCGGATCAGGCGATCGCCGCGGTAGCGCCGCATGGATCGCAGCATGGCGACCTGCCCGTCCTTCGTGAACTCGTTCTCGATCTCACGATCGCGCGCGATCACCTCCTCGCGCGCCCGGTCGACATCGAGCACGTCTCCGCCCGGTCTCGCCCGCATGCCTGCAAGCAGCGACTCCAGATCGTCCTCGACGACGAAGTCGGCGCCCTCCTCGAGGAACGCCCGCACGGGTCCGGTGGGCCCCTTCGCCAGCCGCGAGCGCAGCAGCAGCCCGAGATCCTTGCCGGTCAGGTCCGGATTCTGCTCGCTGCCCGACAGCGCGAACTCCTTCTCGACGATCTTCAGCGAGGTCACGAACCACGAGTGATCGTGGCCGGTGCGGCGCAGGTGTGCGAGCGTGCCCAGGGTGTCGAAGCCGGGATACAGCGGCACCGGCAGCCGAGCGCCGGTGGCGTCCAGCCACAGCGAGGAGGGTCCGGGCAGGATCCGGATGCCATGGCCCGGCCACACCGGATCCCAGTTCTCGATGCCCTCGACGTAGTGCCACATGCGGTCGCGGTTGATCAGGTCTGCGCCCGCGGCTCGGGCGACCGCCTGCATCGATCCGTCGACGTACGCGGGGACGCCCGTCAGCATGCGCTCGGGTGGGGTGCCGAGGCGGTCGGGCCAGAACGAGCGGACCAGTTCGTGGTCGCCGCCGATGCCGCCGGAGGCGACGATCACGGCATCCGCTCGGACCTCGAAGTCTGTCACGCGATCACGCGAGGTCGGAACGCCCCGGGGCGCATGCGTGTCGGCGAGCACGATCCCTCGGGCGCCGACGACGGCGCCGTCCTCGACGATCAGGTCGGTGACGCGGTGCCGGGGCAGGATCGTCGCCCGCCCCTCCGCCTCGGCCGCCTCGACCGCCGCGACGAACGGGTTCAGGATGCCGGGGCCGGTGCCCCACGTGATGTGGAACCTGGGCACGGAGTTGCCGGGTCCGGTGGCGTTGCCACCGCCGCGCTCCGCCCAGCCCACCACGGGGAAGAAGCCCACCCCGCGCTCGCGCAGCCAGGCGCGTTTCTCCCCGGCGGCGAACTGCAGGTACTCCTCCGCCCAGCGTTTCGGCCACGCGTCCTCCGGCCGGTCGAAGCCGGCGTTTCCGAACCAGTCCTGTCGCGCGAGCTCCAGCGAGTCGCGGATGCCCATCCGACGCTGCTCGGGGGAGTCGACGAGGAACAGTCCGCCGAACGACCACCAGGCCTGTCCGCCGAGGTTCTGACGCGGCTCCTGATCGATGATCGTCACCCGTCTTCCCGCGGCGAGCGCCTCGGCGGCGGCCACCAGCCCCGCCAGCCCCCACCCGATCACGAGGACGTCGGATGCGGAGGTGCGGGGCGGGGCTGTCATCAGGTCTCCGTGGGCTCCGGTGCGGCGCGGTGCTCGAGCGTCGGGCGGCCCTGCGGGCCGGCACCGATGCCCGAGGGCTCGAATGTGTTCACCATGGCATATGCGGCCCGTTCGAGGTAGTCCCAGAGCGTCGCTTCGTGCAGCGGCGACAGCTGCACCTCGTCGAGCGCCGTGCGCATGTGGCGCAGCCAGCGGTCGCGTGCGTCCGGGTCGATGTGGAACGGCACGTGCCGCATCCGCAGCCGCGGATGACCGCGCTGCTCGCCGTACGTGCTCGGGCCACCCCAGTACTGGGCGAGGAACCAGGTGAGGCGCTCGGCGGCAGGCCCCAGATCCTCCTCCGGGTACATCGGCTTGAGCACGGGGTCGAGCGCGACCTCGCGGTAGAACACCGCAACCAGTCGCTCGAACGTGGGCCGGCCGCCGACCTCGTCGTAGAACGTCACTGCGCGCCGCCTTCCTCGTCGGTGGTCTTCTTGCGCCGCCAGATGCCGCGGTCGGCGATCCGCGGCACTCCGGTGACCGGGTTGGGTTTGGTGACCGGGGGATTCGCGCCCCGAACACGGCGGGCGCCCTCGAGGCCCGAGAGGGTGACCGCCGCCAGGCGCGGCACGCCGATCTCCTTCTCGGCCAGGTCGGCGCGCAGCCGGCGCCGCAGCTCCTGCGAGACGTCGTCCATGGCGTTGGCGCGCGTCTTCATGACCACCCGCACCACGAGTGCGTCGCCGTCGATGCTCTCCAGCCCCCAGATCTCGGGCTTCGCGATGATGCGGGTGCGCCACTTCGGGTCCTTCGCGAGGTTTTGCGCGGTCTCGAGCATGGTCTTCTCGACGAGCTCGAGATCGGCGTCGGGCGACACGCCGAGGTCGACGATGGCGCGTGCCCAGCCCTGGGACATGTTGCCGATGCGGGTGACCTCGCCGTTGCGCACGTACCAGAGCGTGCCGTTGACGTCGCGCACCTGGGTGATCCGGACGCTGACGTATTCGACGACACCGGACGCCAGGCCGAGGTCGACGACGTCGCCGATGCCGATCTGGTCCTCGGCCACCAGGAACAGCCCGTTGAGGACGTCCTTGACGATGTTCTGCGCCCCGAAGCCGAGCCCCGCGCCGACCGCGGCGGTGAGCAGTGTCAGCGAGCCGAGGAGGTCCTTGTTCAGATGGTTGACCACCAGCACGATGGCGACGACCACGAGGATCACGTTGACGATGTTGGTCAGGATCGTGCCGAGCGTCCGCGTGCGCTGCACGAGACGCATGTCAGCGAGCGGCGACCGCTCCAGAGCCTGCGTGTCATCCACCCGTGCCTTGGTCTTCGCGCTGTTCACGATGCGCTGCACCACACGTCTGATCACGAGGCGCAGCAGCAGCGCGGTCAGTGCGCACACGGCGATGATGATGGCGACCGCGAGCGCGTTCCAGCCGACGTCGACGAGCACCCCGAGGATCGTCTCCCAGGTGGTCTTCGGTGCGGGGTCGGCGGCAGCCGCGAGGTATGCGCTCATCATCTCGATGGTACCGAGAGGGCCTCGGCGCACACTGTGCGCCGAGGCCCTGTGTCATCGGAGTGGTGCGTGCGGATCAGTCCTCGGCGTCGCGGGACTGCGCGGCCAGCGCCCGCTCGACGTCTGCGAGGTTCTCGTGCACCAGACGGCGCAGAGCCGGAGCGGCGTCCTGATTCTCGGCGAGCCAGGCGCGCGTCGCGTCGCGCAGCTCGACGCTCGCGAGGGAGCGCGGGTAGAGGCCGACGACGAGGTAGTCGGCGATCTGGTAGGTGCGCTCCTCCCAGATCGGCAGCAGCATCTCGAAGTACTTCGGGATGAAATCCCGGAGCACGTCGACACCGGAGGGGTGCACGAAGCCGAGGGCGGCAGAGCGCACGATGGTGTTCGGCAGGTCGCTGTTGTCGATGAGCGACGACCACGCAGCCTGCTTGGCCTCGGCGGTGGGCAGGGCGGCGCGCGCCTGAGCGGCGAACTCCGCGCCCTTGGACGTGTTGTCGGCGGCCAGTGCGGCGTCGATCGCGGCGGCGTCGGTCGCACCCGCTGCGGCGAGACCGGCGAGCAGCAGCCATGACAGGTCGGCGTCGATCTCGAGACCGGGCAGCGTCTCCTCACCCGCCCGCAGCCGACCGACGATGCCGGCCTGCTCGGGGGTGGCGATCGAGTTGGCGAACGCGGTGACGAGCTGCAGCTGACTGTCGCTGCCGGCCTCCGCGTGCTGGGCCAGCGCCCACAGCCCGTCCGCGATCTTCTCGCGGGCCGTGGCCCGTGACTCGGGGGCGACGTAGATGTTCGCGGCGAGCTGCAGCTGCGAGAGGGTGGTGCGCACCGTGGTCGACTCGGTCTCGTGGCCGATGTTGCCGAGCACGAGATCGATGTAATCGGAGGCGGCCGTCTCGGCATCCCGGGTCTGGTCCCACGCCGCACCCCACACCAGCGACCGCGCGAGCGGGTCGGCGATGTCGGACAGGTGCTCGATCGCGGTGGCCAGCGAGCGCTCGTCGAGGCGGATCTTCGCGTAGGCGAGGTCGTTGTCGTTGAGCAGCACCATGTCGGGACGCTCGAGGCCCTGCAGCTCGGGGATCTCGGTGCGGTCGCCGTCGATGTCCACCTCGACGTAATGCGTGCGCACGAGCTCGGAGCGTCCCGCCGAGCCGGAGAGGGAGTAGAAGCCGATGCCCAGGCGGTGCGGACGGATGGTCGGGTAGTCGGCCGGGGCCGTCTGCGTCACCGCGAAACGGGTGATCGCGCCTGCGGCGTCTTCGACGATGACCGGGGCGAGGGTGTTGACGCCGGCGGTCTCGAGCCACTTCTTCGCCCAGGTGGTCAGGTCGCGGCCGCTGGTGGCCTCGAGCTCGGTGAGCAGGTCGCTCAGCTCGGTGTTGCCCCACGCGTGCTTCTGGAAGTACTGCCCGACCCCGGCGAAGAAGGCGTCGATGCCGACCCAGGCGGTCAGCTGCTTCAGCACCGAGCCGCCCTTGGCGTACGTGATGCCGTCGAAGTTCACCATCACGTCTTCGAGGTCGTTGATCTCCGCGACGATGGGATGGGTGGAGGGCAGCTGGTCCTGGCGGTACGCCCAGGTCTTCTCCATCGCGTTGAAGGTCGTCCAGGCGGCCTCCCACTCGGTGGCCTCGGCTGTGGCGATGGTGGATGCCCACTCGGCGAACGACTCGTTCAGCCAGAGGTCGTTCCACCACTTCATCGTCACGAGATCGCCGAACCACATGTGCGCCAGCTCATGCAGGATCGTGACGACCCGGCGCTCCTTGACGGCGTCGGTCACCTTGCTGCGGAACACGTAGGTCTCGGTGAAGGTCACCGCTCCGGCGTTCTCCATGGCGCCCGCGTTGAACTCGGGCACGAACAGCTGGTCGTACTTCTCGAACGGGTACGGCACGCCGAACTTCGCCTCGAAGTACTCGAAACCCTGACGGGTCTTGTCGAAGATGTAGTCGGCGTCGAGGTGCTGCCACAGGCTCTTGCGTCCGTACACGCCGAGCGGGATGACCTTGCCGGACGCGCTGGTGAGCTCCGAGAAGGTGGCCTCGTAGGGCCCGGCGACCAGAGCGGTGATGTACGACGAGATGCGGGGGGTGGGGGCGAAGCCCCAGGTCGCGACGCCCTCGGAGCCCGACGAGGAGTCGTGCACGATCGGCTCGGGGGTGGGGGAGTTGGAGACGACCTTCCACGCCGAAGGCGCGGTCACGGTGAACTGGAACGTCGCCTTGAGGTCGGGCTGCTCGAACACCGCGAACACGCGACGGGAGTCGGGCACCTCGAACTGCGAGTACAGGTAGACCTCGCCGTCGGCGGGGTCGACGAAGCGGTGCAGTCCCTCACCGGTGTTGGTGTACAGGCAGTCGGCGTCGACGATGAGGACGTTCTCGGCCTGCAGGTCGCCGAGGGCGATGCGCGAATCGGCGAAGGCGGCGCTCGGATCGACCTGCTCGCCGTTGAGGGTGATCTCGCGCACCTCGCGTGCGATGAGGTCGATGAAGGTCGATGCACCCGGCGTCGCGGTGAAGCGGACCACGCTGCGCGAGCCGAACACCTCCGCGCCCTTGGTCAGATCGAGTGAGATCTCGTACGACTGCGTGTCGATGACGGCACGGCGCTCCTGCGCTTCGATACGTGTGAGGTTTTCTCCAGGCACAGCTGATTTCTCCCATTGGTGGAGGGGATGTCGAGGTGCGTCGACGCTGCTGGCGCCGACGGCAACCATGACAGCCTACGCCAGGCCCGTGTGCGGGTGCAGACCTCGATGCTGGCTCATAGAGAGTCGGTGACAGGATGTACCCCGTGAGCACTCCAGAGAAGATCGTCGTCCCGCACGCCTCGCCGGCCGCATCGACCGGCTCCGCACACGTCGAGGTCCCCGTCGCCTACGACGGCATCCTGCTCGCCGGATTCGGCGGGCCGGAGGGCCAGGATGATGTGATCCCGTTCCTGCGCAATGTCACCCGCGGTCGGGGCATCCCCGACGAGCGACTCGAGGACGTCTCGCACCACTACCGCCACTTCGGCGGCGTGAGCCCCATCAACGCGCAGAACCGTGCGCTGAAGGCGGCGCTCGAGGCGGAGCTCGCCGCTCGATCGATCGACCTGCCGGTGTACTGGGGCAACCGCAACTGGGCGCCGTACCTCGAGGACGCGGTGGCCGAGGCCGTCGCGGACGAGCACACCACTCTGCTGGCCTTCGCGACCAGCGCGTACAGCTCGTTCTCGAGCTGCCGGCAGTACCGCGAGGACTTCTCGCGCATCCTCGACGGCACCGAGTACGACGGGGTCGTCACCATCGACAAGATCCGTCCGTTCTTCGACCACCCCGGCTTCGTGCAGGCGTTCGTCGAGGGGGTGCACGACGCCGTGCGGCAGCGCCTGGACGAGGGACTCGCGGCCGACCAGATCCAGGTGCTCTTCTCGACGCACAGCATTCCGATGGACGACGCCGTGCGCTCCGGCCCGCGCGACATCGACTGGGGCGAGGGCGGCGCGTACGCCGTGCAGCACCAGGCGGTCAGCGCGTGGGTGATGGCGCGGGTCGCAGAGCTGACGCCGGCCGCGGCGGATGTGCCGTGGGAGCTCGTGTACCAGTCGCGTTCGGGCCCCGCCTCGCAGCCGTGGCTCGAGCCCGACGTCTGCGACGTCATCGGCGAGCTGCCGCAGCGCGGGCGCCGCGCCGTCGTCGTCGTGCCGGTCGGGTTCATGAGCGACCACATGGAGGTGCTCTGGGATCTCGACACCGAGGCGAAGGAAGCCGCCGAGGAGGCGGGCCTGGCCTTCGCCCGCACGCCCACTCCCGGTGTCTCGCCGGCGTTCGTCTCGGGCATCGTCGATCTGGTGCAGGAGCGTCTCGAAGGCCGCCCCGCCGCCGATCGCGCCCACGTGACCGATCTCGGCCCGTGGTACGACGTGTGCCGCCCGGGCTGCTGCGAGAACATTCGCGCCGGTTTCAAGCCGGCGGCGGCGGGCATCGCTCCCTGATCAGCGAACGGCCCGAAACCGGGGGCGCGGCGCTGAATATGATGGTGCTCATGCGCATCCACATCGCCACAGACCACGCCGGACTCGACTTCTCGACCCGCCTGCAGCAGCACCTGAGCGACGCGGGCCATGAGGTCGTCGATCACGGCCCCGTGGAGTACGACGCGCTCGACGACTATCCCGCGTTCTGCATCCGTGCGGCGCAGGCGGTGGTCGCCGACCAGCGCGCGGGAGTGGAGGCGCTCGGCGTCGTCTTCGGCGGCTCGGGCAACGGCGAGCAGATCGCGGCGAACAAGGTCGAGGGCATCCGCGCCGCGCTGGTGTGGAACCTGTCGACGGCGGAGCTCGCCCGCGAGCACAACGACGCGAACGTGATCTCGATCGGTGCGCGCCAGCACGGCTTCGACGAGGTGACCTCGTTCATCGACCGCTTCATCGCGACGCCGTTCTCGGGCGAGGAGCGGCACGTGCGCCGCATCGGCCAGATCGCCGCGTTCGAGCGGGACGGCTCCCTGCTCCCGGATCCGCGTCAGGACGGTGCCGGCTCCGCCGACGGGCGGGCCTGAGATGCCCGAGGGTCATTCCGTCCACCGCATCGCCCGGCAGTTCGCGCGCAACTTCACCGGCCGCCCCGTGCGGGCCTCGAGCCCGCAGGGCCGTTTCGCGGAGGGCGCGGCGGTGCTCGACGGGCGCGAGATGCTGCAGGCGATGGCGGTCGGCAAGCAGATGTTCCTCGAGTTCGAGGACGCGGTCTGGCTGCGCGTTCATCTTGGTCTGTACGGCGCATGGGATTTCGCGGGTGAGATCGTGGCGGATGCGACCATCGCATCCGCCAACGGACGCATGGGGCAGACCAACCAGCGCGGCACCGACCTGGCCACCGCGGACGATGAGGCGATCTTCGACGACGCCGGCGAGAACTCGCTGACCTCGATCGGCGCCCCCCGGAGGACCCGGGTGCACGTGCGCATGTCGGAGCAGACCAGCGGCCTCGCCGACGAGGGCGACGAATGGCCGCCGCCGGTGGTCGGCCAGGTGCGCCTGCGGCTGCTGAACGACACGACCTGCGCCGATCTGCGCGGGCCGACGGCCTGCGCGCTGCAGAGCACCGACGAGATGCTCGCCACGGTCGCCAAGCTCGGGCCCGATCCGCTGGTCGGCGACGTCGCGGAAGGTGAGGAGCGCTTCGTGAGCATCGTGCGCCGCAAGCCCACGCCGATCGCGCTGCTGCTGATGGACCAGTCGGTGGTGAGCGGCATCGGCAACGTGTACCGCGCCGAGATGCTGTTCCGCGCGCGGCTCGAGCCGCACACGCCCGGCCGCGACGTGCCGGAGGAGGTCGTGCGCGAGCTTTGGCGCGATTGGGTGCGTCTGCTCTCCATCGGTGTCGAGACCGGGCAGATGATGACGATGGACGGACTCACCGGCGATGCGTACCGCGCGGCCATGGCGAGCCGGGACGACCGTCACTGGGTCTATCACCGTGCTGGTCTGCCGTGCCGGATCTGCGGCACGGAGATCGCCCTGGAGGAGATCGGCGCCCGCAAGCTGTACTGGTGCCCGTCCTGCCAGCGCTGAGCACGACCGGCGCGTGATGGCCGAACCTGAGTGCGTGCTGTGAATAGGATGGCGGAGTCCGTTCGCAACGTCGCACGACAGGAGACTCCATGGATCTTTCCGGCCTGCAGGCCGTGCTCGAGAACATCAGCTCGTGGATCTGGGGGCCGTGGGTCCTCATCCCGCTGCTTCTCGGCACCGGCCTCTACCTCACCATCCGCCTGGGCGGTCTGCAGTTCCTCCGCCTCGGCGCAGCACTGCGCCTGGGCCTGTTCACCCGCAAGGACCCCGGTTCAGACGGCGACATCTCCCAGTTCCAGGCGCTGACCACGGCCCTCGCCGCCACGGTGGGAACCGGCAACATCGTCGGCGTCGCCACGGCCATCGGCATCGGCGGCCCGGGTGCGCTGTTCTGGATGTGGGTGACCGGGCTGCTCGGCATGGCGTCGAAGTACTCCGAGGCGTTCCTCGGCGTGCGCTTCCGCACGACCGACGCCGCGGGCGAGAAGTCCGGCGGACCGCAGTACTACCTCGAGCGCGGCATCCCCGGCGGGTTCGGCAAGTTCCTCGCGATCTTCTTCGCGATCGCCGCCGTCATCGCCTGCTTCGGCATCGGCAACATGACGCAGGGCAATTCGATCTCGGCCAACCTCGAGAACAGCTTCAACGTGCCCACCTGGGTCACCGGCATCGTGCTCACCGTGTTCGCGCTGCTCGTGCTCGTCGGCGGGATCAAGTCGATCGGCCGCGTCACCGCGGGTCTCGTGCCTGTGATGATCATCTTCTACGTGCTCGGCGCGATCTACATCCTCATCGCGAACATCGGCGGCGTCCCGGCCGCGTTCGCGCAGATCTTCACCGAGGCCTTCACCGGCACGAGCGCGATCGGCGGCTTCGCCGGCTCCGCGATCATCATCGCCGTGCAGATGGGTGTCGCCCGAGGCATCTTCTCGAACGAGTCGGGAATGGGCTCCGCCGCGATCGCGGCAGCAGCCGCCAAGACCAGCCACCCGGTACGACAGGGCCTGGTCTCGATGACGCAGACCTTCATCGACACGATCATCGTGGTCACCTGCACGGGGCTGGTGATCATCACCACCGGCGTCTGGAACATGACCGATCCCGATACGGGGGAGCAGATCAGTGCGGCGCTGATGACGGGCGAGGCGTTCTCGCACGGCCTGCCCGGGGAATGGGGGCACTACATCGTGACGATCGGGCTGGTGCTGTTCGCCGGCTCCACCATCCTCGGCTGGTCGTACTACGGCGAGCGCAGCATCGAGCGGCTGATCGGCCGCAAGGCCGTGATACCGTTCCGCATCCTGTTCTCGCTCGTCGTCTTCATCGGCTGCACGGTGCAGCTGGGCGTGGTGTGGGCGTTCTCGGACGTGATGAACGGCCTCATGGCGCTGCCGAACCTCATCGGACTGCTCATCCTCTCCGGTCTCGTCGCGCGCGAGACGAAGAAGTACCTCGACAACGATCCGAAGCTGAGGGCTACGCCCGACGAGGTCAACGCGTTCATGGCGGGCGACCAGGCTTTCGAGGAGTGGAAGACCCAGGCGATCCCGGTGGTCAAGACCCCGCGATGAGCGATGGTCCGGCCGGGTCGGTCATAGGCTTGCAGGGTGCGTCAGAACCCCAGCTTCGCCATGACAGACCCGGCCGAACTGCGCCGGATCATCCGGCTCAACCCGTGGGCCACTCTCGTCAGCGACGGCGACGACGGGCTCGTCGCCTCGCACTACGTCGTGCTGCTCGACGACGAGCGGGATGACCTCACGGTGGTCGGACACGTGGGGCGTCCGGACGATCTGATCCACGGCCTGGGCGGGCGCGAGATCCTCATCGCCTTCCAGGGGCCGCACGGGTACGTCTCGCCCGGATGGTACGGAGAGGTGCAGGCGGTGCCGACGTGGAATCACGTGTCGGTGCACCTGCGCGGAGTGCCCGAGATCCTCTCCGACGACGAGAACCTCCGCGTGCTGGAGAGGATGGTCGACGTCTTCGAGAACCGCATGCCGAACCCCCGCGGCATGTGGCAGCTGCCCAACGACGCGGCGTTCGTGCACCGCCTCGCCGCGGGCACCGTCGGCTTCCGGCTCACACCGGCGACGGTCGTCGCGAAGCGCAAGCTGAGCCAGAACAAGCCCGCCCAGACTGTTGACGAGGTGATCGCGGCGCTCGAGGGCGACGGCCCTCAGGCCAACCGGGCACTGGCCACCGAGATGCGCCGTGCCCGCGACGCGCGTCAGGGGAATCGATCGTGACCGCGCGCGGTGATCATGTCGACTTCGTGCGCGCGGTGCGGCTGAGCGGTCCGCTCGCGCTGACCTTCGGCGACGAGCCTGTCGACCTCGTGATCCGAGGCGGCCGCATCGTCGACGCGGCGCCGACCGGCATGCTGGCCAGCCGGGGCGTCGTGCTCGAGGGCGAGGGCCGTCGGGTGGTCGCGGGGCTCTGGGACCACCATGTGCACACCGTGCAATGGGCGCTGAACGCCGACCGCGTGCCGCTGGGCGAGGTGCACAGCGCGGCCGAGGCGGCACGCGTCATGGGCGATGCCGATGCTCTCGCGGACGGGCGGCGGGTGGGCGCCGGGATGCGGGATGCCCTCTGGCCGGACGCCCCGTCCCTCGCCCTGCTCGACGAGCGCACCGGTGACCGTCCGACCTACCTGATCAACGCGGACGTGCACAGCGTGTGGCTGAACTCGGCCGCGTTCCGGCGCGAGGGCTTCACCCCGACCGCGGACGGGATGCTGCGGGAGGAGGACGCCTTCGAGATCTCCCGACGCCTGAACGCCGCGGATGACCTCACGGCGGACGATGCGGTGCGTCGCGCCGCGGATCGGGCGGCCGCACGCGGGGTCACCGGCATCGTCGACTTCGACATGGCGTGGAACGCAGAGGCGTGGCTGCGCCGGGCGGAGGCCGGGTTCGCCGCGCATCGTGTCGAGTTCGCCTTCTACGCGGCGGACCTGCCTCGTGCGATCGAGCAGGGGCTGCGTACCGGGGACGAGCTGCGCGGAACCGCCGGACTGGTGCACGTCGGCCCCCTCAAGCTCATCACCGACGGCTCGCTCGGCACCCGCACCGCCGCGTGCTCGCACGCCTACGACGACGACCCGGCCAACTTCGGCGTGCTCACCATCGAGCCGGACCGCCTGCGGGATCTGCTCACCGAGGCCACGGCGTCGGGGATCGAGGTCGCCGTGCACGCCATCGGCGACCGCGCCGTGGCATCCGCGCTGGACGCGTTCACCTACACGCAGGCGCGCGGCACGATCGAGCACGCGCAGCTGGTGCGCCACGCCGATCTCGCCCGCTTCGCAAGACTGGGCGTGGTGGCCAGTGTGCAGCCCGAGCATGCGGTCGACGACCGCGACATGGTCGGCAGCCTCTGGCAGCATCAGCAGGCGCTGAGTCACCCGCTGGCATCGCTGCTCGAGGCGGGCATCCCGGTGCGGTTCGGGTCGGACGCCCCGGTGGCCCCGCTCGATCCGTGGCTGACGATCGCGGCGGCGGTTCACCGCACCGGAGACGACCGCGAGCCGTGGCAGCCGGGCGAGCGGGTCGGCGTCGAATCCGCGCTGCGCGCGAGCAGCCGGCACGGCGAGACCGACATCGAGATCGGCGGTGCGGCCGACCTCGTGCTGTGCGACAGTGACCCGCTGTCCGCCGACCGTGTCGAACTGCGGCGGATGCCCGTCTCGGCGACCCTTCTCGGCGGCAGGCTCACGCACCTGCAGTGAGCGCACCTGCAGTGAGTGCACCTGCAGTGAGCGCACCTCGAGTGAGCGCACCTCGAGTGAGCGCGCGGACGCGCGAGGCGCGAGAAGGGCGCCGCAGCGATGCTGCAGCGCCCTTCTGGATCGAGTCTCCGTCGCGCGTCAGGCGGCGATGTGCGAAATGAGGAACCAGCGGTCCTTCTCGAGGCCGCGCTGGATCTCGATTGCGACGTCCTGGCTGGTGAGATCGACCTCGTCGAGACCGTCGACCGCGGCCTTCACATCGACGAGAATCGCGTCGATGTCGCCGATCACGGCGCGGATGAGCTCATCCGACTGCTCGAAACCGGCGGGCACGGCGGTGCTGCCGGCGCGTTCTGCGACGGTCTGCACACGGGCGTCGATGGGCAGACCGAGGGCGACGATGCGCTCCGCGGCGGTGTCGGCGAAGTCGCCGGCGTGCTCCACGATCGTGTCGAGCAGCTCGTGGACTCCGACGAAATTCGCGCCACGGACGTGCCAGTGCGCCTGCTTGCCGTTGACGGTGAGGGCCTGCAGGCCGAGCACCACGGGCGAGAGGAACTGCGCCGCCGCCGCGGCGACGGTCGGGTCGACGGCGATGCTGGGAACGGTCTGGGCCTTGCTCATGGGAACCTCCGGGAAGTCTTCTGCCACGTCTTCTGGGTACAACGGTACTCAGCGCGAATCATTCCGCAAGCAAGCGTAGGCAACGCTTACCGCCCTCCACTTCCGCGGAAACAAGCGGGATAGAGGGTAGTCTCACCTACATGCCCGTCGCCGAGAACGCCTCCGTCATCGCCCTCGGAACGCAGGTTCCCCGCCTCGCGGACGACGCGTTCGTCGCAGACGGCGCGCGCATCGTCGGCGACGTCGCGCTGGCCGACTCCGTCAGCATCTGGTACAACGCGGTGCTGCGAGCCGACTCGGCATCGATCAGCATCGGGCCGCGCAGCAACCTGCAGGACAACGTCTCGGTGCATGTCGACGGCGCGCACCCCGTGGTCATCGGCGCAGACGTCTCGGTCGGCCACAACGCGGTGGTGCACGGCTGCCGGATCGGCGACGGATCCCTCGTCGGGATGGGAGCCGTCGTGCTCAGCGGTGCGGTGATCGGCGCCGGATGCCTGATCGCCGGCGGCGCGGTGGTGCTCGGCGGCACGCAGGTGCCGGACGGCTCGCTCGTGGCGGGCGTGCCAGCGAAGGTGCGCAGGCCCCTCTCCGACGAAGAGCGCCGCGGGCTCATCGAGAACGCCGCGATCTATCTCGCGCACACCCGCACCCACGCGGCCGCGCAGGCGGGGTCGCATCCCGACTGACCGGTAGGCTGGTTCCTCACGGGGCGGTGGCCAAGCTGGTTAAGGCAGTGGGCTCATAACCCAACGATCGTCGGTTCAAGTCCGACCCGCCCTACTCTCCGCGTCATCGCCCGCGTCATCGGTGCGGAAGCCGGACGTCTTGTGCGCACCGTCGCAGAACGGCTTGATCGACGACAGTCCGCACCGGCACAGTGCGATCGTGCGACGGTGGCGCTCAATGGGCCGCCCCGCGGCGGACTGCAGCTCCACGTCGCCTCGCACGAGCAGCGGCCCGTTCGTGCAGGCGGTGATCGACGGCGCTTCGGCTCGGGCGGTCATGTGCACTCCTCATCACGGTGAGAGGCGAGTCTCGCGTCTGCGCGCCGTGCACGGCAGGGACTTGACGCTCGGCAGTGTGCCGTGTCAAGGCCTGTGGTCGGGCGGCCGAGGAGACCTAAGGTGGTCGCACATCGGTGATCCGCTCGGATCGCCGCCCGATGAAGGAGCCCCATGACGCTCAGCCTCTCCTCCGAAGCGACGGACATCGCCATCAGCTCTCGCGGCCCACTCAGCGCCGAACTGCTCGAGGTGCTCTCCGACCGGGCCCCTGAGCGGGTCGAGAGCCTGCCGCGGCTTGCTCGAGAGGCGGTTCTGGTCGAGGACCCGATCACCGATGACGACGTGCAGCTCTCGCTCTTCCTGCTCTATTCCGTCGCATACGGGTCGCTGCCGCAGTTCGGGGCGCACTGGGAATGGGATGTCTCACTGCTCACCGCTCGCGCCGTTCTCGAGCGCGCTTTCGAGGATGCCGTGCGCGCAGCGGTGCCACTGCCCGACCCGCCGGCGCCCACCCGGGAGGCCGTCGCTGCGGCACTTTTCGCCCTGGCGGCTCCGCAGCCCGGGCCGAGCCTGTCGCACTTCGTCAGCCGGAAGGCCGACGTCGACCAGGCGCGTGAGCTGCTCATGCAGCGCAGCATCTACACGCTCCGCGAGGCCGACACGCACTCGTGGGCGATACCTCGACTGACCGGCCGGGCCAAGGCGGCGCTGATCGAGATCCAGGCCGACGAGTACGGCGGCGGACGGGTGGAGCGCATGCACCAGGTGATGTTCGCCGACGCGATGCGTGGCGCCGGACTCGACGACACCTACGGCGCTTACGTCGATGCCGTGCCGGCGATCACCTTCGCGTCGTTCAACCTGATGACGATGTTCGGGCTGAACCGCCGTCTGCGGGGCGCCGTCGTGGGTCACCTGGCAGCCTTCGAGATGACCTCCTCCCTGCCGTGCCGGGCGATAGCCGAGGGATTGAGGCGGATCGGCTTCGGGGACGATGTGGCGGCGTACTACGACGAGCACGTCGAAGCCGATGCGGTGCACGAGCAGATCGCGGCGCGCGACCTCGCCGGCTCGCTGGCCGAGGATTCGCCCGAGCTCCTCGGCGACATCCTCTTCGGAGCTGCGGCCTGCCTCACCGTCGACGGGTGGGCGAGCGAGCACATCCTGCACGCCTGGCAGGCGGGCCGCAGCTCACTGCGCGAAGCGCGTCAGCCGGACTGAGCGGAGTCCGGGTCGGAAGCGGACCCCTCGTCGGCGGTGTCGGTCTGCGGGCCGCCGACGACGCCGATGCCCACTGCTTCGTGGTCGGGCTCGGGGTCGTCCGGGTGCTCGACCTTGGGCTCCTCGCCGGGCTCCTTCTCGGTGCTGGGCTCCTCGAGCTCCTCCGCGGTGGGCTCCTCATCGGGCTGTTCGTGGACGTTCGACATGTGTGCTCCTTTCCGCTTCCACCGTGGCGGGGGCGAGCGGCGCGGGCAACGGGGTTGACCCGGGTGCCAGGCGGGGTAGCATCGCGCTCCGATCCGTGGCAAGGGCGATGCCGCGGGTGCCCGGATGGGGCATCCTGAAGTCATGGCCACAGACCCGCGAGAAGCCGCTCCGCACCGCGCCGGCGAGCGTCGGGAGGCGACGTCTCTCATCATCCGGCGAGTGGCACGCGGCTTCTTCCGCACCTACTGCCCGGATGCCGCCGCCGGCCTCACCTTCTACGCGATCCTCGCTATGTTCCCGGCCCTCATCGCGGCGTTCGCGGTGATCGGAGTCTTCGGTGAGAAGCGGGGAGCAGCGAAGGCCGTCCTCGACCTGCTGGGCGAGGTGGCGCCGGCGGACATCGTGCAGGCGCTGCGCCGACCGCTGGAGCAGGTCGCCTCGACGGCGGGAGCCGGCTGGCTGCTCGTGCTCGCCCTCGTGTTCGCCCTGTGGTCGGTCGCCCGATACGTCACCGCTCTCGGACGCGCGATGAACCGGATCTACGACGTGCCCGAGGGGCGCATGTTCTGGAAGGCGAAGCCGACGCACCTGCTCGTGACGTTCGCCGTCTTCGTGCTCGTCACGATCGCCTGCGCCCTGGCGGCGCTGAGCTGGCCGCTGGCGCAATCGCTGGGCAGGTCGCTGGGCGCGGGGGAGGTCGCGCTGACCGTGTGGCGCATCGCCCGATGGCCCGCCGTCGTGCTCGTGGTGTGCCTGATCGTGGCGATCCTGTACTACTTCGCACCGAACATCGCCCACCCCCGGTTCCGGTTGATGAGCGTGGGGGCCCTGGTCGCGATCGCGGCGTTCGCCCTGGCATCCGTCGGCTTCGGCTTCTACGTCGGCAACCTCGCCGACTACGACCGGCTCTACGGGTCGTTCGCCGGCGTCGTGATCTTCCTGCTGTGG
Source organism: Microbacterium sp. OR21 (assembly GCF_047306785.1). Taxonomy (NCBI): domain Bacteria; kingdom Bacillati; phylum Actinomycetota; class Actinomycetes; order Micrococcales; family Microbacteriaceae; genus Microbacterium; species Microbacterium sp. OR21. The sequence goes on along the minus strand of NZ_JAZEXJ010000003.1, from coordinate 573,968 downwards.
CTGTGGATCGGCAACATCGCGCTGCTCGTGGGCGCGCTGTTCGACGCGGAGCTCGAGCGCGTGCGAGAGCTGCGGCGGGGTGTGCCCGCTGAGCGCGAGCTGCAGGTGCCGCTGCGCGACACCGAGCGACTCGAGAAGACGGCCGAGAACGACGTTGCCGACGAGCGCCTGGCGCGCCGGCTGCGCCGATCGCGCCGGTGAGCGTCGGCGGTCGCGGGCGCGCAGGGGACGAGATGCGCGCAGGTGATCAGATGCGCGCAGGTGATCAGATGCGCGGAGTGTCGCCGACCAGGCGGGCGAGGGAGAGCGCATCGTGCGGCGCGTGCCCTCGGGCATCGTTGTCGAAGTAGACCCACACATCGCGCCCTGCGCTCGCCCACCTGCGACAGCGGTCGGCCCACTCCTGCAGCTCCTCGGCGGTGTAGCCGCTGACGTACAGCTCCGCTGCGCCGTGCAGCCGCACGTAGACGAGATCGGCGTCGCCCGGCTCGAACCGCCGCCACCTGCCCGCCGTATCCGCGACGGTCAGAGCGACCCCGTGCTCGTTCAGGATCTCGGTGAGCCGAGGGTCGTCGAACGTCTCGGAGCGCGGCTCCAGCGCGTAGCGCAGCGGCCGATCGTCGACGTCCTCCAGCCATGTGCGTCCGTTCATCCGCTCGTCGTGCCGCTGCGCGAGGGCGCGCGCCTCCGCCGTGGTGCGCGGCAGGCCGGCCAGGAAGGCGTCGAGCACATCGGGGTCGAACACCTGCCGCTCGGGCAGCTGCCAGAGAATCGGGCCGAGTGTCGATCCCAGAGCGAGCACGCCGGACGCGAAGAAGTTGGCCAGTGCGGTCGTGGTGTCACGCAGGCGCAGCATGTGCGAGATGTACCGCGACCCCTTCACCGCGAACGTGAACCGATCGGGAACGGCCTCGCGCCAGCGCAGATAGCTCTGCGGGCGCTGCAGCGAGTAGAACGACCCGTTCAGCTCGACGGTCGAGAAGTGCTCGCCGATGTACGCCAGCTCCGCACGCTGCACCAGCCCTTCGGGGTAGAAGTCCCCGCGCCACGAGCGGTATCGCCAGCCGGAGGTTCCGACCCGGATGCGTGACACGCCAGGGGCGGGAGGATCATGCGATGTCATCCCGGTCACGGTAGCTCGGCACCGCCAGGGCCGACATGGCCTTGACGACCGACGCGGCGCCCGTCACGCTGGGTAACCCAGCGCGGAGGAGGACGAGATGACCGATCAGCGACACGATCCGACCACGGAAATCCCCGAGGCGGATGCCCTGGAGCAGCAGCGCGATGCGGTGGAGCCGCCGCGCGACCCCGAGCGCACCACCACCGAGCCCGTGCCGGACGGCGTGGCGGCGAACCCCGCCGATGTCATCGAGCAGAGCATCGATGTGCCCGCCGATGACGACGACCGCGACCAGACGGCCTGAGCGGTCCGCTCAGCGCACGCGACGGTCGTGCGCGAGATCGAGCAGACGCGGCAGCACGTCGCCGGCGCGCAGACCGTTGTGCTCGTGCTCGCTGGTCACCCAGGTGCGCACGCCGGGCAGCAGGCGCGCGGTCTCCATCGAGAACTCGTACGGCACGTACACGTCATCGACATAGACCGCGGCTGCGCCGACCGCGCCGGATGCCTGCACGGCGGCCGCGTCGTAGATCCTCGGCCACTCGTGCTCGGCCAGCGCGAGCGCTACGTCTCGCCAGGGGCGGAAGGCGGGAACGGTCTCTGTCCAGTCGCGGCGGATGTGCTCGCCGGTGAACAGGGTCGGGTCGGCTGCGAAGTCGGCCGGCTCGATGCGCTCGGCCGACCAGCGAGTGGCGTGTCCGGAGGCGTAGCTGGACTCGTGGAACGCGTAATAGAGCGGATTGCGCCCGTCGTACGGCATCGCGGCGGCGAGGTCGTGGCGGAAGGCGTTCGAGAACGGATCCAGCTCGAGCAGCGACCACAGCGCCTGCCAGCCGTCGTTCGTGCCCAGCGCCGACCCGACCGACCGCAGCCGCGACAGCGACACGATCTCACCGTCCGGCAGCGTGATCCTCCCGGCGAGCGCGAGGTCGGCCAGGCGGCGCATCCGGTCGCGGTGCTCGGGGAAGCGCCGGTAGTACCGCTCGGAGGCGTCGCGCATCTTGTCGTAGCAGAGGGCGTACACCTCGTCGGGGGTGCGGTCGAGGGTGCTCAGTCCGCCCGTGATGTAGACGCGCTCGAGCGACGACGCGTCGGTCGACAGGTAGGCGAGTGTGGTGAACCCGCCGAACGACTGCCCGAGCACGCTCCAGCGCTCTGCGCCGAGATGCTGGCGCACTGCCTCGCAGTCGCGGACGATGGCATCCGCGCGCAGGTGCGTGAGGTGCTCGGCGACCGCCTCGGCGCCGCGCGCGAGATCTGCGTCGCCCACCGGCGTCGAGCGGCCCGTGCCGCGCTGATCCAGCATCACCACCCGGTGCTCCGCGAGAGCGGCGTCCAGCCACGACGGACTCGACGGGGAATGGAACGGGCGGGGCGCCTCGTGGCCGGGCCCGCCCTGCAGGAAGACCAGGTAGGGCAGGTTCTCGCCGCCCTCGCGGCTGACGACCGCCGCGAAGACGTCGATCGTGCGCGTGTCGTCGGCGTCGCCCCAGACGAGGGGGAGGGTGAGGGTGTGCTCTTCGACGGTGAGGTCCTGCATGCGCCGGACGACGGTCGTGGCGGTCATCACATCACGTTCCCTATGTACGAGTACTTCACGAACACCTCGGCGGCGATGCCGGACTCCTCCAGCACCCCCTGCAGGGCCGTCATCATGTAGTGCGAGTCCCAGCCCATGTAGAGGAAGTGCGATTCGTCGAACTCGTCCCACTGGCCCTTCCACGCCATCTCGTCGTAGATCGGACCACCGTGCTTCGCGCTGTACGCCAGGGCCGCGGGGCGGTCGTCGGTCCACGCGCGGCGGAAGATGCGGTTGAACAGGGCGCGGACGTCCTTGATCTCCCAGTGCTCGCCGCGGTACTCGCAGTAGTCGAACTCCCGGTCCCAGCCGGCCGGCCAGCCTCGGCGGCGCACCGCGTCGAGCACGGGGGTGAGCCCGTCGTCGTCGATCTCGCCCACGTCCGGGCGCGGCCAGATCCGCAGCAGCTCGGCGGTGAGCCGCACGGTGCGGGCGGCGATCGCGGCGGTGTTCCACGCCGGCACCTCCGCCAGCTCTCTGGTGGCCGCGACCGAGCTGCGAGCGTACGCGAGATCGCGCTTCTCGGGGAACGATGCGCCGAAGACGCGCAGCGTGAGAGAGTCCTCCAGCAGTGTGAGGTTGCCGAGCGTGGGCGTCAGCGCGCGGTGCGCGTTCTGCTCGTCCTCGCTGTACTCGTTCCACGGCCGGACGCCGTCTCCGCTCCAGGTCGTCGCCGGGACGGGCGGGACGATGGTCTCGACGTCGTGGTCGGACAGATCCTCGACGCCCTCGATCCGCCCGAGCACATATGCAGGATGGGGGAGCTCGCCGTACTTCAGCACCGCGCTGACCCGCTCGTCCGAGGGCGTGATGCGGCCGATGGCGCGCATGAGGGCGTCGTGCCCCTCGGCTCGGGCACGGCACAGCCGGGCGATGAGGCGATCGGCGGGGAGCCCGACGATCGCCCGGCGCAGGAACAGCGCCTGGACCCACTCCAGCACGTCGATGAGCTGCTCGCGGGGGATGAGGCCCCGGCGATAGTCGCCGTAGGCGCTCATCACGAGCGGATACGAGGTGCGTCCGAAGGTGTTCACCAGCAGCAGCTGCGCGCGCAGGCCCGCGTCCGCCTCGAGAGAGGGATCGAGCAGGATGCCGTAGATCTCGGCGTAGGCTCGCCAGACCGCCGCGTCGGCACGGAGGTGATCGATGTCGAGGCGCGGGAACGTGCCGCGGAACGCCGCGTAGACGCCGTGCTCGCCGGCCGCATCGATCTCGCGCCCGGTCATCATCAGGAGGAAGTGCCGCCAGAAGGCTCCGATGGTCTCACCCGTGTGCTGCTCGATCGGCAGCCAGAACTCCCGCTCGATGCGCTGCTGCTCGGCGTGCGAGAGTCCCATCAGGATGTAGTTGTGGATCAGCTCGTGATCGCGCAGCGGCTGCCCGGTGGAGTTCAGGCTCTCGAAGATCTGCTGTGCGCTGGCCTGCGGCCCCAGAGTGATCGACACGTGCTCGAGCCGCTGCAGGCCCTGCCAGACCGTGCGCGCCTCGTCTGCGTGCACCTGGCTGCGGAAGAACGCGTAGTTGTCGTCGAAGCGGGATTCGCGTTCCACGTCGTCGCGCCGATCGAGCACCACGGATTCGTAGGGACCGGCCCAGGCGTCGTGCGGGCGCAGCTTGGTGCGCGTCGGGTCGTCGGCGCGCACGAGGACGCGCTGCAGCTCGGACGCCAGCTGCGGGTCGCTGTCGCGGACCGCATGGTGCAGCGCCGCGATGAGCAGCATGATCGTCGTGATCCGCTGCTGACCGTCGATGAGGATCAGATCGTCGGCGGCATCCGCACCCGACGCGCCGTCGCGTCCGGACAGGATGGAGCCGATGAAATGACGGTGCCCGGCATCCTCTCCGGCCACCGCCCGGATGTCCGACAGCAGCTTCTCGCACCCGCCGATGTCCCAGCGGTACTGGCGCTGATAGACCGGGACGACGATGTTCGTCGTCGGCGCGGAGAGCCACTCGATCGTTCCGGTCGCGTGTGCGTCGACATTGGTCGCCGGTGCCATGGCTGCGTGACTCCTCCGAACGGCGGTGTGACGGTCCGCCGGATCGAGTCTAGCCCGGGCGATTTTCTCCGGTCGTGCGCCGGGGTCCGCCCAGGCGGCCGAGGTAGGCTTGCCTAAGTAGGGCCTGTTAAAACGTGCTGGCCCATTACGAAAGGACATGACTCAGATCATGGGATACATCAAGTCCGCAGCCCTCGAAGACAAGGGATTCGTCATCCTCGACCCGTACGACGGGGAGATGGACCCGAAGGAGTGGCTCGACATCGAGTATGTCGACTGGAAGTCCTCGGGCGACACCCGCTTCTCGCCCCTCGCCAGCGCCAAGGGCGAGATCGAGTGCAACGGCTTCTGGAACCACAAGCCGCCGCGCACCGACAAGGACGGCGTCTGGATCGACTCGCAGACCGCGATCGCCCCCACGCTGACGGCTCGCGCGAAGGAGCCGGGTGCCAACGTCGGTCGCTGCCGCGTCATCGAGCTGCAGCCGACGCCCTACGGAGAGTGCCTCTACAACCTCCACCAGGACGACAACAACCGGCTGAACCCGGACGGCACCGGCTGGGTCGTGCGCGGATTCTTCAACCTCACCGACGACAAGGACAGCTATTTCGTCCTGCGTGAGAACCGCACCGACCCGAGCGTCGAGTACCGCATCGCCCTTCCGGCCGGTGCCCAGCTCATCGTCGACACCCAGCGTCTGTGGCACGCCACCACCCACAACGGCACCGAGCCGCGCTACTGCCTGATCACCTCGTGGGAGTCGGGCCCCGAGCTCGACGCGTACATCGAGAAGTACCACGGCACCGACCAGCACGAGCAGGTCGAGGTGCCGCAGGACGTGCTCGAGGCCGGCTACGCGGAGCAGGCCCGTCGCGACGCCGCTCGCGCCGCCTACTACGCCGCGAAGGGCCAGCAGGCCAAGCTCGCGATGAGCGAGGCGTAAGCAGCCCGCGCTCCATCGCCTGACGGCCCCGGTCATCACGACCGGGGCCGTCGTGCCACCGGGAATGACACGCTTGTGATTCGCGCTGTTCTGGGTGATAATCGCCGTACAACCGCATAGTTCGCCGCATCTTCGGATCAGGTCGTAGGGGAAGACGTACCTGATGAAACGGAGAGATCATGGCGACGGGATACGCACGCGGAGTGGTGTTCATCCACTCCGCTCCTCGCGCGCTCTGCCCGCACCTCGAATGGGCGGTGGGACGCGCTATCGGTCGTGCCGTCAACTTCGAGTGGAGCGACCAGCCCGTGCAGCAGGGCACTCGCCGTGCGGAGTTCTACTGGAACGCCCCGGCCGGCACGGGCGCCGCTCTCGCGACCGCGATCCGCGGATGGGAGCATCTGCGCTTCGAGGTGTCGGAGGATCCTACGCCGGGCAGCGAGGGTGGGCGGTGGTTGCACACCCCCGATCTCGGGATCCACTACGCGCAGACCGACTCGGCCGGCAACATCGTCATCGGCGAGGACCGCATCCGCTACGCGATGGAGATCGCCGCCGGGAACGCCGCGGAGCTGCAGCGCGAGCTCGACGTCGCCCTCGGCTCCGCCTGGGATGAGGAGCTCGAACCGTTCCGCCACGCCGGTGACGACACGCACGTCGTCTGGCTGCACAAGGTCGGATAGCTGGCCGCCCGGCCGGACGGCCGGAGCAGAGAAGACGTGCGGGAGAGGCGCGAGTAGCGGGACCCGGTGACTGCACCCGGGAACCGAGGAAGCGAATCTCCCGCATCGGACAGAAGCCCCCGCCGGGGAAGGCGGGGGCTTCGTCGTGTCTGCCGGCGGGACGCGCGTCAGGCGCTGCGGAACGCGACGACGGCGTTGTGACCGCCGAAGCCGAACGAGTTGCTGATCGCCAGCAGCTCGCCGTCGCCCAGCGGCTGCGGCGAGGTCGACAGCTTGAACGGCACAGCCGGGTCGGGCTCGGTCATGTTGATCGTGGGCGGTGCGACGCGGTCGCGCAGCGCGAGGATGGTGTACACCGCTTCGAGCGCGCCGGTGCCGCCGAGCAGGTGGCCTGTGGACGCCTTGGTGGCAGACACCGGGATCTCGTCGATACGGTCGCCGAACACGCGCTTGAGCGCCTCGTACTCGTTGGGGTCGCCGACCGGGGTGGAGGTGGCGTGCGCGTTGATGTGCGCGACCTCGTCGGGCGAGGCGCCGGCCTGGGCGAGGGCCGCCTCGACGGCGCGTGCGGCGCCGGCGCCCTCGGGGTCGTTTCCGGTGATGTGGTACGAGTCGGCCGTCACACCGCCGCCGACGACGTACGCGTAGATCTTCGCGCCGCGTGCCGTGGCATGCTCCTCGGTCTCGAGCACGAGGGCCGCACCGCCCTCTCCCATCACGAACCCGTCGCGGTCGATCGCACCGGGGCGGGATGCCGTGGCCGGGTCGTCGTTGCGGCGGGACAGCGCCTGCGCCGACGCGAACGACGCCATGGTGATCGGGTGGATCGCCGATTCGGCGCCACCGGCGATGACGACGTCGGCGAGACCGTCCTGCAGGTGCTCGTACGCGTTCGCGATCGACTCGGTGCTCGATGCACAGGCGCTCACCACCGTGCGAGCGTACGCCTTGGCGTTGAAGTGCAGCGACAGGTTCCCGGCGCCGGCGTTCGGCATGAGCATCGGCACGGTCAGCGGCATGACGCGCCGCGGGCCCTTCTCACGCAGGGTGTCCCAGGCATCCAGCAGCGTCCACACGCCGCCGATTCCGGTCGCCCAGTCCACGCCCAGGCGCTCGGGGGCGACATCGGGCGCACCGGCGTCCTCCCACGCCTCGCGGGCCGCGATCAGTGCGAACTGCGTCGACGGGTCGAGGCGCTTCGCCTCGTGACGGGGCAGCACCTCCTCGGGACGGACGATGGCCTCTGCGGCGAAGTGCACGGGGATCTGGTACTTCTCGATCCACTCGTGTGCCAGCGTGCGAGTGCCGGACTGGCCGGCGAGCAGGTTCGTCCAGTTCTCGGGAGCCGTGCCGCCCAGCGCGGAGGTGGCGCCGATGCCGGTGACGACGATGCGCTTGGTCATGGGGGTCCTTCGTGAGGAGGGGTGCGTGCGGGAAGGAGATGCCACACCCCGCGGTCCGCGGGGGTGGCATCGACGGGTCTTACTCCTGGCCGGCGACGATGAAGTTGACGGCGTCGGCGACGGTCTTCAGGTTCTTGACCTCGTCGTCGGGGATGGTGACGCCGAACTTCTCCTCGGCGTTGACGACGATCGTCATCATCGAGATCGAGTCGATGTCGAGGTCATCGGTGAACGACTTCTCCATCTGAACCTCGGACGCGTCGATGCCGGTCTCGTCGGTGACCAGCTCAGCAAGGCCGGCGAGGACCTCGTCGTGGGTGAGAGCCATGGTGTTTCCTCTTTCTCGGAATGGGTTGGAACCGTTGACCAGTCTAGGGAAGGCGCGCACCCGATCAGGGAAGCACGACCACCTGCGCGCCGAAGACCAATCCGGCGCCGAAGCCGATCTGCAGCGCCAGACCACCGCTGAGCTCGGGGTGCTCTTCGAGCAGGCGGTGGGTGGCGAGCGGGATCGATGCGGCCGACGTGTTGCCGGTGGTCTCGATGTCGCGGGCGATGACGGTCGTCTCGGGCAGCTTCAGCTGCTTGGCGAACTCCTCGATGATGCGCAGGTTCGCCTGGTGCGGGATGAACGCGGCGAGGTCGGATGCCTCGACGCCGGCCTTCTCGAGCGCCTCGCGCGCGACCTTGGCCATCTCCCACACGGCCCAGCGGAAGACCCGCGGGCCCTCCTGGCGCAGGGTGGGCCACGGCGCCTTGCCGTCGCGGAACTCCGTGAGCGTGTGGTTCATGCCCACGAGGTCGGCCTTCGAGCCGTCGGAGCCCCAGACCGTGGCCGAGATGCCGGGCGTCTCGCTCGGGCCGATCACGACGGCACCGGCGCCGTCGCCGAGCAGGAAGGAGATGCTCCGGTCGGTCGGGTCGACGACGTCCGAGAGCTTCTCGGCGCCGATCACGACCGCGTGGCGGGCGGCTCCCGCGCGGATGAGCGCGTCGGCCTGCGCGACGGCGTAGGCGTATCCGGCGCACGCGGCGTTCATGTCGTAGGCGGCCGCCGGGGTGGCCCCGATCCGATCCGCCACGATCGCAGCGACCGAGGGAGTCTGCTTGGGGTTGCTGATGGTCGCGACGATCACGAGGTCGATCTCGGCGGGGTCGATGCCGGAACGCTCCACCGCCTCCTTCGCGGCGTCGGCGGACAGCTCGATCGCGCTGGTTTCGGGCACGGCGCGGGTGCGGGTGATGATGCCGGTGCGCTGGCGGATCCACTCGTCGCTCGAGTCGATGGGGCCGATGAGGTCTTCGTTGGGAACGGCGTTCTCGCCGCGCGCGGCGCCGACCGAGTAGATGCGCGTGTGGGCCGCGCCCGTCGCCTGCTTGAGGGTGCTCACGAGTCTGCTCCATTCAGCAGCTCCGCGGCTGCGTCGAGGTCGTCGGGGGTCTTCACCGCGACGTTCGGGATGCCGCGCAGGCCCCGCTTCGCGAGTCCGACGAGCGCGCCGGCGGGGGCCATCTCGATGAACCCGGTGATGCCGGCCGAGGCGAACGACTCCATGCACAGGTCCCAGCGGACCGGCGAGGAGACCTGGGTGACGATGCGCTCGAGGGCATCCACTCCGCTGTCGACGACGGCTCCGTCGCGGTTCGACCAGAGCGTGATGCTCGGGTCGGAGGCTGCGACGTCGGCGACGGCCGCGCGCAGGGCGTCGACGGCCTCCGCCATGTACGAGGTGTGGAACGCGCCGGCGACCTGCAGCGGCATGACCCGCACTCCGCGCGGCGCGCGCTCGGCCAGCTGTGCGAGAGCGGGGAGTGCTCCGGCCGCGACGATCTGGCCCGCGACGTTGTAGTTCGCCGGCGTCAGCTCGAGGTCCCCGAGCATGGCGAGCACCTCGTCGGCGTCACCGCCGAGCACCGCGCTCATGCCGGTGGGAGTCCGGGCGGCGGCATCCGCCATCGCCCGGCCTCGGATGCCCACCAGTCGCATCGCGTCCTCGGCCTGCAGCACCTGCGCGCCGACGAGGGCGGCGAGCTCGCCGACCGAGTGCCCGGCGACGCCGTCGGCGCGGCGGCCGGCGCGACGGGTCAGCTGGTCGGCGGCGATCAGCGACGCGGCGACGATGAGCGGCTGTGCGATGCGGGTGTCACGGATCGTGTCGGCGTCCGATTCGGTGCCGTGTGCGATCAGATCGACCTCGGCGGCCTCGGAGTACGAGGCGAGCTGGTCGGCGACGCCGTCCAGCTCCAGCCAGGGTGCGAGGAATCCGGGAGTCTGGGAACCTTGTCCGGGCGATGCGACGACAATCACCAGACCAGTCTGCCAACGATTCGCCGGACATGGTGGATGAAACATCACAACAATCCGCGAATCGGTTGTGCGTGGCGCACATCCTCCCGCGGGGCGTGCCCGGTCTGGGCCTCAGCGGCGGCGGGCGACGGCGCGGCGGCGTGCCGGCTCTGCGGCTCCGATCGACCCGAGGATCAGCGCGGTCTGCAGGATGAGCGCCTCGCGCGGCCCGGTGGCGTCCCAGCCGATCACCTCGGTCACGCGCTTGAGCCGATAACGCACCGTGTTCGGGTGCACGAACAGCTCGCGGGCGGTCGCCTCGAGCGAGCGCCCGTTGTCGAGATAGCTCCACAGCGTCGTGACGAGATCCGTGGAATGCGCCTGCAGCGGACGGAAGATCCGCTCGATCAGCGTCTGCTTGGCCAGCGTGTCCCCGGCGAGGGCGCGCTCGGGAAGCAGGTCGTCCGCCTCGACCGGGCGCGGTGCACCCCGCCACGCGCGTGCGACCGCGAAACCGGCGAGGGCGGCGCGGGCGCTCTGCCCGGCGTCGACGAGCGCGGAGACGGGCGGGCCGAGCACGACGTACCCCGGTCCGAAGGACGGCTCGAGACGCTGCGCGATCTCGCTGAACGGCAGATCCTCGCCCTCCTCCTCCTTGCCGGGCACGCGCGCGCGCCCGATCACCAGCACGAGGCGCGAGCCCTGCACGCCGATGAGGACGTCGACCGACAGTCGCCGTGCGGTGCGCCGCACGAGATCGACATCGAACTGCGGGGGAGTGGTGCCGACGATGACGCACACCTCGCCGTGCCCGTGCCAGCCCAGCGCGGCGATCCGGCTGGGCAGCTCCTCGTCGGCCTCGCCGGTGAGGATCGAGTCCACGACGAGCGCCTCGAGCCGGGCGTCCCACAGACCGCGCGCCTCAGCGGCGCGCGCGTAGACGTCCGCCGACGCGAACGCGACGTCGCGGGAGTACAGCAGGATCGCCTCGCGCAGATCCTCACCGCGTCCGGCGACGCGCTCCTCGGTCACCTCGACCGTGACGCGGATCAGCTGCAGCGTCTGCTGCAGGCTGACGCTGCGCAGCAGCTCTCGGGGAGCGGCGGCGAAGATGTCGGCGGCGATCCACGGGGTGGATGTCGGGTCCTCGTACCACTGGATGAACGAGGTGATGCCGGCCTGGGCCACCAGCCCGACGGCGGAGCGTCGGGCCGGTGGCATGTCGGCGTACCAGGGCAGGGTGTCCTCGAGCCGCTTGATCGTCACCGTGGCGATGTCGCCGGAGATCCGGCGCAGCCAGGCGAGTGTCGCGGCCTTGTCCATGGCCTGCTGGGCGGTACTGCTCACAGGCTCAGCTCTCGCCGCCCGCGTTCCCGCTGGTGCCGGCGTTCACGTCGAAGAGGCGGTACTTCTCGATCGCCTGTCCGACGACCGAGCGGTCGACCCGGCCCTCGTCCGCCAGAGCCTGCAGGGTGCGCACGACCATCGACGGCCCGTCGATCTTGAAGAACCGGCGTGCGGCGGCGCGCGTGTCAGAGAATCCGAAGCCGTCCGCGCCCAGCGTGTAGTACGGGTTGGGCACCCACGGACGGATCTGGTCCTGCACGGCGTGCATGAAGTCGCTGACCGCGATGACCGGGCCCTCGGCGCCCTGCAGCTTCTGCGTGAGGTAGGCCGTCTGCGGCTCCTCCTCGGGGTGCAGGAAGTTGTGCTCGTCGACGGCGAGGCCGTCGTGGCGCAGCTCGCTCCACGAGGTCACCGACCACACGTCGGCGCTCACGCCCCAGTCCTTCTGCAGCAGCTCCTGCGCCTCCAGCGCCCAGGGCACGCCGACGCCCGAGGCGAACAGCTGGGCCTTGTGGCCGTCACCGGTGCCGGGCTTGATGCGGTGGATGCCGCGCACGATGCCGTCCACGTCGACATCCTCCGGCTCGGCCGGCTGGACGAGCGGCTCGTTGTACACGGTGATGTAGTACATGACGTCAGGGTCGGGGTGCGACCCGCCGTACATCCGCTCGAGACCGGAGCGCACGATGTGCGCGATCTCGTAGCCGTACGCGGGGTCGTACGACACGGTCGCCGGGTTGGTCGACGCCAGCAGCGGCGAGTGTCCGTCGGCGTGCTGCAGGCCCTCGCCGGTGAGCGTGGTGCGACCGGCGGTGGCGCCGATGATGAACCCGCGCGCCATCTGGTCGCCCGCCGCCCACATCGCATCTCCCGTGCGCTGGTAGCCGAACATCGAGTAGAAGATGTAGATCGGGATCAGCGGCTCGCCCTGCGTGGAGTACGACGTGCCGGCGGCGGTGAACGCCGCCATGGCGCCGGCCTCGTTGATGCCCACGTGCACGATCTGCCCCTGAGGGCTCTCCTTGTAGGCCAGCAGCAGCTGCCGGTCGACGGAGGTGTAGTGCTGCCCGTTCGGGTTGTAGATCTTCGCGGTCGGGAAGTAGGCGTCGATGCCGAACGTGCGCGCCTCGTCGGGGATGATCGGCACGATGCGGTTGCCGAAGTCCTTCGCCCGCAGCAGGTCCTTCAGCAGACGCACGAACGCCATGGTCGTGGCGATCTCCTGCGTGCCGGAGCCCTTGCGCGGCAGGGCGTAGGTCGACTCCTCGGGCAGCGTGATCGACGTGTGGGTCGTGCGCCGCTCGGGCAGCAGACCGCCCAGGCTGCGACGGCGCTCGAGCATGTACTGGATCGTCTCGTCGTCCTGGCCCGGGTGGTAGTACGGGGGCAGGTACGGGTTCTCCTCGAGCTGCGCATCCGTGATCGGGATCTGCATGGTGTCGCGGAAGGTCTTGAGGTTCTCCAGCGTCATCTTCTTCATCTGGTGGGTCGCGTTGCGGCCCTCGAAGTGGGGTCCGAGGCCGTAGCCCTTGACGGTCTTCGCGAGGATGACGGTGGGCTGGCCCTTGTGCTCCATGGCCGACTTGTAGGCCGCGTACACCTTGCGGTAGTCGTGGCCACCGCGGCGCAGGTGCCAGATCTCGTCGTCGGAGAGATCCTTGACGAGGGCGGCGGCGCGCTCGTCGCGGCCGAAGAAGTTCTCGCGGATGTACGCGCCGGACTCGGCCTTGTACGTCTGGTAGTCGCCGTCCGGGGTGGCGTTCATGATGTTGAGCAGCGCGCCGTCGGTGTCGCGGGCGAGCAGGTCGTCCCACTCGCGGCCCCAGATGACCTTGATGACGTTCCAGCCGGCCCCGCGGAAGAAGGACTCGAGCTCCTGGATGATCTTGCCGTTGCCTCGCACCGGGCCGTCGAGACGCTGCAGGTTGCAGTTGATCACGAAGGTGAGGTTGTCGAGACCCTCGTTGGCGGCGACCTGCAGCTGACCGCGGCTCTCGACCTCGTCCATCTCGCCGTCTCCGAGGAACGCCCAGACGTGCTGGTCGCCGGTGTCCTTGATGCCGCGGTTGGTGAGGTACTTGTTCGCCTGCGCCTGGTAGATCGCGTTGATCGGGCCGAGACCCATCGACACGGTCGGGAACTGCCAGTAGTGCGGCATCGATCGCGGGTGCGGGTACGACGGCAGGGCGTGGCCCTCGTGCGACTTCTCCTGACGGAAGCCGTCCATGTCGGCTTCGCTCAGGCGCCCCTCGAGGAAGGAGCGGGCGTAGATGCCGGGGGAGGCGTGCCCCTGGATGAAGATCTGGTCGCCGCCGTTCGGGTGGTCCTGACCGCGGAAGAAGTGGTTGAAGCCGACCTCGTACAGCGACGCGGCACCCGCGTAGGTCGAGATGTGCCCGCCGACCCCGATCCCGGGCCGCTGGGCGCGGTGCACGGTGACCGCGGCGTTCCAGCGGATCCAGTGCCGATAGCGGCGCTCGATCTCCTCGTCGCCGGGGAACTCGGGCTCGTTCGAGGCCGCGATGGTGTTGATGTAGTCGGTCGTCGGCACCATGGGGACGCCGAGGTGGCGTTCCTTCGAGCGCTTGAGGAGGCTGAGCATGATCTCCCGGCCGCGACCGGGACCCTTCGCGTCTACCAGCTCGTCGAGCGACTGCTGCCACTCGCCGGTCTCATCCGGGTCGCTGTCCAGAGGTGCCTGGGAGTACGGATCCTGATCGTGGACGGTCACGTGGAGCCTTTCGTCAAGCTGGCAGGTCTTGCCAAGGAAACGGGATGCGTCGCGGGTGAGCCTTGTCGGCTCTGCACAACACGCGCTGTGCTCAGCCTATATGCGTTCCGAAGGCGGGTTCCGCAAATTCCGCACCGTAGAATGTCGGTACCAGGGCCTTTAGCTCAGCTGGTAGAGCGCCACGTTTACACCGTGGATGTCGTCGGTTCGATCCCGGCAGGGCCCACCGTCAACGGGGCAGGATCGCGGTGCGATCCTCGAAGGTGCGCGCGTAGATCTCCTCGAGCTCGGCGTCGTGCACCGGGTCGAGTCTCATCTGCGAGCCGAGGTAGGCGAACTGCTCGGTGGCACGGCTGGCCTCGTCGCCGCCCATGGACGCGGCGATCTGCTCGTGCACCGGGTCGTCCGCCGCGAGGCGCGCGGTGGCCGCCGCCGCCAGATCGGCGATGCGGGACTGCTCCTCGCCGGGCATCCGCGCGAAGACGGCGTGCAGCAGCTCGTGCGCGGCCGTGGTCACCAGCGACCGGCCGATCAGGTCGTCCGTCGGCTCGAGGATCACGATCCGGTCCTGCGCCCGCGACTGCGAGAAGCCCGTGAAGCAGCCGAGCAGGATGGTGTCATCGGTGCCGTGCGAGTCGCTGCCGCAGACCTCGGCGAGCTCGCCCGCATCCACGAACCGGGGCTGTGTCGACGCGAGCACCTCGCGCCCTTCCGGGGTGAGGACCATCCGGTCGGCGAGCGCCGCGAACTCGTCGTCGAGCGCAGGCGGGGCGGCCGACAGGCCGGGCAGGATGCGGCTGAGCAGGGGCTCGTCCGACGCGGAGTCCTCGGACACCAGCCACAGACCGCCGAGCGTGACCGCGGCCATGAGCAGGAGCAGGGCGGCGGTCCTCGCGCCGCGAGCCCCGGATCGCCGGGGACGCGATCCGCGAGACGGATCCGGAACCTGCTCGAAGAAGGTCATGTCCGCTTCGCGGAACTGAATCTGCGCGGCAATTCGAAGAGCAGGCTAACCGGCATCCGGCGGCCGATCAGCGCGAAGCCGGTCGCGATCGCGACCGTCACGGTGAAGATGATCACCAGACCCAGCCCCGGGTTCGTGATGCCGGCCTTCGCGGCCAGCCATCCGAGCGCGGCGAAGACGGGGTAGTGGGCGACGTAGTAGATCAGCGAGTACTGGCCGACGAAGCGCACCGGCGCGAGCCACGCGGCCTCGGGCGCCGCGGCGGTGAGCCGCACCAGGATGAGGATGCCGAGCATCGCCGGCAGTGCCGAGAGCGGCTCGTACCAGAGCGGATCGACGAACCCGGAGTAAAGGGCGACGCCGATCGGGATGACGGCGAGCACGGCGGCGAGCCGGACGCTCAGCAGGCGGGCGTACTGATCCCAGTGCTTCTCGATGAACGCGCCGAGGAAGAAGAACGGCATCAGGTAGAAGAACCGCTGCAGCAGCTCCAGCTCGGCGGGGATGAGGAACATCGCGACGAACGGCACCGCCACCATCACCCAGGCGGGGACCCAGCGCAGCAGCAGCGCGATGATGTAGTAGGCGAAGATGAACTGCATGAACCACAGATAGGTGTCCCAGAAGCCGGGCTCCCAGGGCATGTGCTTCAGACCCGGGTCGGCGACCAGCTGCGAGGCCGTGTAGATGAACGTCCACACGATGATCGGCCACACGATGCGGCGCACCTTGCCCCACACGTACTTGCCGGCCGGCGCGTGCAGCGATCCGGCCACCAGCAGACCCGACAGGAACATCAGCATCGGCATGCGGAACGGGGCGAAGAAGGCGCTGAGGAACTCGAAGAAGCCCGGCACCTCGCCGATCCGGTAAGTGACGATCTGGGTGCTGTGGTGCAGGATGACGAGCTGGATCGACAGTCCGCGCAGCAGATCCATCCATCCGATGCGACGATCGTGCCGCTCGAGCGCACGGCTGATGTCGGCTCCGCGGCCCGGCCGGGCGGCCGCGGTCGGCTCCGGCGCGGACGGCTCTGCGGCGGGCCGGTTCTCACCGGCGCGGCGGGCCGCGGCGCGGGTCTGCGGCGCCGGGGTGGCAGGGGGCTCGGTGTGCTCAGACATCCGGGTCAGTATACGAGGCGGCGGCCGGGCCGACCGGTCGGGTCGCCGCCCGCGGCCTCCGGGGGATCCAGCACGACACGCGCTGCCGATAGCGCTCGTACTCGTCGCCGAACCGGGCGAGGAGGTCCTTCTCCTCCCACGGGCGGATGAGGTCGTTCCACACCAGCGAGCCGCACAGCGCGTACACGATCACCAGCCATGACTCGCACAGCATGCCCACGGCGACGCCCTGGGCGATGCCCGCGACGGCCATCGGGTTCCTGACGAAGCGGTAGGGGCCGGTCACGACCAGTCGCGCCGCGGTGGCGCTCGGCAGAGGCGTGCCGTCGCCGCTGCCGACCATCACCCCGGCTGAGCGGATGCCCAGGGCCGACGCGGCCACGAGCAGCGCGCCGCCGAGAACCTGAACGAGGAAGGGCATCGGCAGATGAACACCCCAGCGCCGTTCGAGGATCAGGATGACAGCCGGGACGACGAGCAGCGCACCGCCCCAGAAGACGACGATCTGCGCCACGGTGCGCCGGAGGTGCGATCGGGTGGATGCCGGTGCCGCGACCCGCGCGCGGAAGGGGCCGACCATCAGCCACTCCGACGGCAGGTGACCGAGGCGCACGAGCAGCAGCGCCGCCACCGACCCCGCACTGGCCGCGATCATCGCGATCGCACCCCATCCGGCGAGCCCCGTGAGGGTGGCGTACCCCGCCATGGCCGCGGTCACCAGCACCGTCCAGCCGGTCGCCGCCTCCGCGCACCCGCGCAACCCCGCCGCGGCGAGCGCCGACATGATGACGAACAGCGGGATGTCGAGGACAGCGATCAGCCCCGCCGGCAGTCCGGCGAGCGTGGCGGCTCTGACGGCGGGCACCGTCGCGACGCCGATCCACCACAGCGCGCCGGCGACCGCCTGCGCGCCGAAGTACAGCCGACCGGCGCGGCGATCGAGGATCGCGGCGAGTGTCACATCTCCTCGTGCGTGGCCGGGTCCGCGTCGAAGAGACGACCGTCCGCGCGACCCAGCCCGGTGATGGCCTCGACCTCCGCGGCATCGAGAACGACCGTGGCGGCTTCCAGATTGGCGCGCTGGTGCTCGACGGAGGCGGCCTTGGGGATCGAGACCGTGCCCCGGGCGACGTGCCACGCGATGATCGTCTGCACCGGGGAGATGTCGTGGCGCGCGGCGATCTCGGTGATCACCGGCTCTTCGAGCACCTGCTTCGCCCGGCCGAGAGGCGACCATGCCTCGGTGAGGATCCCGCGTTCGGCGTGCAGCGCGAGCGCGTCCTCCTGAGGGAAGTAGGGGTGCACCTCGATCTGATTCACGACGGGACGCACGCCCGTGGCGGTCTCGATGCGCTCCAGGTGCTCGGGGAGGAAGTTCGACACGCCGATCTGGCGCACGGTGCCGCGCTGCTGGGCGTCCACGAGCGCCTCCCAGGCCTGCTCGAACTTCCCCTTCGAGGGGTTGGGCCAGTGGATGAGGTGCAGATCGGTGGCGTCGAGGCCGAGACGGAACCGGCTCTCCTCGATGCTCGTGCGCGCCAGAGCGGTCTCGTGATGCCGGCCCGCCAGCTTCGTCGTGACGATGATCTCGGAGCGATCGACCCCGGATGCCCGCACCCCGGCGCCCACCGCGCCCTCGTTCTCGTAGTTGAACGCCGAGTCCACCAGCCGGTAGCCGAGCCCGATCGCCGCGGCGACCGCCTGTGCGCCGGCCTCTCCGTTGAGGCGGTACGTGCCGAGCCCCACGGCGGGGAGCCGGAATCCGTTGTGGGCGGTGAAGACGGGAACAGCGGTCATGGGAATCCTCCGGATCGTCGGTGCCGCCAGCCTACGGCCGCCGTCCCGGCGACGGCGACGGCGTGACAGCATGGACGCATGTCCACGCCTGCGAGTGATCAGCGCTGCCCGTGCACGAGCGGCGACGTGTTCGGCTCGTGCTGCGGGCCTGTGCTCGCCTCGGGCGTCGCGCCGACCGCCGTGCGACTGATGCGCTCGCGGTTCACGGCTTTCGCGATCGCAGATGCACGCCACCTGCTGCGCACATGGCACCCCGACACCCGCCCTGAGCGGGTGGAGCTGGACGAGGAAACCCGCTGGCAGCGTCTGGACATCCTCGATCAGGAGATGGGCGGTCCGTTCGACGACCGCGGTGTCGTCGAGTTCGAGGCGTTCTACCGCGACGACGCCGGTCGTGGGTCGCTGCGCGAGCGCAGCCGCTTCGTGCGTGAGGATCGGCTCTGGCTGTACGTCGACGGCGTGGTGCGCGACGGCCGGGGTGTCTGAGCGCGGGCTCCCGCGTATCTCGTCGACGACATGGTCGTCTGCGGCTAGATTTGAGGGGTGAAAGCCAGCCCCGAGCACCAGCGTCGCCTTCTCGACATCGCCGACCTCGATCGGCGCATCGCGCAGACCGAACGCGCGCGCACCACTCCGGCGCAGGGTGCGCGCATCAACGAGCTCGCGGCCGTGCGCCAGCAGCAGGTCGGCGAGCTGACCGCCCTTGCCGGTGTGCTCGATGACGCGAAGGCGGAGCTGGCACGCCTGGAATCCGATGTGGCCCTCGCCACGCAGCGCCGCGACCGGGACGCCGAGCGGCTCGCGTCGGCGACCGACCCCAAGCAGGCGCAGGCCCTCGAGAACGAGATCGCGAGCCTGGGCCGCCGGATCACGATGCTCGAGGACTCCGAGCTCGACGTGATGGGCCGCGTCGAAGACGCGCAGGCCGCCGTCGACGCACAGCAGGCGCTGATCGATCAGACCCAGTCGGAGGGAGCCCGGCTGACCGCTGCGGCGAAGGCCGATATGGCGACCGCGACGACCGAGGGCGAGCATCTCGCCCGCGACCGTGCTGCTCTGGCCGAGAGCGTGCCCGCCGAGCTGCTCGCCGAGTACACCCGCCGCGCGGCTCGGGGCGGGATCGGCGTTGGTCTGCTGCGTCGTCGCATCTGCGAGGGCTGCCAGATGGTGCTGGCCGGGAGCGACCTGAACGCCGTGCGCGCGGCGGCCGAGGACGACGTCGTGTCGTGCCCGGAGTGCGGTGGCATCCTCGTGCGCACCGAGGAATCCGGGCTGTGACGAGCATTCGCTCGCACAGCCGATCGGCGTGACGGCGGCGACGTCGGACGCGGGTGGTAGACCGGATGCCGTGACCCGAACGGCTGAGCCACCGCACGCGCTGGTGGCGCGCGACGGCGGCGCCTGGGTCATCGCCCTGTATGCGCAGACCGACGCGGAGCCCGTGCTCGATCGCGTCGTCGATGATGCGCTCGCCACGAGAGTCGGCGAGCTCGAGGCGCAGCTCTCACCGCGGTGGACGGTGCGGAGTCTGCGCAGCTTCTATCCGCCGCTTCTGGCTGCAGGAGTCCGACTGCGCCGCGCCCACGACCTGCTGCTGTGTCACGCGATCCTGCGCGACACGGCCTCGCTGGCGACACCGCTGCCGGCGTCCTCTCGCTGGCTGCGCACCGACGGCGTCGAGGATGCCGGCACGCAGCCCGGTCTCTTCGATGTCGGCGACGCCCAGGTGGAGCGTGATGACGACGTCGTCGAGGTACGGGCCCAGTGGCGCGCACAGCTGACGGCTCTCGCCGCGGCGTCCGACTCGCGGCTGGCCCTGCTGTGCGCCGCCGAGTCCACCGGCGCGCTGCTCGCCGAGGAGATGACCGCCGCAGGTCTGCCGTGGAGCACGGCGGCGCATCACGGCATCCTGGTGGAGCAGCTCGGGGCGCGCCCGCTGCGCGGTGCGCGGCCGGCACGCATGGCCGCTCTCGCCGCCGAGATCGCGCGTCACCTCGACGAACCGGGCCTGAACCCCGACAGCCCGCCCCGGCTGCTGCGGGCGCTGCATCGGGCGGGCGTGTTCGTCGAGTCCACCTCCCGCTGGGAGCTGTCGCGGGTCGAGCATCCGGTGGTCGCGCCGCTGCTCGAGTACAAGAAGCTCGCGCGACTGTTCACCGCGAACGGCTGGGCGTGGCTGGACGAGTGGGTGCGCGAGGAGCGCTTCCGGCCGATCTACCTCACCGGCGGCGTGGTGACCGGGCGGTGGGCGTCGTCGGGCGGTGGAGCGCTGCAGATCCCGCGACAGCTGCGCAGCGCCGTCCGCGCGGATGCCGGCTGGACCCTCATCGACGCGGACGTCGCACAGCTGGAGCCGCGGGTGCTCGCCGCGATGTCACGGGACGCCGCGATGGTCGAGGCGGCACGAGGGCGCGACCTGTACCAGGGGGTCGTGCGCTCCGGCGCGGTCGCGACGCGCGACGAGGCGAAGTACGCCGTGCTGGGAGCGATGTACGGGGCCACCACGGGTAAGAGCGGGCAGCTCGTGCCGCGGCTGCGGGCGGTCTACCCGCGCGCCATGGCGCTGGTCGATGCCGCGGCCCGCACCGGAGAGCAGGGCGGCGTGGTCAGCACCCTGCTGGGGCGCAGCTCGCCGCGCCCGGATGAAGCATGGCGGATGACCCAGTCGGAGGCGAGCGGACCGGACGCCGCGGGATCCGAGCAGAGCCGCGCGCGCAGCAGGGCGCGGGATCGAGGACGGTTCACGCGCAACTTCATCGTCCAGGGCACCGCGGCTGAATGGGCGCTGCTGTGGCTCGCCGAGATCCGCCACCGCCTGATGGGGCTGCCGGCGGCATCCGCTCCCGCCCCGGCATCAGGCGCCGTGTTCCGCGACCGCGCGCATCTGGCGTTCTTCCTGCACGACGAGGTGATCGTGCACGCCCCGTCCGATCAGGCGGAGGCCGTCGCGGGCATCCTGCGCGACGCCGCCGACGCCGCCACCGCGCGACTCTTCCCCGGGTTCGCGATCGACGTCCCCCTCGACGTGCACATCGCCGACGACGCGGCCAAGGGCGCGTAGAATCAAGACGCGAGTGGGTCGGCCGGACGGCCGCGTGGCGCGTGAGCGCACCGAGGAACGTCCGGGCTCCACAGGGCAGGGCGGTGGGTAACACCCACCCGGAGTGATCCGCGAGACAGTGCCACAGAGAGCAGACCGCCACCGTCCTCGCGACGGTGGTAAGGGTGAAAGGGTGGTGTAAGAGACCACCGGGGGGTGCGGTGACGCGCCCCGCCAGGTAAACCTCGCCCGGAGCAAGACCAGACAGAGGACGTTGACGCGGCTCGCCGAGTCCTCGGGTAGGTCGCTGGAGCGACACGGCAACGTGTCGTCGAGAGAGATGGCCGTCAAGGGAGCGAAGTACTCCTGAACAGAACCCGGCGTACAGGCCGGCCCACTCGCCCACACCCGTCTGACCTGGGGTTCCTTGGTCAGACGGGTTTCTTTGTCCGCAGGGAGACCGCAGAAGCCCCGAGAACGCTGTCGATCGCGTCACGCGTGCGGTCATCAGAGTCCGCCCACATGTGCCCGTAGGTGTCGAGCGTCTCGGTCGCAGACTTGTGTCCGAGCCGACTTTGAACGGTCTTGACCGACTCGCCGTATCGAATCAGCAGAGACGCGTAGTAGTGGCGCAGCGCGTGCATCCCTGTGCCCGTCTCGGTGGTGAGGCCGGCGGTCTTCGCCGCCGGGCGCCACAGGTGCCCAAACTTCTGACGCGTCGGGACGACGCACCGGGC
The DNA here is from genome assembly GCF_047306785.1 of Microbacterium sp. OR21. Taxonomy (NCBI): domain Bacteria; kingdom Bacillati; phylum Actinomycetota; class Actinomycetes; order Micrococcales; family Microbacteriaceae; genus Microbacterium; species Microbacterium sp. OR21. The sequence goes on along the minus strand of NZ_JAZEXJ010000003.1, from coordinate 552,213 downwards.
TGCGGTGAACGCGGGCGCCCAGAATCCGGTGGCGAGCTTCTCGATCCTGGCGTTGATGATCGGCGCACCTTTGAGGCGGTTCGCGGGCTTCCGCCAGTCCCACCTGACGAACTCGAGGATGCGCCCCTCGCCACGGTCGCGGACGATGGGCGCGTAATCGGTCGGGGCGATCGAGTAGGAGCCGTGCCAGGACTTCCACCAGTCCTCGGGGTTCCCGCCTTGACCGACGAACTCCCGCACGAGCTCGTCGGTCTTGGTATCCATCGCGAATCGACCACACATGCGAACGACCCTACGCCTCATTCCCCGTCGCGTCATCGGCGCTAGCATCGGCATGTGAACCAATGGCAGTTCCTTGCAGCGCTTGCTGTGCCCCTCTTCGGCTTGCTCGGCGCCCTTGGCCAGCGTGAGCGAACACCGGCGCAACTTCGCAGGCTTCGAGAAGCATCGGCGGCGTTGAAGGACGTCCCGGCTGAAAGCGACGCGTACAACGCGTTGTCCGAACTCGTCGCGGTTCAAGCGAGGGCAATCATGGTCAGGGAGTCACGACGTTTGAACGTGACCAACCTCGTCCTGACGCTGATTCTGGCGGCCTTCGCCGGGAGCGCGACCTATGGGCTCTCGGTCTGGTGCATTTCCGTTTGGGGTACGGGGTGGGCCTGGGTAGCTCTGCCCGTCAGTGTTCTGATAGCACTCGCCTTGATGCTTGTAGTCGGCGCGGCATTCGGAACGATCTACAACCCGCCTAAGGGAGATCAGGGTTTCGAGGACGAAGCAATCTGACCTATTCGGCGAGCTGCACGGCGTTGCCCCACACCCAGCGGACCAGCTTCGCATCGCCTCCGGCCCGAACCGCACCCACGCCTTCACGCGGCGCTGCGCGTTCCAGGGATAGATCGCCAGGGGCTGGTCCCGCAGCTCGAGCTCGCGCTCCGTGAGCGTCTGCAGCGGCCCGTGCTTCGCGGCGGCGATGATCGACTGCTCCTGCGATCGCCGTTCGATGCTCGCTTCGCGGAGTGCTGATGGTCGTCCCATGGCCGGGCAGTTCCTTCCTCCGGCCGGGAGCTTAGATTCTACGTCCGACGGAGGGGAGGTTGCCGCTGCGCTCGGTGGTCGGGCGCTAGATTGACTCCGTGTGGTCAATAGAGACGTTCGACAAGGCGAAGCATGACCGTGACCCATTCGACTGCGGTGTAGACGACCTGAACGTCTGGTTGAAGAGGCACGCGAGCCAGTCAGATAAGAGGGGCAGCACCCTCACGCGCGTACTGGTCTCAGACGACGATCCCCGGGTCTTCGGCTACTACGCGCAGACCGCCTACTCTCTCGTCGGCGAGGAACTTGCTCGAGCATTCGCGGCGCCGCAGAGGTATCCCGTCCCCTGCGTGCTGATCGCAAGGCTTGCACGCTGCGGCTCCGTGAAGGGTGAGGGCCTCGGGGAACTGCTGCTGATGCACGCCCTTAGATCGTGCGTTCGGGTTTCGGATGAGCTGGGCATCCAGTTCGTCGTAGTGCATGCGATCAGTGAGTCCGCTGCGAAGTTCTACGAGAGATACGGCTTTGAGCGCTTCGCCGAGCACGAGCGACATCTGCTGATTCCTTTGAAGACGGTGAGATCGCTCTTTACAGCTTGAGTGTGTACCCACAACGTGATTACATTGTGTGTACACCCCACCATCGGAGGAACCCATGACTACAGTAGCTAGCGCACACGTCAACATGCGCGTGGCGCCGTCAGCTCTTGAGATCATCGATGAGGCCGCCACGCTCCAGGGCGTTGCACGAACCGCGTTTGTTGTCGATGCCGCAGTTTCGCGCGCTCGAACCGTGTTGCTTGAGGAGCGCCTTCGCGTAACGGCAACAGAAGTTGAGCAGATCAAACGACTGCTGACCGAAGACCGCGAACCCACGGACGCGCTGAGGGCAGCAGCTGAGCGAATCAAGGAGCTGGGGGTCTAACCAGTGTCTCCAGTAGCTATCGGGCCCCGCTCGTCTTCGGACTAGCGGGGCCCAACGTATACCCACGCCGAAGAACACGTCCCTGTCACGCACGAGGTGGACCGAACTCGTGCCCTTCGAACTTCGGCGGCATCTCAACCTCGTCGAGGAGCTGCACATGTCCGCAGTGAGGACACTGCTAGCCGCCTTTGAAGTCGCGCATCACGATGTCGTCCTCAGGGCATTGAGGCTGCGCTCCGTGCTCGAGGTCGTCCATTCCAACAGCGTATGTCGGCTGCTTGGGAAGTGACTACGGAGGAGACCCTGAAACAAGCTCTCAGCGCAGTCCACCGCGGGTACACGCTTTCCAACGCGAGCCGCCCTCCTGCTAGCATCCGCTCATGAAGCTCCCCTCGCCCGTGCAGTTTCCCTCCTCGTCGCTGTTCTGGCCTTGACATCATGTGCCGCTGCCCCCGACCTCCCGCTCCCCGTAGGCGGGGCCACGATTGCCTCCAGCGCGAGCGCTCAGCCCCGCAAGATGGTCTCGACGAGCAGTGGCAGGCTCGGGGCTACACGGTTGCCGACAGCGGCAATGTGTACATCAAGTTCTCCCCGAACGGCTCGTACACCTGCCAGCGATATGACTGCGTGCAGGTGGAGTTGCATGTCGAAAACGGGTGCCCCCAGAACCTCTACGTCGAGGCCAATGTCACAGCCGACGGGGCGGTTGTCGGCATGACCAACGCCTCGCCCGGAGGAGTGGGCCCTGATTCGGAGGTCAAACTGTCCCTGGAGGATATCCGCGACATCGGCGACGGCTTCAAGCTAACTAAGGTGTCCTGCTATTAGGTGCCGATCACCTGTCTATTCTTCTTTGTTGAGCGGAGGCGGGCTGGAAATTGCACGCACCGCCGCATCGTAAGCACGCTGACGCTCCGCTTGTTCCTCGATGATCTTCAAGATCGCCTTTTCTGAGATCCCCGAGACGGAGGTGCCATCTTTGATCACGACCTTCTTGCCATCGTGCCGCTTGATGAACGTCTTATAAACGGAAGCGAGGGCGAGGAACCCGCCCGGCAGACCGAGGACCCGGACAGCTTCGATCGCGAGGTTCCAGCCATCAGAGAATTCCATGGCCGTCGAATGTTCAAGTCCGGCCTCGTCGAGGAGCTGCTTGATCTCGGAGGCGTATTCCGGCGGGAAGCGCAGATTGAACGTGCCCGCTTCGGCTCCGCCTGTGAGCAAAAGGGGAAGCTCATCGGAGCCGTTCGGGTGCCAGTTGACGCCGTGTCCACTCATGGCGCGAGTGTATCGCTGTTGTCGGCCCGGGATGACGTGTGGCGCAACGTCGAATGCCTGATGAACTAGCCACAACCGTCCTGCGACCGTTTGATGCCCCGCACCCGCCCGCTACGGTAGCGCTCATGGACTTGCGTGACTGGGTGGCGATCGGATCGTTGTCGGTAGGCTTCGCTGGGCTTGCGCTCAACTGGCGGACCGCGAGAGGCCGCGCTCAGACATCCGCGTATCGCGACGAGCTCTCCAAGTTCGTCACGGATCAGAACGCGGGCTCGTTCTTCTCAGATGACGCACGAAGCGCCGCTCAGAGAGCTGGCGCATACCTATCCCTGGAACTGGCAGAGGCAAGCCTGAGGAAAGGCCGCCAAGTGCGCAAAGCGGGCCGCTTGGTACTGGCCGCGCGTCGTCACAGCCAGCACAGTGGCAATCGGAGTTGCGGCCCTCGCCGTCTGCGCCGCTATGGTTCCGCGCGAACCGTCCGCGAACCCGGTCAGCGACGGGATCACGACCGTCTATCTGTGGGTCATGGCTGGGATGGTGCTCCTCGGTGCAGCGGGCTATGTGGTTGATCTTCGGCGCGTCCACAGGGCGACCCCGAACCTACGGAAGCTGTTCGGTGATGTCGCTTTATCCGCACGTCTGGATACGATCGACGCGCTTTCCCACGACCGGCCCCATGCACGGGGAGCAGGCAACAGAATGCGCAGCGTACGGCTACGGCAGTCCGGTTCGCTCAAGCGGAGAAAGAAGCGATGACTGCTGGTAATGGCGGGCGTTCTATCGCGGTGGTGGCTCTCAAGCCCTAGTCTGCCGGGTATGGCGGCGCGACGGACGCGAGGATCTGGGTCACTGTTCCTCGCCAAGAATGGCCTCTGGACGGTAGCTCTGCCGCTCCCGAGTGAGAACGGTAAGCGTAGGCGCAAGATGTACCGCTCTAGGAACCGCGAGGTCGTCCTCGCTCGGCTCAGAGAGTATGAGCGCTCGAGGGCTGGCACCGACCTGCCTTCGCCTTCGTCCTATCCGACCGGGGAGGGGACGACCGTTGGCGAATGGTTCGACTACTGGCTTAGCGAGTGCGTGTACCCGCACCTTCGTCCTAGAACAGCGGACGGATACAAGTCGATCGCGGCGGGAAGGATTGTCCCCGCCCTCGGCAAGGACACGCCACTTGCTGCAGTGCGGCCCGCTGACATCAGACGCATGCAGAGAGACATCCGCGAGAAATGCTCCCCGACAACTGTGCGGAACGCCCACGTAGTTGCTGCTCGAGCGTTCGACGCGGCTGTACGGGAGGAAGAGATCCCGAGGAACCCGGTGCGCCTCGTCGAGCAGCCGCGCCCTGCCCGACCACAGCTCGACGTCCCGAACTCCAAAGACGTTCGCTTACTGCTCGACGCGTTTCGGACGAGGCCCGACGGTGTGAAATGGATGACCTACCTCTTGACCGGTGCGCGTAGGGGAGAGGTGGTCGGCCTCGAGCTGGACCGCGTCTCCGACTACGTAGACATCAGCTGGCAGATGCAAACCTTGAAGCGCGGGGAGAATGGCCGGCCCATCGCGCCGTCCGACTTCGAGTACCGGCACCTCTACGGCGGGTTCTTCTTGACACGCCCGAAGTCGAAGGCTGGTCGGCGAACGGTGCCCCTCATCGAACCCCTCCGAAGCCTAATGCGGCACCACATTGCAACAACGGAGCCGAATCAATGGGGGTTGGTGTTCACCAATAAGGGTCGCCCCATTGACCCGAACATCGAGACGCGCCGATGGCGTCAGGTGCAGCGGGAAGTCCTCGGCGCTGATCGGTTCGTGCGATTGCACGATTTGCGCCATGCCGCCGTCGATCTTCTCTACGCTGCGGACATACCCGAACACATGATTGTCGAGCTCGTCGGCCACTCCACACGTGCGATGACCAGGGCCTACAAGAGCCCCGCACATCTAGACCGATTGAAGCGTGCGATGTCGAACGTGGAAGGCCTCTTCCTATGAAGGTCAGACCTGCCGGATGAGCCCTGCGGGGGCCGAACATCAATTTTGATACCGCCCCAGGAGCGAAAGGCACAGATGCGCCTTTTGAGAACGAGGTGATTGAGGCGGAGACCGTGGAGGACGAGCCCCAGCAGGAAACCTGGGCTGGGAGTCCGCAAGAAGTCCGCAGAAGTCTCCAGCCAGCGCTTGAACAGCCATGACCTCACCCCGAAGATTCCGCAGAACTACAGCCTTCTCCGCGCCCCACGTCACCAGCCATTACCTAGGAGTCAGAACCCGGCGTACAGGCCGGCCCACTCGCCAAGAACGCAGAACGGCCCGGTCATGACCGGGCCGTTCTGCGTTCTGGGCTAGTCCGCCGAGAGCGTGGCGGCGCCGATGATGCCGGAGGCGTTGCGGTGCACGGCCGCGACGATCGGGGTCTTCAGATCGAGCAGCGGGAGGAACTTGTCGGGGTGCTTCGACACGCCGCCGCCGACGACGAACAGGTCGGGGCTGAACAGGAACTCCACGTGCGTGTAGAACTCCTGCAGACGGGCCGACCAGGCCTCCCACGACAGGCTCTCGCGCTCCATCGCAGAGTACGCCGTCCACCGCTCGATCGACTCGCCCTCGCGGTTGAGGTGGCCGAGTTCGGTGTTCGGCACCAGGACGCCGTTGTAGAGGAAGGCCGAGCCGATGCCGGTGCCGAGAGTGGTCAGGATGGTCAGACCGCGTGCGTCTCGAGCGGCGCCGTGGCGCGCCTCGGCCACGCCGGCCGCGTCGGCGTCGTTCACGAAGGTGATGCTGCGCCCCAGGCCGTCCTCGAAGAACTTCTCCGCCTCGAAGTCGACCCAGTCCTTCGCGATGTTCGCCGCGGACAGCGTCCGGCCGTACTTAACGATGGCGGGGAACGCCACGCCCAGGGGCAGCGACGAGTCGCTCACGCCGAGGGTGTCGAGCACCTCCCGCACGGTCTCGAGCACGTCAGCCGGACGTGCTCCCTCGGGGGTGGGAACCCGCACCCGGTCCGAGTCGAGTGTGCCCGTGGAGAGGTTGACGATACCCGCCTTGATGCCCGTTCCGCCGATGTCGACGCCGATTGCCTGTGCCATGACGTTTAGCCTAGCGATGCCCGACCCAGCGATTAGGATCGTGACGAGAACCCGACGAAGGAGCTGACATGTCCGACGGCGACGAGAAGTACTGGTACAACCTCAGCACCGGGGAGGTCGAGTTCGGCATGCTGTCCGCGGCCGTCGACCGGGTGGGCCCGTTCGACACCGAGGCGGATGCCGCTCGCGCACCGGAGACGCTCAAAGAGCGCTCCCGCGCCTGGGCCGAGGAAGACGCCGCCGACGACGCGTGGAGCTCCAGCTCCCTCGAGTCGGGGGAGTGAGGGTGGACAAGCAGCGCGACTTCGTGCTGCGCACGATCGAGGAGCGCGGCGTCAAGTTCGTCCGGCTCTGGTTCACCGATGTCATCGGCACTCTCAAATCGGTGGCGATCGCCCCGGCCGAGGTGGAGGGCGCCTTCGCCGAGGGAATCGGCTTCGACGGCTCGGCGATCGAGGGACTGACCCGCACCTACGAGTCCGATCTGCTCGCGCAGCCCGACCCGTCGACCTTCCAGATCCTGCCCTGGCGCGGCGAGATCGACCCGACCGCGCGCATGTTCTGCGACCTCACGACCCCTGACGGGCGGCCCGCGGTCTCCGACCCGCGCAACGTGCTGCGGCGAGCGCTGGCGAAGGCCGCCGACGCGGGCTTCACGTTCTACACGCACCCCGAGATCGAGTTCTATCTGCTGAAGTCGTCGCAGCTCGGCCCGGAGGGGCCGGTGCCCGCCGACAACGCCGGCTACTTCGACAACGTGCCCGGCGGCACCGCGCACGACTTCCGTCGCAGCGCCGTGCGGATGCTCGAGGACCTCGGCATCTCGGTGGAGTACAGCCACCACGAGGGCGGCCCGGGACAGAACGAGATCGACCTGCGCTACGCCGATGCCCTCACCACTGCGGACAACATCATGACCTTCCGCACGGTGGTCAAGGAGGTCGCGATCGAGCAGGGCGTGTACGCGACGTTCATGCCCAAGCCTCTCAACGACCACCCGGGCAGCGGCATGCACACGCACGTGTCGCTCTTCGAGGGCGACATGAACGCGTTCTACGAGGCCGGCGCCGAGTACCAGCTCTCGCTCACCGGGCGCCGCTTCATCGCCGGCCTGCTGCGCCACGCGAACGAGATCGCCGCGGTCACGAACCAGTTCGTCAACTCGTACAAGCGCCTGTGGGGCGGCGACGAGGCGCCCAGCTTCGTCACCTGGGGTCACGCCAACCGCTCCGCGCTCGTGCGCGTGCCGATGTACAAGCCGAACAAGGGCCAGTCCACGCGGATCGAGTACCGCGCGCTCGACTCGGCGGCGAACCCGTACCTCGCCTACGCGCTGATGCTCGCGGCCGGCCTCAAGGGCATCGAGGAGGAGTACGAGCTCCCGCCGGAGGCGGAGGACAACGTGTGGTCGCTGAGCGACTCCGAGCGCCGCGCCCTCGGATACGCACCGCTGCCCGCGAGCCTCGACCACGCCCTCGAGTACATGCGGGACTCCGAGCTCGTCGCCGAGACCCTCGGCGAGCAGGTCTTCAACTACGTGCTGCTGAACAAGCAGAAGGAGTGGGAGGCCTACCGGGGTCAGGTGACGCCGTTCGAGCTCAAGAGCAATCTCGGGCTGCTCTGAGGTGCGGCGATGGCGCGTCCTGATGCGTCCGTGTCGCTGTCTGCGCTCGCGCGACTCGGCTTCGTCGAGCTGACCTCGGCCTCCGCCGACCTCACCGAGCTCGCCGAGCTCACGGGGCTGGAGCGGGCCGAGCTCGCGGAGGGCATGATCGCTGCCGATCCGGATGCCGCTGTGCGCGGCCTGGTGAATGTGGCGCGCCGCGACGCCGCTCGGGTCGCCGCCGTGCTGGCCGATCCCGCCGCGCGGGAGGCCGCGTGGCGGCTGTTCGGGGCATCCCGCGCCCTCGGCGCGTTCTTCGAGCGGCATCCCGCGCATCTGCGCGTGGACGTCCTGCTGCGCGGCGACCTGCCGGATGCGGCGGAGCTGACCTCGCGGCTGCTCGCGGCGATCGACGCGGATGCCGGTTTCGCCCGCGCCGCGGATCCGGTCAGGGCGCTGCGCGTGGCCTACCGGTGCTGTCTCAGCGAGATCGCGGCCGTGGATCTCGCCGCCGAATCGGCGACGACGGTCATCGCCGATGTCTCGGCCGCCCTCGCGGATGCCGCTGCCGCCGCGCTCGAGGCGGCCCTCGCGGTCGCGCGCACCGTGGTCGCCGGATCCGGCCGCGCCGGCACACGCGAGGAGATCGCGGCGACCAGACTGGCGATCATAGGCATGGGCAAGGCCGGCGCGCGCGAGCTGAACTATCTCAGCGACGTCGACGTCATCTTCGTCGCGGGCACGTCGGACGAGGACGCGGTCTCGGAGGCCAGAGCGATCGACATCGCGACGCGGCTGGCGCGCGAGACCATGGTGGCACTCAGCGGGATCGACATCGAACCGCCGCTGTGGGAGGTCGATGCGGCTCTGCGCCCGGAGGGCAAGCAGGGCGCCCTCGTGCGCTCGCTGGCATCCCACCTGGCCTACTACGACCGCTGGGCGAAGAGCTGGGAGTTCCAGGCGCTGCTCAAGGCGCGCCCGCTCGCCGGCGACGCCGACCTCGGCGCGGAGTACATCGCGGCCGTTCAGCCCAAGGTGTGGACGAGCGCCGAACGGGAGGACTTCGTCGAGAGCGTGCAGCGGATGCGCGAGCGCGTCACCGACCACATCCCCGCCGAGGACATGCCGTACCAGATCAAACTCGGCCCCGGGGGGCTCCGCGACATCGAGTTCACGGTGCAGCTGCTGCAGCTCGTGCACGGACTCACCGACGAGGGCATCCGCACCCGCGGCACCCTCGAGTCGCTCGATGCCCTGGTCGAAGGCGGCTACATCGGGCGGGCAGAGGCGAGCGCCTTCGGCGAGCAGTACCGCATCCTGCGCCTGCTCGAGCACCGCCTGCAGCTGCACGACCTGACGCGGACGCACCTCATGCCGCGCGACGACGAGGGGATGCGCCGCCTGGCCCGTGCCACCGCCCTGGCCGACAGCGCATCCGGCCTGCAGTCCGTGTGGGACGAGGTGCGCCGCTCGGTGCGCGACCAGCACGTGCGACTGTTCTACCGGCCGATGCTCTCGGCGGTCGCCTCGCTGCCGGCCGAGGAGCGCACTCTCACGACCGAGCAGGCGGGCTCCCGTCTCGCGGCCATCGGCTTCCGCGACCCCGCCGGAGCGCTGCGCCACATCGCCGCTCTCACCTCGGGCCTGAGTCGCAAAGCGACCATCCAGAAGCACCTCATGCCGGTGATGCTGCGCTGGTTCGCCGACGGCACCGATCCCGACTACGGCCTCGTCGCATTCCGCCGGATCAGCGAGCGACTCGGTGACACGCACTGGTTCCTGCGGATGCTGCGCGACTCGTCCGGCGCCGCTGAGCGGCTGACACGGCTGCTCTCCAGCTCGCGCTACGTCGGCGAGCTGATGGAGTGGATCCCCGAATCGGTCGCGTGGCTCGATTCGCCCGCGGCCCTGCGACCACGCGGCGGGGCCGCCCTGGATGAGGAGGCCAGGGCGATCCAGACCCGGCACTCGACCACGAAGGACGCGCTGCGGGCGGTGCGGGCGCTGCGCCGGCGGGAGCTGCTGCGCACGGCGATGGGAGCTGTGCTCGAGCAGGTCGGCGTCGATGAGATGGCCAGGGCCATCACCGAGATCACCGAGGCGACGATCCAGGCGGCGCTGCGCGCGGTGCGACGGGAGATCGTGCCGCCGGAGGACGACGCGATGGACTTCTCGATCATCGCGATGGGTCGCTTCGGCGGCGCCGAGCTCGGCTTCGGCTCCGACGCGGATGTGCTCTTCATCTATGACCCGAACGGCGTGGACCCGCAGCGGGCGCAGCAGCACGCCGCGAAGATCGTGGCAGGGCTGCGCGAGCACCTCGCCGATCACCGGGTGCCGCTCGACCTCGACGCCGACCTGCGCCCGGAGGGACGCAATGGGCCGATCGTGCGCACCATCGAGGCGTACACGCAGTACTACCGGCGCTGGTCGCTGTCGTGGGAGGCGCAGGCGCTGCTGCGGGCGCGCGGGATCGCCGGGAGCGTGAAGCTGATCACCCGGTTCACGGAGCTGGCCGACAGCATCCGCTACCCTGAGGCCGTCTCGCAGCAGGACGTGCGGGAGATCAAGCGCATAAAGGCGCGTGTCGAAGGCGAGCGGCTTCCGCAGGGCGCCGACCCGCGCCGCCATCTCAAGCTCGGCCCCGGAACCCTCAGCGATGTCGAGTGGATGGTGCAGGTGCTGCAGCTGCAGCACGGCCACCGGGTGCCCGACCTGCGCACGACGTCGACGCTGCAGGCGCTGGATGCCGCGGTGCTCGCCGACCTGCTCCCGGCGGACGATGCCGAGCGGCTGCGCGAGGCCTGGGTGCTCGCCAGCCGGCTGCGATCGGCGATGACGCTGCTCACCGGTCAGACGAAGGACGTGCTGCCGGTCGAGATCCGCGAGCTCGACGGCGTCGGTCGTCTTCTGGGATATCCTGACCGCGCCGCGACGGTGCTCGAGGAGGACTACCTCCGGGTCACGCGCCGCGCGCGGCGAGTGTTCGAGAAGCAGTTCTACGGCTGACGTTCAGTCGTCATGAAGGAGACAAGATGGCACAGCGGTTCGGAATCGTCTGGAATCCGACCAAGATCGACGGCGACGCGCTTCGGGATGCCGTGACCGCGGCTGTGCCGGAGGACACCGAACTCATGTGGTGGGAGACATCCGCGGACGATCCCGGTCGGGCCATGACCGCCGAAGCGGTGCACGCAGGCTGCGACGTGGTCGTCGCGGTGGGCGGTGACGGCACGGTGCGCACCGTCGCCGAGGTCCTCGCCTCGGCGGGGGAGGAGGCGCCGGCGCTCGGCATCGTGCCGCAGGGCACGGGTAACCTGCTGGCGCGCAACCTCGGCATTCCGGTGGGCAGCATCCCCAAGGCTCTGGACGTCATCGCCGCAGGCCATGAGCGTCGCATCGACATGGGCTGGACCAGGACCGACGACGCCGAGGTCGAGAACGGATTCCTCGTGATGGTGGGCTTCGGTCTCGACGCGCACATGCTCGCCGAGACCGACGACGACCTGAAGGGCAAGGCGGGCTGGCTCGCCTACGTCGCGGCGATGGGGCGCGCCGTGACGGCATCCGAGACGGTCGACTTCCGCATCACTCTCGACGACGGCGAGCAGCAGACGTTCAGCGGACACACGCTGCTCATCGGCAACTGCGGCGACATCCAGGGCGGCTTCACCCTGCTGCCCGACGCGGTGGTCGACGACGGGCGACTCGATCTGCTGCTCATCAGCGCCGAGAACGTCGTCCAGTGGCTGCAGACGCTGCGCACGGTGGTCTGGGACAACGGCATCCGCCGCCTTCTGGGCGGCGATGACGAGACGATCAGCACCGATATCACGCAGCACCTCACCGGCGAGGCGATCGCCGTCGCCCTGCCCGGTCCCGTGCCCTTCGAGATCGACGGGGAGGAGGCGGGCAGCATCTCGAAGCTCGCCGTGCGGGTGCAGCCCGGTGCGCTGCGGGTGCTCTGCTGAGCCGCGTACGCGGTGAGGGGCGTGACGTCGCCTAAGCTCAGGGGGAAAGGAAGGTGCATGACCGCCCTCGACTCGCCGCTTCCCGCCGCTCGCATCATCATCCCGTGGCGCCCCGCGCCCTCGCGCATCGACGCATTCGAACGCGTGATCGCCTGGTACCGCGAGACGCTGCCGCAGATCCCCCTGCAGACCGTCGACACGGGCGAGGTGCCGTTCGTCCTCGCCGCGTGTCGCAACGCGGGTATGGCCGGCGCCGATCCGGACGAGGTCGTGGTCGTGGGCGACGCCGACACGATCCCCGAGCGCGAGCCGCTGATCGCAGCCATCCGCGCCGCCGCGGTCAGCCCGTTCGTGCACCTGCCGTACGACGAGTACCGCTGGCTCGGACGCACCGGCTCTGCCGATCACGCCGCGGGGAAGCCGCTCGCGGACTGCACGGTCGAGCAGTACGTCGACGGCGCCTGCTCGGGCGTGTACGTGGCGACGCCGCGCACATGGCGCAGCCACGGGGGTCAGGATGAGGCCTTCCGAGGCTGGGGGTTCGAGGACGCGGCCTGGTTCCTGGCGCACTCGACGATCCTCGGGGCACCGCCGGTCCGCCACTCCGGTCGCGTGTACGCGCTGCACCACGTCGGCGAAGTGCGCGCGGGCGCCGCGTACGATGCGAACGCCGCGCGCATGGAGCGCTATCGGGCGGCAGCCGGCGACCCGTCGGCGATGGCTCAGCTGGTGGGCGCGGTGGGCGCTGCCCGGGTGGCGGTGGCTGAGACCGTCGCGTAGGCGATCGACGGGCCCGGATGGGCCAGCTGCGCGCCGGCAGCCCGGGCGAGCACCGCTCGCCCGCCGAACGCCGGGTCGGCGACCTCCCGCAGAGCTGCGGCGAGGTCATGCACCGAAGCCGCGTTCGGATCAAGCGCGCGACCCGTCCCCGTGCGCTCGATCGCGGCAGCGCCGGCGAACTGGTCGGTGGAGAAGGGCAGCACGAGCAGCGGAACCCCGTGCCCCACCGCCTCGGTGACCGAGTTGTTGCCACCGTGCGTCACGGCCGCAGCCGCTGAGGCGAGCAGGCGCACCTGCGGCAGATACTCCGCGACCAGCCAGTCGCCCGGAACCGGGCCGAGAGCTGCGGCGTCCGTCGTGCCCGTCGCGATCGCCGCGCGCAGACCCGCCGTGCGCAGGGCTTCAGCGATGCGTGCGAGCACGTCGCCGCGCACCGACAGGAAGCTGCCGAAGCTCACGTAGACGTACGGGGTGCCCGTGGCGATCCATTCTTCGACGCCGGATGCGGCGGCCTCGTCGCGCGGCGTCGATCCCAGGAAGCGGTGTGGCGGCAGCTCTCTCCCGTCGCCTGCGGCCAGCTCCGCGGGGTAGTTGTACAGGACGGTGTCGCCGTGCAGTGCGAACGCATCGGCGACCGGCCGGGCATGCGGGTCGAGCACCGCGGCTGCGTCGTTCCACTGGGCCGTGAAGCGCCTCGACACCTCCTCGCACAGCGCGCGCAGATCGCTCAGCTCCGCCTCGCCGGGCGCGAAGGCCGTCGGCCACGCCGGCGGGTAGCCGTAGACCTCGCCCGCGACCGGCAGCGCGCTCGGGTGCCCGAGAACCACGTCGCCGTAGGGGACGCCACGGGTGTGCAGAGCCAGGCGCGCGCTGTACGCGAGATGGTCGACGAGGATCGCATCGGGCGCGACCTCGTCGATCACCTGCAGGGTCGCTCGTGCTCGGTCGACGGGCTGCCACATGAGGTCGGTGAGGCGCTCGCGCGCCTGATAGGCGAGCGTGGGCACCATACCCACGCGGGTCGCGGCGAAGAAGCCCTCGAGTGACGCCGCCTCCTCGGCCTGCTGTTCGGAGCTGCGGATGACGCCCGCGTTCGCGCCGCGCCCGAGAGGGAGGTCGACACGGCGGTAGCCGAACTCCGCGACGATCGGCGCGGTCGCCGGCCCGGTGGCCACCACCACCTCGTCGCCCGCATCTCGCCACGCCGTGCCCAGAGATGCCAGCGGAAGCAGGTGAGAGGCGTAGTCGGGGCTGATGATCAGCAGAGTCATACCAGCTGCTCCGCCGCCCGCTGCAGTTCGGCTTCGCTGAGCGCGACCGATTCGTAGACCGGAGCGAGTTTCGCCGCCATGCCCTGGATCGTGAAGCGCGCCGCCACGAGGTCGCGCGCGCGTGCGGCTGCACCGTCGTCGCCGGCCGCGGCGCGGGCGAGCGCGCGCTCTGTCGCGGTGATGAGCTTGGCGGGATCCGCGGTCTCGGTCAGGAAGCCGGTGTCACCGTCGTCGACGTAGGTGGCAGGACCACCGCTGTCGGGTGCGACCACGAGCAGGCCGGTGGCCATCGCCTCGAGGATCGCCAGGCCGAACTCCTCCTTGAGGCTGGCGCAGACGTACACCCCGCCGGATTCGGCGCGACCGGGAAGACCGAACCGCGCAGCAGCCAGCCATTCCGCCGCGACGTCGTTGGAGCGGTGGCCGGTCAGCAGCAGACCACGAGTCGCGCGCTCCGGCGCCGGGACCGTGACATCGATGCGGTCGAGCTGCTCCCGCTCGTCGGCCGAGGGGTGCTCGAGATCACCGCCGATCACCAGGAGGTTGGCGGCGTCGCGGAGCGGACCGTCGGCCCATGCCTGAACCAGCGTCGCCATGCCCTTGATGCGGTGCATCCGCCCGACCGTGACCAGCAGCGGCAGGCGTCGCCGGTGTGCCGGCAGCGCGTCGAGCAGGGCGGCGAGCTCGGCTATCGCCGGGGTGTGCCCGGCGCCGTCGGCAGCTTGCCGGGCGCGAGCGACCGCGCGGTCGACGACGTCGAGATCGACGCCTTCGGCGACCACGGTGTGCCGCTCGGGGTGCGAGGTCATGTCGATGCCGACGAGCGCGTGCATGTCGCGCTCCAGGGACGGACGCGGGAAGAACACCGAATGCGCCGCGGAGGCGGCCAGGCTCTGCACCAGGTGGGTGCGGAACCAGAAGTGCTCGGTCAGGTCGGCGGGCCCGAAGGCCTCCCGGGTGAGCGTGCCCGAGCGCTCGAGCGACGCGATGACGCTGTGCGGATCGGGTGCCACGGTGAACACGGTGGGGATGCCGAGCTCGCGCGCGACGTCGGCGGCGGCGAGACTGCCGACATCCGCCATCCGCAGGTGGAGCACGTCGACGCGGCCGGCGGCACGCAGCAGGCGGCGGATGCCGCGGCGCACGCTCACACGCAGCGGCCATGCGGCCGCGGATGTCACCGGCGGTGCGCTCAGCGGGATGTGCCCGTACACATGGCCGGTCTCGCCGCCCGCGACCCGCAGCAGGTCGGGGCCGGCCTGGGCGGTGGTGCCTCGAGACAGGGTCAGCACGCGCTGCACGGCCGCGGGCTCGGCCACGAGCGCGTCGCCCAGACGCACGAGCAGCGTCGCGATCCCGCCGTTGTCGCCGGATCCGGCCGACGACAGCGACGGGTCGATGTCGGCGTGCAGGAACAGCTGGGCGACGGTGAGTCCTTCGTCGGCCCGATGCGCGGTCGGCGCGGGCTCGGCATCGATCAGCGCAAGTCGGGCGAGTTCGCCGATCGCGCCCCCCTCGACGACGAGGTCTTCGAGGGTCGAGATCGCCACGGGCTCGCGGCGCTGACCGAGTGCGGCGACGGCCGCCTCGCGCACGGCGGGCGGCGCCGAGCGGTCGGACGCCCAGGCGCGAAGGGGGCGCACGGCGAGCGGGTGGCGCACCAGCCCCATCGTCTCGACGAGGCGGGCGCGGGCGTCGGGGGACAGGGTGCCGGTGCACGCGGTCTCGAGGGCGACCGCGAGCAGCTCGGCCGCTCCCGCCGACCACTTCTCCAGCGTGTGCTGAGCGAGCATGCCGGCGAATCCTCCGTCGGCGACGAGTCGCACCAGCCGCCCGATGGCCTCGGGCCGCGCGGGTCGACGCCCGAGGGCGTCTGCGGCGTGCTCGACGATGTAGGCCCGAGGCGACGACAGCAGACTCGAGAGCAGCCGCGCGGCCTCCTCGTCGTTCATCTCGGCCAGCGCGTGCACGGCCGCGATCGCCGCGAGATCGTCGTCGGCCGAGAGGGCGGCCGACAGCACCCGCAGGGTGCGCACGCCCGGGTCGCGACCGGCCTCGAAGGCCAGATCGTCGGCGGCGCGCATCGCCTCGATGATCGACGCGGATTCGGTGATGCGGTCCATCGCCGTCTGTATGCCCATGCTGCCCTCCGAACGGGCGCCGACACCGGCACCGATTCGAATCGTACTGCGGCGAGAAGAATACGGTTTACGGTTGACAAGGCGCCGATCGTCGGCCCCGGATCCCGAGCGAAGGACAGACGTGAGCGTTCTCACCATCGGCGACATCGGCGTGCTCTCGGGCATGATCCACATCGGCGACGAGGCGATGTTCGAAGCGGCGCGAGACGAGCTCGCCGAACGGGGTCTCGGTGTCGTCGGCGTCTCGTCGGCGCCCGAGGAATCCGCTGCCCGCTACGGGGTGCCCAGCGTGCCGCGCCTCGGCTTCGTCGGGCTCGACCGCGCTGCCGCCGCGCGCCGATCGACGTCTCTCGTCGACGCCGCGACCGGGCGCACCCCGCTCGGTGCGGACGATCCGGCCCGGCAGGTTCTCGACGCTCTCGACGAGGCGTCGGGTGTGCTCATCGCCGGTGGCGGTAACCTCGCCTCGCGGTGGCCGGTGCACGTCTACGAGCGCACGACGCTCGCCGCGATGGCGCATGCGCGTGCGCTGCCCGTCGTGGTGTCGGGCCAGACCTTCGGTCCCGACCTGGAGCCGGACGACGCGGAACGGGTCGCCGCCATGATCCGCGCAGCCGCACGAACGGGCGTGCGCGAGTACGCCTCGGCGCAGCTCGCTCGCGGGTGGGGCGCAGACGTGCACGCCGGCGTGGACGATGCGTCATTCCTCGGGCGCGGACCGGCCGACGGCGACGGCCCCGCCGCATCGGATCGCGTGCTCGTCAGCCTGTCCGGCTGGTTCGCCGGTCGCCCCGCCGATGCCGTCGAGAGCGGGATTGCCGCGCTGCTCGACCATGCGGCCGACACCGTGGGCCCTGTGGTGTTCCACGCCCACTTCGGTCCTGAGCGGCCGGGGGCCGAGCCGGCCGGCGACGCTGCCCTGCATGAGCGGGTGCGTGCGCGGATGCGGCGCGCGAGCGAGGTCCTGCCCAGCGGCGACTCGCTCACGGCCGCGCGACTTGCCCGCACATCGCGTCTGCTGGTGACCAGCCGCTACCACCCCGCCGTGTTCGCCGCCCCGGCGGGCGTGCCGATCCTCGCTCTCGCCGCGGACGAGTACACGCACGTCAAACTCTCCGGTGCGCTCGGTCACTGGGGGCAGGACAGCGTCATCGACCTCGACGGACTCGCGGACGCCTCCGATCACCTGACCCGGACCGCAGAATCGGCGGCTGCCACGACCCGCGGCGCCGCCGAGCGCCTCGACAGCCACCGTGCCGACTCCGCCGCGTGGTGGGACTCGGTCGCCGACGCGCTGCGTTGATCGCGTCCTGCTCTCAACGCGAGAAACCACTTCCCGCGCGAGACGCACGCTCACACGTGCTGTCTCCGGCGGGAAGTGGTTTCTCGGTGAGCGGAGGGCTCAGCAGCCGTAGTACAGCTCGAACTCGTACGGGTGCGGGCGCTGCGCCATGGGCAGGATCTCCTTGTTGTACTTGTACTCGATCCACGTGTCGATGAGCTCCTGCGTGAACACGCCGCCCTCGAGCAGGAAGTCGTGGTCCTTGCGGAGAGCCTCGAGCGAGTCGAGCAGCGAGTTCGGCACCTGCGGGATGTTGGCGGCCTCCTCCGGAGGAAGCTCGTACAGGTCCTTGTCGATGGGCTCCATCGGCTCGATGCGGTTCTTGATGCCGTCCAGGCCTGCCATCAGCTGCGCGGCGAACGCGAGGTACGGGTTCGACGAGGCGTCGGGCACGCGGAACTCGATGCGCTTCGCCTTCGGGTTCGACCCGGTGAGCGGAATGCGGATCGCGGCCGAGCGGTTGCCGGCGGAGTAGGCGAGGTTGACGGGGGCCTCGAAGTGCTTCACGAGGCGGTGGTAGCTGTTCAGCGTCGGGTTCGTGAACGCGAGCACGGCGTGCGCGTGCTTGAGCAGACCGCCGATGTACCAGCGGGCGATGTCGCTGAGCTGACCGTAGCCGGCCTCGTCGAAGAACAGCGGCTTGCCGTCGAGCCACAGCGACTGGTGCGTGTGCATGCCCGAGCCGTTGTCGCCGAACAGGGGCTTCGGCATGAACGTGACCGTCTTGCCCCACTCCTCGGCGGTGTTCTTGACGATGTACTTGAACTTCAGGATGTCGTCCGCCGCGCTGACCATCGTGTCGAAGCGGTAGTTGATCTCCTGCTGGCCGGCGGTGCCGACCTCATGGTGCGAGCGCTCGAGCTTGAAGCCGGAGTCGATCAGCCGCAGCGTCATGTCATCGCGCAGGTCGGCGGTCTTGTCGACCGGGGCGACCGGGAAGTAGCCGCCCTTGAACGGCGTCTTGTTGCCGAGGTTGCCGCCCTCCTCCTCGCGGCCGGAGTTCCACGCGGCCTCCTCGGAGTCGACCTTGTAGAAGCTCTCACCTGCGGTGACCGAGTAGCGCACGTCGTCGAAGATGTAGAACTCGGCTTCGGGTGCGAAGAACGCGGTGTCGGCGATGCCGGTCGAGGCGAGGTACTTCTCCGCCTTCTTGGCGACCTGACGCGGGTCCTTGCTGTAGATCTCGCCGGTGCGCGGGTTGTAGATGTCGAAGACCATCACCAGCGTCTTCGCGGTGCGGAACGGGTCGATATACGCGGTGGTGACGTCGGGGATCAGCTGCATGTCCGACTCGTGGATGCTCGCGAATCCGCGGATCGACGATCCGTCGAAGAGCTGTCCGTCGCGGAAGAAGTCCTCGTCCACGGTCGACGCGGGGATGTTGAAGTGCTGCTGGACCCCGGGAAGGTCGGTGAAGCGGATGTCGAGGAACTTGACGTCGTTCTCTTCGATGTAGCGGATGACCTCTGCGGGCTCTGTGAACATGTACGACTCCTGATCGGGTATCGGTTGCATCAACCATACGCAGGTTATGCGCCCCGGGTTTCTCCGCCGTGTCCGCCGTGTTTCCGGCATGTTACAGCCGCTCGGTAGGCTGGAGGGGTGAGTGAGTACCCCGGCGAACGCCTCGGAATGCCCGTTTCAGGCCCGGGGAGCATCGCCCGCCCTGGTCGCCGGATATCCGCCCTGCTGATCGACTACTTCGCCGCGACGATCATCGCGATGGGCTTCCTCGCCTACGACCCTCTGGAGCTGCCCGCGGAGGCGGGCTGGCGTCAGTTCGCGCCCATGATGGTGTTCGCCGTACTGCAGATCGTGTTCCTCGCGACGGCGAACGGAAGCCCCGGGCACCGGATGCTCGGCATGCGCGTGCAGCGGCTGGACGGGGCGTGGGTGGGTCTGTGGCGGCCGATCGTGCGGACGCTGCTGCTGGTCGTCGTGATCCCGGCCGTGATCTGGGATGCCGATCAGCGCGGCCTGCACGACAAGCTGGCCGGGACGGTGCTGGTGCGCACCTGACCGCTCGGCGGAGCTGCCTGCGCGGCTCAGCGTCCGCGGTTGCGGTTGCGCATCTCGCGCGGCGCTCGTCCGCCGAGGAACGAGCGGGCCGGGTCGACCAGGAAACCCTGGCGCAGGGCCTCGCGCCCGATCAGCATCCGGAAGCCCATCTCATCTCGGTTGGTGAGCGTGACCTCGGCGTCCACGTCGTGCCCGACCAGGCGCACTCGCATCGTCACCACGATGCGATGCTCGGTGTGGCCCGACGAGCTGCGCACGGCGCGCCGGTCATGCACCCGCGCCTCGTGCACGACGGCGTCGGCGGTGCTGTCCTGCCAGGGGCACACTGTGAAGCGCACCCACTCCTCGCCGTCGCGGTCGAACTCGTCGACGTCGAACGCGTGCAGCGACGACGTGCGCGCCCCGGTGTCGATCTTCGCCTTGAGCCACTCGATCCCCAGCTCCGGCAGCCCGACCCACTCGCGCCAACCCGTGGACGTGTTTGAATGAGAGGACCGTGTCACCCCTACATCCTGGCAGGAAACATCTGTGAAGATCGCCGTCCTCTCGCGCGCCCCGCACTCGTACTCGACGCAGCGACTGCGTGCCGCGGCGCAGCAGCGCGGGCACAACGTGAAGGTGCTGAACACGCTGCGCTTCGCGATCGACCTCACCGCCGACGCCCCCGATCTGTTCTTCCGCGGCAAGCAGCTGAGTGACTACGACGCCATCCTGCCCCGCATCGGCAACTCGATCACGTACTTCGGCACGGCCGTCGTGCGTCAGTTCGAGCAGATGGACGTCTACACGCCGAACACCGCCAACGGCATCTCCAGCGCGCGCGACAAGCTGCGCGCCAATCAGATCCTCTCGCGGCACAACATCGCCATGCCGCCCACGGCGTTCGTGCGCAACCGCGCCGACGTGCGGCCCGCGATCGAGCGCGTCGGCGGCGCTCCCGTCGTCATCAAGCTGCTCGAGGGCACTCAGGGGATCGGTGTCATCCTCGCCCCGCAGGTGAAGGTCGCCGAGGCCATCATCGAGACGCTGCACTCGACCAAGCAGAACGTGCTCATCCAGAAGTTCATCGCGGAGAGCCGCGGGCGCGACATCCGCGCGCTCGTCGTCGGCGACCGCGTCGTCGCCGCGATGCGCCGCGTGGCCGACGGCGACGAGTTCCGCTCGAACGTGCACCGCGGCGGTCGCGTCGAACCGGTGACGCTCGATCCGGTGTACGAGCAGACGGCCGTCCGCTCGGCGCAGATCATGGGTCTGCGGGTCGCCGGTGTCGACATGCTCGAGAGCGATGAGGGCCCTCTGGTGATGGAGGTCAACTCCTCACCCGGCCTGCAGGGCATCGAGGCGGCGACGAATCTCGATGTCGCCGGCGCGATCATCGACTACATCGCGAATCAGGTCGCGTTCCCCGACATCGACATCCGTCAGCGTCTCAGCGTCTCGACCGGCTACGGCGTCGCCGAGCTGCTCATCCACTCCGGGGCAGAGCAGGTCGGCATGAAGCTCGGCGATCTGGGCCTTTGGGATCGCGACATCACCGTGCTCACGCTGCACCGCGGCGTCAGCGTGATCCCGAACCCGCGAAAGCACGTCGTGCTCGAGGCCGAGGACCGTCTGCTGTGCTTCGGCAAGCTCGAGGAGATGCGCTCGATGATCCCCGAGAAGCGGCGTCGTCGCCCGCGCGTGCGCCGCCTTCCGAAGGAGCCGCTCGGCGAGTGACGGACGCGAAACGGTCCCTCTCGGCAGGAGAGGGACCGTTCGTCGTCTGAGCAGGCGCGGGATCAGCGCGGGCGCTGCGAGCGCACGCGGGTCGGGTCGATGCCCTTCGGGATGGGCAGCGACGACAGCGACTGCGACACCGAATCGATGCGGCGGATCACGGCGGCCATCGTGGCCTTGTCGATCGCCTTCGGGAGCTTCTTGATCGTCTTCGACAGGTCGCTGATGGCGACGTCGTCGTCTCCGTGGCCGACGTAGAGCACGGTGACCGGAACGCCGTGGGCGACGCGCTGCGCCTTCTGGCGCTCATCGTTCACGAGGCGGGTGAGGCGTCCGCGGGCGCCCTCGCCGATGATCACGATGCCGCCGCGCCCGACCACACGGTAGACGGCGTCCTGGGTCTTCGGGTTCACGCCGACAGGGGTGTCCGAGGCCGACCAGCTGCGCCCGAGGCTGGTGCTCAGCACGTGACCGCTGGCACCGGGCATCCCGTCGATCTTGGCGTACATGGCCTTGGTCGACAGTCGGGTCATGAGGAACATCGCCCCCAGCACACCGAACATGAGGCCGGTGAAGCCCCACAGGATCAGGCCGAGCACCGAGGCCCCGCTGATCAGGAAGCCGATGATGAGGCCGATCAGCACGCCCGCGATGAGAATGGCGATCTGCGCCCAGGGCAGCCAGCCGTACACGTCCCGCGTGAAACGGAACAGGGAACGGATCTGCGAGAAGAAGCCGGGCCGCTTCTCGGTGACGGGAGCACTCTTTGCCATGGGTACAGCCTACCGATCCGACGGCCGCCGTTCTTCCTGCACATCCGTCGGAGAGAGGCGTTCTGTCCCCAATGCGCTGTTCTTCGCACCGTCGAGCGGCACGGCGCGCTGGGATGGTCGGATGGACGAGACAGCAGCACTGACGCCCGGTGCACACCGCGGGATCCGGATGCTCGAAGGGCAGGAATCCGCCTATCCCGGTGAGCTCATCACCGACGGCGAACTGCGCGGGGTGCGCGTGGACGTGGCGGGCGTGCCGGAAGCGCTGTGGATGTTCTCGGGCGCAGAGCACGTGGCGGGCGTTCGCGATGTGCTGCGCAGACGCGACGGCCACGACGCTCTGCTGCCGTGGTGCGCGGAGCGGGTCGAGGTGCTCGTCGGGCGCAGGGCCGCCGCATCGGCGCCCCTGACCGCCGGGGAGGCGGTGACCCTGGTCGGAAGTATGCTGCGCGGGATCGTGGAGGTCGGCGACCGGCGCCTCGAGGGGCAGTGGTGGCTGACCGACGAGGCACGGCCCCTGTTCGCGCCCGGCGAGGGCGTCGACTGCATCGCGTCGGCGGTCGCCCTCATCGAGAGGCTGCGCGAGATCGGCGTGGACCGGGCGATGGATCGGCTGCTGGCCGACATCCTCGGCGGCATGGGCGATCTGAGGGTCGTGCAGCGATCGGTCGAGCGCTGGGAGAGGGAGCTGACCGAGCTCGCCGCACCGCGGCCTCTGGCGCGCGACGTGTTCGCGCCCGAACGCGTGTCGGCGATCGAGGTGCATCGCTCGCGGCTCCCCGACGACATCGACGCGCTGGCGGAGCAGCCCAGGCTGCTGCGGCGGCTGCGGACACGCGCCACCGAGGCCGCGGAGCCGCTCCGGCGGCTCGCGGCGAAGCGGATGCCCGCCCGGCACCCGGCCGCTGCCCCGCAGCCGCGGGGTGGTGCACCAGCCGGCCGGGGGCGGATGGTACTGGTGGGTGGTGCCGCCGCCGCGGTCGTGCTGCTCGGGGGCCTGATGTGGCCGTCGCCCGACGAGGGCTCGGCGGCGATCGAGTCATCCGTCGTCGAGACGCCGGCTGCCCCGAGCGCGGACACCCGAGCCGGCACGGATGCGGCGACGACGGCGACGGCGACGGATGCGCGCGAGAGCGCCGAATCCGCCCCGGATGCCGTCGCGGACGGATCGATCGAGCACCGGGCCACCGAGCTGCTCGCCTCGGTGGCCGGCTGCGCCGACGCGGGAGATGCGGCGTGCGCGCAGGCTGTCGTCGCAGGGGCCGGGGCGCTTGTGCAGGAGCGCCTCGCCGGCACCGATGGGAAGCGGACGGTGAGCGCCGTGGAGGACTACGGCGATGTCAGCGTGCTGCGTCTCGGCCCGTCGGGGGAGCGGGGCGAGCAGATGCTCGTGCTGGTCAGGCAGGAAGACCGATGGCTGGTCCGCGACGTGTACGACGTCGCGGACCAGCCATCCGATGGGGGCTGAGCGCGCTCAGATCCCGAGGTTCGCGGCGAAGTCCGCCGACTCGAGGCGGGTCTTGATCGCGCCCAGGAAGCGGGCCGCGTCCGCGCCGTCGATCGTGCGGTGATCGTACGAGATCGCCAGGTAGACGTACGAGCGGACGGCGATGGCGTCCACCCCGTCGACGGTCACGACGCCGGGGCGCTTGAACACGACGCCGGTGCCGAGGATCGCCGACTGGGGCAGGAACACCAGCGGCGTGTCGAACAGGGCGCCGCGCGAACCGGTGTTGGTCACCGTGAAGGTGCCGCCGGCCAGCTCGTCGGGCTTCAGCTTGTTGTCCCGCGTGCGGGCCGCCAGATCGGCGATCTCCTGCGCGAGCTGGGCGATGTTCTTCGTCCCGGCATCGCGTACGACCGGCGTGAGCAGACCCCGCTCGGTGTCGACCGCGATCGAGATGTTCTCGCTCGGCGGGTAGACGATCGAGTCGCCGTCGACGGTCGAGTTGATGATCGGGAACGCTTGCAGCGCCTCAGCGGCAGCGAGCGTGAAGAACGGCAGGAACGACAGCTTCGCGCCGGTCTTCTGGTTGAACTCGTCCTTCTTCGCGGTGCGGAACGCCGCCAGCTTGGTGACATCCACCTCGACGAACGTCGTCAGCTGCGCCGTCTGCTGCATCGAGGCGACGGCGCGCTCGGCGACGACCTTGCGCAGACGCGACATCTTCTGCGTGGTGCCGCGCAGCGGCGACACCTCGAGCGGAGCCGGTGCGGGCGCGGCGGCACCGGCTGCCGGAGCCTGCGACTTCGACTCGGCGGCCTTGAGGACGTCCTCCTTGCGGATGCGTCCGCCGACACCGGTGCCGGTGACCGTCTTCAGATCGATGCCCTGCTGGCTGGCCAGACGGCGCACCAGCGGGGTCACGTAGAGCGAGTCGGAGTCGTTCTCCGCCGACGCCTCGGGGGCCTGCTGCGCGGGCGCCTGCTGCTGAGCCGGCGCCTGCTGTGCGGGTGCCTCCTGCTGTGCGGGTGCCTCCTGCTGTGCGGGTGCCTCCTGCTGTGCGGGTGCCTCCTGCTGTGCGGGTGCCTCCTGCTGTGCGGGTGCCTCCTGCTGTGCGGGTGCCTCCTGCTGAGCCGGTGCCTCCTGCACAGGTGCCTCCTGTGCGGCCGGTGCTCCCGAGCCGATGCGGGCGAGCACCGCGCCGACCTCGATGGTCTCGTCCTCGTCTGCCAGGATCTCCTGCAGGGTTCCGGCGACAGGGGAGGGGATCTCGGTGTCGACCTTGTCGGTCGAGATCTCGAGCAGCGCCTCATCGACCGCGACGTCGTCGCCGACCTTCTTCAGCCAGCGGGTGACGGTGCCCTCGGTGACGCTCTCGCCGAGCTCGGGCAGCACCACATCGGTGGCGTCGCCGGACGCGGCGGGTGCGGAGGCCTGGGCCTGGTCTGCCGCCTGCGAGGCCTCGACCTCGTTCTCGGCCGGGGCCGCCGTCGACTGAGCCTCCTGTGCGGGTGCCTGCTCGGCAGCCGGTGCCTCAGCGGCCGGGGCGTCCCCGACGGAGGCTGCGCCGCTGCCGTCGCCGATGCGCGCCAGCATCGCGCCGACCTCGACCGTCTCGTCCTCCGCGACGAGGATCTCCTCGATCACGCCGCTGACCGGCGACGGGATCTCGGTGTCGACCTTGTCGGTCGAGATCTCCAGCAGGCCCTCGTCGGCCTGCACGGTGTCGCCGACCTGCTTAAGCCAGCGAGTGACCGTGCCCTCGGTGACGCTCTCCCCGAGTGCGGGAAGGACCACGGCTGTGCTCATGTCGAGTCTCCTTCGGAAGATTGTGATGCCCCCAGCTTAGTGACCTGGGAGTCCATGGGTATTTGTGCGTTCCTACAGTGCGTGCAGCGGTTTTCCGGCGAGAGCGAGGAAAGCCTCGCCGAGTGCCTCGCTCTGCGTGGGGTGCGCGTGGATGAGAGGTGCGATGTCTTCGGGATGCGCCTCCCATGCCACGGCGAGCTGCCCCTCGGTGATCAGCTCGCCGACCCGGTCGCCGATCAGATGCACCCCGAGAACCGGTCCGTCCTTGCGGCGCACGACCTTCACCATGCCGCCGGTGCCGATGATCTCGCTCTTGCCGTTGCCGGCGAGGTTGTACTCGTACGACGCGACGGAGTCGGCGCCGTGCGCGGCGACGGCATCCGCCTCCGTGATGCCGACCGACGCGACCTCCGGGCTGCTGTACGTCACCCGGGGGATCTGCGACTCGGGAGGCGTCGGCACGTCCATCCCGGCGATCCGCTCGGCGACGGCGATGCCCTGCTGGAAGCTGCGGTGCGCGAGCTGGAGTCCGGGCACGATGTCACCCACTGCCCACACGCCGGGAACGGCGGTGCGCAGCTGGTCGTCGACCGTCACGAAGCCTCGCTCGAGGCCGACACCGGCCTCCTCGAACCCGAGACCCGCCGTGGCCGGGCCGCGGCCAACGGCGACGAGCAGGTAGTCGGCGGTGAAGCTCCTGCCGTCCTCCAGCGTGACGGTGACCTGCGTGTCGTCCTGCTCGGCCTTCTCGAAGCGGGTGCCCAGCGAGTAGGCGATGCCGCGACGGCGGAAGGCGCGCTCGAGGCCCTTGCTCATCGCGACGTCCTCGTTGGGCACCAGGTGCTCCAGCGCCTCGACGATGGTCACGTCGGCACCGAACGACTTCCACACACTGGCGAACTCGACGCCGATGACGCCGCCGCCGAGGATGATCACGCTGGTCGGCACCTCATCGAGCGCGAGCGCGTGCTCACTGGTGAGGATGCGACCGCCGATCTCCAGACCGGGCAGCGATCGGCTGTACGACCCGGTGGCGAGCACCACGTCACGGCCGACGTAGCGGTCGTCGCCGACGGTCACCGAGCGGTCGGCGACGAGGCGGCCCTCGCCGCTGACGGTGGTGATGCCGCGCGCCTTGATGAGTCCCTCGAGACCTTTGAACTTCTTCGCGACGATGCCCTCGCGGTAAGCGCGCACGCCCGACGCGTCGACCGCGTCGAGGGTGGCGGTCACGCCGACCGACGCCGCGGTGCGCACATGATCGGCCACCTCGGCCGCGTGCAGCAGCGCCTTGGTGGGGATGCAGCCCCGGTGCAGGCAGGTGCCGCCGACCTTGTCCTTCTCGATGAGGGCGACGCTCTTGCCCAGCTCGCTCGCGCGCAGGGCCGCGGCATAGCCGCCGCTGCCGCCGCCGAGGATCACCAGGTCGAACTCGTGGGTGGCCATCACGACTCCGTGACGGACGCGCGTGCGAAGGCGATGAGCGAGCGCACCGCTGCTCCGGTCGGACCCTTCTCGGTGAAGCCGTAGGGCGCGCCCTTGTGCTCGGCGGATCCGGCGATGTCGAGGTGCACCCACGGGATGCGGGGGGCGTCCTCGGCATCCGAGGTCCGACCGATGAACCGGCGCAGGAAGAGACCGGCGAACAGCGATCCGCCCGAGCGGTCGCCCATGTTCGCGTTGACCATGTCGGCGATCTGCGAGTCCAGGCTCTCCTCCATGAACTCGGGCAGCGGAAGGGCCCACGCGTCCTCGCCCACCGATTCGGCGGCAGCCAGGTACTCTGCGACGGCGGCGTCGTCGCCCATCACGCCGGTGTGGCGCATGCCGAGCGCGACGATGATCGCCCCGGTGAGCGTCGCCACGTCGATGATGACGTCGGGGTTCTCCCGGCTCGCGGCGACGAGCCCGTCCGCCATGACCAGACGCCCCTCGGCGTCGGTGTTCAGCACCTCGACGGTCTGACCGTCGAGCATTCGCAGCACGTCGCCCGGACGCGTCGCACGGCCGGAGGGCATGTTGTCGGCGATGCAGAGGAACGCGGTGACGCGCACCGGCAGCCGCAGCGCGGCGACGGCGCGGATCGCCGCGAGCGAGGTCGCAGCTCCCGCCATGTCGAACTTCATGCCGACCATGCCGGTTGCGGGCTTGAGCGAGAGGCCGCCGGTGTCGAACGTGATGCCCTTGCCCACCAGTGCGATGTGGCGCGCGGCGTCGGCGGGCGAGTACTCCAGTCGCACCATCCGAGGCGGGCGGTCCGACCCGCGACCCACGCCGAGGATCCCGCCGAAGCCCTGCTCCTCCAGCTGCGTCTCGTCGAGCACCTCCACCTCGATCGGCAGGTCGGCGACGGCATCCACCGCCTCCTGGGCGAGCTGAGCCGGGCTCTGCCATTCGGCCGGGACGGTCACCAGGTCCTTGACCAGCGCCACCGCCTCGGCCACGGCGCGCGCGTCATCGAGAGCGGTGTCGCCGAGCGAGGCCGCGTGCAGCACGATCGCGTCCGCGCGCGCCGGCTTCTTCTCCGAGCGGTAGTCGTCGAAGCGGTAGCCGCCGAGCAGCGCGCCCTCTGCTGCGGCATCCGCGTGCCGGTCGAGGTCGCCGGCGAACCCGACCGCCAGCGTGGTGAATCCGGTCAGTGTGCGAACGGCCGTAGCGACCGCGTCGCGCACGGCGGCGGCGTCCGGCTCCCGGCCGGCGCTGACGACGGCGAGCGGCAGCGGCGTCACCGCCGGCAGATGCACGCGTGCGTACGCGGAGGGGGTTCCCTTGTACCCGATGCCTGCCAGGGTGTCGGCGAGACCCTCGAATGCGCTCAGTGCGTCGGCGGCGGAGGAGGGATCGGGGATGACGAGCACTGCGGCGTCTGCAGTGCTTCCGGGGAACGGATCGGTCGTGTGCGAGATCACGGGAAGCGTCATGCGTCCATCCTATGGACGGCGGTCGGAACCGAGCCGAGCGGACCCGGCCGTGTTCGCTGTGAGCATGCAGGCCGCCACCCGCGGCTCGGATGCGACTCGTAGCATGGAGACATGCCGTCACCTGCAGACCTCTTCGAGTCGGTTCCCGGTGCGCCGGACGTCCCGACCGGCCTGCCTCTGGTCATCCTGCTCACCGGCTTCACGGACGCCGGCAGTGCGGTCGCCGGTCTCATCGAGCATCTGAACGCGACCGCCGATCCCAGCCCGATCGTCATGTTCGACAACGACGTGCTGCTCGACTACCGGGCGCGGCGCCCGATCATGGTCTTCGACCAGGACCACCTCACCGAGTACCGCCCCGCACGCCTCGAGCTCTCTCTCGCCCACGATGCACTCGGGCAGCCGTTCCTCCTGCTGTCGGGCTACGAGCCCGACTTCGCCTGGAACGCGTTCGCGCGCGCGGTCGTCGACTTCGTCGGTGCGTTCCAGGTCGCGACCGTCACCTGGGTGCACTCCATCGCGATGCCTGTGCCGCACACC
The DNA here is from genome assembly GCF_047306785.1 of Microbacterium sp. OR21. NCBI lineage: Bacteria > Bacillati > Actinomycetota > Actinomycetes > Micrococcales > Microbacteriaceae > Microbacterium > Microbacterium sp. OR21. The sequence goes on along the minus strand of NZ_JAZEXJ010000003.1, from coordinate 523,563 downwards.
CGCCCGCTCGGCGTCACGGTCAGCGGCAACCGCCGCGATCTGACCGCCGTCCACTCGGTGTGGCGACCGCGCACACAGGTGCCCGCGACCGCGGGTCACCTGCTGGAGTTCCGGCTCATCGAGAGCGATGTGCGCGTGGCCGGGTTCGTCCTGCTGGTGCCGCACTACCTCGCAGACACCGAGTACCCCGACACCGTCATCGCCGCCGCCGACAAGGTGATGGCGGGCACCGGCCTCGTGCTGCGCGTGGATGCCGTGCAGGAGCGCGGCGAGGAGTTCCACGCCCGGGTGGCCGAGCAGGTGCAGGGCAGTGACGAGCTCGTGCAGATGCTGCACGGACTCGAGCAGCGCTACGACGCGTACATGGCCGGTCGTGACGAGCCCGGCGACGAGGAGGGCTTCGACGAGCGCGACCTGCCCAGCGCGGACGAGCTCGCGGCCGAGCTCGAGCGCTATCTGGCCACCCGCCGACCCGGGGATGACGACAAGCAGCGCTGAGCCGACGCGCGGATCCGGCTGAATGGGAGCAACCCGCCGCCGGGGTGTGTGATAATGGATGCTCGACCCATTGTCAACAGACATTCCTCGCGGATGGACTTGACAAGGGTCTTACTAGTGTCCGAAATGGCTCGGAGCGTGTGCACCGCTCCGTGAAAGGCGAAACGTGACTCCTGCCACGAGCAAGAACTCCCGGACGACCACGACGAAGACCACCGCCGAGACCGAGTCCCCCGAGGTCGAGGCCGTCGACGCTGCCGCAGCGGCTCCCAAGAAGAAGACGACCAAGACGGCCGCCAAGGCGTCGACCAAGGTCGCCGCCACGGCACCCGCGAAGAAGGCCCCCGCCCGTCGCACGTCGAAGAAGAAGGACGACGAGACGGCCGAGGTCGAGAACGAGGCCGTCGAGACCGATGACGCCGATGAGGAGGAGGGCGACAAGAAGCCCGCCTTCACCGAGCCGCTGCCCACCGGGGCCATCGTCCTCACCTCGAAGGACGAGGACGACGTCCCCGTCTACTCCACGCAGATCACGGGCGCCACCGCCGACCCCGTCAAGGACTACCTGAAGCAGATCGGAAAAGTCGCGCTGCTGAACGCGGCCGAAGAGGTCGAGCTCGCGATGCGCATCGAGGCCGGTCTGTTCGCCGAGGAGAAGCTGTCGACGATGTCGGCGGCTGAGAAGTCGAGCCAGCTCGGACTCGACCTGCAGTGGGTGGCCCGTGACGGCCAGCGCGCGAAGAGCCACCTGCTCGGCGCGAACCTGCGTCTGGTCGTCTCGCTCGCGAAGCGCTACACCGGCCGTGGCATGCAGTTCCTCGATCTCATCCAGGAGGGCAACCTGGGTCTGATCCGTGCGGTCGAGAAGTTCGACTACACCAAGGGCTTCAAGTTCTCGACCTACGCGACCTGGTGGATCCGCCAGGCGATCACCCGCGCGATGGCCGACCAGGCGCGCACGATCCGCATCCCCGTGCACATGGTCGAGGTCATCAACAAGCTCGCCCGCGTGCAGCGCCAGATGCTGCAGGACCTGGGACGCGAGCCCACGCCCGAAGAGCTCTCGCGTGAGCTGGACATGACCCCCGAGAAGGTCGTGGAGGTGCAGAAGTACGGTCGTGAGCCGATCTCGCTGCACACCCCGCTCGGTGAGGACGGCGACAGCGAGTTCGGCGACCTCATCGAGGACACCGAGGCCGTCGTGCCAGCCGACGCGGTGGGCTTCACGATGCTGCAGCGTCAGCTCGAGCAGCTTCTCGACTCGCTGTCCGAGCGCGAGGCCGGCGTGATCCGGATGCGGTTCGGTCTCGGTGACGGCCAGCCGAAGACGCTCGACCAGATCGGCGACACGTTCGGCGTGACGCGTGAGCGCATCCGCCAGATCGAGTCGAAGACGATGGCGAAGCTGCGGCACCCCAGCCGCTCGCAGTCGCTGCGGGACTACCTCGAATGATGTCCGAGGCCAACGAGGGCAAGGCTCTCGCCGTCGAGGTCGGAGGCACGTCGTACCAGCGCATCCCGATCCGCACGCGCGTCGTCATGCCCGGCGACTCGCTCGAGGAGTTCATCCGCGAGTACGCGCCGGCGCGCCTGCGCTCGGGCGACATCCTCTTCGTCACCGAGAAGATCGTCGCGATCACGCAGGGCCGCTCGTTCCGGCTGGATGAGATCCAGCCCCGCCGGCTCGCGCGACTCCTGTCGAAGTACGTCACTCGCACGCCCTATGGGATCGGTCTCGGGATGCCCGAGACCATGGAGATGGCGCTGCGCGAGTGCGGCACCCCCCGCATCCTGTTCGCCGCCGCGGTGTCGGCCGTGACGAAGGCGCTGGGGCGCAAGGGCGACTTCTATCGCATCGCGGGAGACAAGGCCCGCGCGATCGACGGCCCCACGGCGGGCACCATCCCGCCGTACAACAAGGCGGTCGTGCTCGGCCCGGAGAATCCGGTTCGGGTCGCGCGTGAGCTGCAGACCCTGGTCGGCGTCCCCGGGGTCGACGTCGCCGTCGTCGACATCAACGACATCGGCGGCAACATCCTCGGCTCGACGCTCGATCGCGCCGGCGAGCAGCGCCTGGTCGAGATCCTGGGGGACAACCCTCTGGGGCAGGGACACCAGTCGACTCCGCTGGGCATCATCCGTCGCGCCTGAGAAACGCACGACGACGAGAACGGCCCGGGCCTCCGCCCGGGCCGTTCTCGCGTGTCAGTGACCGATCGCCGCGCGGTAGCGGGGACGGTGGCCGGTGCGGATGCCCGATACCGACGGCTTGTTCTCGTACACGCCCGCGCCCCAGTTGCCCTCGACGAGCACGGGGCCGTCCGGGGTGATCACGAAGTCCCATCCGACGTACTGCACCTGAGGAACGACGCGCGCCACCTCGTCGACGAACGAGCGCAGCTCGGCCATCATCGGCAGCTGGAAGTCCGCGATCCGGAAGCCGGAGTCAGGGTGGTCGACGTGCACATGGCCGTGCGAGTCGTATCCGGCCGAACGCGCGTGCCCCTCGTCGTCGAGCATCGTGTAGAAGCCGCCGAAGCTCATCTGATCGCTCACCTCACCGCGGCCGAACTTCTGTGCGATGGCGAGGATGTGCGTCTTCCTCCCGTCGAAGAACGCCGTGACGCGCGTGGTGTTCACGGTGCCGGGGCACACGGCCGCCAGATCGGCGTGCTGCACGATGACCTCTTCGAGCAGCAGCTCGCCGCGCTCCAGACGCTCACGGTGGAACGCCTTCCAGTCGGTGACGTCGGCGGCGTGGTAGCGGCGCACTCCACTGCCGGCCTGGCCCATCGGCGTCTTCGCGATGACGGTGGCGTGCTTCGAGACGAACTGCTCGACGGCGTCGGCGTTGGACTCGTCGACGATCATCCACTCCCGGCGGAGGTGCGTGTTGAAGACCTTGTTGAACTCGATCTTGTCGTGGAAGAAGTGGCGGTATGCGGGCGCGTCGAAGCGCTGCGAGTACTGGTTCGAGATCGGGTGCGTCATGTACGTCTCGCGCTCTGCGCGCGTGAGGATCGCGAAGTCGAAGTCGACGTAGTCCTGGAATCCGACGTTGTGACGAGCGGCGCTCCACAGCATGTCGGCGACCACGGCGGGCACCGCCTTGCCGTGCTCCGCGCGAACCTCCTTCGCCCGCGTGAGGACGGATCCCACGTCGATGCGGGTGGCGCGCTGAACGAGGTAACGAAGGCGGGGGGCGAGGCCCAGGCCCTTGGCTGGCATGCACATCTCCAGTCGGTGTCGGGAAGATGCCAGTCTACGCGTGGGCGGTACTGTGGAACTGTGAGCCCATCCGCCAGCAGCAGTCTTCCGCGCGCTCTGGTGTCGAGGGCGGCTCTGCGTCTCGGAGCCCGGACGGCTCTCGCCGGCGGGGGCTCGGTGGTGGATCTGCGGGCGGATGCCTGGGGGCACGGCGTCGTCGAGGCCGCTCGGATCGTGCTCGATTCCGGTGCCTCCGTCGTGCTCGTCGACGAGGTCGACGCGGCCGTGCTGGCGGAGCTGGGTCTGCCGGCGACGACCGACGCCCGGGCGGACGTCGACTCGCATGTGCTGTTCGGCCTGCCCGGCTCGAACGTGGATCCGGCGATGCGTCTCACCGGCACCGTGCTGTCGATCAAGCCCCTCGACGCAGGCGACGGGGTCTCCTACGGGTATCTCTACCGCGCCGCGGCGCCGACCCGGGTCGCACTCGTCACCGGCGGCTACGCGCAGGGCATCGTCCGATCCCTCGGCAACAGCGCGCGGGTCGAGATCCGCGGGCGCCTGCACCCGGTGGTGGGCCGCGTGGCCATGGACGTGTGCGTGGTCGAGATCGGCGAGGCCGACCTCGACGAGGGCGACGAGGTGACCTACTTCGGCGGTGCGGGCCCGGCGGCGCAGCAGGTGGCCGACTGGGCGCGGATCACCGGCCTCACCCCGCCCGAGATCGTCACCGCGGTCGGCATGCATGCCCGAAGGGAGCACGTGGAATGACGTCGGTGCCCGAACTGACGATGTCTCGCAGCGCGCTGCGCTCGAACATCGCCGCCGTCGCCGCGCAGATCGCGCCGAGCCGCCTGATGCTCGTGGTGAAGGACGACGCGTATCGGCACGGCCTGGAGTGGACGATCGACGCCGCGGACCAGGTGCACTGGTTCGGCGCGTACGACGTGGTCACCGCCCTGCGCGTCCGCGCGCTGCGGCCGGACGCGAGAGTGTTCGCCTGGGCGCTCGCGACGCATGACGAGATCGGCCGGGCCATCGAGTCCGATGTCGACCTCGGCGTCGGCACGATGGACTATCTGCAGCGCGTGATCGACACGGCGAGCAGGCTCGGGCTCGTGGCACGGGTGCATCTGAAGATCGACACCGGACTGCACCGCAACGGCGTGCGGCCGGAGCAGTGGCCGGCGTTCGTCGCCGCGGCGATGCGGGCCCAGCGGTCGGGTGTGCTTCGCGTGGTCGGCGCCTGGAGTCACCTGAGCGAGGCCAGCGACGCCGACGACGACGCATCGGCCGACGTGTTCCGCACCGCGACAGCCGTCCTGCGCGACGCCGGGGCGGACCTGGAGGTCGAGCACCTCACCGCGTCCGCCGCGTCGTGGTGGCGGCCCGAGCTGCGCGGATCGATCTGCCGGGTCGGGGCGTTCTGCTACGGCATCCGCTCGGGTGACGGTCCGCAGATTCCGGGCGTCGTGCCGGTCGCGACGCTCAGCGCTCGGGTCGAGCGCGTGGGCGACGAGGGCGTCGAGGTGGGCATCGGCTCCTTGCACGGGCTGCCGTCCACCCTCACCGGGCAGCATGTCGCGACGCCCGGCGGAGTGCGGCCGATCCTCTCCATCGGTCCGCACAGCAGCGTCGTCGGGGTCTGGGACGGCGCCGAGGTCGGCGACCGGGTGCTGATCCACGGCCCCGGCGATCAGGGCGAGGCCGACGTCACCGCGCTGGGTGAGCGCATCGACTCGATCGGCGAGGAGATCGCGCTGCGCCTGTCGCCGCGCGTGCGGCGCACCGCCGCCGACTGACGAGTGCCGCACCCGGGGCGACGAGGCTCCGAGGCGAGAAGACTCGGGGGACGAAGAGAGTCAGGCCTCGATGAGGCGGGCGGTCTCGTCGTGCCAGGAGGTCGCGACGGCGCGCAGCTTCTCCTCGTACTTGCGTCCGTGGTGCGCGCAGAACAGCATCTCGGTGCCGTTGACCTCGGCGGCGATGTACGCCTGCGCCCCGCAGGAGTCGCAGCGGTCCATCGCGGTGAGGCGGTACTCGACGGTCTCGCGCTCAGTCGTAGCGTTCATCTCGGTGCCTCCTCTAGCGGTCAGATCCCTTTGAGATCGTGCTCAATACAACCACGCGGTTCCTGTGTGCATGCCCGGATGGCGGCGTGTTTCGCTGTCCGCGTACGCGCCGCACATCCCCTTGCGGCCGACCGGGTGTCGCGGTCGGAGCGGGCGGCCCACCGGAAATAGAATCGATGACTGTGACTGCCGAGTACTCCGCCCACCATCTCCAGGTTCTCGAGGGCCTCGAGGCCGTGCGCAAGCGCCCCGGCATGTACATCGGGTCGAACGGCTCGCCGGGTCTCATGCACTGCCTGTGGGAGATCATCGACAACTCCGTCGACGAGGCCGTGGCCGGCAACGGCACCAAGATCGACATCACCCTGCACGACGACGGCAGCGTCGAGGTCGCCGACCGCGGTCGAGGCGTGCCCGTCGACGTCGAGCCGCGCACCGGGCTCACCGGTGTCGAGGTCGTCTATACGAAGCTGCACGCGGGCGGGAAGTTCGGCGGCGGCTCGTACGCGGCGTCCGGCGGTCTGCACGGCGTGGGCGCATCGGTTGTCAACGCGCTCTCCGAGCGCCTCGACGTCGAGGTCGACCGCGGTGGGAAGACCTACGCGATGTCATTCCACCGCGGCGAGCCCGGCGTGTTCGCCGACGAGGGCGAGCCGCGGCCGGATGCTCCGTTCACTCCCTTCGAGCAGCGCAGCGAGCTGCGCATCATCGGCAAGGTCGCGAAGAGCGTCACCGGCACCCGGGTGCGCTATTGGGCCGATCGCCAGATCTTCACCAAGGACGCGGCGTTCCAGCTTCCCGAGCTCGAGACGCGCGCGCGGCAGACCGCCTTCCTCGTCCCCGGCCTCGAGCTCGAGATCCGCGACGAGCGGCCCCTCTCGGCACCTGCGGCCGATGCGGCCGAGCCCACGGCGCCGCGCGTCACCTCCTACCTGTACGAGGGGGGAATCTCGGAATTCGTCGAGTTCCTGGCATCCGACGCACCCGTGACCGACACCTGGCGCATCCAGGGCAGCGGACGCTTCACCGAGACGGTGCCGGTGCTGCAGCCGGACGGGCACATGAAGGCCACCGAGGTCGAGCGCGAGTGCGAGGTCGACCTGGCGCTGCGCTGGGGGACCGGCTACGACACCACCATCCGCTCCTTCGTCAACATCATCGCCACGCCCAAGGGCGGCACACACCAGCAGGGCTTCGAGCAGGAGCTGCTGAAGACCCTGCGCGGGCAGGTCGAGCAGAACGCCCGTCGGCTCAAGGTCGGCAATGACAAGCTCGAGAAGGACGACGTGCTGGCCGGGCTCACCGCGGTGCTCACCGTGACGGTGCCGGAACCGCAGTTCGAGGGGCAGACGAAGGAGGTGCTCGGCACTCCGGCGGTGCGCACGATCGTCGCGCAGGTGGTGCGCAAGCAGCTCGCCGAGCGCTTCGCCTCGACCCGGCGCGACGACAAGAACCAGGCCTCGATGCTGCTCGACAAGATCGTCTCCGAGATGAAGGCGCGTGTCTCGGCCCGCGCCCACAAGGAGACCCAGCGGCGCAAGACGGCCCTCGAGTCGTCGTCGCTGCCCGCGAAGCTCGTCGACTGCCGGTCGAACGACGTCGAGCACAGCGAGCTGTTCATCGTGGAGGGCGACTCCGCACTCGGCACCGCGCGGCACGCGCGAAACAGCGAGTTCCAGGCGCTGCTGCCCATCCGCGGCAAGATCCTCAACGTGCAGAAGGCGTCGATCAGCGACATGCTCGGCAACGCCGAGTGCGCGGCGATCATCACCACGATCGGCGCCGGCTCCGGGCGGTCGTTCGACCTGAGCGCGGCACGGTACGGCAAGGTCATCCTGATGAGCGACGCCGACGTCGACGGCGCGCACATCCGCACGCTGCTGCTGACCCTCTTCTTCCGATACATGCGCCCGCTGGTCGAGGCGGGCCGGGTGTTCTCGGCCGTTCCGCCGCTGCACCGCGTTATCGTCATGAACCCCGGCTCGAAGCCGAACGAGACCATCTACACGTACTCCGAGGCGGAGCTGCACGCGCTTCTGACGAAGCTGCAGAAGGCGGGCAAACGCTGGCAGGATCCGATCCAGCGCTACAAGGGTCTCGGTGAGATGGACGCCGATCAGCTCGCCAACACGACCATGGAGAAGTCCGGGCGTCTGCTGCGCCGCGTGACGATCGAGGATGCGGAGTCGGCGGATGCCGCGGTGCGCACCTTCGAGCTGCTGATGGGCAGCGAGGTCGCGCCGCGTCGCGAGTTCATCATGAGCTCCAGCGACAGGCTCAGCCGCGAGTCCATCGACGCCTGAGCTCGGCTGACCCGCGGGGTCAGCCGATGGCGGTGCCGACCGACCCGATGACGGCATCCAGCGGCTGGCCCGAGCCGTCGCGCTTCGCGCCGGAGTCGGGCAGCACGCGGGCTGCACCGTCCGCTCCCACCGCCCGGGGCTCGACGCCGGCCCAGGCGAGGCGGAGACCGTCCTCGCCCTTCAGGAGCGCATGTGCGCGCACGCCCCCGGTGGCGCGTCCCTTGGCGGGGAACTCGGTGAACGCCGAGACCTTGGCCCGCCCGGCATCGGCGCCGGCGAGGGTGCCGGCCGAGCCCGAGACGGTGACGACGACGGCGTCCTCCGCCGAGGTGACGACCGTGAACGAGATGACCTGCGCCGTCGCCCCGAGCTTCATGCCGGCCATGCCGCCGGCGGGAGCGCCCTGCGGGCGCACGTTCGACGCCGCGAAATGCAGGAGCTGCGCGTCGGAGGTGACGAAGACGAGCTCTGCATCGTCGGGGGCAGGGCCGGCGCCGATGACGACGTCCTTCGGCTTCAGCCCGATGATCTCCATGTCGGGACGCACGGCGAGTGTCGACGGTACGACGCGCTTGACGACTCCGTCCTTCGTGCCGAGTGCGAGGGGCGTGTCATCGTCGAAGCGGATCAGCGCGATGACCCGCTCGCTGCGGTCGGTCAGACCCAGGTAGTCGGAGATGCGCACACCGGCGCCGAGCCCGACGGACGTCGCGGGCACGGCGGGGATGTCGACCGGGGTGAAACGCACCACGCGGCCGCTGGAGGTCACGGCGCCGATCTCGCTGCGCGTGGTCGTCTCGAGTCGCGCCTGGATGGCGTCGTGCTTGCTGCGACGCGCGGGGGTGGTGATCGCGGCGCCCGGCTCGAGGTCGACGCGCACCGCGCGACCGGTGGTTGACACCAGGAGCGTGGTCGGCGCGTCTGCGATCTGCAGCTCGGCCGCCGACTTCGCCGTGCGCGCCTTGGGAGGCGCGGCGTTGAGCAGCAGGGTGCGCCGGTGGGTGCCGAACTGCTCGGCCACGGTATCCAGCTCTCGGGCGACCTGCGCGCGGACGAGAGCGGGGTCGGCGAGCAGGGTCTCGAGCTCGGCGATCTCGGCGAGCAGCTTGTCGCGCTCCGCCTCCAGCTCCAGGCGCGAGAACTTCGTCAAGCGGCGCAGGCGCAGCTCGAGGATGTACTCCGCCTGCACCTCGTCGAGCTCGAACACCTGCTGCAGACGACTGCGGGCGGTCTCGGAGTCATCGGACGAGCGGATGACCTGGATCACCTCGTCGATGTCGAGGATCGCCAGCAGCAGCCCTCGCACCAGGTGCAGCCGCTCGTTGCGGCGGGCCAGGCGGTACCGGCTGCGTCGCGTGACGACATCGATCCGGTGCTGCAGGTACACCCGCAGCAGCTCCTTCAGACCCAGCGTCCGCGGCTGGCCGTCCACGAGCGCGACGTTGTTGATCGAGAACGAGTCCTCGAGCGGAGTGAAGCGGAACAGCTGCTCGAGCACGGCCGCCGGGTCGAACCCGGTCTTCACGGTGATGACCAGGCGCAGACCATTCTTGCGGTCGGTGAGGTCCTGCACATCGCTGATGCCCTGCAGCTTCTTCGCGCTGACGGCATCCTTGAGCTTCTCGATCACGCGCTCCGGACCCACCTGATACGGCAGCTCGGTGACGACGATGCCGGTCTTGCGGGGGCCGAGCGGCTCGATCGACGTCTTCGCCCGGAGCCGGAATGCTCCGCGACCCGATTCGTAGGCGTCCTTGACGCCGTCGAGCCCCATCAGGATCCCCCCGGAGGGGAAGTCGGGACCGGGCACGAACTCCATCAGCTCGGCGGTGCTCGCCTCGGGGTTCTCGAGCAGATGCGTGGCGGCGGCGACGACCTCGATGAGGTTGTGCGGGGCCATGTTGGTCGCCATGCCCACGGCGATGCCGCTGGCCCCGTTGACGAGCAGGTTGGGGAACGCGGCCGAGAGCACGGCCGGCTGCTGGAACTGTCCGTCGTAGTTCGGCACGAAGTCGACGACGTCCTCGTCGAGGCTCTCGGTCATCGCCAGGGCGGATGCAGCGAGACGCGCCTCGGTGTAGCGGGAGGCGGCGGGTCCGTCATCGAGCGAGCCGAAGTTGCCGTGCCCGTCGACGAGCGGCACGCGCAGCGCGAAGTCCTGGGCGAGGCGCACGAGGGCGTCGTAGATGGCGGAGTCGCCGTGCGGGTGCAGCTTTCCCATCACCTCGCCGACGACGCGCGCGCTCTTGACGTGTCCGCGATCCGGTCGCAGGCCCATCTCGGCCATCTGATACAGGATGCGCCGCTGCACCGGCTTCAGTCCGTCGCGCGCATCGGGCAGCGCCCGCGAGTAGATGACCGAGTAGGCGTACTCGAGGAACGAGCCCTGCATCTCCTGGGACAGGTCGATGTCCTGGATGCGCTCCTGAACGGGCTCGGATGGCGAGGGCTTTGGCATGGACTTCCTGCTGGTCGCTCGGGGCGGACTCGCGACGGCGCTCGGGCGCGGTGCGTCGGGTCGGCTGTGCGAGACTGACCCGGATGCCTCTCATCCTACCGACCAGCCTCGACTCGACGCGGAACATCAGCGGGGTGGCGCCTCAGCTGCTCGCCGCACTGCGTGACGGATCCGCCGACCTCCCGTCCGTCCGATCGGTCGTGCTCGTGGTCGTCGACGGCCTCGGAGCGCTGCCGCTGCGCGCCCACGCCGGTCACGCGCGCACACTGTCGTCGGCCATGGCGAAGAAGGACATCGCAGGATCGGTGTTCCCGACGACGACCGCCGCCGCTCTCACATCGCTGCTCACCGGCTCGGCACCCGGCGGGCACGGCCTGGTCGGGTACCGGGTGCGGGACCGGGAGAGCGACACGCTGGTGAACCTGCTCTCCGGCTGGGACGAGGACGGCATCGATCCGCTGCGGTGGCAGGAGAGTGCGACGGTGTTCGAGCAGGCCGCGGCAGCCGAGCATCCGGCGTTCGCGATCGGCATCCCGGCCTACGAGGGAAGCGGGTTCTCACGCGCGACGCTGCGCGGGGCGGACTTCCGGGCGGCGCGCAGCGCCGCCGACAGGGTGGAGCTGGCCTGGGAGCTGGCCGATGCGCACGACGGCGCCCTCGTCTACTGCTACCTTCCGGAGGTCGACAAGGCGGGCCACCGTCATGGTGTGGCGTCGGCGGAATGGGTCGCCGCTCTGGAAGACGTGGACGCCGCGCTCTCGCGACCGATTCCCGACGGGGTCGGGGTGCTGGTCACCGCCGATCACGGCATGATCGACGTGCCGCACCACCGTCAGCTCGTGCTCGATGCGGCAGGCGGGTGGCACGACGGCATCCGGCACATCGGCGGGGAGCCGCGGATGCTGCATGTCTACGCCGAACCGGACGTCGACCATGCGCGTCTGCTGGCCAGGTGGCGGCGCGATCTCGACGGATCCGCCGACGTGATCAGCCGCACCGAGGCGATCGACGCCGGCATGTTCGGGCCGGTGATCGCAGGTGCCGTGCGCGAGCGGATCGGCGACATGCTCGTCATCGCGCGGGGCAATGCCGCGCTCTACGATGCCGAGGCCGAGGATCAGCGCGGTCGCGGGATGGTCGGACAGCACGGCGCGCTCACGCCGGAGGAGTGGCGGGTGCCGTTCATCCGGATGGGCGCCTTCCGCCGCTGATCACTCGTCGGTGCGAGCCCCGAACACGATCTCGTCCCAGGAGGGCATGGCGTTGCGGCGCTTGCGGCGCCCGCTCGGCTGCTCGACGGCCTGCTCGCGCGCCGGCTTCGCCTCGGGCTGCTCCTCGGGCTCCTCGAGCGCGTCGAAGAGCGCGATCGGCGAGGGCTCCTCGCTCTCGGCGTCGTCGAAGAGCGGAGCGGACTCGCGCTGGCCGCGGCGACGGCGCAGAGCCTCCAGCAGATCGGCGGTCTCAGAGCTCGTGCGGTGCTCTTCCGGCGCCCGCCGCGCAGCGGCATCATGGGCGGCGACGCTGGAGTGCTCAGTCGGCGTCGCCTCCTCGCTCTCCTCCGGCTGCGGCAGCAGGCGGGGGCCGAATGCGCCCGAGTCGAACCGGCTGTCGTCCTTATAGGGCGAGACACGCTCGGCGTCGACGGCGCGCAGACGCGGGATGAGACCCTCCGGCAGCGATCCCTGGCGGGACAGCTGCGTGGCGTCGGCGTTGATCGGGGAGAGGGTGCTGCGGCGCGGGTCGAACGTCCAGCGCGCGTCGTGTGCGACGTCGTTCGCGGTGAACTCCAGCTTGACCGTCCAGCCCGCCTCGTCCTTCCAGCTCGCCCAGCGCTCCTCGGTCGCCTCCAGATCCGCGAGCTTCGCGCGAACGGCGATGCCGAAGGTGGGCTGAGCATCCGGCTCGACGTCGCTGCCGATCAGCACCGGAACCGCGAGCGCCTGATTGACGATGTGCTCGCGCTCGGCCAGCACCGGACCTTCGAAGCGCGCCACGTCGGCCTCGCTCACACCGAGCAGCGCGGCGACCTCGGCTGCCGACAGGCCGGCGCGGATCTGCGCCTGGATGTCACGCGGGCTCGCGGCCAGGCGCGCGGGCGAGGGCTCCGCGTCGCGGGTCGCTCGACGCACCTCGCGATGCAGGACGTCGTCGATGGGGAGCGCGAAGCGCTGCCCGGACTCCGTCGCGAGGACGAGGACTCCCGATTCCGTTCCGACGATGGTGACGTTTTCCATGCCAATGCCCCTCTGATGGGTGTGCGTTCATGGTGTCACGCGCAGGCTGATCGCAGCGGGAATACCGCGGGCGTGCCGCGAGTTTTCCCGAGCGGGTCCACAGGCATTTGCGAAATGAAGCCCAGTCGTGCAAACTATGGCCCGCCGATCACCCGAGATCGGATCCCCCCACCCAGACCCGCACGCACCACGGAAGTGGAGAATCACCGCATGGCAACCGATTACGACGCCCCTCGCAAGAGCGAAGACGACTCCGAGTCGATCGAAGCCCTCAAGGAGCGCGTGCCGAGCGGCCAGTCCGGCGCCGGCGATGTCGAGGACGCAGACAACCCCACGGGTTTCGAGCTTCCCGGCGCCGACCTCTCCGACATGGAGCTCGATGTCGTCGTGCTGCCCGCGCAGCAGGACGAGTTCACCTGCATGAGCTGCTTCCTCGTGAAGCACCGCTCGCAGCTCGACCACGAGGGTGCCGACGGCCCCATCTGCAAGGAATGCGCCGCCTGACGACCGACACGCACGCGCCCCGGCCCTCCTGGCCCGGGGCGCGTTCTGGTTCCGGGGCCTCAGCGAGGGTCGGTGCGCGCCGACCGGATCGCCGCGGCGAGGCGGTCGGGGGTGCGCGACGAGAGCATCCAGCTGCTCACCGGGTCATCGGGATCGGTGATCGGCACGATCACCACCCCGTCGATCCCTCCGCGCAGCAGATTCCAGCCCTCCCTGTCGATCTGATGGGTGCGACGGGCCCTGGCGTCCTCACCGCCGAGATCCTGCGGCTCGCCCAGCCACCGCGCGTCGATGTGGGCCCGCCCAGCGTGCAGCACACCGTCTGCGATGCGGATCGTGGGGGACAGGGCGATGCTCAGCGTCACCAGGACAAGAGAGACGGCGGCCCCGACTATGAGCGCGAGGCTCGGGTCCAGGGGCGTCAGCACCAGTGAGACCATCGGGCCCGCGAGCGCGATCGTGACCAGGAGCCACATACCGGGAGCGAGCCGCTCACGGTAGGTCTCGCGCGTAGCCGGGCGGGTGTTCTGCATTAGCCTCATGGGGTGACTCATTCCGTTGCCGTTCCCATTATCTCCGCGAACGTCCCGTTCTACGCGCACCCCGGAGACGCGGGGGCCGATCTCGTCTCGACCGAGGCCGTCCGCCTGGAGCCCGGCGAGCGGGCGCTGATCGGCACGGGAGTGCGCATCGCGCTGCCCGAGGGGTACGCCGCCTTCGTCGTCCCGCGCAGCGGGCTCGCGGCCAGGCACGGCATCACCGTGGTGAACTCCCCGGGCACGGTCGACGCCGGCTACCGGGGTGAGATCAGGGTCAGTCTGCTGAACACCGACAGCAGGGAAGCGTACGATGTGGCGGTCGGCGACCGGATCGCGCAGCTGATCGTGATGCCCGTCGTGCAGGTCCGCTTCGAGCCTGTCGACGAACTGCCCGAGAGCGTACGCGGCGACGGCGGATTCGGGTCGACCGGCTACACCCAGGGAAAGAGCGAATGACTGAAGAGATCGAACCCACGCTGAAGTCCGCACCGGCCGATCGTGCGACCGCGGGCCCGTTCGACGACAGCGAGGCGAACCCGGTTCGCCCGTACATCGACCTCGGCGGCATCAAGGTGCTGCCCCGCGAGGGCCTGAACCTGCGCCTCGAGGTCGAGGAGCAGAGCAAGAGGATCGTGGCCGTCGGCCTGGACTACGCCGGCTCGTCGCTGCAGGTGCAGCCCTTCGCCGCGCCGCGCACTCGCGGTCTGTGGGACGAGACCCGCGTGCAGCTGCGCGATCAGATCCGCACCCAGGGAGGACGCGTCGAAGAGCGCGAGGGCAACCTCGGCAAGGAGCTTCTCGCCGAGGTGCCGGCGACCGCGGCCGAGGGCTCGGGCATGCGCCTGGCCCGCTTCATCGGCGTCGACGGCCCGCGCTGGTTCCTGCGCGGCGTCATCGGCGGTGACGCGGCATCGGATCCCGCGGCCGCCGAGCAGGTCGAGGATCTGTTCCGCTCGATCGTCGTGGTGCGCGGTGGATCGCCCATGCCGCCGCGCGATCTGATCCCGCTCAAGATGCCGTCCACGCCGGGATCGGCGTGACGCTGCCCGACGATCCGGACGGCGCCGGTTCCGCGGAGCGCTCGGCGGCGGAGCCGGCCGGCTCCGCTCCGCAGAGCGAGCCGACGGCCGCGGAGGTGATCGGCGCGGCACTCAGCGGCGCCGCGCGCCGCGCCGGTCTCAGCGCGCAGACCGAGGAGAGCACCCAGCGCATTGTCTGGACTGCGATGGGCGGATGGCGCGGGATCGTCGAGTCGGTCCTGCCGAGCCTCGCCTTCGTCATCCTCTTCACCATCCGCCCCGAGCCTCTGCTTCTCTCGCTGGGGGTGTCCGTCGGCATCGCCGCGGTGTTCACGATCGTGCGTCTCGTGCAGAAGTCGCCGCCGTCCGCCGCGCTCGGGGGACTGGTCGCCGCGGCGGCCGCCGCGGCCCTGGCCCTGTGGACCGGACGCGGGGCCGACAACTTCGTGCCCGGGCTCATCACCAACGCCCTCTACGGCACGGCGATGGTGGTCTCCGCGCTGATCGGCTGGTCGATCATCGGCCTGGCCGTCGGCTTCCTGATGGGGGAGGGCACGAGCTGGCGGTCGGACCGCCGCAAGCGCCGTGCGTTCTTCTGGCTCGGTCTGGCGTGGGGAGCGCTCTTCCTGCTGCGCCTCGCCGTGCAGCTGCCGCTCTATCTCACCGATCAGGTGACGCTGCTCGGCACGCTGAAGCTGGTCATGGGCTTGCCGCTGTTCGCGCCGATGGTCGCCGTCACCTGGCTCGTCGTGCGCGCCCTGTACCGGCGTGCCGAGTAGGACGCGGAGCGCATCCCTCTGGTAGATTTATCTTGACGTCAAGATAAATTGCTCATTCCGTCCGAGCGGTCGCCCGACGCAGACTGGTAAGGCCAACCTTGCTAGCCGTGGCGCTCTCTCGGCGAGCAAGATGGAAGCGCCTGTCGCTTCCATCCGATCAGAAGGAGACGGATTCGTGTCCACGGTGAACAGCTTCGGTGCCAAGAGCACCCTGACGGTCGGCAGCACCGACTACGAGATCTTCCGGGTCGACACGGTCGCCGGTCACGAGAAGCTCCCCTTCGCGCTGAAGGTGCTTCTCGAGAACCAGCTGCGCACCGAGGACGGTGCGAACGTCACCAAGGCGCAGATCGAGGCGCTCGGCTCGTGGGACCCCTCGGCCGATCCCGACACCGAGATCCAGTTCACGCCGGCCCGTGTGGTCATGCAGGACTTCACCGGTGTTCCCTGCATCGTCGACCTCGCCACCATGCGTGAGGCGGTCACCGCCCTCGGCGGCGACCCGAACCGCATCAACCCGCTGTCGCCGGCCGAGATGGTCATCGACCACTCGGTCATCGCCGACCTGTTCGGCCGTCCCGACGCGATCGAGCGCAACGTCGAGATCGAGTACCAGCGCAACGGCGAGCGGTACCAGTTCCTGCGCTGGGGCCAGACCGCGTTCGACGACTTCAAGGTCGTGCCCCCGGGAACCGGCATCGTGCACCAGGTCAACATCGAGCACCTGGCGAAGGTCGTCTACGACCGCACCGTCGACGGTGTGCTGCGCGCCTACCCCGACACCTGCGTCGGCACCGACTCGCACACCACGATGGTCAACGGCCTCGGCGTGCTGGGCTGGGGCGTCGGCGGCATCGAGGCGGAGGCCGCGATGCTCGGCCAGCCCGTGTCGATGCTCATCCCGCGCGTCGTCGGCTTCAAGCTCACCGGCGAGATCCCCGCCGGTGTCACCGCCACGGACGTGGTTCTCACGATCACCGACATGCTGCGCCAGCACGGTGTGGTCGGCAAGTTCGTCGAGTTCTACGGCGCAGGCGTGGCATCCGTGCCGCTCGCCAACCGCGCGACCATCGGCAACATGTCGCCCGAGTTCGGGTCGACCGCGGCGATGTTCCCCATCGACGACGTGACGCTCGACTACCTCCGCCTCACCGGGCGCGACGAGCACGCCGTCGAGCTCGTCGAGCAGTACGCCAAGGTGCAGGGACTGTGGCACGACGCCAACAAGGAGCCCTCGTACTCGGAGTACATGGAGCTGGACCTGTCGACGGTCGTCCCCTCGATCGCCGGCCCCAAGCGCCCGCAGGACCGCATCCTGCTGGCCGAGGCGAAGCAGCAGTTCGAGAAGGACATCCTGAACTACACCTCCGCGAACGAGGGATCCGTCGAGGTCGAGGGCACGTTCCCGGCATCGGATCCGGGCAACGCGCCCGGTGTCGAGCGCGAGCACGTCTCGGAGGAGGGCGTCTCGTACCAGCACGAGAGCGCGCACGAGCACAGCATGCTCGCCTCCAGCGGCGACCACGGCGCATCGAACCCGGTCAAGGTGACGACTCCCGAGGGTCAGCAGTACATCCTCGACAACGGCGCCGTCACGCTCGCCGCCATCACCTCGTGCACCAACACCTCGAACCCGTCGGTGATGATCGCCGCCGGGCTTCTCGCCCGCAAGGCGCGCGAGAAGGGGCTGAAGCAGAAGCCGTGGGTCAAGACCACGCTCGGACCCGGCTCGAAGGTCGTCACCGACTACTACGAGAAGTCCGGGCTCGACAAGGACCTCGAGGGTCTCGGCTTCTACACCGTCGGCTACGGCTGCACGATCTGCATCGGAAACTCCGGCCCGCTGATCGAAGAGGTGTCGGCCGCCGTCAACGAGCACGACCTCGCTGTGACCGCGGTGCTCTCGGGCAACCGCAACTTCGAGGGTCGCATCAGCCCCGACGTCAAGATGAACTACCTCGCCAGCCCGCCGCTGGTCGTCGCCTACGCCCTCGCCGGCTCGATGCACTTCGACTTCGAGAGCGACCCGCTGGGTCAGGACGAAGCGGGCAACGACGTCTTCCTCAAGGACATCTGGCCCGCACCCCAAGAGGTGCAGGAGATCATCGACTCGTCGATCTCGCGCGACCAGTTCATCAAGCAGTACGCGACCGTCTTCGACGGTGACGAGCGCTGGAAGAACCTGCCGACGCCGACCGGGCCGATCTTCGAGTGGGACGACTCGTCGACGTACGTGCGCAAGGCCCCGTACTTCGACGGCATGGAGCTGACGCCCGCGCCGGTCACCGACATCACCGGCGCACGCGTGCTGGCCACCCTGGGCGACTCGGTCACCACCGACCACATCTCGCCCGCCGGCAACATCAAGGCCGGCACCCCGGCCGCGCAGTACCTCACCGAGCACGGCGTCGAGCAGCGCGACTTCAACTCCTACGGCTCGCGCCGCGGAAACCACGAGGTGATGATCCGCGGCACGTTCGCGAACATCCGCCTGAAGAACGCTCTGGTCAAGGCCGTCAACGACGGCCAGCAGATCGAGGGCGGGTTCACCCGCGACTTCACCCAGGAGGGCGGTCCGCAGGCGTACATCTACGACGCGTCGCAGAACTACCAGGACGAGGGCATCCCGCTGGTGATCTTCGGCGGCAAGGAGTACGGCTCGGGATCCTCGCGCGACTGGGCGGCCAAGGGCACGAACCTGCTCGGCGTGAAGGCGGTCATCACCGAGAGCTTCGAGCGCATCCACCGCTCGAACCTCATCGGCATGGGCGTCGTGCCGCTGCAGTTCCCGGCCGGCGAGACGTGGGAGTCGCTCGGACTCGACGGCACCGAGATCATCTCGATCGAGGGCCTGACCGCGCTGAACGAGGGCGTCACCCCGAAGACGGTGAAGGTCACGGCTACGCCGAGCGAGTTCTCGGCCGAGGGCCGCGAGCCCATCACCTTCGACGCGGTCGTCCGCATCGACACCCCCGGTGAGGCGGACTACTACCGCAACGGCGGCATCCTGCAGTACGTGCTGCGCTCGCTGGTCTGACCGACGGAGACAGGGGCTCGGATGCTTCGGCATCCGAGCCCCTGTCGCATCCCGCGGTAGAATGTTCCGATGCGCACGCCGTCTCCGGCGCGTGATCCACGTCGCGGAAGGACGTCCATGCCGATCCTGCCCAGTATCAGCGGCCCCCGAGATCTCGACCGACTCTCCGGCGCGGAACTGATCGAGCTGGCGGCGGAGATCCGCGCGTTCCTCGTCGAGAACGTGGCCCGCACCGGCGGGCACCTCGGGCCCAACCTCGGCGTCGTGGAGCTGACGATCGCGCTGCACCGGGTCTTCTCGTCTCCCGATGACCCGATCATCTTCGACACCGGGCATCAGTCGTACGTGCACAAGCTGCTCACGGGACGGCAGGACTTCTCCAACCTCCGCTCGCGCGGGGGACTCGCCGGCTACCCGCAGCGGTCGGAGAGCGTGCACGACGTGGTCGAGTCCTCGCACGCGTCGAGCTCGCTGAGCTGGGCGGACGGCATCTCGCGTGCCCTCACGGCCACCGGCCGCTCGGATCGCCATGTGGTCGCCGTGGTCGGAGACGGCGCGCTCACCGGCGGGATGACGTGGGAGGCGCTGAACAACATCAGCGACGACAACGATCGCAACCTGGTCATCGTCGTCAACGACAACGGGCGCTCCTACGCACCGACGATCGGCGGCATGTCGCGCTACCTGAACCGGGTGCGCACCGCGGGCGTGTACCGGGAGATGCATCGCAAGTCCGACCGGCTGTTCCGCGCGTTCGGTCCGCTCGGCCGGGCCGTGTTCCGCGGCGTCCGCGGCGGAACACACGGCTTCCTGTCGCGCTTCACCAACAATGTGGCGCTGTATTCCAACCTCGACATCAAGTACCTCGGCCCGGTCGACGGGCACGATGTCGATGCGCTGATCGAGACGCTGCAGTTCGCCAAGGACTACGGTGCGCCGGTGATCGTGCACGCCATCACCGAGAAGGGGCGCGGCTACCAGCCCGCTCTCGACGACGTGGCCGACCAGTTCCATGCGGTCGGCCGCATAGACCCGAAGACCGGCGGCCCGCTCTCATCGTCGTCCGGCACGTCGTGGACGTCGGTGTTCTCCGACGCGCTCGTCGAGATCGGCGCGCGCGACGACAAGGTCATCGCGATGACCGCGGCGATGCTGCGCCCGACCGGCCTCGCCGCGTTCGCCGAGCGCTTTCCCGACCGCGTCTACGACGTCGGCATCGCCGAGCAGCACGCGGTGGCCTCCGCGGCGGGCCTGGCCTTCGGCGGTCTGCACCCCGTCGTCGCGATCTACGCCACGTTCATGAACCGCGCGTTCGATCAGGTGCTGATGGACGTCGCGCTGCACCGCTCCGGCGTCACCTTCGTGCTGGACCGCGCCGGTGTGACCGGCCCCGACGGCCCGAGCCACCACGGGGTGTGGGATCTCGCCATGCTGCAGATGGTGCCGGGCATCCGGATCGCAGCTCCGCGCGACGCCGCGCGCCTGCACGAAGCCCTCGCCGAGGCCGTCGCCGTCGAGGACGCGCCGACCGTCATCCGCTACCCGAAGGGCGACGTCCCCGACACGATCGACGCGATCGAGCGTCTGTCCGACGGCACCGACGTGCTCGCCCGCGGCGAGGAGGAGGATGTGCTGATCGTCGCGATCGGCTCGTTCGCCGAGATGGCGGTCGACATCGCCGGGCGGCTGCGCGCACGCGGCATCGGCGCGACGGTGATCGATCCGCGATGGGCGGTGCCGGTGCAGAGCTCGGTGGTGGAGCTGGCGGCACGGCACCGGCTGGTGATCACGCTGGAGGACGGCATCCGGGTGGGCGGTATCGGCACCCGTGTGCGCCAGGTGCTGCGCGAGGCCGGGATCGACACCGGCGTCGACGAACTGGGTCTGCCGGACGAGTTCCTCGAGCACGCCTCCCGTGAGCAGATCCTCGAGGACGCGGGTCTTGAGGCCGAGAAGATCACCGCGGACGTCGTCGCGCAGGTCGGCGGCACCCGCATCCCCGTCGCGAAGGCCGCTGGGCAGACCGGAGCCATCGACCTGCCGCTCGTCCAGAAGCGCTGAGCTTCTCGAGCGGCCGAGTGGACGAGGTCGTGCGCCTCGCGCTCATCGTCAACCCGCAGGCGGGCAGGGGGCACGGTGCGCGCGTCGGCGTGGAGGCCGCGAGCGCGCTGCGCGCGGCCGGTGCCGACGTGAGTGTCTACGCCGGCAGCACGGCGGAGCAGACCATGACGCTCGCAGAGCGGGCGGTCCGGGCGGATCCCGACGGGGTCGTCGTCGTCGGCGGCGACGGCACGCTCGCCGGCATCATCGACGTGCTGGCCGAGAACGGGCATCCGATCACCCTCGTACCGGCCGGAACCGGCAACGACCTCGCACGGGCACTCGGCATCCCGACGGGCGATCCGCAGACGGCCGCCCTCGTCGCGCTGCACGGCTCCGCCCGGACGATCGACCTCGGCACGATCCGGTCGCAGGGCTCGGCGAGGACGTTCCTCACCGTGGCGGCACTCGGATTCGACGCGAAGGTGAGCGAGCGCACGAACGCGCTGCGCCGTCCGAGCGGCCGGCTGCGCTACTACCTCGCACTCGTCATCGAGCTCGCGCGACTGCGCTCCACCCTGTTCCGCATCTCGATCGACGGCGACGCAGAGCGCGTGCAGCCCGGTACGCTGCTCGCCGTCGGCAACACCCGCAGCTATGGCGGCGGGATGCCGATCTGCGCCGGCGCTCGGCCCGATGACGGACTGCTCGACATCGTGCACGTCGCGCCGTTGCGCCGCAGGAGGCTGCTGCGGCTCTTCCCGCTGCTGCTGCGCGGCAGCCACCTGGGGCTGCCCGAGGTGCGGCATCGCCGGGCGCGCTCTGTGCGGGTGGCGGCGCCTGACCTCGTCGTATACGCCGACGGTGAGCGCGTCGGCGTGAGCGAATGCGTCATCGGCGTCCGACCGGCCGCCGTAACGATGATGGTCCCGAAGGAGTGAGCACATGACGTACGACGAGGACGTCGTGATAGTGGGATCGGGCTTCGGCGGATCCGTCGCCGCGCTGCGCCTGTCAGAGAAGGGGTACCGCGTGCGCGTGTTCGAGGCGGGCCGGCGATTCGAAGACCAGGACTTCGCGAGGACCTCGTGGGACGTGCGTCGCTACCTGTGGGCGCCGCGGATCGGATGCTTCGGCGTGCAGCGCATCCACCGTCTGCCGCACGTCATGATCCTCGCCGGCGCGGGCGTCGGCGGCGGATCGCTGAACTACGCGAACACGCTGTACGAGCCGCCGTCGTCGTTCTTCGCCGACCGGAACTGGCCCGCCGGCATCGACTGGCATGCAGAGCTCGCCCCGCACTATGCGACCGCGAAGCGGATGCTCGGGGTGGTGGAGCGCTATCCGCACACCGGGCCGGTCGAGCGGATCATGGCCGGCGCCGCCGAGGATCTCGGCGTGAGCGACACCTTCCGTCACGCCCCGGTGGGGGTGTTCCTCGGCACGCCGGGAGTGCGGGTGCCGGATCCGTTCTTCGACGGGGAGGGGCCGGATCGCACGGGATGCACGCTGTGCGGCAACTGCATGACCGGCTGCCGGGTGGGCGCGAAGAACACGCTCATGAAGAACTACCTCGCCCTCGCCGAGCGGCGCGGTGCTCGGATCGACGCGATGCGCACCGTCGTCGAGGTGCGCCAGGATGCGCGCGGCGGCTACCTCGTCACCACCGAGCGCTCGGGCGCATGGCTGCGCCGCGACCGGCGGACCGTGCGCGCCGAGCAGGTGGTGCTGACGGCGGGCACCTGGGGCACGCAGCAGCTGCTGCACCGTATGCGCGCATCGGCCGCGCTGCCGCGCATCTCGGATGCCGTCGGCCGGCTCACCCGCACGAACTCGGAGGCGCTCGACGGAGCCGTGTCGACGCGGGTGCCCGACTCCGCGGGCTATGCGCGAGGCGTCGCGATCACCACCTCGTTCCACATCGACGATCGTACGCACGTCGAGAACGTGCGCTACGGCCCGGGCTCGAATCTGATGGGCGCTCTCGCGACCGTCCTCGTTCCCGGCGACCGCTCCTTCGGTCGACGACTCGCCCTGCTGCTCGGCGCGCTCATCCGGCATCCGATCCGCCAGTTCCGCCTCGCGGACCTGCACCGCTGGAGCGAGCGGGGCATCATCGCACTGGTCATGCAGACCGCCGACAACTCGCTCACCCTGTCACTCCGTCGCCGGTTCGGCCGCGACGTGCTGACCAGCAGACAGGGGCACGGTGCGCCGAATCCGTCGTACCTGCCGCAGGCGCATCGAGCCGTGGCGGCCATCGCCGAACGGATGCAGGGGGAGACCGGAGTGCGCACCGAGCCCCGCGGATCGTGGCCGGAGGTGTTCGGCATCCCGCTGACTGCGCATTTCCTCGGCGGTGCGGTCATCAGCGACTCACCCGACCGGGGAGTGGTGGACCCGTGGAACCGGGTATGGGGGCACCCGGGCATCCACGTCCTCGACGGTGCGGCGGTGCCGGCGAACCCGGGAGTGAACCCCTCGCTGACGATCACCGCACTCGCCGAACGCGCCGTCGCCCACTGGCCGCGCCGCGGCGAGGTCGATCAGCGCCCCGCACCGGTCGGCTGATCCGCGCATCGTCGCACGAGCCGGCAGGGACGACAGCAGGGGCCGCACCCGGAGGTGCGGCCCCTGCCAGTGAGCGTCAGTTCTGAGCGATCCCGCGGATGGGCGGGGTGTGGAAGGTGCTGCCGAACACCCGCTCCGACGCGCCCTCGCGGTCGAGGTACGGCGACGCACCGCCGTCGATGAACGGCCACCCGGCGCCGAGGATCAGGCAGAGGTCGATGTCCTCCACCTCGGGCACGACACCCTCATCGAGCATGATCCGGATCTCCTGCGCCAGGCCGTCCTGCACGCGCCGGAGGATCGTCTCAGCGGATGCCGGCGAGCTGCCCGCATGCCCCTTGAGCACCTTCTCGGCGGCCTTCGTCCATCCGGTCACCCGGCCGCCCTTGTCCTTCTCGACCACGGCATCCAGCTCGGCGAGAGCGTGGAAGTTCTCGTTCGCGTAGAAGCGGTCGGGGAAGTGACGCACCATGGTGTCCTGCACGTGCGCCGCGACCTTCCAGCCGACCAGGTCGATCAGCTGGAACGGTCCCATCGGCAGTCCGAGCGGCCCGAACGCCTTCTCGACGTCTGCGATGGGAGTGCCCTCGTACACGGTCCGAGCCGCCTCGCCCATGACCTTCGCGAGCAGACGGTTCACGACGAAGCCGGGAGCATCGGCCGTGAGCACGGCGTTCTTCCCCAGACCCTTCGCGACGACGAAGGCCGTCGACAGGGCGGCTTCCGCGGTGTGCGGCGTCTTCACGATCTCGATCAGCGGCATGACCGCGACCGGGTTGAAGAAGTGGAACCCGACCAGGCGCTCGGGGTGGGCGAGCTGGGAGCCGATCTCCTCGACCGACAGCGACGAGGTGTTCGTCGCGAGGATCGCGTCCTCTGCGACGATCTTCTCGATCTCGCCGAACACCTGCTGCTTGACCCCGACCTCCTCGAACACGGCCTCGATCACGAAGTCGCAGTCCGCGTACTGCGTCTTGTCGGTCGTGCCGGTGACGAGCGAGCGCAGCTTGTTGGCGGTGTCGCCGTCCAGGCGGCCCTTCTGCTCGAGCTTGCCGATCTCGTCGTGGATGTATGCCACGCCCTTGTCGACGCGCGCCTGATCGAGGTCGGTGATCAGCACCGGAACCTGGATCCTGCGCACGAAGAGCAGGGCGAACTGGCTGGCCATGAGGCCGGCGCCGATGATGCCGACCTTGGTCACCTTCTTCGCCAGCGCCTTGTCGGGGGCTCCGACGGGGCGCTTGGCGCGCTTCTGCACGAGGTCGAAGGCGTACATCGAGGCAGCGAACTGATCGCCGGTGACGAGCTCCGCCAGGGCCTCGTCCTCACGGGCGAAGCCCTCGGCCTTCGTGCTGCTCTTCGCCTTCTCGAGCAGGTCGAGGGCGACGTAGGGCGAGCGGGGCACGGTGCCGATCTTCGACTCCAGCATGCCGCGGGCCATCTTGATCGCGATCGGCCACTTGACTGTGCGCTCGATCTTGCCCGGCTCGTTCTTACGCTCGACCTTCTTTCCGCCGAGCACCGCGTCTGCCCAGGCCAGCGAGCTCTCGAGGAACGTGGATGCCGGGAAGATGGCGTCCATCAGGCCCAGCTCGAACGCCTGCTGCGGCTTGAGCATGCGGTTCTGCTTGAGCGGGTTCGAGATGACGACCTCGAGCGCGTTCTCGATGCCGATCAGGTTCGGCACGAGGTACGCGCCACCCCAGCCGGGGATGATCCCGAGGAAGACCTCGGGCAGCGCGAGAGCCGCGGCGGATGCGTCGACCGTGCGGTAGGTGGAGTTCAGCGCGATCTCCATGCCGCCGCCGAGCGCGAGCCCGTTGACGAACGCGAAGGACGGCACGCCCAGCTCCGACAGCGAGCCGAGCACCTTGTGCCCGAGCTGCGCGATCAGGCGGGCGTTGTCCTTCGACCCCACCCGGCTGATGTCGGACAGGTCGGCTCCCGCAGCGAGGATGTACTGCTTGCCGGTGATGCCCACCGCCTGGATCTCTCCCGCGGCCGCGCGAGCTCGGAGCGAGTCGAGCGTCTCGCCGAGCTCGGTGAGCGTGGCAGGACCGAGCGTGTTCGGTCGCGTGTGATCGCGACCGTTGTCGAGGGTGATCAGGGCGAGCACCTTGCCCGAGGCGAGACGGATGTCGCGCACGGGGGAGTGCGTGACGACCTCGCCGTCGGCCAGTGCCGACAGGGGCGTGAAGTCGACCCCGGCGTACTGTGCGTTGATCGTGTCAGCCATCGCGGTCACTTCCTCTTCTTGCCGTCGTAGAACGGGTTCTCCCAGATGACCGAGCCGCCCTGGCCGAGTCCGACGCACATGGCGGTCAGACCGTAGCGCACGTCGGGGCGCTCGGCGAACTGAGCCGCGAGCTGGATCATCAGCCGGACTCCGGATGCCGCGAGCGGGTGTCCCACCGCGATCGCTCCGCCCCACTGGTTGACGCGCGGGTCGTCGTCGGCGATCCCGAAGTGGTCGAGGAGGGAGATCACCTGGATGGCGAACGCCTCGTTCAGCTCGAACAGTCCGATGTCGGAGATGTCGAGACCGGCCTTCTTCAGCGCCTTCTCGGTCGAGGGGATGGGGCCGATGCCCATGATCTCGGGCTGCACGCCGGCGAACGCGAACGAGACCATCCTCATCTTCGGCTGCAGGCCCAGCTCCTTCACCGCCCCGCCGCCGGCCAGCAGCGACATGGTTGCGCCGTCGGTGAGCGGGGAGGACGTGCCCGCGGTGACCCGGCCGTGGGGCCGGAACGGCGTCTTGAGCGCGGCGAGATCCTCCATCGTGGTCTGCGGGCGACGGCCCTCGTCCTCTGTCGCGAGACCCCACGCGCCGTCCGCGCCCTTGATCGCGACAGGCACGAGGTCGGGCTGGATCTTGCCCGCGTCGTACGCGGCCTGCACCTTGTGCTGGCTCAGCATGCCGAAGCGGTCGGAGCGCTCCTTGGTGAGATGCGGGAAGCGATCGAAGATGCGCTCTGCGGTGACGCCCATGTTGAGCGCCCCCGGGTCGACCATCTTCTCTGCCACGAAGCGCGGGTTCGGGTCTGCGTTGCCGCCGATCGGGTGGTGGCCCATGTGCTCGACGCCGCCGGCGAGGGCGAGGTCGTACATGCCGACGCCGATGGATGCCGCCATCGTGGTCACGCTGGTCATCGCGCCGGCGCACATGCGCTCCACGGCGAGGCCGGGTACCGTCTGCGGAAGGCCGGCCAGGATGGCGACCGACCGACCCAGCGTGAGGCCCTGGTCTCCGGTCTGCGACGTGGCGGCGATCGCCACGTCGTCGATGCGCTCCGCCGGGACAGCGGCGTTGCGCTCCATCAGTCCGATGGTCGCCTTGACGGCGAGGTCATCAGCGCGGGTGTTCCAGTACATGCCCTTTTCGCCGGCGCGCCCGAACGGGGTGCGCACTCCATCGACGAAGTAGACGTCCGAGATCTCGGCCACTCTGCCTCCATAGGTTGGGGTTCTCATCCACCCTAGGAGTGCGCAAACGCGGCCTGGAATCGGTTGGATCGAACCTACGAAGCGCTCGGCAACCCCTCGACGGGGGTTTGCGGCCCCTCTACAAATGCATCCACGATCTTCTGTGCGGTATGCGCAACCTGCCAGGGGCGTGCCCCGAGCTCCAGGAGCGCCGCGCCCACGGACTGCGCGGTCAACTCCGTCGGCGGCTGCCAGGCGAGGCGGCGCAGGTGCTCGGGAGTGAGCAGGTTCTCGGTGGGCATGTGCAGCTCTTCAGCCAGCGCCTCGATCACCGGGCGAGCGGCCTTGAGCCGCAGGTCGGCGTCCGGGTTGCGGTCGGCCCAGGCACGCGGCGGGGGGAGCGCATCGCTCGGCACCCGCTCGCGCGGCAGATCGTCGGTCGTGCGCCCCTTCTCGATCGCGGCCCACCAGCGATCGAGCTGGGTGCGGCTCGCGCGTCCGTTGAACTCCTTGAGGCCGGCGAGGTCCTGCTTCGAGCGGGGCGACGCCAGCAGCGCGGCGAGCAGTGAGCGGTCGGGAACGAGCCGTCCCGGCGACACGTCGACCTCCTCGGCGTACTGCTCGCGGGCGGTCCACAGCTCGCGAGCCACCGCGAGCTGACGGGCGCCGCGCACTTTGTGCAGTCCGCTCAGCCGCCGCCATGGCTCCTCTCGCGGCGGCTTCGGCAGGCGGCGCAGCGTCGCTTCGAACTCCTCGGCGGCGATCTCCGACTTGCCGGCGGCGTCGAGCTCCGCGACGAGGGCATCGCGCACGTCGACGAGGTGGAGCACGTCGAGCGCGGCGTACTCCAGCCACGGGTCGGGAAGCGGTCGGGTCGACCAGTCGGCGGCGGAATGGGCCTTGGCGAGAGTGATGCCCAGCGTGTGCTCGACGACCGCGGCGAGCCCGAAGCCGTCACTGCCCAGGAGTCGCGAGGCGAGCTCGGTGTCGAAGATGCGCGAGGGCACGAGGTCGAGCTCGCGCAGCGACGGCAGATCCTGACTTGCCGCGTGGAACACCCACTCGGCATCGCCTATGGCATCCTGAAGCGCTCGGAACTCACCGATCGCGGGCGGGTCGAACAGGTGCACGCCGGCGCCGCGGCGGTAGACCTGCACGAGGTACGCGCGCTGGGAGTAGCGGAACCCGGAGGCCCGCTCCACATCGACCGCCACGGGCCCGGTTCCCTGCGCCAGCGCGGCGGCTGCCGCCTCGAACTCCGCACGGTCGTCGATCACGGAGTACTCAGCCACGTGCGCCCTTTCTCGCGCCGAACACGGCGACGTCCTCTGATCCGGGCGGGAGTCCCGCGAGCATCCCGACCAGCTCCGCCCATGCTTCCACATGCGGGCGCAGCGGGGCATCCGGAGTCCACGACGCACGAAGCTCGATCTGCGCCCCGTCGCCCTCCGCAGCCAGCGCGCCGAAGCCCTTGGAGAGCATCTTCGTCGACGTGCCGGATGCCGAGTGATACGCGGCCTCGCGCGAGTCGAGGGCGTCGACCAGCCACGACCACGCGACGTCGGCGAGCAGCGGATCGGTGCCGATCTCGGGCTCGAGAGGCGCCTGCGCGAACGCG
Organism: Microbacterium sp. OR21; assembly: GCF_047306785.1. Taxonomy (NCBI): domain Bacteria; kingdom Bacillati; phylum Actinomycetota; class Actinomycetes; order Micrococcales; family Microbacteriaceae; genus Microbacterium; species Microbacterium sp. OR21. The sequence continues at coordinate 495,258 of NZ_JAZEXJ010000003.1, read as the reverse complement.
ACGATCCGCCACGCCCCGCCCCACGCGTCGGGCTCATCCGGGTCGTGCAGCAGCACGAAGCGCCCCGTGCCGTAGACCGAGTCGCCGTGATCGTCGGGGCGCACATCCGCGGCGAGCGCGAGCGCGAACGGCGCGAGCCCCGCCGGAGACGGGATCTCCCGCACCACGATGTCGGCGCGGAACGCCATCTCACGAAGCTCTGCCGCCGCTGCGTCGAACAGCGCTGCGGCATCCGGGTGTGCGCTCACGAGGACAGGCTAGAGTCGGGAGGCGATGAAGAGTCTCAGGCACGCCGTAGCCTTCGCCGTCCCCGCCGTCATCGCCACCGGGCTCGCAGCCGGCGCAGCGGCCGTCCTCGCGACGGCGCGTCGCGTCGTCTCGCCCGCCGTGCGCCGCAACGACACGCGCATCATCGCGATCGACACCGGCGCCCAGACGATCGAGCTCGCCCGCACGCCCGACACCGAGCTGCCCGGACGCTACGGACTGTTCGCGACAGGCACCTACGGGTACGTCAAGCTGGGCGCGGTGCTCAGCGCCGACCGCAGCACGGTGCGCCGGAAGCTGCTCACCCAGATCGAGCCGGGCGCCCGCGTCGACGGCGACGCAGCCTTCAGCGGCTGGTACCACGTGACGCCGAGTGAGCTGCATCTGCCGTGGGAGAGCGTGCTCATCGGCTCACCGGCCGGGCCGTGCCCGGCGTGGCTGTTCCCCGCGGAATCGTCGACCTGGGTGATCCAGGTGCACGGGCGCGGCACGACCCGGTCGGAGTGCCTGCGCGCCGTGCCGGTGATGCATGCGATGGGTCTGCCCTCGCTCGTCGTGTCGTACCGCAACGACGGGGAAGCCCCGCGCTCGCGCGGCGGCGGCTATGCGCTCGGTGCGGCGGAATGGCGCGACGTCGACGCCGCGATCGGGTACGCGCTGCGTCGCGGCGCGGAGCGCATCGTGCTGATGGGGTGGTCGATGGGCGGTGCGATCGCGCTGCAGACCGCCGTCTCGTCGGAGCACCGGGATGCCATCGCCGGCGTCATCCTCGAGTCGCCGGTCGTCGACTGGCGCACGGTGCTGCGCTTCCAGGCGCGCGAATCGGGTCTGCGCGAGCCTCTGCCCGGCCTCGCGATGGGGGCTCTGGGCAACTCCGTCCTCGCCCGGCTGAGCGGGGCGGATGAGGCGATCCCGTTCGACCGGCTCGACATGGTCGCGCGCGCGTCGGAGCTCGCCGCGCCCATCCTGATCCTGCACAGCGAGGACGACGGCTTCGTCCCCGCGGATGCCTCGCACGCCCTCGCCGAGGCGCGACCCGATCTGGTGACCATGCCGGAGTTCCGGGTGGCGCGGCACACCAAGATCTGGAATTACGACCAGGACGGCTGGACGGCGGCGATCACCGACTGGATGACCGAGCGCGGCCTGGCCTGACGCTCAGCGCTTCGCTTCGACCTGGCGCTTCGCGCGCATCAGCATCCCGGTCATCCCGCCGATCCGCAGCGGGGAGACCAGCCGGGTCAGACCGATGCTCTGCGGGTAGTCATTCGGCACCGCGAGCACCTCGTCGACGGTCAGACCGGTGAGCCCCTGCACGAGGATGCTGGCGAAGCCGCGAGTGGTGGGTGCCTCCGGCGGCGCCATCGCATGCATGGCGACGACGCCGCCTTCGACCTCGACATAGATGTAGACGGGCGACTGGCACTCCGCCACCCGCTCGCACATCTCGGGGTGGCTCGCGATCTCATCGGAGACCGGCGGCAGCTCGTTGGCGAACTCGAGGAGCAGTTCGAGGCGATCGGGCTCCGGAAGCTCGAGGAACTCGTCGCGGAACTCGGCGAGCGTGGCGGGGACGTGCGTGTCAGTCATCCCTGCCATCATCCCACCCCGTGGCCCGCCGGGATGCTCAGAGCGAACCGGGCTCGCTGCCGCTGACGATCGGCACGCGCACGGCGCTGCCCCATTCGGTCCACGATCCGTCGTAGTTGCGCACGTTCTCGAACCCGAGCAGGTGCTGCAGCACGAACCAGGTGTGGCTGGAGCGCTCACCGATGCGGCAGTACGCGATGATGTCGTCGCCGTCCTTGATGCCGGCGCCGTCGCGGTAGATCTCCTCGAGCTCGGCTCGCGTCTTGAACCCGCCGTCCTCGGCGACGGCCCTGCCCCACGGCACGCTCTGCGCGGTGGGGATGTGACCGGCGCGCAGGCTGCCCTCCTCGGGGTACGCGGGTGCGGTGGTCCGCTCGCCGTTGTACTCCTCGGGGGAGCGCACATCGATCAGCGGTCCCTTGCCGATGAACGCGAGCACGTCGTCCTTGTAGGCGCGCAGCACCGAGTCGTCGCGCTCGACGACGGGGTAGTCCGTGGCGGGCCGCTCGGTCTTCTCGGTCGTGATCTCGCGGGCCTCCGCGATCCAGCGGTCCCGGCCGCCGTCGAGGAGGCGGACATCCTCGTGGCCGAAGAGCGAGAACACCCAGAGCGCGTAGGCGGCCCACCAGTTGTTCTTGTCGCCGTAGATGACGACCGTGTCGTCGCGCGAGATGCCCTTGCGGCTCATCAGCTCGGCGAAGCCCTCGCCGTCGACGTAGTCGCGCACGACCGGGTCGTTCAGCTCGGTGTGCCAGTCGACCTTCACCGCACCGGGGATGTGTCCCGTCTCGTACAGCAGCACGTCCTCGTCGGACTCGACGACGACGAGTCCCGGCGTGCCGAGGTTGGCGGCCAGCCATTCGGTGGACACGAGACGGCCGGGTGCGGCGTACTCTGCGAACTTGGCGGATGACGTGTCGTGATCGACGGCCACGGATGCTCCTCAGGGTCAGGCTCGGGTGGACTCGGCGACGGCGTAAAGTTGAGCCGTCCCCTATGACGATAGATGCCCTGGCGCGCACCCGCATCAGGATCGTAAGACTATGACTCCAGGAACGTGATGACCCAGCAGATCAGCACGGGCGTGGTGCACCTCACGGAGCGCACGCCCGTCGTGACCGGAACCGAGATGCTGGCGAGTCTCGTGCCGCCCCCGCAGTTCGACGACGCGACCTTCGAGAGCTATCGCGCCGACGACCGCTATCCCTCGCAGGAGGCGACCAAGCAGCTGCTGCAGCGCTTCGCCGGAAAGGGCCCGGCGCCCGCGAAGAAGGCGGGGCTGTTCCGTCGTGCTCCGAAGGAGACGCCGATGAAGCCGGGCGTGTATCTCGACGGCGGCTTCGGAGTCGGCAAGACCCACCTGCTGGCGTCGGTCTACCACGCGCTGCCCGCGCGTCGGAAGTACTTCGGTTCGTTCATCGAGTACACCGCGCTCGTCGGCGCACTCGGCTACAAGAACACCGTCGACCTGCTGCGCGGCGCCGATCTGCTGTGCATCGACGAGTTCGAGCTCGACGACCCCGGTGACACGATGGTCATGACCCGGCTGCTCGGCGAGCTCGTGCCGTCGGGTACGAAGCTCGCCGCCACCTCGAACACGCCGCCGAACGCGCTCGGGGAGGGCCGCTTCGCCGCACAGGACTTCCTGCGCGAGATCCACGCGATGGCCGACAACTTCGAGACGCTGCGCATCGACGGCGTCGACTATCGGCAGCGCGCGATCGACGGAAGCTCGGTGGTGTCCGACGCCACCCGCTACGCGCGGGCGATCGAACAAACGGCGGCCTCGGGCGCGGCATCCGACGACGCGTTCGCCGATCTCATCCAGCACCTGGCGCAGGTGCATCCGTCCCGCTACATCCGCCTCATCGACGGGCTGTCGCTGGTCGGCCTGCGCGACGTGCACACCCTGACCGACCAGTCCGAGGCGCTGCGCTTCGTCGCGTTCGTCGACCGGGTGTACGACGCCCAGCTGCCGATCGTCGCGACCGGGGTCGCGCTCGACCAGGTGTTCGCCGACGAGATGCTCGCCGGGGGATACCGCAAGAAGTACCTGCGCGCGATCTCGCGCCTGAACGCGCTGACCCACTCCGCAGCCGAGTAACACGATCGTCACACCGCGCGCCGCGGCGTAACGTGCCGGAAACACGATGCGTGCCCGGCGGAAACATCAGGAGCCCAGACTGACCTCGTTCGTTCAACGGAGGAGGTTTCGACATGGATGCCACAGGCAATGTCTCGTGGGTGGTCACCGCGACAGCGCTCGTGCTGCTGATGACGCCCGGGGTGGCGTTCTTCTACGGTGGTCTGGTCAGGGCGAAGAGCGTCATCAGCATGATGATGATGAGCTTCGGCGCGATCGGTCTGATCGCTGTGCTCTGGGTTCTCTACGGCTACTCGATGAGCAGCGTCACGTCTCCGTCGCACTTCGCCGGCGACCCGTTCGCCGATCTCGGCCTGGCGGCGGCATCGGCGGGACCGGACGCCAACGTCGCCCTGCTCGGAGTCGCGTACGGCGCCACCTTCGCGATCATCACCGTCGCGCTCATCTCGGGTGCGATCGCCGATCGGGCGCGCTTCGGCCCCTGGCTCATCTTCGTGGGCATCTTCGGCACGATCGGCTACTTCCCGATCGCCGCGTGGGTGTGGGGCGGCGGCTGGATCATGAACCTCGGCACGGAGCTGTTCGGGGAGGACAGCGGAGTGGCGGTCATCGACTACGCCGGCGGCACCGCCGTGCACATCAACGCAGGCGCCGCAGCCCTCGCGCTGGCTCTCGTACTGGGCAAGCGCATCGGCTTCGGGCGCGAGCTCAACAAGCCGCACAACGTGCCGCTGACGCTGCTGGGCGCGGCGCTGCTGTGGTTCGGATGGTTCGGGTTCAACGCCGGGGCCGAATGGCTCTCGGACGACATGGGCAGTGTGGGTCTGATCGCGATCAACACGCTGGGCGCCGCTGCCGCAGGAATCCTCGGCTGGGTGCTCGTCGAGAAGCTGCGGGTCGGGAAGCCGACCTCGGTCGGAGCGGTCTCGGGCCTGGTCGCGGGTCTCGTCGCGATCACTCCCGCCTGCGCCGACCTGACGCCGGGATGGGCGCTGCTGCTGGGAGCGCTGTCGGGGGTCGCGTGCGCACTGGCGGTGGATCTGAAGTTCCGGCTCGGGTTCGACGACTCGCTCGACGTCGTGGGCCTGCACCTCGTCGGCGGGCTGCTCGGCACCGTGTACCTCGGCTTCTTCGCCACCGGGCAGGGCCTGTTCACCGGAGGTGATCTGCGGCTGCTCGCCGTGCAGGTGATCGCGGCCGGGGGAGTGATGGTCTACTCGTTCGTAGTCGCCTACGCGATCGGCTTCGCGATCGAGAAGACGATCGGCTTCCGCGTCACCGGCGAGGATGAGCTCGCCGGTGTCGACCTGGCCGTGCACGGCGAGGAGGGCTACGCGCTCGCGCCGTCACCCGCCGCTATGGTGGGCGGGTGAGCTCAGGCAGCAGGATCCTCTCGGTCATCGTCGACCTTCTCGGCAGGGCGCTGTCGGGACGCAGCGGGGGCGGGCAGCAGGCCCGCCCCCGCCGGCGTGCCACCCTGCGACCGGACCGCAGCCGATCGACACCCGAGGGGGACTCCTCGGCCGGCAGGATGCCCGGGGCCGAGACCGTGCAGGTCGACCCCGAGCGCGTCGGCGGTGTGAGCGTCGGCTACTCGCCCTCGCGCAATCACCTGCCCGACTCCGGGGAGATCATCTGGACCTGGGTGCCCTACGCGGAGAACGACGGACGCGGCAAGGACCGGCCGGTGCTGGTAATCGGGCGGCACGGCTCCGACCGCGTCTACGCGGTGCGGATGACGAGCAGAGCCCATGAGCGCGATCGGGACTTCATCTCGATCGGCTCCGGCGCCTGGGACGCGCAGGGGCGCGAGTCGTGGGTCGACATCGAGCAGCTGTACAGCGTGCACCACGACGGCATGCGCAGAGAGGCGGCGGTGCTCGATGTCGTCCGCTATGGTCGCATCGCCCGCGCGCTCGTCGACAGGTACGGGTGGGCTCGGGTCTGACACACGCACGTCTCGGCCGCCGTCGCCCTCCGGCGCCGCTGCTCAGCCGATGGCTGCGGCGATGGCCTCGGGTGCCGTGCGGTGGCGGAACTCGAAACCGGAACGCGTGAGCGCGTCAGGAGTCACGTCGGCATCCGCCAGCAGCAGCGAATCCGCTGCGGCACGGCCGAGCCCCAGCCTCAGCGCCCACGCCGGTGCGGGAAGCAGGTAGGGCCGGTGCATCCGCGTCGCCAGGGCGCGGCCGATCCCGCCGGCGGTCGCGCGCTGAGGGCCGCTGAGGTTCACCGGCCCATGCAGTTCCGACTCGATGGCGTGCCGGATCGCGCGCACCTCGTCGTCGAGCGAGATCCACGGCCACACCTGCCGGCCCGACCCGAGCGGCCCGCCCAGACCGAACCGCGTGAGCGTGATCATCGGCTTCAGCACGGCATCCGGATGCAGGATCGGCGCGGTGCGCAGCAGCACGACCCGCGTCACACCCGCCGCGCGCTGCGCCTCCCTTTCCCACTGCACGCAGACGTCCGCGAGGAACGTCTCTCCGGGTGCCGCCGTCTCGTCGAGATGCACGCCGGGCTGGTCTCCGTAGTATCCGACGGCGGATGCGGACAGCAGCGCCGGCGCGTCGGACCTCAGTGCGAGCAGCGCGTCGGCGAGCGCGCCCGTCGGCTGCAGCCGCGACTCGAGCAGCGTGCGCCGGTAGCGCGGCCCCCAGGGCAGGCGCCCGATGCTCGCGCCGTTGAGGTTGACGACGGCGGCCGCGCCGCCGAGCGCGTCGGGATCGAGCGGGCGGCCGGTGAGCCATTCGATCTCGTCGGCATGCCGGGCGGGACGGCGCACGAGGTGCACCACGCGGAAGCCGTCCGCGCGCAGCGAGCGGGTGAGAGCGCCGCCGATCAGGCCGCTGGCTCCTGAGATCACGACGCGGGAGTCGCTCATGCGTGCCGCCTTTCCGGATGCGGCGCGCGTCGCGCGCCGGTGAGCCCGATCCTACGGTTCGTGCGCCGGCTCACGATGCCGGCTCGTGCGGCGCGTCAGGGGTGAGTACCACCTTGATGCAGCCGTCCTCCTTGCGCTGGAACGTCCGGTACAGGTCGGGCGCCGCGTCGAGTGCGGCGCGGTGGGTGGCGAGATCCATGACGCCCAGCGGGTCGCCGTCGTCCTCCACCAGCGGCAGCAGCTCGTCGGTCCAGCGCTTGACGTTGCACTGTCCCATCCGCATGGTGACCTGCTTGTCGAACAGGGTCTTCATCGGCAGGATGTCGGCGTCACCGGCGTAGACGCCGCTCAGCGAGACGGTGCCGCCACGTCGCACCAGGTCGATCGCCGCGTGCAGTGCGGCGAGACGGTCCACACCTGCGTGCTCGAGCACGGGTCGGGAGAGGGGATCGGGCAGCAGTCCGACCGCCTGCTGCACCAGTGAGATGGCCGGGTTGCCGTGCGCCTCCATGCCGACCGCGTCGATCACCGAGTCGGCGCCGCGGCCGGCGGTGAGGTCGCGCAGATGCGGGATGGTGTCGTCGTCGAGGTCGAACACCTCGATGTCATGACGCGCCGCCATGCCCCGCCGCTCTGCGACGGGATCGACGGCGAGCACACGCAGCCCGCGCGACCGCGCGATGCGTGCGGCGAACTGGCCGACGGGGCCGAGCCCCAGCACGGCGACGGTGCCGTCGGCCGGGACCTGCGCGTACTCCACCCCCTGCCAGGCGGTCGGCAGGATGTCGCTGAGGAACAGGTAGCGCTCGTCGGGCAGCTCGTCGCCCACCTTCACGTGGTTGTAGTCGGCCAGCGGCACCCGCAGGTACTCGGCCTGGCCGCCGGGCACCTGGCCGTAGAGCTTGGTGTACCCGAACAGGGCCGCCCCGCTGCCGTACTCGCGCACCTGCGTGGTCTCGCACTGCGACTGCAGGCCGCGTGCGCAGAACCAGCACGTGCCGCACGAGATGTTGAACGGGATCACGACGCGGTCGCCGGGCGCCAGGCTGCGGATCGCCGAGCCCACCTCGACGACCTCGCCCATGGTCTCGTGACCGAGGATGTCACCGCGGTCGAGGAAGGGCCCGAGCAGCTCGTACAGGTGCAGATCGGAGCCGCAGATCGCGGTGGAGGTCACGCGGATGATCGCGTCGGTCGGCTCGAGGATGCCGGGATCCGCGACCTGCTCGATGCGGACGTCGCGCTTGCCGTGCCAGGTCAGTGCTTTCATGAGATGCTCCTCTGGTCGTCGTATTCGTGTCGGTCTGCGGACGGGGTGGTGTCGGCGTCTCGGGGCGCCGCGGCGTGGACGCACCCGCCGGAGGCGGGCATGGTGGGAAGCCGGCGCCGGTCGACCTCCAGTCCCTGTGATGAGATCTGCACCCGCGGGTCGGACAGGGCCGCGATCGCGGCGGAGAGGGCGGCGATCGCCAGCTTCTCGCCGGGGCAGCGATGGCCGGTCGCCACGTCTGCGCCCCCGTGCGGGATGAATGCCGGGATCGCCTCGTAGTCGGGTCGGTGCACGAAGCGCTCGGGACGGAACTCCGACGCGTCGTCCCAGGATGCGTCATCGAGGTCGGTGCCGAGGATGTCGATGACCACGCGACCCCCGGCGGGCACATGCTGACCGTCGAAGTCGATGTCGGTGGTCGCCCGCCCCGGCAGCATCGGCACGAAAGGCGCGGTGCGGCGGATCTCCTGTGCGAACGCCACGGCGAGGGGTCCGCCGACGAGCCGTCCGCTTCGCGCGGTCTCGGCGTGGATGCGCATCCGCCAATCGGCGTCCTCGTGCAGCCGCTTCGCGGCGAAGGCCACGAAGCGCGCCACCGCGACGAGCGGACGGATGCTGTTCTGCAGCTCGATGCCGGCCAGGCGCTCGGTCAGCAGCCGGCCGTCGGGGCCGCGGTGCCAAGCCCATTCGAAGAGCGCGGTGCCCTTCGGCGGCGTGAGGCTGCCCGCGCGCACGTCGTGGATGAGTCGCGCGGCGCGACGATCCGACCAGAGTCGGTTGAACGCGGCCATCGCGAAGCCTGGGGAGAGGGGGCGGCCGAAGCCGTCGACGATCTGTGCGAGACGCGACGCCCAGCGGGTGCGGGCGTCGGCCGACCCGGGAAGGCCGGCCCACTGCATCCCGGCCCGTCCCAAGGCGCCGACCGCTGCGTCGTACGCGGTGCGGTCGCCGCCGGCGATCCAGTCGTCGAGCTCGTGCCGCCACTCGCGCTCGAGTTCGGGATTCAGGCGATGCACCTGCTCGTCCTCATAGGCGACATCGACGAACGTCGCCTTGCGGTGGCGATGGTCCGAACCGTCGAGGCTGTGCACCGATCGGTGCCCGAACAGCGTCTCCTGCACGAAGCGCGGCATCGCGCCGTGTCGCGCGACGCGGCTCTCGTCGTAGAAGAGGCGCACGCCCTCGGCCCCGCGCACGAACACGGCTCGATGGCCGAGCAGCCGCATGGGCGCCGCACGTGCGCCCTCTGTCACCCGTGACCAGATGCGGGCGCCGAGGTCGTAGCCGTGCACGAAGAGAAGGGGAGCGTCGTCTGCGATCCGGTGAAGCATGGTGCCAGCCTGAACGTGGTGCGCTCATCTGTGAACGGGGGCGCGTTTCGCGGTCGTGTGTGCTAGAAGCCGGCCGGGAACGAGAAAGCCCCGTCAGGTGACTGACGGGGCTTCACGGTGGGCGATGCCGGACTCGAACCGACGACCTCTTCCGTGTGAAGGAAGCGCGCTACCAACTGCGCCAATCGCCCATGTGGAGTTGTGTCGTGCACGGTGGCACAGTCAGAAAGCATACCCGATCCGGGCTCGCCCACCGACACCGGGCGAGCGGCCGGGCGTGGCGGTTCGCACGGCCGCGAAAGACACGCCCGGCGGCGCGGAGCGGTTTGGCGAAGCGGCGATCCTGGGCTAATGTATTTCAAGTGCCCGGGACGCCGGAAACGAAAAACAGAATATGCGGATGTAGCGCAGTTGGTAGCGCATCACCTTGCCAAGGTGAGGGTCGCGAGTTCGAGTCTCGTCATCCGCTCGAGTGCAGGAGCCCCCTTCCGGGGGTTTCCGCATGTGGGTTCGAATCCACCTCGCGGTGGCGTGGCCGAGAGGCTAGGCACCGGCCTGCAAAGCCGTTTACACGGGTTCGAATCCCGTCGCCACCTCTCTGACAACTGAACAGCCTTCTAGGCGCGATTGGCGCAGCGGTAGCGCGCTTCCCTGACACGGAAGAGGTCACTGGTTCGATCCCAGTATCGCGCACAGACACAGAACCCCTGGAGAGATCCGGGGGTTCTGTCGTTTCCCGGCACCTTCACCGACGCGCCCTCTTGCAAGTCCATGCGCCGGGCGCAACCCCCTCTTGCATGCGGGACTGGGATGGCTACCGTCGCAGCATGACCACGGGGCAGCAGGCGATCATCCTGATCGACGACGACGACAGCCTCCCGCTGGAGCGGGATCAGGACATCGGCGACTTGAAACGCCGCATCGAAGAGGCCGCAGCCCACAGCCGATTCGTCGACTTCCGCACGGCCGACGGCGCGGAAGTCTCTGTTCTGCTCTCACCGCACAGCCGTGTGCGCATCGCCGTGCTGCCGTTCCGTCTGGAAGCGGTCGACGCAGTCCAGCCCGGCGGATTCGACGACCTGCCGGCGGATCTGTTCTGATCTCGGCACAGAGCGGTATCTCGGGCCAGAGCGGTTCCGCTCAGCGTGCCCGGCGCATGGTCTCGTAGGCGGCCAGCGCCGCCTTGCGCGTCTCGCCGAGATCGACGATGGGCTCTGTCGGAGCGTCGCGAGCCCATTCGCTCACGTAGTGCCCGTCGCGATCGAACTTCTTCGCCTGCAGCTCGGGGTTGAAGACGCGGAAGTAGGTGGCGGCGTCTGCCCCGGAACCGGCGACCCACTGCCAGTTGAACGGGTTCGAGGCGTCGTCGGCGTCGACGAGCGTGTCCCAGAACCACTCCTCCCCACGGCGCCAGTCGATGAGCAGGTTCTTGATCAGGAACGACGCGGTCACCATGCGCACTCGGTTGTGCATGAATCCGGTGTGCCAGAGTTCGCGCATTCCGGCGTCGACCAGCGGTATGCCCGTCTCGCCGCGCTGCCATGCCGCGAGCCTGGTCGGTTTCAGCCGCGGCCAGGGGAACGCGTCGAACTCCCGGCGGAGATTGCGCGTCGCCAGCTGCGGGAAGTGGAACAATGTGTGCCACGCGAACTCGCGCCACCCGATCTCCGAGAGGAAGCGTCCGGCGCCTTCCTGCCGGGTCGCGTCGTGCCAGAGCGTGAACGGGCTGAGCTCGCCCCAGCGCAGCCGCGGTGACAGCAGGGACGTGGCGCCGGCCGCCGGTTCGTCGCGAGCCGTGTCGTAGTGCGGCAGATCCTCTTCGAGGAACTCGCGAAGTCGGACGCGTGCGGCGGGCTCACCCGGCTCCCACGTCTCGCGCAGGCCGCCTGCCCAGTCCGGCGCGGTCGGCAGCAGCTGCCAGTCGTCGAGATCGTCGGATGCCGGTGCCGTGCGCGGCCCGTGCAGCTCGCGCGGTTCCGGCAGCGGGTCGCGCGGTGCGGGCAGCGCCAGGCATGCCCGCCAGAAGGGTGTGAACACGGAGAAGTGCGTGTCGCTTCCGGTGCGCACCGTCCACGGCTCGAACAGGAGCGACCCGGCGAACGAGCGCACTTCGACGCCCCGCTGCCTCAGCGCGGCCTTGATACCCGTGTCGAGCTCCCGCTCCGGCCCGCCGTACCTGCGGTTCCAGAACACCGCGCCGGCCCGGGTCTCGGCGACCAGCTCCGAGATGACCGCGGCGGTGGGGCCCTGGCGAAGAAGGAACACGCCGCCTCGCTCGGTGACACGCTCACGCAGCGATGCGAGCGAGTGGTGCAGCCACCACCGTGCTGCGCCGCCTGGCATCCGCAGCCCCGACGATCCGTCGTCGAGCACGTACACGGCGATGATCGGCTCTTCGCGATCGATCGCCGCGCGCAGCGCGGGGTTGTCGGCGAGGCGCAGGTCGTCGCGGAACCACACGATCGAGGGAGACGTCATGTGCTCAGCATTCCAGACGCCTCCTGCGTCTCGGGGGCGTCGCACGGTTCGGCGGACGGAGTCAACCCCCTACGGCGAACGACCCGAGCGACTCTACTGTCGACTCAACGGCGCTCATCTGAGCTCCAGAACGGAAAGGAGCGGTCATGAATCCCCTTCTCATCATCATCGCGGTCATCGCGATCATCCTGGCCATCACGGGTGGTCTGGTGCAGTCCCTCAACTTCCTGCTGTGGGTCGGACTGGTCCTTCTTGCGCTCGCGGTGATCGCGTGGCTCATCAGGGCGGTCTCGGGTCGAAACACGAGCGTGTGACCTCCGACCCTGCGTCGATCGTCAACGGGTAGCGATCGGCGCCAGGCCCCGGTGCGCAGAGCGGGCGCTCGCACACCGGGGCTTTCTCATGTCCCGGGCGGGATGCGGGTGGCGGTGACGCGGCGGCGTAGACTTCGGAGCATGGAATCCGCCTCGACCGTCCCTGTGACCTCTGTCACCGGTGTCGTCGCGCGAACTACGGAGGCCTGAGCGGGCAGGACGCGTGTCGCGTCCGCAGCTGAGTCATCCTGTTCCATACGCCTACCTGGAGAAACCCGTGTCAGACATCGCCCAGCCGAGCGCCGACAACCGCGACGGCTTCGCCCTGTTCACCGATCGATCCGTCATCGCCATGCGCGTGAACGGCGAGCTGAAGGACCTCGCCGCGACGATCACCGACCGCGACGTCGTCGAGCCGGTCGGCATCGACAGCCCCGAGGGCCTCGCCATCCTCCGCCACTCGACCGCGCACGTGCTGGCCCAGGCTGTGCAGCGCATCCGCCCCCAGGCGAACCTCGGGATCGGCCCGCCCATCACCGACGGCTTCTACTACGACTTCGGCGTGGATGCCCCGTTCACCCCCGACGACCTCAAGGCCATCTCGAAGGAGATGCAGCGCATCATCCGCGAGGGCCAGCGCTTCACGCGTCGCGTGGTCAGCGAGGACGAGGCCCGAGCCGAGATGGCGGACGAGCCGTTCAAGCTCGAGCTCATCGATCTCGCGGGCGGGCCGGGCTCGGGGGCCGACGCGGCCGAGGGAGCATCTGCGGAGATCGGCGCCGGCGAGCTGACGATCTACGACAACGTGACGAAGGACGGCGAGGTCGCCTGGAAGGATCTCTGCCGCGGGCCGCACGTGCCGAGCACCCGCATGGTCGGCAACGGCTGGGATCTCACCCGCGTCGCCGCGGCGTACTGGCGCGGCAGCGAGAAGAACCCGCAGCTGCAGCGCATCTACGGCACGGCGTGGCCGACGAAGGACGAGCTCCGGGCATATCAGGAGCGTCTGGCCGAGGCCGAGCGTCGTGATCACCGCAGGCTGGGCGTCGAGATGGACCTCTTCTCGTTCCCCGACGAGATCGGCTCCGGGCTGGCGGTCTTCCACCCCAAGGGCGGCATCATCCGCTACGAGATCGAGGAGAACCTGCGTCGTCACCTGCTGCGGAACGGCTACGAGGTCGTGAACAGTCCGCACATCACCAAGAAGGATCTGTTCATGACCTCCGGTCACCTGCAGACCTATGCCGACGGCATGTTCCCTCCGATGCATCTCGACGAGGCGCGTGACGACGACGGCAACATCACCCGTCAGGGCCAGGACTACTACCTGAAGCCCATGAACTGCCCGTTCCACAACCTGATCTTCAGGGCGCGCGGACGCAGCTACCGCGAGCTGCCGCTGCGCATGGCGGAGTTCGGCACCGTGTACCGGTACGAGAAGAGCGGCACTCTCTCGGGCCTCACCCGGGTGCGCGGGCTCACCCAGGACGATGCGCACATCTACGTCACGCAGGACCAGGTGCGCGACGAGCTCGCGACCAACCTGAACCTCGTGCTCACCCTGCTGCGCGACTACGGTCTGAACGACTTCTACCTCGAGCTGTCGACGAACGAAGAGGGCAACGACAAGTTCCTCGGCGAGCCCGAGCAGTGGACCACCGCGATCGACACCCTGCGCGAGGTCGCTCTCGAGTCCGGCCTCGAGCTGGTCGCCGACCCGGGAGGCGCCGCGTTCTACGGGCCGAAGATCTCGGTGCAGGCCCGCGACGCGATCGGGCGCACCTGGCAGATGTCGACCATCCAGCTCGACTTCAACCAGCCCGAGCGCTTCGAACTCGAGTACACCGGCCCGGACGGGCAGAAGCACCGCCCCGTGATGATCCACCGAGCGCTGCTCGGCTCGGTCGAGCGGTTCTTCGCCATCCTGCTCGAGCACTACGCCGGCGACTTCCCGCTGTGGCTGGCGCCGGTGCAGGTGATGGGCGTGCCGGTCGCCGACCAGTACGCCGAGTACCTGGACGGCGTGATCGGTCAGCTGCGAGATGCCGGGGTGCGCGCCGACGTCGACCACTCCGACGATCGCATGCAGAAGAAGATCCGCAATCACACCACTGCCAAGGTGCCGCTGATCCTCATCGCCGGAGAGCAGGACCGGGCCGCCGGCACCGTCTCGTTCCGCTTCCGCGACGGATCGCAGGAGAACGGCGTGCCGATCGCGGATGCCGTGTCGCGGATCCGCTCGGCGATCGCCGCGCACGCACGCGTGATGACCTCGGAGGATCTGGCTTGACCGAGCTCGAGGACGGCAACCGTCTGGTCGGCGTGCCGGACGAGTTCCAGCGTCTGTGGACCCCGCACCGGATGGCGTACATCAAGGCGGGGCCTCAGCCGCTGCGTGACGAGTGCCCGTTCTGCGAGGCGCCCAGGCATCCCGACGAGGAGCGGCTCATCGTCGCTCGCGGCGAGACCGCGTTCGTCGTGCTCAACCTGTTCCCGTACAACTCGGGGCACCTGCTGGTGTGCCCGTATCGTCACATCGCCACCTACGATCAGGCGACGGTCGAGGAGGTCGCCGAGATCGGCGCACTCACCCAGACGGGTATGCGGGTGCTGCGCGAGGTGTCTGGCTGCGACGGCTTCAATCTGGGCATGAACCAGGGCGAGGTGGCCGGTGCCGGCGTCGCCGCCCATCTGCATCAGCACATCGTGCCGCGATGGGCGACCGATGCCAACTTCTTCCCGATCATCGCGAAGACGAAGGCGCTGCCGCAGCTTCTCGACGAGATCCGCGAGGCCGTCGCGAACGCCTGGCCGCACTGAGCCCGCTCAGGCGCTGAACCTGCCGAGCGTCAGCGCACCTGGCGCGCGGTGAACTGCATGCGCGGGTGCGCGTAGGCCTCCTGCGACTCGACGAGACGCAGCTCGCGGTCGCCCGCGTCGAGGGTGTTCTGCAGCAGGTCGAACACGCTCGACACCGTGCGCTCGAGGGCCAGCTTCGCGTCGCCCGTGGCCGTGTAATGCGCGGTGAACAGCGCGGCCGTGACATCGCCCGAGCCGTTGGCCTTCATCGGCAGGTGCGGTGTCGCGACCAGCCAGGCGCCTGTGCGGTCGGCGGCGAGCATCTCGATGGTGCCCTCCTCGCGGTCGGGCCGCTCGACGGAGGTGACGAGCACGGTCGAGGGGCCCATCGCCATCGCGGCGTCGACCGAGGCGAGGGTGGACTCGAGATCCGACGGGTCGGTGTCGGTGAGGAAGCCCAGCTCGAACTGGTTCGGGGTGATGATGTCTGCGACAGGCACGACCTTGTCGCGAAGCAGCACGGGGATCGCGGGGGCGACGAAGCATCCCGACTTGGCGTTGCCCATCACCGGATCGCACGCGTACACGGCATCGGGGTTCTGAGCCTTGACCCGCGCGACGGCGTCGACGATCACATCGGCGATGCCCTCGCCGCCCTGATAGCCGCTGAGCACCGCGTCGATCTGCCCGAAGACGCCCCGCTCCTCGATGCCCGTGATGACCTCGCGCACGTCGGTCGGGTCGATCATCGGTCCGCGCCATGCGCCGTAGCCTGTGTGATTCGAGAAGTTGACCGTGTAGACCGGCAGCACATCGACGCCGATGCGCTGCAGCGGGAAGACGGCGGCCGAGTTTCCGACGTGGCCGTGGGCGACGGCCGACTGGATCGAGAGGATCTTCATCCTCTCATCCTCTCACTGCGGCAGCGGCCAGATCGTCGATGAGGCGGGCCGCCTCGGCATCCGTCAGGTCGTGCACGGTGAGGCGCAGATGCTTCGACGGACCCGCGGCCTCGTCGAGCAGGA
Organism: Microbacterium sp. OR21; assembly: GCF_047306785.1. Classification (NCBI taxonomy): domain Bacteria; kingdom Bacillati; phylum Actinomycetota; class Actinomycetes; order Micrococcales; family Microbacteriaceae; genus Microbacterium; species Microbacterium sp. OR21. The sequence continues at coordinate 479,196 of NZ_JAZEXJ010000003.1, read as the reverse complement.
ACTCGTCGCCGGGGCGGGCGAGCCAGCCGCGACGCATGAGGCGGTCGGCGGCGGCGCGGGCGGTGGTCTGCAGCTGCACCCACAGACTCAGCCCGTCGGTCGAGACCGTGCGGATGCCACGGGCCTGCAGAGCATCGCGGAACGCGGCGTTCCGGTCGGCGTAGTGCGCGGCGGCACGGGAGATCTGCGCACGGACGTCGATGTCGGTCAGCTGCGCGTGCGCCAGCCGCTGCAGCAGATGGCTCACCCATGTCGTGCCGGGGCTGAGACGCATCGCCAGCCGTTCGGCGGTGGTGGGATCAGTCCCTGCCAGTGCCAGGCACATATCCGGGCCCAGGAACTTCGACACCGAGCGGATCAGCGCGTACCGACGATGGTCCGGGCCGATCAGCGAGGCGTACGGGTGCGGGGAGAGCAGCGAGAAGTGGTCGTCTTCGATGATGAGCACGTACGGGTGGTCCGCGAGCACGTCGCGCAGCGCCGCCGCGCGCGCGGGCGTCAGGCTCACTCCGGTGGGGTTCTGCGCGCGCGGCGTGCTGATCACGGCCCTGACGCCGGCGTCGAGTGCGGCGCGCAGACCATCGATGGTCATACCCTCCTCGTCGACGGCGACCGGAACCGCGCGATAGCCGCCGAGTCTCACGGTGTGGATGCTGGAGAGGAAGCACGGGTCCTCGAGCGCGACCGCGTCGTCGCGCATGAGCGCCTGCGCGAGCAGCCGCTCGACCGCGTCGACGGCGCCGCTGGTCACGACGACCCGCAGATCGTCGCGGGGGAGGTCGGCGAGCATCCACTCCCGCGTCCACTGCTCCAGGCCCGCGTCGATCACCGGCTCGCCGTACAGCACCGGACGCCCGACGATGCGTCCGAGCGCCGGTGTCGGGTCCGGGATCAGTCGTGGGTCCGGGTTGCCGGATGCCACGTCGCGGAGCACGGTGTCGGCGATGCCCTCCTGTGCCACCGGCTCGGCTCCGGCGATCACCGTGCCCGCGCGACCGCGGGAGAGCACGAGACCGGCCTGTGCGAGCTGGCGGTATGCGGCGACCGCCGTGTTCCGGTTGACGCCGAGGGTGAGAGCGAGCTCCCGAACGGGCGGCAGCGCGTCTCCGGGGCGCAGGCTTCCGCGCTCGCGCAGCCCTCGCACACTGTCGGCGATCTCCGCTGCCGAGGTGCCCGTGATCTCGATGTCCATCGCCTCGAGTCTAGGGTGCTATCGTTTGGCCTAGGCCAAAGTCTGGATTGTCACAACGAGGAGTGAGCATGGCGTCCACCGATCAGAACCCCACCACCGGATCCCAGCGCGTGAAGCGCGGTCTGGCCGAGATGCTCAAGGGCGGCGTCATCATGGACGTCGTCACCGCCGACCAGGCGAAGATCGCCGAGGACGCCGGAGCCGTCGCCGTCATGGCCCTCGAGCGCGTGCCCGCCGACATCCGCGCCCAGGGCGGGGTGTCGCGCATGAGCGACCCCGACATGATCGACAGCATCATCGACGCCGTCTCGATCCCGGTCATGGCGAAGGCCCGCATCGGTCACTTCGTCGAGGCGCAGGTGCTGCAGGAGCTCGGCGTCGACTACATCGACGAGTCCGAGGTGCTCTCGCCCGCCGACTACGTGAACCACATCGACAAGTGGCCGTTCACCGTGCCGTTCGTCTGCGGCGCAACGCACCTCGGCGAGGCGCTGCGCCGGATCACCGAGGGCGCCGCGATGATCCGCTCCAAGGGCGAGGCCGGCACCGGCGACGTGTCCGAGGCGATGAAGCACATCCGCAAGATCCGCGGCGAGATCGCGGCCCTCGGCGCCCTGTCGAAGGACGAGCTGTACGTCGCCGCGAAGGAGCTGCAGGCGCCGTACGAGCTGGTCGCGGAGATCGCCGAGACCGGCCAGCTGCCCGTCGTGCTGTTCGTCGCCGGCGGTGTGGCAACGCCCGCGGATGCCGCGATGATGATGCAGCTCGGCGCTGACGGCGTATTCGTCGGCTCGGGAATCTTCAAGTCGGGCGACCCCGTCGCCCGCGCGAAGGCGATCGTGAAGGCCACCGCATTCTACGACGACCCGAAGGTGATCGCCGAGGCGTCGCGGGGTCTCGGTGAGGCGATGGTCGGGATCAACGTCTCCGACCTGCCCGCTCCGCACCGCCTCGCCGAGCGCGGCTGGTGACGATGCCGCGCGTCGGGGTGCTCGCCCTGCAGGGTGATGTGCGCGAGCACGTCGCCATGCTCGAGCGCCTCGGCGCGGACGTCGTGCGGGTGCGCCGACCCGAGGAGTTCGCCGCCGTCGACGGCCTCGTGATCCCCGGCGGCGAGTCGAGCGTGATCGACAAGCTCACCCGGATCTTCTCGCTGGCAGAGCCCATCCGCGAGGCGATCGGGCGAGGGATGCCGATGTTCGGCACCTGCGCGGGCCTGATCATGCTCGCCGACCGCCTCGTCGACGCGATCGACGGGCAGCAGACCTTCGGCGGGCTCGACGTGACGGTGCGGCGCAACGCGTTCGGTCGCCAGGTGGACTCGTTCGAGGGTCAGGTCCAGGTGCCGGCGCTCGGCGAGGACCCTGTGCACGCCGCGTTCATCCGCGGCCCGGTCGTCGAGAAGGTCGGTCCGGATGCCACGGTGCTGGCCGCGCTGGACGACGGCAGCGTCGTCGCCGTCGAGCAGGGCAGCCTGCTGGGCATCAGCTTCCACCCGGAGATCTCGGGGGAGTCCCGCTTCCATGAGCGGTTCCTCCGGCGGGTCGCCGCGCAGGGCTGAAGCGCCGCGACGCGGGTTCGATAGAATGGACGACGCCCTGGAGGCGACTCTCGGGCGGAGACGACGAGCGGAGACATATGTCCGGGCATTCCAAGTGGGCCACGACCAAGCACAAGAAGGCCGTCATCGACGCGCGTCGTGCAAAGTCGTGGGCGAAGCTCATCAAGAACATCGAGGTCGCCGCCAAACTCGGCGGACCTGACCAGGCCGGCAACCCGACGCTCTTCGACGCGGTGCTCAAGGCCAAGAAGATGTCCGTCCCGAAGGACAACATCGACCGCGCCGTCAAGCGCGGCGCGGGCATCGGCGGCGAGGCCGTCGAGTACACCTCGATCATGTACGAAGGCTACGGACCCAACGGCGTCGCCCTCATGATCGAGTGTCTGACCGACAACAAGAACCGCGCCGCGGCAGAGGTGCGCACCGCCCTCAGCCGCAACGGCGGCACTCTCGCCGACCCGGGATCGGTCGCGTACAACTTCACCCGCAAGGGCGTCATCGTCGTGAGCGGAGAGGGCACCACCGAGGACGACGTGATGATGGCCGCTCTGGAGGCGGGCGCGGAGGAGGTCGAACCGCACGCCGACGGGTTCCAGGTGATCGCCGAGGCGACCGACCTCGTGGCCGTGCGCACCGGGCTGCAGGAGGCCGGCATCGACTACGACTCCGCCGACGTCGAGTTCGTGCCCAACCTCAAGGTCGAGATCGACGCCGACACGGCGCGCAAGGTGTTCCGCCTCATCGACGCGCTGGAGGACAGCGACGACGTGCAGAACGTCTTCGCGAACTTCGACCTCACCCCCGAGGTGCAGGCCGAGCTCGAGAACGACGACGAGGACTGATCGACGCAGCGGCTTCGAGGCCCCGGGCGCGCCTGCGCCCGGGGCCTTCGCGCGCCTCCTAGCCTGGGGGAGTGAGCTCACTCCGCGTCCTCGGGATCGACCCCGGCCTCACCCGCTGCGGCATCGGGATCGTCGACGTCGACCGTTCGCGCCGCGCCACGCTCGTGCACGTCGGCGTGGTCCGCACGCCCGTGGACGCCGACCTGTCCACGCGACTGGCCTCCGTGGCCGCGGGCATCCGGGCGGCGATCGAGGATCACCGCCCCGCCGCCGTCGCCGTCGAGCGGGTGTTCGCGCAGCACAACGTGCAGACCGTGATGGCCACGGCCCAGGCATCCGGCGTCGCCCTGCTCATCGCCGCGGAAGCGGGTCTTCCCGCTGCCACCCACACGCCCAGCGAGGTGAAGGCCGCCGTGACGGGATACGGCTCTGCCGACAAGCGTCAGGTGCAGTCGATGATCGCGCGGATCCTGCGGCTGGACGCCCCGCCGCAGCCCGCGGACGCCGCCGACGCCCTCGCGATCGCGCTGTGCCACGCCTGGCGGGGCGGGGCGGCGCACGCGCCCGCTGCCGGCGGGCTGACACCGGCGCAGCAGGCATGGGCGGAAGCCGAGCGTGGCGCCCGCACTTCTAGAACATATGTCCGATAGGCTGAGCGCATGATCTCGTCTCTGCGCGGCACGGTGCTGCACGCCGACTCCGCCCTCGTCGTGATCGAGACGGGCGGTGTGGGGTTGTCGGTCTTCGTCCCCGGCGACGTCGCGCACACCGCCGTGGTGGGGGAGCAGCTGCAGCTGCACACCAGCCTGATCGTCCGCGAGGATGCACTGACGCTGTTCGGATTCAGCGACCGCGACGAGCTGGAGATCTTCAGACAGCTGCTCAGCGTCACCGGCGTCGGGCCGAAGTCCGCCCTCGGCGTGCTCTCGCACCTCACCGTCGACCAGATCGCCGAGGCGGTCACGGCGGAGGACGACGCCCCCTTCCGGCGCGTCTCCGGCATCGGTCCGAAGACCGCGAAGCTCATCGTCGTGCAGCTGGCAGGCAAGGTGCAGCCGCGCGTGGCATCCGCCCCCGCGGGCGCACCTGCGACCGCGACGGTCGAGCAGGTCGCGGCGGCATTGGTCGGCCTGGGCTGGTCGGAGAAGGTCGCCGCCGAAGCCGCCGCGACCTCGGCGGAGGACGCCACGGACGCGGAGCGCGAGTCGGTGCCGGCGCTGCTGCGTCGCACGCTCGCCGCACTCGGCCCGGGAGCCAAGCGTGGCTGAGCCATCCCGCGAGGCCGGGGAGGCGCTCGACGAGACGGAGCTCGCGATCGAGGGCGCGCTGCGTCCGAGCAGCCTCGACGAGTTCGTCGGGCAGCCGAAGGTGCGCGGTCAGCTCCAGCTGCTTCTCGAGGCCGCGGGCATGCAGGATCGGCCCGCCGATCACATCCTGCTCGCCGGGCCGCCCGGTCTCGGCAAGACCACCCTCGCGATGATCGTCGCCCACGAGAGCGGGCGCCCGCTGCGCCTGTCGAGCGGGCCCGCGATCCAGCATGCCGGCGACCTCGCCGCCCTGCTGTCCAGCCTCACGCCGGGGGAGGTGCTGTTCATCGACGAGATCCACCGCATGGCGCGCTCCGCCGAGGAGATGCTGTACCTGGCGATGGAGGACTTCCGCATCGACATCATGGTCGGCAAGGGCGCCGGCGCCACGAGCATCCCCCTCGAGCTCGCCCCGTTCACCCTCGTCGGCGCGACGACCCGCTCGGGTCTGCTGCCCAATCCGCTGCGTGACCGGTTCGGCTTCACCGGCCACCTCGAGTTCTACGACGACGACGATCTCGAGCGCGTCATCGCGCGCTCGGCGAACGTGCTCGGCGTGCGGCTGCCCGACGACTCGCTGAGTGAGATCGCGCGTCGCTCGCGCGGCACACCCCGCATAGCGAACCGGCTGCTGCGCCGCGTGCGCGACTACGCCCTGGTGCACGGCGGCGGTTCTGCGGCATCCCTCGACGACGTGCGGTCCGCGCTCGACCTCTACGATGTCGACGCCATCGGTCTGGACCGCCTCGACCGCGCCGTGCTCGACGCGCTGGTGCGGCGATTCCGCGGGGGACCCGTCGGTTTGAGCACCCTGGCCGTCGCGGTCGGCGAGGAGGCCGAGACCGTCGAGAGCGTCGTGGAGCCCTACCTCGTGCGCATCGGATTCCTCGGGCGCACGCCCCGCGGACGCATCGCGATGCCCGAGGCGTACCGCCACCTCGGCATCAGCCACCCCGACGGTGTGGCATTGTTCGATGACCTATAATCGCTGAAGCCTCCCTGAACCCTTGTGCGCTCATCGGCGTGCGCTCCCCGAAAGGCCCATCTCCATGGATCCCATGTCCCTCATGCTCTTCGGTCTTCTCGGCGTGATGCTCGTGTTCATGTTCGTGAACACCCGCAAGCGTCAGAAGCAGATGAAGGAGCAGCAGGAGGAGAAGGCCACCAAGACCGTCCCCGGCGTCAAGGTCCTGCTGCAGGGCGGCCTGTACGGCACCGTCGTCTCGTACGACCCGGTCGACCTCGACAAGCCGGCGCAGATCGAGATCGCCCCGGGCGTCGTCATCGAGGTGCACAGCCAGGCCATCCTCCGCCTCGTCGAGGAGACGCCGGAGGGCGACGTGATCGTCGACGGGCCGGCAGACGACGTCGTCGTCGACGAGCCGGCGGCGGACGTCGACGCCGCGCCCGCTCAGGACCGCACCGACGGCATCGAGTCGATCAAGGTCGAGACCCCGGAAGAGACCAAGGCGCGCCTCGAGCGCAACGACGGGAACTGATTCGCCGGCACGCACGGCACCTCTCTCGAAAGCGGAACTCAGTGGCATCCACATCTCCGACTCGCCACGCCTGGCGAGTCCTCCTCGGCCTGCTCATCGTCACAGCGGTGCTGTTCGGCATCAACGCACTCGGCGTCTACGTCTTCAAGACCGACGCCGGGGAGCCGGCCAGCTCGTGGGCACCGGAGCTGGCGCTCGATCTCCAGGGTGGCACGCAGATCATCCTGGGCGCGGAGTCGCCCGACGGCGCGGCTCCCACCGAGGAGCAGCTCAACCAGGCGGCGGCGATCATCCGCCAGCGCGTGGACGCGTCGGGTGTGGCGGAAGCGGACATCACCACCGAGGGTGGCCGCAACATCGTCGTCCAGATCCCCGGTGTCGCCGATCAGGCCACGCGTGACCGCATCCAGGCCAGCGCCAAGCTCGAGCTGCGTCCGGTGATCCTGGCGACCGACCCCGCGACGTCGTTCGTCGGCGAGGACGGCCAGGAGACGGCGTTCCCGACGCCCGCTGCGACCCTGAACGACGAGCCGTCGCCGGCCCCGACCGACAAGTCCGACCCCAGCTGGGCCACCGAGAAGCAGATCGCCGCGCTGCGCGCGTACGACTGCTCCGCCGAGGTCGACGCGAACGCGCCCGAGGACGAGCCTCTCATCGCGTGCGACGAGAACGGCAGCGCCAAGTATCTGCTCGGTCCGGTCGAGCTCGACGGCACTGTCATCAACGACGCCACTGCGGGCCGCGAGCAGCAGAGCGGCCGCTGGACGGTCAACCTCGAGTTCGACGGCAAGGGCACCGAGATCTTCGGCGAGGTCAGCCAGCGGTTGAACGCCAACCGCCTCGCTCAGCAGTCGCCGCGCGACCAGTTCGCGTTCGTCCTCGACGGCAAGGTTCTCTCCGCGCCGACCATGCAGGCGGTCATCCTCAACGGCAAGCCGAGCATCTCGGGCAACTTCACGCAGGAGAGCGCGAAGGCGCTGGCAGACCAGCTGCGCTACGGCGCGCTGCCGCTGAGCTTCACCGTCGAGAGCTCCGACACCATCTCGGCGACCCTCGGCTCGCAGCAGCTGGAGATCGGCCTCATCACCGGTCTGATCGGTCTCGGTCTGGTCGCGCTGTACTCGCTCATCACCTATCGCGCTCTGGGTTGGGTGATCATGGCGTCCATCGGCGTGATGGGCGTGCTGACGTACATCGTCATCGCGATCCTCGCGTGGCGGATGGGCTTCCGCCTGTCGCTGGCCGGCGTCGCCGGTCTGATCGTGTCGATCGGATTCACGGCCGACTCGTTCATCGTCTACTTCGAGCGGATCCGAGATGAGCTGCGCGACGGCAAGTCGATCGTCGCCGCCGTCGAGGACGGATGGGGGCGCGCCAAGCGCACGATCTACATCTCGAAGTCGATCAACATCCTCGCCGCCGTGGTGCTGTACATCCTCGCCGACGCGACGGTGAAGGGCTTCGCGTTCACGCTGGGTCTGACCACGCTGATCGACGTGTTCATCTTCGTGATCTTCACGCACCCGGTCATGCAGCTGCTCGCCCGCACCCGCTTCTTCGGCGGCGGGCACAAGCTCTCCGGTCTCGACCCTGAGGCGCTCGGAGCGGTCTACCGCGGCCGTGCCCAGTTCCGCGACGTGCGTACAGGCTCGTCCGGCCGCGCCGCCCGCAACAGGGGAGCACGGGGTGAGGCGGAGAAGCGCCAGACCATCGCCGAACGCAAGCGCGCAGAGGCTCTCGCAGGATCCAAGGATGCCGGAAAGGACTCCGACGCCTGATGTTCTCCATGAATGAGTTCGGAAACAACCTCTACTCGGGCAAGACCTCGTTCCCGTTCGTCGGGAAGCGGCGCCTGTGGTTCGTCATCGCCATCCTTCTCGTGGTCGGCTCGGCCCTCGTCCCGCTGATCCGCCCCGTGCAGTTCTCGATCGAGTTCACCGGCGGTTCGCAGTTCGTCGTGCTCGCGCCGTCGTCGACCGACCAGGCGCTCGCGACCGACGCGGTTCGCTCGGTGGTGCCCGAGGCCGCGGCGAAGGTCGTGACCGTCAACGGCCGCGACGTGCGCGTGCAGACAGATCAGATGACTCCGGAACAGACTCAGGACGTCAAGGCGGCTCTGGCCGACGCGTACGACGTGAAGGCCGACGAGATCACCGATTCGTTCATCGGCCCGGCGTGGGGCGAGAACGTCACGCGGCAGTCTCTGTGGGGGCTCGCGATCTTCCTCGCGCTGACCTTCCTCATCCTCGCGATCTACTTCCGCACCTGGAAGATGTCGGCGGCGGCGATCATCGGCCTGCTCGACGTGCTGCTCATCACGGTGGGCGTGTACGCCCTCGCGGGATTCGAGATCTCGCCGGCCGCGGTGATCGGATTCCTCACGATCCTGGCGTATTCGCTGTACGACACGACGGTCGTGTTCGACAAGATCCGTGAGAACACCACCGAGGATGTCAATCAGACGACGCGCACCTTCGGCGAGTCCGTCAACCTGGCCGTCAACCAGACGCTGATCCGCTCGATCAACACCTCCGTGGTCGCCGCCCTGCCTGTCGGTGCGATCCTGTTCATCGGATCGCTGTGGTTCGGCGCCGAGACGCTCACCGACATCTCGCTGTCGATCTTCGTCGGCATCATCGTCGCCACGTACTCGACGCTGTTCGTCGCAGCCCCTCTTTACTCGCTGTTCCGCGAGCGGGAACCCGAGATCGTCGCCCACGACGCGAAGGTGCACGAAGCACGCGAGCGTGCAGTCGCAGCGGTGTGACACCCTCTCCACGCGGGGCCGGGCGGGTGCCCGGCCCCGCGTAGGATTATCTGATCGGGACAGGAGCAGAAGATGGCGGATTCTCCGGCGACATCGCAGGGGTCCAGCCTGCGCAGGCTCGTGCCGCGCATCTTCTCGCGCGCTCCCAGGGTCAACGACCTCGACAACCTGATCCGCACCGTCAGGGCCAATCACCCGAAGGGCGATCTGCCCATCATCGAGCGCGCATATCGCGTCGCCAAGGAGAAGCACGAGGGTCAGCTGCGGCAGAGCGGCGAGCCCTACATCACCCATCCGCTCGCCGTCGCGCAGATCCTCGCCGAGCTGGGCCTCGGCCCCCGGGCCATCGCCGCCGCGCTGCTGCACGACACGGTCGAGGACACCGGCTACGCACTCGCCGAGCTGACCACCGAGTTCGGCGACGAGGTCGCCATGCTCGTCGACGGTGTGACGAAGCTCGACAAGGTCAAGTACGGCGAGAGCGCGCAGGCCGAGACGGTCCGCAAGATGATCGTGGCGATGTCGAAGGACATCCGGGTGCTGCTGATCAAGCTGGCCGACCGCCTGCACAACGCCCGCACGTGGGGCTTCGTGCCGCCCGAGAAGTCGGCGCGCAAGGCGAAGGAGACGCTCGAGATCTATGCGCCGCTCGCGCATCGACTCGGCATCCAGACGATCAAGTCGGAGCTCGAGGATCTCTCGTTCGCGGTGCTGCATCCGAAGATCTACGCCGAGATCAACAGTCTCATCGCGCAGCGCACGCCGCAGCGCGAGAAGTACCTGCAGAACGTCATCGAGTCGATCAACGAGGATCTGCGCGAGCTGCGCATCCGCGGCAAGGTCGTCGGCCGGCCCAAGCAGCTCTACTCCGTCTACCAGAAGATGGTGGTGCGTGGACGCGAGTTCGACGACATCTACGATCTGATCGGCATCCGTGTGCTGGTGAATTCGGTGCGCGACTGCTACGCCGTGCTCGGCGCCATCCACGCCAGGTGGACACCGCTCCCGGGCCGGTTCAAGGACTACATCGCCACCCCCAAGTTCAACCTCTATCAGTCGCTGCACACGACGGTCATCGGCCCCTCCGGCCGCACTGTCGAGATCCAGATCCGCACGCACGAGATGCACCAGCAGGCGGAGTTCGGTGTGGCTGCGCACTGGATGTACAAAGAGCGGATGAACGGCGGCAAGGTCGATGCTCGCGCCGCCGACACCGACATGGCGTGGCTCGCGCACATCTCCGACTGGCAGGCCGAGACCGCCGATCCGAGCGAGTTCCTCGACTCGCTTCGGTTCGAGATCGGCGCCAAGGAGGTGTACGTCTTCACACCGAAGGGCCGCGTCATCGGGCTGCCCGCCGGCGCGACGACCGTGGACTTCGCGTACGCCGTGCACACCGAGATCGGGCACCGCACGATGGGCGCCAAGGTCAACGGCCGCCTGGTGCCGCTGGAGACGACGCTGAAGAGCGGCGATGTCGTCGAGGTGTTCACCTCGAAGAACCCGGATGCCGGCCCCAGCCAGGACTGGCTGAGCTTCGTCAAGAGCACCCGCGCGCGCAACAAGATCCGCGGCTGGTTCACGAAGGAGCGTCGCGAGGAGGCGATCGAGCAGGGCAAGGAGTCGATCGCCCGCGCCATGCGCAAGCAGAACCTGCCTCTGCAGCGGCTGATGAACCAGGAGTCGTTCGCGGAGGTCGCCCGGCAGCTGCGCTACGAGGACGTGTCCGGCCTGTACGCCGCCGTCGGCGAGGGGCACGTCTCGACTCAGTCGGTGCTCGAGAAGGTCACCGCTCTCGTCGCCGCGGATGAGGACACCAGCACCGGCGCCATCCAGCTCCCGGGGCAGGCGCCCGCGCGCGAGCCGCGCACGAGCGACTCCGGGGTTCTGGTGCGCGGCGCATCCGACATCCTCGTGAAGCTGGCGCGCTGCTGCACGCCTGTGCCGGGAGACCCGATCGTCGGCTTCGTCACCCGCGGCAGCGGCGTCTCTGTGCATCGCCAGGACTGCGTGAACGTCAAGGCGCTGGGCTCCGACCCCGAGCGGTTCATCGAGGTGGAGTGGGCACCGACCACGAAGAGTGTCTTCCGGGTGCAGATCCAGGTCGAGGCTCTCGACCGCTCGGGTCTTCTCTCGGACGTCACGCGCGTGCTCAGCGAACACCACGTGAACATCCTCTCTGCGACAGTGTCGACGACGGACGAGCGCCTGGCGCTCAGCCGGTTCGTGTTCGAGATGGGCGACTCGGTGCATCTCGACCGCGTGCTGAACGCCGTGCGGCGCATCGACGCGGTCTACGACGTCTACCGCGTCACGACCTCCTGACCGGCCCAGCCGTCCAGCATCCGTCGTGCGTGATGGGCGCCGGGCCGTCTGCCCAGCGGCATCACCTGCGCGCGCACGGCCTCGGCGAGCCCGGGGACCAGTCCGATCAGCGACTGGAGCCAGACCTCGTCCTCGGCTCGGCGGGCCGAGCTGAACAGCAGGGAGACGGCAGTGGCGAGCAGAGTCTGGACCCAGACGCCGGCGATCGACTGCACCTCGTCGGCTTCCAGCAGCCGCTCGTGGTGCACGACGCGCGCAGAGACCATGACGCGCTGCCTGCTGACGCTGATCCGCGACACGTGGTGCACGGCGGGCGGCGCGTCACCCGCGCCGTGCACCCACGCCGCGCTCACCCCGCTGACCGCGGCACCCGCGGGCACGAGCGGGGACAGGCTGAGGGCGCGAGCGCCGACGCCCTCCACCGTGTCGGCCGGCATGTACCCCTCGCCGACCTCGACGACGTCGCCATCCAGACGCGCGGCTGTCAGCTCGGGGAGCGTGAGCCGATCACCCGGGCGGTAGAACAGAGCGGGATGCACGGTTAACAGTGTGAGCCGTGGGGTCCTCGTCCAGGACCCCACGGCTCACACTGTGGATAACGTCGGTCAGCCGCCGAGCGCGCTCAGCCAGGAGCGGCGCGCGGCCAGAGCCTCGGTCGCCTCCTTGATCGCACGCTTGTCGCCGGACTTCTCCGCGGCGGCGAGCTCGGCCTCGAGCTTGTCGATGGCCTCCAGCAGCTGCGAGCTCATGTCGCCCACGCGTGCCTTCGTCTCGGGGTTGTTCTTCTTCCAGTCGACGTCCTCGCGGGACTTCAGCGCCTGCTCGATGGAGCGCATGCGGTCATCGAGAGCCCGCTCCTTCTCACGCGGGAAGATGCGGCCCACCTCATCCCACTGCCGCTGGATGCGGGTGAGCAGCGCACGGGCGCGCTTGAGGTTCGGCTCGTCGGCGACCGCCTTGGCCTCTTCGAGAAGGGCCTCGCGCGCCTCGATCTTCGGAGCGGAATCCGCCTCTTCGGCCGCGGCCTGCTCGGCGCGGGCTGCGTACAGTGCGTCACCGGCCGCCTTGAACCGCGCCCAGAGCGCGTCGTCGGCCTTGCGCCCGGCGCGGCCGGATGCCTTCCAGTCGTCGAGCAGATCGCGGTAGGCGGGGATCCCCTCGACGCCGCGCGGCGCGAGAGCCTCGGCACGCTCGACGAGACGCGCCTTGGCGTCGCGTGCGGCGCGGTGGGCATCATCGAGCTCTGAGAAGAACGCCCGACGTGCCTTGTCGACCGTGGAGCGTGCATCGCGGAAGCGCTTCCAGAGCTGCTGTGCGACGCCCTTGGGCAGACGCGGCGCATTCTGCTGATGCGCCTGCCACGAGTCGAACAGCTCGGTCATCTCGGTGGTGACCTGCTTCCACTGCACCTTCGACAGGTCGCGGGCGGCGATCGCCTCGGCCTTCTCGACGATCTGCGTGCGCTCGGCGATGGCGGCGTCGAGCGCTTCCTTCGCCGCAGCGGACTCCTTCGCCGTGGCCTCGGCGAGCGACGCGAGCAGTGTCTCGATGCGCTCCCGCAGCGAGACCAGGTCGCCGACCGCGGCCGCGTCGGTCGCCTCGCCCCGCAGGTGCGTGGCCTGCTTGGTCAGGTCGGATGCCGAGGCACCGCCGTTCTGCGCGCGCGTCTCGAGCGTGCCGAGCTTGACGGCGAGATCGTCGTACTTGCGGGCGAAGTAGGCGAGCGCCTCGTCGGCCGTGCCGTCGGGGTACTGGCCGACCGGCCGCCACGTCTCGCCCTCGCGGACCTCGACGGTGCCGTCCTCGGTCACGCGGCCCCACTCGGCGGCGTCCGATGCGATCGGAGCGACCACCGGAGCTGATGAGGCAGCCGGAGCGGCCGCCGGCATCGGCTTGCGCGGCGGTGCCGGCACCGGCGGACCGGGGACCGGCGGGGTGGGCGTGGGGGCGTCGTTGTCAGACACGATGTTCTCCTTGCGCGGTCGCTCCGCGGGAGGGGGAAAGGACGTTGCTCAGCCTAGTTCACTCACCCGGAGACTGCGTCGGGGTCGGGCTGAGCGGTGGGCTCGTGGAGGGGGCGGGCGACGGGGTCTCGACCGGCGCCGTGGTGGAGGTCGGGGCCGGGGTCGGCTCGGGTGCGGTCACCTGCGCGTGCACGACCTGGCTGGCGATGGCGCCGACGACGATCAGCGAGCCGGCCACGGTCGCGACGACGGTGTCTCTGCGCCGCCGACGGATCGTTCTGCTGTGCCACGCCGCTCGGGCGGCGTGAAGTCTGGCGCGCTCCGCCTCGGTTCTGAGCCGGGCGTCACGAGAACCACGGGCTGGCATCGGCTGTCCTCCTGATCGGGGTCGTGCCTGCGAGCCTACCGTCGCCGTCTCACATGCTTCGTTATGCGTTTGTGAGCGAATTGTTCGCTGCGCGTAACGCAGGGCCGCGGGTTCGCGAAACACACGTTGCGTAGCTTCGGGTCTGACGGAAGGGGAGCCGGATGGCAATTCAGAACACCACAGCCTCAAACGTGCTCGTGATCGGCGCCGGGATGGTGGCACATCGCTTCGTGGACAGTCTGCTCAGCGGCGCCGACGCGGGGCGATCGGTGACCGTCATCGGCGAAGAAGGGCATCCGCCGTACGACCGGGTGGGTCTGACGTCGTTCTTCTCCGGGGCGACTGCGGAGGACCTCGCGCTCGACAGCGCGGTCCTCGCCGATGAGCGGGTCACCTACCTCGGCGACGACCCCGCGGTGCGGATCGACCGTGAGTCGCGAACGGTGAGCACCGTGTCCGGTGCGGTGCACTCGTACGAATCGCTCGTGCTCGCCACCGGCTCGTCGGCACCACGTGTTCCCGTAGAGGGCAACGATCTGCCCGGCTGCTTCGTGTACCGCACACTGGACGACGTCACGGCCCTGCGCACGCACGTGCAGGAGCGGTTCGCGGTGCTCGGGCGTCCGCTCCGAGGCGCAGTGGTCGGTGGCGGCCTGCTCGGCCTCGAGGCCGCCGGCGCCCTGCACGGCATGGGCGTGGAGTGCACGGTCATCCAGTCCGCCGACCGCCTGATGTCCGCTCAGCTCGACGACGCGGGCGGTCGCATGCTGCAGCGCCTGATCGAGGCTCGCGGCGTCGAGGTGCGCACGCGCAGCCGCACGACGAGGATCGCATCGGACGATTCCGGCTGGGTGCGCCGGGTCGACTTCGAGCAAGGCGGACATCTTCCCGCCGATGTCGTCGTCTTCACCGTCGGCGTGCGGCCCCGTGACGAGCTCGCACGTGCCGCGGGAATCGCGGTCCACGCGAACGGCGGCGTGCTGATCGACGACGCGTGCCGCACCTCCGACCCGCGCATCCTCGCCATCGGGGAGGTCGCGAGCTTCGACGGGCGCTGCGTCGGGCTCGTCGCCCCTGGTTACGCGATGGCCGAGGTCGCCGCGAGCGGCCTGCTCGGCCGGCCCGCGGCCTTCCCCGGATACGACGACGCGACGAAGCTCAAGCTCTCCGGGGTCGACGTCGCCAGCTTCGGTGACGCGATGGCGACCACGCCGAACGCTCTGGACGTGGTCTACGCCGATCCGGTCGCCGGGGTGTACAAGAAGCTCGTGCTCTCGGATGATGCGCAGACGCTGCTCGGTGGCATCCTCGTGGGCGATGCCAGCGCCTACGGCGAACTTCGCCCGCTCGTCGGAGCCGCGCTGGGTGGCGACCCCGCCGCGTATCTGATGCCGGAGGAGCCAGCCGGGACGCCGACGCGCGAACTGCCCGACGCCGCAGTCGTGTGCTCGTGCGCCGACGTCACGGCAGGGCGCATCCGCACCGCGGTCCACGAGGAGGGCTGCGCCGACGCTGCGGCGGTGAAGGCCTGCACTCGTGCAGGTGCGACGTGCGGTTCGTGTGTCTTCATGGTCTCGAAGATCGTCGGAGCCGAGCTGGCCAAGACCGGCCGCGCCGCATCGACCGCGCTGTGCGAGCACTTCGACATGTCGCGACGGCAGCTGTTCGACGCGGTCCGCGTCTCCGGGCTGACGACGTTCAGCACCGTCATTGCGCGCTTCGGACACGGCCGCGGGTGCGACATCTGCAAGCCCGCACTCGCGGGGATCCTGGCGGTGCTCGTCGGCGATCACGTGCTCGAGGGTGAGAACGCGACCCTGCAGGACACGAACGACCACGTCATGGCGAACATGCAGAAGGACGGCACGTACTCGGTCGTGCCCAGGATGCCGGGCGGCGAGGTCACCCCTGCCGGCCTCATCGCGATCGGCCGGATCGCCGACGAGTACGGGCTGTACACGAAGATCACGGGTGGCCAGCGCATCGACATGTTCGGCGCACGCCTGGAGCAGCTTCCCGAGATCTGGGGGCGGCTCGTCGACGCCGGATTCGAATCCGGTCAGGCCTACGGCAAGGCGCTGCGCACCGTCAAGTCCTGTGTCGGGTCGACCTGGTGCCGTTACGGAGTGCTCGACTCGGTCGGCATGGCCGTGCGTCTCGAGCTGCGCTATCGGGGGCTCCGCGCACCGCACAAGCTGAAGCTGGGCGTCTCGGGATGCGCGCGAGAATGCGCGGAGGCCCGCAGCAAGGATGTCGGCGTGATCGCCACCGAGCAGGGCTGGAACATGTACGTCGGCGGGAACGGCGGCTTCTCCCCTCGCCACGCGCAGCTGTTCGCGTCCGGCCTCGACGACGACGGGCTCATCCAGGCCATCGACCGGTTCTTCATGTACTACATCCGCACGGCCGACCGGCTGCAGCGCACCGCAGCGTGGTGCGAAGACCTCGAAGACGGTCTCGACGGGCTCCGCAGCGTCGTCTTCGACGACGCGCTCGGCATCTGTGCCGACCTGGACGCGGCGATGGCGCGTCACGTGGATCGCTATGAGGACGAGTGGGCCGCCACCCTGCGCGACCCCGAGAAGCTGCGACGCTTCAGTTCCTTCGTCAACGCCGCCGACACCCCCGACCCCTCGCTCGCCTACGTCCCTGTGCGCGGGCAGGTGCGCCCCGCCACCGAGGCGGAGCGCACGGCGGGCGGCATCCTGATCGCCGGAACCACCCTGGAGGTGCGCAGATGACCATCGCCCACAGTCTCGACACGCTCGTCCGCGCATGCGCGCTGACCGATCTCGAGGTCGAGAGAGGGCGCGCCGCCCTCTTCGGCAAGACGCAGATCGCGCTCTTCCTGCTCGCCGACGGCACGGTGCACGCGGTCGCGAACCTCGACCCGTACAGCGGGGCGCAGGTGATGTCTCGCGGCATAGTGGGCACCCGCGACGGCGCACCCACCGTCGCTTCGCCGATGCACAAGCAGGTGTTCGACCTGCGCACCGGTCTGTGCGTCGCCACCCAGGGACGGCCGCCCGCGACGCTGCGGGTATGGCCCGTGGTCATGCACGACGGCGACGTGCTCATCCACCTCGGGGAGCTGCGATGACGATGCTCGGCAGAGTGGACCTCGTCGGCGGCGGCCCCGGTCCGGCCGATCTGATGACGGTGCGCGCGGCGCGTCTCATCGCCGAAGCCGACGTGATCGTGTTCGACCGGCTCGGCCCGGCAGCCGAGATCGTGCAGGGACTCGACCCTCGCGTGCTGGTGATCGACGTCGGCAAGCAGCCCGGTCATCACCCGGTTCCTCAGGAGGAGATCAACAGGCTTCTCGTGATGCACGCGGCGGCCGGCCGCCGGGTGGTGCGTCTGAAGGGAGGCGATCCCTTCGTCTTCGGCAGGGGAGCGGAGGAGATGCAGGCGTGTCTCGTGGCGGGTGTGCCGGTCGACGTGACCCCGGCGCCGAGCAGCGCGATCGCCGTTCCGCAGGCGCTCGGCATCCCCCTCACGCATCGCGGCACGGCCGCCGCGTTCCACGTCACCACCGGGCATCGGGGCATCGACGCGACCACGCTCACGGCCATCGCGGATCCCCAGGTTACGACCGTCATCCTGATGGGAGTGACCGCGCTTCCCCGTCTCGTCGACACGGCACTGCGACACGGCATCGCACCCGGCACGCCGATGGCGTTCATCGAGAACGGCCACACGCGGCAGCAGCGCTCGATCCGCACCACCCTCGGCAGTGCGGCGGCGGATGCCAGGACGATGGGGCTGCGCAATCCCGCGGTCATCGTGATCGGCGACGTCGCGCGAGCCGGGCTGCTCGCACCGGTCCGGCCATCTCCGGAGCCCGTGGGAGCAGTGTCCGCGTGACGCCTGGCCGACTGCCGGATTCCGCTCTGGCGGGATGCGCGATCGTCGTCGTCGCCGATCGTCGCGCCGGCGATCTCGCCGTCGCGCTCGAACGTCGCGGCGCGACGGTGCAGCGTGCGCCCGCTCTCAGCATCCTGCCCGCCGCCGATGACGAGCTGCTCCTCGAGCGCTCGCGCGAGCTCGTCGCCCAGCCGCCCGACACCGTCGTGGTCACCACCGGGGTCGGGCTCCGCGGCTGGATGGATGCCGTCCACGAGCGCGACCTGCACCCGCAGCTGACCCACGCGCTGTCGCAGGCGAGATTCATCGCCCGCGGACCGAAGGCGCACGGAGCCATTCAGCAGGCGGGGTTCTCCGCCGACTGGGTGGCGAGCACGGAGACGTCCGCCGAGGTGGCGGAGCATCTCATCGCCCGCGGCGTGGAGGGTGAGCGGATCGCCGTGCAGCATCACGGCGCGGGCTCCGACGGACTGGACGAGCTGCTCACCGCACACGGCGCGACCGTCGTGCCCCTCATCGTGTACAGGTGGGGCCCGCCGCCGGATGCGGGCCTCGTGCGCCGCTCGGCTGAGCAGGCCGCCTCCGGAGCCGTGGACGCGCTGCTGTTCACGTCGGCGCCGGGCGCTGCGGAATGGCTGCGCATCGCCGAGATCGCCGGGTCGCTCGCCGCGATCCGCCGGCGCGCGGAATCCCAGCGGCTGCTGCTGGCCGCCGTCGGTCCGATCACCGCGGCGCCGCTCCGGGATGCCGGCCTGCGGACGGCGGTCGCCGCGCGCGGACGTCTGGGTTCGCTCGTGCGGTGCGTCGTGGAGCATTTCGCGGCCGGGGCGCCCTTCGCCACCACAGCGGCGGGCGCGCTCGAGGTGCGCAGCGGTGGTGCGCTGATCGGTGATCGCTTCGTGCCACTGTCCCCGGCATCTGCGGGTGTGCTCGGCGCACTGTTCGATGCCCGAGGGAGCGTTCTCTCGCGGGAGGAGCTGAGGCGAGTGCTGCCGCGGGGAGGCCAGAGTCCGCACGCCGTCGAGATGGCGGTCGCGCGTCTGCGCGAGGCGCTCGGCGACAGGCGCGCCGTGACGACCGTGGTCAAACGCGGGTACCGGCTGGCGCTCGACGAGCGGCTCTGAACACGGGCCGACGGAGAGGCACCTCGCGTGCCTCTCCGTCGGCCCGTCCGTGAATGCACCTGCGCTCACACCATGACGGAACGAGACTCCTCCGCGGGCTGCCGGACAGAGCTGCCGCCGTGCGTCAGATAGAGGGGGAGTCCGACGAAGAGCAGTCCGCCCACGAGGTTGCCGACGACCGTAGGGATCTCGTTCCAGATCAGGTAGTCCCACAGCGTGAACTCCCCGCCCATGAGCAGGCCGGAAGGGAACAGGAACATGTTCACGATCGAGTGCTCGAAGCCCATGTAGAAGAACAGCATGATGGGCAGCCACATGGCGATCACCTTGCCCCCGACGGTGTTCGACGCCATCGCCAGCACGACGCCGGTCGACACGAGCCAGTTGCACAGCATTCCGCGGATGAACAGCGTCAGCATGCCGGCGAGGCCGTGATCGGCGTATCCGACGGTGCGACTGTGGCCGATCTCGCCCAGCGCGCGGCCGACCTCGTTCGGCTCGGCTGAGAAGCCATAGGTGAAGACCGCGGCCATGAGCACGGCGACGAGGATCGCGCCGCAGAGGTTGCCCAGGAACACCAGGCCCCAATTGCGGAGCATGGCAGGAACCGTGGCACCGGGGCGCCGTGCGAGGACGGCGAGAGGACCGAGGGTGAACACGCCGGTGAGCAGGTCGTAGCCGAACAGGTAGAGGATGACGAAGCCGACGGGGAAGAGCACGGCGCCCAGCAGCGGCTGGCCGGTCTGCGTGGCGATCGTCACGGCGAAGGCCGCGCCGATGGTGAGCAGGGCTGCGCCCATGAAGGCCCGGATCAGAGTGTCGCGTGCGGACATCTGCATCTTGGCGGCGCCGGCGTCGAGCATGTGGCCGACGAGTTGGGCGGGCTTGACGTAAGACACGAGTACCTCCTAGGAAAGGAGCCCGGTCGGGCTCTCTCGAGGACAGCGTGGTCCAGCGATGTTTCCGAGGTTCGTGTGTGTGGTTACGCCTATGGAACCAAGTTCTCACCTCGCCCGCGCGGCGCTGTGAGCAAGACGGGTGTCGGCCGCCCCGACTAGCCTGGGAGGATGACCTCCGCGCCCCTGCTCTCGGGACAGACACCGCTCGCCGTGCGCATGCGGCCGGTCTCGCTCGACGAGGTGGCCGGGCAGCAGCATCTGCTGCGCGCGGGGTCGCCGATCGTCGCCCTCGCCGATCCGGATGCCAAGGCGCCCGGCGCGGTGTCGATCATCCTCTGGGGTCCGCCCGGCACAGGCAAGACCACGCTCGCTCAGGCCATCGCCCGTTCCTCGGGGCGCCGGTTCGTCGAGCTGTCGGCGATCACCGCCGGGGTCAAGGACGTACGGGAGGTCATGCAGGAGGCGATCACGCAGCGCGACCTCTACGGCCAGACCACGATCCTGTTCCTGGATGAGATCCACCGGTTCACGAAGGCCCAGCAGGATGCCCTGCTGCCCGGCGTCGAGAACGGCTGGGTCATCCTCATCGCGGCGACCACCGAGAATCCGTCGTTCTCGGTGATCTCGCCGCTGCTCTCGCGTTCGCTGCTTCTGACACTGAAGCCCCTCACCGACGACGACATCGGCGTGCTGCTCGACCGTGCCGTGGAAGACGCGCGCGGGCTGGCCGGCGCGGTGAGCGTGTCCGATGATGCGCGGGCGGCCCTGATCCGTCTCGCGTCGGGGGATGGGCGCCGTGCTCTCACCGGACTCGAGGCGGCCGCGGCCGTCGCGCTCTCGAAGCACGAGGAGGGTGAGGAGGTCGTCGTCACGGATGAGGACGTCGCCCAGGCCGTCGATCGGGCGCTGCTGCGCTACGACAGACAGGGCGACGAGCACTACGACGTGATCAGCGCCTTCACCAAGTCGATCCGCGGGTCGGATGCCGATGCGGCGGTGCACTATCTGGCACGGATGATCGAGGCGGGGGAGGACCCGCGGTTCATAGCCCGTCGACTCGTGATCTCCGCTGCGGAGGACATCGGTCTCGCCGACCCGCAGGCGCTGACGATCGCGACGGCCGCCGCCGATGCGGTCGCCTTCATCGGGATGCCAGAGGGGCGCATCCCGCTCGCCGAGGCGACGATCTACCTGGCGACGACCGCCAAGTCGAACGCCGCGTACGCCGCGATCAATCAGGCGATCGCGGACGTGCGGGCCGGCGGATTCGGCCGTGTGCCGATCCACCTCCGCGATGCCCATTACGCCGGAGCGAAGCGCCTCGGGCACGGCAAGGGCTACCGCTATCCGCACGACAGCGACGCGGGCATCCTGCCTCAGCAGTACCTGCCCGACGAGCTCGTGGGGCGGCGCTACTACGAACCGAAGAACCTCGGTGCCGAGCGCGACATCGCGCCTCGCCTCGAGCGCATCCGGAAGATCCTCGGCGATCGCTGACGTGCGCGAGATCCGCTCAGCCGCGATCTGTTAGCATTGACCGGCTCGAAACAGAGTTTTCGGGCATCCCTCCGCTCCTGCATCACTTCCCGACGCGCCCCGGCGTGCGCGACGAGAAGGAGGAAGCGAGGCGATACGCCCGTGAGGCGCGAAAGACGCGTCCACGTCACGGAAGGAACACTTCGTGGTCACGAAGTCCCAGGACCGCCGCAAGGTCCGTCTCAGCCGTGCGCTGGGAATCCCGCTCACCCCGAAGGCCGCCCGCTACCTCGAGAAGCGTCCCTACGCTCCCGGCGAGCACGGCCGTACCAAGCGCAAGGCCGACAGCGACTACGCCGTCCGCCTGCGTGAGAAGCAGCGTCTGCGCGAGCAGTACGGCATCCGCGAGAAGCAGCTGCGCATCGCGTTCAACGAGGCTCGCCGCAAGGACGGCCTGACCGGTGAGAACCTGGTCGAGCTGCTCGAGATGCGTCTCGACGCCCTCGTGCTGCGTGCCGGCTTCGCCCGCACCACCGCGCAGGCTCGTCAGCTGGTCGTGCACCGTCACATCCTCGTCGACGGTCAGCTCGTCGACCGCCCGTCTTTCCGCGTGAAGCCGGGTCAGCTCATCCACGTCAAGGCCAAGTCCGAGGCTCTCGAGCCGTTCCAGGTCGCAGCAGCCGGCGGTCACGCCGAGGTCCTGCCCCCGGTTCCGGGCTACCTCGAGGTCGAGCTCGACAAGCTGCAGGCCCGCCTGGTCCGTCGTCCGAAGCGCGCCGAGGTCCCCGTGACCTGTGAAGTGCAGCTCGTCGTCGAGTACTACGCAGCCCGCTGATCTCCGCATCAGCACGAGAGGCGTCGGGGATTCCCCGGCGCCTCTCGTCGTAGGATGGAGCGATGAAGAGACTGTCCTGGTTCCTGCTCGGCGTGATCGGCGGTTTCGTCGCCGCTCACTTCATGAACAAGGATCCCCGCGGACAGGAGATCTTCGCCGACCTCGACGGCCGGCTGTCGCAGGTCACCGCCATCATCGGCGACGCGTATCGGCAGCAGGACGCCCGCCTGTCCGACCCCGCAGACGACTGACCCCGATTCCCACCCGCCGCGCACACCGACGCGGCGCTCCCACGCAAGGAATGCCACGAGCTCTATGAAAACTGCGGAGATCGCGCAGCGTTACCTCGACTACTTCGAGAAGAACGACCACCTCATCGTCCCCTCGGCATCCCTGGTCAGCGACGACCCCTCGCTGCTCTTCACGGTCGCGGGCATGGTGCCGATGATCCCGTACCTCACGGGCGTCGTCCCCCCGCCCCACCCGCGCATCGCCGATGTGCAGAAGTGCATCCGCACCAACGACATCGAAGAGGTCGGGCGCACCGCGCGCCACGGCACGTTCTTCCAGATGCTCGGCAACTGGTCGTTCGGCGACTACTTCAAGGAAGGCGCCATCCGCTACGCGTGGGAGCTGCTGACCTCGTCCGAGGCCGAGGGCGGCCTCGGCTTCGACGAGAAGGACCTGTGGGTCACCGTCTACGAGACCGACGACGAGGCCGAGGCCATCTGGCGCGACGTCATCGGCCTGAAGCCGGAGCGCATCCAGCGGCTCGGGCGTGCGGACAACTACTGGAACACCGGCCAGCCCGGCCCCGGCGGCCCCGACTCGGAGATCTTCTTCGACCGCGGACCCGCCTACGGCAGGGACGGCGGCCCGGCCGTCGACGACTCGCGATTCCTCGAGATCTGGAACCTCGTGTTCATGCAGGAGTTCGTCGAGAACGTCCGCAGCAAGACCGAGTTCGACATCGTCGGCGAGCTGCCGATGAAGAACATCGACACGGGCATGGGACTCGAACGCGTCGCCTTCCTGAAGCAGGGCGTCGAGAACATGTACGAGACCGACCAGGTGCGTCCGGTTCTCGACCGCGCCGTCGAACTCTCCGGCAGGAAGTACGGCGCCGTGCACGAGGACGACGTGCGCTTCCGCGTCATCGCCGACCATGTGCGCTCGTCGCTGATGCTGCTCTCCGACGGGGTGCGCCCCTCCAACGAGGGCCGCGGCTACATCCTGCGCCGGCTCATGCGCCGAACCGTGCGGTCGATGCGCCTGCTGGGCGTCGACGCGCCGGCGTTCCCCGAGCTCTTCGCGGCGTCGAGGGATGCCATGAAGTCGGCCTACCCGGTGCTGGAGACGGAGTGGTCGACCCTGTCGTCGGCCGCCTTCGCCGAGGAGGAGACCTTCCGCCGCACGCTCGCGCAGGGCTCGACCATCCTCGATCTCGCGCTGGACGACACGAAGAAGAAGGGCGGCGCCACCCTCAGCGGATCCGAGGCGTTCCTGCTGCACGACACCTACGGCTTCCCCATCGACCTCACCCTCGAGGTCGCCGAGGAGGCCGGGCTCGACGTGGACCGCTCCGCGTTCGACGCGCTCATGAAGGAGCAGCGCGACCGTGCCAAGGCCGACGCCCGCAACCGCAAGCGTCAGCTCGCCGATGTGTCGGTGTACCGCGAGTTCCGCGCGCAGGGTGAGACGGGATTCGCCGGCTACACCGATCTGCAGACGGAGTCCCGCGTGCTCGGTCTGATCGTGGACGGCGCGCCCGCGCAGACCGCCTCGGAGGGGCAGGTCGCCGAGGTCATCCTCGCCGAGACGACCCTCTACGCCGAGTCCGGCGGGCAGGTCGCCGACAAGGGCACGATCGTCGGCGCCGGCTTCGAGCTCGACGTCCTCGATGTTCAGAGGCCGGTGCCGGGCCTGATCAGCCACACCGTCCACGTGGCCACGGGATCGGTCTCGGTCGACGACCGCGCGACCACCGTGGTCGACGCCGCCAACCGCCGCGCGGCCCGCCAGGCGCACTCCGCCACCCACCTGGTGCACGCCGCCCTGCGCGACACCCTCGGCAAGACCGCGACGCAGGCGGGGTCACTGAACCGCGCCGGCTACATGCGCTTCGACTTCTCGTGGTCGCAGCCGCTGTCGCTCGACACCCGTTCGGAGATCGAGGAGATCACGAACCGGGCCGTCAACGACGCGCTCGAGGTCACCACCCGCATCGTGTCGCTCGACGAGGCCAAGGAAGCCGGCGCAATGGCACTGTTCGGCGAGAAGTACGGCGACGTGGTGCGCATGGTCGACATCGGCGGGCCGTGGTCGCGTGAGCTGTGCGCCGGCACGCACGTGCAGACCAGCTCCGAGATCGGATTGGTCAGTCTCGTCGGCGAGTCATCGGTCGGCGCATCCAATCGCCGCATCGAGGCGCTGGTCGGTCAGGATGCCTTCCGCGAGCTCGCCGCCGAGCGCACGGTCGTCTCGCAGCTGACCTCGGCGCTGAAGGCGCCCCGCGATCAGCTCGGTGCCCGCATCGAAGAGCTGCAGGCGAATCTGAAGGCCGCCGAGAAGCGGATCGCGCAGTTCGAGGCGAAGGAGCGCGAGGGTCGTGTTCCCGCACTCGTCGAGGCCGCGTCGCCGGTGGGCGGCTATCGGGTGGCATCCGCATCGCTCGGCGACATCGCCTCCGCCGACGACATCCGCACCCTCGCGCTGAGCGTGCGCGAGCGCCTCGGCTCAGAGGCGGCGGTGGTCGCCTTCGGCGGGATCGTCAGCGGACGCCCGATCGTGGTCGTCGCGACGAACGAGGCCGCTCGGCAGTCCGGCGCGAAGGCCGGTGCGCTCGTGCGCATCGCCGCCGGAATGCTCGGCGGCGGCGGCGGTGGCAAGGACGACGTCGCGCAGGGCGGCGGCACAGACGCCTCGGCGCTCGACGCCGCGCTCTCCGCGATCACCTCGGAGCTGTCGGCAGCGTGAGCGGCTTCCGCCGCGGGACCCGCATCGGCATCGACGTCGGCAAGGCGCGTGTCGGGGTGTCGCGCTGCGACCCCGATGGGATGCTCGCCGTTCCGGTGGAGACGGTGCCGCGGTCGGAGGCGTCGATCGAGCGCATCCTGCAGATCCTCGCCGAATGGGAGCCGCTGGAGGTCGTCGTCGGTCTCCCGGTGAACATGCGCGGCGAGGACACGCCCTCGACAGCTGACGCACGCGAGTTCGCCGCCGAGCTGCACCGTCGCTCCGGCATCGACACGCGGATGGTCGACGAACGGCTCAGCACGGTCAGCGCGCACACGGCGCTGCGCGCATCCGGCCGTTCCCAGAAGAATTCTCGTAGCATTGTCGATCAGGTGGCGGCGGTGGTGCTGCTGCAGCACGCCGTCGACACCGAGAAGAGCACCGGTCGCCCCGCCGGTGCGTTGATCACCCCTGTTCAGGAGCCCCCGCGCGATGTCTGACCCGCAGGACCGCAGATCCGACTCGCTCGGCGACTTCTTCGACAACGTCCCCACGGCGTCCACCCCGCTGCCCGAGCGGGAGGTGCGCGACGAGCCGGCTCCCGGGTCGCGCCGCGCACTGCGCGAGGCCGCTGCGCGGCAGGCCGCGGGGGGCGGCGTCGACCAGGAACGCTCCGCCGACGATGAGACCCGACAGGTGCCCGCGCCGCCCGTGGCCGCACCGGAGACAGCGTCGCTCGAGGCGTCGGACGCCGCGCCGGAGACCGAGAGCCCCGCCGACCAACCCGATCACGGCTCCCTCGACGCGCTTTTCGCTCCGGAGGCGGCGACCGAGGTGCCTCGCGCGCGCCGCGGGCGCGGCTGTCTGATCGCCCTGATCATCCTGCTCGTCATCGGCGGCGGCATCGCCGCCGGCGGCGCGTGGGTCTACAACACGTACCAGGACAAGATCGACGACATCATGGGTTGGGGCGAGCCCAAGGACTACGAGCCCGGCATCGCGACCGGCGAGGCCCTCGTCACGATCAAGGAGGGCGACACCGGGTCGCCCGTGTCCACGGCCCTGTTCGAGGCCAAGGTCACCAAGACAGACCGCGTGTTCTACGACTACCTGATCGAGAACGACACCAACCCCACGTTCTACCCCGGCGTGTACAAGCTGCAGCAGAAGATGACGGCAGAGGCCGCGCTGAAGGCGCTGCAGGACCCCGAGAACCGCATGGCGAACACCGTGCGCATCGCCGAGGGCAGCACCGTCGAATCGTCCCTTCCGCGGATCGCGGAGGGCGTCGGGATCCCGATCGAAGAGCTCCAGGCGGCGGTCAAGGATCCGAAGGTCTACGACGTCCCCGCCCAGAGCCTCGAGGGCTGGCTGTTCCCGGCCGTCTACACGTTCGACCCGGGGGTGTCTGCCAAGGACGTCATCGCCGCGATGGTCGATCGCACACGCACGTCGCTGGAGAAGGCGGGTGTTCCCGACACCGAGGCCCAGCGCGTGCTGACGATCGCCTCGATCATCGAGCGCGAGGCGCGCACCCCGGACTTCCCGAAGGTGTCGCGTGTCATCCAGAACCGCATCGACGACGGCATGATGCTGCAGATGGACTCGACGGCGCAGTACGGCTACGGAGAGCTGCACGCGGGCAAGGCGAGCACCTCGAAAGAGGCGCAGTTCGACGAGAACCCGTGGAACACCTACGTCAACACGGGGCTCCCCGCCACGCCGATCGCCAACGCCGGGGACGCCGCGATCGACGCCGCCATGCACCCGGCCGACGGCCCGTGGCTGTACTTCGTCACCGTCGACTTCAGCACCGGTGAGACGCAGTTCTCCGAGACCTACGAGCAGCACCAGAAGGGGATCGACAAGCTGGCCGCCTGGTGCGCCTCGAATCCTGACTACAAGGGATGCTGAGATGACCGGGCGCACCCGTCTGGCGGTGTGGGGCGATCCGATCGGGCACAGCCGCTCGCCTCAGCTGCACCTCGCCGCATATCGCCGGCTCGGTCTCGACTGGACATACGATCGTCGCCGTGTCGGCACGGCCGACTTCGCGGATGCGCTCGCGTCGCTCGACGACACCTGGCGGGGACTGTCGCTGACCATGCCGCTCAAGGAGGTCGCGTACGCGGCGGCTGACGAGCTCGACCGGCACGCCTCGCTCACCGGTGCGGTCAACACGCTGCTGCTCGGTGAGACGCTGCGCGGGTTCAACACCGACGTCGGCGGGATCGTCGATGCGTTCACCCACGCCGGGGTGACCGCGGTGCGCAGCGCCCGGATCCTCGGCGCCGGCGCGACCGCGGCATCCGCACTCGTCGCACTGAGCGACCTCGGAGTCGACGCCGTCGAGTTCCGGGCGAGACGGCCGGAGGCCGTCGACCGGCTCCGCCCGACGGCGGAGACGCTGGGCGTTCGGCTCACCACCGTCGACTTCTCGGCACCGGCAGCGGATGTCGACGTCACCGTCGCCACGCTGCCCAGCGGCACCGTGCTCGAGGCTGCCGTCGCGACACCGCTCGCCGCGGTCGGCGGCACGCTGTTCGAGGCGGCGTATGCGCCGTGGCCGTCCGCCCTCGCAGCGCTCTGGCCGTCGGCGAACGTGATCTCGGGCTTCGAGATGCTGCTGTTCCAGGCTGTGCGTCAGATCCGCATCTTCCGGCACGGCGACCAGCAGCGAGAGCTGCCGGATGAGGCCGTCACAGTCGACATCATGCGGTCGGCGAGCATGGAAGACTAGGACAATGCTCCGCGTGCTCACTGCCGGCGAATCGCACGGCCCCGAACTCATCGCCATCGTGGAGGGCCTGCCCTCCGGTGTGACCGTCACGGCCGAGGCGATCCAGGCCGACCTCCAGCGCCGCAAGCTCGGCTATGGACGCGGATCGCGCATGAAGTTCGAGCAGGACGAGCTGACCATCTCCAGCGGTGTGCGCCACGGCCGCACCCTGGGCAGCCCCATCGCCCTGCGGATCGGCAACACCGAGTGGCCCAAGTGGACCGAGGTGATGAACCCGGCACCCACCGAGCTCACCGAGAAATCCCGAGGCAGGGGAGCAGCCCTGACACGCCCCCGTCCGGGTCATGCCGACCTCGTCGGCATGCAGAAGTACGACTTCGATGAGGCCCGGCCCATCCTCGAGCGCGCGAGCGCACGCGAGACGGCCGCGCGTGTGGCCCTCGGCGCCGTGGCTCGCTCGTTCCTCGCGGAGCTCGGCATCCGTCTCGTCAGCCACACCCTCTCGATCGGACCCGTGCGTGTGCCGGAAGGTTCCGCACTGCCGACACCGGACGACGTCGACGCTCTCGACGCCGATCCGCTGCGCTGCTTCGACGTGCAGACCTCCGCACGCATGGTCGAGGAGGTGGACTCCGCCCGCAAGGACGGTGACACGCTCGGGGGCATCGTCGAGGTGCTCGCCTACGGTCTTCCGCCGGGGATCGGCTCGCATGTGCACTGGGACCGCCGCCTGGACGGGCGTCTCGCGCAGGCGCTGATGAGCATCCAGGCCATCAAGGGCGTCGAGGTCGGCGACGGCTTCGAGACCACCCGGCGCCGCGGCTCCGCCGCTCACGACGAGCTGTTCGCGGCCGAGGACGGCATCACCCGGGCATCCGACCGGGCCGGCGGCATCGAGGGCGGCATGAGCACCGGAACGGTGCTGCGCGTCCGGGCCGGCATGAAGCCGATCGCGACCGTGCCGCGCGCGCTGCGCACCGTCGACGTCGCCTCGGGCGAGACCGCGACCGCGCATCACCAGCGCTCCGACGTGTGCGCCGTGCCCGCCGCGGGCGTCGTCGCCGAGGCGATGGTCGCGATCGAGCTCGCGAACTCGCTGCTCGAGAAGTTTGGCGGCGACAGCATCCGCGAGACCCGCCGCAACCTCGACTCGTACGTGGCGGCGATCCCCGAGTCGCTGCGCACCGCGCCCGCATCCGAGGCGGCGCTGCTCGCCCATGATGAGCTCGTCTGAGCATCCGCTGACGCTCGTGCTGGTCGGCCCGATGGCCGCAGGCAAGACCAGTGTGGGCCGCAAGGTCGCGCGGATGCTCGATGTTCCGTTCATCGACACCGACAAACGGATAGCGGCGGAGCACGGGCCGATCCCCGAGATCTTCGCCGAGCACGGGGAAGCGCGCTTCCGCGAGCTCGAGCGCGAGGCCGTCGCGACGGCCGTCGCGGAGGGCGGTGTGGTCTCGCTGGGCGGGGGAGCGGTGACGGATGCCGACACGCGCGCTCTGCTGCACCGGCATTCCGTCGTCTTCCTCACCGTCACCGCTGAGGCGGTCGAACGCCGCATCACCGGGTCGGGACGCCCCCTGCTCGCCGGTGACGACCCCGTCGCCCGGTGGCGCGCCATCTTCGACCAGCGACGCGGCTGGTACGAGGAGGTCGCCGACCTGACCGTCGACACATCGCGCAGACCCATGCGCGCTTTGGCGGAGGAGATCGCCGCCTGGAGGAGGAAGCAGCCATGACCACGACCACGATCAGCGTCTCGGGAAGCACGCCGTACGACATCAGCGTGGGGCGCGGCATCCTCGACGGTGTGCGGGCGGCACTGGATCCCGCCGTGCGCAAGGTGCTCGTCGTGCATCCGCCGACGCTCGGCAAGCGCGCGGCAGAGCTGCGCGAACGACTCATGTCGGACGGCGCCCTCGAGGTGCTGCTCGCCGAGATCCCGGATGCCGAGGCGGGCAAGCGCATCGAAGTCGCAGCGTTCTGCTGGCAGGTGATGGGTCAGGCCGACTTCACGCGCACCGACGCTGTGATCGGCTACGGAGGAGGTTCGGTGACCGATGTCGCCGGCTTCGTCGCCGCGACCTGGCTTCGCGGCGTGCAGGTCGTGCAGGTGCCGACGACCGTGCTCGGTCTCGTCGACGCCGCCGTCGGCGGCAAGACCGGGGTGAACACCGCCGAGGGCAAGAACATGGTCGGCGCGTTCTGGGCGCCGCGTGCCGTGATCGGCGATCTCGACGAGCTGCAGAGCCTCAGCGCCAACGAGGCGACCGCGGGATACGCGGAGGTCGTGAAGGCGGGGTTCATCTGGGCGCCCGAGATCCTCGACATCATCGAGGCCTCGCCCGAGCGGGCGGTCGACCCGACGACCGACGAGTTCCGTCGCACGGTCGAGCTCGCGATCGACATGAAAGCGAAGGTCGTCTCGGATGACTTCCGTGAGGCCGGCCTGCGGGAGATCCTCAACTACGGCCACACCCTGGGTCATGCGATCGAGCACGCCGAGCGCTATCAGTGGCGGCATGGTGCGGCGATCTCGATCGGCATGATGTACGCCGCCGAGCTGTCACGTCTGGCCGGCAGGCTTCCGGACGCCGGAGCCGATCGGCACCGTGCGGTGCTCGAGTCGCTCGGACTGCCGACGACGTACCGCGGGGGAGCCTGGCAGCAGCTGCTGGCCACCATGCAGCGCGACAAGAAGGCGCGCGGCGGGATGCTGCGCTTCATCCTGCTCGACGACATCGCCAAGCCGACGGTGGTGCAGGCGCCGGACGAGTCGCTCATGTTCGCCGCCTACCAGGAGGTGGCGGGATGACCGACGCCCGCCGGCTGATGCTGTTGAACGGTCCGAACCTCAACCTGCTCGGCACCCGGGAGCCCGACGTGTACGGTAGCGCGACTCTGGCCGATGTCGAGCAGCTCACGGCGGCCGCGGCGGTCGAGGCCGGGTACGAGCTCCGGGCGCTGCAGAGCAACCACGAGGGCGTGCTGATCGATGCGATTCACGCCGCCCGGGAGGACTGCGCGGCGATCATCATCAACCCCGGCGGGCTCACGCACACCTCGGTCTCGCTGCGGGATGCCCTGACCGGGGTCGGCCTGCCGTTCGCTGAGGTGCACATCTCGGACGTCTACGCACGGGAGAGGTTCCGGCACTTCTCCTATCTCGACGATGTGGCGGCCGTGCGCGTGGTCGGCGAGGGCGTCGACGGCTACGCGCGCGCCGTACGGGAGCTGGCTGCGCTGCTCTGAGCTCAGTCGGCCCAGAAGGGACGGGCTCGCGTGCTCAGCTCCGACATCGCGCCGACGTCGATGCGCACGCGCGTCTCGCCGATGCCGAAAGTCGGCCACTGCACGACCACGTCGATGGATCCGTCGGGCGGCAGCGGCCACAGCCAGAGATGATCGGCCGTCGAGTAGGCATGCGCACCGCCGCCACCGCCCTGCTCACGCCGGCTGAGCATGTACTCGTCTGGTTCGGCCATCGGATCACCGCCGCCGAAGAAGGGGGAGGCGTCGGTCACCTTCGTTCCGTCGGCAAGCACCAAGCCGACGCGGAAGCGCCCGCCCGGGTCGGCCGAGCCGTAGGGCATGTGCTCCATGAAAGCGCCCGTCAGCTCGTTCCACTCCCGGAGGGCGAGGCCATTGCGGCGCAGACGCCGCTCTATACGGAGCTCGATGCCGTCCGAGTACACGGCGACGCCGGCGACTGCGACGGCGACATGCTCGGTGGCGCCCAGGATCTCGGGCGCGGCGACGAGGATCGGCAGCTCGGTCTCCGGAGCCTGCCACCAGCGCGGCTGAGGCGACTCGTCGTCATCCTGCTCGGGCATCGGGGGATCAGGCGGGAAGAAGCTCACGCGGCCAGTCCACCACGCGACGCCCGCTGCTGTACAGGGGCCGCTGCAGAACCCGCGCTCCCGGCCCGTGTCGGGCTGCTAGCGTCGACGCATGCCCCTCGCGCTGGTCACCGGAGCCGCTCGTTCGAACAGCATCGCTGCCGGCATCGTTCCTCGGCTCCGCGCCGACGGGTGGGAGGTGGTGACCAGCGATCTCGATGCCGGGGATCATCCATGCGACCTCTCGGATGCCCAGGCGCCGGCCGCTCTCATTGAGACGGTCGCGCACGAGCGCGGAACCATCTCGGCTCTGGTGCTCAGCCACGCCCACGATGTGGAGTCGGGCATCCTCGACACCACCGCCGAGAGTTTCGACCAGCACGTCGCGGTGAACGCTCGCGCATCTCTGCTCCTGATCGCCGCCTTCGCGCGCCAGGCCGGTGAAACCGGGGGAGCGATTGTCGCGTTCACGAGCGATCACGTGACGGGCAACCTGCCGTACGGGGCGTCGAAGGGTGCGCTGGATCGCATCGTGATCTCCGCCGCGCGAGAGCTGGGGCCGCGCGGGATATCTGCGAACGTCGTGAATCCGGGGCCGATCGACACGGGCTGGATGGACGATGAGACTCGCCGCGCCCTGACCGCGCAGCATCCGCTCGGTCGCTCGGGCACGCCGCGGGACATCGCAGGGATCACCTCGTTCCTGCTGTCCGACGAGGGCCGGTGGATCAGCGGGCAGCTGCTGCACACCGACGGTGGATTCTCGGCGCGGTTCTGAGGTCCCGCCCGGCAAGTCAGCGCGCCCGGATCATTCCGGGCCGAGGAGCTCCTGCAACACGCGACGTGCGAAATCGGACTCTCCCGGGGTGAGGTTGGTGAGCATGATCAGGCCCTTCCACAAGTGGTCGACCGGGCGCACGGGCAGCTCCGCCGAGGGCCGCGAAGCGCTCTGCTGGTGCACGGCATGTGCGGCTCGAGTAAGAGCTGGGGTGCCGTTACCGATCGCCTGATCGACAGCGGTTACAGAGTGCTCGCAGTCGACCTGCCGGGTCACGGATTGTCACCCCGGGACGAGGCGACTTCGGTGTCGGCGGCTGCCGACGCGGTGGTAGAGACGGTCAGAACCAGCCTCTCGGGCCCTCTCACGGTCGCCATGGGCCATTCGTACGGCGGATCGGTTCTCGCGGCAGCCGTGGGTCGGTTGCGCCCGACTACTGCGGTCTACGTCGACGCCGGCATGCTGATTCGAGGCGGTCAGGACCGCGAAGCACTCATCGAACAGTACGAGAACGACCGGCGGCTCCGCAGCCGAGGAGGCTGCTGCGGATCTCACTCGTCGCGGTGTGCACGTGCGCGAGATCCCCGGCGCAGCACATACCGTCTGGTACAGCCACCTCCGCGAGTTCGTGGATGCTCTTCCCGAAGTCTTCACCGCCTGAGAGTCGATCGGCCGCACTCGGTCGTCAGAAGGGTGGTGGTGCGGTGCTGATGTACCCAGTGGGGGTGATGGCTTGCACCGAGCGATCGGGGCGTGTGCGGTAGCGGATGCGGGTGCGATGTCGCATGGTGTGGTCGCGCGGGCAGAGGGGTCGCAGTTGGGTGAGGTCGGTGGTTCCGCCTCGGGCCCAGGGGCGGTCGTGGTCGAGGTCGGCGTCGAGGGCGAGGCGGGTGCATCCGTCGCGGGAGCAGGTGCCGTGGTGCAGCGTGAGCCAGTCGCGTTGTGCTCGGGTGGGGCGGTAGGTGCGGCGGTCCATGTCGATGATCACGCCTTTGAGGGGGTCGGTGATCACCCGGCGGAAGCCGCGGGCATCGAGGAAGAGCTGCTTCGCGGTGAGCGGGTCGATGCTGTCGCCGCCGACGATCGAGGCCTGCTCGACGGGTACGGGCTCGCCGGCCAGCAGCTGGACGGGCACGGTGACGAACAGCTTCGTCTTCACCGCGGTCGGCGTGCCGACGCCGCGCAGCCACCCGCTGAACAGATCCGCGCGGATCTGATTTCGCGTTCTGCCGTCGCGCTTGTCCTTCTGGGTGTGCTTGGCCGTGGCGGTCAGGCGTTGCATCACAGCGACCGCTTCGTGAGTGGGAAGCAGAGCGGTGATCCATGACATCCCGTCGCCGGCGGGGGAGACGCTGACGTGCCGGTCGGACATCGCGCGGGTGTGCCGGCGCGCCGCAGTGTCGCCGGTGATCCGGTCGACGAGCTTCTTCGCCCGCTGGCGCAGCACCGCCGATGAGCATGTCAGCACCCACTCCTGTGCGGCTTCATCCACCCGTGACAAGGCAGCGGCCAGCGCATCCCGCACCGGCTGCGGGGCATCCGCCGGGCAGGCGAGCGGGCCCGCCGCTGTCACGACCACGCCGACGTTGTGCATCGACGCGAACCCGTCGCGCGCACGCTGCCACAGCAGCGGCAGATCCCGCGCCGCGGTCTCCGCCACCACGCACAGCTCGCGCACCCGCTCCTGCGAGATACGCAACCGCAGCGACAGCTCCAGAACCACCGACCGTTCGGCCATCTGCACGTCCGCGTCGATCGTGTAGATCTCCGGATGCCGACGAGCGAACTGCACCGCCTCGGCCACGCGCTGCGCCTGACGAGCCGCAGACCGATTCGCATCCACCTCGGAACACGTCACATCATCCAGAAGCACCCCCAGCACATCACCCGCCGTCTGCGGGATCAGGCCGAGCTCCTCGTCGATGACCATGCCTCCAGTATAGAACAAAACTTCGAATAAGGAAAGGGTGACCGCCCTCCCATCGTCCATTTCAGGGCATCCGATAGAATTGCTTCTCGGCCACCTCTGCGCGCACCCGCGCGGGCCCTCGAAGCTTCTGAATGAACGGACCCCCATCACCATGGCATCCACTGCAGACATCAAGAACGGCGTCGTCATCAAGATCGACGGACAGCTCTGGAGCGTCGTGGAGTTCCAGCACGTCAAGCCCGGCAAGGGTGGCGCCTTCGTCCGCACCAAGCTGAAGAACGTCGTCACGGGCAAGTCGGTCGACAAGACCTACAACGCCGGCACCAAGATCGAGATCGAGAACGTCGACCGCCGCGACTTCACCTACCTGTACACCGACGGAGACAGCTTCGTCTTCATGGACCAGGAGGACTACGACCAGATCAACGTCCCCGCGGCCACCGTCGGCGACGCCAAGAACTACATGCTCGAGAACCAGCAGGTGCAGATCGCGCTGAACAACGGCAACCCGCTCTACATCGAGCTCCCCGCCTCGGTCGTGCTCGAGGTCACCTACACCGAGCCGGGCCTGCAGGGCGACCGCTCGTCGGCCGGCACCAAGCCCGCCACTCTCGAGACCGGCTACGAGATCCAGGTTCCGCTGTTCCTCGAGACCGGCACCAAGGTCAAGGTCGACACCCGCACGGGTGACTACCTCGGCCGGGTCAACGACTGACCTTGAGCGCCCGTACCAAGGCGCGCAAGCGCGCCCTCGACATCCTCTTCTCGGCTGACGTGCGCGGCGAGGAGCTCTCGGTGGTTCTCGCCGCGGCGGCCAAACGCGCCGCCAGCGAACCCGCACGTGAGGCCTCCTGGCTGTACGCCCGCGACATCGTCGACGGCATCATCGACAACCGCGATGAGATCGACGAGCACATCACCACGCACAGCAACGACTGGAAGCTCGACCGGATGCCCGCCGTCGACCGCGCCCTGCTGCGCATCGGCACGTGGGAGATCGTCTACAACGACGAGGTGCCGACGGCTGTGGCCATCGACGAGGCCGTAGAGCTCGCCAAGGAGCTCTCGACCGAGGATTCCGGCGCGTTCGTGCACGGCGTGCTCGCCCGCATCGCACGCTCGATCTGATTCTCGGCCCACGCTGAGCGCGTGTCGGTGGTGACGGGGAGGATGCTGCCATGAGCTCTCCTCGTCCCACCGCCACCGCGCTGCGAGCTCTGGGCGGAGACGGCGGGTACCAGCGCGGCCTCGACTATGCGGATCGCGGTCGCGTCGTCGACGCCCGGTGGGACGCCGCCTCGCAGACGCTCAGCGCCAGAGTGTTCGGCAGCGAACGCGCTCCCTATCGCTGCCGCGTGAGATTCGACGGACAGCGGATCATGACGACCAGCTGCACGTGCCCGGTCGCCTCCGCATGCAAGCATGCGATCGCAGCGGTCCTCGTCGGAGCCGACTCCGACGAACCTGCGCGAGCGGAACCGCTGCCGCCCGCCGTTCCGGCTGTGGCGCCACCGCCTCCTCGCGAGCCCTGGGAGCAGTTCGGGGCCTTCGCCCGTCCCGTCCCGCCGCCGGCATGGCGTGCGCTGCTGAACGCGTCCGACACGGCGCAGAAC
The DNA here is from genome assembly GCF_047306785.1 of Microbacterium sp. OR21. NCBI lineage: Bacteria > Bacillati > Actinomycetota > Actinomycetes > Micrococcales > Microbacteriaceae > Microbacterium > Microbacterium sp. OR21. The sequence continues at coordinate 443,316 of NZ_JAZEXJ010000003.1, read as the reverse complement.
GAGCCGTCCCTCGCCCTCGGCATCGAAGTGCGCGTTCGTCCCCGCCACTCCTTCGACCGGTGGGGGCCCGCCGCTCTGCACGCGGCCACGCCCCGCGACCTCGCCGGCGACCACGGTGAGATCCTGCTCTGCGTCAGACCGCTCGTGCGCAGCGCGTCGACGGGCCGCTGGATTCAGGGAGATGCCTCCTGGGACTCGGTGCGGCGCTCGTCGGGACGCTTCCGCGCTGATCAGGCGCGATGGTTCACGGACTTCCTGAACATCGCCCGCGACTCGCTGCTGTCCGGCACCGCGGGCGACTGGATAGCGCTCGATCGCGTCGAGACGGCGCTGCTGTGGCGGCACCTCGACGTCCTCGCCGACCTCGGCATCCCGATCGTCCCGACGCAGAAGCACACCAGCGTCTCTCTCGCCGGAACAGCGCAGGTGGGCCTGCGCATCGAGCCGGGCGAGGGCGGAGGGCTCGCGATCGCCGTGGACGCCACGGTCGACGGCGAAGCGGCGGCCGCGGCATCCCTGCGCCCCATCGGCCGGATCGGCGTGTACCGCTGGCAGCTCGTCGGCACCCGCATCGAGGTCGCCGTCGCCCAGGTGCCGCTCGCCCCTGCGGTGCTCAACGCGCTCGGCGCCGCAGGCCCGATCGACGTGCCGCCGCACGACCGGCAGCAGTTCGTCGCCGAGGCGTATCCGGCGCTGGCCAGGCAGACGAACGTCACGGCCGCCGACCACCTGGCGCTGCCATCGCTCGCCGCGCCGGAACCGGTGCTGCGCGTGGCGTTCCGCAGCGGGCATCGCGTCTCTTACCGATTCGAGTGGGAGTATGCAGGCCACGGCTCGGTCGCGCTCACCGGCCAAGAACGGTTCCGCGATCCGGATGCCGAGCGCCGATGCCTCCGTGACATCGAGGCCATCTGGGCGGGTGCGACGCGCGACGAGTTCCGCCATCGCGCAGAGCTCGAGCAGCTCGGCGCGGCGGAGTGGGCTGCGCACGTGCTGCCGGCGTTCGAGGCCTCCACGGTGAAGGTCGTCGTGACGGGTCGTCGAACCCGGTACCGCGAGCTGACCGGCACCCCCGAGATCTCGGTGTCGACGGTCGAGTCGACCGATCCCGACTGGTTCGACCTCGGCGTCCTGGTCAAGATCGACGGGCACTCGATCCCGTTCACGCCCCTGTTCACCGCGCTGAGCATGCGGCGCACGAAGCTCATGCTCGTCGACGGCACCTACTTCTCCCTGGCGCACCCGGCCCTGCAACAGCTGCGGGAGCTCATCGACGAGGCCGGCGCTCTCACCGAGTGGGAGACCGGCCCGCGCATCAGCCGCCACCAGACCGCGCTCTGGGAGGACTTCGAGGATCTCGCCGACCAGTCCGAGCAGGCGGTGGGCTGGCGAGCCCTGGCCGAGGGCCTGCGAGGCATCGAGCACGTTCCCCCCACGACACCGCCCGCGGGCTTGCGAGCACAGCTGCGCCCCTACCAGCAGCAGGGGCTCGACTGGCTGGCGTTCCTCTGGCAGCACCGGCTCGGGGGCATCCTCGCCGACGACATGGGGCTGGGCAAGACGCTCCAGCTGCTCTCGCTCATCGCGCACGCCGTGGAGAACGACGAGAAGCGCCCCTTCCTCGTGATCGCGCCGACCTCGGTGCTCGGCACCTGGCGCAGCGAGGCGAGCAGGTTCACGCCCGACCTGCGAGTGCGCATCGTCGAAGGCACCGGGTCACGTCGGGCCGACGAGATCAGCGCGATGGCCGCCGGGGCCGACGTCATCGTCACCTCCTACACCCTGCTTCGACTGGATGCCGAGGAGTACCAGCGGCTCGACTGGGCGGGCGTGATCATCGACGAGGCGCAGTTCGCGAAGAACCCCGCGACGAAGGTGCACCAGGCGATCGCCGAGCTGAGATCGGTCGTCACGATCGCCGTCACCGGCACGCCGCTCGAGAACAGCCTGACCGACCTGTGGGCGCTGTTCTCGCTGACCGCGCCGGGGCTCTTCCCGTCGAAGCGCCGCTTCCGCGAGGAGTACGTCCAGCCGATCGAGCGGGGCAAGGTGCCCGAGAACGAGGAGGGCGCTCCATTCCGCCAGCGGCGGCTCGAGCGGCTGCGCCTCCGCATCCGGCCCCTCATGCTGCGACGCACCAAAGATCTCGTCGCGGCCGACCTGCCCGAAAAGCAGGTGCAGGAGCTGTTCGTCGATCTCAGCCCCGCGCACCGGGCCGTCTACGACACCGTGCTGCAGCGCGAGCGGCAGAAGGTGCTGGGTCTGCTCGCCGACCTCGATCGCAACCGGTTCATCGTGTTCCGCTCGCTCACGATGCTCCGGATGCTCGCGCTGTCGCCCCGGCTGATCGAACCGGATGCCGACGATTCATCATCGGCGAAGCTGGATGTGCTGCTCGAGCACGTGCAGGAGCTGCGCTCGGAAGGGCATCGCGCTCTGGTCTTCAGCCAGTTCACCTCGTACCTGGAGATGGCCGCCGAGCGGATGCGTGACGCGGGCATCGCCTACGAGTACCTCGACGGTTCGACCCGCCGCCGAGACGATGTCGTCGACGCGTTCCGCTCCGGCGATGCCCCGGTGTTCCTGATCAGCCTGAAGGCCGGCGGGTTCGGTCTCACCCTGACCGAAGCCGACTACGTCCTGCTGCTCGACCCGTGGTGGAACCCCGCGGCCGAGGCGCAGGCGATCGACCGCACGCACCGGATCGGGCAGACGCAGCCGGTGATCGTCTACCGCCTGATCGCGGCAGGCACCATCGAGGAGAAGGTGCTGGCCCTGCAGCGACGCAAGGCCCGCCTGTTCACCGCGGTGATGGACGACGAGGCGCTGTTCGCGCAGGCGCTCACAGCCGACGACATCCGCGGGCTGCTCGAGTCCTGACCGCGCGGCATCCCGATAAGCACGGCCCGTCACCGACCGCGCACAGGAAGCCCTCGATAGAATCGACGCTGTCCAACCCAGAGGAGAGACATGCGGATCACGGGACTCGGCCACGCTGGAATGTTCATCGAGACGGTCGGCGGCAACATCATCTGCGACCCCGTTCTCGGTCCTTCGTTCTACGGCTCGTGGTTCCCGTTCCCCGACAACCGCGGGCTCGACTGGGAGCGATTCGGGCGTGAGGCGGACTTCCTGTACATCTCGCACCGCCACCGCGATCACTTCGACCCGGCGCTGCTCGAGAAGTACATCTCCAAGGACATCGAGGTGCTGCTGCCCGAGTACGTCACCGACGACCTCGAGGTCGACATCCGGGCGCTCGGCTACAACAACATCACCTACGCGCCCGCCGGCCAGGTGATCGAGCGCGGCGACCTGAAGATGATGATCACCCCGCTGCGCGCGCCGAGCGACGGACCGATCGGCGACTCGTCGCTGAGCGTCGACGACGGCACGGCATCGATCCTCAACCAGAACGACTCCCACCCGCTCGACCTGGAGGCGCTGCTGTCGTTCGGCAAGCCCGAGGCGTACTTCACGCAGGTCTCCGGAGCGATCTGGTGGCCCATGGTCTACGACCTGCCGCAGGACGCCAAGCAGAAGTTCGCCGGGCTCAAGCGCGACGCGCAGAACAAGCGCGCCATGTACTACATCGAGAAAGTCGACGCTCCGCACGTCTTCCCGATGGCGGGCCCGCCCATGTTCCTGCGCGACGAGCTGTTCCGCTTCAACGGCACCGGGCAGGACGACGACTCGATCTTCACCGATCAGAAGCAGTTCCTGGCGCACATGAAGGAGCTGGCTCCGCAGTACGACGGCCACCTGTTCATCCCGGGCACCGTGGTCGAGATGAACCACGGCGAGCTCAGCGTGTCGCAGAGCCTGTACTCGCAGGAAGAGATCGACCACATCTTCGACGAGAAGTGGGACTACCTCGAAGAGCAGCGGGCGACGCGTCAGCAGGAGATCCGCGACGAGGAGGCCAGCCGCGCCGAGATCATCCCGCCGGCCGAGATGCTCGCCGCGATCAAGGAATGGTGGGAGCCGCTGCTGAAGAAGTCGCGCACCATCCGGCTCGGCGTCGGCGGCAACGTGCGCTTCCGGATCGGCGAGCTGGACATGGTCGTCGACTTCCCGAAGGCCAAGGTGCGCGAGTACGCCGGCGAGGAGTGCATTTACTGGTACACGATCCCCGCCGACCTCGTCTCGACGAACATCCGCGACCACGAGATCGACTGGTCGAACTCGATCTTCCTGTCGATGCAGTTCTCGGTCGGGCGCAGCGGCAAGTTCAACGAGTTCCTCACCACCTTCCTCAAGTGCCTCTCCGTCGACCGGATCGAGTACGTCGAGAACTGGTACCAGGAGCAGACTGATCAGACCGAGGACGCCGAGATCGGCGACTGGGTGGTGCAGCGCCGCTGCCCGCACCTGCGCGCCGACCTCACCCGCACCGGCAAGATCGAGGACGGCATCCTGACCTGCTCGATGCACGACTGGAAGTGGGATCTCGCGACCGGCAAGTGCCTCACGACATCCGGGCACCCGATCCGCGCCGAGCGCTGCCCGGTCACCGAGGACGCGCTGCGCCTCGGCGCCTGAGCGCAGTGGTATACCAGCACGGCTGAGGGCGAATCGTTAGACTCGAGACATCACCGAACCTTTAAACCCGTCCAGAGAGGCGGAGAAGGGAAGTGGCCGATGACTGCACGCACAGTGCTGCACGAAGCCGACATCGCGCGCGCTCTGACGCGCATCGCCCATGAGATCCTCGAGTCGAACCGAGGCGCTGAAGGTCTCGTGCTCCTCGGCATCCCGACCAGGGGAGTGACGCTCGCCGAGCGGCTCGGACCGATCATCTCCGGCATCGCCGAGACGGACATCCCCGTCGGCTCCCTCGACATCACGCTGTTCCGCGACGATCTGGCGAAGCACCCCACCCGCGCGCCCAAGCGCACCGAGATCCCCGCCGACGGCATCGACGGCAGGACCGTCGTGCTCGTCGACGACGTGCTGTTCTCGGGACGCAGCATCCGCGCCGCGCTCGACGCCCTGCAGTCGATCGGACGCCCCGCCGTCGTGCGCCTGGCGATCCTCGTCGACCGCGGGCACCGCGAGCTCCCGATCCGCCCGGATTTCGTCGGCAAGAACATCCCCTCCTCCCGCGCCGAGCGCGTCAACGTGCGGCTGCGCGAACTCGACGGATCCGACGAGGTGACGATCGAATCATGAGGCACCTGCTCGACATCCGCACCCTCGACCGCGAGCAGGCGCTGCGCATCCTCGACGTCGCCGAGGACATGGCCGACACGCAGTCGCGCGAGGTCAAGAAGCTGCCGACGCTGCTCGGCAAGACCGTCGTGAACCTCTTCTTCGAGGACTCCACCCGCACCCGCATCTCGTTCGAGGCGGCCGCCAAGCGGCTCTCCGCAGACGTGATCAACTTCGCGGCCAAAGGCTCCAGCGTCTCGAAGGGCGAGAGCCTCAAGGACACCGCCCAGACCCTGCAGGCGATGGGGGCGGATGCCGTGGTCGTGCGCCACTCGGCATCCGGAGCCCCGCGGACCCTCGCGACGAGCGGCTGGATCTCGGCCGGCGTCGTCAACGCGGGCGACGGGACGCACGAGCATCCCACCCAGGCGCTGCTCGACGCCTTCACCGTCCGCAAGCGCCGGCACGGCAGAGACAGCCGCGGACACGACCTGTCGGGTCTGCGCGTGGTCATCGTCGGCGATGTGCTGCACTCCCGCGTCGCCCGCTCGAATGTGTGGCTGCTCTCGCTGCTCGGCGCCGACGTCACGCTGGTCACCCCGCCGACGCTCGTTCCGCAGAACGTCTCCGAGTGGCCGGTCCGCGTGCTCTACGACCTCGACGCGGCACTCGCGGAAGGCCCCGACGCGGTCATGATGCTGCGCATCCAGGCCGAGCGCATGCACGCCGCGTATTTCCCGACTGAGCGGGAGTATTCCCGGCTGTGGGGTCTTGACGCCGTGCGCGCGGCGACGCTGCCGGACGATAGCATCGTGATGCACCCCGGTCCCATGAACCGCGGTCTCGAGATCTCATCCGAAGCCGCCGACTCACCGCGCTCCACCGTGCTGGAGCAGGTCACCAACGGCGTCTCGGTGCGCATGGCCGTGCTCTACCTGCTGCTGGCGGGGGAGCGCAACGACGAAGAGGGGAAAGTGAAATGAGCCAGACCCTCGTCATCGCAGGCGTCCAGCTGCTCGGGCGCGACAGCGCCGACATCGTGATCGAGAACGGCGTCATCGCCGAGATCGGCTCCGGTCTCAGCCGATCGGGCGCCCGGGTCATCGACGCAGCCGGCCTCGTCGCCCTCCCGGGCCTCGTCGACCTGCACACGCACCTTCGCGAACCCGGCTTCGAGGCATCCGAGACCGTGCTCACCGGCACCCGCGCGGCCGCCGCCGGCGGATTCACCGCGGTGTTCGCGATGCCGAACACGCAGCCGGTCGCCGACACCGCCGGCGTGGTCGAGCAGGAGCTCGCCCTCGGGGAGGCCGCCGGCTACGCCACCGTGCAGCCGATCGGCGCGGTCACCGTCGGGCAGAAGGGCGAGCGGCTCGCCGAGCTGGGCGCGATGGCGGGTTCGCGAGCCCGCGTGCGCGTCTTCAGCGATGACGGCTTCTGCGTCTGGGACCCGCTGATCATGCGCCGCGCGCTCGAGTACGTGAAGTCGTTCGACGGCGTCATCGCCCAGCATGCCCAGGACCCGCGCCTGACCGAGGGCGCCCAGATGAACGAGGGCGTCGTGTCGGCCGAGCTCGGCCTCGCCGGCTGGCCGGCCGTCGCCGAGGAGTCGATCATCGCCCGTGACGTGCTGCTGGCCGAGCACGTCGGCTCCCGGCTGCACGTCTGCCATCTGTCCACGGCAGGATCGGTCGACATCATCCGCTGGGCCAAGAAGCGCGGCATCCAGGTCACCGCCGAGGTCACCCCGCACCACCTGCTGCTGACCGACGACCTCGTGCGCGACTACGACGCCCGCTACAAGGTCAACCCGCCGCTGCGCACCGCCGAGGACGTCCAGGCCGTGCGGCAGGGGCTGGCCGACGGCACGATCGACATCGTCGCCACCGACCACGCCCCGCACCCGGCCGAGAACAAGGCCTGCGAGTGGCAGGCCGCCGCGAACGGCATGGTCGGGCTCGAGAGCGCGCTGCGCGTCGTGCACCAGGCGATGGTCGGCACCGGCCAGCTGGACTGGTCGGACGTCGCCCGCGTGATGAGCGCGGCACCGGCGCGCATCGGGCACCTAGACGGCTTCGGCGCGCTCGAGGTCGGCCGCCCCGCGCACGTGACGCTCTACGACCCCAGCGTGCCCGGCGTCTTCACCGAGGCCGATCTGCACGGGCGCAGCCACAACTCGCCGTATCTGGGCCGGGAGCTGCCGGGTCGCGTGCAGTGGACGATCCACGGCGGCGTCATCACGGTCGACGGGGGAGTCCTCGTCGAGGAGCTGAGCGAGTCCGCCGCGCCGAGCGAGCGGAGCAGCACGAAGTGAGCCGGGAAGTCGCCGGTCTGATCATCGGTCTCGTCGCCGCGGTCATCCTGCTCCTCATGTTCATGGCGTGGCGCAGCCGGCTGCGACGCGACGCCGGTCTCACCGCGCCGCTCGGTGTGCCCGAGCATGCGGATGTGACCGGCAGGCACGAGATCCTGTACGTCGCCACGACCAAGCACGACCACCCGCTCGAGCGCCTCGCGATCAGCCCGCTGACGTACCGCGCCCGTGGCGAGCTCGTGCTCACCGACCGCGGCGTCGCCCTCAGCCTCGACGGCGCACCGACCGTGTTCCTGGCCTCCTCGCGGCTCGTCGCGGCGGACCGTGCCACCGTCGCCATCGACCGCGTCGTGGAGCGCGACGGCCTCATCCGCCTGGTCTGGCGTGCGGCCGACGGCATCCACGTCGACTCATTCATCCGGCCCGCCTCCGGTGGGCCTGCAGACATCCTCCCGCAGCTCGAGCGCCTCTGCGCCGCTGCGGAGAACGGAGAGAACCCGTGATATCGCACACCATCAACGCAGTCGAGCCGGCCGTCCTCGTGCTCGAGGACGGCACCCGGTTCGAAGGCCGCGCCTACGGCGCTCGAGGCACCACGCTCGGCGAGGTGGTCTTCGCGACCGGCATGTCCGGCTACCAGGAGACGCTGACCGACCCCTCGTACGCCGGTCAGATCGTGCTGCAGACGGCACCGCACATCGGCAACACCGGCATGAACCGCGAGGACGAGGAGTCCTCGCGCATCTGGGTCGCCGGGTACATCGTGCGCGACCCCGCGCGCCGGGTGTCGAACTGGCGTTCCGAGGAGTCGCTGGACGACGCACTCGTGCGCAGCGACATCGTGGGCATCAGCGCGATCGACACGCGCGCCCTCACCCGGCGCATCCGCGACACCGGCTCGATGCGCGGCGGGATCTTCTCGGGCGCGGACGCCGCACTCGATGCCGCCGAGCAGCTGCGACAGGTGACCGCCGCCCCTGAGATGACCGGTCAGAACCTGTCGGCCACGGTCTCCGTCACCGAGGCTGTCGTGATCCCTGCGAGCACCGAGCGCATCGGAAACCTCGCCGTGCTCGATCTCGGCGTCAAGCAGTCCACCCTCGACAACCTCTCAGCCCTCGGCTTCGACGTGCACGTCCTGCCGCAGTCGGCCACCTTCGACGACATCACCGCGGTCGAGCCGGATGCGGTGTTCTACTCGAACGGCCCCGGCGACCCCTCGGCATCCGACGAGCAGGTCGCCGTGCTGCGCCAGGTTCTCGATGCCCGCCTGCCGTACTTCGGCATCTGCTTCGGCAACCAGCTGTTCGGCCGCGCCCTGGGGCTGGGCACCTACAAGCTCACCTTCGGCCACCGCGGCATCAACCAGCCGGTGATCGACAAGGCCACCGGCCGGGTCGAGATCACCGCGCACAACCACGGCTTCGCCGTCGACGCCCCGGTCGAGGGCGAGTTCGACAGCCCACACGGATACGGACGAGTCGAGGTCAGCCATGTCGGCCTGAACGATCAGGTCGTGGAGGGCCTGCGCGCCCTCGATCTGCCCGCGTTCTCGGTGCAGTACCACCCGGAGGCGGCGGCCGGCCCGCACGACGCCCACTACCTGTTCAGCAGATTCCGCGAACTCGTCGTCGCGAACAAGAAGAAGGGCGCCAACTGATGCCGAAGCGCGAAGACATCACCTCCGTCCTGGTCATCGGCTCGGGTCCGATCGTCATCGGCCAGGCCTGCGAGTTCGACTACTCCGGCACCCAGGCGTGCCGGGTGCTGCGCGAAGAGGGCGTGCGCGTCATCCTCGTCAACTCCAACCCGGCGACCATCATGACCGACCCCGACTTCGCGGATGCGACCTACATCGAGCCGATCACGCCCGAGGTCATCGAGACGATCATCGCCAAGGAGAAGCCGGATGCCATCCTGCCGACGCTCGGCGGGCAGACCGCGCTCAACGCCGCCATGGCGCTGCACGAGCGGGGCATCCTCGAGAAGTACGACGTCGAGCTGATCGGCGCGAAGGTCGACGCGATCCGCCGCGGCGAGGACCGTCAGGTCTTCAAGGAGCTCGTGCTCGAGGCGGGCGCGGACGTGGCCCGCTCGGTGATCTGCCACACGATGGACGAGCTGCTGGCCGGCGCCGACGAGCTCGGCTACCCGCTGGTCGTGCGCCCGTCCTTCACCATGGGCGGACTCGGCTCCGGGTTCGCCTACGACGAGGCCGACCTCCGCCGCATCGGCGGAGCCGGGCTGCACGACTCGCCGACCAACGAGGTGCTGCTCGAGGAGTCGATCCTCGGGTGGAAGGAGTACGAGCTCGAGCTCATGCGCGACACCGCCGACAACACGGTGGTCGTCTGCTCGATCGAGAACGTCGACCCCGTCGGCGTGCACACCGGCGACTCGATCACCGTCGCGCCGGCGCTGACCCTCACCGACCGCGAGTACCAGAAGATGCGCGACATCTCGATCGACATCATCCGCTCGGTGGGCGTCGACACCGGCGGCTGCAACATCCAGTTCGCCGTCGACCCGACCAACGGGCGCATCATCGTCATCGAGATGAACCCCCGCGTCTCGCGATCGTCCGCGCTCGCCTCCAAGGCGACCGGGTTCCCGATCGCGAAGCTCGCCGCGAAGCTGGCCCTCGGCTACCGTCTCGACGAGATCCCGAACGACATCACCGGCGTCACCCCGGCCAGCTTCGAGCCCACGCTCGACTACGTCGTGGTGAAGGTGCCCCGTTTCGCGTTCGAGAAGTTCCCGGCGGCGGATGCCACGCTCACCACCACCATGAAGTCGGTGGGCGAGGCGATGGCCATCGGCCGCAACTACACCACCGCGCTGCAGAAGGCGCTGCGCTCGCTCGAGAAGCGCGGCTCGAGCTTCCACTGGGGCGACGAGCCCCGCTCCGTCGAGGAGCTGCTCGAGGTCGCGAAGACGCCGACCGACGGCCGCATCGTCGTGCTGCAGCAGGCGCTGCGCAAGGGGGCGACGATCGAGCAGGCCTTCGACGCCACCGCCATGGACCCGTGGTTCCTCGATCAGATCGTGCTGATCAACGAGGTCGCCGAGGCGGTGGCATCCGCGAACGAGCTCGATCGCGAGACGCTGCGTCACGCCAAGGAGCACGGCTTCTCCGACGCCCAGATCGCGCAGCTGCGCGACATCGACGAGGCGGAGGTGCGCCGCATCCGGCACGGCTTCGACGTGCGTCCGGTCTTCAAGACCGTCGACACCTGCGCGGGGGAGTTCCCCGCGCTCACGCCGTACCACTACTCGAGCTACGACTTCGAGACCGAGGTCGCCCCCAGCGAGCGCACCAAGGTCGTCATCATCGGGTCGGGCCCGAACCGCATCGGCCAGGGCGTCGAGTTCGACTACTCGTGCGTGCACGCGTCGTTCGCGCTGTCGGATGCCGGGTACGAGACGGTCATGGTCAACTGCAACCCCGAGACCGTGTCGACCGACTACGACACCTCCGACCGGCTGTACTTCGAGCCCCTCACCCTCGAGGACGTCCTCGAGGTGCTCGACGCCGAAGCCCGCAGCGGCACGATCCTCGGCGTCGTCTGCCAGCTCGGCGGGCAGACCCCGCTGGGGCTCGCCAAGGGCATCGAGGCCGCCGGCTACACCGTCCTCGGCACGAGCCCGGCAGCGATCGATCTCGCCGAGGAGCGCGAGCTGTTCGCACGCCTCCTCGACGACGCCGGTCTGGTGGCGCCGCGCAACGGCACGGCCATCGACGTCGCCGGCGCGGTGCGCATCGCCGAGGACATCGGCTACCCGGTGCTGGTGCGCCCGAGCTTCGTGCTCGGGGGTCGCGGCATGGAGATCGTCTACGACTCCGAGTCGCTTCGGGAGTACTTCGTGCGCACCGCCGGCGAGGTCGTCATCGAGGAGGGCAAGCCACTGCTCGTCGACCGCTTCCTCGACGACGCGATCGAGCTCGACGTCGACGCGCTGTACGACGGCACCGACCTGTACATCGGCGGCGTCATGGAGCACCTCGAGGAAGCGGGCATCCACTCCGGGGACTCCAGCTGCACCCTGCCGCCTGTGTCGCTGGGACGCACCGACATCGACCGCGTGCGCACCGCGACCCTCGCGATCGCGCAGGGTGTGGGCGTGCGGGGCCTGCTGAACGTGCAGTTCGCGATCAGCGCCGGCGTGCTCTACGTCATCGAGGCCAACCCGCGCGCCAGCCGCACGGTGCCGTTCGTGTCGAAGGCGCTCGGCATCCCGATGGCCAAGGCCGCCAGCCGGCTGATGGCCGGCGCCACGATCGCCGAGCTGGTCGACGAGGGCATGCTGCCCGCACAGGACGGCTCCCGGGTGCCCCTGGGCGCGCCGGTCGCCGTCAAGGAGGCCGTGCTGCCGTTCAAGCGGTTCCGCACCCACGACGGCAAGGTCGTCGACTCGGTCCTCGGGCCGGAGATGCGCTCGACCGGTGAGGTCATGGGCATCGACCGCGACTTCCCGACCGCGTTCGCCAAGAGCCAGTCGGCCGCGTACGGCGGGATGCCCACCTCGGGCACGGTGTTCATCTCGGTCGCCGACTCGGACAAGCGCGAGGTCATCCTGCCTGCGCACCGCCTGCAGCAGCTCGGCTTCTCGCTCGTGGCGACCGAGGGCACCGCCGAGATCCTGGGACGCAACGGCATCTCCGCGCAGGTCGTCGCGAAGTTCAGCGAGACGCAGCAGAACGGCGAGCGCAACATCGTCGACCTGATCAACGACGGCGAGATCGACATCGTGGTGAACACCCCGAGCGGTGGCGCCGCCCGTCACGACGGCTACGAGATCCGCGCGGCCGCGGTCGCCGCGGATAAGGCCCTGTTCACCACGATGGCCGTGCTCGGCGCAGCGGTGACCGGCATGGACGCCACGCAATCCGGCTTCGACGTGCGCAGCCTCCAGGAGTACGCGCTCGACCGCGAGGCTGCGCGATGAGCGAGTCCTTCGGCGCCCGCCTGCGCACGGCGATGGACCGCTTCGGTCCGCTGTGCGTGGGCATCGACCCGCACGCCGCTCTGCTCGACCAGTGGGGTCTGGGGCAGGACGCCGAGGGACTGCGCTCGTTCGGTCTCGCCGTGGTGGACGCCGCGGCGGGTCGCGCGGGCATCGTCAAACCGCAGGTCGCCTTCTTCGAGCGCTTCGGGTCACGCGGCTTCGCGGCGCTGGAGGACATCTCGTCGGCGGCACGCCAGGCCGGCCTGATCGTGCTGGCCGACGCCAAGCGCGGCGACATCGGCTCGACGATGGCCGGCTACACGGCGGCCTGGCTGGAGCCCGGGGCGCCCCTCGAGGCGGATGCCGTGACCGTCAGCCCCTACCTCGGTCCCGAATCGCTGCGTGACACGCTCACCGCCGCGGTCCGGGCGGAGAAGGGCGTGTTCGTGCTCGCGGCGACGAGCAACCCCGAGGCGGCCGCGCTGCAGACCGCCCGCACCGTCGATGTGGCGGCGGGCGACGAGCAGACCGTCGCGGCGCGGGTCGCCCGAGACGTCACCTGGGTCAACCACTCGGCGGCGTTCGCCGGCGGGCTCGGACCCATCGGACTCGTGATCGGGGCGACGGTCGACCGCGCCGATGTCGGTCTCGACGATGCGCAGCTGGCCGACACGCCCATCCTCGCGCCGGGCTTCGGCGCCCAGGGGGCCATTGCCGCCGACCTCACCGGCCGCTTCGGCGCGGTGGCGCACAACGTGCTCGCGAGCGAGAGCCGCAGCATCCTGGCCGCCGGTCCCGACGCGATCGCCGAGACGATCCGCACCCGCAACGCGCGATACCAGGAGGTCCTCCGTGGCTGAACGTCCCGCCGTCCCCGACGTCGATCGCGTCGCCGCCTCGCGGCGCGCCCTCGAGCGCCGGCGCGCCCGCGCCGCCCTCAAGCGCGACCTCAGCACGCGGGTGATCGCCCCGCAGACGGTGCTGCGTCAGGCGACCGAGGATGCGGAATCCGACGCCGCCACGATGCGCGTCACCGACTTCCTCATGGCGCTGCCCGCCATCGGCGCCGGCAAGCGCGACCGGGTGCTCGACGAGCTGCACATCGCTCCGGTCAAGCGACTCGGCGGTCTGGGCGTGCGTCAGCGGCAAGCCCTCGGCGCCTGGCTCGACGAGCGCTTCCCGCCGCACCGGCCACGCCCGGCCCGCAGCCGGCTGCTCGTGCTCGCAGGTCCCACCGCGGTCGGCAAGGGCACGGTGGCGGCCCACATCCGCGAGACCCACCCCGAGATCCACCTGTCGGTCTCTGCGACGACGAGGGCGCCCCGCCCGGGAGAGGTCGACGGTGTGCACTACTACTTCGTCGACGACGCCGAGTTCGACCGGCTGATCGCCGACGAGCAGCTGCTCGAGTACGCGGTCGTGCACAACAAGCACCGTTACGGCACACCGCGCGGTCCCGTCGACGCGGCGCTGGCGGACGGCAGGACAGTGCTGCTCGAGATCGATCTGCAGGGCGCGAGGCAGGTGCGCGCCGCCGAGCCGAACGCGTCGCTGGTCTTCCTGCTGCCCCCCAGCTGGGACGAGCTCGTGCTCCGACTCGTCGGCCGTGGCACGGAGGATGCCGAGGAGCGCGCCCGTCGACTGCGCACCGCGCGCGTCGAGCTGGCGGCGCAGAACGAGTTCGATTACCTCGTCGTGAACGCCGACGTCGCCACCGCGGCCGAAGAGGTCGTAGAATTGGCTACAGACTCTGCGCGCTGATCCGCGCTCGCTCTCACCCAACGTTCTCGACGACATCGTCGCCTGACCAGGAGGTCCACCATGGCCGGACACAACAACGGCATCATCGACCCGCCCATCGACAACCTGCTCGAGCGTGTCGAGTCCAAGTACGAGCTCGTGATCTACGCGTCCAAGCGCGCCCGCCAGATCAACGACTACTACTGCGACCTGCACGAGGGGAACCTGTTCGACAACGTCGGCCCGCTGGTCGACTCCTCGGTCGAGGACAAGCCCCTCACGATCGCCCTGCACGAGATCAACGAGGACAAGCTGCGCATCCGTCACGCTGAGTGACCACCCTCGCGCTGTGAGCCGCCGACGTCCTCATCGGGATGTCGGCGGCTTCATGCACACTGGCGTCGAGCCCGCACCGGCTCCGCCCCACGACACCGCTTTGGAGCCCCGATGAGCGCGCTGCGCCTGTTCACGTCCGAGTCCGTCACCGAGGGACACCCCGACAAGATCTGCGACCAGATCTCCGACAGCATCCTCGACGGGCTCCTCACCGTCGACCGCGACTCGCGCGTCGCCGTCGAGACGCTCGTCACCACGGGTCTCGTGCACGTCGCGGGCGAGATCCGCACCGAGGGGTACGTCGACATCCCCACGATCGTGCGCGACGTCGTCAACGGCATCGGCTACACCTCCAGCGACACCGGTTTCGACGGCTCGTCATGCGGTGTGAGCATCTCGGTCGGCGAGCAGTCCGCCGACATCGCCAACGGTGTCGACCAGGCGCAGGAGCAGCGCGACGGCGGATCGACCGATCCCCGCGACCTGCTCGGCGCGGGTGACCAGGGAATCATGTTCGGCTTCGCGACCAACGAGACCCCGCAGCTCATGCCGATGGCCGCGTGGACAGCGCATCGCATCGCCGAGCGCCTCACCGAGGTGCGCCGCTCCGGCGAGCTGGCCTTCCTCCGCCCGGACGGCAAGACCCAGGTCACGCTCGGCTACGACGGCTTCACCCCGAAGACCGTCGACGCCGTCGTGCTCTCCACGCAGCACCACCCCGACATCTCGCAGGACGAGCTGAAGCAGCTCGTGCGCGAAGCCGTGATCGACCCGGTTCTCGAGCAGACCGGCCTCGATCTCGCCGACGACCTGAAGTACTACATCAACCCCGCCGGCCCGTTCGTGACCGGCGGACCGAAGGGCGATGCGGGGCTCACCGGTCGCAAGATCATCATCGACACCTACGGCGGAGCCGCCAGGCACGGCGGGGGCGCGTTCAGCGGCAAGGACCCGTCGAAGGTCGATCGCTCGGGCGCCTATGCGATGCGATGGGTCGCGAAGAACGTCGTCGCCGCCGGACTCGCCGACCGCGCCGAGGTGCAGGTCGCGTACGCGATCGGCGTCGCGCGCCCGGTCGGGCTGTACGTGGAGACCTTCGGCACCGGCCGTGTCTCGGAGGAGACCATCACCGACGCGATCTCGCAGGTGTTCGATCTGCGACCGCAGGCGATCATCGAGGAGCTCGACCTGCTGCGGCCGATCTACGCGCAGACCGCGGCGTACGGGCACTTCGGCCGCGAGCTGCCCGACTTCACCTGGGAGCGCACCGACCGCGCCGACGACCTGCGCCGCGCTGCCGGCCTCTGAGGCCGTCATGCCCGAGGCTCGTGCTGAGCGCGAGACGGCGACCACGGGGGAGGGGCGCCGCATCGCGCGGGTGCTGATCGACTCGCCGCTGCCGCAGCTCGACAGGCTGTTCGACTACGCGCTGCCCGATCACGTCGGCGACGTCGTCCCCGGAGTTCGGATCAAGGCCCCCCTGCGCACCGCCGGTCGCGTCGTCGACGGCTTCGTCGTCGAGATCGACGTCGAGCCGGACGCCAGTCGCACGCTGTCCGAGATCGACAGCGTGGTGTCGCCCACGGTGGTGATGCCGGATCGGCTGTACCGTCTCGCTCGGCGCGCCGCCGACCGCGCCGCGGGCTCGGCATCCGACATCCTCCGCCTCGCCATCCCGAAGCGGCAGGTGCGGGTCGAGAAGAGCTGGACGCCGGTCGAGGAGGCCGCCGACGTCGAACCGGATGCCCTGAGCCGCGCCCTGGAGACCATCTCACGCTACGAGGGTCTGGCGGAGGTGGTCGCGGAATCCCAGCGCGCCGCCGTCGAGGCGATCCCCGTGCAGGAGGGCTCCGAACCGGGCTGGGCGACGTTGCTCGCATCGCTCGCCGCAGCTCAGCTGGCGTCCGGTCGCTCGAGCATCCTCGTCGTACCGGACTACCGCGACCAGGAGCTGCTGCAGACGGCGCTCGAGCAGCTCGTGCCCGGCCACGCGATCGTCCGTCACGACGCCAGGCAGGCCAATCCCGACCGCTACCGCGCGTTCCTTCGCACACTCGACGACGCCCCCTGCGTCGTGATCGGCAACCGCTCGGCGGTCTACTCGCCCGCGCAGGCTGGGCTGGTCGCCCTCTGGGACGACTCCGATCCGCTGCTGGCCGAGCCGCTCGCACCGTACGTGCACGCTCGCGACGCGGCCCTGATCCGGCAGGAGCAGGAGGGCAGCGCGCTGCTGTTCGTGGCGCACAGCCGCTCCACGGACGTGCAGCGGCTGGTGCAGCACTCCTGGCTGCACGACATCACGGCCACCCGGCGCGTCATCCCGAACGTTCGGCTGAGCACGCCGCAGGAGCTCGAGCAGACCATGGGGCAGCGCGTGCCGTCGAGCGCCTTCGCCACCGCACGCGCGGCGGCCGCCGAAGGCCCCGTCCTCGTGCAGGTGGCCCGCCCGGGCTTCGCCCCGTCACTGGTCTGCGCCACCTGCCGGCATCCCGCGCGCTGCCGGCAGTGCGGCGGGCCTCTCGGCGCCCGCCGGCGCGGCGCCGTGCCGGTGTGCGGCTGGTGCGGTCGCTCGGCGCACTCCTGGCGCTGCACGGAGTGCTCGTCCGACCAGGTGCGACTGGCGTCATCGGGCACCGAGCGCACGGCCGACGAGCTCGGGCGGGCCTTCCCCGGCGTGCGGGTCATCGTCTCCGACGGCACCCACACGGTGCAGCACGTGGACGAGCGCCCGGCACTGGTCGTGGCGACCCGCGGGGCGGAACCGGTGGCGGCTGGCGGCTACCGAGCGGTGATCCTGCTCGACGGGGCGCGCATGCTGCAGGCTCCCGAGCTGCGGATAGGCGAGTCGTGTCTGCGCTGGTGGTCGAATGCCGCGGCTCTCGCCGCACCGGCAGCCCCCGTGCACCTCGTCGGCGTCGACGGCCCGGTCGCCCGTGCTCTGGCCACCTGGTCGTCTGCGGCGTACGCCCGTTCGGAGCTCGAGGCGCGGATGCCGCTGCACATGCCCCCCACCGCGCGGTTCGCCCAGATCGAGGGCGTTCCCGCCTCGGTCCGCGCCGCGCTCGACGTGCTCGTCGGCATCGGCGTGCCGAAGGAGGGCGTGCTCGGCCCCGTGCCGATCGACGACGACGGGCGCATGCGGGCTCTGGTCCGCTTCCCGTACGCGGCCGGGCAGGGTGTCGCCGACGCCCTGCGCGCCAGCGTGGTCGCCGACGCCGCGCAGAGCAGACGAGGGCGTGGCCGACAGCGGATCCCTCTCGCCGTGCACCTCGATATCCTCGAACCGGACATCTGATCGTCCGAACGCCGCTCGACCGACCGGAGAACCTTTCATGCGCCTCGTCTTCGCAGGCACCCCCGCCGCCGCCGTCCCCACCCTGCGGGCCCTCGCCGCGCGGCACGAGATCGCGGCGGTGATCACCCGCCCGGATGCCCCCCTCGGGCGCAGGCGCGTGCTCACGCCGTCGCCGGTCGCCGAAACCGCCGAGCAGCTCGGCCTGCCGATCATCAAGGCGGCGCGGCTCGACGACGCGGTCACCGAGCAGATCGCGGCGCTCGATGCGTCCCTTGGGGTGATCGTCGCGTACGGCGGAATCGTGCGCGAACCGCTGCTGTCGACGCCCGAGAAGGGCTGGATCAACCTGCACTTCTCCCTGCTGCCGCAGTGGCGCGGAGCAGCCCCCGTGCAGCGCGCGCTCATCGCCGGCGACGCGGAGCTCGGCGTCAGCGTCTTCCAGCTCGTGCCCGCGCTCGATGCGGGCGACGTCTTCGCCATGCGCCCGGTCGCGCTGCCCGATGGCGCGACCGCGGACGTCGCTCTCGGGGTGCTCGCCGACGACGGCGCCGCTCTCACGCTCGACGTGGTCGACGCGATCGCCGACGGCACCGCCCAGGCGCGGCCGCAGCAGGGCGCCCCGACGCTGGCACCCAAGCTCGCGCTCGACGACGGCGCGCTCGACTGGGCTCAGCCGCTCGAGCGCGTCTACGCCCGCTACCGCGGCGTGACCTCCGAACCGGGAGCGCACACCACCCTCGACGGCGTCCGGCTGAAGATCCTCGCCGCCACCCCGGCGTCGTCAGCGGATCCGCTGGACGCCGGACGACTGCGGGCGGCCCGCGACGCCGTGCTCATCGGCACCGGAACCGCACCCCTCGCCGTCACCCGCGTGCAGCCGGCCGGCAAGGGGCCGATGAACGCCGTCGACTGGTGGCGCGGCCTGCGCGACGGCGAGTCACTGAGGGCGGGCTCATGAGCGCGCCGAAGATCCAGGCCGCACGCTGGGTGGCCTTCGACGTGCTCCGAGCGGTGTCGGACGACGACGCCTACGCGAACCTGCTGCTGCCGAAGCTGATCGTCGAAGCCGGCCTGAACCCCCAGGACGCGGGTCTCGCCACCGAGCTCGCGTACGGCACCCTGCGCCGTCGCGGCACCTACGACGCCATCATCGCCGAGGCCGCCGGCCGGCCCGTCGCCCAGATCGACCCGGCGGTGCTGGATGCCCTGCGCCTCGGCGCGCACCAGCTGCTCTCCACCCGCGTCGCCGCCCATGCCGCCGTGAACGAGTCCGTCTCGCTCGTCGTGGCGGAGGCCGGTCGCGGCGCATCCGGATTCGCCAACGCCGTGCTGCGACGCATCGGCCGCGACGACGCCGCCACCTGGCAGCAGCGCATCGAGGCCGGTGCGCGCTCCGATGATGAGCGTCTGGCCCTGCGCACCGCGCACCCGGTGTGGGTGATCCGCGCGCTGCGGCGCGCTCTGGCCGCAGAGGGCCGTGCGGACGAGCTGGAGCAGCTGCTCGAATCCGACAACGAGGCACCCGAGGTGACGCTCGCGGCGCTTCCCGGGCTCGCCGAGCCGGGCACCCCCCGCCGTCCCTACGCCGCCACCGCCTTCGGCTCGCCCGGGGGCGACCCGCGCGAGGTCATCACCGCGGCGAACGGCACCATCCGCGTGCAGGACGAGGGCTCGCAGCTGATCGCGCTCGCGCTGGCGGCGGCCGCACCGGTGCGCGCGGGGGAGCGCTGGCTCGATCTGTGCGCGGGTCCCGGCGGGAAGACGGCGATGCTCGCCGCGCTCGCCCACGAGACGGGCGCCCGGCTCGACGCGAACGAGGTCGTGCCCGCCCGTGCCGGCCTCGTGCGTCACGCCGTGCGACCGCTGCCGACCGAGGTCGCCGTGCACGAGGAGGACGGCCGCGCGTTCGCGGCACGGCATCCGGCATCCTTCGACCGCATCCTGGTCGACGCGCCGTGCACCGGACTGGGCGCGCTGCGCCGGCGCCCGGAGGCGCGCTGGCGGAAGTCGCCCGGCGACGTGGCTGAGCTCGTCGAGCTGCAGACCCAGCTGCTGGACGCGGCGATCGACGCCCTCGTGCCCGGCGGGATCGTCGGCTACGCCACGTGCTCGCCGCACCTCGCCGAGACGAGTGGAGTCGTCGCCGAGGTGCTCCGCCGCCGCGACGACATCATCGAGCTCGACGCCCGAACGGTGATGGCCGACGTCGCCCAGACGCCGATCGACCTCGCTCCGCGCACCGCCGAAGGGCCGAGCGGCGGCAGCGTGCAGCTGTGGCCGCACCGCCACGGCACCGACGCCATGTTCCTCGCGCTGCTGCAGCGCCGCACCGATCCGGAAAGGACGCAGTCGTGAACCTGCCACCCGCACCGCGCATCAACCCGAGCATCCTCGCCGCCGACTTCGCGAACATGCAGGCCGAGCTCGCCCGCATCGCGTCGGCCGACTTCGCGCACGTCGACGTGATGGACAACCACTTCGTCCCGAACCTCACGTTCGGCCCGCAGATGGTCGAGCGCATCCAGCAGACCAGCCCCATCCCGCTCGATGTGCACCTGATGATCAGCGACCCCGACCGCTGGGCTCCCGGCTACGCCGAGCTGGGAGCCGCGAGCGTCACCTTCCACCTCGAGGCCGCCGGCGACCCGGTCGCCCTCGCGCGCCGGCTGCGCTCGATGGGCGCCAGGGCGGGTGTGGCGATCAAGCCCGGCACCGCCGGAGAGCCGCTGTACGACATCCTCGACGAGTTCGACCAGATCCTGGTGATGACCGTCGAGCCGGGATTCGGCGGCCAGGGCTTCATGCCCGAGACGATGCCGAAGCTGCGGGCGCTGCACGATGAGGCTCGCAGGCGCGGGTCGGATGTCTGGCTGCAGGTGGACGGCGGAATCTCCGACGCGACGATCGCCCAGGCGGCCCAGGCCGGCGCAGACACCTTCGTCGCGGGCTCGGCCGTGTACGGCGCCGACGACATCGAGGCGGCGGTCATCGGTCTTCGCGAGCGCGCGCGAGCGGCTAGCCTGGAATCGTGAAGACATTCGACGAACTGTTCGCCGAGCTCAGCGCCACCGCGCAGGAGCGCCCCGAGGGATCGGGCACCGTCGCACAGCTGGATCGCGGAGTGCACGCGATCGGCAAGAAGATCGTCGAGGAGGCGGCCGAGGTCTGGATGGCCGCCGAGTACGAGTCGAACGACGAGGCCGCCGAGGAGATCTCGCAGCTGCTGTACCACCTGCAGGTGATGATGCTCGCCAAGGGGCTGAGCCTCGAGGACGTCTACCGACATCTGTGAACCGCGCTCAGACGACCGTTCACATCAGACGAAAGACATCCATGCTGCGCATCGCCGTTCCGAACAAGGGCTCCCTCTCCGAGACAGCCGCCGAGATGCTCGCCGAGGCCGGCTACACCGGCCGCCGCGACCCCAAGACCCTGCACGTCATCGACGCCGACAGCGACGTCGAGTTCTTCTACCTTCGCCCTCGCGACATCGCCACCTACGTGGCCTCCGGCGCGCTCGACGTGGGCATCACCGGTCGCGACCTGCTGCGTGACGTGCGTCAGGACGACGCCCGCGAGATCGAGCAGCTCGGCTTCGCCCGCTCGACCTTCCGCTTCGCCGCCCCTCCCGGCCGCTACGCGTCGATCCAGGACCTGGAGGGCGTGCGCGTCGCCTCCGCCTACCCGGGGCTGGTCGACGACTTCCTGCGTGCGAACGGCGT
The DNA here is from genome assembly GCF_047306785.1 of Microbacterium sp. OR21. Lineage (NCBI taxonomy): Bacteria > Bacillati > Actinomycetota > Actinomycetes > Micrococcales > Microbacteriaceae > Microbacterium > Microbacterium sp. OR21. The sequence continues at coordinate 421,811 of NZ_JAZEXJ010000003.1, read as the reverse complement.
GACCGCCGAGCTCGTCTCGCTGGACGGCGCGGTCGAGTCGGCCGTGCGTCTGGGCGTGGCTGACGTGATCGCCGACGTCGTCGAGACCGGCACGACACTGCGCCAGGCGGGGCTGGAGATCTTCGGCCCGGTCATCATCGAGTCGGAGGCGGTGCTCATCAGCCGCCCCGGGGACGTGCCGGGCACCGACCGGCTGCTGCGCCGGCTGCGCGGCGTGATGGTCGCGCGCCAGTACGTGCTGCTCGACTACGACCTGCCCGTACACCTGGTCGACCAGGCCGTGGCGATCGCCGGCGGCCGCGAATCGCCGACGATCTCACCGCTGCGCGACCCCGAGTGGGTCGCCGTGCGCGTGATGGTGCCGCGCAAGGGCATGAACCAGGTGATGGACGACCTGTACGCGCTCGGCGCCCGGGCCATCCTCGTCTCCGCCATCCACGCGGCGAGGCTCTGATGACCCTCGCGGCCCGCGTGATCCCCTGCCTCGACGTCTCGGCAGGTCGCGTCGTGAAGGGCGTGAACTTCCAGAACCTGCGTGACATGGGCGACCCCGTCGAACTGGCGGCGCACTACGCCGCGCAGGGCGCCGACGAGATCACCTTCCTCGACGTCACCGCCACGGTCGACGCCAGGGCCACGACCTACGACGTCGTGCAGCGCACGGCCGAGCACGTGTTCGTGCCGCTCACCGTCGGCGGGGGCGTGCGCGGTGTCGACGACGTCGCTCGGCTGCTCTCGGTCGGCGCCGACAAGATCGGGGTGAACTCGGCGGCGATCGCCCGACCTGCCCTGATCGACGAGATCGCCGACCGGTTCGGAGCGCAGGTGATCGTGCTGTCGCTCGACGTGAAGCGCGCCGAGACGACGCCTTCCGGGTTCGTCGTCACCACGCACGGGGGCCGCACCGAGACGACCCTCGACGCGCTCGACTGGGCACGTGAGGCGATCGAACGCGGGGCGGGGGAGCTGCTGGTCAACTCCATCGACGCCGACGGCACCAAGGACGGCTTCGATCTGGAGCTTGTCCGCCTGATGCGTGAGGTCTCCGCGGTGCCGGTGATCGCATCCGGGGGAGCCGGGCAGGTCGACGACTTCGCCCCCGCGATCGAGGCGGGAGCGGATGCCGTGCTCGCGGCCAGCGTGTTCCACAGCGGCCAGCTGACGATCGGCGAGGTCAAGGACGCCCTGCGCACCGCAGGGGTGGTCGTGCGATGACGTCGCCCGACCTGCCGGAGATCGCCTGGAACGACGCCGGACTCGCACCGGTCATCGTGCAGCAGCACGACACCCGCGAGGTGCTGATGCTCGCCTGGATGGATGCCGAGGCGCTGCGCCGCACGATCATCGGCGGACGGGCGGTGTACTGGTCGCGCTCGCGACGGGAGTACTGGCGCAAGGGCGACACCTCGGGCAACACGCAGCGGGTGGTGCGCGTCGCCGTGGACTGCGACGCCGACGCCATCCTGCTGCAGGTCGATCAGCACGGGCCCGCATGCCACACCGGGACGCGAACCTGCTTCGACGGGCGCGAACTGCCTGTCGCCGACCGGCCGGTCGACGAGGTGTCCTGATGCTGCGCCGCGCCCGCATGCTCGGCGTGCTGTCCTTCCTGCTCGCCGGCGGGATCGGCATCATCTCCTCGACACAGGTCTGGGCGACCGTGCAGCGCGCCGACTCCGGTGAGGCGCTGACCGTCACCGGGGCAGTCATCTACCCGCTGCTCGCCCCCCTGTCACTGGCCGTGCTCGCGCTGGGCGCCGCGCTCTCGATCGCCGGTCCCGTGCTGCGGCACATCCTCGCCGTGCTCGGACTCGCCGCGGCGGCCCTGCTGATCCTCGGCACCGTGCCGCTGGTCGGCTCGGCCCCGATCTCCGCCGTCGCTCCGGCCGTGACCGAGGCGACCGGGCTCGGCGGTCAGGAGGCGATGCGGGATGTCGTGGCCGATGTCATCGCCACGCCCTGGCCGCTTATCGCCCTCATCTGCTGGGCCGTTCTCGCCCTGGCATCCGCATTCGTGCTCGCCACCGCTCGCCGCTGGGCGGCCGGCGGCCGACGCTACCGTTCCGGCTCTGAGGCGGCGCACCGCAGCACGGGTCCCCTCGACGCGGTCGATTCCTGGGACGAGCTGTCGCACGGCACGGACCCGACGGACTCAGCCCGATAGACTGTCAGCATCCCTAGCCATCCGGAGGAGAACATGACCAACCCGATCGCCGATCCCGGCCACGGACACTCGCCTGCTGCCTGGACCGCCGTCGTGATCATGCTCGTCGGCTTCACGGCCGGCACGGTCTTCTTCTGCTTCCCGGACGGCTCCGGCGTGGTCGGTGTCTGGATCTCCGCGGCCGTCGTCGTGCTCGGCGCGATCGTCGGCTGGGTGATGGCGAAGGCCGGCTGGGGTGTGAAGGGCCCGAAGTACACGCCGAAGGCGCACTGATGGTCCTCGCCGACCTGACGGCCGGCGCGGTGCAGGACGCCGAGCAGCGCGCCCTGTCGCGACCGCTCGCCGTCGTCGAGCGTGACGCCGCATCGCGTCCGGCTGCCCGCGATGCACTCGCCGCGCTCGCCCCCGCGGATCGCGTCAAGATCATCGCGGAGGTCAAGCGCGCCAGCCCCTCCCGCGGCCCGCTCGCCGAGATCCCGGATCCCGCGCTGCAGGCATCGCTGTACGAGCAGGGCGGGGCATCGGCGATCAGCGTGCTCACCGAGCAGCGCCGCTTCGGCGGAAGCCTCGCCGACCTCGAGGCCGTCACCGCCCGCGTGTCCCTCCCCGTGCTGCGCAAGGACTTCGTCGCCACCCCGTACCAGGTGTTCGAGGCCCGCGCGGCGGGAGCCGATCTCGTGCTGCTCATCGTCGCGGGTCTCTCCCGCACGGTGCTGTTCGAGCTGCATGCCCTGATCCGCGAGCTCGGCATGACGCCGCTGGTCGAGACCCACTCCGCGGAGGAGCTCGAGGTCGCGATCGATCTCGGCGCGGATCTCATCGGCGTGAACGCGCGCAACCTGCACACCCTCGAACTCGACCGCGACCTGTTCGCCCGGCTGGCGGACCGCATCCCGGATTCCGCAGTCCGCATCGCCGAGTCGGCCGTGCTGAAGCCCGACGACGTCGCGAGGTACCGGGATGCCGGGGCGGATGTCGTGCTCATCGGCGAGGCGCTGGTGACCGGCGACCCCGTCGCCACCCTGAACGCATTCCTCGCGGCCGGCGACACGCCGGTGCGCGGGAGGACGGAGTGACCAACGTGAACGTCAGTCTGCGTGACCAGCACGGGCCGTTCTTCGGCGACTTCGGCGGGCGCTTCATGCCGGAGTCGCTCATCGCGGCGATCGACGAGCTTACCGTCGCGTACGAGGAGGCCATCGCCGACCCGGCGTTCCGCTCCGAGCTCGCCGGCCTGCTGCACTCCTACGCCGGCCGGCCCTCTCCGATCACCGAGGTGCCGCGCTTCGCCGAGCACGCGGGCGGGGCTCGAGTGTTCCTCAAGCGCGAGGATCTCAACCACACCGGCTCGCACAAGATCAACAACGTGCTCGGGCAGGCGCTGCTGACCAAGCGGCTCGGCAAGACCCGGGTGATCGCCGAGACCGGCGCCGGTCAGCACGGGGTCGCCACCGCGACGGCGGCCGCGCTGTTCGGGCTGGACTGCACGATCTACATGGGCGAGGTCGACACCGAGCGCCAGGCCCTCAACGTCGCGCGGATGCGCCTGCTGGGCGCCGAGGTGGTGGCCGTCACCACCGGGTCGCGCACCCTGAAGGACGCGATCAACGACGCGTATCGCGACTGGGTCGCCAGCGTCGAGACCACCAACTACATCTTCGGCACCGCCGCAGGCCCGCATCCGTTCCCGGCGATGGTGCGCGACTTCCAGAAGATCATCGGCGAGGAGGCGCGCGAGCAGCTGCTCGCCGAAGCCGGCCGCCTGCCCGACGCCGTCGTCGCCTGCGTCGGAGGGGGATCGAACGCGATCGGCATGTTCGACGCGTTCCTCGACGACACCGAGGTCAGGCTGTACGGCGTGGAGGCCGCCGGCGACGGGGTCGACACTCCGAAGCACGCCGCCTCGATCGGCCGGGGCCGCCCGGGTGTGCTGCACGGCGCGAAGACCTACGTGCTGCAGGACGAGGACGGGCAGACGACCGAGTCGCACTCGATCTCCGCCGGCCTCGACTACCCGGGAGTCGGACCCGAGCACGCGTGGCTCAGCGACATCGGCCGCGCCGAGTACATCCCCGCGACCGACGACGAGGCCATGCAGGCGCTGCGCCTGCTCAGCAGGACGGAGGGCATCATCCCGGCGATCGAGTCGGCGCACGCCCTCGCCGGGGCACTCCGCATCGGACGCGAGCTCGGCCCCGACGGCATCATCGCCATCTGCCTCTCCGGCCGCGGAGACAAGGACATGGACACCGCCGCGCGCTACTTCGACCTCTACGACCGGGAGGACGCGGAGTGAGCCGGGTCGACGACGCCATCCGCCGGGCGCACGAGGCGGGGCGGGGTGCCTTCATCGGCTACCTGCCGGTCGGCTACCCCGACCTCGACACGAGCATCCAGGCGGCGCTGACGCTCGCGCGCAACGGCGTCGACATCATCGAACTCGGCCCGCCCTACTCCGACCCCGTCATGGACGGGGCGGTCATCCAGGAGGCGACGCAGCACGCGCTCGCGAACGGCTTCCGGATGCGGGACCTGTTCACCGCCGTCAAGGCCATCACCGACGAGACCGATGTGCCCGTCGTGGTGATGACGTACTGGAACCCGGTGATGCAGTACGGCGTCGACCGCTACGCCGACGACCTGCTCGCCGCGGGCGGCGCGGGTCTGATCACCCCCGACATCACGCCCGAGTCGGCAGGGGAGTGGATCGAGGCGAGCACGCGCACCGGCCTCGACCGCATCTTCCTCGCCGCCCCCACCTCGAGCGACGAGCGACTCGACCTCGTCCTGTCGTCGTCGACGGGCTTCGTCTACACGGTCTCGACCATGGGCATCACGGGTGAGCGCGCCGCGCTCGACCTGGCCGCGCGCACGCTCGTCGAGCGCATGCGAGCCCGCGGCGACGTGCGCGCCTGCGTCGGCATCGGCATCTCCAACGCCGAGCAGGTCGCGGGCGTCGTCGAGTACGCCGACGGTGCCATCGTCGGCACCGCGCTCGTCAAGGCGCTGCGCGACGGCGGACTCGAGGCCCTCGCCGAAACCACCAGAACCCTCGCCGGCGGTACGCCGACGACGCGATACTAGGATCTCTCTCATGCCCTTCGCGCCTCTCAGCAGCCTCACGGTCGTGCCCGCCAGCATCCCCAGCCCGCCGGAGAGCAGCTTCCAGATCGGTCCTCTGACGATCCACTTCTACGCGCTGTGCATCATCGCCGGGATCATCGCGGCCGTGCTGCTGACCAACCACCGCCTCACCAGGCGGGGGGCCGAGAACTGGGTCGTCATCGACATCGCGATCATCGCGGTGCCGCTCGGCATCATCGGCGCGCGCATCTTCCACGTGCTCACCCACCCGAACTTCTACTTCGGCGAGGGCAGGAACACCTGGAACCCGTTCGAGCCCGGTTCGGTGTGGGCGATCTGGGAGGGCGGGATCGCGATCTTCGGCGCGCTGCTCGGCGGCGCCGTCGGCGCCTGGCTGGGCTGCCGGTGGACCGGCATCCGGTTCTGGACATTCGCCGATGCGCTCGCACCCGGCATCCTGCTCGCGCAGGCCATGGGCCGCTTCGGCAACTGGTTCAACCACGAGCTCTTCGGCCTCCCGACCGATCTGCCCTGGGGGCTCGAGATCGAGTCCACCAATCCCGCATTCCCCGCCGGTCTCGCCGAGGGCACGCTCTTCCACCCGACGTTCCTCTATGAGGTGCTCTGGAACGGTCTCGGCGTGCTCGTCCTCCTCTGGGCAGGACACCGTCTGCGCCTGCAGTGGGGCAAGCTGTTCGCGCTGTACCTCATCTGGTACAGCGCAGGTCGCATCGTCTGGGAGTCCATCCGGATCGACCCGAGCGAGATCCTGTTCGGCCTGCGCAGCAACGTCTGGGCCGCCATCGTCGGCGTCGTGGTCGGCATCGTCATCTTCATCGTGCAGACCCGCCGTCACCCGGGCGTCGAGCCGTCGCCCTACGTCCGCGGTCGGGAACCCGAGATCGCCGATGTAGAATCGCAGGACAATTCCTTCGACTTCGTCGACGTGAGTGAGCCTCCCGTCTCGACCGAAGCGAAATAGGAGCCGACGCCACAAGCACCGCTCCCGTCACGTGGGGGCCCGCCCGGGCCCTCCTTCCGCGCGAGAGATCGCACTGAACGCACGGGCCGATGATGTCCCCCGGGTTCACCTGAAATCTGAGGACGGTGACTGGTGTACTTCCAGCCTCCCTACGGCGCCTCCGGCGCCTACCCCCCGAAGCAGGGTCTGTACAACCCCGCCCACGAGAAGGATGCCTGCGGCCTGGCCATGGTCGCAACGCTCCGTGGGGAACCCGGCCATGACATCATCGCGCTGGCGCTCGAGGCGCTGCGCAACCTGGAGCACCGCGGTGCCATCGGCTCCGATGCCGGCACCGGCGACGGCGCAGGCATCCTGACCCAGATGCCCGACGCGTTCCTCCGGCAGGTCGTCTCCTTCGATCTCCCCCCAGCAGGCGAGTACGCCGCGGGTCTCGCGTTCCTCCCCAGGGAGTCGAGCGCACGCCGTGAGCAGAAGGCCGGCATTGAGCGCATCGCCGCTGAAGAGGGCCTGACCGTGCTCGGATGGCGCGTCGTCCCCACCGCCAACGAGCACCTCGGCAAGCTCGCCGACGAGGCGCGACCCGCCTTCGAGCAGCTCTTCGTGAGCAGCCCGGGTCTGAGCGCCGCGTCCGCACTCACCCTCGACCGCTTCGCCTATCGGCTGCGCAAGCGCGCCGAGCACGAACTCGGCGCATACTTCGTCTCGCTCTCCTGCCGCACGCTCGGCTACAAGGGCATGCTGACCACACTTCAGCTCGAGCCGTTCTACCCCGACCTGCAGGACGAGCGGTTCGCCTCCGAGCTCGCGGTCGTGCACTCGCGCTACTCGACCAACACTTTCCCGTCGTGGCCGCTCGCCCAGCCGCTGCGCATGCTCGCGCACAACGGCGAGATCAACACCGTCGGCGGCAACCGCAACTGGATGCGCGCCCGTCAGTCTCAGCTGCACTCCGAGCTGCTCGGCGACATCCGACCGCTTCTGCCGATCTGCAGCGACGGCGCCAGCGACTCGGCCTCCTTCGACGAGGTGCTCGAGCTGCTCACCCTGACCGGCCGCAGCCTGCCGCACGCGATCATGATGATGGTGCCCGAGGCGTGGGAGAAGCAGCCCGACATCGACCCGGACCTGCGGGCGTTCTACGAGTTCCACGACATCCAGATGGAGCCCTGGGACGGACCGGCCGCGCTCATCTTCACCGACGGCACGCAGGTCGGCGCGACCCTCGACCGCAACGGCCTGCGCCCCGGCCGCTGGACCGAGACGGTCGACGGTCTCGTCGTCATCGGCAGCGAGACCGGGGTGCTCGAGTTCGCGCCCGAGCGGATCAAGCGCCGCGGTCGCCTGCGCCCCGGCCACCTGTTCCTGGTCGACACGGCGCAGGGCCGCATCATCGAGGACGCCGAGGTCAAGCGGGAGCTGGCCACGCTGCATCCCTGGCAGGAGTGGCTGGACGCCGGCGCGGTGCGGCTGACGGATCTGCCCGAGCGCGAGCACATCGTGCATCCCGCCGCGTCGATCACCCGCCGCCAGCGCACCTTCGGCTACACCGAGGAGGAGGTGAAGGTGCTGCTCACCCCGATGGGCCAGACCGGCGCCGAGCCTCTCGGCGCGATGGGCAGCGACACGCCGATCGCGGTGCTCAGCGAACGACCCCGGCTGCTGTTCGACTACTTCGTGCAGCAGTTCGCGCAGGTCACCAACCCGCCTCTCGACGCCATCCGCGAAGAGGTCGTGACCAGCCTGCGCCTCGGCCTCGGTCCGCAGCTCAATCTGCTCGAGTGGGGCCCGGAGCACGCCCGCACGGTCAGCCTCGACTTCCCGGTGATCGACAACGACGAGCTGGCGAAGATCAAGCACGTCGATCGCGCCCTGCCCGGACGCCGGAGCGCGACCATCTCGGGTCTGTACCACTTCGACGCCGGTCCTCAGTCCCTGCCCGAGCGGCTCGCCGAGATGTGCGCCGAAGCGGATGCCGCGATCGAGCGCGGCGCGGAGTTCCTCATCCTCTCCGATCGGGACTCCGACAAGGACCGGGTGCCGATCCCGTCGCTGCTGATGCTCTCGGCTGTGCACCACCACCTCATCCGGCGGGAGACCCGGATGCGGGTGGGACTCATCGTCGAGGCAGGCGACGTGCGCGAGGTGCATCACGTCGCCACGCTGATCGGCTACGGCGCAGCCGCGGTCAACCCGTACCTGGCCATGGAGACCGTGGAGCATCTGGTGCGCACCGGGTTCATCACCGGACTCGCACCCGACGAGGCGGTGCACAACCTCATCCACGCCCTCGGCAAGGGCGTGCTGAAGATCATGTCGAAGATGGGCATCTCCACGGTGTCCTCCTATGCCGGTGCCCAGGTCTTCGAGGCTGTGGGACTGAGCCAGGAGTTCGTCGACCGCTACTTCACCGGCACCGAGACCAAGCTCGGCGGCATCGGGATCGACGACGTCTTCATCGAGAACCAGAAGCGTCATGACCACGCGTATCCGCAGGACAACGCGCCCCGCGCGCACGAGAGGCTGTGGACCGGCGGCGAGTACCAGTGGCGCCGCGACGGCTCGCCGCACCTGTTCAGTCCCGAGACCGTCTTCCGGCTGCAGCACGCGACGCGCACCCGCCGGTACGACATCTTCCGCGAATACACCCGACTCGTCGACGACCAGGCCAGGGAGCTGAAGACCCTGCGCGGCCTGTTCGAGCTCCGCACGGGGGAGCGCCCCCCTGTTCCGCTCGACGAGGTCGAGCCGGTCAGCGCGATCGTCAAACGCTTCTCGACCGGAGCGATGAGCTACGGCTCGATCTCGCAGGAGGCGCACGAGACGCTCGCCATCGCGATGAACCGCCTCGGCGGCAAGTCGAACACGGGCGAGGGCGGAGAGGACCCCGACCGCCTCGTCGACCCCGAGCGTCGCAGCGCCATCAAGCAGGTCGCCTCCGGCCGGTTCGGGGTGACCAGTCAGTACCTCACCGAGGCCGACGACCTGCAGATCAAGCTCGCACAGGGCGCGAAGCCCGGCGAGGGCGGCCAGCTGCCCCCGCAGAAGGTGTATCCGTGGGTCGCGCGAACCCGGCACGCGACACCGGGCGTCGGGCTGATCTCACCGCCGCCGCACCACGACATCTACTCGATCGAAGACCTCAAGCAGCTCATCTTCGACCTGAAGCGCGCGAACCCGAAGGCGCGGATCCACACCAAGCTCGTCAGCCAGTCGGGCATCGGAGCGGTCGCCGCGGGCGTCGCGAAGGCGCTCAGCGACGTCGTGCTCGTCTCGGGTCACGACGGCGGCACCGGTGCGAGCCCGCTGAACTCGCTGAAGCACGCCGGCACCCCGTGGGAGCTGGGACTCGCCGAAGTTCAGCAGACGCTCATGCTCAACGGCATGCGCGACCGGGTCGTGCTGCAGGTCGACGGACAGCTGAAGACGGGTCGCGACGTGATCATCGGCGCGCTGCTGGGAGCCGAGGAGTTCGGCTTCGCCACGGCGCCGCTCGTAGTCAGCGGCTGCATCCTCATGCGGGTGTGCCATCTCGACACCTGCCCGGTCGGCGTCGCCACGCAGAACCCGCTGCTCCGGCAGCGCTTCACCGGCAAGCCGGAGTTCGTGGTGAATTTCATGGAGTTCATCGCGGAGGAGGTGCGCGAGCTGCTCGCCGCGCTCGGCTTCCGCTCGATCGATGAGATCATCGGCCGGCACGACCTGCTGCGCACGGATCCGGCCGTGCGGCACTGGAAGGCGGACGGCCTCGACCTCGCACCGATCCTCGAGGGGCCGGCGTTCCCGGCCGGCGAGCCGCGGCGCAGTGCCCGGACCCAGGACCACGAGCTCGAGAAGCATTTCGACACCACGCTGCTCGCCCACGCCACCGAGGCGCTCGAGAGCGGCCTGCCCGTCGTGATGGAGCTGCCGATCCGCAACACCGAGCGCGCCGTCGGCACCATGCTCGGCCACCATGTGACCGCGCGCCACGGTGCGGCCGGGCTGCCTCGCGAGACCATCGACATCACGCTGCACGGCACGGCCGGGCAGTCGCTCGGGGCGTTCCTGCCGCCGGGCATCGTGCTGCGACTCGAGGGCGACGCCAACGACTACGTCGGCAAGGGCCTCTCGGGCGGCGACATCGTCATCCGCCCGGATCGGGATGCCGCGTTCGAGCCGCACCGCAACGTGATCGCGGGCAACGTGATCGGGTACGGCGCGACGAGCGGGAGCATGTACATCTCCGGTGTGGTGGGCGAGCGCTTCCTCGTGCGCAACTCGGGTGCGACCGCCGTCGTCGAGGGTGTCGGCGATCACGCTCTGGAGTACATGACCGGCGGTGTCGCCGTGATCCTCGGCGACACCGGGCGCAATCTCGGCGCCGGCATGTCGGGCGGCGTGGCGTACGTGCACGGCCTGAGCGAGGCGAAGGTGAACAGCCAGGCGCTGCGCGCCGGCGAGCTGCTGCTCACGCCCCTGGGCAGGGACGACGCCGAGGTGCTGCGCGAGCTGCTCGTCGAGCACGTCGAGCGGACGGCGTCACCGCTGGCATCCGCTCTCCTGGACGACTTCGAGAGCGTCACAAGCGAATTCACGAAGGTGCTACCGCGCGACTACGCCGCGGTGCGCACCATGCGCCAGGAGGCGGAGGCCGCGGGGATCGACCCCGACGGCGACGTCGTCTGGGACCGGATCCTGGAGGTGACCGGTGGCTGACCCCAAGGGCTTTCTGAAGACGACCGAACGCGAGCTGCCGGCCCGGCGGCCGGTGCCGGTGCGCATCATGGACTGGAAAGAGGTCTACGAGCCGGGCGACCGTGCGGTGCTGAAGCGGCAGGCGAGCCGGTGCATGGACTGCGGCGTGCCGTTCTGCCACTCCGGATGCCCGCTGGGCAACCTCATCCCGGAATGGAACGACCTCACCTGGCGCGGCGCCGACCGGGCGGCGATCGAGCGGCTGCACGCAACGAACAACTTCCCGGAGTTCACCGGCAGGCTGTGCCCGGCGCCGTGCGAGAGCGCATGCGTGCTCGGCATCAACCAGCCGGCGGTCACGATCAAGCAGATCGAGGTGTCGATCATCGATGAGGCGTTCGCGCAGGGCTGGGTCGAACCCCAGCCGCCGCAGCGACTCACCGGGCGCACGGTCGCGGTCGTCGGATCCGGCCCTGCGGGCCTCGCCGCGGCGCAGCAGCTCACGCGTGCCGGGCACACGGTCGTCGTCTTCGAACGCGACGACCGGATCGGCGGACTGCTGCGATACGGCATCCCGGACTTCAAGATGGAGAAGCGCCATCTCGACACCCGTCTGGCGCAGATGGAGCAGGAGGGCACCCGCTTCCGGCCCGGTGTGGAGATCGGCCGCGACCTGTCGTGGGACGAGCTGCGCGGCCGCTACGACGCCGTGCTGATCGCCACCGGTGCGACCGTGCCGCGCGACCTGCCGATCCCCGGTCGCGACCTCGACGGGGTGCACTTCGCCATGGACTACCTGGTGCCCTCCAACCGCGTGGGCGCCGGCGACGAGGTCGCGGACCAGATCACCGCGGCCGGCAAGCACGTCGTCGTCATCGGCGGCGGTGACACCGGCGCTGACTGCATCGGCACCGCGCACCGCCACGGTGCCCGCAGCGTCACCAACCTCGCCATCGGCCGTCAGCCTGGCACCGAGCGCTCCGACGACCAGCCGTGGCCGACCATGCCGACGCTGTTCGAGGTGCAGTCGGCGCACGAAGAGGGCGGTGAGCGCACCTACCTGGCGTCGACGGTGGAGTTCCTCGGCGACGAGTCGGGGCGGGTGCGCGCGGTCCGCGTGGCCGAGACCGAGTACATCGACGGCAGGCGGGTGCCCCGCAGCGGCACCGAACGGGAGATCCCGGCAGAGCTCGTGCTCATCGCGATGGGCTTCACGGGACCGGAGACGCATTCGTTCGGCGGTGACACCGAGCCCGTCGTCACCGACCGCGGCAGCCTGCAGCGCGACGGCGAGTACGCGACGGCGATCCCGGGCGTGTTCGTCGCGGGCGACGCGGGGCGCGGGCAGTCGCTGATCGTCTGGGCGATCGCCGAGGGCCGTTCGGCGGCGGCGGCCATCGACCGGCACCTGATGGGCGCGAGCGTGCTGCCCTCGCCGGTGGCCGTCACAGATGTCGCGTTCCGCGTTCAGCCCGCGTAGGCTGAGCGCGGCAACGTCGCCATGTTGATTTATGCCCTCTTACCCTGGAGATGATGTTGAGACGCGCGAAGATCGTCGCCACACTCGGCCCTGCAACCTCGACCTATGAGAAGGTCCGTGCCCTGATCGACGCGGGGGTCGACGTCGCCCGTCTGAACCTCAGCCACGGCGACTACTCCGTGCACGACGCCAACTACGCCAACGTGCGTCGTGCCGCTGAGGACTCGGGTCGAGCCGTCGCCGTGCTGGTCGACCTGCAGGGGCCGAAGATCCGTCTCGGCCGCTTCGAGGACGGCCCGTACGAGCTCGAGGTCGGTGACATCTTCAAGATCACCACCGAGGACATCATCGGCAACCGCGAGATCTGCGGCACCACGTTCAAGGGCCTTCCCCAGGACGTCAAGCCCGGCGATTTCCTGCTGATCGACGACGGCAAGGTGCGCGTCGAGGTCGTCGACACCGACGGCACGGTCGTGACCACCAAGGTCATCGTCGCCGGCGCGGTCTCGAACAACAAGGGCATCAACCTGCCCGGTGTCGCCGTGAACGTGCCCGCGCTGAGCGAGAAGGACGAGGACGACCTGCGCTGGGGTCTGCGCACCGGCGCCGACGTCATCGCGCTGTCGTTCGTGCGCAACGCCACGGATGTCGAGCGGGTGCACGAGATCATGGCGGAGGAGGGCGTGCGAATCCCCGTCATCGCCAAGATCGAGAAGCCGCAGGCCGTCGACGCCCTCGAGGAGATCGTCGACGCGTTCGACGGCATCATGGTCGCCCGTGGCGACCTGGGCGTCGAGCTGCCGCTCGAGGCGGTGCCGATCGTGCAGAAGCGCGCGGTCGAGCTCGCCCGCCGCAACGCGAAGCCCGTCATCGTGGCGACGCAGATGCTCGAGTCGATGATCTCGAGCCCCGTGCCGACGCGTGCCGAGACGTCCGATGTCGCCAACGCCGTGCTCGACGGCGCCGACGCCGTGATGCTCTCGGGCGAGACGAGCGTGGGGGAGTACCCCGTCGTCGTCGTCGAGACGATGGCCCGCATCATCGAGTCGACCGAGGAGCACGGGCTCGAGCGCATCTCGCCGCTGAACACCAAGCCCCGCACGCAGGGTGGCGCGATCACCCTCGCGGCCCTCGAGGTCGCGGAGTTCGTCGGAGCGAAGTACCTGTGCGTGTTCACCCAGTCGGGTGACTCGGCCCGCCGTCTGTCGCGGCTGCGGTCGCGCATCCCGATGATCGCGTTCACGCCGGAGCCGGGCATCCGACGCCGCATGGCGATGACCTGGGGCATCCGCTCGACGCTGGTCGAGATGGTGCAGCACACCGACTCGATGTACCGTCAGGCCGACGAGTACCTGCTCGGCAGCGGGCTGGCGAAGGAGGGCGACCAGATCGTCGTGATCTCCGGATCCCCTCCCGGGATCATCGGCTCGACCAACGACATCCGCGTGCACAAGGTCGGAGACGCCGTCGGCGGCGCAGCTCCGGTCTACAAGACCGGAGTCTGAGCCGTATTCGAACGCCGAGGGGCGGGCCATCAGGTCCGCCCCTCGGCGTTGGTGCACGCGGAACGCGGTACGGTGCTGGGATGACGCCGGAGACGCAGCAGACGCATCGCATCGGCTCGCTCCGCTTCCGCACGATCACCACGTACGGTCCGGCGGGCACCACGTTCCTGCTGGTGCACGGGATCGGGATGTCGCACCGCTACCTCGCGCGCCTGCACCGCTCCCTGACCGCGAGGGGGACGGTGATCTCGGTCGACCTGCCCGGATTCGGAGGGTTGCCGAAACCCGGGCGCGACGTCGACATCGCCGAGATGGCGGATGGCCTCGCCGCCCTGCTCGACCGGATCCGTGCCGAGGTCATCGCGACCGGGCCGGTCGTGCTCGTCGGACAGTCGATGGGCACCCAGTGGATGGTGGAACTCGCCGCGCGTCGGCCCGATCTCGCGCAGGCGGTCGTGCTCATCGGGCCGGTGGCCGATGAGCGTCGGCGGACCGTGCTGCAGCAGGCGGGCCTGCTGGCGGTGGACACCGTGCGAGAGCCGCCGCGAGCCAACGCCCTGGTGTTCGCCGACTACCTGCGCTGCGGCCCGCTCTGGTACCTCGCTCAGCTGCGGCACATGCTGGGCTACCGCATTGAGAACCGGATCACCCGGGTGCAGGTGCCGGTGCTCGTGCTGCGTGGATCCCGCGATCCGATCGCGTCGCGCGCCTGGTGCCGTCGGCTGAGTGCGGCAGCGGACGGGGCCGCGCTGATCGAGATCCCCAGCAGGGTGCACAACGTGCAGCACACGGCTGCGGGCGCGGTCGCCTCCGCGATCCGCGATTTCTGCGCCGCTCGGCTCGCCGGGCAGGTGCAGGAGGGCGACGGGTGAGCGGGCTGCTGCGCAGAGCGATCTGGTGGGCGCAGGACTACGCCTACGCCGCGGTCTGGCAGGTGCGCGCCTTCGGCGACCGCAACCGGGCCGAGACGTACCTGCACGGTGCCGGCGTGCCGATCGTCGTGCTGCCCGGCATCTACGAGAGCTGGCGCTTCATGCGGCCACTCATCGAGCGGACGCATCGCGACGGACATCCGGTGCACGTGGTGGAACCGCTGGAGCGCAACCTCAGTCCGATCGCCGAGATGGCGCAGCGGGTGAGCGCCTACCTCGCCGCGCGCGACCTGCACGACGTCGTGCTGCTCGCGCACAGCAAGGGGGGACTCGCCGGCAAGCTGGTGATGCTGGGTCCGGAGGCCGGGCGGGTGCGCGGGATGCTCGCCGTCGCCACCCCGTTCGGCGGGTCGCGCTACGCGAGGATGATGCTCACCCGCAGCCTGCGCGCGCTGTCACCGCGGCACCCGTCGATCGCCGCGCTGTCCGCTCAGCGCCAGGCGAACGCCCGGATCGTGTCGGTGTACGCCCGGTTCGACCCGCATATCCCCGAAGGCAGCGAGCTGCCCGGTGCGAAGAACGTGCCGCTTGACACCGGGGGCCACTTCCGTGTGCTCGCGCATCCGCGGGTGATGGCGGAGCTCGCCGCGCTGGCGGCCTGAGCAGCAGGAGGGCCGCCCCTCCGGGACGGCCCTCCTGCGCATGTGCCGGCGGTGGGACTCGAACCCACACGCCCTCTCGGACAGAGCATTTTGAGTGCTCCGCGTCTGCCATTCCGCCACGCCGGCCGGCACACCGCGCATACGACTGTAGCGCAGCCGCCGCTGCCGCCCGTGCGCCCTTCCGCCACCCGTCTGCGGTTCGACTAGGATGGACGGGTGACTGAGCAAGAGCAGCCCGAGCAGCCCACGGCATCCGCCCCGCGTCGCGTCGTCGTCGCTGAGGATGAGTCGCTGATCCGCCTCGACATCGTCGAGATCCTGCGCGACAACGGATTCGACGTCGTCGGCGAGGCCGGTGACGGCGAGACCGCCGTGCAGCTGGCGACCGAGCTGCGACCCGACCTCGTCGTCATGGACGTGAAGATGCCTCAGCTCGACGGCATCAGCGCCGCCGAGAAGCTGCACAAGGCGAACATCGCGCCCGTCGTGCTGCTGACCGCGTTCAGCCAGAAGGAGCTCGTCGAGCGCGCGAGCGAGGCCGGAGCCCTCGCGTACGTCGTCAAGCCCTTCACCCCGAACGACCTGCTGCCGGCCATCGAGATCGCACTGGCCCGTCACGAGCAGATCATCACGCTCGAGGCCGAGGTCGCCGACATGGTCGAGCGGTTCGAGACCCGCAAGCTCGTCGACCGCGCCAAGGGCCTGCTGAACGAGAAGATGGGCCTGTCGGAGCCGGAGGCGTTCCGCTGGATCCAGAAGGCGTCGATGGACCGCCGCCTCACCATGCAGGACGTCGCGAAGGCGATCATCGAGCAGCTGGCTCCCAAGAAGTGAGCTGAGTCCTCCCGCTTCATATGGAAGAGGCCCCGCCGATCGGCGGGGCCTCTTCCATATTCTCCGTCAGGCGTCGACGGACTTGATCAGGTTCGTGATGCGGATGGTCGAGCAGCGGCGGCCCTGCTCGTCGGACACGGCGATCTCATGCACGGTCATGCTGCGGCCGAGGTGCACCGGGGTGCAGACGCCCGTGACGAAGCCGGAGGTCGCCGAGCGCGTGTGGGTCGCGTTGATGTCGACGCCGACCGCGAGACGCCCGGGGCCGGCGTGCAGGTTCGCGGCCATCGATCCGAGCGACTCGCCCAGCACCACGTACGCTCCGCCGTGCAGCAGGCCGACCGGCTGCGTGTTGCCCTCGACCGGCATGGTCGCGACCGCGCGCTCGACGCTGAACTCGGTGAACTCGATGCCCATCTTCTCCGCCAGCGCACCCATGCCACGGTGCGTGGCCCACTCGAGGCCGGTCATCTCGGTCTGCTCGGTCAATGCTCCTCCTCAGCACGTGTCCGTCGCCCTCGTTAGGCTTGCAGGGTGACGGACTCCGCAAAGCCTACCCTCATGGTCGTCGACGGCCATTCACTCGCATACCGGGCCTTCTTCGCCCTCCCGGTCGAGAACTTCACCACCAGGGACAACCAGCACACGAACGCCATCTACGGCTTCCTGTCGATGCTGGTGAACCTCATCAAGGCCGAGAAGCCGACCCACATGGCGATCGCCTTCGACACCTCACGACGCTCGTTCCGCACCGAGGTCTACCCCGAGTACAAGGCCACTCGCTCCGAGACGCCGGGCGAGTTCAAGGGCCAGATCCCGCTGCTGCAGGAGTGCCTGGCCGCGATGTCGATCCCGGTGCTGACACAGGAGGGCATCGAGGCCGACGACATCCTCGCGACGCTCGCGAAGCAGGGCTCGGAGCAGGGCTACGAGGTGCTCGTCGTCTCGGGCGACCGCGACACCATCCAGCTGGTGAACGACGACGTCACGCTGCTGTACCCGTCGGTTCAGGGCGTCTCGCAGCTGAAGCGCTACGACCCCGCCACCGTGCACGAGCGCTACGGCGTGCGCCCCGAGCAGTACCCCGATATCGCGGCGCTCGTCGGCGAGACCAGCGACAACCTGCCAGGCGTGCCGAAGGTGGGCGAGAAGACGGCGGTGAAGTGGCTCACGCAGTTCGGCAGCCTCGACGAGCTGCTGGCGCGAGCCGAGGAGATCAAGGGCGTCGTCGGCGGCAACCTGCGCGATCACATCGAGGACGTGCGGCGCAATCGCCAGCTCAACCGTCTGCTCGACGACGTCGAGCTGCCGGTGGCGCCCGACGACCTGGTCGTCGCGCCGATCGACGCGCAGGCCGTGCGCGACATCTTCGCCCGTCTCGAGTTCCGCACGCTTCTTCCGCGGGTCTTCGAGGCCGTCGGCGCCCCCGACGAACCGGTGCACGACGCGCCGGCGGTCGCCGTGCCCGCCGCGTCGGAGTCGTCCGCCGCCGACATCGCAGGCTGGCTCGGCCAGCAGACCGGCGAGGTGGGGCTGCTGCTCACCATCGCCGGCGGCGCGATCACGCGGGTCGGAGTGGCGACCGAGACCGACCTGCACGAGTGCAGCTGGAACCCCGACACCGCCGCCGCGCTGACCCCGTGGCTCGAATCAGACGCCCCCAAAGTACTGAACGACGCCAAGCCCCAGGTCAAGGCGCTGCTGCGCGAGGGCATCCGCCTCGGCGGGCTCGCCCACGACACCCTGCTCGCCGGGTGGCTGATGCGCCCGAGCTTTCCCGATAAGACCCTCGCGCACCTCGTCGGCCGCTACCTCGACGAGAAGCTCCCCGAAGCCGACCCCACCCAGCTGGTGCCCGAGACCGACGGCGCGACACCGTCGCAGGAGGCGTGGTTCACGCTGCGCACCGCCGCCGCTGTTCGCGAGGCGATGCCCGAATCGGTGGCCGCGGTGCTCACCGACATCGAGCTGCCCGCGGTGATCGCCCTGGCCGACATGGAGTCGGCGGGGGTCAGCGTGTCGCACGAGGTGCTGTCGACGTTCTCGGGCGAGCTGCTCGCCCGCACCGACGCTCTCGCCGCCGAGGCGTTCGCGCTCGTCGGTCGCGAGTTCAACCTGGGGTCGCCGAAGCAGCTGCAGGAGGTGCTGTTCGAAGACCTGCAGCTGCCGAAGACCCGCAAGACCAAGACCGGGTACTCGACGGATGCCGCGGTGCTCGCCGACCTGCAGGAGACGAGCCCGCATCCGTTCCTCGCCCTGCTGCTGCAGCACCGCGAGGCGACCAAGCTGCGCCAGATCATCGAGACGCTCGACACCGCGATCCGGGACGATCACCGCATCCACACCACGTACGTGCAGACCGGCAGCCAGACCGGGCGCCTGTCGAGCACCGACCCGAACCTGCAGAACATCCCGGTCCGCACCGAGGAGTCGCGCCGCATCCGCAGCGCATTTCAGGTGGGTGAGGGCTACGAGACGCTGCTGACCGCCGACTACTCGCAGATCGAGATGCGCATCATGGCGCACCTGTCGGGCGATCCCGGTCTGATCGAGGCCTTCAACTCGGGTGAGGATCTGCATCGCTTCGTCGGCGCGCGCGTGTTCGGGGTCGAACCCGAAGAGGTCACCTCCGCCATGCGCACGAAGGTCAAGGCCATGTCGTACGGGCTGGTGTACGGACTCAGCGCGTTCGGGCTGTCGAAGCAGCTGCGCATCGAGCAGTCCGAGGCGAAGCAGCTCATGCTCGAGTACTTCGCTCGCTTCGGCTCGGTGCGCGACTACCTGCGCGCCTCGGTGATGCAGGCCAAGGAAGACGGCTACACCGAGACGATCTTCGGCCGCCGTCGTCCGTTCCCCGACCTCACCAGCCCCAACCGGGTGCTGCGCGAGAACGCCGAGCGAGCGGCGCTCAACGCCCCCATCCAGGGCAGCGCGGCCGACATCATGAAGATCGCGCTGAACCGCATCCATGCCGACCTGCGCGATCGCGGGCTCGCCTCGCGCGCCCTGCTGCAGATCCACGACGAGCTCGTGGTCGAGGTCGCCGCGGGAGAGTGGGACGAGGTCGAGAGCGTCGTGCGCGAGCGCATGATGGGTGCGGCCGAGCTGTCGGTCCCGCTGGACGTGCAGGTCGGTCGCGGACGGGACTGGAACGAAGCCGCACACTGATCCCGTGGCGTGAGGGGGCGCGGGTCTAGGCTCGAGATCATGAGTTCAGAGCCGCGCACCCCCTCCGCCATCGACCTGATCGCCGAGAACTGGGTCGACACGCTGGTCGATCTCTCACCCATCCTCGCCACCTACATCGGGCGCAACGAGGCGAACGCCCGCCTCGACGACGTCAGCCCCGAGGGTCACGAACGCGCCGTCGCGGCCGCACGCGAGACTCTCGCGCAGCTGGATGCCGCGACCCCGGTCGACGACATCGACCGGGTCACCAAAACCGACCTGTCGGCGGAGCTGCGGCTGCAGCTGGAGCTGCACGACGCACAGTGGCACCTGAGGGATCTGAACGTCATCGCGTCGGCGCCGCAGGACTTCCGTCAGGCGTTCGACCTGATGCCGACCGAGACGATCGACGACTGGTCGGTGGTCAGCGAACGCCTCGCCGCTGTCCCCGAAGCGCTGAACGGCTACATCGAGACGCTGCGCGAAGGCATCCGGCGCGGTGTCGTCCCCGCCCGCCGGCAGGTGACCGAGGTCGCCACGCAGATCGCCCGGTACAGCGCCGACGGCGGCTTCTTCGCCGCCTTCGCATCTGACGCGGCGCCGGAGCAGGGTCAGCTGCCCGCGTCCCTCGCACGTGACATCGCCGACCACGCCGGGGCGGCGCGGGTCGCCTACGACCGGCTCCGCGAGTTCCTCGTCGGCGAGCTGGCACCGGTCGCCGGGGAGCAGGATGCCGTCGGTCGCGAGCTGTACGCGCTGAACTCCCGCCGGTTCCTCGGCGCGAGCATCGACCTCGACGAGACCTACGAGTGGGGTCGTGAGGAGCTGCAGCGCATGATCGCCGAGCAGGAGGCGATAGCGAACGAGATCCTGCCCGGCGCGAGCGTCGAGGAGGCGGTGGCGCATCTCGAGGCCGACACCTCCCGCAAGCTGCACGGCACCGAGGCGCTGCAAAAGTGGATGCAGGAGACAAGCGATCGCGCGATCGCCGATCTCGGCGCCAGCCACTTCGACATCCCCGAGCAGATCCGCGAGCTGGAGTGCATGATCGCCCCGACGCAGGAGGGCGGCATCTACTACACCGGACCGACGGACGACTTCTCGCGCCCCGGCCGGATGTGGTGGTCGGTGCCTGAGGGCGTCACCGAGTTCGACACGTGGCGTGAGCTGACCACCGTCTACCATGAGGGCGTTCCCGGTCATCACCTGTAGATCGCGCAGGCGACCTACAACCGCGCCGAGCTGAACACCTGGCGGCGGGTGCTCGCCGGCACCTCCGGGCACGCCGAGGGGTGGGCGCTGTACGCCGAACGCCTGATGGAGCAGCTCGGCTACCTCGACGACCCCGCCGACCGCCTGGGCATGCTCGATGGGCAGCGCATGCGCGCCCTGCGCGTGGTGCTCGACATCGGCGTGCACCTCGGGAAGCCCCGCCTGAGCGGCGAGGGCGTCTGGGATCACGACTACGCGCTGGAGGAGATGCGCCGCAACGTGAACATGCTCGACGAGTTCCGCCGTTTCGAGGTCAACCGGTACCTCGGCTGGCCGGGACAGGCGCCGTCGTACAAGGTCGGTCAGCGCATCTGGGAGCAGGTGCGCGATGCCGTGCAGCAGAAGCAGGGCGACGCGTTCTCGTTCAAGGACTTCCACAAGCGCGCGCTCGACATCGGCGGGGTCGGGCTCGACACCCTGCGCACCGCCGTCATCGGCTGAGCCGGTGTGCGCGGCGCCTCTACGATGAGAGGATGCCGCACACCGAGCTGCCGAGCCGTGCATCCATCGCGTCGCGACTCGACGCTCTGCCGTTCACGCGCCCGCACCTGCGCGTGCTCACCGGCTCGGGTCTCGGCTGGGCGCTGGATGCCATGGACGTGGGGCTCATCTCGTTCATCATCGCCGTGCTCGCACAGCAGTGGCAGCTCTCACCCGCCGAGACCGGGTGGATCGCGTCGATCGGGTTCGTGGGCATGGCGATCGGCGCGAGCGTCGGCGGTCTGCTGGCCGATCGTCTCGGCCGTCGCCAGGTGTTCGCGATCACCCTGCTGATCTACGGCATCGCCACCGGTGCCAGTGCACTCGCTGGGGGAGTGGCGCTCCTGCTGGTGCTGCGCTTCTTCGTCGGGCTCGGGCTCGGCGCAGAGCTGCCGGTCGCATCGACCTACGTGAGCGAGTTCGCCCCGGCGGCGATCCGCGGCCGGCTGATCGTCATCCTCGAAGCATTCTGGGCAGTGGGATGGACGGCGTCCGCGCTCATCGGCTACTTCGTGATCCCGGCATCCGAAGACGGCTGGCGGTGGGCCTTCGCCCTCGGTGCGATACCCGCCGCGTACGCCCTCGTGGTGCGCTGGGGCCTTCCGGAGTCGCCGCGCTGGCTCGCCTCGCGAGGGCGGCTCGCCGAGGCCGAACGGGTCGTGTCGACCTTCGAGACGGCCGCTGACCTGCAGCGCACGCAGACCGCGCGCCCGATCGCTGCGGCTCAGTCCGTCGCCGCGAATGCCGCACAGCGCGTGGGGGCGCTGTGGTCGGCCGAGTTCCGTGCACGCACGGCGTGCATCTGGCTCGTCTGGTTCTGCGTGAACTTCGCCTACTACGGCGCGTTCATCTGGATTCCGAGCATCCTCGTGCAGGCCGGGTACGATCTGGTGCGCTCCTTCGCGTTCACTCTGCTGATCACCCTGGCCCAGCTGCCCGGTTACGCGGTCGCGGCATGGCTGATCGAGCTCTGGGGCCGCCGGGCGACACTGTCGGTGTTCCTCGCCGGCGCTGCGATCTCGGCGGTGCTGTTCGGCACCGCGAGCGGCGAGGGGGCGATCATCGCCACCGGCATGGCGCTGTCGTTCTTCAACCTCGGGGCCTGGGGCGCGCTCTACGCGGTCACCCCCGAGCTGTATCCGACATCCCTGCGCGGCACCGGCTCGGGCTGGGCGGCGGGAGTGGGGCGCATCGCGTCGATCATCGCGCCCCTGATCGTCCCGGTCATGCTCGCCTCGGGCGGAGCGCCTCTGGCCTTCTCGGTGTTCGCCGGGTTCTTCGTGATCGCCACGGTCGCCGCCTGGGGGCTGGTCGACCTCCGCGGTCGAGCGCTCGATGAACGCTGAGCACGCGACTGCGGGGCGTGGACCGCACGCTGCGGCAATAGGCTGGACGGATGACGGCAGTGCGTTTCGTGGCGATCGGCGACTCCTTCACGGAGGGTGTCGGCGACGAGCTGCTCGACGGCACGGTGCGCGGCTGGGCGGATCTGGCGGCGCAGGGATGGGCGGATGCCCTGGGCGAACCCATCCAGTACGCCAACCTCGCCATCCGCGGCCGTCTGATCTGGCCGATCGTGGAGGAGCAGCTCGAACCCGCGCTGGCGCTGCGGCCCACGCACCTGTCGTTCAACGGCGGCGGCAACGACATACTCCGGCCCAACGCCGACACCGAGCACATCGCGGATGCCTTCTCGCGCGTCCTGCGACGCTGCGATGAGGAGGGGGTGACGCTGATCGTCCTCTCCGGCGCAAATCCGAGCGCTCAGCTGCCCATGGGTCCGGTGTTCCAACGGCGCGGCGACGCGCTGTCGGCCGCCGTGCTGCGGCGTCTCGAGGACCGCCCCGACGTCATCCGCGCTCTGAACTGGCCGGACGCCGAGCTGTCCCGGCCGCGCTACTGGTCGCAGGATCGGCTGCACATGAACGCGAACGGTCACCACCGGGTCGCCGCGCGCGTGCTGCATGCGGTGGGACTGGAGCCGCCGGAGGAGTGGTGGTCGCCGAGCACCGATCATCCCGCGGGCCCGGTGGGACTCGCCTATTACCGTGAGTTCGTCGGCCCCTGGGTGCGTCGTCGCCTCACCCGCACCTCGTCGGGCGACGGACGAGTCGCGAAGTTCGCCGACTGGGTCGAGCGGACGCCGGCGTGACGCCTGGTCGCGGGCGGAGGATGCCGCGGCGCATCCTCCAGCTGCTCGTCGGAGTCTTCCTGTACGGGATCGGCATCGCGTTCCTCGTCCGCAGCGCGCTCGGGGCGGCGTCGTGGGATGTGCTGACCCAGGGGATCACGCGGCATGTCCCGCTGTCGTTCGGAGTGGTGACGACGATCATCAGCGGCATCGTGCTGCTGATGTGGATCCCGATCCGCCAGAAGCCGGGCATCGGCACGGTCGTGAACGCCCTGCTGGTCGGTCCCTCCGCCGACGTCGGATTCCTCGTCATCCCGGTCGGTGAGGAGCTGTGGCAGCAGGCGCTGCTGTTCACGGTGGGTCTGCTGGTGCTGTCGGCCGCGACGGGACTGTACATCGGCGCCCATTTCGGTCCCGGACCGCGTGACGGTCTGATGACCGGTCTGCACGTGCGGCTGAGGCGCCCGATCTGGCTCGTGCGCACCTGCCTCGAGGTCACGGTCGTGCTCATCGGCTGGGCGCTGGGCGGCACAGTCGGTGTCGGCACGGTGCTGTTCGCCCTGCTCGTCGGCCCGCTGTGCCAGTTCTTCCTCCGGGTGTTCGCCGTCCCGCTGGAGCCGAAGCCGGGATCCGCCTCACGGAGCGGTCCCGTGGCCGTGGAGGGCTGAGCATGGACCTGTGGGAGATGAAAGCCCTTCCGGCGGGAACGGTGACCCTGCACGACGCGCGCCGCGACGAGCGCAGAACCGTTGCGCTCGAGCCCTTCGACATCGGTGCGTTCGCCGTCACCGAGGAGCAGTTCGCCGAGGTCCTGGGCATCGCGGCGGAGCACCCGCGCCGCCCCGCCCGTGACCTCAGCTGGTTCCGCGCGATTCGGTTCTGCAACGCCGCCTCCGAGTGGGAGGGCCTGGACCCGGCCTACTCGTTCGACGGCGAGGACGTCACCTGGCACGTCGACAGCGACGGATATCGCCTGCCGACGGAGGCGGAGTGGGAGTACGCCTGCCGCGCGGGATCGATCGGGCCGCAGTACGGGCCGCTCGACGAGATCGCCTGGACGGCGCTCGACGGGGTGCCGTCACCGCAGGACGTCGGGATGAAGCTGCCGAACCTGAACGGCCTCTTCGACACCCTCGGCAACGTGTGGGAGTGGTGCTGGGACCTCCTCGATCCCGAACGGTACGACGAGTACCGGGTCTTCCGCGGAGGCGGCTTCGCCGATGACATGTGGAGCGTGCGCGCCTCGGTGCGCCGGGGCGGAGCGCCGCGGATGCACCACGACGACGTCGGCATGCGTCTGGCACGCGGCGGGTTCGACGGCGCCGACGGCGCCCAGGGATGGTCGGCACGGGCAGACATCGAGCGCGGCGGACGCGGGGGACCACGACCGATCGGATGGACGCCACGACGATGACGACCGGCGCAAGTCAGCGGCGACGCCGCCGCTCGGGGTCCAGTCCCATCCGGATGCGGGTGCTCTTGCGCTCGCGGATGATGAATCCCGCCCCCAGCAGCCAGAGCGGGATCTGCGTCGCGAAGGCCCAGCGGAAGGCATCCAGCGAATAGGTGTCGGGCGTGCCCGCGCCCTGCAGGTCGAGGGTGAAGCCGATGAAGAAAATCGCGATGAGCGCCGCGAGGAAGCCGCCCGAGTTCGTCACGCCGGTCGCGGTGCTGAGACGATGAGCGGGATTGTGGGTGCGCGCGTGGTCGAATGCGATCATGGATGCCGGACCGCCGGCGGCCAGGCAGACGACCAGCACGGTGAGCAGCCAGATCGGCGCCGGTCCCGGCCAGAGGATCACCGTGCTCCACGCCAGCACCTGGATGCCGACGCTCGGCAGCACGAGGGCGAGCGAGCGCCGGGTGGGGATGCGGCGCGACAGCATTCCGAGCACCGGGCTGAGCGCCATGCTGACCAGGACGTTGATCGACAGGATGCCCGCCGCAGCAGCCGCCGACAGCCCCTGACCGGCGGTGAGGAAGGGCATGCCCCAGAGCAGCAGGAACGCCGTGCTGGCGAACGGCGTGGTGAAGTGCGACCAGAAGGCCAGCCTCGTGCCGGGGTGAGCCCATGCGGCGCGGATGCCGACCCCGGTGTCGATGGCCGAGGTGATGACCTGCACGACGCCGGTCTCGGTGTTCACCGTCACGTCGGCGCTGCGCTCCGGCGGGTGGTTGCGCACGAGCATCCAGACGAGGATCGCGAAAAGCAGCCCGAGACCGGCGATGCTGCCGAATGTGATCGTCCAGCTCGTGGAATGCAGCAGGGCGGCCAACGGCAGCAGGGCGATCAGCTGACCGGTCTGCCCGACCAACCCGGTCAGCTGACCCATCACCGGACCGCGCTGAGCGGGGAACCAGGTGGCGACAAGGCGCAGGACGGCGGGGAAGATCGCGGCGTCGCCGGCGCCGAGCAGCACGCGGGCGATCAGCGCGACGCCGATGCTGGGCGACACCGCCATGACGAACTGTCCGAGTCCCATCAGCAGCATCCCGATCACCATGATCGGGCGCGAGCCGTAGCGGTCCAGCAGCACCCCGATGGGGATCTGCAGACCGCCGTAGACCGCGAGCTGCACGACGGCGAACAGCGAAAGCGTCGCGGCGTCCGCCTGGAAGCGCTCTGCCGCATCGACCCCAACCGCGCTCAGCGAGCTGCGATTGGTGATCGCGAGCACGTACGCGGCGACGGCGACGCCCCACACCGTCCAGCCGCGCCATCCGGGGGTCGTGCGGGGGAGGGGAGTAGCGTTCACCCGTCAAGGCTAGTCCCGGCGCGCGTTCGAAGCCGATCGCGCGCGCTGTCAAGCCCATGGGCCGACCACCTCGCTCGTCGTACAGTGTGTCGTCGTCGCCGCTCACCCGACCAGGCGACAGGAGGACTCGATGACGACCGATGACTCGCTTCCCACATCCGGCCTGATCGACGGACGCTACCGGATCCTGGAATGCGTCGGTCAGGGCGGCATGGCCCGGGTGTACCGCGCCGAAGACACCCTTCTCGGCCGCATCGTCGCGATCAAGCTGCTGCGCAGCGAGCTGGAAGGCGACGACGCGTCCGCGGGTCGCGCCCGGGGCGAGACGACCGCTCTCGCCTCGCTCAATCATCCCGGTCTCGTGACCCTCTACGACGCTCAGCTTCAGCCCGGGCGGGCGGAATACCTCGTGATGGAGTTCGTCGACGGGCCCACGCTCGCCGACCGCATCGCCCAGGGACCGCTCGCTCCGGCGGATGTCGCCGCCCTCACGATCGACCTCGCGGAGGCACTGCACGTCGTGCACAGCGCAGGCATCGTGCATCGCGACATCAAGCCGTCGAATGTGCTGCTGTCCGACGCGCCGTTCCCCACCAGCCGCTCAGGGGCGAAGCTCGCCGACTTCGGCATCGCCGCGCTGGTCGACGCCGCGCGACTCACGTCGCCCGGGATCGTGATCGGCACGGCGGCGTACATCGCCCCCGAGCAGCTGCAGGGTGCGATGCCCGCCCCGCCAGCCGACATCTACGCGCTCGGCCTGGTGATGCTGGAGGCGCTCACCGGCGCCCGCGCATTCCCCCAGCTCGAGGGCATCGGCGCGGCGATGGCGAGGCTGACCTCGCCTCCCGAGGTGCCTGCGGAGTTCGGGCCGGCATGGTCGGGCCTGCTCACCGCGATGACCGCCACCGACCCGGGCGAGCGACCGACGGCATCCGAGGTGTTCGCGGCGGCATCCGATCTGTCGGCGGCGTCCGCTCCGCCGCCCCTGCCGACCACGCCGGCAGCGGTCGCCGCCGCGGCGCTGGCGGCCGGTGCGGCACAGGCGGCTACGGCGGCGGATGCGGCGGTGCCGCCGGCGACGGCGGCGATGGCTCCACCGTCCGACGCCGTAACCGAGGCGATGGCGGCACCGACCGCGGGAGCGGTGGGTGCCGCGGGAGCGGCGGGTGCCGCGGGAGCGGGTATCGCGGCAGCAGAGGCCACCCGCGTCATGCCGGCAGCGCCGGATGATGGCGGCGCCGAGCGCCGGCCCCGACGGCGTCGCCTCGGCGTGATCGGCGCGGTCGCCGCAGCCGTCGCCGCCGCGTCAATCGCCGTGGGCGCGTGGATGACCGGCGGCGCCGCCCCCGTTCCGGCGCAGACGACTCCTGCCGACACCGGTGGTACGGCTCCGGCGACTCCGCCCGCACCGACGAACACCCCGGACGCCGAGCAGCCCGCAGGCCCGGCTCGCGGAGACGACTCGAAGGATGACCGCAAAGCGGAGGAGAAGGCGGAGGAGAAGGCGGCGAAGGAGGCGGAGAAGGAGGCCGAAGAGCAGAGCAAGGCTGCCGAGAAGGCTGCTGAGGAGCAGCGGAAGGCTGCCGAGAAGGCCCAGAAGGAGGCTGAGAAAGCGGCCGAGGATGCGGAGGAGGAGCAGCAGGAGAGCGAGCCCGCGCCCACCCCCGACGTCGGAACCGGCGGCGCCACCGAAGAGGGGACCGACGCCTCGCCCTCACCCGCGCCTACCGGATGAGGTCGGTGCACGCGTAGGTTCGTCGTCATGAGAATCCTCGTCATCGGAGGCAGCGGCCACATCGGCTCGTTCCTCGTTCCGCGTCTGGTCCGTGCCGGCCATCAGGTCGTCTCGATGAGCAGAGGTGCGGCCACACCGTACACCGACGGGTCCGAATGGCGTGAGGTGACCCAGATCGCCGCCGACAGGGCAGCGGAGGATGCCGCGGGCTCGTTCGGGCAGACGGTTCTCGCGCAGCATCCTGACGTGGTCATCGATCTGATCTGCTTCACCGAGGACTCCGCCGCGGCTCTCGTCACCGCGCTCCGTGGCGAAGTCGGGCACCTGCTGCACTGCGGCTCGGTGTGGCGGTACGGCGCGAGCCGCAAGCTTCCGATCGCAGAGGATTCGGCGTGCACCGACGAGCCGCACGACGAGTACGGCATCCAGAAGGCGCGCATCGCCGACCTGCTCAAGCGGGAGACCGCAGACGGGGGACTGATCACCACCTCCCTCCACCCCGGCCACATCGTCGGTCCCGGCTGGCAGCCGATCGGACCGCTCGGCAATCTGGACGAGACACTGTGGACGGCGCTGTCGTCGGGCCGGACGATCGACGTGCCCGGCAGCGGCACCGAGACGCTGCATCATGTGCACGCCGACGATGTCGCCCAGGCGTTCGAGCGAGCTGTCGAGAACCGGGATGCCGCAGCGGGGGAGGACTTCAACATCGTCGCGCCCACCGCGCTGAACGTGCGGGGATACATCGAGATCGCCTCCGGATGGTTCGGCGGCGTCTCGGCGATGCGCAGCGTGAGCTGGGACCGCTTCCGCGAGCTGACGACCCCCGAGCACGCCGACGTCAGCCGAAGCCATCTCGAGCGCAGCCAGGTGTTCAGCATCGACAAGGCGCGGACGCTTCTCGGCTACGCCCCGCGCTACGAGCCGGAAGCGGCGATCCTCGAATCGGTGCGCTGGCTCATCGAGCATGATCGACTGCCCGTCCTGGCGCCGCTGGCCTGATCCCGACGTGCTGCACCCCACGAGGCTGTCCGCGACGGCGCTGTTCGCCACCGGGCTGTCCGCGACGGCGCTGTTCGCCACCGGGCTGTCGGGGACTACTCTCAGACCATGAAGGGGCCCTCGCATCCGATCATCGCCCTGCGGCGCGTGCGCATCCTGCCGCGCTGGGTGCGACACATCGACGCGCGCGCATCGCACGCCGTCAATCGCCACCGCCATCTGCCTCAGCTCGACCGCAGGCTCGCCCGGCTGTCGCACCGGGCGGACCGCAGCCGTCTGTGGTTCGAGATCGCCGCGGCGCTCTACCTGCTCGGCGGCAAGCCGCGCCGCGGGGCGGTGCGCGGGATCGGATCGCTGATCGTCGGCAGTGCGCTGGCGAATCTCGTCGGCAAGCAGATCTTCGGCGGTGACCGGCCGCTGCTAAAGGACGTCCCGGTGCCGCGACGCCTCACGCGCACGCCGACCTCCGGCTCGTTCCCCTCGGGTCACTCGGCATCGGCGGCGGCCTTCGTCACCGGCGTCGCCCTCGAGTCCGGCCGCTCGGGCGCCCTGCTCGCACCGCTCGGCGCCGCGGTGGCGTACTCGCGTCTGCACACCGGTGCGCACTGGCTCTCGGACGTGATCGGGGGAGCAGCGCTGGGCTCCGCCGTCGCGGTCGTGGGTCGGATGCTGGTGCCGGCTCCTGCACGCCCGGAGCCCGCGCACCTCGGTCCGGCGATTCCCCTCCCGTCGCTGCCGGAGGGGAACGGCGCACTCATCTTCGTGAACGTCGCCTCGGGCATCGACCCGCTGCGCCCGGAGCCCCGCGGGTTCATCTCGCGAGAGCTTCCGCTCGCCCGCATCCACGTTCTCGAAGAGGGCGAGCGCATCGCGGAACTGGTGCGTGATGCCCTGACCGGAGCCAACCCGCCCCGGGTCATCGGCGTCTGGGGCGGAGACGGCACCGTCGCCGCCACCGCCGACGCCGCACGCCGGGCTCGCCTTCCGCTGCTGATCTTCCCGGGCGGAACCTTCAACCACTTCGCACGAACGGCGGGTGCCGAGACGATCGACGATGCGGTGCAGGCGTTGCGAGACGGCGCGGGCCGGCGCGTCGATGTCGCCGAGCTGACGATCGACGACGGGCAGCCGGTGACCGTGATGAATGTCGCCTCGATCGGGGTGTACCCGGGTTTCGTGGCGAAACGCGAAGAGATGGAGTCGGCCCTGGGCAAACCCGTCGCCGCGCTGATCGCAGCGGTGCGGGTGCTGGCGCGGGCGCACACGCTGAACGTGCGCGTCGACGGACGCGCAGCGCGCGTCTGGTCGATCGCAGTCGCCGCAGGGCAGAACTCATCGGCGTCGATGGTGCCGCTGCAGCGACGTCGCCTCGACGACGGCGTTCTGGATGTGCGGGTGCTGCACGCGCGGGGCCGGATGCCGCGACTGCGCGGGCTCGTCGCGCTGGCGTTCGGCGTGCGGGCATCCGGGCTTCTCGATCGGGTGCCCGGGCGCGCCGCGCTCGCGACGATCGAGGCGTTCACCGCCGAGCAGGTCCGGATCGAGGCGCGCTCGTCGACGGGCGCTGCGGTGAACGTGGCGCACGACGGGGAGGTCTCCGTGCTCGAGGAGGGCAGCACGGTGGCGACGGTGCGGATCGTTCCCGGTGGGCTGGACGTCTACGGGGCGCCTGTCACCGCGAGTGGACAGCAGGGATTCGGCGATCGCGGAAAATCTCGCTGACCGGGAGATACTCAGCCGGATCAATGTCGGTGGCCCGGTGTTCAATGGAGGTATGGAAACCACCGCAGCAGTGCTCGACCGGGTCGTCGCCGACCTTGATCTGCTGTTGTCGGATGACGCGCTCGGATGCCTGACCGACTCTGAGCGGCTCGGCGTGCTCGCTCGAGTAGGGGAGGTGCAGCGGCGGGTGGAGGCGGTGATCGTCGAGACGGTGGCCACCGCAGACGCCCCGACGCTGCCGGCGGCCGGCGGATGCCGGAGCATGAACGAACTGCTGCAGCGCGCACTGCGCGCGGATGCTCGTACGGCTGCGCAGATCGCGAAGGCCGGTCGCGCCGTGAGCCGGGATCGCGAGATCACGTCGGGGGAGTGGATGCCTGCTCGCTGGCCTGCCCTGCGACAGGCGATGCTGGGCGGCGATCTGGGTGTCGCCGGTCTGCTTTCGGCGATCGGCCCGATCGAGCAGGCGGGTGACCGCATCGGAGCTCCCGCGCGGTGGCAGGCCGACGCAGTTCTGGCGGACATGGCGAGGGGTGTGTCGGACGGCGTCTCGGATGCCATGCCACCGGCGATCGCCGAGGATCTGAAGCTTCTCGCGCAGGCGATTGCGATGCGGCTGGATCCGGATGGTTCCGAGCCGACGGAGGAACGTGCCCGCCAGCGACGGGGTGTCACCATCGGTCGAGTTCAGGACGGCGTCTATCCGATCCGCGGCAACCTCCTTCCCGAGGTGTACGCCCAGCTGCAGCTCATCTTCGACGCCTTGCTCAATCCGAAGGTCGATGGGCCGGCCGATCTCGGCGTGGCCTTCCGCTTCTCAGACGAGCACGACGGTGAAGACGACGAATTCAACAGCGACCCGCGCAAGGTCATCGACCCGAGAACCACGCCTCAGAGGCAGCACGATGCACTCGCCACCGCATTGGGGATCGCCGCGCGTCACGATGAGATGCCGCACCTCGGGGGAGCGGCGCCGACTCTGGTCGTGCAGGTCACGGCATCCGACCTGACGGCAGGTGCGGGCTGGGCGACCATTCCCGGCGTCGAGGCGCCGGTCAGCGCGTCCGTTGCTGCGCACACCGGCTGCTCCGGCACGATCCAGCGGATCCTCACCGACGAGGGCCGCATCGCCGGGATCGTGGTGAGCGACCGGGTGTTCACCGCCTACCAGCGGCGGGCGATCGTGCTGCGCGATCAGGAGTGCCTGATTCCCGGATGCCATGTGCGTGCGTCGTGGTGTGAGATCCATCACGTCGTCGAGCATGCTCGTGGCGGACCGACCCACACCGACAACGGCGTACCACTGTGCTGGTGGCATCACAGAACGCTCGACACCTCGGGCTGGCAGATTCGCATGCAGAGCGGACTGCCCGAGATCCGCGGTCCGGCGTGGTGGGATCCGCAGCGACGATGGCGCACTCCGAGGCTCAGTGTCGAGCGGGCCCTGCAGCGAGAGTGACGCTGCAGGTTCGCCGCTCGCGGGAGAGGTGCGGAATCAGGCTACTGGGGAAGGACATTATCAAGATGAGTATTGTTGGTCGATTTCCTAGTTCCCCTTGCGGGGATCTCCCGCGCTGAGGGTGTGCTCGATGTTCAAGCTGTGGACCCCACCCGGTCCAGAGGCTGCAGGGGTGCCGACCGTCCTCAGCTACTGCGACCCGTGAGCCGCCACGACCACGCAGGTGGCTTGCATCGGGCTAGTGGGCGTCAGTCTCGGCGCCCGGGGTGCCGTGGACGCCTACGAGGACGCTTCGGCCTGGACCGCGGGCGCACACAGCTGCTGCACACTCGCAGCCATCGCGCACGCCAACGGAATGACTACCCCCGGCAAGACCATCGAGATCATCGATGAACGCCCGCAGTACGTGCCCACCGATCCGTTGCACACCTGGCCGGAAGATTGAGCAGAACATCGGGAGAGTGGCAAACCTGAATGATTGTGGCCTGGTTATCACCGCAGGCGCTTTGTGCTGATTGAGTAGCCGTGCCGAGCTGTTGTCTCTTGGGCTGACGAGACCCGTCCATCCTTCTGGATTCTGAAGCGAAGTCAGTTCCGACGCTCCGGGTCACGGAAGCCTTCCAAAGTCGTAGTACCTGCGCTACGCTGTGGCCACTCAATGGTGAGCTTGCAGGAAGATGTTGGCAATGACCGTCGACCAGATGCGCAGGTTGCGCCAGCGGCTGAAAGTTTTCCTGGCGGTGTGTGGGACCTTCCTGTTGTTCGGGTTGACATCGACTACCGCCGCAAATGCCGCATACTACTCTGCGG
This sequence comes from Microbacterium sp. OR21, assembly GCF_047306785.1. Lineage (NCBI taxonomy): Bacteria > Bacillati > Actinomycetota > Actinomycetes > Micrococcales > Microbacteriaceae > Microbacterium > Microbacterium sp. OR21. Next base: position 389,016 of record NZ_JAZEXJ010000003.1, on the reverse strand, counting down.
GGATGTGGAATAACGTCCTCTGCATGAAGCCCTTGACGGTGAACTCAACGTGGGCGTCGGCGATCAACAATGGACGCAATGCGTGGAATAACAATTCGTACTTCACGGGCAACCTCTATCAGTCGTCGTCGTGTGTCAGTAACACGGCTGTCGGTTCCTACGGAAGTGACTGGTTTGGGTACTACAACCCGATTACGCAAGGGACCAGCTTCAGAATTCGATTGGACTCAACGAATCTGAACGCCCACATCAAACAGAAAGGCTATACGTGGGGGAATGTGGTGAAGAGCACGACCGCGCATGAGTATGGGCACGCTCTTCGACTCGCCCACACCACCAACCAGTTCCAGCTCATGAGCCACAACCGCAATCGCAACACTGTGACGGGCCCGACAAGTGGCGAAGTCGGCGAGTCAAACTCCTACTACTAAGGATTCGGAATGGTGAACTTAAGAGCGTATCGATTCGGTGTCGCACTCGCGGTCGTCACGTTGATGCTTGCAGGATGTACAAGGACCGTGCAGGGTTCCGGTGACTACCCCACATACGACGAGAAATCGCTGGCCGAAACGGCGACCCTCGTCGTGGAGGGGACTGTGCTCTCGACCGAGGATACTGTACTCACGCCCCGGTATGAGGGTGACTCTCCCGAAGAAAACCCGATGTACGGTCTCTCCGACGAGGAGAAGAAGCGCGCGATGGAGCAGGACGACGCCGTGGCCGCCACGGCTGTGACATTGCAGGTCACTGCCGTTCACCGCGGCGACACCAAGATCGGTGCCACCGTCGTAGTCATTCAGACTGGCGGGACGATTGATGGGGTCGTGTACGAGGCACAGGAGGAGCCAAAACTTAAGGTCTCCAACGACTACCTCCTCTTCGCCAAGGACAGCTTCGACGGGACTTTCGTTATTCTCGGCGGTTCCGCCGGCATGTTTGCAGCTACAGGGGACGGTGGTTTCCGAGCCGTCAACGCCGACATGGCCCCCTTCAAGGAGATCTCCTCGAACGAAGTTGACGCGCTTCTGAGATGACCGACCGGGCCCAATGTGTTGCTGCGCCGGACCCGAAATTGACAGTTGGGCTCACTAGAGAGGAGCCCAACTGATTGCAGCCGGTGAATAGAGCCGCTTCCGCTAGGCCGAGCAATATATCGATGAGGATTGTTCTGCGTCCATGGCAGCCGGGAAGGCCGTGCTTGTCCTAGTCGCCGTAGCGGCCGCTCACGTAGCTCCGATATCGAACACCCCGGTGCTGCTCGTGCTGGCCAAGCGCCGTATAGCTGTATCCAAGGGCGTCCGCCACCATGGGCGCTGGCATCGCGGCGACCAGCTCGTCGAGCGTGGTGTTCTTCGCCGCGAGGACGTCAACCCCTAGCGAGTTGAGCTCCACCTTGAGCTGCTCGCGCGTGATGTGCCGCCCTGCGCGCGCTCCTGGAAACAGGTAGGGGTTGCTGCCGACCGAGCCGGTCCGTGTTCGAGCTCTGGAGGCCAGATGTTGGCGGAGGATGCCATCAAACGGCTCTGGGACGTGGACCGGGTCTTCCGAGAACCTGATTCTCATGCCCTCGACGGCGTCATCGTGGACCGCGTCCAGTCGCATCGTGGCGATGCGCGTCAGCGGTTGGCCGAAGACCAGCAATAGCAGGGCGGCGGAACGCGCCGCGGGTGAGAGCGAGTCCTCCGTCAGGTAGTAGCCAATCCACTCCAGTCGCTCGCTGTCGGTAATGCGCCGAGTTTGGGCGCGAGCGTGGCGCGTAGGGACGTGAAGTGGGGGAGCGAGCCTGCTTTCTCTCGCGAACTGCAAGAACCCGCGGACCGTGTATCGACTCGAGTTTCCCGTCGTGAGCCAGATGTCGACGAGGGATTGGGGGCAGACGTCGAGTGTGATCTCCTGCTCCTGGAGCCAATGCAGGAAGTTCGCCGCTGCCGTGATTTGTTGCTTCGCGTTGTGGGCGGCGGAATGAACGTCGCGGTCATTGCTCTGAATCTGTCTGATGCGGTGTAGGTGATACCAAACCGCGTATCGTTCGAGCGCGCCCCTGTGCTCGCCTTCGAACGACTCAACCTTCTTGCGAACCCATGCTTCGAAACGCGTGAACGCCTCGTCGCGAGGAACAAGGACGCCCACCTCAACGAGCAACGCTCTGATGTGGTCGACGGCGCCGCCTTGCGGGAGCGCGTCAAGAACGGCGTGGTCCGGCGGGCCCTGACCTTCCGCGAGAGCGCCGAGCAGAGACCTAACCTTGGCGGAGCGAATCCAGGTGAGGACGCTAGTAGGGCGGTCCGCTCGGAGCAAGTGGTCCCTGAGCTGCAGGAGATCGCTGCGATGACTCTCGGTGGGGTGCCCGAGCACCTGGTTGAGGTCATCGGATAGAGCGCAAAGCTCGCAGAGTCCGGCGCGAAAGATCGCTCGCTCCCGGTAGCATCGTTTACAGCGAAAGTCGCGGTTGATGCCGGCGCAATCTGCGCAGAGCGGCCCACCCTCCGCGTCGATTCCCGGCAGCAATCGTTCGACATGGCAGCCGGCACAGATTCCATGGGTATGGACGGCCCGGTCGTAGCATCGCCCGCAGATGAGGCCCTCAGGTAACCGATACTTGGTTGTGGATGCCGGACCGAGGTCTCCGCAACGCGCGCAGCGGACCTCACCTTCGCCTCGCGGCCGCCCCTTGCGGCGGGGCCGTTCGCTACTCGGACTCATCGCGCAGAATTCGAGCTCGGCGGGGCCGCGCCTGGCTGACGGGGCCCTTGAAGTCCATGACCTGGTTGACGACCTTCTTTGTGTTGGTGGCGTCCTGCGCGGACACAGTGATGAGGTCCGCGGGTGTGCAATGGAAGATGTCGCAGAGCGCCGCGAGGAGGGGCAGCGAGAGGCGTTCTGGCCGTTGTGTGACCAACCGCCAGATCTGCGCAGATGACATTGTGAGGCCGTGGTTATTGAGATGCGGAGCCAAGTCGGTCGAGTTATGCATCCCGTTGCGTGCCATGAGTTCGGCGAGGTTCCAGGCGTAGTCGGCGGTGCGTCGCATGTCAGTCCTTCAATCCGTACTTGAGTGCATCGGCCATCGTACTGTCGAGCGTTCGTCTGAGTGTCTTGACACGGAAGTCGCTGGAGACCCCGGTGTAGAGCGCGGTGGTCGATGCGTACTCGTGTCCAACCTGTTGTTGGACGAAGAGCGAATCGAACCCGCCCTCGATCAGATGGGTGATGTAGGAGTGACGCAACGAGTGAAAGGTGAGGTCCTTGCCGAAGCCGAGCTCATCGCGATAAAGGCGGAAGCGAGTGTTCAGCGCCGACTCGGAGACGAGCGTTCCTCGCTCCGTGGGAAACAGTGATGTGCCGCCGCCGCCGAAGCGGGGGAGTCCGCGCTCGAGCCACTCTTCGAGAATCTCCGAGCCCCACGGGAACACCGCCAAGACGTTTCGCTGCTTGTGGTCGGATCCCTTCATCGCCTTACCAAACCGGACGTTTAGGTGACCGTACTTTCCGAACTCAGGTGCGTGGGCGTTTCGGCTGAAGTCGAAGGTCTCGAGGTGTCGAATCTCGTTTCGTCGAAGGCCAAAGCAGTAGGTGAGTTTGAACAGCGTGCTATCGCGGAACGCCGCGGCCCACCCCTTCCTGTTCAGACGGGAGATGCTGTCGGCTTCATCGTCAGCGCGGTCAAAGAATGCCTGCAGCTCTCTGTGGCGGAACGGACGTCGGCGGCCACCATGCTCGGCCTCCTGGATGTGTCGCACCATATTCCACTGATGAAGCACCGGGACGGGGTGGGTGCCGAACATGTCGTTGCACCTGGTGACCCAGTCATACGCGGGGGAGCAGATGAAGTCGGTGAACATGCTGAGCGCGTCCTGGTACTTGCGGATCGTTGGCCGCTTGTTCCCGTGGATCGCAACCTGGTCCCCGAAGAACTCGTCGATGTGCTCGACGGTCCAGAGCCACGGGTACTGGTTCGTGGTCTCCATGAACCTGCGCACGACCGCTTCACGGCCCTCAATCGTTCCGATGGACAGGCCACGCGCGAGCTGCTGGCGACGAAAGCCCGACAGCATCTCGTTGAAGGTCTGCTCCTCGGGGTGAAGTACGGCAACGCCCGCGCCCCATTTGGCGTGGCTCGTCAACTCGATGACCATGCAGACTTCCTTTCATTGGATGCAACTATCATTCACCAAACGAAAGATCGTTGCAACGGCACGGGAGTTGAGGCATTCGAGCACCGCAACGCATGCTGCGGGCGGAGACTAGTGTCGCGCTGTCAGAGTCGAATGAAGTGGCGGGAATCCAGGGGAGCGCGGCCCCGTCAGCGGAGTTTCGCGGTAGCCTCAGTCGTGGCGCCGGTGGAGCTTGAGTGGAATTTCATCCACTGCAATAATGATTGCTTGTACTGACATAATGTGCATTATCGGTTATTCCGCATGGACACCGCAGTGCCGTCAATCCAGCCCTGAATCCCTGCCGGATACAGCGGCATCGAGCTATCAGCATCATCGATCGGTCGCCAGGCGATCGGAACGACCGATCCGTCCGACTCAGTCAACGTCGCGCCGTGCTCGGCGGGCGTGGGATCGAGCCGACCGCTGTACAGCGCGACGAGTTCGTGGCCCAGTTCGCCGTTGTACCTGAAGATGTTCTCCATCATCCCCAGATGCCGTATCTCGTGGATGCGAGCGCCGAGCTCCTCGTCGAGCTCTCGCACGATCGCATCGTCCAGACGCTCGCCGAGCTCGACGCTGCCGCCGACCAGACGATGGAATCCCTGCGGATTCTCCACCGTCGGCGCGTTCACGCTGACGAGATGCCGTGCGCCATCGGGATGCAGCACGATGAGCATCGCCTTGACGCGGATATGAGAGCGATCGACCGACACCGTCTCAGTCTGCTGGATGCCCACGCACAACACTGATGCGCCGCGCGGCGTGCGCTGGGTATGCTCGCCGATGTGAACGGGAGCAATGTCGACATCGATTGGGAATCCGCGCGGCGAGCCAATCACGAGAACTGGAACGACCGCGTCCCGCTGCACGAGGTCGCCTACGGTCTCGACCGCTACGACGATCCCGCGCACTTGAGCGACGTCGTGCGCGCGGATCTGCCGGTTCTCGAGCGGTTTCTTCCCGAGCAGAGCCTGCGAGGGCTGGACCTCTGCCACCTGCAGTGCCACATCGGCACAGACACCGTCTCACTGGCGCGCGCCGGGGCGAACGTCACCGGAGTCGACTTCTCCGGTCCGGCGCTGACGGTGGCCGACGCCCTGGCTGCGCGTGCGGGCGTACAGGCGCGCTGGGTCGAGACCGATGTGCTGGATGCACGTCGCGCCGTCGACAGAGAGTTCGACGTCGTCTACACCAGCATCGGAACGATCACCTGGCTCGAAGACCTGAACCGCTGGGCCGAGCAGATCCACGGGCTGCTGCGACCCGGTGGCATCTTCTACATCCGCGACGGACATCCTGCTCTGTACGCGCTCGACGAAGAGGCGCCCGATCTGAAGACGCGATACCCGTACTTCGGCGACGGTCGCGCCCAGTTGTGGGACGACCCCTCGACGTACGTCGGCGAAGGCAGGGTCGAGCATTCGCGCACCTATGAGTGGCCGCATCCGCTCTCCGAGATCATCGGCGCTCTGCTCGCCCACGGCCTGCGCCTGGTGCACTTCGATGAGGGCCGCACACTCCCCTGGCAGTTCAGCCCCCGCATGGTCGAGGTCGCGGGCGGCTACGCGTGGGCGGAATCCGAGCGCGACCTCATCCCCTGCACGTATACGATCGTCGCCCAGCGCGACTCATGACCGAACGCGCGCGACCGCGATGAGGTGCGCGCTCATGTCGCGCACACCGGGAACAGAAGCCGCAGCGCGGGCGACCGTAAGCGCTGCCTGCACGAGCTCCTCCCCTGCACCCTCCAGCGACTCCAGCAGTGAACCGGCGGGACCCTCCACGCCCAGCACCGCCTCGACCTCCAGTCCGGATGAGCGCGCCTCCTCGTCAAGCTCTTCGGCAGTGTGGAAGTGGCCGGCGGGGAACCGCATCCCGGCGGCGGGCTCTCCCCTGGCTGCCACCGCGACCCACTCATCGGGATATGGGTCGGGGATGCCGCGGGCCAGAGTCGTCTTCCCGAATGCGATGAATCGCGAGAGCCCCGCCGCGAAAATCAGACCATCGGGGCGCACGACGCGCGCCGCCTCGCGCAGCGCGAGCTGGCGGTCTTCACGAGCGGCGAGGTGGTACAGGGGCCCGAGCACGAGCGCCGCGTCGAACTCGGCATCCTGGAACGGCAGAGCGCGGGCGTCGCCGATCCGGGCGCTCAGGCCGGCGGCCCGAGCCTGATCGACGTGCCGCGGAACGGGATCGATCACCTCCACCTCGAAGCCGGCGGACTGCAATGCCCGCGCGTGCACACCGGCGCCGCCGCCGATGTCCAGCACGCGCCCGGCGGAGACGCGCTCGAGGATGATCTCCTGCGTGCGCGCGAACTCGACAGGGCCCTGCGCAGACCGGGTCGTAAGGCGCGCCCCTTCATCGAACAGCTCGCCGTAGTAGCTCAGGATGCGGGCGTCGATGGATTCCTGCGCCGTCATCCGACGTACTCCGCCAGGTGCTCGCCGGTGAGCGTCGATCGCGAGGCGACAAGATCGCCCGGCGTGCCCTCGAACACCACCCGCCCGCCGTCGTGTCCTGCGCCGGGCCCGATGTCGATGATCCAGTCGGCGTGCGCCATCACCGCCTGATGATGCTCGATGACGATGACGGTCTTGCCCGCGTCGACCAGTCGGTCGAGCAGACCCAGCAGGTTCTCGACGTCTGCGAGGTGCAGGCCGGTGGTCGGCTCGTCGAGCACGTACACGTCGGCCTTCTCCCCCATCTGAATCGCCAGCTTGAGTCGCTGGCGCTCTCCGCCGGACAGAGTGGACAGCGGCTGTCCGAGGGTCAGATATCCCAGCCCGACGTCCTCGAGTCGGCTCAGCACCGAGACCACGGCGGGGATCTTCGTCTCCGGCGCCGAGAAGAACGTGTGCGCCTCGGCGACGGGAAGGTCGAGGACCTCGGTGATGTCGAGTCCGCCCAGCTTGTAGTCGAGCACACCCAGCTGGAACCGCTTGCCCCCGCAGTCCTCGCACGGCGTCTCGATCGTGTCCATGAATCCGAGCTCGGTGACGATCACACCCGATCCCTTGCAGCTCGGGCAGGCGCCCTCGCTGTTCGCGCTGAACAGCGCTGGCTTCACGCCGTTGGTCTTGGCGAACGCCTTGCGGATCGGCTCCAGCATCCCCGTGTAGGTGGCCGGGTTGCTACGGCGCGAGCCCTTGATCGCCGTCTGATCGATCGCGACCACGCCGTCCATCGGCGCTATCGATCCGTGAACGAGCGAGCTCTTCCCCGAGCCGGCGACGCCCGTGACGACCGTGAGCACCCCGGTGGGCACGTCTACGTCGATGTCCTTGAGGTTGTTCGCGTCCGCGCCGCGCACCTCGATGACGCCGCTGCGCTCTCGCACGGCATCCTTCAGCGACGCACGATCGTGCAGATGACGCCCGGTGAGCGTGCCGCTCTGCGACAGCTCGGCGACGGTGCCCTCGAAGCAGACCTCTCCCCCGCCGCTGCCGGCGCCCGGTCCGAGGTCGACGACGCGATCGGCGATCGCGATCGTCTCGGGTTTGTGCTCGACGACGAGCACCGTGTTGCCTTTGTCGCGCAGCCTCAGCAGCAGCGAGTTCATCCGCTGGATGTCGTGCGGATGAAGCCCGATGGTCGGCTCATCGAACACGTAGGTGACGTCGGTGAGCGACGAGCCGAGGTGCCGCAGCAGCTTGATGCGCTGCGCCTCTCCCCCGCTCAGCGTCCCCGACGGCCGCTCGAGGCTCAGATAGCCGAGTCCGAGGGTGACGAACGAGTCGAGATTCGCCCGCAGCGCGTCCAGCAGCGGCCCGGCGCCGCGCACCGAGAGGCCGCGCACCCAGGCGGCGAGATCGGTGATCTGCATGCGACACGCGTCGGCGATGCTCGTGCCGTCGATCTTCGACGATCGCGCACCCTCGGTGAGTCGCGTGCCGTCGCACTCGGGGCAGGTCTTGAAAGTTGCCACCCGCTCGACGAACGCGCGGATGTGCGGCTGCAGTGCGTCGATGTCCTTCGACAGCATCGACTTGGTGATCTTCGGGATCAGCCCCTCGTAGGTCATGTTGATCCCCGAGATCTTGACCTTGGTGACCTCGCCGTAGAGGAACAGCTGCCGCTGCTTGTCGGTGAACGACCCGATCGGCTTGTCGGCGGGATAGAAGCCCGACTCCGAGAATCCCTTCACCATCCATCCGTCGGCGGTGTACCCGGGCACCATGATCGCACCCCCGTCCAGCGACTTCGACTCGTCCACCACCTGGGCGAGGTCGATGTCGGACACCGCTCCCCTGCCCTCGCAGCGGGGGCACATGCCGCCGAGGTACACCGCGTCCTTGACGATCTTCTTCTCGCCCTTCGGCCCGGTCATCACGCCACTGGCTTTCTGCGTGGGGATGTTGAACGAGAACGCCGTCGGTCCGCCGATGTACGGTTCGCCGAACTTCGAGAACAGGATGCGGAGCATCGCGTTGGCATCCGTCACCGTGCCGACCGTCGACCGCGGGTTCGCGCCGAGACGCTCCTGGTCGACGATGATGGCGGTGGTGAGCCCTTCGAGCACGTCGACGTCGGGCCGCGGCACCGAGGGCATGAAGCCCTGCACGAACGCGCTGTAGGTCTCGTCGATCATCCGTCGCGACTCCGCGGCGATCGTGTCGAACACGAGCGAGCTCTTGCCCGAGCCGGAGACGCCGGTGAAGACGGTCAGGCGGCGCTTGGGCAGGCTGACGGAGACATCCTTGAGGTTGTTCTCACGAGCGCCCTCGACGCGGATGACGTCGTGGCTGTCGGCGGGGTGATCCTGTGACACTGCGGTTCCTTCGGACGGGGTGGACGGGATGCTCGAGCTGGGCGTCGTCAGACGAGGGCCTGATTGATACGCACGAAGTTACCGGCCGGGTCGCGGAACGCGCAGTCCCGCACGCCGTAGGGCTGGTCGATCGGCTCCTGCACGACGTCGACGCCCCTCGCCTCGATCTCGGCGAACGCCGCGTCGACGTCGTCGGCGGTGAGCACGACGCCGGCGTAGCTGCCCTTCGCCATCAGCTCCAGGATGGTTCGGCGCTCGTCGTCGCTGATGCCCGGATCCACGGCGGGCGGGGTGAGCACGATCGACGTGTCGGGCTGGCCGGCCGGCCCGACCGTGATCCACCGCATGTCCTCGTATCCGACGTCCTTGCGGACCTCGAATCCGAGCACGTCGCGATAGAAGGCGAGGGATGCCTCGGGATCGGTGTGCGGGAGGAAGCTGACGCTGATGGTGAGGTTGTTCATGGCCTCGACGCTACTCACGCCCGTGCGACGTCGCTTCTCGATTCCTGATCGGTCTGGTCGCCTGCTTCTCCACCCACGACGGGATGCCGGGCCCGAGCCCGGGGTCGCGACGGTAGGTGCTCGGCGACACACCGACGAGTTCGCTGAAGCGCGTGCTGAACGTGCCGAGCGACGAGAACCCCACCTGGAAGCAGGCATCGGTCACGCTCACGTCGCCACGGCGAAGCAGAGCCATGGCCCGCTCGATGCGTCGGGTCATCAGATAGGAGTATGGCGATTCGCCGAACACCTGCCGGAATCTTCGGCTGAGATGCCCCGCCGACATGTGCTCGCCGCGCGCCAGGGTCTCGACGTCGAGCGGGCGCGCGTACTCGCGATCGATCCGGTCGCGCACTCGGCGCAGCCTGACCAGCTCCGACAGCCGACGCCTCTCGTCATCCTGTGCCACAAAACGATCCTGGCATCCGCTAGCGTGTGGCGCGTAGCGCCCGCTCACGAAAGGATCACCATGGCCCCACCACTCACCGCAGAGCCGGGTTTCCTGCGCTCCGTGCGGATCTTCCTCGGCATAGCCGGCGCGATCACGCTCGTCGCCGGTCTCGTGCTGCTCATCTGGCCGCAGAAGTCGGCGGTCATCGTCACAGGCATCTTCGCCAGCTATCTGATCGTGAGCGGCCTCGTCTACCTCGGACTGGGGATCTTCTCCGGCAAGGGCGGCGGGTGGGTGCGCGCCGGTCACATCGCGCTCGGTCTGCTCTTCATCGCCACCGGCATCATCGCCTTCGCGAACCTCGGCGCCGCGACCGTGACGCTGGCGATCGTGGTCGCGATCTTCATCGGCGTCAGCTGGATCGCCGACGGCGTGGTGGCCCTGAGTCTGATGGGACACGACGCGTCGAAGGTGTGGACGCTTCTCTATGCGCTGCTCGGCATCGTCGCGGGCATCGCCGTGCTGCTCTCGCCGCTGTACGCGGCAGCGGTCCTCTGGATCATCCTCGGCATCTCGCTCGTCGCCCTGGGAGTGGTGCAGCTGGTGCGCGCCTTCACTCTCAAGGACACCGAAGCCACCCTGATCCCGGATCCCGCGGTCTGAGGCAGGAATGACAGAAGGAGGCGATCCCCTGCGGGCCGCCTCCTTCTGTTCACCGCTGCGTCACTCGGCGGCGAAGTCCGAGGTGTCGCCGATCAGACGGGTGTTGTCGGCCGGCACGGGCTCGACGGCGGCCTTGGCGACCTCGGCGGCGAACTCCGATACGTTGTAGAGCTTCCCGGCCGACTCGCGGCGGCCGGCGATGGCACCGGGGTTGGCGCGCTCGAGCAGCGTCGCCGTGATGGTGCCCTCGATCATGTCGCCCGAGACCACGGTGAAGCCGATGCCCTTCTCAGCGAGGCCGGGGATCAGCTCGCGCAGCGCATCCTCGCCGGCGCGCTTGGAGCGGGCGACCGGCTCGTACTCGGGCATGGTGGGGGTGGTGCGGATGAAGTGGGCCTGGTGGCTGGTCACGAAGACCACCCGGGCTCCGTCGCCGAGCAGCGGCTCCGCGGTCTGCAGCACGTTGACCTGGGCGTCGCGGTTGAGCTTGAGGGCGTAGTCCTCGGCCATTCCGGACTCCATGCCTCCAGAGGCATTGAGCACGAGCACGTCCAGACGCCCGAACTCCTCCCTAACCCGGTCGAACATCGACGACACCGATGCGGGGTCCGTCAGGTCAGCGCCGACGACGAGCGCACGGCGGCCCAGGGCGCGCAGCTCGGTCGCGAGCTTCTCGGCGCGCGGAGCCTTGTTGCGGAAGTTGATCACGACGTCCGCACCCGCCTCGGCGAAGTAGCGGACGGTGTCGGCTCCGATGCCTCGCGACGAGCCGGTGACGAGAGCCACCTTGCCGTCGAGGGATCCGGCGGGAAGGACCTGGGTCATCTCTGCTCCTCGGGATGCGCGAAAATCGCTGGATTGGCGACAACCCACACTACAACGCCGGCCCAGGCCGACCGCGGGCTGAGCCGCGTGGTAGGTTGACGACCAGGAGGGCGCATGGACGGTTTCACGGCATTCATGGCCGACATCAGCCAGTGGGCATGGATCGCCTGGCTGGTGCTGATCGCCGTCTTCCTCGTGATCGAGATGCTCACTCTCGACTTCACCTTCCTCATGCTCTCGTTCGGAGGTCTCGTCGGCCTGATCGGCGGGCTGCTCGGACTGCCTTGGTGGGCGCAGCTCATCGTGGCCGCCGTCGCGGCGGCGCTGTTCATCTTCTTCCTCCGCCCTCCCCTGCTCCATCGCCTGCGACGTGGCGAGGACCCGGTGAAGTCGAACGTCGATGCCCTGATGGGCCTCCAGGGCACCGCGCTGCTCGACATCACGCAGATCACCGGTCAGGTCAAGCTCAGCAACGGCGACATCTGGACCGCCCGCAGCGCGGACGGCACGCCCATCCTCGCCGGCACCCGCATCGCCGTCGCCGACATCAGCGGCGCCACCGCCGTCGTCCGCCCCGTCACCGAATAGGAGCATGATGAACGACTCCTCGTTCATTCCGACCGCCATCGCGTGGGTTCTGACCATCGCGGTCATAATCTTCGTGCTGGTCACGATCGCCCGCTCGATCCGGATCATCCCCCAGGCGACCGCCGGGGTCGTCGAGCGACTGGGCAGGTACCACAAGACGCTCCAGCCCGGTCTTAACCTGCTGGTTCCGTTCATCGACCGGCTCCGGCCGCTGATCGACATGCGCGAGCAGGTCGTCTCGTTCCCGCCGCAGCCGGTGATCACCGAGGACAACCTCGTGGTGTCGATCGACACGGTCGTGTACTTCCAGGTGACGGATGCCCGTGCCGCCACCTACGAGATCGCCAACTACCTCGGCGCCGTCGAGCAGCTCACCACGACGACGCTGCGCAACGTCGTCGGCGGATTGAACCTCGAAGAGGCGCTCACCAGTCGCGATGAGATCAACGGCCAGCTGCGCGTGGTGCTCGACGAGGCGACCGGCAAGTGGGGCATCCGCGTCTCGCGGGTCGAGCTGAAGGCGATCGACCCGCCCGTCTCCATCCAGGACTCGATGGAGAAGCAGATGCGCGCAGAGCGCGACCGCCGCGCGGCCATCCTCACGGCTGAGGGATCGAAGCAGTCGCAGATCCTCGAGGCGGAGGGCCAGCGTCAGGCGGCGATCCTCAAGGCGGAGGGCGACAAGCAGGCTGCGGTGCTGCGTGCGCAGGGTGAGGCGGAGGCCATCCAGAACGTCTTCGGAGCCATCCACCAGGGCCGCCCCGACGACAAGCTGCTCGCCTATCAGTACCTGCAGATGCTGCCCAAGATCAGCGAGAGCGAGTCGAGCAAGCTCTGGATCATCCCGAGCGAGCTCACCGAGGCGCTGAAGGGCATCGGTTCGGCGTTCACCCCACGCGGCGACGTCGCGGGAGACTCGCAGCGCGACGCGTGACGCATCCGTTCTTCGCCGGATCCCGGCATCCTCGAGTTCTCGCGCACCGGGGGCTGACTTCCGCGGGCGGCGAGGACTCGTCAGTGTGGGAGAACACGGCGGCCGCCTTCGCGGCCGCCCACGCGACCGGCGCGGAGTACATCGAGACCGACTGCCAGGTGACCGCAGACGGAGACGTCGTGCTCTTCCACGACGACACTCTGGAGCGGCTCACCGGCGACACGCGAGCTGTGGCCTCGGTGCGCACCAGAGAGCTCGAGAGCCTGCTCGCCGAGCACGGTGGACTGCTCACCGTCGCAGGCGCGCTCGTCGCCTTCCCCGACACCCGGTTCAACCTGGATGTGAAGACCCCTGCCGCGGTCGAGCGGCTCGGCCCCGTGCTCGCCGCGCACGCCCACCGCGTGCTGGTCACCAGCTTCTCCGACGCCACCCGCCTGGCGGCGCTCCGATCGACGATGCAGGCCGGCGCCGCGCTCCGGCCGGCGACCTCGGGCGGCCGCTCCGTGATCGCGCGGCTGCGGGCGCTGTCGGCCGCGCGCCTCTCCCCCGCCCGCACGCTGCGGGACGTCGACGCGGTGCAGATCCCGGAGTCCCACCGCGGCATCCGGCTGTTCACCCCGTCGCTGCTTCGCGCCGCCCAGCGGCACGGCATCGAGGTGCACGTGTGGACGATCAACGATCCCGATGACATGAGCCGCCTCGTCGCGGCCGGCGCGGATGGCATCGTGACCGATCGCGCCGACATCGCCCTGCAGCTGCTCGACTGATCCTGCCGGGCCGCTCGAGCCCTGGGATTCGCCTGTGAGTTCGCGCCGCATGTCGCCGGTGTGGATGAAGCGCACAGGCGCGAGCGTTATACCTGACAGCGACGAGAGGACCACACAATGGCAGATCGCAGCCTTCGCGGCATCCGGCTGGGTGCCCAGAGCCTTCAGAGCGAGGAGGGCGTCGTCTTCATGGAGCGACGCGCCACCGCGTACAAGTGCGACACGTGCGGCCAGGAGACCACCCTGATGTTCGCCGCCGACGCCGAGGCACCCCAGACCTGGGAGTGCCGCCACTGCGGCGCCGAGGCGGTGCTGCAGGTAGACGGCGCGCCCGTCAAGATCGAGGAGAACGACGAGAAGGCGGCACGCACCCACTGGGACATGCTGCTCGAGCGCCGCACGCGCGACGAGCTGGAAGAGCTCCTCGCGGAGCGGCTCGCCTACGTCCGCGCCCGCCGCGGCGCCGGGGACGACCCGACCCGGGCACGTATCGGGGCCTGATTCACCGCCGCCGGCGTGAGAGCACTCCGGCGGCCACGAGAAGGGCCGCGGCGACCAGCATCCCGAGCTGGATCCACGGCCCGAGCACCACACCCGCCGTGAGGCCGGAACGCAGTTCGACATCCTCGAGCAGCGCTCCGGCCTCATCCGCGTCCAGGCCGGCCACCGTCGATCCGTCGGGTCGGATGATCTGGCTCGTGCCGACGGTCGAGACGTTCACCACACTGCGTCCGGTCTCGATCGCACGCATCCGCGCGAAGGCCAGCTGCTGCAGGTTCTCGTCGGTGCCGCGGAAATCGGCGTTGTTGGTCTGGAAGACCAGCACCTCGGCGCCGTGCATCACGCCCTCGCGGATAACCTCGTCGTAGATGACGTCGAAGCAGATGGCCAGTCCGACCCCGACGCCGTCGACCCGCACGAGCGGCGGGTTGGAGCCTGGGGTGTACTCGCGCCCGATCAGCCCGATCAGCTCGGGAGCGAGCGCGTAGTAGAAGTCGCGGTCGGGCACGTACTCGCCGAACGGCACCGGATGCCGCTTGTCATGCAGCTGACCGGCCTCACCGTCCTGAGTCCACAGGAACGACGTGTTGAAGATGTCGTCGCCGCGTTCGGTCGCCGTGTTGGCGAGCAGCGGCGCGTCGAACCTGCTCACCAGGCGAGTGAGCCGGCGCGCTGTCGCCTCGTCCTGGAACGGGTCGTAGTCGACGCCGCCCTCGGGCCAGACGAGCAGATCGACAGGGGCGTCGCCGATCGTCCTGGTCGCTGCCGTCTGGGCGGTGATGACGCCGTACGGCTCCCGTTCGTCGAAGTATCCTGTGCTCCCGTTGCCCTGCACGGCGGCGATGCGCATCTCGCCCGACGGCGCGGTCGGGAACAGCGGCGTGACCGCCAGCACGACGAGCGTCATCACCGGAGCGATCAGCAGGGCGGGTCGGCGCCGGCCCCGCATCCGGGCCAGCTCGATCGTCAACGCCACCAGCGCGACCATGAGGAAGGTCAGTCCGCTCACCCCGATCCACGACGCGACCGGCGCGAACGGCCCTTCCGCCTGCGACATGCCCAGCCGCGCCCAGGGGAAGCCGCCGTACGGCCAGTTGCCGAGGAACAGCTCGTGCAGCGTCCACAGCCCTGCCACGACGAAAGGGAGAGCGACGGCGCGGCTGCGTGGCCACACGCGAGGGAGCCAGCGGTAGGCGAGCGTGATCGGGATCAGCGCCACCGCGGTCAGCACGCCCTCCACGACCGTCAATGCGATCCAGGGCACAGGCCCCAGATAGCGAGCGGTGAACGACACCTGCAGCCCGAAGAAGAGCAATCCGTAGGCGAGTCCGACCAGCAGCGCGCCGCCGACGCGTCGACCGCGCAGCGCGGACAGCAGCAGCGGCAGTGCCACGAAGATGAGCGGCCAGATCGCCGTCGAGGGGAAGGCGAGCGCCATCAGCACACCGGCGCCGGCCGCGGCGGGCGCAGCCAGCCACAGGGGCAGCGGCGCGCGCGCCGCAGGCGGCGAGAAGGTGTCGCTCATCCGATCACACCGCTGTGTAGACCACGATGCCGCGGCGCACCCCGTCGAGCGCGCGTCGCGCGGTGCGAGCCAGCTCGCCGTCCTCTGCGACGATCGAGAGCTGGTCGAGAAGGTCGATGGTCTGCTTCGCCCACCTCACGAAGTCGCCGGCCGCCATGTCGGCGTCGATCAGCACCCGATCCAGCGATCCGCCGCGTGCCCACGAGTGCATGGCCGCGGCCAAGCCCGCAGCGAGCGGCTCGGTGCGAGGCAGCGAGTAGTCGTGCTCGAGTTCGTCGAGCTCGGCCCAGAGCCGGGTCGTCGCGTCGTACGCGATCCGGAAGGCGCCTCGGGGCAACCCTCGCTCCCCCATGTTCTGCTCGTCCCGACGAGGTTCGTACACGAGGCAGCTCGCCATCGCCGCGAGCGACGGCGCGTCTAGATTGCGCCACAGCCCCTGTCGCAGGGACTCGGCGACGAGCAGGTCGCGTTCGCCGTAGATGCGGCGCATCGTGCGACCGGCATCGGTCAGTGAGAGCTGATCCTCCTCGCCGTCGAGGTAGCCGACGACCTGCAGCACGTCGATGACCCGGTCGAAGATGCGCGCGACGGTGCCGGTGCGGGTCTCGATCTGCCGGCGAATGCGGTCGGTCTCGCGCTTGAGCGAGAAGTACCGTTCCGCCCAGCGCGCGTGCGCCTCACGGTCGGGACAGCTGTGACAGGCATGGCGACGCATCCGGGTGCGCAGACCCTGGATCTTCTTGCTGCGCTTGTCGTGCGCGGCACGCCCTCCGGCATCCCGTCGATCCTTCTTCTCGAGATCGCTGAGCTCGCGCCGCATCGCAGCGTACTCCAGGAAGTCGCCGTGCTCGCAGGTCATCGCCTCGCGGTATCCGGCGAGGGATTCCTCGGCCTCGCGCACCTTCCGGGCGAGGCCCACCACCGACCGGTCGGCCTGGAACTGCGCGAACGACGACTCGAGGATCTCGCGCGCACGGGCGCGCCCGAAGCGGTCGATGAGGTTCACCGCCATGTTGTAGGTCGGGCGGAAACTGGAGTTGAGCGGGTAGGTGCGGCGGGATGCCAGTGCGGCGACCGCCTGCGGATCCATCCCCTCTGTCCACTGCACGACGGCGTGGCCCTCGATGTCGATCCCCCGGCGACCGGCGCGACCGGTGAGCTGGGTGTACTCCCCCGACGTGATCGCCACCCGGGCTTCGCCGTTGAACTTCTCCATCTTCTCCAGCACCACGGTGCGCGCCGGCATGTTGATCCCGAGCGCGAGCGTCTCGGTGGCGAAGACCGCCTTCACTAGCTTGCGCTGGAACAGCTCCTCGACGACCTCCTTGAATGCGGGGAGCATTCCGGCGTGATGGGCGGCGACGCCGCGCTCGAGGTCGTCGCGCCACTGCCAGAATCCGAGCACGTCGAGATCCTCGTCCTGCAGCGACCGGGTTCGGTCGTTCACGATCTCGCGGATCAGCGACCGCTCCTCCTGCGAGGTGAGGCGCACACCCGAACGGCGCACCTGCTGCACCGCCGCGTCGCAGCCGACACGGCTGAAGATGAAGAAGATCGCCGGCAGCAGATTCGCCCGCTCGAGCAGACGCACCACCTCGGGGCGGTCCATCCGCTCGATGCGGCCCGCGTTCGACGCGCGCACCGGGCGCCTGCCGCCGCGCGGGGGCCGGTGCGCCTCACGCCCGGCGTGCCGGCTGCTGCGGTACTCCTGCGCGCGGCGATTGCTCTCGTGCCGGGAGCCGGTGAACGAGCGGATGCGCAGCAGCTCCTGATTCACCTGCGCGGTCGCGATGCCGGCCCGCTCGTCGAACAGGGGAAGGAGGTCGTCGCGGACGAGCACGTGCTGCTCGAGAGGCACGGGGCGGATCTCCGAGACGATGACGTCGGTGTCGCCGCGCACGGTGTCGAGCCAGTCGCCGAACTCCTCGGCGTTCGACACCGTCGCGCTGAGCGAGGCCAGCCGCACCTGCTGCGGCAGGTGCAGGATCACCTCCTCCCACACCGGGCCGCGGAAGCGGTCGGCGAGGTAGTGCACCTCGTCCATCACGACGTAGCGGAGTCCGCGCAGGGCGTCGGAGTCGGCGTACAGCATGTTGCGCAGCACCTCGGTGGTCATCACCACGATGCGCGCGTTGCCGTTGATGTTCGTGTCGCCGGTCAGCAGACCGACCTGATCGGGTCCGTACACGTCGACGAGCTCGCGGAACTTCTGGTTCGACAGGGCCTTCATCGGCGTCGTGTAGAACGCCTTGTCGCCTCCCGTCTGCATCGCCAGGTGGATCGCGAACTCGCCGACGATGGTCTTTCCGGCCCCGGTGGGAGCGGCGACGAGCACGCTGCGACCGCGCTCGAGGGCGTAGCAGGCGTCGATCTGGAACGGGTCGAGGGCGAAGCGCTGCCGCTCGGCGAACGCCTGCGTCTGAGGATGCTCTGCCGCTGCCCGCGCAGCGGCGTAGCGCTCAGAGGGTGAGCTCATGCCGGCAGATCCGGGTCGAGACCGGCCGCGACCCGCTGCTTGCGACGTCGCTTGTCGAGCAGCAGTGTGAGACCGGCCGCGGCGAAATACAGCACCACGAGCATGCCCGCCAGCATCAGCATGCTGACCACGTCGGCGGCGGGCGTCGCCAGCGCGGCGAACGTCGTCGCGATCAGCACCGCCACGCGCCAGCCCTTCAGGATCGCCCGACCGGAGAGGATGCCCGCGAAGTTCAGGGCCACGAGGAAGACCGGCAGCACGAAGGCGACGCCGATCACCAGCATCATCTTGAAGACGAAGTCGTAGTACTCCTTCGCCGTGTAGAGGTTCTGCGCGCCGTCCGGGGTGAACGTCGCCATCAGCTCGATGATGTGCGGAACGATCAGCGTTCCCACATAGCACCCGGCGAAGAACAGCGGCAGCGCGGCCCCCAGGAAGCCCAGGGTGTACTTGATCTCCTTGCGGGTCAGGCCCGGCATGATGAACGCCCAGATCTGCCACATCCAGATCGGCGCCGACAGGAACAGGCCGAGCGAGAACGCCATGCGCATCCGCAGGTCGAACGGAGCGGTCACCGAGCTGAAGGTGAGCGCCACCAGCTGATCGCTCTCCTCCGCGACCCGGTTGATCGGCTCGGAGATGAAGGCGATGATCGGATCGGTCACGATGAACGCGACGATCATGCCGACCAGCAGACCGGCAGCAGAGAGCATCAGACGCTTGCGGAACTCGAGAAGGTGAGCTCCCAGCGACATCCGCCGTTCACCGCGTGGCCGGCTGTCCTTCGCGGCGTGGGAATCTACCGCAGCCACGTCGATCAGACTGTGCGATCAGGGCCGGCGGGCGCGTCCGGGTCGACGTCGCTCACGGCATCCTTCTTCTTGGTCGTGTCGGCGGCGTCCTCTTCGCGCATGGCCTTCATCTCGCCCTTGAAGACGCGAGCCGACTGACCCATGCTCTTCGCCAGCGCCGGCAGCTTCGCCGCACCGAAGAGAAGAAGGATGACGACGAGAAGGATAACCAGGTGCCATCCGTTGAGGCCAGCGAACATGTGGAGCTCCTAAATCGTTGGTGCGATCAGTCTAGCCCGACTGATCTCGGGCCCGGTGTCTTGTAGAGGTCCAGTCCGGCAGACGCCCAGTCATGCGTCGTCGCCCGCGCCAGAGGCGGATCGAGAACCTCCAGCGCTCCCCCGAAGCGGCCGGCGACGCGCTTGATGCCCCGCGGATCTGCCATGCGGATGCGCAGGGTGACCAGACCGCCGCCGCGCGCCAGCTCCTCCTGCGGGAACGAGCCGATCAGCGGTGCGAGCCGCTCGGGGATGCGCACCGTGACCTCGCCCTCGGGACCGTCGCCGGCGCCGAACTCGGCGGGCACAGCGCTGTCGGCGTGGGTGATCGGGATGTCGGTCAGTCGGGCGTCGCTGACACGGTCGAGATGGAACGTGCGCATGGCCGTGCGCAGATGACACCAGCCCTGCAGATACCACTGGCCGTTGTCGATCCGGATCTGGGCGGGATCGACGGTGCGGGTGGTCGGCAGCGCGTCGGGCGCCTGGTAGCGGAACGAGACGGCGACGCCGTCTCGCAGGGCCTGGGAGATCACGCGCTGCACTTCGGTGACCGCCGCAGGTGCCACGATCAGGTCGGGTGGCGCGTCGGCCGAACCGCGCGAGAGCTTGGCCATCAGGCCGCTCACCAGGCCGGACTCCGCGACGGCGGGCACCGAGGCGACCATCTGCAGTCCGGCCAGCAGCGCGGCGGCCTCGCGTGCGGTGAGCCGCGGCACGCGACGCAGCGCGACATCGTTGGTGATCTCGATGATGTCATGCTCGTCGAGCAGATCCCAGTCGATGTCGAACATCTCCTGCGGCAGCTGCCAGTAACCGGAGTCGCCGGGCAGACCGATGACGGTGAGCTTTTCGACCATCCCCCGCAGCGCCTCCGGTGTGACGCCGAAGTCCGCTGCGGCCTCATCGAGGGTCACCTGGCCGCGCTCGAGCAGATAAGGCACGAGCGTCAGGTACAGACGTACCCGATCGGCCGCCAGCAGCGGTGCGCCCGACGCGGTCATGAGTCGCTCCCCTCTGCGGCGTGGTGGTCGGCGATCGACCGCAGCCGCTCGATCACCGCATCCCGCAGGTCGTCGGGGGCCACCACCCGCACCTCGGGGCCGTAGGAGGCGAGCTCGTCGGCGAAGATGTGCCGGTCGACGTAGCCGACGGCGATGCCCTGCGCGCGCGGAGTCGCCCGCCGTCCCAGACGGAGGGCCGCCTCGGTGCCCGGGGTGACCTCGAGCACCGCCTTCTGCGCGGCGGCGACCTGCTCGAGCCCGGCGAGTGCGCGTTCCGCGGCCCCGGCGCGAAGCGCGACGTCGAAGGTCTGCGACGTCACTTTCACGTCGGAGACGATGCGGCTGAGCAGGAAGGTGCGCTCCGCATCCGCGTCGATGTCGACGCCGAACAGGTGCCAGCGCGCCTCGTACTCGACCTGCGCGAGCGGACGGACACGGCGGCGCGTGGGCGCCTTCTCGCCCGGCTTGAGGTACTCGAAGACGACCACCCGGTTGCGCTCGATGCCCTCCTGCAGAGCGGGGAATGCGGCGTCGTGCGCTGCGATCCGCGGCGCGAAGCCGATGATCGGCTCGTCGCCGTCGATGCCGAGGGCGCGGATCTTGCGCACGCCCGACCGCGCATCGAGCGAGACGGATTCGGTGCTCCACACGCTGCCCGCCAGGCGCAGCACCGCGAGCTCGGCCGGCGTGAACTCGATGTCTGCGGGCAGGTCGTACTCGGCCTGCGGAATCCGGTACCGGGCCTCGCGCAGGTCGTGCGGGTCGGTGGGATCGCCGATCGTCTCGATCGGCACGCCGAGCGAGCGCAGCTCGTCCTTGTCGCGCTCGAACATCTTCTCGAGCGCGTCGGTCTTCGCTCCGGCATCGACCCGCTGACGGTAGCCCGAGACGTTCTCGATGATCTGCTGCTTGGTGAGCCCGATCTCCGTGGCCATCAGCGCCACGACGAGATTCGTCAGGCGCTCCTCGGCCGGGATGCGGGCGGGCGTCACTGCGCCACCAGCTCCGCGGGGATGACTCCGAGCACGTCGACGACGTACACGGTTGCGTCGTCGCCGGACTCGGACGGCACGACGACCATCAGCTGGGAGCCGACCCGTGCCTCGGAGACCGCGTCTGCGACCTCGGCGGGCAGGCCGTCGGTGCCCGTGAGCGTGCCGTCCCACGTCGTCTGCTCGACGCTGCGGCTCGACCAGCCGACCGACGTCGAGCGGATGAGGGCGGTTCCGTCGCCGACCTTCTCGTGCTCGCCCTGCAGCAGCGTCTCGGTGACCGTCTTCTTCGGAGCGGCGACGTCGGGGATGATCACACCGGGGCGCCCGTCGGGCGCCCGCACCACGGAGGGCAGACCGGGCGCGTCGTTGAAGACGGGCTCGCCGTCGGCCTTGGCCAGAGCGGTGTAGCGCACGTCGTACACCGCGAGCAGGCTCTCGTCGGTGTCGAGTCCGATCTGCGGGGCGACGCCCTCGGGGAGGTCGGATGCCGGGATGGCGACGACGATCCGGCTGCCTTCGGTCGCGCACTCCAGCGCCTGATCGATGCCGGGCAGCTCGGCGGCGGCCGACTCGGGGCTCCACAGCTTCAGCTGCGCGTCGATCGCCTCGCCGGTCGTGCCGTTCACGAGCACCCGGGCGAGGATCGCCTCCTGGCTGCCTGTGGTGATCGCACGACCGTCGCCGGTGATGAGATCGGCGTAGGCCACATGCCCGGAGTGCACCGGCGTCTGCACCGTCACGCGCGGAGAGCCGAACTCACCGCTCACCTTCACCGAGGTCTCCAGCGCCGCGGAGCTGTCGCGGTCGCATGCGGCTCCGTCGAAGGTCGGCGTCGCGGCCGAGCAGCCGGTCAGGACGATGGTCGAGAGGGCGAGGGCCGAGAAGGCAGCGGTCGTTTTACGCACGCGCCCCAGTCTATTGCGATGCCTGCTCGCCCTCGCGCGACGCGGTCGCGATCCGCGCACCGCCCGCCGCCTTCTGCGCCTCGCGCACGCGCTTGCGGAGGTTCTTGTCGGTGATCTGCCGATCACCGACCGCTCCCGGTGTCCACAGCTCGACGTCCTCGTCGCCGTAGCTCGACTTCGACGCGCGACGGCGCACCTCGGGCGGCACGGCACCGGGCGCCAGACGGCGCGCGGTGAGCAGGAAGCCGGTGTGGGCGACCATGCGGTGGTCCGGCCGCACGGCGAGTCCTTCGACGTGCCAGCCCCGCACCATGGTCTCGGAGGCATCCGGTTCGGTGAACAGCCCCGTGTTGCGGATGTACTCGGCCACCCGCGACAGCTGCGTGGCAGTGGCGATGTAGCAGATCACGACTCCACCCGGCGTGAGTGCCTCCGCCACCGCGTCCATGCACTCCCAGGGGGCGAGCATGTCGAGCACGACGCGATCGACCGTGCCCGGCTGGTGCTGAGCGCCGAGCTGCTCGGCGAGGTCGCCGACGACGACCTCCCAGGTCTCGGGGGTCTCGCCGAAGAAGGTCTCGACGTTCGCCTTCGCGACCTCGGCGAAGTCCTCGCGTCGTTCGAACGAGGTGAGGCTGCCGTCGGGACCGATCGCACGCAGCAGCGCGAGCGACAGGGCTCCGGAGCCGACGCCCGCCTCGACGACCACCGCGCCGGGGAAGATGTCGGCCTGCATCACGATCTGCGCCGCGTCCTTCGGGTACACGATGGCCGCACCTCTCGGCATCGACATCGCGAAGTCACGCAGCAGCGGGCGAAGGGCGAGGTAGTCGTGCCCGGAGCTGTTCGTCGCGACCGAGCCGTCGGGCTGCCCGATCAGATCGGCGTGCCGCAGCACCCCGTGGTGCGTGTGCAGCTCGCCGTCGGCGCGCAGCGTGATCGTGTGCAGCCGGCCCTTCGGGCCGGTGAGCTGGACGCGGTCTCCCTCACGGAAGGGACCACTCGGGCGCGCGGCGCTCATCGTGCGCCCTCCTTCGCGAAACGGGCGTGCAGGTCGATGATGTCGGCGGTGGTCCGACCCTCGAGGGTCGGCCACAGCGCGTCCGCGCCGAAGCCGTCGAGCGGAACCAGGTTGGGGACGCCCAGCGTCACCGCTCCGGACGCCGCGCCGGAGGTCACCCCGGGAGGCGAATCCTCGATGACGACGGCGTCGGCGATGTCGATGCCCAGCTGCGCGGCCGCGGTGAGATACGGATCGGGGAACGGCTTGGGGCGCTCGACCTCGTCGCCGGCGACCACGAGGTCGAAGGCGTGGAAGTCGATCCGCTCGACCACCGCGAGAGCCATCCGGCGCAGCGACATGGTCACCAGAGCGGTGCGGACGCCCTGTTCCCGAAGGTCGGCGAGCAGCTCGCGCGCCCCGGGTCGGAACGGCACGCCCTGCGTACGGAGGCGCTCGGCCACGCGGTCGGTCATCAGATCGACGATGTCGGACGGTTCGAGGTCGACGCCCGCCTGCTGCAGGACGAGGGCGCTGTCGAGCAGATTGCTGCCGATCAGCTGCGTGGCGTCATCATGGGTCCAGCGGCCGCCGTACGACTCCACCAGCTCGGTCTCGACCGACATCCAGTACGGCTCGGTGTTGACGAGGGTTCCGTCCATGTCCCACAGGACCGCGCGCGGCTTTCTGCTCATTGCACCCATGCTAGCCGGGTCGCCGCCCCGGGCCCGGCGGTGAGGTCTAGCCTGGAGGGAGAACCTCGGCTCCCGGAAGGAGAGGGATGGACGTCCTCGGCTCTCGCATCATCGTCGCCGCGTTCGACGGCTGGAACGATGCCGGCGAGGCGGCGAGCGGTGCCATCGCCGCCCTGCGCGCGGCCGGCGAGTACGAGCAGGTGCACGCGGTCGACCCCGAGCTGTACTTCGACTACCAGTACACCCGTCCCTCGACCCGGCTCACCGCCGAGGGGCGCCGGGAGCTGCGCTGGCCGGACGCGACGCTGTGGCGTCCCACCCGTCCGGTCGCAGAGGGGCCCGAGCTGTGGCTGCTCACCGGCTCGGAGCCGGCACGTGCCTGGCAGGCGTTCGTGAACGAGTTCGTCGATGTCGCCCTGCGCGACGACATCACCGGCCTGGTCACGATCGGCGCGATGCTCTCGGACGTGCCACACACCCGGCCGATCTCGGTGTTCGCCTCGAGTCAGGACGATCGGGTGCGGGAACTGCACGGTCTGGACAAGTCGACCTACGAGGGCCCGGTGGGCATCCTGAGCGTCTTCGACCAGTTCTTCAGTCAGGCGGAGATCCCGACGGCGAGCCTCTGGGCGAGCGTGCCGCACTACGTCGCGACGGCTTCGCCCTCGCCGAAGGCGACGCTCGCGCTTCTCGATCGCCTCGAGGAGCTCACCGGTGTGGGCCCCGCGAGGGAGCATCTGCGCACCGAGGCGGCGGCGTGGGAGGCCTCGATCGATGCCGCGGCCGCCGAGGACGAGGACATGGCTGAGTACATCCGCCAGCTCGAGCGCACGCGCGACACGTGGGACTCCCCCGACGCGTCAGGGGATGCCATCGCGCAGGCGTTCGAGCGCTACCTGCGTCGCCGCGGCGACGGACCGGACAAGCGCTGACCGCGCGGACGACGCTGAGAGCTCAGATGGCGGGGACGACGCCGGTCATCAGCAGGACGATGATGACCGCGCCCAGCAGCACGCGGTAGATCACGAACGGCAGGAAGCTGCGCTTGGAGATCCAGTTCATGAAGAACGCGATCACTCCCAGCGCGACGACGAACGCCACACCGGTCGCGGCGAGGGTCTCACCGAGTCCGAAGTGCTGGTTCGCGTCGCCGCCGTGCTTGATCAGCTGGTAGAAGCCGCTGCCGAACACGGCGGGGATCGCGAGCAGGAAGGCGTAGCGCGCAGCGGCGGCCCGCTCGTACCCGAGGAACAGCCCCATCGTGATCGTGCCCCCCGAGCGCGAGACGCCCGGGACGAGCGCGAGCGCCTGAGCCACACCGAACGCGGCGCCGTGACC
This sequence comes from Microbacterium sp. OR21, assembly GCF_047306785.1. NCBI lineage: Bacteria > Bacillati > Actinomycetota > Actinomycetes > Micrococcales > Microbacteriaceae > Microbacterium > Microbacterium sp. OR21. The sequence continues at coordinate 363,909 of NZ_JAZEXJ010000003.1, read as the reverse complement.
GTAGGTGAGCTGGTCGAGCCTGCGGCGCTTCGCGCCGACGTGGTCGGCGATGCCCAGCAGCACGCCGAAGACGATCAGCATGACGGCGACGATCCACAGCGACCGGAACACCGTCTCGATCGAGTCCTGGAACAGCAGCCCGAGCACGACGATGGGGATGCTGCCGAGGATGATCAGCCAGCCCATGCGCGCGTCGGGATCGTTGCGCGGCGCTTTGCCGGTGAGAGATCGGAACCACTGCGCGATGATGCGCGTGATGTCCCGCCAGAAGAACACGACGACGGCGGCCTCGGTGCCGATCTGCGTGATCGCCGTGAATGCGGCTCCCGGGTCCTCCCCCGACGGCAGGAACGTGCCGACGATGCGCAGGTGGGCGCTGGAGGAGATGGGCAGGAACTCGGTGAGTCCCTGCACGATGCCGAGGATGAGCGCTTCGAGCAGGTTCATGCGTCGCTTTCTGACCAGGGGTTCGTGGGCGTGGCGCGAGCGGATGCCGATCAGCAGCTGCGCAGCAGATCGGCCAGCACGCGCTGGCCGAAGACAAGCGATTCTACGGGCACGCGCTCGTCGACCCCGTGGAACATCCCGGTGAAGTCGAGATCGGCCGGCAGGCGCAGCGGAGCGAACCCGTAGCCGGTGATGCCGAGCGAGGCGAGCGCCTTGTTGTCGGTGCCCGCGCCGAGCAGGTACGGGATCACCGGCACGCCGGGGTCGTGCCGACCCAGGGCCGCGACCATGGCCTCGACGAGCTCGCCGGCGAACGGGGTCTCCATGCCGATGTCGCGGACGACCGTCTGAATCTCGATGTCGTCTCCGACGATGCGCTGCAGTTCGGCGAGCACGTCGTCCTCGGTGCCGGGGATCACCCGGACGTCGATGAGCGCTTCGGCGGTGCCGGGGATCACATTGTGCTTGTATCCGGCGGTCAGTGCGGTGGGGTTCGTCGTGGTGCGGAACGTGGAGCGCAGGAACGCCTCCGCAGGACCTGCGGCGGCGGCGAGGGCATCCGGGTCGTCGGTGGGACGACCGGTCACCTCGCTCAGACCGTCGAGCAGCGCCCGGGTCGTCGGCGTCAGCCGGATCGGCCAGCGGGTGCGGCCGACGGCCGCGACGGCCTCGGCGAGCCGGGTGACGGCGTTCTGCTCGTGGTACCGACTGCCGTGGCCGGCGCGGCCCGTGGCGACCAGACGCAGCCACAGCATCGCCTTCTCACCGACCTGCAGAAGGTAGGCGCGGTGATCGTCGACGGTGATCGAGTATCCTCCGACCTCGCTTATCGCCTCGGTGGCGCCCGCGAACCAGTCCGGCCGCTGCTGCACGACGAGGGCGGATCCCTCGACGCCGCCGTTCTCCTCATCGGCGAAGAAGGCGAGGATCAGATCGCGCTCGGGCTGCTCCCCTGCCCGCAGGATGTCGGCGACCGCGGTGAGGATCATCGCGTTCATGTTCTTCATGTCGACCGCGCCACGCCCCCAGAGCATGCCGTCGCGCACGACGCCCTCGAACGGATCGACGCTCCAGTCGGCGGCGACGGCCGGCACGACGTCGAGGTGTCCGTGCACGACCAGGGCCGGACGCTCGGGGTCGCGGCCGCGCACTCGGGCCGAGACGTTGGTGCGTCGATCGATCGGCTCGAAGTACTCCACCTCGAGGCCCAGCTCGCTCAGGTAGGCGCCGACGTACTCGGCCGCCTCGCGCTCGCCGTTCGCCCGGCCTCCCCCGTAGTTCGACGTGTCGATGCGGATCAGGTCGCGGGCGATGCGGACGACCTCGGGAAGCTCTGACTCGGGCATGCCCTCAGGCTATCCAACCCCGGTGCCACGCCCGGGCGTCGCGCTGGTTCGAACAGGCAAGCGGGGCGTGCTAGAGTCGATCTTCGTTCGGCAACGAACATTTCATCACCTGCGCGGGTGGCGGAATAGGTAGACGCGCTAGCTTGAGGTGCTAGTGCCCGAATAGGGCGTGGGGGTTCAAGTCCCCCCTCGCGCACGGACAGGCCCCGGATCCCAGGATCCGGGGCCTTCTTCGTTCTCAGCCCCGTGCACGCAGGCGCTTCCACCGGTACGGCGGAAAGTCCTCTGGCCAGTGCAGCCGGACAGTGCGGGTTCCCCGTCGCATGCGGCGGCCGAAGGCGCGTCCCGGCCACAGCGGGCGCATGGAGATCCCCATCCGCTGGCCCGCCATCCGCCCGATGCGGCCGATCGAGCCGAGGTGGAACGACAGGTCCAGGTCGTCGTGGGTCTCGGCGTCGTGCCGATGCACGTGCTCGCGCACGGCATGCCAGGCATCCGTCCGCATCGCCATGTTCGAGCCGAAGAGCGGCCGATGACCGAGCGCCGATCCTGTGGCGATCTCGTATGCACCGAGATAGATCAGGGCGGTCCAGCGCAGCGCCCGCGGCCCGTCGATGAATCGCGCACCGCCCGTCGCCGCGACGCACCTCGGAGAGCGCGAGAACCACGCTCCGGCATCCTCCACCCAGGTCGACGGCGGAACGCAGTCGGCGTCGAGACGCAGGATGAGATCGCCCGTCGCCGCGTCGTACCCGGCCGCCGCGGCGGCGGGGATGCCGACCTCCGGGCAGGACACCACCCGTGCCCCCGCCGACGCGGCGATCGCCGCCGACGCATCCGAGGATGCGTTGTCGACGACGATCACCTCGTCGGCCTGTCGCGTCTGCTCGCGCAATGCGGCGAGGCAGCGCGTCAGGAGCTCTGCGTCATCCCGCACCGGGATGACGACCGATATGTACAAGGAGACTCAGGCGTCGACGTCGCCGCGCCAGGCGCCGGTCTCGCCGCCACGACCTTCGATGAACTTCTTGAAGTTGTCGAGGTCCTTCTTGACGGCGTGGGAGCCCGCTCCCACCAGCGAGCCGAGCTTCTCGAGCAGACCCTGCGGGTCCCAGTCGATCTGAGCCGTGACGCGCGTCGTGTTCTCGTCGAGCTTGTGGAAGGTGACGACACCGGCGTGCTCGGTCTCGCCGCCGACGCTGCGCCAGGCGACGCGCTCGTCAGGGTGCTGCTCGGTGATCTCGGCGTCGAACTCGCGCTCGGCACCGCCCACGTTGACCACCCAGTGGTTGTGCGTGTCGTCGATCTGGGTGATCGAGACGACCTCGTCGAGGAAGTGCGGGAAGCTCTCGAACTGCGTCCACTGGTTGTAGGCGACGGTGACGGGAACGTTGACGTCGATGGTCTCGATGATCTGGGGCATCTTCAACTCCTCGGTTCTGGATGGAGATCCCAGTCAGCCGCACTGCGGCCGATCTCGGGAGGGGGTTGACGGCGGCGCGTGCCGGCATAAGGTCACACCGCACCGACGCCGAAGACGAGCCCGAGCACGTATGTGACCGCGGCGGCCCCTACGCCGATCGCGAGCTGGCGCAGCGCGCGCTTGAGCGGCGGTCCCCCCGAGAGGATCCCCACCATGGCTCCGGTGGCGAGCAGCGCGACGCCGACCAGCGCGAGCGCGACCACGATCGCCGTCGCGCCGCTGAGACCGAAGATCCACGGCAGCACCGGCACGATGGCGCCGGACGCGAAGAGCAGGAAGCTCGAGATCGCCGCGGCCCAGTCGCTTCCCACGACGTCATGCCCGGAGTGGATCCCGATCGGACCTGTCGCGTCTCGGCGGATGCCGGCACGCGCGGCCTCCACGACGCGCTGCGCGCGGGCGAGCGATTCGTCCTCGGCCATGCCGCGGGCACGGTAGACGAGGGCGAGCTCGTTGGCGTCGATGTCGAGATCGGCGGCCGCGGCGTCGGCCTCGCCGTTCTCCTCGGTCGATGCGAGCAGCTCGCGCTGGGAGCGGACCGAGACGAACTCCCCCGCTCCCATCGACAGCGCACCCGCCAGCAGACCGGCGATGCCGCTGAAGAGCACGAATCCGCCGCTGACCCCTGTCGCGCCGATGCCGAGGACGAGGGCGAGGTTGGAGACGAGCCCGTCGTTCGCCCCGAACACCGCGGCGCGGAACGAACCCGACAGGCGTCGGCGTCCGCGGGCCGCGAGACCGCGCACGACCTCGTGGTGCACCTTCTCGTCAGCGCGCATCGCGGGGGTGGCGAACTTCTCGGTGTCGTAGGGCGATCTCGCCTCGGCGTTCTGCGCCAGTGCGAGCACGAAGATCGAGCCGAAACGGGATGCCATCCAGCCGAGCATCCGCGAACGCAGTCCCGCCTTGGGCAGGCGCTGCGGCTCCGCGCCGAGCAGGTCGAGCCAGTGCTGCTCGTGACGCCGTTCCGCCTCGGCCAGCGACAGCAGGATCTGCCGCTCCTCCCCGTCGCGGCGGGCCGCGAGGTTGGCGTAGACGGCGCCTTCGGCGCGCTCCTCGACGAGGTATCGAGCCCACTGCCGGCGGTCGGCGGCGGTGGGCTGTGCGGGCGCGTTCATGCATCCTCCGTGCTGTGGGTGAACAGTCAACGGTATCGACGCGGAGCCGCGCAGACCGCGTCAGATCAACGATTGACAGGTTTTCGGATGCCCGAACCGCGCTCAGGTGCGCACGCGCTTGCGCAGCACATCGATCCTCGACTGCAGCTGCGTGACGGTCGCCTGCGCGACCGCGGGGCCGCCGCAGACGCGACGCAGCTCGGCGTGCACCGCTCCGTGCGGCTCGCCGCTCTGGCGCGCGTACAGCCCGACGAGGCTGTTCAGCAGCTGCCGCTGCTCACGCAGCGTACGGTGCAGCGGCGCGGGAAGGCTGGACTCCTGCTCGGGCGGTGCCGCAGCCTCCCGGGCCTGACGCAGCTTGCTCTGCCGCGCCTGGCGCTGCATGAGCAGGTCGTGCACGTGCTCCGGCTCGAGCAGCCCGGGCAGCCCGATGAACTCCTCCTCCTCGGGCGTGCCGGGCTCGGCGAGCTGACCGAAGTCCTTGCCGTCGAAGACCACCCGGTCGAAGTGGGCGAGGGATGAGATCGCCTGGTAGCTGAACTCCTGCGTCAGGGCATCCGATGCGTCATCCTCGCGATTCGCGCTCTCCAGCAGCGAGTCCTCGAGGCCGTCGTCGTCCTTGGTCTGCCGGTCGAGCGCATGGTCGCGCTGCTTCTCCATCTCGTTCGCCAGGGTCATCAGCACCGGGACGTTGGGCAGGAAGACGCTCGCGGCCTCACCGCGTCGGCGGGCTCTCACGAAACGGCCGATGGCCTGGGCGAAGAACAGCGGGGTCGATGATGAGGTGGCGTACACGCCGACCGCCAGGCGCGGCACATCGACGCCCTCCGACACCATGCGCACGGCGACCATCCACCGCCGGTCGTCGGCGCTGAACCTCTCGATCCGCTCGGAGGCCGCGGCGTCGTCGCTGAGCACGACGGTCGGCTGCTGTCCGGTGATGCTGTGCAGGATCTTCGCGTACGCGCGCGCCACGGTCTGGTCGGTGGCGAGCACCAGGCCGCCCGCATCGGGCACGTGGTGGCGGATCTCGGAGAGGCGACGGTCGGCGGCGCGCAGCACCGCCGGCATCCACTCCCCCTCCGGATCGAGCGCCGTGCGCCAAGCCTGCGAGGTGACGTCCTTCGTGTTGTCCTGACCGAGATGCGCCTCGAGCTCGTCGCCGGCGCTCGTGCGCCAGCGCATCTTGCCGGAGTACATGTGGAACAGGACGGGACGCACGACGCCGTCTTCGAGAGCTCGACCGTAGCCGTACGCATAATCGGTGCTCGACACGCGCGCGCCGGACTCGTCGGGAAGATACTCGACGAACGGGATGGGTGCCGTGTCGCTGCGGAAGGGCGTTCCGGAGAGCAGCAGACGGCGCTTGGCGGGCGCGTACGCGTCGCGGATCGCATCGCCCCAGCTCAGCGCGTCGCCGCCGTGATGCACCTCGTCGAGGATCACCAGCGTCTTGGCGTCTTCGGTGAGATGACGGTGCACCGACGACTTGGCCGCGACCTGCGCGTACGTCACGACCACGCCGTGGTACTGCCGGGACGGGGCCCAGTGGCTGTTGCGGAAGCGAGGGTCGAGGCGGATGTGCACCCGGGCCGCGGCGTCGGCCCACTGGGTCTTCAGGTGCTCGGTCGGAGCGACCACGATGACGCGGTTCACCTCACCCATCCGCAGCAGCTCGACCGCCAGCGTCAGGGCGAACGTGGTCTTTCCGGCGCCGGGGGTCGCGGCGACGAGAAAGTCGCGCTGATCGGCCTGGAAGTACTGATCCAGCGCCTCCCTCTGCCACGCCCGCAGCTTGTCTGCGGTACCCCAGGGGGCGCGCTGAGGGAAGGACGGAGAGAGCATCCCGTCTACGATAATCCAGCCCGCCGACAGTTCGCCTTGCGGCCCGGCGGTAGGCTCGGTGCCGTGTCGGGGCGATGCCCGGCACGGCTGCTGAAGGAGAGCCGATGGTCGATCAGGATTCGTCCCGCACCCCGTACGTCGCCAACGAGGGTCCGCACCCGTGGCGCCGGTTCGTCGCCGTCGGGGACTCGTTCACCGAGGGCATCGGCGATCCCGACGAGGCGGCCCCGGGCGGTCACCGGGGCTGGGCCGATCGGGTTGCCGAAGTGCTGTCGCAGAAGGTCGACGACTTCGCCTACGCCAACCTCGCCGTGCGCGGCAAGCTCATCGCCCAGATCGTGGCCGAGCAGATCCAGCCGGCCGTCGAGCTGAAGCCCGACCTCGTCTCGATCTGCGCCGGCGGCAACGATGTGATCCGCCCCCGGACCGACCCCGACGACATCGCCGCCCAGCTCGAGGGCGCCGTCGCCCGGCTGGCGTCCACGGGCGCCGCCGTCGTGCTGTTCACCGGCATAGACACGCATTTCACGCCGGTGTTCCGCGCCTTCCGCGGCAAGGTGGCGATCTACAACGAGAACGTGCGCGCGATCGCCGAGCGTCACGACTGCATCGTCGCCGACCAGTGGGCGCTGAAGGTCATCCAGGACAGCCGCTTCTTCGCCGACGACCGGCTGCACCTGAACCCGCTCGGCCACCACGAGGTCGCTCGCATGGTGCTGCGCGCGCTCAACGTGCCCAACGATCTGCAGGCCATGCAGCCCGACCCGATTCCGGTGCGCACCTGGCGCGAAGCGCGCACCGAGGACATCGGCTGGGCGCGCGAGCACTTCGTGCCCTGGGTGCTGCGGCGCCTGCGCCACCAGTCCTCGGGTGATCACATCGCGGCGAAGCGCCCCGACGCGATGCCGGTCCTCCGCACCGACGACGACTGAGCCGCGGGGTTCAGCGCGTCGCGTAGAACGCGACAGCCGACGCCGCCGCGACGTTGAGCGAGTCGACTCCCCCGCTCATGGGGATGGTGACGCGGCGATCGAGCATCCGCTCGGTCTCCCCCAGGATGCCGTCGCCCTCGGTGCCGAAGACCAGCGCCAGGCGTTCCGGCGACTCGGCCACGAGCTCGTCGAGCTCGACGGCGCCCGCGCCCAACGTCATGCCGGCGACCACGTAGCCGCCGCGGCGGAGGTCGTCGATGCCCTGCGGCCAGTTCTCGATGCGCGTCCACGGCACCTGGAACACGCTGCCCATCGACACCCGCACCGCACGACGGTAGAGCGGATCGGCGCAGGTCGGCGTCACCAGCACCGCGTCGACGCCCAGCGCCGCGGCCGAGCGGAAGACCGCGCCCACGTTCGTGTGGTCGGTCAGCCCCTCGAGGACGGCGATGCGGGAGCGGCGGTGGGAGATCGACGACAGGAGGTCGGACACCGGCACCGGATCGGGTCGGTGCATGGCCGCCATCACGCCGCGGTGCACGGCGAAGCCGGTCAGCCGCTCGGCGACGTCGTCGGCCACGACGTACACCGGCACGTCGCGGCCCTGAAGCAGCTCGGCGACGGCATCCGTCCACTTCTGCTGGGTCAGCACCGATCTCGGACGGTGGCCGGCCTGCAGGGCGCGTTCGATCACCTTCGCGGATTCGGCGATGTACAGCCCCCCGGCCGGCTCACGCACCCGACGCAGCGCGGTGTCGGTGAGGGCGCGGTAGTCGTCGAGCAGCGGGTCGTGCGGGTCGGCGAGGTGGTGCAGCTGCATCCGTCCATGCTGTCAGGTCGGAACGGCCCCGATGCGCCTCGTCCGCGCTTAGACTTCCGGGGTGCAGTCCCTCGAGCCCTCGGACACCATCGGCGAGGCCGTCGAGCGCACCGCCGAGCTGCTGCAGGATCGCCCGTTCGCGCTGCTCACCGGGGCCGGCATCTCCACCGACTCGGGAATCCCCGCGTACCGGGGCGCGGGCGCACCGCCCCGGTCGAACCCGATGACCATCCAGACGTACCTGTCGGATGAGGCGGCTCGGCGGCGGTACTGGCTCGGCGGTCATCTCGGCTACCGCGCGTTCACCGCACCCGATCCGAACGGCGGTCATCTCGCGCTCGCGGCGCTCGAACGAGCCGGATCCGCGACCGGAGTCGTGACCCAGAACGTCGACGGTCTGCATCTGCGCGCCGGCAGCCGCAGGGTGATCGAGCTGCACGGCACGATGCATCGCACGCTCTGCCTGCACTGCGGCCAGGTGTACGACCGGCGCGCGATCGCCGAGCAGATCGAGCAGCTCAACCCGTGGATCCTCGTTCCCGAGAACATCGTGCTCAACCCCGACGGCGATGTCTCGCCGGCGACGACCGAGGGGTTCGTCATCCCGTCCTGCGAGATCTGCGCCGGGATGCTCAAGCCCGACGTCGTGTACTTCGGCGAGTTCGTGCCGATCGCGCGGTTCGCCCTCGCGGAGTCGCTCGTGCACGCGTCGGCCGCACTCGTGGTCGCCGGCACATCGCTCGCCGTGAACTCCGGCATCCGGGTGATCGAGCGTGCGCGACGCCGGGGCATGCCCATCGTCATCGTGAACCACGAGCCGACCAGGGCGGATGTCTGGGCCGACGAGGTCATCGCCGGAGGCACGACCGAGGTGCTCACCGCACTGGCATCCCGTCTCGGCGCTCTCTGAATCCGCCTCGCAGCTGTCTCATCTAGGCTCGGATGGTGACCCTGCTGACACTCGTACGCCACGGACAGACCGACTGGAACCTCGCCCGTCGCATCCAGGGCACCACCGACATCCCCCTCAACGACACCGGTCGCGGTGACGCGAAGGCCGCGGCCGAAGCCCTCGCCGGCGAACGGTACGACGCGATCTACGCGAGCCCGCTGGTGCGCGCCCAGGAGACCGCGCAGATCATCGCGGACGAGCTCGGCCTCGCAGCCCCTGCGCTCACCCGCGGTCTTCGGGAGCGCACCTTCGGCGACGGCGAGGGGATGCTCGTCGACGACTACCTGACGACGTGGGGCGATTGGACATCGGCGGTACCGGGGGCGGAGACGCTGGAGGAGGTGCGCGACCGCGCGCTGGACTCTCTGGATCGGATCGTGCGCGCATCGCGACGTCGGTCGGCGCCGCGCGCCGAGTCGATCATCGTCGTGAGCCACGGCGGTGTCATCCGCTCGCTGCTCATGCATGTCTCGGGCGGCTCGCTGCCGCGCATCGGCGATTCGCTGCACAACGGCTCGGTGCACCGCTTCGTCGCCGAGCGCGGCACGTTGCGCCTGCTCGAGGCGATCCCGATCTGACTTCAGCGTCGGCCGAGAACAGCGCGGGCGTGGCGCAGCACCGGCTCGTCGACCATCCGCCCCTCGAACCGGAACACGCCCCGCTCCCCCTCGGCCGCGGCCAGCACCGCCCTGGCCCAGCCGACCGTCGCCTCATCGGGCCGGTATGCGTCGCGGATGACGGCGACCTGTTTCGGATGGATGCAGGCGGTGGCGCGGAATCCGGATGCCACGGCGTCGGCAGCCTCTGCCGCCAGCCCGTCGACGTCATCGATGTCGAGGTGCACGGCGTCCACCGCGGAACGCTCGTGTGCTCCGGCGGCGAGCAGCACCTGCGCCCGGGCGGTGCGGGCGACGTCACGGTAGCGCCCGTCGGGCAGGCGGCTGGACGTCCCGCCGAGCGAGGCGACGAGGTCCTCCGCGCCCCACATCAGTGCGACCGTGCGCCCGTGCGCGGCGAGGGACGCCGCACGATGCACGCCCCGAGCCGTCTCGCACAGCGCGATCAGATCGAACTCCGCGCCGAAGACGTCGAACGCCGCCGAGTCCTCGCTCTTGGCGATCATGACGGTGCGGAAAGGCGTGCGCCGCACCGCGTCGACATCGAGCGCGAACTCCGCGGTGTCCGGCGCGTTCACCCGTACGATCACCCGAGCAGGATCCACGTCGGCCGCGATGACGTTCGCGCGCGCCCGGTCCTTGGCATCCGGAAGCACCGCATCCTCGAGGTCGAGGATCACGGCATCCGCCTTCTGCAGTGCTCCGGCGAACCGCTCGGGGCGGTCGGCCGGACAGAACAGCAGCGCCGGCCCCATGCCGAAGGTCACCGCTCGCCCTCCGGACGGCAGCGCATCAGGGTCGTGCGCGTCGCTCTCGCGACGACCACGCCGTCCTGGTTGCGGCCGGTGTGCTCGATCGTGCAGATCCCCTGCCCCGGTCGCGACGCGGAGAGCCGCTTGTCGACGATCACGCTCTCGGTGTAGAGCGTGTCGCCGTGGAACAGCGGGTGCGGGAACGAGATGTCGCCGAGTCCGAGCTGCGCGACCAGGGTGCCCTGGGTGAGCTGCGTGACCGACGCGCCCACCATCGTCGACAGGGTCCACATCGAGTTCATCAGCCGCTGGCCGAAGGGCTGCTGGGCGTCGGCGAACGCGGCATCCAGGTGAAGGGCCTGCGTGTTCATGGTGAGCGTGGTGAAGAGCACGTTGTCGGCCTCCGTCGCCGTGCGCCCGGGCCGGTGCAGGTATCGCGCGCCGACCTCGAACTCCTCGAAGTACAGTCCGCGCTGAACGATGTCGGTCATGCTCGCACGTTATCCGACCAGGCCCAGAGACCGCGCGATCACCAGCAGCTGCACCTCGGTGGTGCCCTCGCCGATCTCGAGGATCTTCGAGTCGCGGTAGTGGCGTGCCACGGAGTACTCGTTCATGAACCCGTTGCCGCCGAAGATCTGCGTGGCGTCGCGGGCGTTGTCCATCGCGGCCTCGCCCGACACGAGCTTGGCGATCGCGGCCTCCTCGGCGAACGGGCGGCCCGCGTCGCGCAGCCGCGCCGCGTGATGCCAGGCCAGGCGCGCCGTGTGCACCCGCGCCCGCATGCGCGCCAGCGTGAACTGCGCGTTCTGACGCGTGCTCAGGGCCGCGCCGAACACCGTGCGCTTTCCGGCGTAGTCCACTGCAGCCTCGAGGCATCCCTCCGCGGCGCCCGTCGCGAGAGCGGCGATCGCGATGCGGCCCTCGTCGAGGATGCTGAGGAAGTTCTTGAACCCACGGCCGCGCTCGCCGAGAAGGTTGGCCTCGGGAACCCGCACGTCCTGCAGGGTGAGCGGATGCGTGTCGGAGGCGTTCCAGCCGACCTTGTCGTAGGCTGGCTCGACGGTGAACCCGGGGGTGCCGTTGGGGACGATGATCGTCGAGATCTCCTTGCGCCTATCGCTCTGCCCGGTGACCGCGGTCATCGTCACGAAGCGGGTGATGTCGGTGCCGGAGTTGGTGATGAACTGCTTGCTGCCGTCGAGCACCCACTCGCCGCCTTCGAGGCGGGCCGTGGTGCGGGTGGCGCCCGCGTCGCTTCCCGCCTCGGGCTCGGTGAGACCGAAGCCCGCCAGCGCATCGCCTGCGAGCAGCGATGGCAGGTACTCCTGCTTCTGCTCCTCGGTGCCGAAACGGTAGACCGGCATCGCACCGAGGCTCACTCCGGCTTCCAGCGTGATCGCGAGCGACTGATCGACGCGGGCGATGCCCTCGATCGCCAGGCCCAGGGCCAGGTAGTCGCCGCCCTGCCCGCCGTGCTCCTCGGAGAACGGCAGCCCGAACAGGCCCATCTCCCCCATCTGGCGCACGACGTCGAGGTTCAGGGTGTGGGTGCGGTCGGCTTCGTACGCCTGCGGGGCGACGACCCCCTCGGCGAACTCGCGCACCATCGCGGCCAGCTCCCGCTGCTCCTCGTTGAGGTCGACGCCTGTCAGTTCGGTCTGGACGCTCATGCTGTCTCCTGTTCGCTGACTCGTGCCACGGGCTGGTCCCGTCGCACCTGGTCGCCGAGGGCGACCAGCAGGTGCACCGTGCCGTCGTGCGGCGCGAGCACCGGATGCTCCATCTTCATCGCCTCGATCGAGACGATGGGCTCTCCTGCTCTGACCGCGTCCCCGTCGGCGACGTGCACGGCCACGATGCTGCCGGGCATGGGGGCGCGGCCCTCGGGCTCGCGGGGTCCCGATGCCCGCTCCTGCTCAGCGAGGCGCAGATCCATGCGGGCGCGGCGTGTCAGCCGGCGAAGGCGCACGGTGCTGCCCTGCGCCGAGACCCAGACGGCGCCGTCGGCGTCGATCGCGGTCGCCGCGGTGCCGGCGGCGGCCCCCTCCGGCGCCTCGAGCACCTGATCGTCGTCGGTGAGGAAAGCGATCTTCGGGCGAGGGGCCCTCGCGCCGATCCGCCAGCCCTCGAGACCGTGCCAGAGCGGCGAGACGCCGTCGCGCTCGCGGATGCCCTCGGTCGCAGCCGCCGCGGCCGCAAGCATCCGCCCGTCGGGAGCACCCGCGGCGAACGGCAGCATGGTCTCGATCAGCCCGGTGTCGAGGTCTCCCGACACGACACGGTCGTGTGCGCACAGCGTCCTCAGGAACGCGATGTTCGTCTCGACACCGAGCACCACCGTGCGCGCCAGGGCGAGATCGAGGCGGCGCAGCGCCGTGACCCGGTCGGGGCCGTAGGCGATGACCTTGGCGATCATCGGGTCGTAGAAGCCGGTGACCTCCGAGCCGGTCTCGACGGCGGCGTCCACGCGCACGCCCTCGGGTGCGTCGAAAAGCAGCACGCGCCCCGTCGAGGGCAGGAAGCCGCGCTCGGGCGACTCCGCGTACACCCGCGCCTCGACGGCGTGACCGCGGACCTCGGGGGCCGTCTCGATGGCTCCCCCGGAGGCGATGTGCAGCTGCTGGGCGACGAGGTCGAGACCGGTGACCTCCTCGGTGACGGGATGCTCGACCTGCAGCCTGGTGTTCATCTCGATGAAGAACACCTCGCCCACCGCATCCGCCTCGACGAGGAACTCGACGGTGCCGGCGCCCACGTAATCGACGCTGCGCGCGGCCGCGACGGCGGCCTCGAGCAGGCGGGTGCGCACGTCGTCCGGCAGGTTCGCGGCGGGCGCCTCCTCGATCACCTTCTGATGACGACGCTGCAGGGTGCACTCGCGCTCGCCGAGGGCGATGACGTTGCCGTGGGTGTCGCCGAGGACCTGCACCTCGATATGCCGGGGCCGCTGCACCAGGCGCTCGAGCACCATCGCGTCATCGCCGAAGGCGGCCGTCGCGACCCGGCGTGCCGTGGCGAGTGCGGCCGTCAGCTCGTCTGCCGAGCGCACGATCTCCATGCCCTTGCCGCCACCGCCCGCGCTGGGCTTGACGAGCAGCGGGTAGCCGACGTCCTGCGCCCTGGCGCGGATCTCGTCGTCGTCGAGGCCCGATGCGTCGAAACCGGGAACCACCGGGACGCCGTGCCTGGACACGTGCTCTCGTGCGCGCGCCTTGTCGCCCATGATCTCGAGGGCGCGTTCGCCCGGCCCGATGAAGATCACGCCGGCGGCCTGGCAGGCGCGCGCCAGCGCGACGCTCTCGGAGAGGAACCCGTAGCCCGGGTGGACGGCCTGGGCGCCGGTCGCCTCGACGGCCGCCATGATCGCATCCACGTTCAGGTACGACTCGGCAGCAGGCGAGCCCCCGATGTGCACGGCGTCGTCCGCCTCACGCACGTGCGGCGCCAGGGCGTCGGCGTCGCTGTGCACGGCGACGCTGCGCACCCCCTGCTCGCGCAGGGTGCGGATGATGCGGCGGGCGATCTCGCCGCGGTTCGCCACGAGGACGGTGTCGATTCTCATGCTGATCACATCCGGAAGAGGCCGAAGCGGGGCTCGGGCAGGGGCGTGCGGGAGACGACGTCGAGGGCGAGCCCGAGCAGGTCCCGGGTGCGGTCGGGGTCGATGATCCCGTCATCCCACAGCCGCGCGGTGGCGTAGTACGGCTCGCCCTGCGCCTCGTACTGGCTGCGCACGGGTGCCTCGAACTCGGCACGCTGCTCGGCCGTCCACGGCGTGCCGGCTGCGACGAGCTGGTCCTCCTTCACCGTCGCGAGGACGGATGCCGCCTGCGGCCCGCCCATCACCGAGATGCGGCTGGCGGGCCAGCTCCACAGGAACCGCGGCGAGTACGCCCGCCCGCACATCGAGTAGTTGCCGGCGCCGAACGAGCCGCCGATGATGACGGTGAGCTTGGGCACCCGTGTGGTGGCGACGGCGGTCACCATCTTCGCGCCGTCCTTGGCGATGCCTCCCGCTTCGGCGTCGGTGCCGACCATGAACCCGGTGATGTTCTGCAGGAACAGCAGAGGGATGCCGCGCTGGTCGCAGAGCTCGATGAAGTGCGCGCCCTTCTGCGCGGACTCGCTGAACAGCACGCCGTTGTTGGCGACGATGCCGACCGGGTGGCCGTGCAGGCGGGCGAACGCGGTGACCAGGGTCGTGCCGTACTCGGGCTTGAACTCCGAGACGGTGTCGCCGTCGACCAGACGGTCGATGACCTCGTGCACGTCGTAGGACGCGTTCACATCGACCGGGACGACGTCGTACAGGCTGCCTTTCGCGCGCGGCGCGACGCTCGGCGCGACGGACCAGGCGGGGTCTGCGGGTCGCGGGAGGGTCGCGACGATGTCGCGGAGGATCTCGAGCGCATGCTCGTCGTCTTCGGCCAGATGATCGACGACACCCGAGCGGCGGGCGTGCAGCTCTCCCCCGCCGAGCTCCTCCGCGGTGACGACCTCGCCGATGGCAGCCTTCACCAGCGGCGGCCCGCCGAGGAAGATGGTGCCCTGCTCGCGCACGATCACGGTCTGATCGCTCATGGCCGGCACGTACGCTCCTCCCGCGGTGCACGATCCGAGCACTGCGGCGAGCTGCGGGATGCCTTCTGCGGACATGCGCGCCTGGTTGAAGAAGATCCGGCCGAAGTGGTCGCGGTCGGGGAAGACCTCGTCCTGCTTGGGCAGGAACGCGCCGCCCGAGTCGACCAGGTAGAGGCACGGCAGCCGGTTCTCCAGCGCGATCTCCTGGGCGCGGAGATGCTTCTTCACGGTCAGTGGGAAGTAGGTGCCGCCCTTGACCGTGGGGTCGTTGCAGACCACCATGACGTGCCGGCCGTGCACGAGGCCGATGCCGGCGATCACGCCCGCCCCCGGTGCCTCGTCGCCATAAAGCCCGTGGGCGGCGAGCGGCGCGACCTCGATGAACGGGCTGCCCTCGTCGAGCAGTCGCTGGACCCGATCCCTCGGCAGCATCTTGCCGCGGGCGATGTGTCGTTCCCTCGAGCGGGTCGGTCCGCCGAGCGCGGCGGTGCTGAGCCGTTCGCGAAGCTCGTCGGCGAGTGCCTGCTGGGTGACCGGCATCGCGGGTCCTCCTTGACCGTTGCTGAAAAATCGCGCCAGAAGGGTTAGTGTTCACTAACCCCGGCAATTCAGGTTAGCGAGGATTAACCGAAATGACAACGCCCGTCACCGCGCGCGATCGCGCCAAGGCCGAGCGGACCGATGCGATCCTCCTCGCCGCCGCCGACCTCTTCGGCGCACGAGGCTACTCGGGCGTGAGCCTGGAGGACATCGGCGCGGCCGTGGGGATATCCGGCCCCGCGGTGTACCGGCACTTCGCCGGAAAGCAGGCGCTGCTCGGCGCATTGCTGATCGGGGTCAGCGAGGATCTCGTCTCGGGCGGCGCAGCGGTGGTGAGCGGCGCCAGCGATGACCGGTCGCGGATGGCGGCGCTGGTGGACTTCCACGTCGACTTCGCCCTGCGCAACGCCGATGTCATCCGCGTTCAGGACCGCGATCTCTCGCATCTGACCGCCGACTCGCAGGACGACGTGCGCCGCCTACAGCGCGGATACATCGAGCTGTGGATCGACACGCTGGGCACTCTCGTCGATGCCGAGCGCGATGAGCTGCGTCTGCGGGTGCAGGCGTGCTTCGGGCTGCTCAACTCCACCCCGCACAGCACCTCCGCCGCGCTGCGCACGCGGGCCGACACCGCCCGCGTGCTCGCGGCGATGGCGATGGCGGCGCTCACCGCCGTCGGCTGACGGCCGACGGCGGTGACGCGCCGGAGCGTCGCCGCTCAGAAGAGCAGCGCGCGTCCCGGCTGCTCGAGGATGTCGGCGACGTCCTTGAGGAAGCGTGCGCCTTCGGCGCCGTCGACGAGTCGGTGGTCGAACGACAGGCTCAGCGTCATCATCTGCCGCAGCGCGATCTCGCCGCGGTGCTCCCACGGCTGACGTCGCACCGCGCCGACGGCGAGGATCCCCGACTGCCCGGGTGGGAGGATGGGCGTGCCCGCGTCGATGCCGAACACCCCGATGTTGGTGATCGAGAACGTCCCGCCGGCGAGCTCTGCCGGACTGGTCCTGCCTGCGCGCGCCGTCTGCGTCAGCTGGGTGAGGGCATCGGCCATCCCCGTGAGCGAGAGCCGCTCGGCATCCCGGATGATCGGCACGATCAGACCGCGCTCGGTGGCGGCGGCGATCCCCAGATCCACGAAATGGTTCTGCACGATCTCGCCGGCCGACTCGTCCCACGTCGCGTTCAGCGACGGGTTGCGGCCGAGGGCCAGCGTCACCGCCTTCGCGATGAGCACGAGCGGTCCGATACGGTGCTCGGAAAGCGACCTGTCGGCCTTCAGCTGGTCGATGAGCTCCATCGTGGCCGTCACATCGACCGTGTGGAACGTGGTCACGTGCGGCGCGGTGAAGGCGCTGTGCACCATCGCCTGGGCGGTGTGCTTGCGCACCCCCTTGATCGGGATGCGCGTCTGCGACCGCTGCGCCGCCGGTTCGCCGGTCGGGGTCACGGGAGCGTTCGTCATGGGTTCGGGGGCTGCCTGCCCGGCGGCCCGCGAGGCTCCGACGCGCTCGGCATAGGCATCCACGTCATCGCGGGTGATCACCCGATCGCCGACCTCGGCGGCGACGAGCGCGAGATCGACGCCGAGGCGCTTCGCATGCGCACGGACGGGCGGGGTCGACCGCGGTCGCTCCCCCACCGCCGGCTCGGCGACGCTCGGCGGGAGCGCATCGTGCGGGGCTGCGACGAGCACCTCGGCGTCGGCGGCCGCCACCGGAACCGGCCCGCCGCGGCGGGCGCGTCGCGCCGGTCGAGAGCCGGATGCCGGCGCTGCACCGTACCCGACCAGGTTGGGCTGCGCCTTCTCCTCGGCCTCGGGCGCGGCGGGCGCATCGGGCTCGTCGCCTGCGACATCGAACGCGATGAGCGGAGCGCCGACGGCGACGGTCTCACCGGCGTCGGCATGCAGGCTGGCCACCCGGCCCTCGTACGGCGACGGCAGTTCGACCACGGCCTTGGCCGTCTCGACCTCCGCAAGCGTCTGGTTCAGGGCGACGGCGTCGCCCGGCTGCACGAGCCACTGCACCACCTCGGCCTCGGTCAGTCCTTCTCCGAGGTCGGGCAGACGGAATTCGGCGATCACCGCTGATCCCCCTTCGCGTCCGCCCCACTGAGGCTGTGCGGGCGATCGAGCACACGGTCGACGGCGTCGAGGATGCGGTCGAGGTCGGGCAGGTGGAACTTCTCGAGCTTCGCCGGCGGATACGGGATGTCGTGCCCGGTCACGCGCACGGGCGCAGCCTCCAGGTACTCGAAGCAGAACTCGGTGATGCTCGCGATGACCTCCGCCGCGACGCCCGCCTCACGGGATGCCTCGTGCACGACGACCACCCGTCCGGTGCGGCGCACCGAGGCGGAGACGGTCTCGTAGTCGACCGGGGAGAGCGAGCGCAGGTCGATGACCTCGAGCGAGACGCCCTCGTCCTCGGCGGCGGCGGCCGCATCGAGTGCGGTGCCGACCATGGCGCCGTAGGTGATGATCGTGGCGTCCGTGCCCTGGCGCACGACGCGCGCCAGGCCCATCGGAGGGGCGTCGGCCAGCGACGCGTCGAGATCGACCTCGCCCTTGTGGTGATACAGGCGCTTCGGCTCGAAGAACAGCACCGGGTCGTCGCTGGCGATCGCCTGGCGCAGGCAGCGATACGCGTCCTGCGGGTCCGAGACGGCGATGACCCGCAGACCCGCCGTGTGCACGAAGTACGCCTCGGGCGACTCGGAATGGTGCTCTGCCGCGCCGATGCCGCCCGCCCAGGGCACCCGGATCGTGAGCGGCATCTTCACCCGGCCCTGCGTGCGGTAGTGCAGCTTCGCGACCTGCGAGACGATCTGATCGAACGCCGGGTAGATGAACCCGTCGAACTGGATCTCCACGACGGGCCGGTAGCCACGGAAGGCCAGCCCCACCGCGGTGCCGACGATGCCGGATTCGGCGAGCGGCGTGTCGATCACGCGCTTCGCGCCGAACTCGTCCTTCAACCCGTCGGTGATGCGGAAGACGCCGCCCAGCGTGCCGATGTCCTCGCCCATCAGGACGACCTTCTCGTCGTCGAGCATCGCCTGACGCAGACCCGCGTTCAGGGCCTTGCCCATGGTCATCTGCGTCATCTCAGGCCTCCTCGAACGATGCCAGGTACGCGGCGTACTCGGCGCGCTGACGCTCGAGGTCCGAGTGCGGCTCGGCGTACACGCGGTCGAACACCGCGAGAGCCGGGCGGGTCTGCATGCCGATGCACGCTGCGCGCATCTCGCGGGCCATCTCGTCGGCGGCCTTCTGCACCGACTCGAGGTGCTCGTCGCTCAGCTCCCCTGCGGCGCGCAGGTGAGCCTCGAGCCGAGCGATCGGGTCGCGCTGGCGCCACAGCGCGAGCTCGGCGTCGTCGCGGTAGCGCTTCGGGTCGTCGGCCGTGGTGTGCGGGCCCATGCGGTAGGTGACCGCCTCGAGATACGCCGGCCCCTTCCCGGATCGCGCGTGATCCAGCGCCCAGCGCATCGCCGCCATGCAGGCGAGGACGTCGTTGCCGTCGACGCGCAGACTGGGGATGCCGAACCCGGGGGCGCGCCCGGCCAGCGGGTACTGCGACTGCAGACCGACTGGCTCCGAGATCGCCCAGTGGTTGTTCTGGCAGACGAAGACGACAGGCGCGCGATACGACGACGCGAAGATCATCGCCTCGTTCACGTCGCCCTGGCTGGTCGCGCCGTCGCCGAAGTAGGTGACGGCGACCTCGTCGGCGCCGTCGTGCCGGATGCCCATGCCGTAGCCCACGGCGTGCAGGGTCTGCGCGCCGATGATGATCTGCAGCGGCGCGATGCCGAGGCGGGCGGGGTCGTACGCCGCACCTTCCTCGCCGCGCCACATGCGCACGTAGTCGGCCGGCTCCGCGCCGCGGGTGTACATGACGCCGGTCTCGCGGTAGCTGGGGAAGACGAAGTCCTTCGCGGCCAGTGCGCGGCCGGTGCCGATCTGCGCCGCCTCCTGGCCGTTGCAGGGGGCCCAGAGGCCCAGCTGGCCCTGGCGCTGCAGCGCCACGCCTTCCGCGTCGATGCGGCGCAGGACCACCATGTCGCGGTGCAGATCGCGCATCGTGGGGAAGTCGACGTCGTCGATCCACCGGTCGAGCTGCGGGTTCGGCACGCGGGTGCCGTCGGGAGCGATGATGCGCTCCGTGAGTTCCAGATCGTTCTGCGTGTCGACGATCGGGGTGGTGTGCGGTGACATCGGCGTCCTCCTGACGTGGTTGCCTTCGTGGGGCATGCACGGCTTCCCGACTGCTGTGTCGGGCTTGTTCGAATGGTACGTCCGACTGACACCTCGCTCAAGCATGTCTGCGCTTGTTGAGCATGTTGCGTAGTTCTGCCGTCAGCCGCCCTGCTATCGTGTGGCACTATGCCCGTCCTGGATCGCACCGACCTCGAACTGCTCACCGCCCTGGCCGAGGACCCCCGCATGACGGTCGTGAAGCTCGCCGATCGACTGCACCTGTCGCGCAACACCATCCAGGCGCGTATGGCCCGCCTGGAGCAGACGGGGGTCTTCGAATCGTACGAGCGGTCGTTCTCGACCGAGGTGCTCGGGTTCCCGCTGCAGGCGTTCATCAGCATCGGAGTGCGTCAGACCGAGCTGCCCCGGATCATCAGCGAGCTCTCACGGGTGCCGGAGATCGTTCAGGCGCACGGGCTCAGCGGATCGATCGACCTGCTGGCGCGGGTGGCGTGCCGAGACGCTCGCCACCTGTTCGACACCGATGCGCGCATCCTGTCGATCGAGGGGGTCGAGCGCACCGAGACCTCGCTCGCGATGGGCGAGGTCATCCCGTTCCGTGTGGCCGGGCTCATCGGCCTCGCACGGCGGGAAGTCTGAGGAAGCGCCGAATCGCTCCCGCGGCCTCCGCGGGCGTCTCGTAGTGGATGAGATGACCCACGCCGGCGATCTCGACGAGGTCGGCCCGGGGGAACATCATCGCGAGACGTCGCTCGGCCTCGATGGGCGTGATGTCGTCGCGCTGGGCGGCGATGAGCAGGGTCGGCACGTCGATCACACCCGCGAACGCTCGCACGTCGTGCGACACGCTGGTCACGAAGGCATCGTGCAGCACATCCCGGTCGGCGAAGCGCGAGAAGTGGGTGTCGTGCTGGTCGTGGATGAAGCGCCGCAGCTTCGGATCGCGCGTCTTCGCCATCGCGATGCTCATGATGCGCACGATGAGCGGATGGCGAAGCAGGGCCGTCCCTGCCCGCTCGGGCAGACGCGCACCCAGTGAGTAGTAGAACACTGCGAGCCGGGTGAGCAGGCCCTTGGGCCCTTCGAGGGCGGGGGCGCCGATGGGGTTGATGAGGATCAGGCGGGGGGTCTCGAGTCCGCTCGCCACCGCGGCCGACGTGACGATCGAGCCGAACGAGTGCCCCAGGATGATCGCCCCCGGGGCGACAGTGCGGGCGAACTCGCACAGCCAGCCTGTGTAGAGACCGAGGTCGTGCTCACGAGCCGGGATCGGCGGCGTCTCGCCGAACCCGGGGAGATCGGGAGAGATGATCCGGATGCCGGGCAGGTACGCCACGACGGGTTCGAGGCCGTGGTGCTCGCCGCGGAATCCGTGCACCGCGATGATCGTCGGCGCGTCCTCTGCGGCTTCTCCATACGCCCAGTACGCCGTGGTGGAGCCCATGATCTGCGCCTCATGGCGTTCGACCGGGATCTCCGCGAGACGGGCGGCGTACGGCGAGGCGACGGGCATGCCGCCGAGTCTACGGGACGGAATGTCGGCGGCCGTCCATATGTTCGAATCAGGGAAGGAGACAGCATGACCTCGCTCACCGACACACACCCGGCTCTCCTGTGGGAGACGCCGACGCTGCGCACGAGGGCTGAGCACCTCGACCGCGCAGGCGATCACCTGTGGCGAGTCGTCGATGCGCGGGGCGTCATCCGCGGCCACCTGCGGGTGATCGCCGATCCGCTCGGCATCCGGTTCCGCGCGGAGCGCCTGCATCTGGCATCCGGAGCCTTCCGCCTGGTGGGCGAGTTCTGGGACGCCGATGACGCTGTGGCCGCACTGCGTGGGTGAGATGTGCCCCCTGCAGGATTCGAACCTGCGACCAACGGATTAGAAAGCCGATGCTCTTCCTCTGAGCTAAGGAGGCGTACCGGCTCCAGATTACCGTGTCGGGCCCCGTCGCTAGGATCGAACCATGGTTTCTTCGACTGAGAACGACCGGCTCGTCTGGATCGACTGCGAGATGACGGGCCTCGACCTCTCGGTCGACGAACTCGTCGAGATCGCCGTCGTGGTCACCGACTTCGACCTCAATCTTCTCGACCCGGGCTTCCAGGTCGTCATCAAGCCCAGCGATGCCGCCCTCGCGAACATGAACGACTTCGTCGCGAACATGCACCGCACCTCCGGTCTCATGGAGGAGATCCCCGCCGGCGTGAGCCTAGCCGAGGCAGAGGAGCGAACTCTGGCGTACATCAAGCGCTTCGTTCCCCTCGAACGCAAGGCGCCTCTCGCCGGCAACACGATCGGCACCGACCGCATGTTCCTCGCGAAGTACATGCCGCAGATCGACCAGTACCTGCACTATCGCAACGTCGACGTGTCGAGTGTGAAAGAGCTGTCTCGCCGCTGGTATCCGCGTGTCTTCTTCCAGGCGCCCGACAAGAACGGCGGTCATCGGGCCCTCGCCGACATCCTCGAGTCCATCCGCGAGCTGCGCTACTACCGCTCCGCGGTGTTCATCGACGCCCCCGGCCCCTCCTCGGACCAGGCGCGCGACATCGCGACCCGCACCGTGTCAGAGTTCACTCCGAACATGTAATAGACTTATCGAGTTGCCCGCTCCGGCAGGCGCATGGTGGGTATAGCTCAGCTGGTAGAGCACCGCGTTGTGGTCGCGGGGGTCGCGGGTTCAAGCCCCGTTACTCACCCCAGGGAAGGCCCCGGATCTTAGGATCCGGGGCCTTCGTGTGTCTGCGCCTATAGCATCGAAGCATGTCCTCCTCACTCGATTCCGACGCGCAGGCTCTGGCCGACGGCGGCATGGACATGACCGCCGACGCCTTCGAGGCGCTCGTCGTCGAGGAGCTCGACCGACTGCCCGACGAGATGGTCGAGGGGCTCGACAACGTCGTCTTCGTCGTCGAGGACGAACCGGAGGACGGCGGCGACCTGTTCGGCATCTACGAGGGCTTCGCACTCACCGAGCGCGGCCAGTACGGCATGGGTGAGCTGCCCGACCGCATCATCGTCTACCGGCGCGCTCATCTCGACGCCTGCGGCGACGAGCAGGAGCTGCGTGACGAGGTGCACACCACGCTCGTCCACGAGATCGCGCACTTCTACGGCATCGACGACGAACAGCTGCACGAACTGGGATGGGCATGAGCACGAGCATCCCGACATCCACTCCCCTGCTCGACGAGCAGCTCACCGTCGCGCCCCTGGTGCCGTGGCAGCTGGTGGTCTGGGACGACCCCGTGAACCTGATGAGCTATGTCGTGCGTGTCTTCCGCCGCTACTTCGGGTACCCGCCCGAGCGCGCGACCGCGCTCATGCTCGCGGTGCACAATGAGGGCCACGCCGTCGTCGCCACCGGTCCCCGCGAGACCATGGAGGTGCACGCGCAGGCGATGCACGACTTCGGACTCTGGGCCACGATCCGCAAGGCGCCGCAGTGACCGTCACGATCACGCTCGCGTGGGTCGAGGGCCGCAACCTCCTCCACCTGACCGACGAGTTCCTCTCGCTCGTCGAGGAACCCCGTCGCAGCTCCGATCCGGCCCTGGCGCGGCTGACGCCCGTCGCCTACCCGGACGACGACGCGGCCGCCGCCGAGTTCCACCGAGGCACCGCAGACGAGCTGTTCGACCGTCGGCGCGCGGATGCTGTCGCGATGCGTGACGATCTCGTCCCGTTCGACGTCGATGACGACACGCGCGACCCGCTTGCCCCACAGAGCGTCGAGGTGCACTCGGGCCACCTCGACGCCTGGCTGCGCACGCTCGCCTCGATACGACTGGTCGTCGCCGCCCGCCTGGGCATCGACCATGCCGACCATCACGAGACGGACGATCCACGCTTCCACGTGTACGACTGGCTCGGCTATCGCCTCGAGGACCTCATCCAGCGAGCCGACGACGCCGACGACGCCGCTACGGCGTGACGATGCTCAGCTGCGCGAGGCCCTGCGGGTCGTGGCGCGCGATGTGCGCATCCTCCTGAGCCGCCCACATATCCCAGTGGCTGCGGAAACCGTCGCCGTCCCGTTCGAGGGCACGACGCCGGCGCGAATCCCGCGGCCCGTCGACCCAGACGGTGACATCCGCCAGCCCCGCCGAGGCCGGTGTGAGGGCACCGCAGCCTTCGACGATCAGACCGAGGGCCGGGTCGACGGCGTGCGCCTCCGCCTCCTCTTCGCGCTCCCAGTCCCAGCGGCGCCAGATGCCGATCAGCCCGCGACCGTGCGGGCGCAGCACGCTCTCCCGCGCGATCTCGGCGCCGCGCTCGAGTCCGTCCCACCCTGGGTAGACCGAATCGAGCGCGAGCAGCTGCACGGGGGTGCGCAGGGGCCACGCGCGCGCCACGCGGGCGGCGAGACTGCTCTTGCCCGCGCCGCTTCGACCGTCGATGACGACCACGGGATTCGACGCCGCCACTGCCGTGATCGCATCGCGGATCCGTGCGGTCGCCTCGCCCAGACGCTCTCCGAAGGGGTCAGGGGTGTGGGGCGCTGGCATGGCTCCACGCTAGCCGAACCGCGGAGTCGTTCACTCGCGACCGAACGGCCGCGGGTGCGGGTCGCCCGCTCCACGACGGTCGGCCGCTCCGACATGCCGTGCGCGGGTGATCATGCCGACACCGAATCGTGCTCGCGCTTCGTCGAGTGTCCCCTCCAGCCGGCGCTGGTCCTCGTCGTCGTCCCACAGGGTCATCGCCGACGCGCCGGCCGGGCGGAGCTTCTCCGCACGCACGCCGACCAGTCGCACCGGATCACGCCGATCGATCTGGCCGAAGAGACCGACCGCGGTCTCGCCGATGCGCTGACCCACGTCGGTCGGCTCCGGCAGCGACACGCTGCGACTCAGGGTGCTGAAGTCCGCGAAGCGGATCTTGATCGCGACCACCCCGGCATGCCAGCCTGCAGAGCGCAGTCTCACTCCGACCCTGTCGGCGAGACGCAGCAGCTCCGAGCGCAGCAGATCGAGATCGTCGATATCACGGTCGAACGTCTCCTCGTGCCCGATGCTCTTCTCGACGCGCTCGGTCTCGACCGTTCGCGGATCGAGACCGCGCGCGAGATCCTGCATCCGCTGACCGAGCGCTGGACCGACTGCCCGCTCGAGCGCTTCGCTCGGCGCCTCCCGGACATCGCGGATCAGGCGGATGCCGCGACGCTGCAGAGCCTCCGCGGCCTTCGGCCCGACACCCCACATCGCGCCCACCGGCCGCGGGTCGAGGAATTCCTGGGTGCGGGAAGCCGGCACAACGAGCATCCCGTCGGGCTTGGAGGCGGTCGAGGCCATCTTGGCCACGTGCTTCGTGGCCGCGACGCCCACGCTGCACGTGATGCCCACCTCCTCGCGCACCCGCCGTCTGATGAGGGCGGCGATCTCGCCCGCACTCCCCCACAGCCTGCGCACGCCTCGCACATCGAGGAACGCCTCGTCGATGGACAGGGGCTCGACGAGCGGCGTGATGCTCTGGAAGATGTCCATCACCTGCGCCGACACCGCGCGATAGCGCGTGAAATCCGGCGGTACCACGCGCGCTGTCGGGCAGAGTCGCAGAGCCTGGCCGACCGGCATCGCACTGCGCACCCCGAAGCGACGAGCCTCGTACGACGCGCTGGAGACGACCGAGCGTCCATCGCGTCCGCCGATGATCAGCGGCAGACCCCGCAGCGAGGGGTCATGCAGCACCTCGACCGCCGCGTAGAAGGCATCCATGTCGACGTGCAGGATGCCCGTGCCGCTGTCGTCAGCGCCCGCGGGCGAGACGATGCGGCCCGACCCGTCACCTCGTCCCATGCATCCATCCTGACCGGTGCCACCGACATCGCGTCGGTGGCACCCGCTGGTCACTGCGCAGCGCGCTCGAGGATCAGCTCGCGCACTCGCGCGGCGTCGGCCTGACCCTTCATCGCCTTCATCACGGCGCCGATGACGGCACCGGCGGCCTGCACCTTGCCGTCCTTGATCTTCGCCAGAACGTCGGGCTGCGCGGCGAAGGCATCGTCGATCGCGGCGATCAGTGCGCTGTCGTCGGAGACGACCGCCAGTCCGCGCGAGTCCACGACCTCCTGCGGCGAGCCTTCACCGGCGATGACGCCCTCGAGAACCTGACGGGCCAGCTTGTCGGTCAGCGTCCCGGCATCCACCAGCGCCTGCAGAGCCGCCACGTCCGCCGGGGCGACGAGGCCGGCGGCGTCGCGCTCCTGCGCGTTCGCGATGCGGGTGATCTCGCCCGTCCACCACTTGCGTGCGGCGGCCGGCGCGGCACCCGCGGCGATCGTGGCCTCAACCTCGTCGATCAGTCCGCCGTTGCGGACGTCCTGGAACTCGAGGTCGGTGAAGCCCCACTCCGCCTTCAGCCGACGGCGACGTGCGACGGGCTGCTCGGGCAGCGCGGCGCGCAGCTCCTCCACGAGCTCACGCGACGGCTGCACCGGCAGCAGGTCCGGCTCGGGGAAGTAGCGGTAGTCGTCGGCATCCGACTTCGGGCGACCCGGGGACGTCGTGCCGGTGTCCTCGTGCCAGTGACGCGTCTCCTGGATGATCGTTCCACCGTCGGCGAGGATCGCGGCCTGGCGCTGGATCTCGTATCGCACGGCCCGCTCTACCGAGCGCATCGAGTTGACGTTCTTCGTCTCCGTGCGCGTGCCCAGCTTCTCCTGCCCGCGGGGTCGCAGCGACACGTTGGCGTCGCAGCGCAGGTTTCCTCGCTCGAGGCGTGCTTCGGAGATCCCGAGTCCGCGCACGATGTCGCGGATCGCGGCGATGTACGCCTTCGCGTACTCGGGCGCGCGGTGCTCGGCACCGAAGATCGGCTTCGTGACGATCTCCACCAGCGGCACACCCGCGCGGTTGTAGTCGACCAGCGAGTACTCGGCGCCCTGGATCCGGCCGGTGGCACCACCCATGTGGGTCAGCTTGCCTGCGTCCTCCTCCATGTGAGCGCGCTCGACGGGGATCGTCACGAGCGTGCCGTCCTCGAGCTCGACCTCGACCGATCCCTCGAAGGCGATCGGCTCGTCGTACTGCGAGATCTGATAGTTCTTGCCCAGGTCGGGATAGAAGTAGTTCTTCCGCGCGAAACGGCTCGACTCGGCGATCGAGCAGCCCAGCGCCAGGCCGAGACTGATCGACGAGCGCACGGCCGTCGCGTTAATCACGGGAAGCGAGCCGGGCAGGCCGAGGTCGACCGGTGCGATGAGGGTGTTCGGCTCGGCGCCGTGGAACTCGTCGTTCGCCGGGTTCGGCGCGTCCGAGAACATCTTCGTGCGTGTGTTCAGCTCGACGTGCACCTCGAAGCCGAGCACGGGCTCGAACATCTCGAGCGCCTTGTCGAAGTCCATGAGCTTGGCGGTTGCCATCAGCGGGTTCCTCCCAGCAGCTGCGGAGCGCGGGCGAGCAGCGGCTCACCCCACGAGTCGACGAGCGCGGCCTCGAGGGCCGCGCCGACACGGTACAGACGGGCGTCCTCGTGCGCGGGCGCGAGGAACTGGATGCCGACGGGCAGGCCGTCCTCGGCTGCGAGACCGGAGGGGATCGAGATGCCGGGCACCCCGGCGAGGTTCGCCGGAATCGTCGTCAGGTCGTTGAGGTACATCTGCAGCGGGTCATCGATCTTCTCGCCGATCCGGAACGCCGTGGTGGGCGCCGACGGCGTCGCGATGACGTCGACCTGGGCGAACGCCGCGTCGAAGTCGCGCTGGATGAGCGTGCGCACCTTCTGCGCACTGCCGTAGTACGCGTCGTAGTAGCCGGCCGACAGCGCGTACGTGCCGAGGATGATGCGTCGCTTCACCTCGGGGCCGAAACCGGCCTCGCGAGTGGCGGACATGACGTCCTCCACGGTCGGGTTGCCGTCCGGGGTGACGCGCAGACCGAAGCGCACCGAGTCGAACTTCGCGAGGTTGCTCGACGCCTCCGCGGGCAGGATCAGGTAGTACGCAGCCACGCCGTACTCGAAATGCGGAGCCGAGATCTCGACGATCTCGGCGCCCTGCGCCTGCATGAGGGCGAGCGACTCGCGGAACGACGTCGCCACGCCGTCCTGGAAGCCGGAATCCGGCAGCTCCTTGATGACGCCGACCCTGAGCCCCTCGAGCACCCGCCCGCTGGCGCCCTCGCGCGCGGCGTCGGCGAACGACGGCCACTCCTTCGCGAGAGATGTGGAGTCCTTCGGGTCGTGACCGCCGATCACGTCGTGCAGCAGACCGGCGTCGAGCACGGTGCGGGTCACCGGGCCGACCTGGTCGAGGCTGGATGCCAGGGCGATGGCCCCGTAGCGGCTGACGCCGCCGTAGGTCGGCTTGATCCCGACGGTGCCGGTGACGTGCGCGGGCTGGCGAATGGATCCGCCGGTGTCGGAGCCGAGCGCGAGAGGCGCCTCGAACGCCGCGACGGCGGCGGCGGATCCGCCGCCGGAGCCGCCGGGGATGCGCCCGAGGTCCCACGGGTTGCGGGTCGGGCCGTAGGCGGAGAACTCCGTCGACGATCCCATCGCGAACTCGTCCATGTTCGTCTTGCCCAGCGGCACCAGGCCGGCGGCCCGCGAGCGGGCGACGACCGTGGCGTCGAAGGGCGACATGTAGCCTTCGAGGATCCTCGATCCGCTCGTGGAGGGCATGTCGGTGGTGACCAGCACGTCCTTCACCGCGAGAGGGACACCGGCGATCGGGCCGAGCTGCTCCCCCGCCGAGCGCCGGGCGTCGACGTCGGCCGCCGCGGCGAGGGCGTGCTCGCTCACGTGCAGGAAGGCGTGCACGTCGCCGTCGACGGCGGCGATGCGGTCGAGGTGCGCCTGGGTCGCCTCGACGCTCGAGATCTCACCCGCGGCGATCTTCTCGCCGAGCTCGGCGGCGGTCAGTCGGATGATGTCGCTCACTGCTCTTCTCCCAGGATCGCGGTGACGCGGAAGCGGCCGTCGGCGGCATCCGGGGCGTTCTGCAGGGTCTGCTCGAGCGTGAGGGTCTGGCCGACCTCGTCGGGACGGAAGACGTTGCTCATCGCGATCGGGTGGCTGGTGGCCACGACGTCAGGCGTCGCGACCTCCGACACCTTCGCGATGTTGTCGACGATGGCGTCGAGCTGACCCGTCAGCTGCGTCACCTCGTCGTCGGACAGCTGGATGCGCGCGAGCACGCCGAGATGGCGCACAAGATCAGGGGTGATTTCAGACACCACACCAGTCTACGAGAGCGCGGGGCGCGGCCACGTAAGCTGGGACGCGTGACCGAATTCGTTCCGCCCCGCCCCTGGACCGCAAGTTACGCCGAGGGGGTGCCGGAGGATCTTCCCGAGGTCACCGGTTCCCTGATCGACATCGTCGACGCATCGGTGCGCGACTACCCGGATGCCCCCGCCCTGCAGTTCTTCGGCCGCGAGACGACCTACCGCGACATGCAGGATGCCATCGAGCGCGCCGCCGCGGGGCTGCGCGACCTCGGCCTCGGGCCGGGTGATCCCGTCGCGATCGTGCTGCCGAACTGCCCGCAGCACATCATCGCGTTCTACGCCGTGCTGCGCCTCGGCGCCGTCGTCGTCGAGCACAATCCGCTGTACACGCCGCGGGAGCTGCGCAAGCAGTTCGAGGACCACGGCGCCAAGCACGCGATCGTGTGGAGCAAGGTCGCAGCCACCGTGCAGGAATTCCCCGCCGACCTCGCCGTGACGAGCCTGATCTCGGTGGACGTCACGAAGTCGATGCCGCTGACGACCCGGCTGATGCTGAGGCTGCCGATCGCCAAGGCGCGCGCGTCGCGCGACGCGCTGACCACGAAGGTGCGCGGCGCGATCAGCTGGGACTCGCTCGTGGCATCCGCTCCGCTTCCGGCGTCGCACCCGCGACCCGCCACCGACGATCTCGCGATCATCCAGTACACCTCGGGGACGACGGGCACACCGAAGGGGGCGTCGCTCACGCACCGCAACCTGCTCGCCAATGCCGCCCAGGCCCGCGCGTGGGTGCCGTCGATCACCCGCGGCGACGGCTGCGTCGTCTACGCCGTGCTGCCCATGTTCCACGCCTACGGCCTCACGCTGTGCCTCACGTTCGCCATGTCGATGGGTGCGCGCCTCGTGCTGTTCCCGAAATTCGACCCGGACCTCGTACTCGAGGTCGCGAAGAGGCATCCGGCCACGTTCCTGCCCCTCGTGCCTCCGATCGCCGAGCGGCTGCTGGCGGCGGCCCATGAGAAGGGTGTCTCGCTGGCCGGCACCGAGGTCGCGATCTCGGGTGCGATGGCGCTGTCGCACGACCTCGTGGTGCCATTCGAGGAGGCGACCGGGGGCTACCTCGTCGAGGGCTACGGCCTGAGCGAGTGCTCCCCGGTGCTGATGGCCAATCCGGTCGCCGACAACAGGGTGGCCGGCACGGTCGGGCTGCCGCTGCCCGGCACCGAGTGCCGCGTCGTCGACCCGGAGAATCCGACCGTCGACGTGCCGGCGGGCTCTGCAGGCGAGCTGATCGTGCGCGGTCCCCAGGTGTTCTCCGGCTACTACGGCAAGCCGGAGGAGACCGAGGCGGTGTTCGTCGACGGGTGGTTCCGCACCGGCGACATCGTCACGATCGACGAGCGCGGGTTCGTGCGCATCGTCGACCGCATCAAGGAGCTGATCATCACCGGCGGCTTCAACGTGGCGCCCACCGAGGTGGAGGGCGCGCTGCGGCAGCATCCGGATGTCGTCGACGCGGCTGTGGTGGGTCTTCCCAGTGAGCGCTCCGGCGAGGAGGTCGCCGCCGCGATCGTCGTGGAGGACGGCAAGGAGGTGGATGTCGAGGCGATCCGCGCGTTCGCCCGCAGCATCCTCACCCCGTACAAAGTGCCGCGACGTCTCTTCGTGGTGGACGAGCTGCCCAAGTCGCTGATCGGCAAGGTGCTGCGCCGGCAGGTGAAGGAGCGCCTGCTGGCGCTGACCTCCGGCGGCTGAGCGGCCAGCGCACTCACATCCGCACCCACTATCGTTGACAGGTGACTGCCGACGACATCGCCCCTGCCACCGACGCGCCCGAGACCGCCGACGCGAGCGCAGCCGCTCCCGGATTCGAGCAGCTGGGCATCACCGGCTCGCTGCTCAAGGCGATCAAGGACCTCGGGTACGAGACCCCCTCGCCGATTCAGGCCGCGACGATCCCTCTGCTTCTGCAGGGGCGCGACGTGCTGGGAACGGCGCAGACCGGAACGGGCAAGACCGCCGCGTTCGCGCTGCCCGTGCTCGAGAACCTCGACCTCGGTCAGAAGACGCCGCAGGTGCTCGTGCTCGCCCCCACCCGCGAACTCGCGCTGCAGGTGTGCGAGGCGTTCGAGGCGTACTCCGCCCGGATGAAGGACGTGCGCGTGCTTCCCGTGTACGGCGGGCAGGCATACGGCGTGCAGCTGTCTGCGCTGCGGCGCGGCGTGCACATCGTCGTCGGCACGCCGGGTCGAATCATGGACCACCAGGCGAAGGGCACGCTCGATCTCTCGGAGCTGAAGTACCTCGTGCTGGATGAGGCCGACGAGATGCTGAAGATGGGCTTCGCCGAGGATGTCGAGCAGATCCTCGCACAGACCCCCGAGGACAAGCAGGTCGCGCTGTTCTCGGCGACCATGCCCGCGACGATCCGCCGCCTCGCTCAGCAGTACCTGAACGAGCCTGAAGAGGTCGCCATCAAGGGCAAGACGACCACCAACCAGAACATCACCCAGCGTTACCTCGTCGTCTCGTACGCGCAGAAGGTGGACGCCCTGACCCGCATCCTCGAGATCGAGAACTTCGACGGGATGATCGTCTTCGTCCGCACGAAGAATGAGACCGAGACTCTCGCCGAGAAGCTGCGCGCCCGGGGATACTCCGCGGCCGCGATCAACGGCGACGTCCCGCAGGTCCAGCGTGAGCGCAGCGTCAACCAGCTCAAGGACGGCAAGCTCGACATCCTCGTCGCGACCGACGTCGCAGCCCGGGGCCTCGACGTCGAGCGGATCAGCCACGTCGTCAACTTCGACATCCCCACCGACACCGAATCGTACGTGCACCGCATCGGCCGCACCGGCCGCGCCGGTCGCACCGGCGATGCGATCAGCTTCATCACGCCGCGAGAACGCTATCTGCTGAAGCACATCGAGAAGGCGACGCGTCAGGTGCCCACGCAGATGCAGCTGCCCACGACCGAGGATGTGAACTCCACCCGTCTCGCGCGTTTCGACGACGCCATCACCGCAGCCCTCGGGGAGACGCGCCGCATCGAGGCGTTCCGCGACATCATCGCCCACTACGTGCGCAACAACGATGTGCCCGAGGCGGACGTAGCCGCTGCACTGGCCGTGGTCGCCCAGGGCGAGACTCCGCTGCTGCTCGATCCTGAGAACGACGAGCTGTCCAGGGCGGTGGAGCGTGACAACCGTCCGCCGCGCGAGCGTCAGGACCGCTCGTCGGATCGCGGCGACCGCGGACCCCGCGAACGCCGCGGACGCGGCGACTACGCGCCCTACCGGATCGAGGTCGGCCGTCGACACAGGGTCGAGCCGCGGCAGATCGTCGGCGCGCTCGCGAACGAGGGAGGCCTGGGACGCGACGACTTCGGCGCGATCTCGATCAAGCCCGACTTCTCGATCGTCGAGCTTCCGGTGAACATGGATCAGGCGGTGCTCGAGCGGCTGCGCGACACCCGCATCTCCGGCAAGCTGATCGAGATCCGCCCCGACCGGGGCGTGCCGAACCGTCGCTCACCGCGTGACCGCGACGATCGCGGCGGATTCGACCGCGGCGGCCGAGGCGACCGTGCCGGCCGCGGATACTCGCGGGACGATCGCCCCGCGCGCAAGCCGCGACACAGGAGCTGAGGCGGCGTCGCGCTCATCCCCGCGTGCATCAGCCGCGGGGATGAGCGCGTCACGCGGACGTGTCCAGCCCGGGCATCCGCGCCAAGCGCCCATCTCCGCGCGAAGCGCCCGCGCGAAGCGGCCGGTCACGCGTCCAGCGCGTCGGGTCCCTGCGTGACGAGGACGTGGAACTGCGCGGCGTCGAGGATGCGCACACCGAGCGCCTCGGCCTTCGCGAGCTTCGATCCCGCACCCGGCCCGGCCGCCACGAAGTCGGTCTTCTTCGACACCGATGATCCGGCCTTCCCTCCGGCCTTCATGATCGCCTCCTCGGCACCCTCGCGGGAGTAGCCCTCGAGGCTTCCCGTGGCGACCACCGTGAGTCCGTCGAGCACGCCGCCCTCGGCGACGGCGGCCCCGGGGCCGGGATGCCCGGGGGTGGACCACTGCACACCGGCATCCGCCCACTGCCGGACGATGTCCTGATGCCAGTCGACCTCGAACCAGCTCAGCAGCGAGTCGGCGATGATCCCGCCCACTCCCTCGACAGCGGCCAGCTCGTCGCGACTCGCGGCGCGGATCGCGTCCAGCGACCCGAACCACTGCGCGAGCGCGCGCGCCGCGACCGGCCCCACGTGCCGGATGTTCAGCGAGACGAGCAGGCGCCACAGCTCCTTCGTCTTCGCCTTCTCGAGCTCGGCGAGCAGCTTGACCGCCTGCGATGACGGCTGCGGTCCGTCGAGCCCCTGCTTCTTCTCGGCAGCGGTCGGGTTGCGGCGGAACGGTGCGCGGGTCTTGACGATGCCGTCGTCGTCCTCTTTCGCCAGCCCCGTCTCGGAGTCGCGGACGACGACCTCGATCGGCACGATCTGCTCGAGGGTCAGATCGAACAGCCCTGCCTCGGTCTCCAGCGGCGCGACGGACGGGCGACTCGGCTGGGTGAGCGCCGCGGCGGTGACCTCGCCGAGCGCCTCGACGTCGAGCGCGCCACGGGATCCGATGTGCTCGACGCGCCCACGCACCTGCGCGGGGCACGAGCGCGCGTTCGGGCAGCGCAGGTCGATGTCGCCCTCCTTCATCGGGCGCAGCGGCGTGCCGCACTCGGGGCAGAGCCCGGGCATGACGAACTCGCGCTCGGTGCCGTCGCGCTTCTCGGCCACCGGGCCCAGCACCTCGGGGATCACGTCTCCGGCCTTGCGCAGCACGACGGTGTCGCCGATCAGCACGCCCTTCGCCTTCACGACGTCCTTGTTGTGCAGCGTCGCCTGGCGCACGACGG
Source organism: Microbacterium sp. OR21 (assembly GCF_047306785.1). Taxonomy (NCBI): domain Bacteria; kingdom Bacillati; phylum Actinomycetota; class Actinomycetes; order Micrococcales; family Microbacteriaceae; genus Microbacterium; species Microbacterium sp. OR21. The sequence goes on along the minus strand of NZ_JAZEXJ010000003.1, from coordinate 330,169 downwards.
AGCCGGCGACGTGGGCGGGCTCCATGACGGCGAACGGCGTCGCACGTCCGGTGCGACCGACCGACACGACGATGTCGAGCAGGCGGGTCTGCACCTCCTCCGGCGGGTACTTGTAGGCGATGGCCCACCGCGGCGCGCGGCTGGTCGCGCCGAGCTCGTCGTGCAGTGCGAGCTCGTCGACCTTCACGACGATGCCGTCGAGTTCGTGCTCGATGTCGTGGCGGTGCTCGCCGAAATGCGCGACGAACTCCTCGACCTCGTCGATGCTGCGGCACACCTTCGTGTGCGGGCTCGTCGGCAGGCCCCACAAGGCGAGCAGCTCGTACACCTCACTCTGGGCTGCGACCGGGGGGTTGCTCCAGGCGCCGATGCCGTGCACGTAGAGCGACAGCGACTCGATGCGCAGCAGCCCTGCTTCGAGCTCGAGACCGCTCTTCTTGTCGATCTGCTGTCGGAGTCCGCCGCTGGCGGCGTTGCGCGGATTGGCGAATGCGGGGAACCGCCGAGCCGCAGCGGTGCGCGCCTTCTCGTCGTCGAAGGGCTTCTTCGCCCCCGTGCGCGCCTCCCACCGCTCGCGCGCCACGGCGAAGACGCGGTCGCGGAACGCCGCCTGGGCGGCGTTGAGCCGCTCGAAGGCCGCCACGGGGATGAACACCTCGCCGCGCACCTCGACGATCTCCGGATGCCCCTCCCCGACGAGCCGCTCGGGGATGTCGGCGAGGCGCAGCGCGTTCTCGGTGACGATCTCGCCGACCCGGCCGTCGCCGCGGGTCGCCGCCGAGGTGAGCACCCCGTTCTCGTATCTCAGGTTGATCGCCAGTCCGTCGATCTTCAGCTCGGTGAGCCAGGCGACCTCGCGCCCGGCGGATGCCCGGGTCTTCGCCGCCCACTCGCGCAGCTCGTCGAGCGAGAACACGTTGTCGAGGCTCAGCATCCGCTCGGCATGCTCGATCGTGTCCAGCCCGGTCGCTCCGGCGGCGCCGACCATCTGCGTGGGCGAATCCTGCCCCTGCAGTTCGGGGTGCAGGCGTTCGAGCTCTTCCAGCCGGTGCATCCAGGCGTCGTACGTGGCGTCGTCGACGAGCGACGTGTCGCGCCCGTAGTACGCGTCCTTCGCCTCAAGGATGCGGGTCGTCAGCTCTTCGGCTTCGGCGCGGGCGTCGGTCAGCGAGATGTTCTCAGGCACCACGCAAGTCTATGAGCGGCCGCCGACAACCCGGAGGCCTTGACCTGAGCGATCCGATCGGTTCACGCGCCGATCGGGACCGCCGAGACCGTGGTGTCGATCGTGAACTGACCGAGCACCCGCGTGCCGACGTAGATGACCGCGCTCTGCCCGGGCGCGACGCCGTCGAGCGGGAAATCGGGCACCACCCGCACACCCGCGTCGGTGACCTGCGCCCGCGCCGGCACAGGATCGGCGTGGGCGCGGATCTGCACCTCGCAGGCGAACTCCGACGCCGCGGGCGCGGCACCCGCCCACGAGAAGCGCTCCCCCGCGATCTCCGCGATCGCCAGGGCCTCCTTCGGGCCGACGACGACGGTGTTCGAGACGGGCCGCACCTCCAGGACGAAGCGCGGCTTGCCGTCCGGGGCCGGAACCCCCAGGCGCAGACCGCGCCGCTGGCCCACCGTGAATGCATGGGCGCCCTCATGGGTGCCGACGACGTCGCCGTCGCGGTCGACGATGTCCCCGGTCGCGGTGCCGACCTTCTCCGCGAGCCACGCGCGGGTGTCGCCGTCGGGGATGAAGCAGATGTCGTGGCTGTCCGGCTTCTGCGCGACGGTGATGCCGCGCTCCGCGGCCTCCGCGCGCACCAGCGCCTTGGAGGGCGTCTCCCCGAGCGGGAAGTACGTGTGCGCCAGCTGCTCGGCGTTCAGCACCCCGAGCACGTAGGACTGGTCCTTGGCCGAGTCGGATGCACGATGCAGCTCGAGGCCCTCGGAGCCGTCGACGAGCGTCGCGTAGTGGCCGGTGCACACCGCATCGAACCCGAGCTCGATCGCACGCTCGAGAAGAGCGGCGAACTTGATCTTCTCATTGCAGCGCAGGCACGGGTTGGGCGTCCGCCCCGCCTTGTACTCCGAGATGAAGTCATCGATCACATCGTCGCGGAAGCGCTCCGAGAAGTCCCACACGTAGAACGGGATGCCGAGCAGATCGGCCACGCGCCTGGCATCCAGTGCGTCTTCGACGGTGCAGCATCCGCGACTGCCGGTGCGCAGCGTCCCGCCCGCACGCGAGAGCGCGAGATGGACACCGACGACGTCGTGCCCGGCATCGACGGCTCGCGCCGCGGCCACCGCTGAATCGACACCACCGCTCATCGCCGCCAGAACTCGCATGGACTCCAGTCTACGAGCGGGTGGCTGGGCGTGGCGTGTCAGCGGGAGGCACGTGCGACGGCATCCGGCACAGCTGCGATCACCGCGTCGACATCCGCCTGAGTCGACGAGGCGCCGAGGGTGAACCGCAGCACGCTGCGGGCATCCCGCTCGCTTCGACCCATCGCGATCACCACGTGAGAGGGCTCGGCGACCCCGGCCTGACAGGCCGACCCTGTCGACGCCGAGATGCCCGCCATATCGAGCAGGAAGAGCAGGCTCTCCCCCACCGCCCCGGGAAACAGCAGGTGCGCGTTGCCGGGCAGACGGTCCTGCGCGTCGCCGAGCAGGCTGGCGGAGGGGACCGCGTCGAGGATGCCGGCGACGAGTCCGTCGCGCAGAGCGGCGAGCCGGATGCTCTCGCTCGCACGCTGCTCCTCGGCCTCCTCCAGCGCGGCGGCCAGGGCGGCAGCGCCAGGCACGTCCTGGGTGCCGGCGCGCAGACCGCGCTGCTGCATCCCGCCGTGCAGCAGCGGCGCGATCCGGGCGCCGCGCGCCGCGATCAGCACACCCGTGCCGACCGGCGCGCCGATCTTATGACCGGCGATGCTCATCGCGACGAGACCCGCCTCCGGCGGCGCCTCCCCCCTCAGCGCCCGGAACACCAGGGGCAGCTGCCCGCACGCGGCCACCGCGTCGAGGTGAAGCGGAACCGACGCCACCGCAGCCGCCGAGCTGATGGCGGCCGCGTCGTTGATCGTCCCGACTTCGTTGTTCGCCACGAGGGCGGTCGCGAGGGCGGCTCCGTCGAGTGCGTCGGCGAACGCGGAGACGTCGATCCGCCCCTGCGCGTCCACCCGAACCGACCGCACACGGGCGCCGTCGCGTTCGAGGGCCGCGACGGTGTCGATGGTGGCGTGGTGCTCGGCATCCGGCAGCACGATCGATCCGGCATCCGCGCGGCGCATCGCCCACAGTCCGCGCAGCGCCGTGTTGATCGATTCGGTTCCCCCCGAGGTGAACACGACCTCGATCGGCTCGCACCCGAGAACAGCCGCCACCCGCTCGCGGGACTCCTCGAGCAGCCGGCGGGCATCCTGACCCGCACCGTGCGTCGAGGAGGCGTTGCCGACGATCGCCGATGCGGCGATCCACGCGTCGCGGGCGACGGCGCGCAACGGCGTCGTGGCCGCGTGATCGAGGTAGTGCCGCATCCCTCCATCCTCCCACCGCCGGTCACGACGGGACTGGAGATCAGCACAGGTGGAACTCGGATTCATCACGGAAGGGGCGGCGCGTTTAGGCTGTTGCTCATGCCCGCTCTGCCCCGGCCGCCGCTCGGCGGCGACACCCTCGACGACCTCGGCGTGCGTCTGCACGACGGCGTCGGAACACTGCGCGTGTGGTCTCAGAACGCGTCGTCGATCGAGCTCGTGATCTTCGACGAGCACGACCTCGACTGGGAGATCGAGACCCTCTCGCTCGAGCGCAGGGCAGGTGGGATCTGGCAGGTCACCACTGCTCTGCTGCAGCCCGGCGCCCGCTACGCGCTTCGGGTGGACGGACCGCACGGGCCGGGCAACGTCTTCAACCCCGAGCGGCTGCTGCTCGACCCCTATTCCCGAGGGCTGGCGCAGGGACACGGGTACGAGGAATGGCGGTCGGTCGTCATCGCCGACGGCTTCGACTGGGGCGACGTGCGAAAGCCTCGCGTGCCGATGGACGAGACGGTCATCTACGAGGGGCACATCAAGGGGCTCACCAAGCGGCACCCCGGAGTGCCCGCGGCGCTGCACGGAACCTATGCCGGACTCGCCCACCCGGCGATGACGGAGTATCTCACCCGGCTCGGCGTGACGACCGTCGAGCTGCTGCCCGTGCACGCGTTCGTTCCCGAACCGCGGCTGCTCGAGCGCGGGCTGACCAATTACTGGGGCTACAACACCCTCGGCTTCTTCACCCCGCACACCGCGTACGCCACCGAAGCGGCGCGCCGCGCGGGACCCGAGGCTGTGCTCGCGGAGTTCAAGGGCATGGTCAAGCTGCTGCATCAGGCCGGGCTCGAGGTCATCCTCGACGTCGTGTACAACCACACGAGCGAAGAGGGCATCGGCGGTCCCCGCTCGAGCTTCCGCGGCATCGACAACGCGCTCTACTACCGCCAGCTCGAAGACGGCGCCTACGTCGACACGACCGGGTGCGGCAACACGCTGAACACCTCGGCCGACGCTCCCGCGCGCCTCGTGCTCGACTCGCTGCGCTACTGGGCGACCGAGATGCAGGTCGACGGCTTCCGCTTCGACCTCGCCACGGCGCTCGGCCGCAACGCGAATCACGAATACGACATCGAGCACCCGCTGCTGCGGGCCATCGGCGAGGACCCGCTCCTGCAGGATGCGAAGATCATCGCCGAGCCGTGGGACGTGGGGCTCGGTGGCTGGCAGACGGGGAACTTCCCGGCCGGCTGGAGCGAGTGGAACGACCGCTTCCGAGACCGCGCCCGCAACTTCTGGCTCAGCGACATCGATTACGCCCGCCGCGCGTCGGCACCGGTGGGCGTCGGCGGCTTCGCCAACCGGCTGGCAGGGTCGGCCAACACCTACTCCGAGGAGCGCGGCCCGCTGGCCAGCGTGAACTTCGTCACCGCGCACGACGGGTTCACCCTGCACGACCTGGTGACGTACGACGTCAAGCACAACGAGGCCAACGGCGAGCAGAATCGCGACGGCGCCGATGTGAACCGATCGTTCAACCACGGCGTCGAAGGCGAGACCGACAACCCGGCGATCCTCGCGGCGAGGCGCAAAGCGATGCGCAACCTGATGGGCACCCTGCTGCTCTCGGCCGGAATCCCGATGATCACCGCGGGCGACGAGTTCGGACGCACGCAGAAGGGCAACAACAACGCCTACTGCCACGACTCGGCGCTGACCTGGCTGAACTGGACGCACGAGCAGTGGCAGAAGGATCTGCTCGCGCATGTGACCGCGCTCACGCGCCTGCGCGCCGAGAACCGTGCGTTGCGACCGGCGAGATACGCGGTGCTCGGCGAGCACGTTCCCGAGGCGTCGGAGATGGAGTGGTTCGACCAGAACGGCGAGACCATGGAGGCGGAGCAGTGGAACGACCCGCGTCACCGCACGCTGCAGTACGTCGCGACGAGCGACACGCGCGACGGCGACAGCAACCGCATCCTGCTGATCGTGCACGGCACCGAGACGCCGATCGACGTTCGTCTGCCCGACGTCCTCGAGGGCGCGACCGCCTTCACCGCGCTGTGGTCGAGCGCCGACGAGACCCCCACCGAAGAGCAGCGACGGTACCTGCCGGGAGACGTGCTGCCAGTCGCCGGAACGTCGATGCAGCTCTTCCGAGTGGAGTGACGCCCACCTGCAGGCGCGGTACATTCAAGGTGTGGCCGCACAGACAGCACCTGAATCTGCGGGACTGAGAAGCCCCGCACAGATCCCTCTGCGCCCTGCCGCTGAGACGACATCGGCCCCCGGCCTGAGAGCCGGGCGAATCCCGCTCTTCTCGCCGACGCCGCACGTGCCGCAGGGATACCCGGCGAAGGCCTTTGTCGGCGAGGCGGTGCCGTTCGACGTCGTGTCGTTCCGCGAGGGGCACGATCTGATCGGCGTTCACCTGCGCCTCTCCTCGCCGACGGGCGAGGAGAGCCTGCACCGGCTCACGCCGCTCGCCGACGGCACCGACCGGTGGCGCACGACGGTCGCGATCGATCGTGCAGGAGACTGGCGATACCGGTTCGAGGGATTCTCCGACGACTACGCCACCTGGGCGCACGCCGCAGACGTCAAGGCCGCGGCCGGCGTCGACGTGCCGGTGATGTGCGCGCTCGGCGTGCAGCTGCTGGCCGCGGCCGCCAAGGAGGAGGACCGCGCCGCCGGCGAGCTGCGCGCGCTGCGCTCCGCCGCGACGAGGCTGCGCAAGGCCCAGAAGGCATCGGATGCCGAATCGCTGCGCGCCGTCGCGACCGACACGGCGCTCGCCGCCGCGTTCTCGTGCCGTCCGCTCGCCTCGCTCGGCTCCGTCACCGAATGGCTGCCGCTGCGCGTGGAGCGCCGGCGCGCCGGCGTCGGCTCATGGTACGAGTTCTTCCCGCGGTCGGAGGGCGCTGTCCGCCTGAAGGACGGCACTGTCAAGAGCGGCACGCTGCGCACGGCCGCGAAGCGGCTCCCCGGGGTCGCGGGCATGGGGTTCGACGTGATCTACCTGGTGCCGATCCACCCGATCGGCACCACCAACCGCAAGGGGCGCAACAACACCCTGACGACCGAGCCGGGCGATCCCGGGTCGCCCTACGCCATCGGGTCGCCCGACGGCGGCCACGACGCGATCCACCCCGAGCTCGGCACCGAGAAGGACCTCGGCGCCTTCATCCGGGCCGCGGCGAAGCAAGGACTCGAGGTCGCTCTCGACCTCGCCCTGCAGGCCTCACCCGACCACCCCTGGGTCGCCGAGCATCCGGAGTGGTTCACGACGCTTCCCGACGGGACGATCGCCTACGCCGAGAACCCGCCGAAGAAGTACCAGGACATCTATCCGCTCAACTTCGACAACGACCCGGCCGGCAGCTATGCCGAGATGCTCCGCGTCGTCATGCACTGGGTGAAGCTGGGTGTGAAGATCTTCCGGGTCGACAACCCGCACACGAAGCCGCTGCAGTTCTGGGAATGGCTGATCGCGCGGGTGAACGCCGCGGACCCCGACGTGATCTTCCTCGCCGAGGCCTTCACCCGCCCTGCGGTCATGCGCGCGCTGGCGGCGGTCGGGTTCCAGCAGAGCTACTCGTACTTCACCTGGCGCAACACGAAGGCGGAGCTCGAGGAGTTCCTGACCTCGGTCTCGCACGAGACCTGCGACTACATGCGTCCGAACCTGTTCGTGAACACGCACGACATCCTCACCGAGTACCTGCAGTTCGGCGGGCGCGCCGCATACCGGATCCGCGCCTGCATCGCCGCGACCGCCGCGCCCACCTGGGGTGTGTACGCAGGGTACGAGCTGATCGAGAACGTGGCACGCCCCGGCTCCGAGGAGAACATCGACAACGAGAAGTACGAGTTCAAGTTCCGCGACTGGGACGGCGCAGAGCAGCGCGGCGAGTCCCTCGCTCCCCTGCTGCGGCGCCTGAACCAGATCCGCCGCGAGCACCCGGCCCTCGGACAGCTGAGGAACTTCTCCGCGCACTGGAGCGACGACGACGCGGTGCTGGTCTACTCCAAGCATCTGGATGCCGCCTTCACCGGCACCGGGCGCAACGACACCCTCATCGTGGTCGCGAACGTCGATCCGCATTCGGTGCGTGAGACGACCGTGCACCTGGACACCACGATCTGGGGTGTGGAACCCGGGGAGGCGTTCGAGGTCGAGGACCTGCTGACCGGAGCGGTGTGGACCTGGACCGATCACAACTACGTGCGCCTCGACGCGTTCGCCGAGCCGGTGCACATTCTGAAGGTGAAGGAGCGATCATGAGCTATCTCGAGGACGTCTCAGCGTCGGCGGAATGGGTCGCGGTGGCGCAGTCCACGCATCACGATCCGCACGCAGTGCTCGGAGCGCATCCGAGCACCGACTCCGTCGGCCGCAGCAGCACGACCATCCGCGCCCGTCGGCCGATGGCCGAGACGGTGCAGGCCGTGTTCGAGGACGGGTCGCGACTCGACCTCGACCATGTCGCGCACGGCATCTGGGAGGCCCGCCACAGCGGCCCGCCGGTGGCATACCGGATCGCGACAACGTACGAGGGCGGCGAGGAGAGCATCGCGGGAGACCCGTACCGGCACCTCAGCGCTGTCGGCGAGCTCGACATCCACCTGATCGCGGAGGGACGCCACGAGCGCCTCTGGGAGGTGCTGGGCTCGCACCCGCGCGCGCTCGACGGCGAGCAGGGCGTGGACTTCGCGGTGTGGGCGCCCAACGCGACCGCCGTACGCGTGGTCGGCGACTTCAATGCCTGGAACGGCGAGGGCCACAGCATGCGCTCCATGGGCGGCAGCGGGGTGTGGGAGCTGTTCGTGCCCGACGTGCCGGTCGGTACGCGCTACAAGTACGAGATCCTCGGTGCGGACGGGCGGTGGCGGCTGAAGGCCGACCCGATGGCCCAGGAGGCCGAGCTGCCTCCGGCCACCGCGTCGGTGGTGACGCTCAGCGCCTACCGCTGGAACGACGCAGCCTGGCTGACCCGCCGTGCAGCGACGCACGCCGTTGCCCAGCCGATGTCGGTGTATGAAGTGCACCTCGGCTCGTGGCGCGGCGGACTGACCTATCGCGAGGCGGCCGCGCCGCTGATCGAGCACCTGCAGGCGACCGGATTCACGCATGTGGAGTTCATGCCTCTGGCCGAGCATCCCTTCGGCGGCTCGTGGGGCTATCAGGTCAGCGGCTACTACGCGGCGACCAGCCGGTTCGGGTCGCCCGACGATCTGAAGTACCTGATCGACCAGCTGCACCAGGCCGGCATCGGCGTGATCATGGACTGGGTGCCCGGGCACTTCCCCAAGGACGAGTTCGCTCTCGCCCGCTTCGACGGCACCCCGCTGTACGAGCACGGCGATCCGCGCCGCGGCGAGCATCAGGACTGGGGCACCCTCGTGTTCGACTACGGGCGCAACGAGGTGCGCAACTTCCTCGTCGCGAACGCGCTCTACTGGTTCAGCGAGTTCCATGTCGACGGCCTGCGCGTCGACGCCGTGGCCTCGATGCTCTACCTCGACTACTCGCGCAAGGCCGGCGAGTGGGAGCCGAACGTGCACGGCGGGCGGGAGAACCTCGAGGCGATCCGGTTCCTGCAGGAGGTCAACGCGACCGCATACCGCCTGCACAAGGGCATCGTCATGATCGCCGAGGAGTCCACGGCGTTCCCCGGCGTCACCGCCCCGACCGACCACGCCGGACTCGGCTTCGGTTTCAAGTGGAACATGGGCTGGATGAACGACTCGCTGGAGTACATGAAGCGCGACCCGCTGCATCGCTCCCACCACGAGGGCGAGATGACGTTCTCGTTCGTGTACGCCTTCGGCGAGAACTACATGCTGCCGATCAGCCACGACGAGGTCGTGCACGGCAAGGGCAGCCTGGTCTCGCGGATGCCGGGCGACCACGCCCACAAGCTGGCGAACCTGCGGGCCTACCTCGGCTTCATGTGGGGGCACCCGGGCAAGAAGCTGCTGTTCATGGGTCAGGAGTTCGGGCAGATCGGCGAGTGGTCGGTCGACCGCGAGCTGGACTGGTGGCTGCTCGATCAGCCGTCGCACGCGCAGCTGCTCGAGCTGGTCGGCTCGCTGAACGCGGTGTACCGCGCCCAGGCGCCGCTGTGGGAGCGCGACAGCGACGGCAGCTCGTTCTCACGGCTCGGCGCGCCGACCTGGGACCCGAGCGTGATCGCCTTCGAGCGGCGGGATGCCCACGGCGGACGTCTGGTGGTCATCTCCAACTTCGCCGGAGTGACGCGCACCGGCTATCGTCTGGCGCTGCCCGTCGAGGGCGCCTGGCAGGAGATCCTGAACACGGATGCCGCGGCCTTCGGCGGGCACGACACCGGGAACCTCGGCATGATCAGCGCCCACCGCGCCGACGACGACGCCCCGGCGATCGCGACCGTCACGCTTCCGGCGCTGACGACCCTGTGGTTCCGCCACCAGCCCGACCCGCATCTGCCCACACCGAGCAGGTGGTGAGCGAGAGCGCCGGCCCTGATCGGGCCGGCGCTGTCGTCTGCGACTCGGGGATCAGAACAGCAGCGAGGTGAGCCGGGTGCGGGCCGACGCGACCCGCGGGTCGGCTGCTCCGATGAGCTCGAACAGCTCCACCAGGCGCTCGCGGATGCGCGTGCGCTGCTCGGGGCCGGCGGCGGCGAACAGGTCAAGCAGTCTGCCGAACGCGTCGTCGACGTGCCCTCCGGCGAGGTCGAGGTCGGCCACCTGGAACTGCGCGTCGACGTCGTCGGGTGCGGCGGCCGCGGCGGCACGCACCTGCTGCAGATCCAGTCCCTGCACGCGGTGCAGCAGACGCACCTGTCCGAGGCCCGCCTTCGCGTCGTCGTCACGCGGATTCTCGGCGAGGGCGCGCTCGTACGCCGTGATGGCGCGCGCGTAGTCGCCCGCCTCGATCGCCTCGAACGCCTCGGCGTGCAGCGGGGGAAGGGGCGCCTGCTCCGGCTCCTCGGCCGCGGGGCGCTCGGCGTCGTCGACGGGCACCGAGCCGCTGATGCCGTTCTGAGCGGCCACCTCGAGCAGACGCGCGAAGACCTCGCGCACCTGCTCCTCGGGCACCGCCCCGGTGAACATCGGAACGGGCTGGCCGCCGAGCAGAGCCACCACCATCGGTATCGACTGCGCACGGAAGGCCTGTGCGATCTGCGGATTGGCATCGACGTCGACCTTGGCGAGCACCACCCGGCCGCGCTGCTCGCGGGTGACCTTCTCGATGATCGGGCTCAGCTGCTTGCACGGGCCGCACCACTCCGCCCACAGGTCGACGACGACGGGCACCGAGCGGGAGAGCTCGACGATCTCACCGAACGACTCGTCCGTCACGTCGACGACGACATCTGCAGACTCCGCGCCGGGTGCGGCCGCCGGCGCGGCGCCCGGCGCCGGGGAGGCCGGCCGGTTGCGCAGGGAGGAGAGGTCGACGGCGCCGCGAAGAGCGGCTGCGGAGATTTCAGTCACTTGATCACCTTCACGCTGAGGAGGTCCTGGTGGTAGGCCAGAAGACGGATCTGCTCGTTCGAGCCCTGAGCGGGCACCGAGAAGAAGAGCTGGATGGCGTAGGTCGTCGTGAACCCCTTCGCCGATTCCTTGACGCCGGTCAGCGCGCTGGCCTCGGGGTTGTCGCCCACGCGGATCACGGCGTCCTTCGACGTCGGTGTGATGGTCTCGACGTCGTAGACGCTGACGGCCACGACCGCGCCGCTGTCGAGCGTGGCGAGCGAGAGCGGGGGCTCGTCCGTCGGCTTCATGTCGAATGCGACCTTGGACGTCTTGTCGGCCTTCTTGTCCTTCAGGCCCTGCACGATGGCGGCCCGGCTGTCACGGACGCTCTGCGCCAGCTTCTCGGCGGTCTCGTCGAACCTGCCCGCGTACTCGCTCTTGTCGCCCTGATCGACGAAGTCGGAGAACGCCTCGGAGACCTTCTCGGGGGCGAGGGCGAGGAACGGCGACTCGTCGGGCACTCTGGTGGCGCCGAGCCACTCCGGCGCCACGCCGGGGAACTCGGACGAGGCCGGCATGTCGGCCATCTCGGAGACCCGGTAGTTCGACCACGGGTCGGCCTGCGTCATGGTGAGCAGCACGGGCGGCACCGTCTCGTCGTCCTCCGACACGGTGAGCGCCAGCACTGAGCGCGGCCAGCCGTCGGTGGCCTCCGGCAGCAGGATCTTCACCTTGCCGCGCGGCGAGGTCAGCGGGTCGGTGCGCTCGGCGATCTTGTCGCGCAGCACGTACTCGGTGCGGCGGCCTTCGAGGGCGGCGCCGGAGAGTCGGGTCTCGGCGAGAGCGATGTCGAGGTCGGTGTCGGCCTTCTCCACCGTCTGCGCGATCTGCGACACGATGCGCTGCCCCTGCTTCTCGGTCACCACAGGAGGCTTCTGGTCCTCGGGGGTGACGACCGTCGGCGTCGGGGTGGGCGTGGGCGTGTCGGCGCTGAGATCGGGCCACGATTCCGCGGTGCATCCTGTCGCCAGCACAGCGGTGAGCCCGAGTGCAGGCAGGCCCAGCGCCAGTCGCCGGCGCAGGCTGACACGGTGCGCGGTGCGCGGTGCGCGACCGGATGCCTGATCGGCGGCGCCGTCGGCCGACTCCCCCTGCGCCGTCGCGTCGTCGCCGGCCGTCTCGCCGTCACCCGATTCGATCGCCTCGCGTCGCGGGGCGGCGGGCATCTCGATCGGCTGGGTCTCGGGAAGCGGTGCCGGGCCCTTGCGCAGGGGGCCGCGACCGCGACGCTGGTGCTTGATGGCGAGGATGTAGAGCACCAGACCGACCAGCAGCAGCGCGCCCCCGGCGACCATGAGCGGTCCCGCCAGCGGCGTGCGCGTGTCGAGTCCCCAGGTGAGCAGGACGTCGTCGGGTGCCGGCTCCACTCCGTCGCGGGCGATGAGAACGCTGTGCCCCGGAGTCAGCTGCATCTCGGTGATCAGCGTGTCCTCGTCGACGAACGAGTCCAGCCACAGATCGGAGCCTGCCGGGTTGCGACCGGAGGTCTCGCCTCCGCCGGCCGGCGGCTGCTGGGCTGCCACCGTGGAGGTGGCGGGCTCGTCGCCCTTGCCGAGGGTCACGTCGGTGTACGCGGTGTCAGACAGCCAGGCCTTCATGTCGGCCGTGCGCCCGTATGCCGCGAAGATCTCGCCCTCGCCGCGCACCTGCAGTGTCTGAAGACCGGGGTGCGCGGCCAACACCTCGGCATCGACCAGCATGTACGGCTGCGGCTCCTCGACGGACAGCTCCATCCGCTGCTCTGACGGGCCCATGAAGATGGTGCGCTGGGCGATCCCGGCTCCGATGAGAACCGTGGCCAGCACGAAGGCCACGACGGCCCATACGAAACGCACGAATCAACTCCTTACGTGACCGGGCATTCGCCGCCGGTCCGCTCGACGTTTCAGACTAGCGAAACCACCTGGGCATTGCCCACGAACGACGCCGAGACCGGCGTGAGCGTCGGTGCGGCCAGTCGCGGGAGCGTGTCGGCGGCAGACGATTAGGATCTTCCCAGGTCGACCAGGAGAACCATGAAGATTCACAGTCCCTTCCGCACCGCGCTGGTGGCGACGCTCGGCGTGGGCCTGGGCATCCTGCTCATCAACGGCGTGCAGACCCTGTCGACGATCATCCTGTACATCGGGACAGCGCTCTTCCTCAGTCTCGGACTCGATCCCCTCGTCTCGTACCTCGAGCGGCGCGGACTGCCCCGCTGGGCCGCGGTGCTTCTGACCATCCTCGCCGTTCTGGGCGTGTTCGCCGCCGTGGTGCTGATCGTCATGCCGGTGCTGGTCGATCAGATCACCCAGCTGGTCGCGAAGATCAGTCCGCTCGTGCAGGACGGTCCGGAGACGATCGACAATCTCAAGGGCTGGATGACCGACACGTTCCCCAACCTCGCCGTCGACGATGTGTTCGCCTACATCAACGACTGGATGGCGAAGGATGAGTGGCAGAACACCGTCGCGAGCTGGACGGAGTCGATCGGCCAGGGAGTGCTCGTCGTCGGCGGCGCGGTGCTCGCCGGCGGCTTCGGGGCCTTCATCGTCCTGATCCTGACCATCTACATGACCGCGTCCACGCCGTCGCTCAAGCGCGCGGTCTACCAGCTGGTGCCCGCATCCAAGCGGGAGCGCTTCATCGACATCGCCGATCAGATCACCGACTCCGTCGGGCACTACGTGATGGGGCAGGTGTCGCTCGGTGTGATCAACGGCATCCTGAGCGTGATCTATCTGTCGATCATCGACGCGCCGTTCACCGCGGTGCTCGCGGTCGTCGCCTTCTTCTTCTCGCTGATCCCATTGGTGGGAACCCTGACAGGGTCGACGATCATCGTGCTCGCCTGTCTGCTGCCCGGCGTGGGTTCTCCGGCGACCGCCCTCGCCGCCGCGATCTACTACCTGATCTACATGCAGGTCGAGGCGTACTTCATCGCGCCGCGCATCATGAGCCGTGCGGTGTCGGTGCCGGGTGCCGTCGTCGTGATCGCCGCCCTGTCGGGCGGCGCGCTGCTGGGACTGCTCGGCGCGCTGATCGCGATCCCGGTCGCGGCGAGCGTGCTGATCATCTACCGGCAGGTGCTCATCCCGCGGATGAACGAGCGCTGAACGCGCCCGGTCAGGCGATCCGCCAGCAGTGCGTGTGCCAGTGCCGTCGGGCGGCGAGGTCCGCGCTCTCCCCCATCACGCCGTCGGCGCGCCACACGACGACGTGTGCGGTGCCGGGTGCGATCGTCCGCGTGCAGCCCGGGCACCGGTAGTCCTTGAGCGCCTGCATCGCCGAGATGGGCTGCACGGTCCACTCGCGACCGCGGCGCGTCTCGGTGCGCTTCCAGCCGGCCAGCAGCCGATCGAACGACTCGTCCGAGCCACTGGGATCAGGTCGTCGCCGATGTGAGCGTGGCACGATGCCTGCTCACCACCAGTGGTTGCGCGACCAGAAGGCGTACGCGGCAGCCCAGCTGCCGTAGCGCCCGACGGCGTAGCCATTGCCCCAGCGGAGGTTGTCGACGGGGTCGTACCCGTTGCCGGGCACCTTGCTGCAGGGAAGGGCCTGAACCAGACCGCACGCGCCAGAGGACGCGTTGGTGGCGTTGGGGTTCCAGCCGCTCTCGCGCGAGACGATGTAGTCGACGTAGGCCCAGTCGCCGCTCGCGATGCCGGCCGCCGACATCCAGTCCTCCTTCGATCCGCCGCCGGTGTAGCGGGGCATCGAGGGGCCGCTGCTGCGGCCGCTGCTGCTGCCTGACGAGGATGCCGTCTGCGCGACGGGCTTCGGCTTCGGCTTGGGCTTCGGCTTCGGCTTCGGCTTGACGTAGACGTCGAACCCGCTGCGGGCGACCGGTGCGATGTCGGCGCCCTCGACCGAGACCGTGATGCTCTGCGTCTCGGCGGCCGCCAGCGAGTAGGCGGTCAGCGGTGCGTCGGTCGTCTCGGGATCGGCGACGGCCATGCCCGACGGCGCCATCATGGCGGCGGAGATGCCGATCACCGCGAGGCCCGCCAGCAGAGCGCTGGCTCGTCCGCGCGTCGGATTCTTCTTCGTCGAACGGGACGCGTTCGGGCGCGTCGAGTTCGAGATCAAGTCGTTATCGGGAGTCACGATGGCCCCCATCTTACGCACACCCTGGGTCATCGATCATGAGAACTCACCGTGAACAGGTCACCTGACCGCGAGGATCACCTCGACCGTGGCATCCAGCAGGGCATCCACCTGCTCTTCGCGGTACCCGCCGCGCTGCATGCGGAAGGCGGCTCCGCGCACCTGCTCCGCGTCGAGAGCGACGCCGTCGCGCAGGAACGCCGAGATCCGGTCGGCGACGTGGTCGACCTCTTCGATCCGGTATCCGAAGGTCAGGATGCTCGTCCGAGCGAAGCGCTGTCGCGCCGGCCGGCTGAGATGGTCGAGCACCTGCTGAGCGTCATCGCGCGCCCGAGAGACCCACTCGTCCACGCCGACACGGCGGATCGCCTCCTCACGCGCGCGCTGCGCGAAGGCATCCTCCACCCGCGACAGCGCGGCGTCGACCTCCGCGATGACGTATCCCTCGCGGACCAGCGGGAAGGATGCCGCTCGCACGTCATCGGCGCCGAAGTCCGTGCGCGACTGCTCGAATGCGGCGCGCGCGGCGTCGAGGAAGCTGTCGACCGCAGCCCGATGATATCCGCGCTGCCGGCCGCTGGTCAGCGGGAAGGCAGGGGGCGTCTCCTCCTCCGAGCCGGTGAGCGCCTCGAGGTCTGCATCCGTCATCATGATCCGATCAGAGGGGTGAAGAGGAGGTACAGCGCGATCGCGGGGATCGTCGAGGGCAGGATGCTGTCGAGCCGGTCGAGCAGCCCGCCGTGCCCGGGCAGCCAAGAGCTCATGTCCTTGATGCCGAGGTCCCGCTTGAGCATCGACTCCCCCAGGTCGCCGAGCGTCGCGCAGGCGACGATCGCCGCGCCGAAGATGAGCCCGCACCACCACGGCAGCTGCAGCAGGAACAGCGCCAGCAGCACGCCGACCGCGAGCGAGCCCAGCACCGCGCCGGCGAAACCCTCCCAGGTCTTCTTCGGGCTGATCCGCGGCGCCATGGGGTGCTTGCCGAAGGCCAGACCCGCCGCATACGCGCAGGTGTCCGCAGCGACCGCCACGGCGACGAAGCCGAGCACCCACCATTCGCCGTGCTCACGGCTGAGCAGCATGAGCGCCACCGACGTGAGGAACGGAACGTAGACCTGCACGAACGCGCCCACCACGACGTCGGAGAGCACGTCACCGTAGGTGCGGCCGTCGGCCGCGATCATCTGGGCGACCATGCGCCAGACGCTCACGAACGCCAGGGCGGCGAACAGCACGACCCAGCTGAGCCACAGCGCCGCGAACGGACCGGTCAGCAGCACCGCCGTGCCCGCGATCAGCTGCGGCACGACATCGACCCGTCGTCCGCCGGTGCGCAGCGCGCGCGAGAGCTCGTAGGTGCCGAGCAGACCGGCGGCGACCGCGATGGGGACGAACAGCCACTTCACGAACAGCAGCGATGCGATCAGCACGGCGCCGAAGCCGACGCCGATGAGGATGGCGACGATCAGGTCGCGGCCGGTGCGCTGCTTGATCCGCTCGTTCGCCTGGTCGAACTGCTCGCGCGCCAGTGTCACATGGGATTCGAACTCGCCCCGCGCGGCCCGCCACTGCTCGCGGATGGCGTGCGAGTCGGTGCTGTGCGGAGCCGGCATCGGCGGGCGCGGCGGGATCCGCTCGGCATCGAACGCCGGGAACGATGCGTCCGAGAGCGGCAGCCCGCGAGCCGGGGTGTCGACGTCCTCCGGATCGGCCGGCGAGCTCGCCGCGGCCGCGCTCGAGGGCGAATCGCCTCGGCGCGCGGCCCGCCGCGTCAGCGGCTGATCGTCGGAATCGCTGTCAGCTGCCATGCCTGTCAGACCTCGAGCAGCTCTGCCTCTTTGCGCTTTAGCGCGTCGTCGATCGCGTCGACGTACTGACGCGTCAGAGCATCCAGCTCCTTCTCGCCGCGAGCGATCTCGTCCTCGCCGACCTCGTTCTTGAGGGCGTCGAGCTGATCCTTCGCCTTGCGACGGATGCCGCGCACCTGGACCTTCGCGTCCTCCCCCTTGCCGCGGACGAGCTTGACGTACTCCTTGCGGCGCTCCTCGGTCAGCTCGGGCATCGTCACGCGGACGATGTTGCCGTCGTTGGTCGGATTGGCACCGAGGTTCGGCATGTCGCGGATCGCCTGCTCGATCGCCTTCAGCGCGCTCTTGTCGTACGGGGTGACGATGAGGGTGCGCGCCTCGGGGTTGGCCATCGACGCCAGCTGCGCGATCGGCGTGGGCGAGCCGTAGTAGTCCACCATGAGCTTCTGGAAGAGCTGGGGGTTCGCGCGCCCGGTGCGGACCGTGGCGAAGTCCTCCTTGGCGGCGTCGACCGCACGGGTCATGCGAGCGGTGGTATCTGCGAGGACGTCCGCGATCACGGGTGCTCCTTAAGGTCGTGGTTGTGCATCGATTCTATCCGGCGGTGTGCCGCCGGACCCTGAGCGACCAGGCGGTCAGGGGGTGACGAGTGTTCCGATCGGCTCGCCGAGGAGCGCCTTGGTGACGTTGCCGGCGGGCTCCATCCCGAACACGCGCATGTCCATGTTGTTGTCCATGCACAGGCTGAACGCCGTGGAGTCGACGACCTTCAGGCCGCGCTGCAGGGCGTCGCGGTAGGTGACGCGCTCGATGCGCTCGGCACTCGCGTCCTTGTTCGGGTCAGCGGTGTAGATGGCGTCGACGCCGTTCTTGGCCACCAGCACCTCGTCTGCGCCGATCTCGAGCGCGCGCTGAGCGGCGACGGTGTCGGTGGAGAAGTACGGCAGTCCCGCGCCGGCGCCGAAGATCACGACGCGGCCCTTCTCCATGTGCCGCTCGGCACGCAGGGGGATGTACGGCTCGGCGACCTGCGTCATCGAGATGGCCGACTGCACGCGCGTCGCCGCGCCCGCCTGCTCGAGGAAGTCCTGCAGGGCGAGTGCGTTCATGACGGTGCCGAGCATGCCCATGTAGTCGGCCCGACCACGGTCCATGCCCCGCTGGCTGAGCTCTGCTCCACGGAAGAAGTTGCCTCCGCCGACGACGACGGCGATCTCGACGCGGTCGACGGCCGCGGCGATGTCACGGGCGATCTGGCCGACGATGTCGGGGTTGACGCCGAGCTGGCCGCCGCCGAATGCTTCGCCGGAGAGCTTCAGGAGGACGCGCCGGCGTCCGGTGCCTTCGGTCATGGATGAGTTCCTCTCGTCCCGATTCAAGATAGTGCCTTCTGGGCATGAAGAAGGGGGTTCGGATCTCAGATCCGAACCCCCTGGAGGTTGTTACGCGCCGACCTTGAAGCGGGCGAAGTCGGTGACGGTGATACCGGCATCCTTCGCGACCTGGGCCACGGACAGCTTGTTGTCCTTCGCGTAGTCCTGCTCGAGAAGCGCCACCTGCTTGAAGTAAGCGGTGACACGACCCTCGACGATCTTCGGCAGGGCGGCCTCGGGCTTGCCCTCGTTGCGGGAGATCTCGGTGACGATCTCGCGCTCCTTCTCGACCTCGGCGGCCGGGACGTCCTCACGGGTGAGGTACGACGGGTTCGCGAACGAGATGTGCTGGGCGATGCTGCGAGCGGTGTCGGCGTCCGAGCCGCTGTACGCGACCACGACACCGATCTGCGGCGGCAGGTCCTTGCTGGTGCGGTGCAGGTACACCGACACGGCGTCACCGGTGATGGTGCGCACGCGACGCAGCTCGACCTTCTCGCCGATGATCGCTGCCTCGTCCGAGATCAGCTGCTCGACCGTCTGGTCGCCGACGGGCGCCGCGAGCGCTGCCTCGAGCGAGTCGGCGGCGACGGCCGCGACGGCGTCGGCGACCTTCTCGGCGAGCGTGATGAAGCGCTCGTTCTTCGCGACGAAGTCCGTCTCGCAGGCGAGCTCGAGCAGCGTGACGCCGCCGTCGAACTCGCGAGCGACGACGAGGCCCTCGCTGGTGGAGCGGTCGGCGCGCTTCGCGTTGCCCTTCGCACCCTTGAGGCGCAGGATCTCGGTCGCCTTCTCGACGTCTCCGTCAGCCTCCTCGAGCGCCTTCTTGGTGTCGACCATTCCGGTGCCCAGCTGCTCGCGCAGCGCCTTGATGTCGGCGATGGTGAAGTTGGCCATGTGTGGTGGCTCCTTGCTTCGTGTCTGTACGTGTGGGGGTGACTTACTTGGCGTCTGCGTCGGCGGGAGCCTCGGCTGCAGCCTCGGTCTCGGCGGGAGCCTCGGTCTCGCCGGCGGCCTCGGCAGGAGCCTCGGCCTCGGCGGCGGGCGCGTCAGCACCCTCGAGCAGCTCGCGCTCCCACTCGGCGAGCGGCTCGGCGTCACCGGCATCGGGGTTGTGCTTCTGCTGCAGGCCCTCGGCGGCGGCGTCGGCGATGATGCGCGTCAGCAGCGACACCGAGCGGATCGCGTCGTCGTTGCCGGGGATCGGGTACTGGAAGTCGTCCGGGTCGGCGTTCGTGTCGAGGATGCCGATCACGGGGATGCCGAGCTTCTTGGCCTCGTCGATGGCGAGGTGCTCGCGCTTGGCGTCGACGACCCACAGAGCGGACGGGGTCTTCGAGAGGTTGCGGATACCGCCGAGCGACTTGTGCAGCTTGTCGAGCTCGCGCTTCTTGAGAAGCAGCTCCTTCTTGGTGAAGCCCGAGGCGGCGGGGTTCTCGTAGTCGAGCTCCTCGAGCTCCTTCATGCGGGCGAGACGCTTCGCGATGGTCGAGAAGTTGGTCAGAAGACCACCCAGCCAGCGCTGGTTCACGTAGGGCTGGCCCACGCGGTCGGCCTGCTCGGCGAGGATCTCCTGCGCCTGCTTCTTGGTGCCGACGAAGAGGATGGTGCCGCCGCGCGCGACGGTCTCCTTGACGAAGTCGTACGCCTGGTCGATGTACGACAGCGACTGCTGCAGGTCGATGATGTGGATGCCCGAGCGCTCGGTGAGGATGAAGCGCTTCACCTTCGGGTTCCACCGGCGGGTCTGGTGTCCGAAGTGCACGCCGCTGTCGAGCAGCTGGCGGATGGTGACCACAGCCATGGTCGTCTCCTTGTTCTGACGCTGTCGCGTCCTTGAGGTTGATTCGCCGGTCGAACGACCGGCAGTCCTGGTGCCCGGCGCACACCCGCCCGCTCGAGAGCAGGACCTGTGGGAGTGGATGCCACGACCGAAGTCGCTGTGGGCACGCGTAGTCACCCCGATTTCGAGGTGCTCTCCCAGTGTACAGGATCCGGTCGGGCCGAAACGTCCTGCACAGGCGTGCCCGCGCGGCCGCTTCTCCACGACGACCGGCCCCTGGCATCCGCGGGCATGACCCGATCGGCGAGGGTGGAGCCATGCGCCGCCGACTTCTCGCTGTCCTGCTCTCGCTCGCCCTGCTCGCCGGTGACGGCGCGGCCGGCGCCGGTGACGCCGGCGAGCCTGCGTGGCAGTGGCCGATCGCCGGTGCACGCACCGTGGTGGAGCCGTTTCGCGCTCCGGCCCACGAGTACGGGCCGGGGCATCGCGGAATGGATGTCGCCGCGCCGGAAGGGACTGTGGTCAGGGCGGCGGCCCGGGGCGTCGTCGCGTTCCGCGGCTCGGTGGTCGATCGCCCGCTGCTCACGATCGACCACGGGGGTGGCCTGGTGAGCACGTGGGAGCCGGTGGCGTCGTCGCTCTCCCCCGGTGATGTCGTGCTCGCCGGCGACCCGATCGGCGTCGTCGCGTCGGGCGGCCACGCGGCGCGGAGCACGCTGCACATCGGCGTGCGCCGAGACGGCGCCTACCTCAATCCCCTGCCGCTGTTCGGAGAGGTGCCGCGGGCGGTCCTGCTGCCCTGCTGCGAGGGCTGAGCCCGGGTTCGCACCCGGCAGAGCGTGATCACGCCCGCGGATGCGCCAGGCGATAGCCGTCGATCAGGCGCTCGGCCGAGACGTGCGTGTAGATCTGCGTCGTTCCGAGGCTCGCATGCCCGAGGATCTCCTGCACCGCGCGCAGGTCGGCTCCGCCGTCGAGCAGGTGCGTCGCCGCGGAGTGGCGCAGGGCGTGCGGGCCGACGTGCTCGGATCCGACGATCGGTCGGAGCACGCGTGCGACGAGGGCGTACACCGTGCGCGATCCGATGCGCGCGCCCCGCGCACCGAGGAACAGCGCCGGGGTCGTGTGCTCCGTGCGGGCGAGCAGCGCCGGGCGCCCCCTGGTCGTGTAGGCGCCGACGGCGGCGGCGGCGGGTGATCCGAACGGCACCACCCGCTCCTTGGACCCCTTGCCCAGCACCCGCACCGTGCGCCGCTGCATGTCGATGTCGTCGACGTCCATGCCGCACAGCTCCGAGACGCGGACACCGCTGCCGTAGAGCACCTCGAGGATGGCGTGGTCACGGAGCGCGACCGGGTCGCCGGCGGCGGCGGCGACGCGATGCTGATCGAGAAGGTCGCGCATGCCGTCCTTCGACGCGACCATCGGCAGCGTCTTCGCGCGCTTGGGGGTGACGAGTCGCAGGCTCGGGTCGACAGGGATGAGCTCGCTCTCGTGCGCCCAGCCGAAGAACGAGCGGGCGGCCGCAGCCCGTCGGGCCATCGTCGAGCGGGCGTCACCGCGCTGCGTCGCGCGCCAGAGCCACTCGCGCAGCATCTCCAGGTCGACGTCACGCAGTTCGGCGTCGCCGACGACGGCGCCGAGGTCGGCGAGATCCGCACGATAGGCGCGCACCGTGGCCGGAGACAGCCGCCGCACCTGTTCGAGGTGCGAGGTGAAGGAGTCAACCGCGTTCGCGTACCGCACCCGACCAGCATGTCGCGTCCCGTCCGCTTCTCGACCTGCCGCGCCGAGGATCGCGTCAGTCTCGCCGCACCCAGCCGCCATCGCGCTGCGCGACCCGCTCGTCCAGCGCCAGCAGTCCCAGAAGCGACCGCACCCGCTCGATCGACAGACCGCTGCGACGAGCGATGTCGGCCGTCTCCCGCGCGCTCCGGGTGCTCATCGCGTCGATCAGCCTGGTGCGGTCGTGATCCGGAGCCGGCGGTGTCGGATTCGAGGCATCCCGCTCTCCCCACAGCTCCCGCACATCACGTGCGCTGGTGACGCAGACGGCATCGAACTCACGCAGGAGGCGATGACAGCCGGCCGATGCGGCTGAGGTGACGGGACCCGGCACAGCCCCGAGCGGGCGGCCCAGCGACGAGGCGTGCCCGGCGGTGTTCAGCGTGCCGCTGCGCCAGCCCGCCTCCACCACGACGGTCGCCATGCTCGCGGCGGCGATAAGCCTGTTCCTGGCCAGGAACCGCCACTTCGTCGGCGCCGAACCACACGGCACCTCGCTGAGCACCACACCGGCCTGCCGAATCCGGTCGAAGAGCTGCTGATGACCGATCGGGTACGCCCGGTCGACGCCGCCGGCGAGGAAGGCCACCGTGGCGCCGCCCGTGCCGAGCGCCGCTCGGTGCGCCGCGCCGTCGATGCCGTACGCTCCTCCGGAGACCACGAGCGTGCCCGTCGACGCGAGATCTCCCGCGATCTCCGCGGCGATGCTCTCGCCGTACGCGGTCGCCGCCCTGGCTCCGACGATCGCCACGGCCGATTCGGCGTGCAGCGCATCGCACATGCCTCGTGCCCAGAGCAGCACGGGCTGATGCGCGTCGAGATCGTGCAGCCCTTCCGGCCAGAGCTCGTCGCCGGGAAGCAGCAGACGGGCACCCACACTGTGCGCCGACAGCAGGGCATCACGCACCGCGCGGGGCTGCGCGCGCGGCCGCCACCGCGCCACCGCCTCCGACATGGCGCGTGGCGGCACCAGGCCGGGCATCGTGAGAGACAGGTCTCCGAACACCGTGCGCAGCGCCTCGGTGGCCCCGAGACTCTGGATCAGGGCGCCGGCGACGCCGTCGCCCGGTTCGACGAGCACCGACCACGCGGCCCGCGCGGCGACCTCGGTCGGGTCCAGGTCGGGCCTGAGCAGCGCGGCGGCGGCGATGAGCTCGGCATCGTCGATCAGTTCGAGTCCGGTGGCGATCATGCCAGCAGTCCTTTCTTCAGGAAGAGCGCGTGACCCAGCTGCTCGGCGCCCGGCGACGATCGCCCCAGCAGGTCGCTCAAGGTCCATGCGATGCGCAGCACCCGGTCATACGCCCGCAGCGTCACCGCGCCGCGCTCGAGAGCGCGATCGAGCGGAGCCCGCACGGCGGGCGGCAGGCGCAGTGCGCCCTGGCGCAGTCGATCGCCGGGGACCTCGCCGTTGAGCCGCCACGGGCTTCCTCGCCACCGCTCCGCCGCCACTTGCCGGGCCGCGGCCACGCGATCGCGTGCCACGCTGGTCGACTGCCCCGAGCGCTCACCCGACGTGGCTCGCGACGCCGCGACCCGCGCCACCTGCAGGTCGATGTCGACCCGGTCGCGCAGCGGCCCCGAGAGCCTGCCCGCGTACCGGCGGATGGCCATCGGCGGGCACGTGCACTCGGCCCCGCGCACACCGTAGTTGCCGCACGGGCACGGGTTCATGGCCAGGACCAGCTGGAACCTCGCGGGAAACGACGCGGCGAATCCGGCGCGGATGATCTCGATCCGGCCGGACTCCAGCGGCTGGCGCAGCGCATCGAGCGCGGCACGCTGGAACTCGGGCGTCTCGTCGAGGAAGAGCACTCCGCGGTGCGCCCGGACGATCGCACCCGGACGCGGTGAGCGGGATCCCCCGCCGACGAGGGCCGCCGCCGAGGCGCTGTGATGCGGCGCCTCGAAGGGCGGCAGAGGGTCGAGGCGCGTGACCGTCTCGCCCGTCAGGGAGCGGATCGCCGCGACCTCGAGCGACTCGCTCTCGCTCAGGGTGGGCAGGATGCCGGGGAGCCGACGCGCGAGCATGGTCTTGCCGGCGCCGGGCGGACCGCTGAGCATCATGTGGTGGCCGCCGGCTGCGGCCGTGATCAGCGCATCGACAGCCTCGTCCTGGCCGATCACGTCGGCGAGGTCGAGAGGTTCACCGGCGGGCAGGGCGGGCGCCGGCATCCGCACCGGCTCGGTGTCGACCACGTCGATCTCGGCGCCGTGCGCGACGGCGACCTCGGCGAGCGACACCGCCGCGTGCACCCCGACACCGGGCACGAGCCGCGCCTCGGCGGCGTTCGCATGCGGAACGATCACCTTCGTGAACCCGGCTCGGGCGGCGGCGTATACCGCGGGCAGCACCCCGGGCACCGGCCGCAGACGGCCGTCGAGCCCCAGCTCGCCGATGTGGACGGTCGAGCGCACGGATTCCCGCCGCAGCGCTCCGGTGGTGGCGAGCGTCGCCACCGCAACGCTCAGGTCGAACCCGCTGCCCGCCTTGGGCAGGTTCGCGGGTGACAGATTCACGGTGAGACGGCGTCGCGGGAAGTCCAGTCCCGCGTTCACGCACGCGTTGCGCACGCGCTGCGCCGCCTCGCCGAGCGCCTTGTCCGGCAGGCCGATGATCTGGAAGCCGGGCGTCTGACTGCTCAGATCGGCCTCCACCTCCACCATGTGACCGTCGACGCCGGTGAGCGCGACCGCCCAGGTGCGTGCCGTGCTCACCGGAGATCCTCGAGATGCTCGAGACGGGCGTCACCGGCATCCGCTCCGGTCAGCCCGATCGCCTCGAGACGGATGCGTCGGCCGCGCGCGGACTCGGCGTGCGAGTCCGCCCAGGCGAACGCGAGCCGCCAGAGCCGTCGCCGTTTTCGCTCGTCGATCGCCTCGAAGGGGTGACCGAAGCGGTCGGAGCGTCTCGTCTTCACCTCGATCACGCACAGCAGATCATCGCGCGTCGCCACGATGTCGATCTCGCCCTGCGGGCACCGCCAGTTGCGCTCGAGGATCTCGTAGCCGCGGGCTCTCAGGTGCTGCGCCGCGCGGTCCTCACCCGCTCGCCCGAAGTCGTCTTTCTCTGCCATGACGACAGCCTGGTGCGCGCCTCGGACGCGCAGCAGCGCCGTTCACAGCGATTGGGGAGAACCCGTCGACATCACCGGACTGGGGAGAACAGTCACTTGCCGTCGAGCGACAGCTCCTCCGGCAGCTCGAACTCGCGACGCTGAAGCTCCTCGACGTTGACGTCCTTGAAGGTCAGCACGCGGACGGCCTTGACGAAGCGGTCGGCGCGGTAGATGTCCCACACCCACACGTCGGTCATCGAGATCTCGAAGTAGAAGTCGTGCTCGGTGTCACGACGCACGACGTTCACCTCGTTGGCGAGGTAGAACCGGCGCTCGGTCTCGACGACGTACTGGAACTGTCCGACGACGTCCCGGTACTCGCGGAACAGCGCGAGTTCGAGCTCGCGGTCGTAGTCGTCGAAGGCATCCTCATCCATGATGACTCCATCCTATGAGCACCGGACGAGGAATGCGGATTCGTCAGAACAGGGTCGGCGCGTCCGCGATCGCCCACGACGATCGGTGCAGCGGCGAGAGCCCTCGATCGCGGATCGCCTGGCGGTGCTCGGGGCTCGCGTAGCCCTTGTTGCGGTCCCACTGGTAGTCGGGATGCTCGGGATGCAGGGTCGCCATGTGGGTGTCGCGTGCGACCTTCGCGATGACGGAGGCGGCGGAGACGGATGCGCAGTCTCGATCGCCTTTGGTCACCGTGCGGACGACCAGTGGAGCGGGGTGCACGCGGGAGATGTAGTCGTGGTTGCCATCGAGGATCACGAGGGTCCGCTCGAGGGACGCCCCCGCGTCGACCACCGCCTGCACGGCCCTGGACGCGGCGAGTCCCAGCGCGCGCATGATGCCGACCTCGTCGATCTCCGCGGCGGTCGACCAGCCCACCGCCGACAGCGGCACCCAACTGCTGGCGCGATCGGCCATCTCGGGCCTGCGCTTCTCGGTGATCATCTTCGAATCGCGCAGGCCGTCCGGAACGCGTCGGCGTGATCCCGCGGCATCCATCACCGCGGCTCCGACGGCGACGGGACCCGCCAGCGCTCCCCTGCCGACCTCGTCCAGGGCGATGATGAGGTCGAACTCCTTCAGCAGCCGTCGTTCGAGCGTGAGCGACGGGGCGACGACGGTCACTTCGGGTCCGGCACGGCGCGGAAGACGTCGTCGTGCGTGTCGATGGGCCCGAACCGGTCGAGCGGCCAGGTGGTCAGGAATGCGCGCCCCACCACGTTCTCGAGGGGCACGAAACCGCCGCCGGGCAGGTCTTGGTGTGCGCGGGAGTCCTGAGAGCGGTCGCGGTTGTCGCCCATCACCCAGATGCGGTCCTCGGGCACCGTGACGTCGAACTCGGCGTTGGAGGCCGCCGTGTCGCCTTCGGGAAGGTTGAGGTAGCCGAGCTCATTGATCGGAGAGCCGTTCACGGTGATCTGACCGAGCGCGTTGCAGCACACCACGTGGTCGCCCGGCATCCCGATCACCCGCTTGACCAGGTGGTCCTGCGCGTCGGTCGTCGAGATGCCGACGAAGGTGAGCGCCCAGTCGACCGCCTCGATCAGCGGCGGTCGCGCCGGCGTCTGGGGCGCCGGGGGCAGCCAGCCGCCCGGATCCTGGAACACCACCACGTCTCCACGGTCGTATCCGCTCCAGCGCGGCGTGAGCTCGTCGACGAGGATGCGGTCGTTGACGAGCAGCGTGCGCTCCATCGAGCCGGACGGGATGTAGAACGAGCGGACGATGAAGGTCTTGACCACGAACGACACCAGTGCCGCAATGAGGATGATGACCAGCACGTCCCGCAGGAACACCAGTGCCCCCCGACGCCGCTGCGGCGACTGGACTGCCGCGGGGGCATCGGATGTCATGTGTTTCCTCTTCATCGACTCACCGCGCGCGCGGCATTACAAGGTTCGCACACCCGCGCCCGAACGACAGAACCCCGGGACGAGTGTCCCGGGGTTCTGGTGCAAGGATGCGACGAGTCAGTTCTCGCGCTTCTCCTTGATCTTGGCCTTCTTGCCGCGCAGGTTGCGCAGGTAGTACAGCTTCGCGCGACGGACGTCACCGCGGGTGACGACCTCGATGTGGTCGATGACCGGCGAGTGCACCGGGAAGGTGCGCTCGACGCCGACCTGGAAGCTGATCTTGCGGACCGTGAAGGTCTCGCGCACGCCATCGCCCTGACGGCCGATGACGACGCCCTGGAACACCTGGATGCGCGAGCGGGTGCCCTCGGTGATGTTCACGTGCACCTTGACGGTGTCACCGGGGTGGAAGACAGGAATGTCGGAACGGAGCGAAGCCGCGTCGACGGCGTCGAGGATCTGCATGATCGTCTCTCTCTGCACTCGCCACAGGTCGGATGCATGAATCAAAGGGATGAGAACGGGTGTGTGCCGAGCGGCGCGCGATGCGTCCGCGGGTTCCCCTGAGGCAGAACCAGGTCACGGCACAAACAGCTATTCTGCCATGAACCGGACCCGCGCGCCAATCAGCGGAACGGGTCAGATCTCGCGCGAGCGGGTCTCCTCGATCACGATCACATCCGGCTCCGCCGCGGTGCGATCCGTGCGCGGCTGCGCGGTGATGGTCGACCAGGTGATGGTCTCGCGCAGCCGCGCGCCCGCGCCCCTCGCCTCGTTCCACAGCTGCCACAGCTGCATCCACAGCAGCGCGACCGCGGCCACGATGGCGCCGGTGAGCAGCCACGGGAACGCGCCGTCGATGAAGCACCCGACGAGGATCGTCAGCACGTGCCAGACGCCGAATCCTGCGACATCGAGCCATGAGACCGCGCGCTCGGCGCGCACCGAGGGCCGTGACCGGGTGAGCAGCGTGAGGACGAGCTGCGAGACGAGCACGCCGGGTATCGCCATGAGCAGCACCCAGAGCAGACCCCAGCCGTTTCGGCCGAAGATCGCCCAGCCGACCAGCATCCACGCGGGAAGGACGAGGGAGGCCGGCAGCAGCCAGCGGAAGAAGAGCCGTCGCAGGACCATACTCCGATGCTACGTCGACACCGCATGCCGCGGGCGGGTGTTCGCTGTGGGCATCGCCCGCCCGCGCATCGGGGAGAATGGATGCTGACGAGAGGAACTCCCATGATCGAACTGCGCACCCCCGCCGAGATCGACGAGATGCGCGCCGCCGGCCGCTTCGTCGCCGAGACCCTGGCGACCCTGCGCGACGAGACGAAGGTCGGGACGAATCTGCTCTCCATCGACGCTCGAGCCCACGACCTCATCCGTCGCGCCGGCGCGGAATCGTGCTACATCGACTACGCCCCCTCGTTCGGACGCGGCCCGTTCGGCAAGGTCATCTGCACCTCGGTGAACGACGCCGTGCTGCACGGCCTTCCGCACGACTACACGCTGCGCGACGGTGACCTCGTCTCGCTGGACTTCGCCGTCTCCGTCGACGGCTGGGTGGCCGACTCCGCCGTGTCGTTCGTCGTCGGCACCCCGCGCGACGAGGACCTGCGCCTGATCGACACCACCGAGCGGGCTCTCGAAGCGGCCATCGCCGCCGCGGTCGTCGGCAACCGGATCGGCGACATCTCGGCGTCGATCGCGACCGTCGCACGTGGCGAGGGCTACTCGATCAACACCGACTTCGGCGGGCACGGTGTGGGCCGGATCATGCACGGCGACCCGCATGTGCCGAACGACGGGCGCGCCGGACGCGGCTTCCCGCTGCGCGAGGGGCTCGTCTTCGCTCTCGAGCCGTGGTTCCTCGCGACCACCGACGAGCTCGTCACCGACGACGACGGCTGGACTCTGCGCAGCGCGGACGGCTCCCGCGGTTCGCACTCCGAGCACACCGTCGCCGTGACGAAGGACGGCCCGATCGTGCTCACCGACCGCAGCTTCCTCGGCGTCGACTGATCCGACTGGCTCTTCCCCCGGTCAGGCTACGGGCGGGAGCGCACCCGCGCCGAGCGCGATGAGCAGGCTCAGCACCGCCAGCACGTAGATCAGCACCGACACAAAGCTGCCGATCCGCAGCTTCGCCGGCAGCACTTCGTATGCCCCTCCCCATGCCAGTCGTCCCCACGGCGCCCCGGCTGCGAGGGCGATCTGGAACACGGCCACGAGCGCGAGAATGACGGCGAGGCCGACGGCGAAAGGCATGCGGTCAGTATGGCAGGGCCGGCACTCCCAGAACTCTCGCATGCGACACCCGTAGGCTCGGCCCGGACACCCGCCCGACGATCTGAGGGATACGCCACACGATGACGACCTCCACGACCGACACCTCCTGGCTGGGCTCACTCATCGACGCGGTGATCGGCCTGATGGACGTCATCGGCCCCATCGGCGCCGGGGTCGCCATCGCGCTCGAGAACCTGTTCCCGCCCCTGCCGAGCGAGGCGATCCTGCCCATGGCGGGGATCGCCGCCCACGACGGCTCATTCGGCCTCTGGGAGGCCGTCCTGTGGACGACCCTGGGCTCGCTGGTGGGTGCCCTCGCGCTCTACGGGCTGGGGGCGTGGCTCGGGCTGGAGCGCCTCCGCCGCATCGCCGATCGCCTGCCGCTGGTCGACGTCTCCGATGTGGACCGCACCGTCGCCTGGTTCCACCGACACGGCGGGAAAGCGGTCTTCTTCGGCAGGTTCGTGCCGATCTTCCGCAGCCTCATCTCGATACCGGCCGGTGTGGCGCGGATGCCGCTGTGGCGCTTCGGACTGCTCACGACAGCGGGCAGCCTGGCCTGGAACACCGTGTTCATCCTCTGCGGCTGGTTCCTCGGCTCAGGCTGGCACATCGTCGAGCAGTACGTCGACGTGGTGCAGAACGTCGTCATCGCGATCGTCGCGGTCGCCGTGGGTGTGTTCGCGACGCTGCGCATCCGCTCGCTGCGCGCACAGCGAAGCCGCGACCACAGCACCAGTGCCGAGCAGGGCGAGTCCGGCACCGATCAGAACGAGTCCAGCACCGTGCAGGACGATCCGCGCACCGACGACATCCCCGTCGCATCCGGCCGCTGAACGGCCCCGTGCGACGCTCAGTCCGACAGCAGATCGGGCCGGCGTGCGCGGGTGCGCTCGAGCTGCTGCTCGCGGCGCCAGGCGGCGATGGCGCCGTGGTTGCCGCTGAGCAGGATCGACGGCACCTCGCGGTCGCGCCATACCGACGGCTTCGTGTACGACGGGTACTCGAGCAGGCCGTCCTCGTGGGACTCCTCGACCAGGCTCTCGGGGTTGCCGACGACTCCGGGAATGAGCCGGCCGATCGCCTCGACCATCGCCATGACGGCGACCTCTCCCCCGTTGAGAACGTAGTCCCCGAGGCTGATCAGCCGCACCTCGCCGAGGTCAGCGGCGTACTCGAACACGCGCTCGTCGATTCCCTCGTACCGGCCGCATCCGAAGATCAGGTGCTCGCGGGTGGCGAGATCGCGGGCGGTCGTCTGGGTGAACACCTCGCCGGCGGGCGAGGGGAAGATGATGGTGGGCCGGACGGATGCCTCGGTCGGCGCCAGCTCGTCGAGCGCGAGCCCCCACGGCTCGGGTTTCATGACCATGCCGGCCCCCCCGCCGTACGGGGTGTCATCGACGGTCCGGTGCCGGTCGGAGGTCCAGTCGCGAAGGTCGCGGACGTTCATGTCGAGGATGCCCGAATCCTGCGCCTTGCCGAGCAGGGAGAGAGCGAGCCCGTCGAAGTACGACGGGAAGATCGAGACGACGTCGATTCTCATCGTTCGCCGCGCGTCAGCCTGCGGACGCGTCGTCGGCTGCGTCCGGAGCCGGCAGCTCCTCGAAGAGGCCGGGCGG
Organism: Microbacterium sp. OR21; assembly: GCF_047306785.1. Taxonomy (NCBI): domain Bacteria; kingdom Bacillati; phylum Actinomycetota; class Actinomycetes; order Micrococcales; family Microbacteriaceae; genus Microbacterium; species Microbacterium sp. OR21. Next base: position 299,433 of record NZ_JAZEXJ010000003.1, on the reverse strand, counting down.
CGGGGTGACGACGATGCGGCCGGCCGGGATGTCCACGGTCGGCACGATGGCCTCGACGAAGGGCACCATCACGTCGTCCCCGTCGGTCTTGACGATCAGCAGGTCCTGTGCGGGCAGATGCTCGACGCGGGCGACACGGCCGACGACCACGTCGTCGCGCACCACGTCCAGTCCGACCAGCTGATGCGCGTACCAGGCGTCGTCCTCGACCTCGTCGTCCTCGTCCATCCAGAGGATGGCGCGCACGAGCGACTCGGCGGCGGTGCGGTCATCCACGCCGTCGAGGAAGACCACGGAGTTGCCGTTCATCACGCGGTACTCGCGGATGGTGACGGTCTTGCCGTGCCAGCTGGATGCCTCCGGCACCTGCAGGGTGAACTCGGCCCCTGGCACGAAACGCCGTTCGGGGTTGTCGGTGTACAGCTCGAGCTTCAACGCGCCTTTGAGTCCGTGCGCCTTGAGCAGGCGACCGACGCGGAGCTGATTCTTCTCGGCGGCCACGTCAGTCGTCCGCGACGTCGACGCGGACGCGACGTCCGTCGGCGAGAGCGGAGATGAGAGTGCGCAGCGCCTTAGCGGTGCGGCCGCCGCGCCCGATCACGCGACCACGGTCATCCGGGTGCACGTGCACCTCGAGCAGGTCGCCACGGGGCGACGCGGATGCGGTGATGCGGACATCGTCCGGGTGATCGACGATCCCCTTGACGACGTGTTCGAGCGCGGCGGCGAGCACAGCGGATTACTCTGCGTCGGCGGCGGGAGCCTCAGCGGCCTCCGCGTCGGCGGCGGGAGCGTCGGCCTTCTTCTCGGCCTTGGGCTTGATGACCGACTTCTTGGCCGAGTCGACCTCGAAGGCAGCCTTGGGCTCTGCGACCTGGACTGTGGACTTCGCGTCCTTGTCGCCCTTGAACTTGCCCCAGTCGCCGGTGAGCTTCAGCAGCGCGGTGACCTGCTCGGTCGGCTGCGCGCCGACGGACAGCCAGTACTGCGCACGCTCGGAGTCGACCTCGATGAAGGAGGGGTTCTCGGTGGGGTGGTACTTGCCGATCTCCTCGATCACGCGACCGTCGCGCTTGGTGCGCGAGTCAGCGACGACGATGCGGTAGTGCGGTGCACGGATCTTGCCCATGCGCTTGAGACGGATCTTGACAGCCACGATTCTCCTGAATGGTGTGGAAAGAAAGATGAACCGGTCGCCTGGAGAGTGGGGTGCACATCCGGCGGAAGCTCTGAAAGGGGTGACGGATGCTGGATAGAGGGTCGAGCAGCCGTCCGACCCTCTATTCTGCCAGATCCCGCCGCAGTCCGCGAAACGACACGTCATCGCGTCGCCGTCGTGTCGATCCGGCGTGTCAGACTGTGCGCGTGCCGATCGAATTCGCCTCCTCATCCCGCTCGACCGTGGGACTCGAGTGGGAGATCATGCTCGCGGATCCCGCGACGGGAGATCTCGTCGGGCGGGCTCCCGAGCTGCTGTCCCGTCTCGAGCAGCAGAGCGCCCCCGAGCGCCACACTGTCACGGGCGAGCTCCTCACCAACACGATCGAGGTCACCAGCGGGGTCGGCGCCACGGTCGCGGACGCGGTCGACGACATCGCCGCAGCGATCGGCGCCGTGCGCCGGGCGACGGATCCGGCGGGCATCGAGCTGCTCTCGGCCGGCAGCCACCCGTTCGCGCAGTGGTACGACCAGCGCGTGACCGACAAGAACCGCTACCGCAAGCTCATCGAGCGCACCCAGTGGTGGGGTCGCAACATGATGATCTGGGGCATCCACGTGCACGTCGGGATCGAGGATCGCGCGAAGGTCCTGCCGATCATGGGCGCACTGGGCGCGTTCCTCCCCCACCTGCAGGCGCTGTCGGCATCGAGCCCGTACTGGGCGGGCGAGCGCACCGGCTACGCCTCGAACCGGGCGCTGGTCTTCCAGCAGCTGCCCACGGCAGGCCTTCCCTGGTCGATCTCCACCTGGCGCGAGTTCGAGACCTTCGTCGATGACATGACCCGCACCGGGGTGATGGAGGATGCGTCCGAGATCCGCTGGGACATCCGGCCGGCGCCGAAGTGGGGCACGATCGAGATCCGCGCCTGCGACGGCATGTCGACGCTGAGCGAGCTGGCATCCGTTGCCGCTCTCACCCAGACGCTCGTCGAGTTCTTCTCCCGCGAGATGGACGAGGGACGGGAGCTGCCCACACTGCAGCCCTGGTTCCACCGTGAGAACAAGTGGCGGGCGGCGCGCTACGGGCTGGACGCCCGCGTCATCGTCGACCGGGCGGGCTCGCAGGTGCCGGTGCGCCAGCATCTCGCCGCGGTCGTCGAGGACCTCATGCCCATCGCCGCCGATCTCCACTGCACGCGTGAGCTGCAGGGCGTGCAGACGATCGTGCAGCAAGGCGCGAGCTATGACCGTCAGCTGGCTGCGGCGGACGCCGCCGGCGGCGACCTGCGGCAGGTCGTGCAGCACCTCATCCGCGAATTCCGCGGTGGGCCCGAGAGCTCGCCCGGAGACTGACCGCGGCTCAGTCGCTGTCGAGCAGACGGCGAGCCAGCGCGTCGTCGAGCACGACGTCGGTGATGAGCCCTGCGCCGATGGCCGCTCTCAGCGAGCCGAGCTTCGCCGCGCCCGATACGACGCACACCCGGCGCGGCACCCGCCGGAGCCGGTCGAGGCCAGGACCGGTCGAACGTGCATTGAGCCGCACGTCGCGCCAGCTGCCGTCCGCTCGGAAGAACACCGTCGCGACGTCGCCGATCACGGCATCCTCTTCCAGACTCCGGTAGTCATCGCGACCGAGGTAGCCGCCGACGTACACACGGCTGGGCACATCGGCCCCGGGGGATCCCAGACCGAACACCGCGATGTCCATCTTCGCCTGGAAGGCGAGCACGCGGCGGGTGCTGCGCTCGCGCCACATCGCTTCGCGCGTGTCGGGGCTGTCGAAGAAGGCGGGGACGGGGAACTGCTCGACCTGGGCGCCGAAGGCGTATCCGAAGCGCTGCAGGATGTCGCTGGAGTACTCCAGTCCGCTCGTCTGCGTGTTGCCCGCGCCGTTGAGCTGCACGAAGGTCGTCCCGTGGGTCTCCTTCGGCAGCAGCGAGCGGCTGACCGCGCTGATGGTCGAGCCCCAGGCGACGCCGACGACCATGTTCGACTCGACGAACTGCGTCAGCAGGCGGCCAGCCGTCAGCGCGACGCGTTCGAGTCGCTCCACCTCGCTGACGCGTTCCGGGATCGGAGCGATGTGGGCGGTGATCCCGTGCCGCTCGTTGAGTCGCTGCTCGAGCATCCCCAGCCGCTCCAGCGGCGAATGGATCCGGATGTCGACCAGGCCCACCTCCCGGGCGAAGCTGAGCAGACGGGACACCGATGATCGGGAGGTGCCGAGCTCGCGAGCGATGACCTCCATCGTCTGGTCCTGCATGTAATACAGCTGAGCCGCGGTCAGCGCCGCGATCAGCTTCCGGTCGCGTGCGGCGTCCGTTGTCATGTCTTCCTCCGCGCCGATTCTTGCACATATGTGCATCGGGGTTGCACGTGGCGCTCTTCGGGTCGATGCTGAGAGCATCCAGAGAAGAGGGAGGTCGAAGATGATCGAGTCGACGCACTCATCACGCGAACGCCAGCAGGTCGAAGCAGTCCGCGAGTCGGGACGCACCACGGTTCTCATCATCGGTGCGGGAATCAACGGCATCTCCACGTTCCGCGATCTCGCCCTGCAGGGCGTCGATGTCCTGCTCGTGGAGCGCGGCGACTTCGCATCCGGTGCCTCCGCAGCCTCGAGCCACATGATCCACGGCGGCATCCGCTATCTCGAGAACGGCGAGTTCCGCCTCGTGCGGGAATCCGTCCAGGAGCGCAACGGCCTGCTCAAGATCGCGCCGCACTACGTCAAGCCCCTCCAGACGACCATCCCGATCTACTCGACCTTCTCGGGCATCCTCTCCGCTCCGCTGCGCTTCCTCACGCACCGCAGCGGAAAGCCGCAGGAGCGCGGCGCCTTCCTGATCAAGGTCGGACTCACCATCTACGACACGTTCTCGCGCGACGGCGGGGTCGTCCCCCGCCACCGCTTCCTCGGACGCAAGCGCTCGCTGGCGGAGCTGCCCGCGCTCGACCCGAAGATCAAGTACACCGCCACGTACTACGACGCTTCGATGCACGACCCGGAGCGTCTCGCGCTGGACGTGCTGCAGGACGGACGGGCCGCGCACCCTGGCGCCGTGGCGCTCAACTACGTCGAGGCCGTCGGCCGCACCGCAGAGGGCGTGCTGCTGCGCGACCTCGAGACCGGCACCGAGTTCACGGTGTCGGCCGACGTGGTCGTCAATGCCTCGGGTCCGTGGACCGACCTCACCAACGACGCCCTCGGCGAGGAGACCCGCTTCATGGGCGGCACCAAGGGGTCGCACATCGTGCTGGATCACCCGGAGCTGCTCGACGCGACCGGCGGGCGGGAGATCTTCTTCGAGCACTCCGACGGACGCATCGTGCTCATCTACCCGCTCAAGGGCCGCGTGCTCGTCGGCACGACCGACATCGACGCCGACCCTCGGGAGGTGCCGGTGTGCACGGAGGAGGAGATCGACTACTTCTTCGACCTCATCCATCACGTGTTCCCGTCCATCCCGGTATCGCGCGATCAGATCGTCTTCACGTTCTCGGGCATCCGTCCGCTCCCCCGTCACGAGGACACTGCGCCCGGGTTCGTCTCGCGCGACTACCGGGTCGAGGTCGACCGCGACGGAGACGTCCCCCTGGTCAGCCTCGTCGGCGGCAAGTGGACCACGTTCCGCGCACTCGGTGAGTCGCTCTCCGACGTCGTGCTCGGACTGATCGGTCGCGGCCGACGAGTGTCGACCGTCGGCCGCGCGATCGGCGGCGGACAGGGCTTCCCGCGTACCGCGCGCGCCCGGCACAGCTGGATCGAGCAGAACCTTCCCGGCGCGGGCGACCGCGCCGAGCGCCTGCTCACCCGATACGGCACCCGCGCGGCTGACGTCTGGCAGTTCGTCCGCGGAGGCGACGACGCACCGCTCGCCGACGGTGATCTGTCGACACGAGAGCTGATGTGGATGGTCGAGCGCGAACACGCCGTCCGCCTTCAGGATGTCATCCTGCGTCGCACCAGTCTGGCGTTCACCGGCGATGTCACCGACGAGGTGCTCGTCGAGCTCGCCGATGCGATGGCTCCTCTCCTCGACTGGGACGCCGAGCGACGCGTTGCCGAACTCGAGGAGACGCGCTCTCTGCTCAACGACCGACACGGCCTCGACCTTCCCGCACTTCCGTCGCATCAGAACGGCTGAAGCACCGACCGTCGCCTCCCCGCGACATGAATTCACCCATTGCCCGCGCCGGGGAGAGCGCGGGCAGCACGAAAGGTCAATGAAGACATGACTGATGTCAATCTCGGTTTGTACTTCCTCTCCGAGTTCGTCGGAACAGCGATGCTGATCCTTCTCGGATGCGGCGTCGTCGCCAACGTCGCCCTTGCCAAGAACAAGGGCTTCGCGGGCGGTTTCCTCATGGTCAACTGGGGCTGGGGTCTCGCCGTGTTCGCGGGTGTACTCGTGTCGGCGTACTCCGGCGCGATCATCAACCCGGCCGTCGGGCTCGGTCTGCTGATCGCCGGCAAGATCACTTTCGTCGCCTTCCTGGTCGCGACCGCTGCAGAGCTGCTCGGCGCCATCGTCGGCGCGGTGCTCGCATGGCTGGCGTACAAGCAGCACTTCGACGAGGAGCCGGAGGCCGCGAACAAGCTCGGCGTGTTCTCGACCGGTCCGGCGATCCGCTCCTACGGCTGGAACCTCGTCACCGAGATCATCGGCACCTTCGTGCTGATGTTCGTCATCTTCGCGTTCGCGGACTACGGTGACATCGAGATCGGCACCCCCGGCGGCCTCGGCCCGCTCACGGCGCTGCCCGTCGCCCTGCTCGTGGTCGGCATCGGTGCATCCCTCGGTGGTCCGACCGGCTACGCCATCAACCCGGCCCGTGATCTCGGCCCCCGCATCGCGCACGCGATCCTGCCGATCAAGGGCAAGGGCTCGAGCGACTGGTCGTACTCGTGGGTGCCGGTCGTAGGCCCGTTCATCGGCGCCGCGATCGCTGCGCTCGCCGCACCGGCTCTGCTGAGCCTGGCCTGACCCGATTCGATTTCAAAGGAGAAACAACATGGCTGAGTACATCATCGCGATCGATCAGGGCACCACGTCGAGCCGTGCCATCATCTTCGACCGGAAGGGCAGCATCGTCGCCACCGGTCAGAAGGAGCACGAGCAGATCCTTCCCAAGGCGGGCTGGGTCGAGCACGACGCACTGGAGATCTGGCGCAACGTGCAGGAGGTCATCGGCCTGGCGCTGAGCCGCGCCGACCTCACCCGCCACGACATCGCCGCCGTGGGCATCACGAACCAGCGCGAGACCGCCGTCGTGTGGGACCGCAACACCGGCAAGCCGGTCTACAACGCGATCGTCTGGCAGGACACCCGCACGCAGGAGATCGTCGACCGGCTCGCCGCTGACGGAGGCGTCGAGCGGTTCAAGCCGGTCGTGGGCCTGCCGCTGGCGACCTATTTCTCCGGCACCAAGATCACCTGGATCCTGGAGAACGTCGAGGGTGCGCGTGAGAAGGCGGATGCCGGCGACCTGATGTTCGGCACCACCGACTGCTGGGTGCTTTGGAACCTCACCGGCGGCGTCGACGGCGGTGTGCACGCGACGGATGTGACCAACGCGTCGCGCACGATGTTCATGGACCTCGAGACGCTCGAGTGGCGCGACGACATCCTCGAGGCGTTCGGCGTGCCGCGCTCGATGATGCCTGAGATCCGCTCCTCGTCGGAGGTGTACGGTGCGGCGGAGAGCTCGTCGCTGCTGCGCGAGACGCCCATCGCGGGCATCCTCGGCGATCAGCAGGCCGCGACCTTCGGTCAGGCCGCCTTCGACAAGGGCGAGAGCAAGAACACCTATGGCACGGGCTGCTTCCTGATCTTCAACACCGGCGAGGAGGTCGTGCACTCCAAGAACGGCCTGCTCACCACGGTCGGGTACAAGCTCGGCGACGGCCCGACCCACTACGCCCTCGAGGGCTCGATCGCGGTCACCGGATCACTCATCCAGTGGCTGCGCGATCAGCTCGGCATCATCGGCTCGGCGCCCGAGGTCGAGGACCTCGCTCGTCAGGTCGACGACAACGGCGGCGTGTACATCGTGCCCGCCTTCTCGGGTCTGTTCGCGCCGTACTGGCGTCCGGACGCCCGCGGGGCGATCGTGGGCCTGACCCGGTACTCGAACCGGAACCACATCGCCCGTGCCGCTCTCGAGGCCGTGGCCTTCCAGACGCGCGACGTGCTGGACGCCGTCAACGCGGATGCCGGGGTCGATCTCTCCGAGCTGAAGGTCGACGGCGGCATGGTCGCCAATGACGCGCTCATGCAGTTCCAGGCAGACGTGCTCGGCGTGCCGGTCGTGCGGCCGGTCGTCGCCGAGACCACCGCACTGGGCGCTGCCTACGCGGCCGGTCTCGCGGTGGGATTCTGGAGCGGCCTGGACGACCTGTCCGCAAACTGGCAGGAGGACAAGCGCTGGGAGCCGAGCATGGATGCCGAGGAGCGCGACCGTCAGCTGCGCCTCTGGCGCAAGGCCGTCTCGAAGTCGATGGACTGGGTCGACGCCGACGTGCGCTGATCGCCGACTGACGAAGCGGGCCCGGGGATTCCTCCCCGGGCCCGCTTTCTCGTCTCGGCGCTGTCAGCTCTTGCCGAACAGCTTCTGGATCTCCGCGAGATCGGCCTCGCTGGGCGCCTTCTGCCCGCCGAGCCCGAAGCCGGTGCCCGTCGGCGTGGTGTTCGAGGTCGCGAGGCCCGCGTTCTCTGCGGCGCGCTTGGCCGGGTTGCCCGAGCGGGAACCACCGCCCTTGCCCTTGGCGCCCTTCTTGCCGCGCTTGCTCGAAGCGCCGGGCTTGCCCATGGGCCCCATGCCGGGGATGTTCGGCGTGCCGCCGCGGGCGACGGTCTTCATCATCTTCGCGGCCTGCTCGAACCGCTGCACCAGCTGGTTGACGTCGGTGACCGTCATGCCCGAGCCCTTGGCGATGCGCATGCGGCGCGAGCCGTTGAGGATCTTGGGGTTGCGACGCTCTCCCGGGGTCATCGAGCGGATGATCGCCTCAGTGCGGTCGATCTCGCGCTCGTCGAAGTCCTCGAGCTGCTGCTTCATCTGGCCCATGCCCGGCAGCATGCCGAGCATCTTCTTCATCGAGCCCATCTTCTTCATCTGCTGAAGCTGCTCGAGGAAGTCCTCGAGGGTGAAGGCCTCGTTCGCCAGCTTCTCCGCGACCTTGAGCGCCTCCTCCTCGTCGAACGCGGCCTGCGCCTGCTCGATGAGCGTGAGGATGTCGCCGAGGTCGAGGATGCGGCTGGCCATGCGGTCGGGGTGGAAGGGCTCGAGGTCCTCGAGGTTCTCACCCGTGGAGGCGAAGATGATGGGTCGGCCGGTGACGGACGCAACCGACAGCGCCGCGCCGCCTCGGGCGTCGCCGTCGAGCTTCGACAGCACGACGCCGGTGAAGTCCACGCCCTCCTGGAAGGCCTTGGCGGTGTTCACCGCATCCTGACCGATCATCGCGTCGATGACGAACAGCACCTCGTCGGGGCTGGTCGCCTTGCGGATGTCGGATGCCTGCTTCATCAGCTCGGCGTCGACACCGAGGCGTCCGGCGGTGTCGATGATGACCACGTCGTGCTGGTGCCGGCGCGCGTACTCGACACCGTCCTTCGAGACGCGGATGGGGTCGCCGACGCCGTTGCCCGGCTCCGGTGCGAAGATCGTGGCACCGGCCCGCTCGGCGACCACCTGCAGCTGGTTCACCGCGTTCGGACGCTGCAGGTCGGCCGCGACCAGCAGCGGCGTGTGCCCCTCGGCCTCGAGCTGCCTGGCCAGCTTTCCTGCGAACGTCGTCTTTCCGGATCCCTGGAGTCCGGCGAGCATGATGACCGTCGGCGGGTTCTTGGCGAACTGGAGTCGGCGCTGCTCGCCGCCGAGGATCGCGACGAGCTCCTCATTCACGATCTGCACGACCTGCTGCGCGGGATTCAGGGCCTTGTTCACCTCGTCGCCTAGCGCGCGCTCGCGCACCTTCGCGGTGAAGTCCTTGACGACCTGCAGGGCGACATCCGCGTCGAGGAGGGCGCGCCGGATCTCCCGGACGGTGCCGTCGACGTCGGCGGGAGTCAGCTTTCCCTTCGTGCGCAGATTGCGGAAGGTCTCGGTGAGCCGATCGGAGAGCGTGCCAAACGTAGCCATGGTGCCTCTGATTCTACGCGAGCGGCGAGCGTCGTCCGATCAACCCCAGGGAAGGTCGTGGACGCTGCGCATGGCCTCGTCGAGCTTCTCATCCAGAGTCGCCTGGCCGGCACCCTGCTCGGCCCACACCCGCAGTGACGACAGCACCGCCGTGGCCAGCGCGGATCCGAGGATGTCAGCCCGGATGACCTCGATGCCGGCGCTGCGGGCGGTCGCGGCCACCGCCGATGCCAGCCGCGCGTGCCGCAGGCCCGTGTCTCGGATCAGCTCCGCCTCGACGCCCATGGCGCTGGCGTTGCGCATCGCGAGCGCCAGCGGGTCGGGGGCGAGGCCCTCGAGAATCGGACGCAGCGCGTCTCGCACCGTTTGCCCGTCGGCGCCCCGGCCCACGCGTGCGAGCGCCACCAGCGCCGCGTCGATCCGCGCGTCGAACTCCGACCACAGCACATCGCTCTTCGACGAGAAGTAGTTGAAGAAGCTCGAGCGGCTCACGCCTGCCCGACGGGTGATGTCGACGATGGACGTCGCCTCGTAGCCCTGCTCGAGGAACAGCTCGCACGCCGCCTCGGCGAGGGTCTCGCGGGACGACGCGCGAGGGCGCCCTGCGCGCGAAGCCGTGGTCATAGCGCTCAGCGTAGCCGCGCGTCGCATGCGTCACGCCGCCGGAGGGCGTATCGTGATGTGCAGTTCGTTCTTGGACGCCATCCAAAAATTGGGAGAAGCCCCCGATGCTCGACATCCAGATCACCGGTCTCGCGCCGGATTACGTGCCGTATCTCGACGGCTGGGAGCTACAGCGCAGCATCCACCACGATGTGGTCGCCGGCACGCGTCCCGACACGCTGCTGCTTCTGGAGCACGAGGCGGTGTACACGGCGGGTGCGCGCACCGAGGATCACGAGCGCCCGCAGGACGGCACCCCGGTGGTCGACGTCGACCGCGGCGGCAAGATCACCTGGCACGGCCCCGGTCAGCTCGTCGGCTACCCGATCGTGCGTCTGCGGACCCCCGTCGACGTGGTCGCGCACGTGCGCCGACTCGAACGGCTTCTGATCGGCGTGCTGGCGCCGCTGGGCGTCGACGGCTACCAGGTGCGCGGCCGCAGCGGCGTCTGGGTCCGCCGTCCGCTCGGCGAGGACAAGATCGCCGCGATCGGAGTGCGCGTGCAGCAGGGCGTCACGATGCACGGGTTCGCCATCAACTGCGACAACTCCCTGGCGGGCTTCCGCGGAATCATTCCCTGCGGCATCACCGACGCCGGGGTCACCACCGTCAGCGAGGTGACCGCATCGCACATCACCCCCGCAGACATCGTGCAGTCCGTGGCGGAGGCGTTCGCCGCCGAGTACGCGAGCGACGATGCAGGAGTCGCCGCATGAGCGCCGCACGCCCGGAGGGCCGCAAGCTGCTGCGCCTCGAGGTGCGAAACGCCGAGACGCCGATCGAGCGCAAGCCCGAGTGGATCAAGACGAAGGCGAAGATGGGACCGGAGTACACCGCCCTGCAATCGCTGGTGAAGAGCGAGGACCTGCACACGGTCTGCCAGGAGGCGGGCTGCCCGAACATCTTCGAGTGCTGGGAGGACCGCGAGGCGACGTTCCTGATCGGCGGGTCGCAGTGCACCCGGCGGTGCGACTTCTGCCAGATCGACACGGGCAAGCCCGACGCCTACGACACCGATGAGCCGCGTCGCGTCGCGGAGAGCGTGCAGAGGATGAAGCTGCGCTATGCGACCGTCACGAGCGTCGCCCGCGACGACCTGCCCGACACCGGGGCCTGGCTGAACGCGGAGACCGTCCGCCGGATCCACGCGCTCAACCCGAACACCGGCGTGGAGCTGCTCGCCAACGAGCACAATGCCGATCCGGCGTTCCTCGGGCAGATCTTCGACGCGCGACCAGAGGTCTTCGCGCACAACGTCGAGACCGTGCCGCGGATCTTCAAGCGCATCCGCCCTGCGTTCACCTACGATCGATCGCTGAGCGTCATCACGCAGGGCCACGGGGCGGGACTCATCACCAAGTCGAATCTCATCCTGGGCATGGGCGAGGAGCCGGCGGAGGTCATCGAGGCGCTGAACGACCTGCACGACGCAGGGTGCGACATCATCACCATCACGCAGTACCTGCGCCCCACCCCTCGCCACCTGCCGGTCGCGCGCTGGGTGAAGCCGGACGAGTTCGTCGAGTTCAAGGCCGAGGCCGAGCGCATCGGCTTCCTCGGCGTGCTCGCGGGCCCGCTGGTGCGTTCGTCGTATCGTGCTGGACGCCTGTGGGCGCAGTCGATGATCTCGAAGGGCCGGCAGATCCCGCCGCATCTCGCGCACATCGCCGAGGGCGCCGACCTCGGATTCGCGCAGGCGGTCTGATGGGGATCAGTCGGCGCTGGTGACCGACTGCACCGAGCCGTCGGAGGCCAGGTTCACCAGCAGGACCTCGTCGGTCTCGTCGGCGTCGAGCGCGTACTCGAGAACCGCGAAGGGCTCGCTGCCGCCGTGCTCGTCGGCCAGGATCGTCATGCTCGACAGGCGCAGCGACCGGATGATGTCCACCGCGGCGTCGCCGCTGACATCGACGAGCACATCCTCGAGGTCGTCGCCGAACGCCTCCTGCTGCTGCAGGATGTACTCGGTCACCTCGCTGGTGCGATCGTCGACCTCGGTGAGCATGGCGCCGCGGACCGCGGCATCCAGCTCCTCGATCCCGGCGATCAGCGCGGCGGCGACGTCGAGGGCGGCGATCGAGACGTCGTCCTGATCGGGGGCGGTGAGATCGACCGTCACCGACTGGTCGCCGAAATCGACCCTCTCGGTCCAGAAGATGGCGCCGTCGGGCCCCGAGGAGAGAACCCCGAAATAGTCGTGTTCGATCGCCATATCGCTATGAAACCAGCCTCTCCGCCGCGGCGGTAGTCCTACGCGCCGACGAGCGACGACACGAACACGTGCGGGGTGAAGCCGGTGAGATCGTCGATCCCCTCGCCCTGCCCGAGCAGCTTGACCGGGATGCCGGTGCGCTCCTGCACAGCCAGCACGAAGCCGCCCTTCGCGGAGCCGTCGAGCTTGGTGATGACCAGGCCGGTGACCCCGGCGTGCTGCAGGAACGACTCCGCCTGCATGACGCCGTTCTGACCCGTCGTCGCATCGAGCACGAGCAGGACTTCGCTGATCGGCGCCTGCTTCTCGATCACGCGTCGCACCTTCGACAGCTCATCCATCAGGCCGCTCTTGGTGTGCAGCCGGCCGGCGGTGTCGATGATGGCGATCTCGATGCCCTGTTTCTTCGCGTACTCGACGGTCTGGAAGGCGACGGATGCCGGATCCTGGCCCTCCTGCTGCGGGCGAACGATCGCCGCTCCCCCGCGCTGCGCCCACGTGGCGAGCTGCTCGACGGCCGCGGCGCGGAACGTGTCGGCGGCCCCGACGACGACGCTGCGCTCGAACCCGCGCAGGAACTTCGTGAACTTGCCGATGGTCGTCGTCTTGCCGACGCCGTTGACGCCGACGACGAGCACGACGGCGGGGCGCTCGGTCAGCTTGAGCGTGGTGTCGAACTTCGCGAAGCGCTCTTCGAGGGTCTCGCGCAGCATGCGCTGCAGGTCGCGCGGGTCGGTCGTGCGGTAGCGGCCGACCTTCTCGCGCAGCTCGTCGAGCAGCTGCTCGGTGATGTCGGGGCCGAAGTCGGCCGTGATCAACGCCGTCTCGAGGTCGTCCCACGTCGTCTCATCGATGGTGGGCTTGACGAACATGCCGCGCAGCGCACGACCGAGGGACCAGGATTTCTCCGCCATGTCTCCAGCCTAGGCGGTGGCGGAGGTCAGGCGGATGCCGCGGCGCGGTCGCCCACGCGCTGGCCGACCACTGCCGAGACGCCGTCCTGCCGCATCGATACGCCGTACAGGGCGTCGGCGATCTCCATGGTGCGCTTCTGATGCGTGATGACCAGCAGCTGCGAGCTCTCGCGCAGCTGCTCGAAGACGGTGAGCAGCCGGCCGAGATTCGCGTCGTCGAGCGCTGCCTCGACCTCGTCGAGGATGTAGAAGGGACTCGGCCGGGCCTTGAAGATGGCGACCAGGAGGGCGACCGCGGCCAACGACCGCTCGCCGCCCGAGAGCAGCGAAAGGCGCTCGATCTTCTTGCCGACCGGGCGCACCGCCACCTCGATCCCGGTGGTGAGCATGTCGTCCGGGTCGGTCAGCGAGATGCTGCCCGACCCACCGGGGAACAGCAGGGGGAAGACCTCGCCGAACGCCTGCTTCGTGTCTTCGAAGGCGGCGGCGAAGATCGTCTGCATGCGCTCGTCGAGCTCGGCGATGATGGTGAGCAGGTCCTGCCGGGTCTTCGTGAGATCGGCGAGCTGCTCGGTGAGGAAGGCATGCCGCTGCTCGAGCGCGGCGAACTCCTCGAGCGCGAGCGGGTTGACCCGGCCGAGCTGCCCCAGCTTGCGTTCGGCCTCCTTGAGTCGTCGCTCCTGCACGCGCCGGTCGAACGGGATGCCCGTGGCCTCGTGCTCCTCCCCGGACGCATCGTCATCCGATGTGCTGCCCGGATCGCGCGGGATCAGCTGATCGGGGCCGTATTCCGCAATGAGAATATCTTCGTCGAGCGCGAGCTCGGAGGCCACCCGGTCGAGAAGGCTGCCGAGGTGCAGCTTCTTCTCGTGGATCTGCAGCTCGAGGCCGTGCACGCTCTCGGTGAGGCCCGCAAGACGGTCGCGCAGACTGCTCTCCTGCCTGCGCAGGGCGATGAGCTCCTCGTTGTGAGCCGAGCGCTCAGCCTCGGCGGCCGCGAGGGCGATGCGTGCCTCGGTCACGGACCGATCGATCGAGTCCAGCACCCGCGGCAGCTCGTCGGCCACGGCCGACGCCGCCGCGCGCTGGCCGCGGCGGATCACCGCCCTGCGCGCTGCTTCGGCTGCGGCATCCCGTTCGCTTTCGCGCTGCCGCTCCAGCGAGACGACCCGTGCCTGTGCCGCCCGCACGCGTTCACGCAGCGTCTCGATCTCGAGCCGGGCGCGCACCTCCGCCTCTCGAGCCGCTTCCAGCGCCTCGAGAAGCCCGTCGCGAGCGGAGGCGTCGAGCACCGGGCGCGGCTCCGACTCGGCCGCCTGCAGCTCCGCTTTCGCCGCCGTCGCCTTCTGCTCGGCGTCCGCGACGGCGGACTGCGCCTGCGCGAGACTCGACTCCAGACGAGCGCACTCCGCGGCCGCGGCCTCGTGCTGCACCGTCACCCGGTTGACCTGCTCGGCATGGTTGGCCAAGGCCGCGTCATGCTCGCGCAGGGCGCGCAGCGCGTCCTTCGACACGCGCCGTGCGGTCTCGACGCGGTCGGTGGCATCGACGCGCGCTTCGCGCAGCGCGTCGACCACCGTGCGCACCTCGGCGAGGCGCTCCGCCGCAGCGTCGCGCTCAGCGGCGAGTTCCAGACGCGACGTCTCACCCGAGCCGCCGCGCAGCGTGTGCGCGGTGATGACCTCGCCGTTCTTCGTCACGATGGTCGCCCTGTCATCACCGAGCGCGTCCAGCGCCGCCCTGCCCGCGCGTGCCGCATCGAGGTCGTCGGCGATCAGCACCGTGGCGAGGAGGCCGCGCACGCCGTGCGGCGCGTCGACGACGTCGGTGGCCGCAACGACGCCGGCGACGTTCGGCACGGTCGCATCCGCGGGCACCGTCCCCTCGGCGATCACGACGTCGACCGTCCCTCGAGCGCCCTCTGCGACAAGCGCGAAGGCGTGGTCCGGGCTGTCGACCAGCACGCCCTCGGCGAGTGGCCCGAGAACCGCCGCGATCGCGCCCTCGAAGCCCGCGCGCACCTGCACGGCGTCGCCCACGAGCCCGCGCACCCCGGCGGCGCCGGATGCCACGATCTCGGCCGCGCCGCCCGACAGCGACAGGGCGCTCGTCAGCGCCGCAGCCTTCGCGGTCAGCGAATCGGCTTCGCGTTCGGCCTCATGCAGCCTCTCGCGCAGGGAATCGCGCTCGGCTTCTGCAGCCGTGACCTCCTTCTGCGCCGCTTCGTACGCGGCGGCGAATTCGGCTGCCGACCCCTCCGGCGCATGCGTCTCGTCGATCGCCTCCAGTGCCTCGGCCGCTTCCCGGCGGCGCTGGTGGGCGGATTCGAGAGCCTGCTCCTGGCGCCGCACCGCGCCGCGCACGGCGGCAAGCGCCGATGCGGCCGCGTCGGCGTTGCCGCGCAGCGTGTTGAGGCGCATGTCGTACTGCGAGACCAGCGCGCTCTGCTCGGCGATGCCGACATCGAGTGTGTCCAGCTCTGCGCGAGCGTTCACGACCTCACGGCTGGCTGCGACCGCAGCATCCTGTGCATCGCCGAGCCCTTCCGAGATGCGCGTGACCTCGTCTGCCGCCTCGTCGATCGTGTCCTGCGTGACGGTGATCGCGGTGACGGCATCGTCGTCTTCGCTGCCCAGCAGGGCGAGTCGCTGGTTGGCGAGGGTGTACAGACTGCGCACGCGCTCCTGAACCTGCTCGAGCGCGAACGCGACGCTGCGCGCGCGGTCGACGGCAGCCGAGTTCTGCTGCTGCTCCAGCCGCTGGATGCCCGCGCGCACCCCTTCGGCCTGCTCCGACAGCACGAGACGCTCGGTGTGCCGCTCGTGTTCGGTGCGAGTGTGGTCCGCGAGGGCGCTGCGAAGGGCGACGACGTCGTCGGCGAACAGTCGCGCCTTGGCATCCCGCACGACGGCGGCGATGGTCTGCGCCTCCCGGGCGATCTCGGCCTGCCTGCCCAGCGGTTTCAGCTGTCGGCGGATCTCGCCCGCGAGGTCGCTGAGGCGGGTGAGGTTCGTCTCCATCGCCTCGAGCTTGCGGACCGTCTTCTCCTTGCGTCGACGGTGCTTCAGGATGCCGGCCGCCTCTTCGATGAAGCCACGACGATCCTCTGGCGAGGCCTGCAGAACGGTGTCGAGGCGCCCCTGTCCGACGATGACGTGCATTTCGCGCCCCAGCCCCGAGTCGCTGAGCAGCTCCTGCACATCGAGCAGACGACAGCTGGAGCCGTTGATGGCGTACTCGCTGGATCCGCTCCGGAACAACGTGCGACTGATGGTCACCTCGGCGTAGTCGATCGGCAGAGCGCCGTCGGTGTTGTCGATCGTGAGCTGCACCTCGGCACGACCCAGCGGTCCGCGCGTGGAGGTGCCGGCGAAGATGACGTCCTCCATCTTGCCGCCGCGAAGCGTCTTGGCCCCCTGCTCCCCCATCACCCAGGCGAGGGCGTCGACGACGTTCGACTTGCCCGATCCGTTCGGTCCGACGATGCAGGTGACCCCGGGCTCGAACACGAAGGAGGTGGGCTGCGCGAACGACTTGAAGCCCTTGAGCGTGAGGCTCTTCAGATGCATGCCGGCGCCTTCGGGGTCAGGGGGTCCACGGGTGAGACGCTACCGGAGATCGACCGGAACGACGCGGATTCCGCGCCGTTCTCGCCGGGTTCTGACGCCACCGGCGCCGATCGCGACACGCCGCGTCGAAAGGAAATGCTTGACGCGGGCTGTGAAACTTCACTAGCGTGTCCTCCGATCACAAGAGAGGAGGTCACCGATGATCACGAACAACAACGACGCATGGTTCTTCACCACGTCGCCGATGCGTGCGCCACGCGCCGCCATGTCGGTGACCTTCGCCCGTTCTCAGGGCTAGAACCGCCCCGCCTCTCCCGATCTCTCTGACGCCTCTGTGCGTCTGATCGATGATCGCCGTCGCCGCCTTCCCGGCAGCCGACGCCCGCCCGCATCGCGGGCCACGCCCGTCAGCATCCTGACATCTCGGCCGAACTGCGTGTCGGCCGGTCCGTTCGCGATGCTGCGTCCCCGGGCGTCGACCCCGCCGTCCGCGGCGGTGGCTTCGCCCAGCCATCCCAACAGAAAGCGCACACATCGTGAGCACCGTTCTGCTGACCGATTACCGGCAGCAATCGACATCCATCCATCCGCCGGATCCCGAGGGTCGTCAGACCATCAGCATCCCCGACCGAGACGGTCTGCAGCGCCTGACGGCGGCCGACCGGCTCTCCTTCCGAATCGGACTCTGGCTGCTGAAGCGCAGCACTCGGGTCCGTGCGACCGCCCCCTCCGCGATCCCGGATCTCGACCGCCGGCCGATCCGCGAGACCGAGGCGATCAACCTGCTGGTCTGGGGCCTGCAGCGCAACATTCTCTGAAAGGCCGATGATGAGCATCTCCCTTCCCGCCGGTGCGACCCTGCGTCCGCTCGAGCTCTCCGCCCGAGCGGACGCGGGGCCGTCCTCCGCAGTGCGTGCCTACGCAGCCGTGCGCAACGAGCTGCTCATCGAGACCACCGGTCGCGATGACGACTGCCTCACCGCGTCCGAACTGCTCTCGACGCTCTCCCCCACCCCCGACCGCGACCGACGTCACTGGACGATCGAACTCGACGGCGACGCTGTCGGGCGCTGCGCGCTCGACATCCTGCGCGACGACGGCGGTGAGACCGGATTCGTGACCGTCGCTCTGCTCCGCCGCGCGTGGGGCCGCGGTATCGGACCGGCCGCATACGCTGTGGTCGAGCAGGCGGCACGCGATGCGGGGGTGCGCAAGCTGCTCAACTGGTCGGAGCACCACGACGAGGCGACGCCGCTGCCGAGGATCGACTCGCCGACCGGTGCCGGGTGCGCTCCCCTCGATCGCACGGCGCGCTTCCTGCAGTGCACCGGCTTCCGGCTGGAGCAGGTCGAACGCGGGAGCGCACTGATCTGGGACGAGAGCACCGCGAAGCGCCTGGGCGATCTGCGCGACGGTGCCGCGGCGCACGCCACTGCCTACCGCGTCGTGCAGTGGGCGATGCCGACACCGGACGAGTATGTCGACGGCTACGCCTGGATGAAGTCGCGCATGTCGACCGACGTGCCCGATGGGCAGCTCGGCATGCCGGAGGAGATCTGGGACGCCGATCGCCTGCGCCGAGAGGAGTCGCGACTGACGCAGCGCGGCTGGACGCTTCTCGTCACCGCGGCGCAGCACGTCGCCACCGGCGAGCTCTGCGCATTCAACGAGCTCGCCATCGGGCAGGACGACTCCGCGGGCACGCACCAGTTCGACACCCTCGTGCTCGCCGAGCATCGCGGATACCGACTCGGGATGCTCGTGAAGACGGCTGGCCTGCTCGCCTGGCGCGACCGACATCCGCTCTCGCCCCGAGTCACCACATGGAACGCCGAGGAGAACCGGCCGATGCTCTCCATCAACGAAGCCATCGGCTTCGCCCCGATCGCCTACGAGGGCGCCTGGAGAAAGGACCTCGCATGAGCACGACGCCGACCGGCACGGCCGCACTGTCCATCACCGCACTGACCGTTCCGGAAGCGCTGGACGCTCCCGACGCGGCGGACTTCCACACCTTCGTCGCGCTGAACAACGCCATCTGCCTCAGCGACACGGGATTGCACGACCTGGGTACCACTGCGGAGGAGATGCTGCCGCACTGGCGTGCGACGACCGACTACGTACAGCGGACGCTGCTCGCCCGCGAGGACGGCGAGATCGTCGGCGCGGTGACCGTCACCCACGCCACCGCCGAGCCCACGAGCGCCGAGATCGACCTGATGGTCATGCCCGCGAACTGGGGGCGCGGTATCGAGCAGGCTCTGCTCGCCGCTGCCGAGAAGGAGGTGCGCGCGCTCGGACGCAAGGTGATCCAGACCTGGACGCTGCACCGCCCCGACCCCGGCGACGCCCCGCTGGTTCCGAGGACCGGATGGGGTCGGGTGTCGCGCACCCCGCTCGCACAGCTGCTCGTCGATGACGGCTTCACCCTCGAGCAGGTGGAGCGCAACAGCGCTTTCGATCTGCACGGCGACCTGGCGCCGATCGAGAGGATGCTCGCCGACGCGCTCGCCGTCGCCGGCGCCGAGTACCGACTCGTGGAGTGGACCGTTCCCACCCCGCCCGAGCTGCGCTCGGGATACGCCTGGGCGCTGTCGCGCATGTCGACGGACGCGCCCAGCGGAGAGCTCGAGGTGGACGAGGAAACCTGGGACGCCGATCGGATCGCGCGGCGCGACGCACGGTTCGTCGAGGGCGGCCAGACCGTCTCGGTCGCCGCAGTCGAGCACGTGCCGACCGGAACGCTCGCCGCGTTCAACGAGCTCGTGACCGGCACCGATCCGACTGGCGTCACGCACCAGTACTGCACGCTGGTGCTCAAGGAGCACCGCGGACACCGACTGGGGCAGATCGTGAAGTGCGCCAACATCCTGCGCTGGCGCGGCATCGCGCCGGGCTCGCCGCGGATCACCACGTTCAACGCCGAGGAGAACCGGCCGATGCTCGACATCAACGAAGCGATGGGCTTCGCGCCCGCCTCGTATGCGGGCGCCTGGCAGAAGAAGCTGGCCTGATGATCCTGCACACAAGACGTCTCGACCTGCGTGAACTGACCGAGGACGACCTGCCGGCCCTTCGCGCCATCCTGCAGGACGACGACACCATGACCGCCTACGAAGGCGCGTTCGACGAGCAGATGGTGCAGGCCTGGCTTCGACGGATGCGCGAGCGCTACCGCGACGACGGGTTCGGACTCTGGGCGGTGGTGCTTCGCGAGTCCGGAGAGATGATCGGCCAGTGCGGGCTGACCAGGCAGCACATCCTCGGGGAGGACGTGATCGAGGTCGGCTACCTCTTCGACCGCGCGCACTGGCACCGCGGCTACGCCACAGAGGCGGCGACCGGATGCCGTGACCATGCTTTCACGGCCCTCGGTGCCGACCGCGTGTGGGCGCAGGTGCGCGACACGAACATCGCCTCGATGAACGTCGCGATCCGGCTGGGAATGACGGTGCGGGGACGCTTCATCAAGCACTACCGCGGTGTGGACATGCCCCACCTGGCGTTCGCCATCGACCGTCCGGCGGAGTGACCGTCGGGCTCAGCGCCTGCGCTGGCAGCGCGGGCAGTAGTGACTCGAGCGGTTCATGAACGCCTCGCGACGGATGGATCCGCCGCAGCGCGGGCACGCCTGATCCCCGCGCCCGTACGCGTTCAGCGAGTGCGCGAAGTACCCGGCCTGCCCGTTCACATTGACGTACTGCGCGTCGAAGCTCGTGCCGCCCTCGGCCAGCGCCTTCTCGAGCACGAGACGGACCTCGGCGAACAGCCGGCGCAGCGCCTGCACCGACAGGGCGGTGCCGTGCGTCTCGGGGTGGATGCGCGCTGCCCACAGCGACTCGTCGGCGTAGATGTTGCCGATCCCGCTGACCAGTGACTGGTCGAGCAGGATGCGCTTGATGGCACTGGAGCGCCGGCGCACCCGGTCGATCACGCCCCGCTCGTCGAAGGCGGGGTCGAGCGGATCGCGGGCGATGTGCGCGACCTGGGAGGGCACCAGCGGATCGTCAGTGCCGTGGCCGCCGGGCGCGGCATCCGGTGTGGGCAGCAGACGATCGACGGCGAGCGATCCGAAGGTGCGCTGATCGGCGAAGACCACGGCGAGCATTCCGTGACGCGGATGCTCGATGCGCATCCGCACGCGCTCATGGCGTTCGAGCGGGGCATCCGGATCGCGCAGCAGCATCTGCCCGCTCATGCCGAGGTGCGCGACGAGAGCTTCCGACTCCGCGGCGGTGTCGTCCAGCGGCAGCCAGAGGAACTTGCCACGCCGGGCGGCGCCCCGCACGTCGCGCCCTTCCAGACGGCCGACGAAGTCGGCTGCGTCCAGCGGATGCCTGGTGAGGGCACGCTCGTCGAGCACGTCGACCGACACGATCCGGGCGTCGGTGACGGCCGGGGCGAGACCGTGACGGACGACCTCGACTTCGGGAAGCTCGGGCACGCCCGGTCAGACCCGGTCGCTGAGTTCGCGCCACGCCGTGAGAGCGGCAGCCATCTCGGCGGTCTTCTTGCTCGTGCCGACTCCGGTGCACGCCAGATCGCCGACACGCACCGTCGCCGTGAAGACGCGGTCGTGGTCGGGCCCGGCCGACTCAATCGAGTACACCGGGGGTGTCGCACCCGTGCGGGCGGCGAGCTCCTGCAGGCTCGTCTTCGGATCCATCGCGGCGCCGTAGCGCTCGGGGTCGGCCAGCAGCGGCTCGGTCAGGCGCAGCACCAGCTCGGTGGCGGCGTCCGGCCCGGCCGACAGGAAGGTCGCGCCGAAGACGGCCTCCATGGTGTCCGCGAGGATCGAGTCCTTGTCACGCCCTCCCGTGTGCTCCTCGCCACGGCCGAGGCGCAGATGCTTGCCGAGGCCGATGGCGCGAGCGACCTCGGCGAGAGCGACCGTCGAGACGACGCTCGCGCGTCGCTTGGCCAGCTCGCCCTCGTCGAGGTCGGGATGCGTGGTGAACAGCATCACGGTCACGGCGAGCCCGAGCACCGAGTCCCCGAGGAACTCGAGGCGCTCGTTGTGCGGGATGCCGCCGTGCTCGTACGCGTAGGAACGGTGCGTGAGCGCGCGTTCCAGCAGCTCAGGATCGATGTCGACGTCGAGCTTCTCGACCAGCGAGGCTCGCCCGGCGAGGATCTCGGTCATGACCGATCCGATCAGATGTCGGCGACCTTGCGGCCCTTGTACTCGAGGAACAGCTCGGTGCCCTGCGAGTCGGTGACGACCTTCGCCTGGTGCGGGCGGCTGTAGACGACCTTGCCGTTCTCGACGGTCTTGACCAGCGCGGGAGCCTCGGCCTTCCACTGCGCGCGGCGCGAGCGGGTGTTCGAACGGGAGACCTTGCGCTTCGGGGGGTTACCAGCCATGACTAGCTCTCTTCTTTCTCGGCGGCACGGCTCTCTGCCGCACCGTCCTGGTCTGTGATCTGTCGGAGCGCGCTCCACCGAGGATCGATGGGAGCAGGGCTCTCTGCACCGGCGCTCTCGGTCAGCCTCTCACCCGTGTTCGGGTCGAGACCCGGGCAGTCCGGCTGACACACCGGCTGGAATGGAAGCGACAACACGATCGCATCCCTGACCAGAGTTTCAAGATCCACGTGGTCGTCTTGAACTTCGAAGTCAGTTTCCTCCTCACCAGGATACGCGAAAAGCTCCTGGAACTCGACTTCGACGGGCGCAGAGATCTCTGTGAGGCACCGGCCGCACTCTCCGGAGTACTGCGAATCCGCGGTTCCCGACACGAGGATGCCTTCGTGCACCGACTCGAGACGCACGTCGAGGTCGAGCGTCTCGCCGGCTTCGACCGCGACGATGCCCTCACCCCATTTCTCGGCAAGGGTCACCTCGTAGTGATGCTCGCGCATCTCTCCCGGCTTGCGGACGATGTCGCGGACAGGAAGGAAGAAGGGGCCGTTGACTCGGGACTTCACCCCGCTATGCTACCCGCCTCATAGCCCGCGGGCTCCGGTGTCGAGGAACGAGGCGACGACGGGCGGGACGAACGGCGAGACGTCGCCGCCCAGGGCCGCGACCTGACGCACCAGCGAGCTCGACACCAACGCGTGCGCAGGGTCGGGCAGCAGGAAGACCGTCTCGATGTCGGCGAGGTGGCGGTTCACGATCGCCATCGGCGACTCGTACGCGACATCGACCTGCGAGCGGATGCCCTTGACCAGCACCCCGGCGTCGACGTCGCGAGCGTAGTCGACCAGCAGCCCCATGCTCCAGGAGCCGACGATGATGTGCCCCTCGACGCCGGCCTCGGCGATGGACTGCTCGAGCAGGCTCAGACGCTGGGCGATGGGGAGCATCGCCTCCTTGCCCGGGTTGTGCACCACGAGCACGTGCAGCTCGTCGTACAGGCGAGCGGCGCGAGAGATCACATCGAGATGACCCAGGGTGGGCGGGTCGAACGATCCGGGAACGACGGCGATCCGAGAATTCACGCCTTCAGCCTAGGGCACCGCACCCTCAGTTCTTGCTGAGCGCCGCCCGGTCGGATTCGCTCACGCGGCCCGCGATCGCGACGCGAAGACCAGGGTGCTCGAGCAGCATCGGGTCATCGCGCAGGATGTCGGCCGCGATGTCGCGGGCGTACGCGATGAGCCCGGCATCCTTCACCACGCGCAGCAGCCGCAGCGAGGACTTCACGCCGGCCTGCGCGGCCCCCAGCACGTCTCCCTCGCCACGCAGCTCCAGGTCGACCTCGGCCAGCTCGAACCCGTCGAGCGTCGCAGCGACGGCCTCGACCCGCTCGCGGGCGACGGATCCGCCCTCCGCCTCAGTGACGAGCAGACAGAGACCCGGATGCTCGCCTCGCCCCACCCGGCCGCGCAGCTGGTGCAGCTGAGAGACGCCGAATCGATCGGCGTCCATGATCACCATGGTCGACGCGTTGGGAACGTCGACGCCGACCTCGATCACGGTGGTGGCGATGAGCAGGTCGATCTCGCCGCGCGCCACCGCGCGCATCACCGCGTCCTTCTCGTCGGCCGGCATCTTGCCGTGCAGCACCGCTCGACGCACCCCGCCGAGCACGGGATGCGTCGCCAGGATCTCATCCAGCTGCACGACCCCCCAGCGCGGCCCCTTGCCATCGACGTCGGGTGGTGGCTCATCGCCGGATTCGAGCGAGTCCTTCGCCGTGTCGATCGCCGCGCAGACGGCGAAGACCTGCCGGCCGTCGGCGATCTCCTCGGCGGCACGCGCCCACACCCGCTGGAACCACTCGGGGTGCTCTGCCAGCGGCGCCACATGGGTCTGTATGCCGGCGCGTCCGGCGGGCATCGAGCGGATCACCGAGGTGTCGAGGTCACCGAACACGGTCATGGCGACGGTGCGCGGGATGGGTGTCGCCGTCAGCACGATCGCGTGCGGGGCGGTGCCCTTCGCGCGCAGCATCTCGCGCTGCTCGACGCCGAAGCGGTGCTGCTCGTCGACGACCACGAGGGCGAGATCGGCGAAGGTCGTCTTCTCCGAGAGCAGCGCGTGGGTGCCGATCACGATCAGCGACTGCCCGGATGCCACGCGCAGTGCAGCCTTGCGTCGCGCCGGAGCCGGCATCTGCCCGGTGAGCAGGGTCGGGATCAGCTCGGCCGCCATGTCTGGACCGAGCATCTTCGTGATCGAACGCAGATGCTGCGCGGCGAGCACCTCGGTCGGCGCGATGAGCGCCGCCTGTCCCCCGGATTCGGCCGTCTGCAGCATCGCCCTCAGCGCGACCAGCGTCTTTCCCGAGCCCACCTCGCCCTGGATGAGCCGGTTCATCGGCCGATCGGCGGCGAGGTCGGCGGCGATCTCGGCGCCGACGCGCTGCTGGTCGGGCGTCAGGGTGAACGGCAGCGTGGCGTCGAAGCGCTCGAGCAGCCCGCCGGGGCGCGCCGTGCGCGGAGTGGCGGTCAGGGCGCGCACCTGGATGCGCTGCTGCAGCAGCGCCGTCTGCAGCACCAGCGCCTCGTGCATGCGCAGGGTGCGCACCGCCGGCTCGACGTCTGCACGGCGTCGGGGCCGGTGGATGCAGTCCAGCGCCTGCTGGGCGGTCAGCAGACCCTCGCGTGCGCGGATGTCGTCGGACAGCGGATCGGGGATGCCGCCGACCTGATCGAGCACCGCGCCGATCACCTTCGCGATCTGCCAGCTCTGCATCGCGGATGTCGCCGGATAGATCGGGATCGGCACGTCCTGCATCGCATCGGCCTGCCGGTACGCGCTCTCGGTGTCGTCGAAGAGCTGATAGTCGGGGTGGGTGAACTGCACCCTGTCCTTGAACATCCCGACCTTGCCCGAGAAGATCCCGCGCCGACCGACCGACAGCTCCTTCCTGCGCCACTCCGCCTGACCCATGTTCTTCGCGAAGAACGTCAGCGACATCTGGCCGACGCCGTCGCCGATGACGACCTCGAGCATCGCGCCGCGGCGGTTGCGCATCTCGCGGGCGGTGGCCGAGACGACCTCGCCCACGATCGTGACTGTCTCGCCGATCGGCAGCTCGAGGATCGGCGTGAGCTCGCCCCGGTCGGCGTAGCGACGGGGGTAGTGCCCGAGCAGGTCGGCGACGGTGGTCATGCCGAAGGCCTTCTCGAGCGTCTTGGCCGTGGACGCGCCGACGGCGGTGGTCAGCGGCGTGTCGAGCGCGAAGGGCATGGTTCGAGTCTAGGGAGAGACGGAGACATCGACGGCCGTGTCGTATCGTGATCGGGTGACGAGGATCATCGCCGGCGCCGCTCGCGGCGCACGCCTGGACGTGCCGGGCACCGGCACCCGCCCGACCAGCGACCGTGTGCGCGAGTCGCTCTTCGGCGCACTCGAGTCGATGGATGCCGTCGACGGTGCCCGCGTACTCGATCTCTACGCGGGCAGTGGCGCGCTCGGGTTGGAGGCGTGGAGTCGGGGCGCTGTGCATGTCGATCTCGTGGAGATCTCGCGCTCGGCGGCGAACGTGGTCGGACGCAACGCGGCGGTGGTCGCCAAGGCGATGGCCAGGTCGGCGGCGACGAAGGTGCATCAGAGCGCCGTCCGCTCGTATCTGTCCCGCGCGCAGGGTCCGTTCGACCTGGTGTTCACCGACCCGCCCTACGACCTTGACGACGCGGCGATGACGGCCGACCTCGTCGCGCTGGCACCACTGCTCTCACCGGATGCCGTGGTCGTGATCGAGCGGGGCAGGCGGGCGACCGCCCCCGACCTCGATGCCGCCGGCCTCTCGCTGCTGCGCGAGAAGACCTACGGCGACACCAGGGTGTGGTGGGCGGAGCCGGCCCGCTCCGGCTGAGCTCGCGCCGGAAGGCGCTATCGGCTGTGATCCCAGTCCCGGTACGGATCCCAGCCCGCCCGCGTGACGGGCTCGCCGTCGACGAGCAGCGAGTCGCCGCTGCGGGCGATGACGGTGCCGATGCGCGCGAAGCCGTCGGGCAGCGCACCCGCGGGGAACGTCGCCAGCAGACCATGGTCCTCTCCCCCGCCGAGTGCTCGTCCGCGGTCTCCCCCGAACGCGAGGGCGTCCAGGGCGACCCCGGAGAGGTCGATCGTGACGTCGGATGCATCGGCGAGGCGCGATGCGTCCAGTGCCAGGCCATCGGAGACGTCCATCATGGCCGTGGCTCCCGCACCCGCCGCGGCCGGCCCGAGCGCCAGCGGCGGCACGGGGCGCAGTTGGCGATCCAGGGCGCGCTGCTGGGCGGCATCCAGTGCCGAGCGATCGACGCCGACCGGCGTCGTGCCGTCGCGGAAGCGCGCGAAGAGCAGCCCGAGCCCCGCCGCGGCCACACCGAGCTCGCCGGCGAGGGCGACGACGTCGCCCGGCCGGGCGCCCGCCCGAGTGACCACCGTGCGGCCGTCGAGATCGCCCAGGGCTGTGACGGCGATGACCAGCAGCTCCGAGACGGTGAGGTCGCCGCCGACGACGGAGCATCCGGGCGCCAGTTCTGCGCAGCACTCGCGGAATCCGTCGGCCATCGCCTCGACGAACGACAGCCGCGTATCCGACGGCACGGCCAGCGAGACGAGGAGCGCCGTGGGGACGGCGCCCATCGCAGCGATGTCGGAGAGATTCACCGCGGCGGACTTCCAGCCGAGGTCGTACCCGCTCGACCAGGCCAGCCGGAAGTCGGGGCCCTCGACGAGAGTGTCGGCGGTGGCGACGACCGACGCGGAGGGCGCGGCGATCACGGCCGCATCGTCGCCGGGCCCGAGCACGGTGTGCGACGCCGGCGCGGTGCGCGCGAGGATCGCGCGCAGCACCCTTCCCTCCGAGATGTCGCCGATGCGCGGGTCGTCGTCGGAAGCGGATGCCATGCCGACAACGGTAGCCTGGAATCATGCTCCGCCGTCTCGCCCTGATCACCTGTGCGGCGGCGATGCTCGCTCTGACCGGATGCTCGACCACGGTCGCGCTCACCCCGGCTGAGGATGCGAACAACCCGCAGTGCGCCGAGGTGACCGTGCGTCTGCCGCAGAGCGTGGCCGGGCAGGACCGTCGTTGGACCGATGCACAGGCCACCGGCGCATACGGGGCGGACGGCAAGACCAGCATCATCCTGACCTGCGGTGTGACCGTGCCGGGACCGACCGCGGATCTGCAGTGCGTCACCCTGGAGGGCATCGACTGGCTGGTCGACGAGTCCGACGCGCCGCGGATGCGGATGACGACCTACGGGCGCAACCCGGCCGTGCAGGTCTTCGTCGACACCGAGATCGTCAGCGCGAACGACGTGCTCACCAGCGCCGGGATCGTCTCGGGAGTGCGGGAGATCGACGCCGACAGCCGCTGCACGGCGCCGGACGAGCTGCCCGAGTGACCTGCGCTCCGCCCCGTACCGCCCGGTGAACCCGGCGGCGCAGGAGCGGGGGTCCGGGGTCAGCGGCGCAGACCGCCTTCGATCAGCTCGGTGATCAGCTCGCTGTAGCTCAGGCCCGAGGCGATCCAGCATTTGGGGAACATCGAGATCGGAGTGAATCCGGGCATCGTGTTCAGCTCGTTGACGACGATCTCGCCGTCCGCGGTGAGGAACACGTCGACGCGGGCCAGGCCCTTCCCGTCGACCGCCTCGAAGGCGCGGACGCCGATCTGCTGCACGGCCGCGATCTGGGCATCCGACATCTCGGCCGGGCAGACGACGTCGACCCCGTCGCCGCCCAGGTACTTGCCCTCGAAGTCATAGAAGCCGCGCGAGGTGAGCACGATCTCCCCCGGCAGCGATGCGCGCACGCCGTCGGCGCTCTCGAGGATCGCAACCTCGATCTCCCGGCCGACGATCCCCGTCTCGACGAGCACCTTCTCGTCCTCCGCGAAGGCGATCTCGAGAGCCGCGTCGAGCCCACCGAGGCTCTCGACCTTCGACACGCCCACGCTGGATCCCGCTCGGGCGGGTTTCACGAACAGCGGCAGTCCCAGCTCGGCGATCGCCGCCCGCAGGGATGCCGAGTCCCGCTGCCAGGCGCGCTGTCGCACCGTGACCCACGGGGCGACGGCGATGCCGTCGGACTCGAGTGCCACCTTCATGAAGTGCTTGTCCATGCACATGGCGGAATCGAGCACGCCGCCGCCGGCGTAGGGGATCTCGAGGATGTCGAGGAATCCCTGGATGGTGCCGTCCTCGCCGTGCGTGCCGTGCAGGATCGGCAGCACCACGTCGACGGCGCCCAGATCGACCAGCGAGTCATCGGGCGCGACGACGCGCAGCCGACGGTCGCCGCCGGCCTCCGGCCAGCGGATGCGTGTGCCGTTGTCGAGCACCTCGGGCATGCGGGCGGCGTCGAGGGCGAACTTCGCCGGGTCGTCCTGCTCGAGCACGAAAGCGCCGTCGCGGGTGATCCCGACCGGGATCACGTCGTAGCGATCGCGGTCAATCGCCGCGAGCACCCCGCCCGCCGTTGCGGAGCTGATCGAATGCTCGCTGGAACGCCCGCCGAAGAGCACCACCACCGTCTGCTTGTCCATGTTTGGTCGTCTCCTCCTGGGGAGTGTCGTCGTCGGTGGTGAGGTGCGGTGCGATGTCGCGCGGGTCCATGCGCCCGTCCAGCACCATCTTCACCTGCTCCACGATGGGCATGTGCACTTCGGACTCGTGCGCGAGCTGAAGGATCGGGGCGACCGACGCCAGGCCCTCCGCGGTCTGGTTCATCTGCTTCACGACGTCGTGGAAGTCGTATCCCTGACCGAGCAGCCGGCCGGCGGTGTTGTTGCGGCTGAGCGGTGACTGGCACGTCGCGATGAGGTCGCCGAGACCCGCGAGACCCTGCAGCGTCTCGGGACGCGCGCCGTTCGCCACGGCGAAGTCGGTCATCTCGACCAGGCCGCGGGTGATGATCGACGCCTTGGTGTTCTCGCCGTATCCGACGCCGTCGACGATCCCGATCGCGACGGCGATGAGATTCTTCAGCACGCCGCCGAACTCGGTGCCGATCACGTCGGTGTTCACGAACGAGCGGAAGTAGCGGTTGCGGGCGGTGCGCGCCACGGCATCCGCCGTCTCCTGGCTGCCGGAGGCGATGACGGCCGCGGTCGGCTGCTCACGCGCGATCTCGAGCGCGAGATTGGGTCCGGATGCCACGGCGATCCGATCCGGATCGCAGCGCAGCTCCTGCTCGATGACCTGGCTCATCCGCAGCCCCGATGAGCGCTCGACGCCCTTCATCAGGCTGACGATCGGGATGTCGCGACCGTCGAGCAGCGGGCGGAGCGCCTTGAGGTTCTCACGCAGGGTCTGGCTCGGCACCGACAGGTACACCTGCTCCGCGCCGTCGAGAGCGTGGGCGAGCTCGTGCGTCGCCCGCATGCTGCGCGGCAGGTTGATGCCGGGCAGGTACTTCGAATTGCGCTTCGCCTCGTCGATCTCGTGGGCGAGCTCGGGACGCCGGGCCCACATGGTGACCTGGGCGCCGCCGTCGGAGAGGATCTTGCCGAAGGTGGTGCCCCAGCTGCCCGCGCCGACGACGGCCGCGCGGACACCGGAGGGCTGCAGTGTGCGCTTATGGATCAAGACGGCCCGTCTCCTTCTGCCCGTGGTCGCCCGGGTTCCAGCGCTTCTCGGGCGCCTCCTCGCCGCGCAGCTCTTCGAGCAGCTCGGTGATGGCCGCCATCAGTCGCTCGGTCGCGATGTTCAGCACGCCGGGCTCGCCCGCGCGGCCACGCAGATCGGACAGATCCACCGGGTCGCCGATCAGCACACGGACGGGCTTGCGAAGCGGCCAGAGGCTGAGCCCCTTCTGGTAGCGCCCCATGATCTGCTGCGTGCCCCACTGCGCCATCGGGATGAGCGGGATGTCGCCGGTGAGCGCGAGTCGCACCGCACCGGACTTTCCGCGCATGGGCCACATGCCGGGGTCCCGGGTCAGGGTGCCCTCGGGGTACACGATCACCCCGCGGCCGTTCTCGACCAGCTCTCGCGACTGCCTGAGCGTCTGCTTCGCGGCGGATGCTGACGAGGCCCGCGCGACGGGGATCATCCCCGTCCTGCGCAGGATCCAGCCGAGCACGGGCACCCGGAACAGGCTGTCCTTCGCCATGAACCGCGGCAGTCGTCCGGTGCGGAACACGGCGATCGCGACGATCAGCGGGTCGAACTCCGAGTAGTGGTTCGGCGCCAGCACGAACGACCCCGTGCGCGGCAGTTTCTCGGGGTGGGTGACGGTGATCTTCGCCAGCAGGGACACCAGCGGGATGACGATCACCGCGAGCGGCCAGAAGAGGCTCGGACGGCTGCGTTCAGAGGCGGCCATCAGGTCACCGGACGACGTCGAAGTCCGCGCCCAGCGCGCGGAGCTTGTCGAGGAACTTCTCGTAGCCGCGGCTGAGGATGTCGACACCCGACACCTGCGACTCGCCCTCGGCGGTCAGCGCCGCGATCACGTGGCTGTAGCCGCCGCGCAGGTCGGGCACGACGATGTCGGCCGCGTGCAGCGGAGTGGGTCCCGTGATGACGGCCGCCTGCTCGAGCTCACGACGCGGCACGCGGCGCGGACCGTGCTGCAGCCCGTGCGGGTGCACCTCGATGTCGGCGCCCATCTTCACCAGCGCCTGGGTGAAGCCGAAGCGGTTCTCGTAGACGGTCTCGTGCACGACGGAGCGGCCGCTCGCCTGCGTCAGCGCCACGATGAGGGGCTGCTGCCAGTCGGTCATGAATCCGGGG
This sequence comes from Microbacterium sp. OR21, assembly GCF_047306785.1. NCBI lineage: Bacteria > Bacillati > Actinomycetota > Actinomycetes > Micrococcales > Microbacteriaceae > Microbacterium > Microbacterium sp. OR21. Next base: position 268,640 of record NZ_JAZEXJ010000003.1, on the reverse strand, counting down.
TGCACGTCGGTCTCGACCACGACGGGCTTGAGCGCGCCGGCACGGCGGAAGAGGATGCCGTCCTCCTGCACATCGAACCAGCCGCCGGCCTTGCGGAACACGTTGAGGAAGGTGAGCATCTCCTGCTGCTTCGCACCGCCGACGAAGATCTCGCCGTCGGTGGCCAGCGCAGCGCACGCCCACGACGCGGCTTCGTTGCGGTCGAAGATGGCGCGATGGTCGTAGCCGCGCAGCTCGTCGACGCCCTCGATGAGGATCACCCGGTTGGGCTCGTACGAGATGATCGCGCCCATCTTCTGCAGAACCGCGATGAGGTCCATGATCTCGGGTTCGATGGCCGCGTTGCGAAGCTCGGTGACCCCTGCGGCGCGCACGGCGGTCAGCAGCACCTGCTCGGTGGCTCCGACGCTCGGGTAGGGCAGGTGGATCTTCGCGCCCTTGAGCCCGGTGGGCGCGGAGAGGCGGATGCCGCTGGGCTGCTTCTCGACCACCGCGCCGAACTTGCGCAGCGCGTCGAGGTGGAAGTCGATGGGACGGTCGCCGATCCGGCATCCGCCGAGGTCGGGGATGAACGCCTGGCCGAGACGATGCAGCAGCGGCCCGCAGAACAGGATCGGGATGCGCGATGCACCGGCATGCGCGTCGATCTCCTCGTAGTGCGCCGACTCGACCAGGCTCGGGTCGAGCACGAGCGAACCGGGCTCATCGCCCTCGGTGACCGTGACGCCGTGCACCTCGAGCAGGGACCGCACGACGGCGACGTCGCTGAGGTCGGGCACATCCCGCAGCGTGCTCGCCGTCTCGCCGAGGAGGGTGGCGACCATCGCCTTGGTGGCGAGGTTCTTGGCACCCTTCACGTCGACGCGCCCGCGCAGCGGCCTGCCGCCGCGGATCGCGAGGACGGATCCGGCGGGAGCCGGAAGCCGGTCGTCTACAGCAACTCGCGGCGATGTCGTCATTCGGGCCTCATCTTCTTCGGGACATCGCGGCGTTCGCCGCGATCTCTGTGTCTCTCACGGCTGGTGCCGCAGGGCTTGTGGCCCCCGGCCCACGGTATCCCGTCCTATCGGATGGGGAGGGTGCGTGGCCGCCACGATTCGCGACGGGCCTCGAACTGCGCGATCTTCTCTTCGTTGCGCAGAGTGAGCCCGATGTCGTCGAGCCCTTCGAGGAGCCGCCATCTAGTGTAATCGTCGATCCCGATGGGGGCCTGGAAGGCGGGTTCGGCGTCGCCGCCGTCGCCGGGCACGGTCACGGTGCGAGCCTCGAGATCGACGACGATCTCACGCCCCGGCCGTTCGTCGATCAGCTGCCAGATGCGCTCGATGTCGGCGTCGTCGACGGTCGCTGCGAGCAGGCCCTGCTTGCCCGAGTTGCCGCGGAAGATGTCGGCGAAACGCGATGAGAGCACGACCTTGAAGCCGAAGTCGCGCAGCGCCCAGACAGCGTGCTCGCGACTGGATCCGGTGCCGAAGTCGGGGCCCGCGACGAGCACCGACGCCCCCTGGAACTCCGGCTGGTTGAGCACGAAATCCGGGTCCTGACGCCAGCCGTGGAACAGGGCGTCCTCGAAGCCGGTCTTGGTGACGCGCTTGAGGAAGACAGCGGGGATGATCTGATCGGTGTCGACGTTCGAGCGCTTCAGCGGTGCCGCGATGCCGGTGTGGGTGGTGAACTTCTCCATCAGTTGCTCGCCTCCAGGTCTGCGGGGCTGGACAGGGTGCCGCGGATGGCGGTCGCCGCGGCGACCAGCGGCGAGACGAGGTGCGTGCGACCGCCCTTGCCCTGACGGCCCTCGAAGTTGCGGTTGGACGTCGAGGCGCACCGCTCGCCCGGAGCGAGCTGGTCGGGGTTCATGCCGAGGCACATCGAGCATCCGGCGAAGCGCCACTCCGCTCCGAACGCCTCGACGATCTTGTCGATGCCCTCAGCCTCGGCCTCGAGCCGCACCCGCGCGGATCCGGGGACGACCATGACGCGCACGCCGTCCGCCTTCTTCTTGCCGTCGATGATCGACGCGAAGGCGCGCAGGTCCTCGATGCGGCTGTTCGTGCAGGATCCCATGAAGACGGCGTCGACGCGCACGTCCTTCAGCGGGGTTCCGGGCGCGAGATCCATGTACTCGAGCGCCCGCTCGGCGGCTGCGCGCTCGTTCGGGTCCGCGAAGGCGGCGGGGTCGGGCACGGCAGCCGACAGCGAGCTGCCCTGACCGGGGTTCGTGCCCCACGTGACGAACGGCTCGAGCTCGTCGGCGTCGATGAACACCTCGGCGTCGAAGACCGCACCCTCGTCGGTGGGAAGCGTGCGCCAGTACGCGACCGCATCGTCCCAGTCCTTGCCCTGCGGGGCGTGCGGCTTGTCCTTGACGTACGCGAAGGTCGTCTCGTCGGGGGCGACCATGCCGGCGCGAGCGCCGGCCTCGATCGACATGTTGCAGATGGTCATGCGGCCCTCCATCGAGAGGGCGCGGATGGCGCTGCCGCGGTACTCGAGCACGTAGCCCTGTCCCCCGCCGGTGCCGATCTTCGCGATGACCGCGAGGATGATGTCCTTCGCCGTGACACCGGGACGCAGGGTGCCCTCGACGTTGATGGCCATGGTCTTGAAGGGCTTCAGCGGGAGCGTCTGGGTCGCCATGACGTGCTCGACCTCGCTGGTGCCGATACCGAACGCCATCGCGCCGAAGGCGCCGTGCGTCGAGGTGTGCGAGTCGCCGCACACCACCGTGATGCCGGGCATCGTGAGGCCGAGCTGCGGGCCGACCACGTGCACGATGCCCTGCTCGGCGTCCCCCAGCGAGTGCAGCCGCACACCGAACTCGGCGGCGTTGCGACGCAGGGTCTCGATCTGCGTGCGGCTGGTCAGATCGGCGATCGGCTTGTCGATCGCCAGCGTGGGCGTGTTGTGGTCCTCGGTCGCGATCGTGAGGTCGAGCCGCCGCAGCGGACGCCCTTCGGCGCGCAGACCGTCGAACGCCTGGGGGCTAGTGACCTCATGCACGAGGTGCAGGTCGATGTAGATGAGGTCGGGCTCGCCGTTCTCGCCCTTGACGACGAGATGGTCGTCCCAGACCTTCTCGGCCAGAGTGCGCGGCGCGGTGCTGCTGGTCATGCGGTGTGTTCCTTAGATGGCTCGAGGAGTCGGCCCATGATGGACTCCGCGACGAGGAAGGCCTTAGATCGAGGTCCCGTCGCGGCTGCTAAGAAGAAGAACCACCCGCCGCATGCCGGTCAGTTTACATGGCGACGACGGGTGGTTCCGCGCTGTGTTTCACACTGCGAAATCGGCTCAGCGCTCGACGACGGCCCGCTTCTCCCGACGCGAGGCGACCAGGCTGGCGATCGTGGCGACGGCCATCGAGGCGAAGATGACGCCGAGCGACACCCAGTTGTTGATGTCCGGCGCCCACTCGATCGGCTGCCCGCCGTTGATGAACGCCAGCTCGTTCTCGTGCATCGCGTGCAGGATCAGCTTCACCCCGATGAAGCCGAGGATGAACGCGACGCCGTAGTGCAGGTATCGCAGCCGGTCGAGCAAGTCGCCGAGCAGGAAGTAGAGCTGGCGAAGTCCCATGAGGGCGAACAGGTTGGCGGTGAACACGATGAACGGGTTGGTGGTCACGCCGAAGATCGCGGGGATCGAGTCGACGGCGAACATCAGGTCGGTCACGCCGAGCGACACGAACACGATGAGCATCGGAGTCCAGATCTTCTTGCCGTTGACGACGGTGCGCACCTTCGGCCCGTCGTACTCGTCGCTGATCGGGATGACCCGGCGGATCTGGCGGACGATGAAGTTCTCGGTCTTCACGTCATCCTCCTCCTTGTCGGGCATCGCCTGACGGATGGCGGTGAAGACGAGGAAGGCGCCGAAGATGTAGAAGATCGGGCTGAGGTGCTCGACCGCCGCACCGACGATGAGGATGAAGATCGCGCGCAGCACGAGAGCGATGATGATGCCGACCATCAGCGCCTCCTGCTGGTAACGACGCGGCACGGAGAACTGCGTCATGATCAGCACGAACACGAAGAGATTGTCGATGGAGAGGCTGTACTCCATCGCCCATCCGGTGAGGAAGTCGAGCGACGACTGCGTGTCGCCGAAGAAGGCCAGTGTGGCTGCGAAGATCAGTGCGAGCGTGACGTAGAAGCCCACCCACAGGGCCGATTCCTTGGTGGAGGGGATGTGCGGCCGCTTGAGGATGAGCAGGAGGTCCGCGATGAGGATCACGGTGAGCACGATGAGGGACGTGACTTCGAACCAGACGGGAATCAAGGACTGACGCCTTTCGAGGGTGCGGTGAGAACCGAAAGTCTCTCCCCGCATGTGTCATGCGCCGCGCGGCCGGAGCAGCTTTGATGGTGCTCGTGATGACGATCCGCGCGATATCGGGATACTCCCTCTCGCTGGATCGATCGTACCCGATCCTGAGACGGTCGACTGTTTCGCGACACCCTTGGATGAGAGACACTCTGAGAAGCCACGACGATCGGAGAAGGGATGCCGGCGAGCACGCAGGACCGCGAGTGGGCCGCCAAGGCCGCGGCCGGTGACCCGGACGCGTTCCGCGCGATCTACCGCGAGTACGTGCGCCCGGTGTACTGGATCGCCCACGGCATCCTCGGCTCGCCCTCCGATGCCGAGGACGTGGTGCAGGAGACCTTCGTGGTCGCCTGGCGGAAGCTGCCCGGACTCGACCTGCTGGGCGAGTCCCTGCTGCCGTGGCTCGCGACCATCTGCCGCTTGCAGGCCGCGAACCGGCTGCGGCGGATGCGGCGCGACCGGGCCAACACGGCGGATGCTCTGGACGAGTCACTGCCCGCGACGGTGAGCGTCGAGGATCAGGTGATCACCTCGGCGCTGGCGGATCGCATCGCGGCGGAGGTGGATCGGCTCGACGACATCGATCGGAGGATCTTCCGGCTGTGCGCGGTGGAGGGGTACGCCTACGAGGCCGCCGCCGCCCGGCTGGGTGTCAGCCACGCGGCGGTTCGAAATCGTCTCTCCCGGGTGCGCTCGCGGCTTCGCGACGCAGTGAAGGAAGTGAGGGACGCATGAACGAGACGAACGCACTGCCGCCGCTGAGCGACGAGAGCATCGCCGGCATGGAACGGGCGGTCTTCGACCGCATCGCGCAGGAACCGCGTGCACCGGGCGGAATGCGGTCCGCGCGAGATCGGCGCAGGCGCGGGTGGGTCACCGCGCTCGGCGTCGCCGCAGCATTCGCAGCGGGCGCTCTGATCGCGCCCCCGCTGCTCGACGGCATCGGTACGGGACTGAGCGCCTCGAGCGGCGACTCGTCGACGGTGTCACCGGAGGGCGGCGCCGTCGGCGAGGTTCCACCGACCGCCGTCGAGGATTCCTCCGACGGATCCGGCGACGGCGGCACCGACTCCGCGGGCGGCGGCGTCGCACCTCGCGACGACCCCGGGAGCAAGGGCGCCGATCTGCCGTTCGCCCATCTCGATGAGACACGCGAGATCATCGTCACGGCGGAGATGACGCTCCGCGTGCGCGATGCCGAGAAGACGGCTGATGACATCGCGGCGCTGGCCGTGGAGCACGGCGGCTTCGTGGAGTCCGCCTCGCTCGGCCTGGATCCGGATGCCGGCGACACCGCCCCCGAGCAGCCTCGCGAACCGGGTACGGGGTGGATCAGCATCCGAGTTCCCGCCGCCGATCTCGACGAGGTGATGGCGGCGGTCGGAGACGATGCGGAGGTCGTGCGCTCGTCGATCTCGCGCGATGACGTGACCGCTGCGGCCGTCGATCTGCGGGCCCGGATCGATGCGGCGCGCGCGTCGGTGCAGCGTCTGACCGAGCTCACGGGCAAGTCGGGTTCGGTGGGAGATCTGATCGAGGCGGAGTCTGCGCTGAGTGAGCGTCAGGCCCTGCTCGAGAGCTACGAGCAGCAGCTGAAGCGGCTCGACGAGCAGGTGGCGCTGTCGACTTTGACGATCCAGCTGACCGAGCAGACGACGGCGAGCGGGGCCGACCCGGCGGGCTTCGGCGACGGTCTGCTCGCCGGATGGAACGGCCTGATCGGCGCACTGAACGGACTCGTGGTGGTCATCGGCTTCGTGCTCCCCTGGCTCGGCATCGTCGCTGTCGTGCTGCTGGTGATCTGGCTGATCCGCCGTCGCGGTCGTCGGGGGCCGTCCACCGACGAGACCTAGGAATACTCTCTCCTCCGATATATATTGGCGCCATGAGCATCGCCATCACCGAGCCGTCGTTCTGGATCCTCAGCGCCCTCGCGGGCGGGCGACGCCACGGCTACGGCATCATGCGGGAGGTGTCGGAGCTCAGCGGGGGCCGGACGACGCTGAAGGTGCCCACCCTCTACGCGGCGCTGGATCGCCTGGAGGCGGCGGGGCTGATCGAGCAGGACGGCGAAGAGGTCGTCGACGGAAGGGCACGTCGCTATTACGCCCTCACCGACGCGGGTTCGTCCGCGCTGCGCGCGGAGGCCGAGGCCCTGCAGGCCAGGGCGCGTGTCGCGACGGCTCGGCTGGCGAGTCGAGTGCGGCCGGTCCGTGCGTCTGGGGCCATCGCATGAGCGCCCTCGAAGCCCGGTACCGCCGTCTGCTGCAGTGGTACCCGCGCCCGTGGCGCGAGCAGAACGGCGAGGTGCTGATCGGCACGGCGCTCGATGCGGCAGAGGCCGAGGGCCGCACCCGGCCCGCCGCGGTGGAGATCCTGCAGATGGCGCTGCACGGCATCGCCGAGCGCGCCACCGTGCGTGTCGCCCTGGTCACCGCCATCGTTGCCCTGCTGTGCGCGTCCGCGACACAGGTCGTGCTGATCACGTCGATCGGGATCGTGGCGCAGTGGGGCGTCGGATGGCTGCCGCTCGCGCTCGGCGCGCTGTCGGGGATTCTGCAGACCCTGTCGCTGCTCGCGCTGCTGACGTGCACGGGCCGGATGCGCCCCGGCCGACTGGTTCCGATCATGCTCACGGCATCCGCCGCCTGGGCTCTCGCGTTCCTGACGGCCTGGTCGTGGTCGGTCGGCATCGACCGGGCGGATGCCGGGCTCGCCGACACCGCGTTCTCGGGCGCGTTCACTGCTCTGCTCGGCGCCGGCTGGGCTCTCGGCGGGGCGGTCATCACATCACTCGTGCTCGAGCTCACCCACCCGCTCCCCCGCGCGGCGGGATATGCGGCGGCCGGCGCGGCCACGCTCGTCTTCCCGCCTGTGATCGGGATGACCGCGGTCGTCCCGTTGGTCGCAGCGCTCACGAGCCTGGCGCTCGTCGTCGCCTGCGTCAGGATGAGCGTCGTGCCCACCGGGGCGCAGCGGTCTCACGCGGTCGACGCGTCCGCTCGCGTGCCCGCCGCATCGCCCACTCCGGCGATGGCCACGTCGCTCAGCCGCGGCGTGGGCCTCGTCGCGCTGGCATGCGCGGTCCTCGGTGCGGCGTCCGCAGCATTCGCCGTCGCAGGCAGCGCGCTCACCCCGACGATCGACTCGACCCGTGCGATGCAGCTCGGGCTGGCTGCGGGCGCCCTCACCGGCATCCCGCTGCTGTGGATCGCCGGAGTGCGGCTGGCCGCCCGGTTCCCGGCGCATCGCGTGCCCGTCGGGGGCGCCATCGCGCTGCTGACAGCGGGTGTCCTCATGCACGCCGTCGACACCCTCAGCGGTGCCGCCTCGGGCGGCGAGCCGCCCTGGGCGGCGCTCGCACCGGTCGCCACGGGAGTGGGGCTCCTGGTGTGGGTGGTGTCGAGAGTCGCCGCCCTGCCACGACTGCTGCTCGCCGGGGCGGTCGCCGTCGCCGCCCTCGTCCCCCTGTGGCCGGCGCTCGTGGCGTCGGGCTTCCTGTCTCCTGCGATCGCCGGTGTGGTCGCCGTGCGCGTTCTGAGTGCGTCCAGAGTCCAGCCCGACCGCGTGCCGAGCGGCCCGGCGCCTTGATTTCCCGGGGTGTACAAGAAGTCTTGTGAGCTCTGCGCACCGGCCGTAGCGTTGCCGGCGTGGAAGAGATCTCCGTCATCACCGCCGTGCACCACCCGCTGCGCCGGCGCATCGTCGACCATCTGCAGCTGCACGAGAATGCGCAGGTAGGCGCTCTGGCGCGCGCGCTGGACGCCCAGGTGGGCAGCATCAGCCATCATCTGCGCATGCTGCAGCGGGCAGGCGTCGTCGAGCAGGTCGACGACCCCACCGGCGACAGACGCACCAGCTGGTGGCGGCTCGCCAGAAGGTCGCTCAGCTGGTCGAGCAGGGACTACATCGACTCCCCCGCCGACGCATACCTGGCGCGGGAGGCGCAGCGTCTGAACCTGCGCCATCAGCTCGAGCGTCTGCAGGCGTGGAATCGGGTGAGCGAGCGCTGCGACGTCGAGGCGTTCAGCACGGATGCCCTCGCCTGGGCGACCCCGCAGGAGCTCGTGGACCTGCAGCACCGGATCACTGCTGCCGTCGACGAATGGCGGGCGAGCATCGATCGCATGGACGGTCGGCAGCGGATTCCGGTCTTCTTCTTCGCGCATGGTTTTCCCATGGAGGTGTGACGTGGCGACCGCTGGCACGGTGCTGCTGCGCACTCCGCCGCCGTTCCGGCGCGACGTCATGGTGCAGGCCTGGCTGGTGGTCAAGGCGCTGTCCGACGCGGGCGATGCGGTGTGGACCATCGCCGTCGCCTGGACGGCCGTGCAGATCTCCTCACCGGCGGCGGCCGGCCTGATCGTCGCCGCCGGGACGATCCCGCGCGCCGTGATCCTGCTGATCGGCGGAGCGATCGCCGATCGCGTCGACCCGAGCCGGATGATGCTGCTGTTCAACGGCATCCGCGTCATCGTGCTCGCCGCCACGGCGTTGTGGATACTGAGCACAGAGCCGACCGTCGTCGTGCTGCTGATCGCGACGATCGCCTTCGGCATCTGCGACGCCTTCTACGAGCCGGCGGCGGGCACGATCCCCCGGCAGCTGGTGCGACCGGCCGACCTTCCGACGTACTCAGCTCTGAGCCAGACCACGAGTCGTCTCGGCACGATGGCAGGGGCGGCCACCGGCGGTTTCCTCGTCGCCGGGACCGGGATGCCGGGCAGCGCGACCGCCGATGCGGTCACCTTCACCGTCGTCATCGCGTTCATCGCGATCTGGCTGCGTCCGCGGTTCGCGCTGCCTCGCAGGGGCGGTCGCGTATCCGTGCGGCACGACGTCGCATCCGGCTTCCGGCATCTCGCGGACGATTCGGCGACCAGAACGCTCGTGCTCGCGCTGTCGGGACTGAATCTCGCGGTGGGCCCGGCTCTCGCCGTCGGCCTCGCGCTGCAGGCAACGCGACAGGGATGGGGCGCTGCGGCCGTGGGCGCGTTCGAGGCGCTCGTCGGCGGCGGCGCCATGATCGGAGCGCTGCTCGTCGTGCGCCGGCGACCTCGGCACGAGGCGACGGGCGGATTCACGGCGCTGGTGATCCAGGGCGCCGGCATCGCGCTCCTCGGCATCGGATCGCCGTGGACGGTCGGCGCCGCGTCCCTGCTGATCGGTCTCACCGCCGGATACGCATCGGTGCTGCTCGGAGCGACATTCGCCGCCACGGTCGCTCCGGCCTACCTCGGCCGCATGTCGTCGATCACGCGACTCGGCGACGACTGCCTGATGCCTCTGGCGATGGCTGCGTTCGGCGCTCTCGCCGCCGTGCTGCCGCTGTGGATGCCCTTCGCCCTGTACGGCGGCGCGCTCGTGCTGCTGATGATCTTCCCGCTGCGTGATCCACGACTGCGCGGCATCGCGCTGCGCTCGCCGGTCACGCCGCAGTGACGGCTGCATAGGGCATCCGGAGGCAACGGGTAAACCCCTCGCTGTCGATCAGTCCGTTCGGTAGCGTGCGTGCATGACAGCTCAGACCTTCACCCCGCGTCATGCCATCGTCACCGCATCCGACTCGGGCATCGGCGCAGCGACGGCACTGGCGCTCGCCGACGCCGGCATGGATGTCGGCATCACCTGGCACAGCGATGAGGAGGGCGCCGAGCGCACTGCGGCAGGCGTACGCGAGCGCGGGCGCAAGGCGGTGGTCTCACGATTCGACGCCACCGAGCTCGACGACGTGGCCGACGTCATCGACGCCCTCGCCGACCGGCTCGGCGGTGTGGACGTGTTCGTGAACAACGCCGGCGCGAGCGTGCCGCGACCGTTCCTCGAGGTGCCACTGGCGCAATGGCGTGACACCGTCGCGCTCAATCTCGACGGGGCGTTCGCCGGCATGCAGGCGGCGGCGAAGCTCATGGTCGCGGCGGGCGCCGGAGGCCGCATCATCGCGGTGACCAGCGTGCACGCCCATCAGCCTCGCGTGGGGCTTGCGCCTTACATCGCCGCCAAGCACGGGCTGTCGGGTTTGATCAAGACGATGGCGCAGGAGCTCGGCATGCACGGGATCACGGCGAACGCCGTGGCGCCCGGCGAGATCGCCACGGCCGCGAGTGGACGCACCTCGGAGGATGCCGATCGCACGCACCGTCCCGGCGTGCCGCTGGGACGACCCGGGAAGGCCGAGGAGGTCGCGGCTGTCATCGCCTTCCTCGCCTCGGCAGAGGCGAGCTACGTCACCGGCGCTGACTGGAGCGTCGACGGAGGGATGCTGCAGATGGGACCGCAGGCGGGTTCGCACCTCACCGACGACGAATGGCGGAAGGGCTGAAGCGCGCCAGATGCGAGAAGGCCCTCCGGAAGCCGGAGGGCCTTCTTCATGTCAGTGACCCCAGCGGGATTCGAACCCGCGTTACCGCCGTGAGAGGGCGGCGTACTAGGCCGCTATACGATGGGGCCGTCACTGCAACCGTTCAAGTATGCCATGACCGATCGCAGCGATCCAAATCGGTGCGGCACGCGCTCAGGCGAGCATGTCCTTCACCATCGGCACGACCTTCTCGCCGTACAGACCGATCGAATCCAGCATCGTGGCATGCGTGATGCCGCTCTGGTCGTACTTCAGATCGAAGCGGCTCACGTCGAGTGTGCGCAGCGTGCCGACGATCTTGCGCGCCACCGTCTCCGGGGATCCGATGTACAGCGCACCGCTCTCGATCTCCCGCTCGAAGTCGCCGACAGCGGGCGGAGGCCAGCCGCGCTCGTGGCCGAGTCGAGTGCGCATCGCGAGCCAGCCGTCGTGGGTGAGGGCTCGCGCCTGCTCGTCGGTCTCGGCGACGAGTCCTGGCGAGTGCACGGCGACGGGCTGATGGGGCACCCCGAACTGGTCCTGCGCCCGTGCGAACAGGTCGATGTACGGCGCGAAGCGCGCTGCCGGACCGCCGATGATGGCGAGGAAGAGGCCGAAGTTGTACCGCGCGGTGCGCACGACCGAGTCAGGGCTGCCACCGACCCCGACCCAGGTGCGCAGACCGTTCGCCGTCGTGGGGAAGACCCGCTGGTTCTCGAGCGACGGCCGCGTGGCGCCGTGCCAGGTGACCGGCTCCTCCTTCAGCAGCAGCGAGAGCAGGTCGAGCCGCTCCTCGAACAGCTCCTCGTACTGACGCAGGTCGAAGCCGAACAGCGGGAAGGACTCGATGAACGACCCGCGGCCCGCGACGATCTCGGCCCGGCCGTTCGAGACCGCGTCGAGCGTGGAGAAGCGCTCGAACACGCGCACGGGGTCGTCGGAGCTGAGCACGGTCACCGCCGACCCGAGCCGGATGCGCTCGGTCCGCGCCGCGACGGCCGACAGTACGATCTCGGGGCTGGAGACCGCGAAATCGGGACGGTGATGCTCACCCAGCCCGAAAAAGTCCAGTCCGACCCGGTCCGCCAGCACGGCCTCGTCGACGATGTCGCGGATCACCTGCGGATGCGGGACGGGTTCCCCGTGGGCATCGGTCGTGACGCCGCCGAAGGTGTCGAGCCCGAATTCGATGTCAGTCATGTCGAGAAGAACCCGGGACGTCTGGGTTTCATTCCGATGAATAGAACCGGCGACGCGAAGCAGAAGGCCCTCCGATTTCTCGGAGGGCCTTCTGGTCGCTGTGACCCCAGCGGGATTCGAACCCGCGTTACCGCCGTGAGAGGGCGGCGTACTAGGCCGCTATACGATGGGGCCGTTCCGACCCGAGGGCCGTCCTGGCAACCGTGCAAGTCTGTCACGGGGCGACCCGCCGCTCCAAATCGATGCGACCCGGGCAGGCATCACGGGCGTGTCGCGTCACATCGTTTGCCCTCGAGCAGGCTTCGGAGTTGACTGCCGTCATGCGAATCACGAAGTACGAGCACGCGGCGCTGCGAATCGACGAGGCCGGCAGGACCCTCATCATCGACCCCGGTTCGTTCACCACTCCACTCGACGACCTCGCCGCGGTGGTCGCCGTCGTGATCACCCATGAGCATCCGGATCACTGGAACGCCTCGCACCTCGATCGGATCCTCCGGGCGGCCCCTGGCGTGCCGGTCTTCAGCACCGCGGGTGTGGCGGCCTCGGCAGCGGACCACGAGATCACGGTCGTCGCGCCGGGCGACGAGGTGACGGTCGACGGCTTCACCCTGCGCTTCTTCGGCGGTCAGCACGCGGTGATCCACGAGAGCATGCCGCAGATCGAGAATCTCGGTGTTCTCGTCAACGACGAGCTGTACTACCCCGGCGACTCCTATGCGGTGCCGGAGGGCGTCGAGGTGAACACGCTCGCCGCTCCCATCGGCGCGCCGTGGCTGAAGATCGGCGAGGCGATGGACTTCGTCCTCGCTGTGGCGCCTCGCCGCTGCTTCGGCACGCACGACATGACCCTGTCGGGCGTCGGTCTCACCATGCATCGCCAGCGGCTGCAGTGGGCCACCGAGCAGGGCGGCGGGACGTTCTTCGAACTGGATCCGGCTCAGAGCCTCGACGTCTGATCAGAGTCCGGACTGCGCCGCCCGCACCCGCAGGTCTCGGGCGAGATCATCGCGCGACTCGATGACCAGCCGGCGCAGGGCTCCGGGCGCATCGCCGTTCTGCTCGAGCCAGGCATCCACCGCCTCGGTGCTCTCGGCTGCCGGGAACAGACCCAGCACCAGTCGCTGCGCCAGTTCGATGCTGCGCTGCGCCCACACGTCCCTGATCCGCGCGAAGTACTCCGCGTCGTATCCGTCGATCAGGTCGCGACGGTCTCCGGCACGGAAACCCGCGATTGTCGCGTCGAGGTGGTCGTTGCTCAGTTCGAGGTCGTTCCACGCCGACTCCCATGCCGCGGCGCGGGTCGACGCGTCGGGTCGTGATGCCAGGGCGCGGATCTCGGCGGTGCGACCGGCGGCCGTGTCATCGGCGGCGCGTTCGGCGGCGATGGTCTCGGCGTCTGCGTGGCCGGTGGCGGCCAGGGCGGTCAGCAGGAGCCAGCGCAGATCTGCGTCCATCGGCAGCCCCTGCGGCGCATGGCCGTCGAGGATGGCGCGCACGTCGGCGGCGCGCACGTCGTCGAACGACGAGGCTGCGGCGAAGGCACGCGCCCAGGAGAGCTGCGCGTCGCTGCCCGGGTCAGCCTCCTGCAGGGCCGCCCAGGTCGAGTCGACCCATGCCCGGCGCTGCTCGGCACGCTCGTCGCCGTCGATGTAGTGGCCGATCGCGAAGGCCGCGTTGAGCAGCGTCGCACTGAGCAGTCCGATGTTCGGCTCGGCGGGGGCGTGTGCGCGGACGATCTCGAGGTAGCGCACGGCGGCGAGCTCGCCATCGCGCGTCGCATTCCACAGCGACGACCAGACGAGGCCCCGGGCGAGCTCGTCCGTCAGCGTCGACAGCGAGGTGGCGACGGTGCTGAGCGAGCGCTCGTCGAGACGCACCTTGGCATAGGTGAGGTCGTCGTCGTTGAGCAGGATGAGATCGGCATCCGGGATCTCGACCTCGGTGCGCTCCTGCTCGATGGTGAGCTCGATGCGCTCGCGCAGCGCGAGTGCACCGTCGACCAGGTCGTACAGCCCGACGCGCAGCCGGTGCGGGCGGGGCGCGGCCTCGCCGCTGTCCTGCACGATCACGCGCCTGCCCTCGGCATCCGTCTCGAGCCAGAGAGCCGAGACCCCGCTCGTCTCGAGCCACGAGCGCGACCAGTCGCGCAGAGGCTGACCGGAGGCGGCCTCGAGCTGGTCGAGCAGGCCTCCGAGAGTGGTGTTGCCGAACGCGTGGGCGGCGAAGTAGCGTCGGGCGCCCTCGAAGAAGGCGTCCTCCCCGACGAACGCGACCAGCTGCTTGAGCACCGAGGCGCCCTTCGCGTAGGTGATGCCGTCGAAGTTCAGCTTCGCCGCCTCGAGGTCGGGGATGTCGGCGACGATCGGATGCGTGGTCGGCAGCTGATCCTGACGGTAGGCCCACGTCTTGCGGCTGTTCGCGAAGCGCGCCCAGGCGTCGGTGAAGCGGGTGGCGGCGGCGGAGGCGTGCGTGCCCATGTAGTCGGCGAACGACTCCTTGAGCCACAGATCATCCCACCACCGCATGGTGACGAGATCGCCGAACCACATGTGAGCCATCTCGTGCAGGATCGTGTTCGCCCGCCCGCCGCGCTGGGCGTCGGTCGCGGCACCGCGGTTGATGTACGACTCGGTGAAGGTGACCAGCCCGGGGTTCTCCATCGCACCGAGGTTGTACTCGGGCACGAAGATCTGGTCGTACTTGCCCCACGGATACGGGTATGCGAAGGCGTCGGTGAAGAAGTCGAGTCCCTGCCGGGTGACCTCGAGGATCTCATCGGCCTCGAGGTGCTCGGCCAGCGAGGCGCGGCACAGCACACCGAGATCGATCCGCTGCTCGTCGCGCGACCATTCCCCGTCGATGCGCGCGTAGGGTCCGGCGGCGACCGAGGTGATGAAGCTCGAGATGGGCAGAGTGGGGGCGAACTCGACGGTCTGCACGCCGATGCCCGGCGTGACATGGGCCGGCGACTGGTTCGACAGCAGGTGCCAGCCGGCGGGTGCTGTCACCTCGAACGTGTAGGCGGCCTTCAGATCGGGCTGCTCGAAGCACGCCATGACGCGGCGCGAGTCCGCCGGCTCGTACTGTGTGTACAGGTAGGTCTCGCCGTCGACGGGATCGTGGAAGCGATGCATCCCCTCCCCCGAACGGCTGTACGCCGCCACGCCCTCGACCCGCACCACGTGCGAGCCGCCGAGGCGGTCGAGCAGGATGCGCGCGCCGTCCCACCGGACGTCGCGCTCCTCACCGTCGACCGTCACCCGGTCGACGGACTCGCCGATGAAATCCAGCCAGGTCTCGGGCGCGGTCGAGTCGAACCTCAGGGTCGTCGCGCTGGGGAATCCAGTACGTGCGCGCTCGGGGGCGCCGGCGAGATCGAGTTCGACGCGCACGTCGTGCAGCGTGATCGACGCGGCACGGCTTGCGGTCTCATCCTTGGAGAGGTTGGCGGAGCTCATCACACCATCGTGTCATGTCGCGACGGCGCGCGCAGTGCCCGCAAGCCCGCGCGCAACCCCCTTTCCGTGCGCGCCGCGGGTGAGCAGGGTGGCTCGGACACCCCAATGAGACAAGGAGCGATGACGATGACAGATGCGAGCACGACAGACCAGCTGACCTTCCAGAACCCGGTGGATCGCTTCCCCTCCATCACCCCGCCCAAGCAGCACCAGCCCGAGCCGGGCCTCGATGCGGAGCTGGATCCGAAGGCCGACCGCGGCGAGCGGTCATACCGCGGCACCGGGCGGCTGGAGGGGCGCAAGGCGCTCATCACCGGCTCGGACTCCGGGATCGGCTCGGCGGTGGCGATCGCCTTCGCCCGGGAGGGCGCCGACGTCGCCCTGTCGTACCTGCCCGAAGAGGAGGAGGACGCCAGGCACGTCAAGGCGGTGATCGAGGACTGCGGACGCCGTGCCTTCCTCTTCCCCGGCGACCTGACCGATGCGGGCTTCTGCGAGGAGCTCGTCGAACAGGCGGTGCAGGCGCTCGGTGGGTTGGACGCGCTGGTGAACAACGCCGGCAAGCAGATCTCCGTCGAGGACATCGCCGACCTCGACGACGAGCAGGTGACCGAGACGTTCACGACGAACATCATCGCCATGTTCCGCATCTCCCGGGCGGCTCTGCCGCACATGCCTGCAGGGTCGACGATCGTCAACACCACGTCCATCCAGGCGTACGAGCCGTCTCCGCACCTGCTGGACTACGCCTCGACCAAGGCCGCGATCAACAACTTCACGAAGGGCCTCGCGCAGCAGGTCGCCGGCAAGGGCATCCGCGTCAACGCGGTGGCGCCCGGCCCGATCTGGACTCCCCTGCAGGTCTCGGACGGTCAGCCGAAGGACGCTCTGCCGGAGTTCGGCAAGAGCACGCCGCTGGGCCGCGCAGGTCAGCCCACCGAGCTCGCTCCGGCGTACGTGTTCCTCACCTCACCGGAATCCAGTTACGTGCTGGGAGAGACGCTGAACGTCAACGGCGGCAGCCCCACGCCCTGATGGCGGCACCGGCACGCCCGCGCGGCTCACGCGTGGGCGTGCACCGGTACGTCGACGAGCGCCTGCTCGAGATCCGCCAGCAGGTCCTCGACGTTCTCGAGTCCGACGGACAGCCGGACGATGTCGGCTCCGGGACGAGCCTCCGGCGCGACCGGACGATGGGTCAGCGCAGCCGGATGCTGGATGAGCGAGTCGACGCCGCCGAGCGAGACGGCATGGGTGAACAGCCGCACCGCACCCGTGAGGGCCTCTGCGGCGGAGTACCCGCCCGCCAGACGGATCGCGATCATCGCTCCTCCGCCGCGCATCTGCCGCCCGATCAGTCCGCGCTCGTCGCCGAACTCGGGATACAGCACCTCGGTGACAGCGGGATTCTGCTGCAGGGCGTGCGCGAGCGTGCGAGCGGACGCCTGCTGGGCGCGGATGCGCATGGGTAGGGTGGCCAGGCCGCGGTGCAGCAGGTACGCACCGAGCGGATGCAGCAGGGCGCCGGTGATGGCGCGCACGCGCCGCAGCGCCTCGGCGGTCTGCTCGCTGCACGAGATCACGCCGGCGATCACATCCCCGTGCCCGCCGATGTACTTCGTCGCGCTGTGCAGCGACATCGCCGCCCCGAGATCCAGCGGGTTCTGCAGCAGCGGCGTGGCGAAGGTGTTGTCGACGAGGACCGCGATGCCGTCGGACTGCGCCACGACGGCGGCGATGTCGACCAGGTCGAGCGTGGGGTTGGCCGGTGTCTCGAGCACGATCATGCCGGTGTCGGGACGGATGCTCCCGGCCACCTCGCGCTCGTGGCAGAAGGTGACCTCGACGCCGAGCAGGCCCGAGTCGAGCAGGTGGTCCGTGCCGCCGTAGAGCGGGCGCACCGCGATGACGTGCCGCTTGCCGACCGCGGTGGTGTGGGCGAGGAACGCGGCCGTCATGGCCGCCATCCCCGAGCCGAAGGCGACCGACGCCTCGGAATGCTCGAGCTCGGAGAGGGCCTCCTCGAAGCGGGCGACGGTGGGGTTCCAGAGCCGGGCGTACACGTTGCCGCCGTCCGGCAGCGGATGCCCGCCGGTGGCCATCGACTCGTACGAGTCTCCGCCGTGCAGGATGTCGGGCAGCGGGTTGGTCGATGACAGGTCGATGGGAGCGGCATGCACGCCCAGGGCGCCGAAGTCGGCGCGCCCGGCGTGGACGGCTACGGTGTCGGGGTGCAACGGCATGTCGGACATGCTTCGATCCTGCTCCCCCGGCTCATCGCAGTCCAGTCGTGTTGTCGCGCGAGGCCGCAGGCGGCGCGTAAGTTGTTGCCTGAGCAAATCAGCATCGATCCCAGGAGCGGAAGTTGGCAGCAGCACAGCAGGGCGTCGTCGACGAACTCGACCTGCGCATCCTCGGAGCGCTGATCGACGACCCGCAGGCGCCCATCAAGGACGTGGCTCTCGGGCTGGGCATCCCGGCGTCGACATGCGCCTTCCGGCTTCGCACCCTGCGCAGCCGCGGCGTGATCACCGGCCCACGTCTCGAGATCGATCCGGCCGCCGTGGGTGCGCCCGTGCAGGCGATGATCCGCGTGCGCCTCGGGAATCACAGCCGAGACGGCGTCGAGGCGCTGTTCGATGCACTCGCGGCCACATCGGGCGTGCTGCAGGTGTTCCACATCGCCGGCGCCGACGACTTCCTCGTGCATGTGGCGGTCGCCGATGCGGCCGCTCTGCGCGACATCGTGCTCGAGCGCATCACCGTGCACGAGATCGTGCGCGCCACCGAGACCCAGCTGGTCTTCGAGCTTCGCGAAGGCGCCGGCGTCCTGCCCCGGCGCTGAGGCTCACACCTGTGCGGACTCGTCGACCACGCGGTCGTCGACCGGCTGCCCGGCGAAGCGGCGGGTCGTGAGCCACAGGATTACGCCTACAGCCAGCAGGATCGCCGCGAACAGCCACACGATCGGGCGCTGCTGGGTGAGCAGAACCACGCACGAGATGACGCCGAGCACGGGCACGAACGTCCAGACCCGGAAGTGCTCGTGCTCGACCCGCTGACGCCGCAGCACCAGCACCGAGACGTTCGCGCTGATGAAGACCAGCAGCAGCAGGAGCACCACGGTCTCGGCCAGGGTCGCCAGGTCGCCGATGAGGGTCAGCAGCATCGCGACCACCGTCGTCGAGGCGATCGCCACCCACGGCGTGCGGCGGCGAGGCAGCACCCGACCCAGCGGTGCGGGCAGCAGGCCCTGCTCCGCCATGCCGAAGGCGAGACGACTCGCCATGATCATGGTGAGCAGGGCGCCGTTGGCCACCGCGATCAGGGCGATGAGGCTGAACAGCCACGACGGCACGCTCACCCCGGTGGCCTCGACGACGGCGAGCAGCGGACCGGTCGACTCCTGCAGGTCGGAGCTCGGCAGGGCGGCTGCGCTGGCGATCCCGACGAGCACGTACACGATGCCCGCTGTCACCAGCGCGCCGAACAGAGCACGCGGGTACACACGGCTCGGCTGCCTGACCTCCTCGATCACGTTCGCCGAGGTCTCGAAACCCACGAACGAGTAATAGGCGACGATCGCACCGCCCAGCACCGCACCCGCGGCACCGACGCCCTCGGGCAGCTCGGTCGCGCGGCCGAGGTCTCCCCCGCCCCCACCCACGAACATGGCCACCACGACGATGACGATCACCAGTCCGGTGAGCTCGATCGCCGTCATGACGAGATTCGTGCCCATCGACTCGCGGATGCCGCGGGCGTTCAGCAGTCCGATCAGCACGAGGAACACCATCGCAGCGGGGATCACCGGCACATCGATGAACGTCGCAAGGTAGTCGCCGGAGAACGCGATCGCCAGCCCCGCGGCGCTCACGACGCCGGCGGCGAGCATGCTGAAGCCGACGAGGAACGACAGCAGCGGACTGCGGAACGCGCGTTCGGCGAACACCGCCGCTCCCCCGGCTCGCGGATACTTCGTCACCAGCTCCGCATAGGAGCCGGCCGTCAGCAGAGCAAGCAGGAGGGCGACCACGAGAGGCGCCCATAGCATGCCCCCTGCGCTCTCGGACAGCACGCCCATCAGCGCGTAGATCCCCGCGCCGAGCACGTCTCCGAGGATGAACGCGAAGAGCATGGGGCCGCTGATCGCTCGGCGCAGGCGCGGAGTGTTCTCGGTGGTGTCCATCCCCCGACGCTACGGAGGGTGCGCCGCCGGCGCACCCCCTTGACACCTGCTCGGCCGCACCGATAGCCGCACGGGCGGCCGGGGCTCAGGCCGTCGCGTCGGCCTCGCGCCGAGGCAGCACCCAGCCGGCGCGCGGGAAGTGGCAGGTGTAGCCGTTCGGGTAGCGCACGAGATAGTCCTGGTGCTCGGGCTCCGCCTCCCAGAACGGCCCGGCGGCCTCGATCGTCGTGACGGCCGGGGCCGGCCACAGTCCCGAGGCGTCGACGTCGGCGATGGTCTCGCGCGCGATCCGCTCCTGCTCGCCGTCGAGGGGGAAGATCGCCGAGCGATAGCTGGTGCCGATGTCGTTGCCCTGACGGTTGAGCGTCGACGGGTCGTGGATCTGGAAGAAGAAGGCCAGGATGTCGCGATACGTGGTCTGCGACGGGTCGTAGACGATCTCGAGCGCCTCTGCGTGACCGGGGTGGTTGCGATAGGTGGCGTGATCGTTCTCGCCGCCGGTGTAGCCGACTCTCGTGGCCAGGACGCCCGGCTGACGACGCACCAGGTCCTCCATGCCCCAGAAGCAGCCGCCCGCCAGCACCGCCGTCTCAGCGCCGTCGCGGCGGGTGATCTCTCCGGTGTCGCTGGTTCCGCTGGTCATGCTCGTCTCCTCTTGACTCGAATCCGGATGCCCGGTCTTCCATTCTGCATCCGTCGGGCCTGCGAAGGGCCGGTCTCGGCACCGGCTTCCCGGGAATGCAGGGCTCGGCGTCTAGGTTGGTGCTGAGAGCCGCACGGCGGCCGGTCCCTGCATCCGAGGAGAGAAATGCGCCCCTATCTCGACAAGTCCGCTCCCGAGGTCTGGAAGGCCGCGGGCGACTACTCTCGCGCTGTGGCGGGCGAAGCCGAGCGCCGCGGCCTGACGCTGCAGGAGAGCGAGTTCATCAAGATCCGTACCTCTCAGCTGAACGCCTGCGCGTTCTGCCTCGATCTGCACACGCGCGAGGCCCGAGGCGCCGGAATCCCGCAGCAGAAGATCGATCTTCTGCCGGCATGGCGTGAAACGAGCCTCTTCTCCGAGCGGGAGACCGCAGTGCTGGCGATCGCGGAGGCTGCGACCCGTCTGCCGCTCACGGAGGAGTCGAAGGCCGATCTGTCAGGTGCTCATGCCGTTCTCGGCGACGAGGCGTTCGCCGCCGCGGAATGGGTTGCGCTGACCATCAACATGTTCAACAGGATCTCGATCCTCAGCGAGCATCCGGTGCGCCCACGCAACGACAACGGAAAGGTGCTGTCATGACCGTCGAGCGCTTCGAGGTTCGCGAGCTGCCCGACCAGTCGCGCTACGTGCTGATCGACCGCGGGCCGAACGGCATGCTGTCGGATGAGATCGGCGAGGTGTCGTACGTCGACGTGGGCGACGAGCGGGTGCTGTTCCACACCGGCGTCTCCGACGAGTACAGCGGGCAGGGCCTGGCGTCGAAGCTGGTGCGCGCTGCCGTCGACGACGTGGTGGCCGCCGGCAAGCGCATCGTCCCGGTCTGCCCCTATGTCGTGGCGTGGCTTCCCAAGCATCCGGAGTACGCCGACCACATCGCCGAACGCCGCAGCGAGCACGGCGCGGCGGTCAAGGCTCTGACCCGCTGAGAGGCATGATCATGATCATCGCCGCGCTCATCCTCGCCGCTCTGGCGGCGCTGCTGCACGTCTACATCTTCTACATGGAGTCGATCGCGTGGACCAGTCCACGGGTGCGCTCAACCTTCGGCACCTCGCCTGAGGAGGCGCAGGCGACGAAGGAGATGGCGTACAACCAGGGGTTCTACAACCTGTTCCTCGCCCTGATCACCGCGATCGGCATCGCGCTCATCGTCAGCGGAGCCGCAGACGCGGGAGCCGCGCTCGTCTACGCCGGTGCCGGCTCGATGGCCGCCGCCGCGACGGTGCTCTTCGCCTCCAGCAGTGACAAGCGCCGCGCCGCGCTGACGCAGGGCGTGCTGCCGCTGCTGGCCGTCATCTCCCTGACGATCGGTCTCGCGCTGCGGGGCTGAGCTACTCGCGGGGCCGCAGCCGCACCGTCGGCAGCGGCGGCGCGGGCAGCGGCGGGAGCTGACCGTCGGGGTAGGGCCCGAACAGCGCGGGCTTGCCCCCGTCACGGTCGTCGGCCGGATCGAATCCCAGCTCCGCCTGATAGCGGCGACGGAACTCCTCGATCTCGTCGTGACTGCGCCCGATGAAGTTCCACCACATCACGATCTGCTCGCCCAGCGGCACGCCGCCGAGCAGGATCACACGTGCGCCCTCGGGTCCCGCAGCGATCTGCATCGTGTCAGCGCCGGTGGGCGCGTAGCCGAGCTCACGATGCTGCACCGCGGCGTCGTTGACGGTGATGGATCCGGTCTCGGCGAGGGCCGCGTGCTCGAAGTCGCGACGAACAGGCAGCGTGACACTCGCGCCGGCTTCGAGAAGAAGCTCGGCACCGAGCATGTCCGGGGTTCGCGTGTCGACCGGAGAGGTTGATCCGAGCAGCGAGCCGATGAACACCCGGATGCTCGCGCCGGGCAGTTCGACGGGGTCCGGCGCGTAGTGCGCGAAGCTGTGCTCTGAGAACCTGGTGGCATCCGGGAGGACATACCAGAGCTGCACGCCGTGCAGCACCGTCGTCTCGGGGGTGCTGATCTCCTGATGGGTGATTCCCCGACCCGCGATCATGAGGTTGAGCTCACCCGGCAGCACCGCTGCCGCGACGCCGTTCGAGTCGAGGTGGTCGATGCGCCCGGTGAAGAGCCACGACACCGTCGCGAGTCCGGTGTGCGGATGCCGCGGCACCTCCATGCCGCCTGTCTCGGCGACGTCATCCGGGCCGTAGTGATCGAGAAAGCACCACGCTCCCACGAGCGATCGACGCCGCTGCGGCAGGGTGCGGTAGACCGTCATGGCCCGGATGCCGCCAAGCGGCACCTCACGAGGTGTGAGCACCTCCACCGCGGTGCACGGCTCGCCCGTGTCGAGAACGCTCAGCGGCGGGTTCTTCTCGAGGTTAGTCATCGCGGCTCCTGAGTCTGTTGCGACTGCGTGCGGGATGCAGTCAGCGTAGCCGCGATCCACATGAATACGTCCCTGGGCGGTGCAGCCGCGACGGACGGCACGTCGGATGCCGGGAGGTCAACCCCCTCCTCGTCGCAGGGCTCAGCGCCGACTCTGGGGAGATGACGTGGGCATGATCCGCCCACCAGACGTCAGGAGTCGAGATGAGCACACCCAATTCGGATCCTCGTGACCGCGAAGCCGCAGCGGTGTCAGCTGAGCGAGGACCCACCCAGCGCGAAGAGGCGCTGGAGCGGGAGCAGGAGCGGTTCGGCGGCTTCAAGTGGGGCTCCGCCTTCTTCGGCTGGCTCACGGCGACCGGCACGGCGGTTCTGCTGACGGCCCTTCTGGGCGCGGTCGGGGCCGGTCTCGGTCTCGGTGTCACCGAGGGCGACGTCGAAGACGCCGCGCAGGAGATCGGCGCGGATGCGCAGACGGTCACCATCATCGGGGCGATCGCCCTGGCCGTCCTGCTGTTCATCGCCTACTACTGCGGCGGCTACGTCGCCGGTCGGATGGCCCGATTCTCAGGGGCGAAGCAGGGCCTGGCCGTCTGGATCTGGGCCATCGTCATCGCGATCGTGGTGGCCATCATCGCCGCCGTGGCCGGTTCGCAGTTCAATGTGCTCGGTCAGCTGAACAGCTTCCCCCGCATCCCCGTGGATGAGGGCAGCCTGACGGTGACCGGCATCGTCACCGCGATCGTCGTGGCTCTGGTCAGTCTGGGCGGCGCGATCCTCGGCGGCATCGGCGGAATGCGCTACCACCGCCGGGTCGACCGCGTAGGACTCGGACGCTGAACTGCCCGCGACAGACAGGAGGACAACGCATGATCGAGGCATACAGGATCAACAGTCTGTTCGACGCGGATGTCGTCGACGCAGACGGATCCAGGATCGGCACGGTGAAGCACGTGTACGTCGATCCGGAAGGCGGTCAGCCGCTGTTCGCCGGTGTCGCCACCGGCTGGTTCGGCAGGTCGGAGTCGTTCGTGCCGCTGCGCGACGCCGACTTCGACGGCGAGATGCTGCACGTGCGGTACGACAAGGACACGGTCAAGCACGCGCCTCGCATCGATGCCGACGGCGCTCTGACCGACGACGACATCGACCGCATCCACGACTACTACGACGACAGCGACACCGACAGCGACACCGACTCCGACTCCGCCTCCGATACGCGCGATGCCGCCTCGGTCGAGTCCGCCGCTGTGGACCAGCGACCCGCGCGCAAGCGGATCCGCGTGCACAGGTACGTCATCACGGACGAGCGGACGGCCACCGCTTCTGGCACGCAGCACGACGCAGCGTCGGATCGTGGCCGGATCGTCGACGAGACACGGTACGAGACGGTCGAAGACCCGGGTCCGGACCGGCTCGACGAATCGCGAGTGAGCGCAGCGGACGAGTCACGCGATCGCGGAGGCGACGAGCTGCGGCGCCATCGCGAGTGAGCGCGACGGCGCCGCAGGGCGACTCGGCGTATCGCTGTCAGTCGTCGTCGATCTCGCTGAGCAGATCTTTCAGAGCCTTCTCGATCGACGTGTAATCGTACTGACCCGCCCTGCTCTCGGCCGAGATCACCGCGCACCGGTGCAGCCGGCGGAAGTCGCCGTATGGGAAGCTGTACCGTCCCTTCGTGCCCTCGGTGGCGCTGGTGTCCTCGCCGAGGTGCCACAGGGCGAATTCGTCCATGCCGTGCTTGTCGATGAAGGCGTTCTCGTCGTCGGTGCTGGGTGCGTGCTCGCTCCAGTCGTCACGCTCATCGCGCACGACGTCGCCCTTGCGCCGCAGCCCCTGGGCGTGCTCGAGGGCCTTCTTGTTCAGCTGAGTGGCCATCGCGTTCTCCCCTTCGCTTGTTCATGTCTGCTCCAGACTGCGACGGCGGCGGGCGGAGCCGAAGGGTCTGGCGGGTCGAGCCGACGGATGCTACGCGCCCTGCCGCGCATTCGATCCGATCCGGTTCTGACTCCGAACCACTCAGCAAGCGGCCCTCGGGGCCGATCGGAGGATCGGGGAGCAATGTCGAAGCAGAATCGTCGGGGCACGTTCATCGTCTTCGCCGCGATCGCGGGAGTGGTCAGTGGTCTGGTGTTCCTCGCGGCGGCAGAGCTGTCGGCGCTGCTGGTCGCCAGGGATGCGAGTCCGGTGCTGGCGGTGGGCTCGTTCGTCATCGACGTCGTGCCGCAGCCGCTGAAGGAGTTCGCCATCTCGACGTTCGGAGAGTTCGACAAGATCGCGCTGCTGATCGGACTGGGACTCGCAGTGGTCATCGCATCGGCCGTGGCCGGCATCCTGCAGCTCGTCCGGCCTCCTCTCGGCGTGATCGCACTCGGCATCGCCGGGGCGCTGTCGGTGGCCGCGACCACGACGCGCGCGGGAGTCACCCCGCTCGCGTTCCTCCCGCCGGTGATCGGCGCGGTCGCGGGATGCGTCGCGCTCATCTTCCTCTGCAAGCGGCTCGTATCCTGGCAGCGTGCGGCCGTCGCCCCCGAGGCAGGAGCCGCCCCCGCAGACGGCGTGACTATCGACAGGCGACGGTTCTTCGCTCTCGCCGGGATCGCCGGGGCATCCGCGCTGATCGTCGGGATCACGGCCCGCGCAGTGAACGCGGCGACCGCATCCGTCGCGGCGATCCGCAAGGGGCTGCGCCTGCCTCCACCCCGATCCTCGGTGACGATCCCCGAGGGAGCCGAGCTCGAGGTCCCCGGGATCACACCGCTGTTCACCCCCAACTCGGACTTCTACCGGGTCGACACCGCCCTCACCGTGCCCACAGTGGACCCGGCCACGTGGCGGCTGGTGATCGACGGCATGGTCGACAAGCGGGTCGAACTCACGTTCGACCAGCTGGTGGAGATGGGGCTGGAAGAGTACGCGATCACCCTGACCTGCGTGTCGAACGTGGTCGGTGGCGAACTGGTCGGGAATGCGATGTGGCTCGGGGTGCCGATCCGCGATGTGCTGCAGCTGGCCGGCCCGCACACCGACGCCGACATGGTGCTCTCCCGCAGCGTCGACGGCTACACCGCGAGCACGCCTCTGTCGGCGCTCACCGACGAGGGGCTCGACGCGATCTTCGCCGTCGGCATGAACGGTGAGCCGCTGCCGCTCGAGCACGGATTCCCGGTCCGCATGGTGGTGCCCGGACTGTACGGATATGTCTCGGCGACGAAATGGGTGACCGAGCTCAAGGTCACGACGTTCGAGAAGGACGAGGCGTACTGGACGCCGCGCGGCTACAGCGCAGAAGCGCCCATCAAGTTCTCGTCGCGCATCGACACGCCGAAGATCGGCAAGAGCGTCGCCGCCGGACGCATCCCGATCGCCGGTGTGGCGTGGGCGCAGACCGTGGGCATCGAGGCCGTCGAAGTGCGCATCGACGACGGCGATTGGCAGCGAGCGGACCTGTCGACCCCGATCAACACCGACACCTGGGTGCAGTGGGTGCTGGAGTGGGATGCCACCCCCGGAACCCACTACGTCACCGTGCGTGCGATCAATAAGGACGGCGAGATGCAGGTCGAGGAGAGCGCACCGATCGCCCCCGACGGATCGACCGGCTGGCAGCGATCCCTGATCTCCGTGACCTGAGCAACGCATCCACGCTGTGCGAACGACCGGGTCACGTGCATCGAACTGATGCGGTGCTCAGATCCCCAACTCTGTCGCGTTGTCGGTGCAGCGCCAGGGAACGCGGAACGGCGTGAGCAGCGCCCCCTTCTCGTACTGCGGAGCGATGAGCTCCTGGAACTCGTAAGCCTCGGCCTCGTCGTCGAAGACGCCGAGAATATTGTTGTCCGGTCCACTGTCGTGGTACACGATCCACACCTGCCTCATGTCGAGTACGCTACCCGCCGCGTCCCGAGACGACAGAGGCCCGGATCCTCCGCTCTGCTGCGGAATTCCGGGCCTGCCTGTCGGCTGGGGTACCTGGACTCGAACCAAGAACAACTGAACCAGAATCAGCCGTGTTGCCAATTACACCATACCCCAAGGGCGAAACCGGAGCCTCGCACCGAGAGTCAAGCTTACCCGAGCGGGGTGCAGATCGCGAATCGGCACGGGATGCCCGGGCGTGGCGCAACCCCGCGCATCACAGCTCCCCCATGCGGGCCGGCTTCGTCCACCGCAGGAACACCGTCGAGCGGGTGATGCGCGCGAGGTCGGCCAGCAGCGAGCCGACCTTCGTGCCGATGCACAGGCTGAGGAACATCATCGGCGCCGACACCAGTGCCTGCGCGTCGAAGCTCGCGAGCGCCACCAATCCGATCGTGCCGGGCACGAGCAGCAGGAACGCGGGCTGGAACGACACGGTCGCCGGCACGGCCAGCGTCACACGCTCGAGCACGCGGGCCGCGACGAACAGCACCGCCGCGGCGATCCCGGTCGCAACGACGCTGCCCACCTGCTGACTGAAGAACGCGAGCACAGCGTACGTGCCGGTCATCGCCGCGATGCACACGAAGGTGAGCCGGAAGCCGGATCCGAACGCCAGACCGATGCCGACGGCGAGGACGATGACGGCAGGCCATGCAGTCCACAGCGGCGGCAGGGCATCCCATCCCCCGCTCTCGTTCGCGAGGTGCACGGCCTCGCCGACCAGCGCGGCCGAGGCCGAATCGACGCGCAGACCCGTCAGGGCGGCACCCGAGTACAGACCTGCTGCCATGAACGCCAGCATGATCAGTCCGTACATGAGCCGCGATGCGCCGGTCACGATGTCCGTCGAGGTCAGCTCGAGCAGCGCGTTCGTGATCAGCGCTCCCGGAACGAGGATCGCGACCGGCGCGCACACCGCGAACAGGGGCACCGGCCCGAGCTCCAGGGCATTGGCGACCAGGCCGACGAGCAGCGTCGACAGGAACGACGACACGAAGGGGGCGACCGCCGCTGCCGCACGCACCCGCATCATCAGGATCGTGAGCCCGCCGACCAGCAGACCCACCAGCAGCGCGAGCACAGCCGCCCACCAGGGGCAGCGGAACAGCACCGCGAGAGACGCCGAGAGCAGGCCACAGCCGATGACGCTCTGCACCCCGGGCATCCGTCGCGGGGTGGCGCGGATCGCCGCCATGCGCGCCGGAGCGGATGCCAGCGGCACCGCACCCATCTCGAGGTCGCGCACCAGCCTGCTGGCGCGAGCCGACTGCCGGAACGTCAGCGCCTCGCCTTTGCCGATCACGGTCGTGGTCGCCGATGCCGCACCGGGCCGGCTCACCATCACCATCTCCGGAAGGATCGCGAACTCCAGGGTCGTCTCCGGCGCCGCGCGGCGGCTCACCTGCTCGAGTGAGCCGCGCACATCGGTCACTGACGTGCCGCACTCGAGCAGCAGCACGCCCAGGTCGCCGAGGATCACGTCCGTCTCGGCGGCCGGCATCACGGCATCCGGCGCCGCCTGAAGGTTCACGCCAGGAAGTCAGCGAGCGTGCGCAGTCGCCGCAGCGACTCCTCCTTGCCCAGCAGCTCCATCGACTCGAACAGCGGCGGCGAGACGCGGCGACCCGTCAGGGCGACGCGCGGCGGGCCGTACGCGACGCGGGGCTTCAGCCCGAGCTCGTCGACGAGCTTCGCCGAGAGCGCTGACTGGATGGCATCCGGTGTGAAGTCCTCGACCGGCTCGAGAGCCGCGACGCACGCCGCGAGAACCTCGGCGGCGTTCGCCGGAAGGCCCTTCAGCGCGTCGGCCTCGTACGACACGTTGTCGGTGAAGAGGAAGCCGAGCATGCCGGCCGACTCCCCCAGCAGCTGCATGCGCTCCTGCACGAGCGGTGCCGCGCGGAACGCGAGCACGATCTGCTCGTGCGTCGGCTCGCCGCCGAACACGTCGGCCGCGGCGAGATAGGGCAGCATCCGCTCGGCGAAGTCCTTCTCATCCAGCATCCGGATGTGGTCACCGTTGATCGACTCGGCCTTCTTCTGGTCGAAGCGGGCCGGGTTCGGGTTGACGTCGGCGATGTCGAAGGCGGCGATGAACTCGTCGAGCGAGAACACGTCGCGGTCGGCAGCGATCGACCAGCCGAGCAGCGCGAGGTAGTTGAGCAGGCCCTCGTGGATGAAGCCGCGCTCGCGATGCAGGAACAGGTCTGCCTGCGGGTCGCGCTTCGACAGCTTCTTGTTGCCGGTCTCGCCCAGCACCAGCGGCATGTGCGCGAAGCGCGGCACGAAGGTGGTGACGCCCGCCTCGATCAGCGCGTCGTACAGCGCGAGCTGGCGGGCGGTCGACGGCATGAGGTCCTCGCCGCGCAGCACGTGAGTGATGCCCATCAGCGCATCGTCGACGGGGTTCACGAAGGTGTACAGCGGCACGCCGTTGGGGCGCACGACGACGAAGTCGGGGAACGAACCCGCGGGGAACGTCACCTCGCCGCGGATGAGGTCGACGTACGTGAGGTCCTCATCGGGCACCCGCAGGCGCAGCGCCGGCTGACGGCCCTCGGCGCGGAAGGCGGCCTTCTGCTCGTCGGTGAGGTCGCGGTCGAAGTTGTCGTAGCCGAGCTGCTTCGCGCGGCCGTTGGCCTCGTTGCGCGCGTCGATCTCCTCCGCCGTCGAGTAGCTCTCGTACAGCGCCCCGGTCGCCCGCAGCTTCTCGATCACACCGCGGTAGATGTCGTGGCGCTCCGACTGGCGGTACGGTGCGTGCGGGCCGCCCACCTCGACGCCCTCGTCCCAGTCGATCTTCATCCAGGTGAGCGCGTCGACCAGCTGGCGGAAGCTCTCCTCGCTGTCGCGCGCCGCGTCGGTGTCTTCGATGCGGAAGATCAGCTTGCCGCCGTTGTGGCGGGCGTACGCCCAGTTGTACAGCGCCGTGCGCACCATGCCGACGTGCGGCAGGCCGGTCGGCGAAGGGCAGAAGCGCACGCGGATGTCGGATCCGGTTGCGGTGGTGGTGAGGGGATGCACGGTAGCCATATCCCCTCGATTCTATCCGGGGGCGGATGCCGCGCTCCGGCCTCTCCGTTCCGGCTCAGTCGAGCCGGTCGACGGCGATCGCGGCGGTCTGCGTCATCGGTATCCGGCCGTCGTCGGCTCGCTCGGCGACGAGAGCGTCGAAGGCGGAACGGAAGCGCTCGCGGTCGGCATCCGGAAGCGTCAGATAGAACGCGCCTGCTCCCGCGACTCCCCCGGCGACCGAGCGCCACAGCGCCTCGGGATCGGCGTGCCACGTCCAGGTCAGCTCGGTGACCTCGGCATGCCAGCCGGCGTCGGCCAGCATGCCGGCGAACCCCTCGGCTGTGCGTTCGAAATCCTTGTCCGCCGGCAGGCGGCCCGACGGCGCCGGGATCAGGCCCGCGCGCGCGATGACGTCACCCCACAGCGCCGTGGGCGATGCCGTCCAGGTGGTGGCGATGACGAGTTCGCGGGCGACCCGCCGCAGCTCGACAGCGGCGACCCGAGGGGCTGACACGTGGTTCAGCACGAAGTTCGCCGTCACGACGTCGAATGCCCGGTCGCCGAACGAGAGGTGCGGCAGTCCGTCGCCCAGGATCGTCAGCTGCGGATGCCCGACACCGGCCACCTCGCGCATGCTGGGCTCCGGCTCGGTCGCGACGACGCGCCACCCGGCATCAGCCCATGCTGCGGCGAGCGTCCCGTCGCCGGCACCGACGTCGAGAAGCGTGCGCCCCCGGGCGGGGCCGGCGATCTCCCGCATCGTCTCGCCGGTGCCCGCGCACAGCGCGGCATACGACGCGGCGAAGGCCTCTCCGGTGCCCGCCCAGCTCATGCGGCCGCGCGGATGCGGCCAAGCGGCGACAGCGCCGTGATCGCGACCACGAGCACGAGTGCGACGGTCGCGAGCCCGCCATAGCCGAATTCGGTGAGCACGATCCCGGCGCCCGCCGCGCCCACAGCTGCGGTCAGGCTCATCAGCGAGTCGCTGACTCCCTGCCGACGCGGGCGCATCAGCACGGTCGACGACTCCGTCAGCAGGGCCGCCCCCGCGACGGTCGCGGCGCTCCAGCCGAGACCGAGCAGGATCAGGGCGACCATGACCCCGGCGGGGTGGTCTCCGGCGATGATCGCCGTCAGCAGCGATGCGGTCAGCATGGCCTGGCCGAGCAGCACGACCCGGATGCGCCCCCACCGGTCGGCGAGGATGCCGAACAGCGGCGAGAGGCCGTACATGCCGGCAACGTGCAACGCGATCGTGACACCGACGAGCAGCGTCACCTCCTGGGTCGAGCCGTGCCCGCCGCCGTGCGCCATATGCTTCAGGTGGATCGGCGTCATCGCCATCACCGACGCCATCACCGCGTGCGAACCCGACACCGCGAAGATCGCGTAGCGGGCGACGACGGGCCGGTCGATATCGGCGCCCAGCACCGCGCTCTTGGCCGAGGAACCCGCCAGGCTGATCGCGGTCAGCAGCGGATCGGGGCGAAGCGCGACCACGTAGAGCACGAGGGCCGCCGCCTGCGCGAAGAGCGAGAACAGGTACGAGCCGGTGAGCGGAGGCATCCCGATCAGAGCGCCGACCTCTTCGCCGACCGGCAGCAGCAGCGGCCCCGTCACCCCGCCGACGGTGGTCGACCAGACGACGATCGACAGATCGCGTCCTCGGTGCGCAGGATCGGCGAGGTCGGTAGCGGCGAAGCGCGACTGCAGGTTGCCGGCGTTGCCCATCCCGATCATGATGATCCCGACCAGCAGCAGCGGGAAGAAGCGCACCGAGGCCGAGGTGATCACGATGCCGATGCCGATCAGGGCGAGCAGGTTGCCGGCGGTCAGCGACATACGGCGTCCGCGGCGAGCGGCGAAGCGCGCCAGCGGAATGGCGAACGCCGCCGCACCAAGTGTGACCGAGGCGGTCGCCAGACCAGACAGGGCGTCGTCGCCCGAGAGGTCAGCGGCGAGCAGCGCGCCGAGCGAGACGGTCGCGCCGAAGGCGATGCCGCCGAGCACCTGGCCCGCGGCGAGCACGCCGACGGTGCGGCGCTGGACGGCGCGCAGGTCGCCGAGCGCGGTGCTCACGCGGCGGGCACGGCGTCGCGCACGGGATTGCGCAGCACGCCGATGCCGTCGATCTCGATCTCGATGGTGTCACCGGCGACGACCTCGCCGACGCCGGCAGGGGTGCCGGTCATGATCACGTCTCCGGGCAGCAGGGTGAACGCCGCAGAGGCGTAGGCGATGATGTCGGCGACCGAGTGGACCATGTCGGTCAGCGGAGCCTGCTGACGGATCTCTCCGTTGACCCGCGTCTCGAGCCGCGCGGTCGAAGGGTCGAACTCGGTCTCGATGATCGGGCCGAGCGGGCAGAAGGTGTCGAAGCCCTTGCCGCGCGTCCACTGACCGTCTTTGCGCTGCAGGTCGCGCGCGGTCACGTCGTTGCCGATCGTGTAGCCGAAGACGTAGTCCAGAGCGTTCTCCGCGCTGACGTTCTTGGCGATGCGACCGATGACCGCGACGAGCTCGCCCTCGAACTCGGTGCGCTCGGAGATCGCCGGTCGCACGATGCTGTCGCCCGGGCCGATGACCGCGGTGTTCGGCTTGAGGAAGAGCAGTGGCTCCTCGGGGGCGACGTTGCCGAACTCGGCGGCATGGTCATGGTAGTTGCGGCCCACGCAGACGACCTTCGACCGCGGGATCACCGGTGCCAGCAGGGCGACGTCGGCGACCGGAACGCGCTCCCCCGTCGGCTGGTACCCGGCGAACATCGGGTCGCCGTCGAGGACGACGACCTCGCTCTCGTCGAGGATGCCGTACCGGATGCCGTCGTTGTGACTGAAACGCGCGATCTTCACCCCGCCAGCCTATCCCTGACAGCAGAGACCCCGCCCGTCCTGCAGAAGGACGGGCGGGGTCTCGAAGCGGGACGTCAGTCCACGCGGACGAGCCAGCCGTGCTTGTCCTCACGGCGGCCGTACTGGATGTCGGTCAGCTCCTCGCGCAGCGACAGGGCCAGCTCGCCCAGGGGCTGCTGGTCTTCGAAGTCGTCCGACACGAGGGCGCCGATCGGGGTGACCACCGCGGCGGTGCCGCAGGCGAACACCTCGACGATGTCGCCGGATGCCACACCCTGGCGCCACTCGTCGAGCGAGACGGCACGGCGCTCGACCGTGAGCCCGCGGTCCTCGGCGAGCTGCAGCAGCGAGTCGCGCGTGATGCCCTCGAGGATGCTGTCGGACTGGGGCGTGACGATGCGGCCGTCCTTGTAGACGAACACGATGTTCATTCCGCCGAGCTCTTCGACGTTGCCGTCCTGGTCGAGGAAGACGACCTGGTCGCAGCCCTGAGCGGCAGCCTCCGCCTGCGGCAGCAGGCTGGAGGCGTAGTTGCCGCCTGTCTTCGCCGCTCCCGTGCCGCCCTTGCCGGCGCGCGCGTAGGTCTTGGACAGCCAGATGCGCACGGGCTTCACACCGCCGGTGAAGTAGGCGCCGGCCGGCGAGGCGATGAGGTAGTAGGCCACCTTCTTCGCGGGGCGCACGCCGAGGAAGGCCTCCTTCGCGAACATGAAGGGACGCAGGTAGAGGCTCTGATCGACACCGGACGGCACCCAGCCGCCGTCGACGGCGATCAGCTCGCGGATGGACTGCACGAAGTACTCGGTGGGCAGCTCGGGCAGCGCGAGCCGGCGGGCGCTGCGACGCAGGCGCTCGGCGTTGCGATCGGGGCGGAAGGTGTACACCCCGCCGTCGGCGTGCCGGTACGCCTTGATGCCCTCGAAGATCTCCTGCCCGTAGTGCAGCACCGCCGCGGCCGGATCGAGCGCGATGGGCCCGTAAGGCTGCACGCGCGGACGGTGCCAGCCGCCCTTCTCGGACCAGCAGATGTCGACCATGTGATCGGTGAAGTTCGTGCCGAAGCCCGGGTTCTTCAGGATCTCCTCGCGCTGAGCAGGACTCTTGGCGGCGAGGTTCTTCGTCACGGCGAACGTGAGCTCAGCGGTGCCGGAGCTGGCCGTGGTGGCGGTGTCGGTCATGTCTGTCCTCTGTCGGGTGCGGCGTCGATGCGCGTGTTCTCAGATTACGCCTGCAGTCGGGCGATGATCGCGTCACCCGTCTCGGTGGTGGTGCGAGCACCGTCCCGGCCGGCGATGTCGGCCTCGACCGCCCGCTGCACGCGAGCCGCCTCCTCGCGCAGACCGAGGTGGTCGAGCAGCAGGGCGACCGAGAGGATCGCTGCGGTCGGGTCGGCCTTCTGCTGCCCGGCGATGTCGGGCGCGGAGCCGTGCACGGGCTCGAACATCGAAGGGAAGGTGCCGTCGGGGTTGATGTTGCCCGAGGCCGCCAGTCCGATGCCGCCGGTGACGGCGCCGGCGAGATCGGTGAGGATGTCGCCGAACAGGTTGTCGGTGACGATCACATCGAATCGCGCGGGGTCGGTCACGAGGAAGATGGTGGCCGCATCGACGTGCAGGTAGTCGACGGCGACATCCGGATGCTCGGACGCGACCTCATCGACGATCCGCTTCCAGATCGCCCCGGCATGCACGAGCACGTTGGTCTTGTGCACGAGGGTGAGCCTCCGGCGCCGCCGCTCGGCGAGATCGAAGGCGTACCGCACCACGCGCTCGACGCCGAAGGCGGTGTTGACGCTGGTCTCGTTGGCGACCTCGTGCGGCGTGCCCTTGCGGATCGCCCCGCCGTTGCCCACGTAGGGACCCTCGGTGCCTTCGCGCACGACGACGAAGTCGATCTCGCCAGGGTCGGCGAGGGGCCCGGATGCCCCGGGGAAGAGCTTCGACGGTCGGAGGTTCACGTAGTGATCGAGCTCGAACCGGAGCTTGAGCAGCAGACCGCGCTCGATGTTGGCGTCTTTCAGGCGTTCGTCGCCCGGCATGCCGCCGACCGCACCGAGCAGGATCGCGTCGTGCGAGCGGATCGCCGCGAGGTCGTCGTCGGTGAGCGTGTCACCCGTCGCGAGATAGCGGTCGGCCCCGAGCGAGAAGGGCGTCTTCTCGAAGGTCACATCGCCGCCGGCGGTGACTGCATCGAGAACGCGCTCGGCCTGTGCGATGACCTCTCTGCCGATTCCGTCACCGGGGATGACTGCCAGCTTCACGACGCGCGACATGAGACTCCTAGGGGCGCTGCTCGTCCGCCACGCCGGTCGCCGCGGACACGGTCTCCAGCGTACCGGCGCGCATGCGCCGACCCGCGCCGGATGTCAGCGGCCAGGGCGCAGAGTGGTGGCGGCGATGACGATGGCGGATGCCACCAGCAGCGCTCCGATGAGCGATGTCGTGACGATGCCGGAGTCGAAGGCGTGCGTCGCCGCCTGCCACAGGGCATCCGCCTGACCGTTCGGCAGCTCCTGCGCAGCGGCATAAGCCCCCGCGAGGGTCTCGCGCGCCTGGCTCGCGGATGCCTCCGGCACCCCGTCCGGGATGGTCAGCGCGCCGCGGTAGAAGGCGGTGATGATCCCGCCGAGCACGGCCGTGCCGAGCACCGCCCCGAGCTCGTACGCCGTCTCCGAGACCGCACTGGCGGCGCCGGCCTTCGCAGGCGGCGCGTGCGCGAGGATGAGCTCGTTGGAGATGGTCTCGGCGGCGCCGATCCCGATCCCCAGGACGATGAAGGCCAGGATCAGCCAGGTGACGCTGTTCCACTGCGCGGTCAGGGCGACGACGAGGTATCCGCCGACCGACAGCAGCAGGCCCACCGGAACGACGATGTGGGGCGGAACGCGGCGGGAGATCGGGACGACGCTGAGGCCGGCGATGATCATCGCGACCATGCCGGGCACGAGTGCGAGGCCGGCGGCCATGGGCGAGAGGCCGAGCACCAGCTGCAGCTGCTGCGGGACGAAGTAGAGGAAGCCGACGAGCGCGATGACGCTGAGCAGGTTGACGAGGATCGCGCCGCTGAAGCCGCCTCGACGGAACAGGTTCATGTCGAGCATGGGCGTTTCGGCACGCAGCTGGCGACGCACGAAGAGCCAGCCCATCGTGAGCCCGATGAGCACGAGCGCGACCGCCATGAGCGTCGGCCCGTCGACGGCGAACGACTTGATGGCGTAGACGACGGGCACCATGGCGGCCATCGACAGGAGGATGCCGATCGGGTCGATGCGACCCGGGTTCGGGTCGCGGCTCTCGGGCAGCAGCCAGAAGCCGCCGATGAGCAGCGGGATGAGCATGGGGACAGCGATGAGGAAGACCGAGCCCCATGCGAAGTGCTCGAGAAGGAACCCGCCGACGACCGGCCCCAGCGCGGATCCCGCCGAGAACCCGGATGCCCAGATCGCGATGGCGAGTCGGCGCTGGTCCCTGTTGGGGAAGATCGAGCGCAGAAGCGACAGTGTCGAGGGCATCAGCATGGCGCCGAAGAAGCCGAGCGCCGCCCGCGCGGCGATCAGCAGCCCCGCCGTCGGCGCGAACGCCGCGAGAGCGGAGACGATAGCGAAGCCCGTGGCGCCGATGAAGAGCATCCGACGCCGACCGTACCGATCTCCCATCACGCCCATGGTTACCAGGAGGCCTGCGAGCACGAGGGAGTAGACGTCGATCACCCACAGCTGCTCGGCGCCCGTAGGCCGTAGTGCGAGCGAGATCTCGGGCAACGCGAAGCTGAGCACGGTGTTGTCGACCGAGACCAGCAGCACGGGCAGCATGAGCACTGCCAGGGCAGCCCACCCGCGGGCACCGACGCGCGCGCCGTGCTCCTCGGAGAGCCGGATCGTGGCTGTGGTGGACATGACCGCACCCCTTCTGGATCCTCGAATCCGATTTCTAAACCGTCCGGATGGTACAGTAACACAGAGTCCGACAGTCAGGAGAGCCAGATGCCCCGTCCCCCGCTGGCACGCGAACGCGTGCTCGACGCGTACCAGAGCATCCTCATCTCAGACGGCGAGCGAGCCGCGACGCTCGAGGCCGTCGCCCGGGAGGCGGGCGTCTCGAAGGGCGGTCTGCTCTATCACTTTGCCTCGAAGGAGGGGCTGACCGCCGGCCTCGCCGCTCGGCTGGCGGCGCTGACCGATGAGGATCTCGAGCGGATGTCCGGGGCGGTCGACGGACCGATCGCGTACTACGTGCGCACCTCCGTGATGGAGGACGACGCCCTCGACCGCGCGCTCATCGCCATGACACGGCTCGCCCAGGGGGGCTCGGCCGTGGCATCAGATGCCCTGCGCGAGGTGCGCGACCGCTGGGCCGCGGCCATCCGCCCGCACGTGCGCGACGAGACGGCGCTGGATCTGGTGATGCTGCTGAGCGACGGCCTGTACTTCAACAACTCACTCGCCGAACCCGGCGACGAGCAGGGCGGGATGAGCGATTTCGTGCCCACCGGCGTCGCCCTCGACCGACTGATCGATCTGGTCGTGGATGCGGCGACGCGGGCCCCGGAGTGAACCGGAACCCGCGTCAGCGCGTGTGAGCGATCAGACCTCGGCGATCTCGATCTGGCGGAACAGGTCGGCGTTGATCGCGGCGCTGACGTCTTCGAGCAGCTGCTCCGAGACGGGCGAGTCCAGCGTCAGCACGCTGAGCGCCTGGGCGCCGGCGGCCTGGCGTGCGATCTGCATGCCGGCGATGTTGATGCCGGCCTCGCCGAACTTCTGGCCGTAGACCGCGACGATTCCGGGACGGTCGGTGTACAGCATCACGACGTGGTGCTTCTCGATCGGCAGCTCGATGGCGTGCTCGTTGATCGACACGAGCTTCTCGATCTGCTTCGGGCCTGTGAGCGTACCCGAGA
Source organism: Microbacterium sp. OR21 (assembly GCF_047306785.1). Lineage (NCBI taxonomy): Bacteria > Bacillati > Actinomycetota > Actinomycetes > Micrococcales > Microbacteriaceae > Microbacterium > Microbacterium sp. OR21. The sequence goes on along the minus strand of NZ_JAZEXJ010000003.1, from coordinate 231,411 downwards.
CGGCGAGCTGCGAGCCGTCGGAGAGCGCGCCGCGCAGCGTGATCACATTGCGGTACTCCTCGCTGATCTCATCCTGCAGCAGACGCACGGCGATGCCGCGCTGCTCGGCCAGCAGCGGGGCGTTCACGTACGACACCGTCTCGCTGACGATGTTGGTGAACACGCCCTTGAGCGCGGCGAGGCGCAGCACGCTGACGTCGTAGCTGTTCAGCTCGCCGTGCACCTCGACGTCGAGGCTGGTGAGCGGCGCCTGCGCGAGGGCGGAGAAGATCTGGCCGAGCTTCTCGACCAGCGGGATGCCAGGGCGCACGTACGGGTCGATGACCCCGCCGGCGACATTGACCGCGTCGGGGACGAGGTCGCCGCCGAGGGCCAGGCGAACCGAGCGTGCCACGGACACGCCGGCCTTCTCCTGCGCCTCGTCGGTGCTGGCACCGAGGTGCGGCGTCACGACGACGTTCGGCAGGCCGAGCAGCGCCTGCGCGGTGCTGCCCTCTGCCGGCGGCTCGGAGGTGAACACGTCGAGCCCGGCGCCGGCGATCTCGCCGGCCACGAGCGCCTCGTGCAGATCGCCCTCGTCGATCAGACCCCCGCGCGCGACGTTCACCACGAACGCGGTCGGCTTCATCGCCGCGAACTGCTCGGCGGCGATCATGCCGGTCGTCTCCGGCGTCTTGGGCATGTGAATGGTGATGAAGTCGGACTCGGCGATCAGCTCGTCGAGGGTGACCAGCTGCACGCCCAGCTGCTGCGCACGTGCGCTGGTGACGTACGGGTCATAGGCGATGACGCGCATGTCGAAGGCGTTCAGGCGCGCGGCGACGAGAGCGCCGATGCGGCCGAGCCCGATGATGCCGACCGTCTTCTCGAAGAGCTCGGCACCGGTGAACGAGCTGCGCTTCCACGCGCCGCCCGAGAGAGACGCGTGCGCGGCGGGGATGCGGCGGGCGAGGCTCAGGATGTGACCCACAGTGAGCTCGGCGGCCGAGACGATGTTCGAGGTGGGCGCATTGACGACCATGACGCCGGCTGCCGTCGCCGCCTTGATGTCGACGTTGTCGAGTCCGACGCCGGCGCGGGCGACGACCTTGAGCTTCGGAGCGTGGGTGAGAGCCTCGGCGTCGATGCGCGTCGCCGAGCGCACCAGCACGGCGTCAGCGTCGGCGAGGGCCGAGAACAGCGCCTCACGATCGGTTCCGTCGACCTCGCGCACGTCGAAATCGGGGCCGAGAGCCTCGATCGTCGCGGGTGAGAGCACTTCGGCGAGCAGGACGACGGGCTTGGTGGCGGTGTTGTTCGGCACAGAGATCCTTCGGGGCAGGACGAGCGGGGGTCAGCCGATGCGCCGCACGCCGTCGGGGCGCGATCGGGACACACTTTACCCCAGGGCGCTCCGGCGTCCCGACCGTGTGACGCGCTGTTTCCGGGCGCCCGTGTTCCGCGCTCAGCCGAGCAGCGAGGCGCCGTTGCGCAGTGCGAAGCTGAGCGTGTCGAGCCAGAACACCGCGCTCAGGCCGAGTCCTGCGAGCATCACGACGACGAAGACGCCGAACGTGCGACGCCGGCTGATCAGCAGGGCGACGACGAACACGATCATCGGGACGATCACCGGCATCAGCAGCACGGTCCACCCGTAGCCGCTGATTCCCGCCTGCGCCATCTCGATCAGGTAGAACGTGGCGTTCCAGATCAGGAATGCGTAGGCGAGCCCGAGCAGGCCAGTGACGAATCCGCGCATCGCGCTGACGAGGCGCGAGGCGGTCGGAGCGGCCGATGCGGGGTGCGCACTCTCTGTCACAGCGCTCCCCCTCCCCCGGCGACGACGAACGGCCAGGGCACGAGCAGCGCCGCCCCGACCACCAGTGCGCTGATACGCACCCAGTCCCTGCCGCCACGGGTGAGCAGCAGAGTCGCGGTGAACCAGAGGGCGGGCGCGAGCACGGCGATCCACATGCTCGCGAGATAGAGAGGCGCGGGCAGCATGAACATCGCCTTCGCCTGCATCCCGACTCCGCCGATCGCCCAGCCGATCGTGTAGAGGAGGTACACGCCCCCGAGGATGCCGAGCATGACGAGCGTGGCGGTGCCGATGCCCTGCGACTCGTCTTCCTCCGCGCGGGTGTCTGCCACCGGCTCCACGCCCCGCGAAGCGGGTGCGTCGGAGCGCTCGTTCCCCGCACCCGAGACGGGCGCCTGGCGGTCCGCCGCGGGGGCATCGTGTCGTCGCGAGGGTGCCGGCCGTCGCGCCTCGAGCGCATCGTCACCCGCCCAGCTGAGCGCGTCGTCCTCGGAGTCGGAATTCATCCCTCCAGCGTACCCACGCCTGATGCCGCGTCCCACTAGGCTCAGGACACCAGACTCCCGGGGAGGAACGCGTGGCAGAGAACAGCAGGGCGACCACTGAATCCGGCGCCGGAGGCGACGGGCCGGAGCGCACCTGGGTGCCGACCGCCGAAGCGAAGAGGAGATCGACGACGCTGCGGTGGATCGCCGCCGCGCTGTGGACCCTCGCCATCGCCGCAGAGGCCGTCGGCATCTTCTGGCTGCTCCGTCAGCGCGAGGTGACCGGCGCAGACGGCGAGCTGACACGCGATCCCGATACCGGCTTGCTCGTCCAGGGCGGCGGCGAGGCGGTCTTCCCTCAGTGGGCGTTCACCACCCTGATCGTGCTGCTCGTGGTGATCGCAGCTCTCTCGATCACGGGCTCGATCCTCTGGAAGAAGGCGAACCGGCTGGATCCGGCGAGGAAGTCCGACACCGCCCGGTTCTTCGTGCAGAACCAGCTCGGGGCGATCATCGCGATCGTGGCGTTCCTGCCGCTGATCATCCTCATCTTCCTGAATAAGGACATGGACAAGGGGCAGAAGACCATCGCCGGCGCCGTCGGCATCGTCCTCGCCGTCGTCGCCGCGATCATCGGCGTCGATGTCAATCCGCCATCCGTCGAGAAGTACACCGCCGACCAGTCGACCGTCATCCAGCTGCTCGGCGAGGATGCGGTCACGTGGGTCGACGGCGGCTCGGTCTACCACGTGTGCGACACGGTCTCCGACATCCAGACCGGCAGCGAGATCAGGTACGGCACGACCGCGGAGGCGGTCGAGGCGGGCAAGCAGCGTCTGACGCTGAAGTTCGCCTCGGAGCTCGAGAAGTGCGGCCTGCCCGTACCCGTCAACGCCGAGGAGATCGCCGATGCGCTGCGTCAGATCCAGGGCGGGCAGACCGTGACGCTGCCGGCACCCGAGTGGGCCGCGAGCGACACTCCGCCGATCGTCGTGGAGGATGCGGCGCAGGGGTCGTGAAGATCCGATCTCTGACCCGCCAGCTCACTCCAGGGTGAGCTCGATCACCGGCACGAGCACGTCCGGGCGACGCACCGGGAGGTGCACGGTCAGCGTGCCCTCCGCCTCACCCGCGGGCGTCATGAGCGACGCACGCTGCTCGGGATCGGCCACAGAGGTCCGCAGCCAGGATCCGTCGTTCAGCAGTCGGGCGAACGACACCTTGCCGGCCAGGTCGGGCAGGTGCACGAAGCCGAGCGGCCAGCTGAACAGGTGCAGGTAGAGCCTGCTGCCGCGTCGGGTGTAGACGCCCTCGCGCGGCGGGACGAGATCCGCGTGGCCGGCGCCGACGACGGCATCCCGATGCAGCGACATCCACTCCCCGATCTCATCGAGGGTCGCCGCGTCACGCGGGGCGATCGCCCCGCGCCCGTCCGGTCCGATGTTGAGCAGCATGTTGCCGTCCATCGACACCGAGTCGGCGAGCATCTGCACGAGCAGCGTCGCCGATTTCTGATCGGTGTTGTCGCGGTGGTAGCCCCACGAGCCGTTGAGCGTCTGACAGGCCTCCCAGACCTGGCGCTCCCCCGCCTCGTCAACGAGAGGGGACGTGGGCTGGTACTGCTCGGGGGTGACGAAGTCCGCGGGGATGCCCAGACGGTCGTTGACCAGCATGCCCGGCTGCAGGTCACGGCACATCGCCAGCAGAGCTTCGGCATCCCAGTCCTCCGGGCCCTTGCCCGCCCACCCGTCGCGCTCCTCGGGGTAGGTGAAGTCGAAGAAGAGATAGTCGAGCTCGCCGTAGCCGGTGAGCAGCTCGCGCACCTGTGCATGGAGGTAGTCCCGGTAGCGGGCCATATCGCGTCCGTCGTTGAGCGAAGCGGCATCGACGTCGTCGCGTCGCGGGTGATTCCAGTCGACGGTGAAGTCGGGGTGGTGCCAGTCGATGAGCGAGTAGTAGAGGCCGACCTTCACCCCCTCCTCGCGCAGCGCGTCGACGTACTCGCGAACCAGATCGCGGCCGCATGCGACCTGCGAGGTGAAGTCGGTGAGCGCGGAGTCGAACAGGCAGAAACCGTCGTGGTGCTTGGCGGTGAGCACGACGTAGCCCATCCCGGTGCTCTTCGCCCGCCGCGCGAGGGCTCGTGCGTCGAAGCGATCGGGATCGAAGTGCTCGGCGTACTGCCGGTAGTCGTCGTCGGTCAATCGTTCGTAGCTCTGCACCCATTCGTGCCTGGCCGCCACGCTGTAGACGCCGAAGTGCGCGAACAGCCCGAATCGGGCTTCGTCGAACCAGTCCTGTCGCATGTCCCCATCCTGGCATAGACATCGGATGTCTCGCGATGCCCGCGGACGCGAAAGGAGGCACCCGGCGAGCCGGATGCCTCCTTTCGGACAGATCAGATCAGCGTGCGGCGCTGCCCTCGACGTAGTCCTCGTCCTGCGACTTCCATGCGAACAGCGAGCGCAGCTCCTTGCCGGTCGCCTCGATCGGGTGACCCTGCTCCTTCTCACGCAGCGCCAGGAACTCCTCGGCCCCGTTGTCCTGGTCCTCGATGAAGCGCTTGGCGAAGGCGCCCGACTGGATGTCGGCCAGCACGCCCTGCATGCGCTCCTTGACACCGGCGTCGATGACGCGCGGGCCCGAGACGTAGTCGCCGAACTCGGCGGTGTCGGAGATCGACCAGCGCTGCTTGGCGATGCCGCCCTCCCACATCAGGTCGACGATCAGCTTCAGCTCGTGCAGCACCTCGAAGTACGCGATCTGCGGCTGGTAGCCCGCCTCGACGAGAGTCTCGAAGCCCGCCTGCACGAGGTGGCTCATGCCACCGCAGAGCACGGCCTGCTCGCCGAACAGGTCGGTCTCGGTCTCTTCGGTGAAGGTCGTCTTGATGACGCCTGCGCGGGTGCCGCCGATGGCCTTCGCGTAAGACAGCGCGAGCTCCCATGCCTTGCCCGACGCGTCGCGCTCGACGGCGATGATGTCGGGGATGCCGCGGCCGGCGACGAACTCGCGGCGGACGGTGTGCCCCGGAGCCTTCGGCGCGATGAGGATGACGTCGACGCCCTCGGGGGCGTCGATGTAGCCGAAGCGGATGTTGAAGCCGTGCGCGAAGGCGAGGGCCTTGCCGGGCTTGAGCTTGTCCTTGATGGACTCGTTGTAGATCGTGCGCTGGTGCTGGTCCGGCGCGAGGATCATGATGACGTCGGCCCACTCGGCGGCGTCCGCCACGTTCTTGACGGGGAAGCCCGCCTCCTCGGCCTTGGCGATCGACTTCGAGCCCTCCTTGAGGGCGATGGTGACCTCGACGCCCGAATCACGAAGGTTCATCGCGTGGGCGTGGCCCTGCGAGCCGTAGCCGACGATGGCGACCTTCTTGCCCTGGATTATCGAGAGGTCGGCGTCCGCGTCGTAGAAGATCTCGGTGCTCACGGTGTTGTTTCTCCTTGCTAGTGGTTCGTAAGTTGTGTCAGCCGCGCAGAACGCGCTCGGTGATGCTCTTGCCGCCGCGGCCGATGGCGAGCAGGCCCGACTGGGCCAGCTCCTTGATGCCGAACGGCTCGAGCGCCCGCAGCAGCGCCTGCACCTTGCCCTGGTCGCCGGTGACCTCGATCACCACGGCATCCGGGGCGTAGTCGACGATCGAGGCGCGGAAGAGGTTCACGATCTCGAGCACGTTCGAGCGGGTGTTGTTGTCGGTGCGCACCTTGATGAGCATGTGCTCGCGCTGCACCGAGGTCGACGGCTCGAGCTCGACGATCTTGATCACGTTGATCAGCTTGTTCAGCTGCTTGGTGACCTGCTCGAGCGGCAGCGCCTCGACGTCGACGACGACGGTGATGCGGGAGATCCCCGCCACCTCCGTCACCCCGACGGCGAGCGAGTGGATGTTGAAGCCGCGGCGCGCGAACAGACCCGCGACGCGGGTCAGGATGCCGGGGGTGTCCTCGACGAGAAGGCTCAGCACGTGTGTGGACATGGCTCAGATCTCCTCATCGAATGCCGGGGCGTGGTCACGCGCGTACTGGATGTAGCTGTTGCTGACGCCCTGCGGCACCATCGGCCACACCATCGCGTCGGCGCTCACGACGAAATCGATCACGACCGGACGGTCGTTGGTCTCGAGCGCCGTGCGGATGGCGTCGTCGACGTCCTCCTCCTTCTCGACCCGCAGGGCGAGGCAGCCGTACGCCTCGGCGAGCTTGACGAAGTCGGGGATGCGCACGGTGCCGTGACCGGTGTTCAGGTCGGTGTTCGAGTGACGTCCGTCGTAGAACAGCGTCTGCCACTGCCGCACCATGCCGAGCGAGGAGTTGTTGATGATCGCGACCTTGATCGGGATGTTGTTGATGACACAGGTCGCAAGCTCCTGGTTGGTCATCTGGAAGCATCCGTCGCCGTCGATCGCCCACACGACACGGTCGGGTTCGGCCACCTTCGCGCCCATCGCAGCGGGAACCGAGTAGCCCATGGTGCCGGCCCCACCCGAGTTCAACCACGAGTTGGGCCGCTCGTACTTGATGAACTGCGCGGCCCACATCTGGTGCTGGCCGACACCGGCGGCGTAGACGGCCTCGGGTCCGGTGAGCTCGCCGATGCGCTGGATCACGTACTGCGGCGACATGAGGCCGTCTTCGGGCTGCGCGTAGCCGAGCGGGAACTCGGCCTTCAGGCCGTCGAGATACGACCACCACTCGTCGGTGTCCGGCTTGCTGCCCGCGATCGCGCCGCGGAAGGCGGTGTCGAGGTCGACGAGCACATCGCGCACGTCGCCGACGATCGGCACGGTCGCGGTGCGGATCTTCGAGATCTCGGCGGGGTCGATGTCGACGTGCACGACCTTCGCGTCCGGGGCGAACAGTGCCGCCTTGCCGGTGACGCGGTCGTCGAAACGCGCGCCCAGCGAGACGATGAGGTCGGACTCCTGCAGCGCGAGCACGGCCGGAACCGTGCCGTGCATGCCGGGCATGCCCAGGTGCTGCGGGTGCGAGTCGGGGAACGCGCCGCGGGCCATCAGCGTGGTGACCACCGGCGCGCCGGTCGACTCGGCGAGGGCGAGCAGCTCGGCAGACGCGCGCGCACGGATGACACCGCCGCCGACGTACAGCACCGGCTTCTTCGCCTCGGCGAGCAGGGTCGCGGCGGCCTGGATCTGCTTTCCGTGGGCCTTGGTCACCGGGCGGTAGCCGGGCAGGTCGACCTTCGGGGGCCACACGAAGGGCACGACCTGCTGCTGGGCGTCCTTCGTGATGTCGACGAGCACGGGACCGGGACGGCCGGTGGAGGCGACCTCGAACGCCGCGGCGATCGCGCCGGGGATCTCTTCGGCGCTCTTCACCAGGAACGAGTGCTTGGTCACCGGCATGGTGATGCCGACGATGTCGGCCTCCTGGAACGCGTCGGTTCCCATCAGGGTCGAGAACACCTGTCCGGTGATCGCCACCAGCGGCACCGAGTCCATATAGGCGTCGGCGATGGCCGTGACGAGGTTGGTCGCGCCGGGACCGGATGTCGCGATGCAGACGCCCACCTTGCCGGTGGCCGACGCATAGCCCTCTGCGGCGTGACCCGCACCCTGCTCGTGGCGCACCAGCACGTGGCGCAGATCAGGCGCATCCATGAGCGGGTCGTAGACGGGCATGATCGCGCCGCCCGGAATGCCGAAGACGTCTGTGACGCCCAGCTTCTCGAGCGAGCGGACGACAGCCTCGGCCCCAGAGATCTCGGGGGCTGTGGAGGGACGTGCGGGCGGCCGCGGCACGGCGGTCGCAGATTCAGGAGTCATTTCGCATCCTTGGTGATCTGAGTCGTCAGAAGGTCAGCCAGTCACCGCGCCCTGCGCGGCGGAGCGCACGAGACGAGAGTACTTGGCCAGGACGCCACGGGTATAGCGCGGAGGAAGGGGCTCCCAGCCCTCACGGCGGGAGCTCAGCTCAGCTTCCTCGACGAGTAGCTCGAGGGAGCGAGCCGCGATATCGACCCGTATCAGATCACCATCGCGCACGAAGGCGATGGGACCTGCGTCCACGGCTTCGGGTGCTATGTGGCCGATGCACAGGCCGGTTGTGCCGCCTGAGAATCGTCCGTCCGTCAACAGTAGTACATCTTTTCCGAGACCCGCGCCCTTGATGGCCGCGGTGATGGCGAGCATCTCGCGCATGCCCGGACCGCCCTTGGGCCCCTCGTAGCGGATCACGATGACGTCGCCGGCGTTGATCTCGCCGGCCGCCAGCGCATCCATCGCCCCGCGCTCGCGCTCGAACACGCGCGCCGGACCCTCGAACACGTCCGCGTCGAAACCGGCCGACTTGACCACGGCTCCCTCTGGCGCGAGCGAGCCGTGCAGGATCGTGATGCCGCCGGAGGCGTGGATCGGGTTGTCGAAGGTGTGGATGACGTCGCCGTCGACGGGGTCCGGGTTCAGGTCGCGGAGGTTCTCGGCGACGGTCTTGCCGGTCACCGTGAGCGCGTCGCCGTGGATCAGGCCCTCGTCGAGCATCGCCTTCATGATCACCGGGATGCCGCCGTGGCGGTCGACGTCGTTCATCACGTACTTGCCGAACGGCTTCATGTCGGCCACGTGCGGGGTGCGGCTGCCGATGCGGTTGAAGTCGTGCAGCGACAGCTCGATGCCTGCCTCGTTGGCGATCGCCAGCAGGTGCAGCACGACATTCGTCGAGCCGCCGAGCGCCATCGCCAAGGCGATCGCGTTCTCGAACGACTCCTTGGTGAGGATGTCCTTCGTCGTGATCCCCTGACGCAGCAGGTTGACGACCGCCTCGCCCGAACGATGCGCGAAGTAGTCGCGACGACGATCCGCCGCCGGCGGCGCAGCCGAGCCGGGAAGGCTCAGGCCGAGCGCCTCGGCGACGGATGCCATGGTGTTGGCCGTGTACATGCCGCCGCAGGCGCCCTCACCCGGCGCGAAGGCGCACTCGATGCGCTTGAGATCCTCTTCGCTCATGCGGCCGGCTCGACAGGCGCCGACACCTTCGAACGAGTCGATGATCGTGATGTCCTTCTCTGTTCCGTCTGAGAGCTTCACCCAGCCGGGCGCGATGGATCCGGCGTACAGGAAGACACTCGACAGGCCCAGGCGGGCGCTGGCCATCAGCATGCCGGGGATCGACTTGTCGCAGCCGGCGAGCAGCACCGTGCCGTCGAGGCGTTCGGCCATGATCACGGTCTCGACCGAGTCGGCGATGACCTCGCGCGACACGAGCGAGAAGTGCATGCCCTCGTGGCCCATCGAGATGCCGTCCGAGACCGAGATGGTGCCGAACTGCAGCGGGTATCCCCCGCCGGAGTGCACGCCCTCCTTGGCTCCCTGCGCGAGCCGATCGAGGCTCAGATTGCAGGGAGTGATCTCGTTCCAGCTCGATGCGATTCCGACCTGCGGCTTGTCCCAGTCGGCGTCGCCCATGCCCACGGCGCGGAGCATGCCGCGCGAGGTGGTCGCCTCGATGCCGTCGGTGACGACGCGGCTGCGGGGCTTGATGTCGATGTCGTGCTGTGCTCCGGGCATGGCGGGCTGAGATTCGCGGGTGGACATGACGGAAGTCTATTCCGGTCGCGTGCCCCGTTCCGACGCGATGACTTCCAGAAGTTCCGCGATCTGCTGTGGGGATTCCACACGCAGGGTCGCCGCCGTCTCCCCCGCACCGACGCGCACCCCCAGATCCCCGTCGCCCAGCACGCGCAGCGCGTCCTCGTCGGTCACGTCGTCGCCGGCGAACAGGATGCCGGTGGCACCCGTGCGCTCGCGAAGAACCGCGATCGCCGTGTCCTTCCCCTCATCGCGGGAGGAGTACTCGAGGATGCGATCGCCGGTGCGGCGCCGCCAGTGCTGAGCCCGGCGCGCGAACACCTGATCGACCGCCGCGAACGCCGCCTGCTCGACCTCGGGCCGAGCGGGTCGTCCGTGGATGCCGATCCCGAATGTCTTGCTCTCCAGCTCGACGCCGGGGTAGGCCGTCAGCAGGGGTTCGAGCTCCTCGATGAGGGTGTCGCGCAGCATCCGCTCGGGGTCGTCTTCCTGCGCCTGCGCCTCGCCCTGTCCTGGATACCAGTACTGGGCACCGTGAGAGCCGGCGAGCACGACGGGCGAGTCGTCGTCGTGCTCGGCGATCTCGCGCAGGTGCACGAGGCTGCGGCCCGACACGAACGCCACGGTCGTCTCGGGCAGTGCCGCGAGGTCGGCCAGCGCGCGCCTGACCGCCGGGATCGCGCGAGCCGCCATGGGATCGGCGACCAGCTCCGACGCAGTGCCGTCGAAGTCGAGGGCGACCAGCAGGTGCTCGGTGCGGGCGATAGCCGAGACCTCGGCGTCGACGCGTCCCGGCTTCCAGTCGCGGGTCATCCGTGCGCTCCTTCGTGACGACGCTGCCGGGCATGACCGGCGCGCTCCAGTGCGGCGAGGAACGATCGCGACCATGCCTGCACGTCGTTCTCGAGCACCCGCTTGCGCAGCGCCCGCATGCGCTTGCCCTGCTCGGCACGGGGCATCTCGATCGCGTCGACGATGGCGTCCTTGAGTCCCTCGATGTCGTGCGGGTTCACCCGCAGCGCCTGGCGCAGCTCATCTGCGGCCCCGGTGAACTCGCTGAGCACGAGCACGCCGCGATTGTCGGCCCGGGTCGCGACGTACTCCTTGGCGACGAGGTTCATTCCGTCGCGCAGCGCCGTGACGAGCATCACGTCGGCTGCGAGGTACATCGCGACCATCTCCTCGCGGGGGAACCCCTGGTGCAGATACCGGATCGCCGTGTGTCCGAGCGTGTCGTGGTCGCCGTTGATGCGCCCGATCGACAGCTCGACCTCGTCGCGCAGGTGCATATAGGCATCCACCCGCTCGCGGCTGGGGCTGGCCACCTGGATGAAGGCGACATCCTCCACCGAGATCCGGCCCTGGTCGAGCAGCTCGCCGTAGGCCTTGATGCGGTGGCGGATGCCCTTGGTGTAGTCGAGCCGGTCGACGCCGAGCAGGATGTGCTTCGGGTTTCCCAGCCCCTCACGGATCTCGACGGCTCGCGCGCGGATGTCCGGGCGCTCGGCGAGTTCGCGGTAGGGGGTGGTGTCGATCGAGATCGGGAACGCCTTCACCACCGGCATACGACCGTCGGGGAGGGCGATCGTGGATGCCTTGATCTCGTGCCCGAGACGCCGTTTGGCGGCGGCGAGGAAGTTCGCGGCATCCTGGGTCCTCTGGAAGCCGATCACGTCGGCGCCCAGCAGACCGCGCAGCACCTGGTCTCGCCACGGGAGCTGGGCGTAGAGCCCGTGAGCGGGGAACGGGATGTGGTGGAAGTAGCCGATGGTCACGTCGGGGCGCAGGCCGCGCACCATCTCGGGCACGAGCTGCAGCTGGTAATCGTGGACCCAGACGGTACCGCCCTCGGCGACGGCGTCGGCTGCGGCCTCGGCGAAGCGCAGGTTCACGGCGACGTACGCCTCCCACCACTCGCGGTGGTACTGCGGCGGGGCAATGACGTCGTGGTAGAGCGGCCAGATGGTGTCGTTCGAGAAACCCTCGTAGTAGTCCTGGATCTCCTGCTCGCTCAGCGTCACCGGCAGCAGCCGGATGCCGTCGGCCTCGAACGGCTCGATCTCCAGATCGGCCTGACCCGCCCAGCCGACCCAGGCGCCGTCGACGCTGCGCATCATGGGCTCGAGCGCCGCGACCAGCCCTCCGGGAGAGGTGCGCCAGATCTCTTCGCCGTCTGGCGTGATGATCCGATCGACCGGAAGGCGGTTGGCGACGACCACGAACTCTGCGGCGACCATGTGACTCCTCTGCTCGGTACCCCCAGGCTATCCATGACGGCCTCAGGGGTTACGGGGGTTGACGTGCCGGTGAGCCGATGCCAATGATGCGGGGGTCGGTGATGCCGCGAGTCAGTGATGCCTCGAGTCAGTGATGCCGCGGGCTGATCACGCGGTTGGCGATCCCGGCCAGCAGCACGATCGCCGCGGCGACCGCGGGCAGCACGACCGCGATCGGGGTGCCCGCGCCCTCGGCGACCGCGCCGGTGACGGCGGCGGCCACCGCCTGTCCCACGACGACGCCCGACCCGAGCATGGTCATCACGGTCGCCGAGCGCCCGCGCGGGCTGCGCGCGGCGCCCAGACTGTACTGGGTGACGATGGTCGGGCCGACGCCGACGCCCACGAGCGCGAGGGCGATGACCATCGTCGTCACCGTCGTCGACGTCGCGAACAGCACCGCACCAGCCACCAGGATGCCGGCGAACACCAGCCATCGCGCGTGCAGTGTGAATCGCGCAGGCAGCCACGCCACCCCCAGTGCTAGCACGGCCGACCCGACGCCCATCACGCCGTAGAGCAGACCGGCCTGCTCGGCGGCGTCGCGGTCGGCCATGAACGACGTCAGCGCCGTCAGGCTCGCCCCGAAGAACAGGCCGATGCCGAAGATGCCGATCACGACCACCAGGAGAGCGGGGCGGAACAGCTCGGAGACGGCCGAGGGCGCGCGCCCGTCGACACCGCGCTCGACGGAGACGTGCCGGCCGGTGGGATGCAGGGCGAACGCACCCACGAAAAGCAGGGTGAGCGCCGACGCGATGGCGATCGGCGCCCAGGGGGCGATGAAAGAGGCGAGGATGCCGACGAGGAACGGACCGAAGACGAAGACGGTCTCGTCGGCCGCCGATTCATACGACATGGTCGCCGAGGTGGTTCGGGCGCGCTGCGTCTGCGGCATCCGCTCGGCGATGATCGTGACCAGCCGCGACCGCGACATCGGCGACACCTGCGGTGCTGTCGCGCCGATCAGGAAGGCGGATGCCAGGACGAGAGCGTCGGGCACCGGAAGGTAGACCACGAGGGCGAAGCCGGCCAGCATCGCGGCGTTCAGCACCGCAGACAGCGCCAGAACCACGCGCTGCCCCCAGCGGTCGGCCGCGGCGCCGAGGAACGGTCCGACGAGTGCGGTGCCGAGACCGACGGCCGCGGAGGTGAGTCCGCCCAGCGAGAGCGAGCCGCGCACGGTGACGACCATGGTCAGCACGCCCACCACCATCATGGCGAAGGGCAGTCGCGCGATGAACGCGATCACGAAGTAGGGCAGGCCGGTCAGCCGCAGCAGGCTCGGCGCGGGGATCGAAGTCTGTGTCATGGCTCTCGCGCGTCCTCGACGCGGATCGGGTGCCGCCGCTGTCCGCCGGGGAGCCGGCGGCCGGTGGATACACAGTGGAACGGGCGAACGCCCGGGCTCTAGTGTACTGGAGCCCTGCACTCGGACACCGAGCCGACACCGGGTGCTCGCGAGCCCGGATGTCAACCCTTCCCGGCGAGATCGACCACTCGGCTACCGTGGACGCATGCGCTATCTCCTTCGCACCGGACTCTTCAGCGCCATCTCCACGGGCTGGACCCTGCTGCGCGGTTCGCGTGGCCAGCAGTTCACCTGGCGGGCGGTGCTCGCCTGGGTGAGCTGGGCGATCACCCTCTCGCTCGCCATCGGCGCCGTGAGGGACATGCGGCGCCAGGAGAAGGGCCTCCCGGTCTCGGCAGACTCGCCGTTCGCCCCGAAGCCCGACAAGAAGGAGCGCCGCGAGAAGCGTCGTGACGAGGTCAAGCGCATCTCGAAGCAGCGCTGACACCGTCGCTCGGATCAGCGGGTAAGGATCAACGCCTCGCCCTGACCGCCGCCACCGCAGAGCGCGGCGATCGCCGTGCCGGATCCGCGCTTGGCGAGCTCGTGCGCCAGGTGCACCACCAGGCGGGCGCCGCTGGCCCCGATCGGATGCCCGATGGCGATGCCGCCGCCGTGCACGTTGACCACCTCGCTCGCCAGACCCAGCTCCTGCTGCGACCGTGCGACGACGGCTCCGAAGGCCTCGTTGATCTCGACGAGATCCAGCTGTGCGGCGGTGATGCCCTGCTTCTCGAGCGCCTTCTCGATGGCGCGCGCCGGCTGAGCCTGCAGGGAGTTGTCGGGACCGGCCGTCTGCCCGTTGGCGCCGATCACGGCGAGCACCGGCCATCGGCGGGCATCCGCGTTCTCGCGGGTGGTGACGACGACGGCGGCCGCGCCGTCGGAGATCTGCGACGCGTTGCCGGCGGTGATGGTGCCCCCTTCGGCGAAGGCCGGACGCAGACCGGCGAGCGACTCGACGGTCGTCTCGGGGCGGATGCCCTCGTCCCTGGTGAGCACGATGGGCTCCCCCTTGCGCTGCGGCACGCTGACCTCGACGATCTCGGCGTCGAACACCCCGGCGTCGTGCGCGGCTGCCGCACGCTGGTGCGACAGAGCGGCGACGGTGTCCTGGATCTCGCGGGTCAGCTCGTAGCGCGGGTTGTGCCGCTCGGTGGACGCGCCCATGCTCTCCCGGTCGTACGCATCGGTGAGACCGTCGTAGGCCATGTGGTCGAGCACCTCGACGCTGCCGTAGGTCCATCCGTCGCGCGAGCCCATCAGCAGATGCGGCGCCCGGGTCATCGACTCCATGCCTCCGGCGACGACGGTCGTGGCGTCGCCGGTGCGGATCATGCGCGCCGCGTCGATGATCGCGGTGAGACCCGACAGGCAGACCTTGTTGACCGAGCTCGCCGGCACGTCCCAGCCGATGCCCGCGCCGATCGCGGCCTGGCGTGCCGCGTTCTGCCCGGAGCCGGCTGCCAGCACCTGGCCCATGATGACCGCATCGACGGCATCCGGGGCGATGGCCGCCTGCTCGAGCGCGCCGCGGATCGCCAGTGCGCCCAGCTGCGGTGCGGTGAACGAGGCGAGCTGCCCTTTCAGTCGCCCTTGCGGAGTGCGGGCGGCGGCGACGATGACGATGTCGCTCATGAGTTCTCCTTCAGTGTCTCGGCGATGGTCAGTGCGGGTTCGGTGGCGTCGACGACCTGCTGCACGCTCACGCCCGGAGCCGTCTCCACGAGCAGCAGGCCGTCGGCGGTCACGTCGATGACGGCGAGGTCGGTGATGATCCGATCGACCACTCCCCTGCCGGTCAGCGGCAGCGAGCACTCGTCGACGATCTTGGCGGAGCCGTCTTTGGCGACGTGCTCCATCAGGATGATGACGCGTCCGGCGCCGTGCACCAGGTCCATCGCGCCGCCCGGACCCTTGACCATTTTGCCCGGGATCATCCAGTTCGCGAGATCACCGTTCGCCGAGACCTGCATGGCGCCGAGGATCGCGGCATCGATCTTGCCGCCGCGGATCATGCCGAAGCTCGTGGCCGAGTCGAAGAACGCGGCCCCCGGCAGCAGCGTGACGGTCTCCTTGCCGGCGTTGATCAGGTCGGGATCGACGTTCTCCTCCGTCGGGTACGGCCCGACGCCGAGGATGCCGTTCTCGGACTGCAGCACGACGGTCACACCGTCGGGCACGTGGTTGGGCACCAGCGTGGGCAGCCCGATGCCGAGGTTGACGTACGAGCCGTCGGCGAGCTCCTGCGCGGCACGGGCAGCCATCTCGTTGCGGGTGAGCGCCATGATGATCAGGCTCCTTCCTGGGTGCGCACGGTGCGCCGTTCGATGCGCTTCTCGATGTCTCCACCGACCTCGACCAGCCGGTGCACGTAGACGCCGGGCAGGTGGATGCAGTCCGGGTCGAGCTCGCCGGGTTCGACGAGCTCCTCGACCTGGGCGATGCAGATGCGCCCGGCCATCGCCGCGAGCGGGTTGAAGTTGCGCGCAGCCTTGTTGAAGACGAGGTTGCCGTGCCGGTCGCCCTTGAGCGCGTGCACCAGGGCGAAGTCGGTGGTGATCGCCTCTTCGAGCACGAAGTCGCGCTGCTCTCCGTGGAAGTCGAAGCTGCGCACCTCTTTCACCGGCGAGGCCGTCGCCACCGTGCCGTCGGGGTTGTATCGGCGCGGGAGACCGCCCTCGGCGACCTGGGTGCCGACCCCCGTCTGGGTGAAGAACGCGGCGATGCCGGAACCGCCGGCGCGCAGCTTCTCGGCGAGGGTCCCCTGCGGGGTGAGCTCCAGTTCGAGGTCGCCTTCGAGGAACTGCCGCTCGAACTCCTTGTTCTCGCCGACGTACGACGAGGTCATCTTGCGGATGCGCTGCGCGGCGAGCAGGATGCCGAGCCCCCAGTCGTCGACTCCGCAGTTGTTGCTGACCACGCTGAGACCACTGGTGCCCTGCGCATGCAGCGCCTCGATGAGCGTCATCGGGTTGCCGGAGAGGCCGAAGCCGCCCACTGCGAGAGAGGCGCCATCGGGGATGTCGGCGACGGCTTCCGCCGCGGATGCGAACTGCTTGTCGATCAAGACCACTCCTTCGTGTGCGATTCCTCCAGCATCCGCCTGCCCCGGTGCTGCGGACAAGGCGGCGCTTGCGATGTGGTCACCGAGCCCATTAGCGTCCACAATGTGGAATCCCAGTCCGCCTCGCGTCGTTCGGTGCCCGGAGCGCAGGCCGTCTCGCGCGCCGCCGCGTTGCTGCGTCTGGTCTCCGCCTCGGCGGACGGCGCGTCGCTGCAGGCGCTGGCTCGCGATGCCGGCCTCAGCCGATCCACTGCGCACCGACTGCTCACCGCCCTGCGCGTGGAGGGCCTGGTCGATCAGGACGAGGGCACTGCGCGGTGGACACCGGGGCCCGAGCTGTATCTGATGGGAACCGTGGCCGCGGCGCGATATGACATCACCGAGCTCTCCCGCGACATCGTGCGATCGCTCGCCGTCAAGACCGAGGAGAGCGCATTTCTCTCCACGCGCCGCGCGGATGAGACCGTGTGTCTCGTCCGCGAGGAGGGCTCCTTCCCCATCCGCTCGTTCGTGCTCAGCGAGGGAGTCCGCTTCCCGCTCGGCGTCGCGAGCGCGGGTCTGGCGATCCTCGCCTTCCTGCCTGACCACGATGTGGATGCCTACCTCGAGCGTCACCCTGAGCTCGACGAGCGATGGGGATTCGCCCACGGCCGGGCGCCGCTGCGTCGACGGCTGCGCGAGACGAAGGCTCGCGGATACGCGGTCAATCCCGGCCTGATCGTCGAGGGCTCCTGGGGCATGGGAGCAGCGGTGTTCGACCGCGAGGGTCGCCCCGAGTGGGCGCTGAGCATCACGGGAGTGGAGTTCCGCTTCGCCGCCGACCGTCTGCCGCAGCTGGGCCGGACGCTGCTCTCGCACGCCCATCAGCTCTCGTCGCGGATCGCCGGCGCACGACGCTGACACTTTGCATACCATCAGGTATATACTTGCTGGTATGAACCAGACCGACTCGATCACCGCGATCGTGCTCGCCTCCCATTCGCTGGCGCGGATCGCGGCCCGGGACGCCGGCAACGAGGCGCCCTCCGCGCAGTGGCGCGTGCTCAGCATCCTGAATCAGCACGGTGGCATGCGCCTCGGCGCCCTGGCTTCAGCGGCGCGCACCACGCAGCCGGGCATGACGCGACTGATCGGCATCCTCGAGCACGCCGGCCTGGTCGAGCGCTCCGCCGACCCCGCCGACTCCCGGGCCACTGTGGTGAATGCCACAGTCGACGGCATCCGCGCCCTCGACGAGTGGCGTGAAGAGCTCGGCGCCACGCTCGCCCCCCGCTTCCAACGGCTGAGCGAAGACGACTGGCGAGCGATCGAGCGCACCGCCGCCATCTTCGGCGAGCGCGCACAGGACACCCCCGACGAGACAGGAGACGACGAATGAGCGGAACACCACAGGGATCGATCTGGCGGCAGCCCGCGCAGGTCTGGGCGGTCGCGTTCGCCTGTGTCGTCGCATTCATGGGCATCGGGCTGGTCGATCCGATCCTCCCCGCGATCGCCGATTCGCTGCAGGCCTCCCCCGTCGAGACCGAGCTGCTCTTCACCAGCTACCTGCTGGTCACCGGTCTCGCCATGCTCATCACCAGCTGGATCTCCAGTCGCATCGGCGCGAAGGCCACGCTGCTGGTCGGCCTCGGACTGATCGTGGTGTTCGCCCTGCTGTGCGCGGTGAGCGGAAGCGTCGACTGGGTCATCGGCTTCCGTGCCGGATGGGGGCTCGGAAACGCCCTGTTCATCTCCACCGCCCTGGCGACCATCGTCGGCGCAGCCACCGGCGGCAGCGGCGCCGCCATCGTGCTCTACGAGGCCGCGCTCGGCCTGGGCATCGCGGTCGGCCCGCTGCTGGGCGGGCTGCTGGGCGAACTGAGCTGGCGCGGACCATTCTTCGGTGTGGTGGCGCTGATGGCCATCGGCTTCATCGCCGTGCTCACCCTCGTGCGCGGCGACGACCGGCGCCGGGAGCCGATGCCCTTCTCCGCACCGTTCCGCGCGCTTCGACGGCCCGCACTCGCGGTGCTCGCCGTCGCCGCCCTGTTCTACAACATCGGCTTCTTCGTGCTGCTGGCGTTCTCGCCGTTCCCGCTCGGCTTCGGCGCCATGGGCATCGGCCTGACCTTCTTCGGGTGGGGCGTCGCCCTCGCGCTGACCAGCGTCTGGGCGGCGCCCGCTCTGATGCGCCGCATGCGCCGCACCACGATCATCCTCCTCACCCTGCCGCTGCTCGCCGTCGACCTCATCGCGGCCGGCCTGGTAGTCGCCAGTCCCATCGCCCTGGTGGCGTGCATCATCGTGGGCGGCCTGCTGCTCGGCGTGATGAACACCGTTCTGACCGAGGCCGTGATGGAGGCCACCGACCTGCCCCGCGCGGTCGCCTCGTCGGCGTACTCGGCGGTGCGCTTCCTCGGCGGCGCGATGGCCCCGCCGACCGCGGCAGCCCTGGCACACGCGTACGGCGACACCGTTCCGTACCTGTTCGCCGCCGCCGCGGTGCTGCTGGCGGCGCTGACCGTGCTGCTCGGCCGCCGCGCGCTCGCGCACATCGACGATCACGCCGGCGACGAGAGCGAGGACGCTGCGGCTATCCTCGTCGGAGACGCCGCCTGAGCGGCATCCCGCACACCGAGGAGAACCTGTCGTGACCGCCCCCGAGACGCTCCCGCCCCGCAGCCGCATCGTGCACGACCGGCTCGCCGAGGCGGGGATCGAGGCTCGCATCGTCATCCTGCCCGACTCCGCGCGCACCGCGGCCCTGGCGGCGTCGGCCATCGGATGCCCGGTCGGGGCCATCGCGAACAGTCTCGTGCTCCTGGCCGACGAGCTGCCCATCCTCGTCATGACGAGCGGCGCGCACCGCGTCGATCTCGCCGTTCTCGCTGGTCACCTCGGTGCCGAAGCCGTGACGATGGCGCCGCCGGCCGTCGTCCGCGAGTCGACGGGGCAGGTGATCGGCGGAGTGGCTCCGGTGGGGCATCCCGCGCCGCTGCCCACCTACATCGATGAGGACCTGCGCGCATTCGACGAGGTGTGGACCGCGGGCGGAACACCCGAGACGGTGATGCCGCTCACGTTCGCGCAGCTGGTCGCCGCGACCGGTGGTCGGGTCGTCCGCGTCGCCTGATCACTCGACCATCAGGTCGTCGATCTCGAGATCGTCGTCGAGCAGGCAGTAGATGATCAGATCCGGATACTCCTCCGGCGCGATGTAGAGCAGAGTGAGCCCCCCGTCGCCGAAGACGATGACCCCGTCGAGCGCGATGTCGTCTTTGAGCGCCGAGAGCGCCTCGGCCATGTCGACCTCGTCGGCGTCGCCTTCGTAGGCCGCTTCGGTGAGCTCTTCGACGACCTCCCGCTCGCGGGCCTCGAGGATCTCCTCGGTGAGTCGCGCGAGAGAGTGCTTCACCGTCTCCTGCATCGTGTCGAGGTCGGGCAGGTCCTCACGCTCGACGGGCTCATCGTCGTCATCTTCGTCGTCGTCTTCATCGTCATCGGAGTACTCGAACCCCTCGTCGAATTCGTATTCGACGGTCACTCGGCGGCCGCCGGGAAGTTCTACGGTGGCCGTCAGCGCGCCGTCCTCGTCGGTGTCGATGTCATCGAGATCGATCATGAGAGCTACCTCCTGTCCGCCATGCTCTCACCGGGGCGGCCCGGAGGGAAGAGCCCGATCGGGAACTCGCGGACGAGAGCCGGACGCCGCTGATCTAGGGTCGTCCCATGAGAAGAACGCGCGGCCGGGTCGTCGACGTCGACACGCTCGAGGACTTCGACAGGCGTCTCGCGCAAGGCGCCCGCTCGCTCTCGGGGTGGCGGATGCGCACGCTCGATCTCACCAGACGCGGCAGCGCGCTGCGGGCGGTCGAGGTGGCGGGGTCGCTGTTCCTCGGCTGCCGGCTGACTCTCGCCGACGAGGAGTCCGTCCGCGCGCGCGGTGCCGTCGTGTTCCCCACCGTGCCGGGCATCCCCATCGACACCTACCGCACCACGCTGTACTCACCCGCCGAGCTGTTCGGCGCGGGCGGGTACGCCGACAGCCCGGATGCCCGCACATACGCCTGGTCGCAGCGGGAGACGTCACGCGACGCCACGCTCGCGCAGTCGCTGCACGATCACACGATCGATCTCGCGCTCGCGGAGTGGGTATCGCTCCGCCGCCTGGTCGGCGTGATGGGCGGCCATGGCGTCGTGCGGGGCAGCCGTGAGTACGCCGACGGGGTCGAGCTCGGCCAGCGCCTCTCCTCGACGCTCACGGTGGCGACCGGTGGCGGGCCCGGCGCCATGGAGGCCGTCAACCTGGGCGGGTACCTGGCAGGCCGGGATGCGGATGCCCGTGAGCAGGCCCTCTCGATGCTCGCGACGGTGCCGAGCTTCACGCCGAGCATCGCCGCCTGGGCGGAGGTCGCCTTCGCCGTGCGCGAAGCCTTCCCCGACGGCGGCGACTCGCTCGGCATCCCCACCTGGCATTACGGCCACGAGCCGCCGAATCCGTTCGCCAGCGCGATCGCGAAGTACTTCCGCAACGCCCAGCGCGAGGCGATCCTGCTCGAGGTGTGCCAGTCGGGCATCGTGTTCCTGCCCGGATCCGGCGGCACGGTGCAGGAGATCTTCCAGGACGCCTGCGAGAACTTCTACGCCGACGAGACCTCGGTCGCCCCGATGGTGCTCGTCGGACGCGAGTACTGGACGGAGCGCTATCCCGCCTGGCCGCTGCTCCGCGCTCTTGCGGAGGGGCGGCCGATGGAGCGCCACGTGCACCTCGTCGACACGGTGCAAGAGGCTGCCGATCTCATCACCGCCGGCGCCTGAATCGCGCAACCCGCCCGGCCGACGAGCGCGATTTGGCGCGACCCCGGGCCGCTGGTAATGTAATTCCTCGGCCGGGGAAATCTCCCGGGCCACGCACCTCTAGCTCAATCGGCAGAGCAACTGACTCTTAATCAGTGGGTTCAGGGTTCAAGTCCCTGGGGGTGCACCACGGAGAGCGAAGCCGGGATCCATCAGGGTCCCGGCTTTATTCGTCTGCGCCGGACACGTAGAGTGCCGCCATGCAGATCACCCCGGACATCGTCACGACCCTGCGCCCCGATGAGGTGTTCGTCTTCGGCAGCAACGCCGGGGGCCGGCACGGCGGCGGCGCCGCCCGCGTCGCGTACGAGAGGTTCGGGGCGGTGTGGGGCGAGGGTCACGGGCATCACGGCCAGTCGTACGCCATCGACACCATGAGCGGCCTCGACGTTCTCGAGCGCGAAGCGCGGGCGTTCGTCGCTTTCGCCACCGAGCATCCCGAACTGCGCTTCCTGCTGACCCCGGTGGGCTGCGGGATCGCCGGGTACGCACCGCAGCAGGTCGCCGGGCTGTTCTCGGGCGTCCCCGGCAATGTCACGGTTCCCGCCTCGTTCGTCCCCTATCTCTGAACGGTTCGCGCCGGGCGCGCGCCGTTTCGTGTCTGGACCGATATGCGCGCGAGCGGTTCGGCTCAGGGTCGCCGCTTATCCTGGATGGGTGACCGACACCCGCGCCGACGCCGACCTCGCTGCCGACCTCGCGCTGGCTCTCCGGCTTGCGGATGCCGCGGATGCGCAGTCGATCCCCCGCTTCGACGCCGCTGATCTGCAGATCTCGCGCAAGGCCGATCGCTCGCACGTCACCGATGCCGACTTCGCCACCGAGCGCGCGATCCGCGAGCTTCTCGCCGCCGAGCGCCCCGACGACGGCATCTTCGGCGAGGAGTACGGTGCACAGGGCGACACCCACCGCCAGTGGATCATCGACCCGATCGACGGCACCGCCAACTTCCTGCGCGGCGTACCGCTGTGGGGCACGATGATCGCCCTCGCGATCGACGGCGTGCCGCGCGTCGGCGTGGTGAGCATGCCCGCGCTCTCCCGCCGCTGGTGGGCCGCCGACGGCCTCGGCGCGTGGACGAGCACCCCCGGTGCCCCGCGCCGGCTCTCGGTCTCGGCCGTCGACTCGCTCGATGACGCGAGCGTGAGCTTTCAGAGCATCACCCAGTGGGCGGATGCCGGGAAGCTCCCCGAGCTTCTCGCCGTGGCCGACCGCGTCTGGCGCGACCGCGCCTACGGAGACGTGTTCAGCTACATGCTCCTCGCCGAAGGGCGCATCGACATGGTCGCCGAGTTCGACGTCAAGGAGTACGACATCGCCGCAGCCGTGGCGATCGTCCGAGAAGCCGGCGGCCGCATGACCGCCTTCGACGGCACCGAGAACCTGTCGGCGCTGTCCACGCTCGCCACGAACGGCATCCTGCACAACCCCTTCCTGTCCCTCTTCCGCGACGCGCGACTCCCCTGAGCGCGTCACCGCCCCCTCTCCCCCCTCGGATTCCATGAGCCCCCGCATCCCACTCGCCTTCAGCGCGCTCGCCGCAGCCCTCCTGCTGTCGTCCTGCGCCGCCCCCTCGCCGACGCCCCCTCCCCCGTCATCCGCCTCAGCCAGTCCCGAGCCGACGCCCGTCGCCACGACGGCCCCGGTCGACGAGACGCCCGCCGCCGATGCCGACCCGACCTGCGAGACGATCATCACGAGCGGCACCGTCGACGCCCTCACCTCACAGGGATGGTCGTCGAAGCGCGAAGAGCTGCGCATCGGCGAGACCGTCGTCGAAGGCGGTCTGCTGTGCATGTGGGCGGACTTCAGCACCGCCTCCGATCACGGCCAGATGTACGGCTGGGGTGCCCTCGACGAGCGCGCCGCCGCGACCGCCCAGTCGAACCTGAAGCGCGACGGCTGGCTGCGTTCGACCCAGGGCGGCCTCGTCTACTTCACCGAGGATCCCGCCTACGCCATCGCGACCGACGAGGACGGCTTCGGCATGACCTACGAGTTCGGCGACGGCTGGGTGAAGTTCGCAGACACGAAACAGGGCCTGCTGCTCATCGACTGGAAAGGATGAGCGAACAGGCCCCGATGATGAAGGCGCCGCCCACGGGCGGCGCCTTCCGTCACTTCTGGCGCTGGTTCCAGTTGTCGGTGCGGCGGGTGGCCGAGCCGCGCTGACGCATCACGTACGCGAGCGCGAGGCTGACGAGGACGATGCCGCCGCTGAACGCCACGCCCTGCCATGCCGGCATCTCCCACGCGGCGCCGAACAGCCAGAAGCCGCCCAGGAACAGAACCATGAACACGATGAAGTCGACCACGTCGAAGCCTTTCCGATCGTCGGATTACCTTCTCAGCTTAGCGGTCTGACGACTCCTCCTGCGGCTGAGCGGCGCCCGAGTCCGCGACTAGAGTTGGGGGATGCCGAGGAGCCGCCCGTGACCATGCCGACGAACCGCGCGCAGCGCCGCGGGCGGCCGGGCCACGACCGGGACGACGTCATCCGGGCAGGCGTGCAGCTGTTCAACGAACAGGGGTACGACGCGACCTCCGTGTCCGACCTCACCACGCGTCTGGGTGTGACCAAGTCGGCCCTCTACCACCACGTGGACTCGAAAGCGCAGATCCTTCAGATCGCGCTCGACGAGGCGCTCGACGGTCTCGAGGAGGCACTGCAGACGGCCCTCACGCACCCCACGCCCGGCGAACGGCTGACCGCCATCGTCGACGGCGCCGTACGGGTGCTGACCGCGCGCCAGCCGCAGGTGACCCTGCTGCTGCGCCTGCGCGGCAACAGCGACATCGAGATGGCGGCGCTCGAGCGCCGGCGCCGCTTCGACCACACGGTCACCGACCTCGTGCGGGAGGCCCAGGCCGAGGGTCTCGTCCGGGCGGATCTGGATGCCGGTGTCGCCACCCGCCTGATCTTCGGGATGATCAACTCGGTCGTCGAGTGGTATCGGCCCGACGGCCCGGTCGATCCGGCGCTGCTGGGCGCGGAGATCCGCGCCGTCGCGCTGGACGGGCTGCGTCCGCGACCGTGACCGGAGCGTAGAGCTCCGGTGATTCCACAGTGACAACGGCTTGGTGGAGCTGGGGGGAATCGAACCCCCGTCCGACGCTGCTAATCCACGTCTTCTCCGGGCGCAGTCTGTGAAGGCGTTCTGCTCGGCTCCGACCTTTGTCACAGACACCTAAGTCGACGAGCCCAGTCTGGGAAGAGTCCCACGTGACGTCCAGACGCCGTCACGCAGCAAGATCCCTAGATGACGCCAGGGTCCGTATCGGGATCACATACGGTCTGACGGACTATCGGGCTCGCTTAGGCAGCGAGGGCGAAGTCGTTGCGCTTGGATTCGGCAACTATAGGTTCGCAGGGAGCGTTCACGAGATAACCCTGCATCCTCGGCCCGCTTCTCGTCGATACACAGGCGCCGTCGAAACCGATCAGCCCCGTGGACCTTCTTGCGAAGGAGCCGCTGTCACACTGTGGAATTACCAGCGGGAGCAGGTGCTCCCGAGCATCAAAGAATACAACGGATCAACGCCGGATGCTATTCCGCGCCCGGGAGCGTCTGCAGTGTGCCGTACAGTCGCTCGCATGAGCGAAGTCATCATCACGGTCCGCGGCGAGCACGAGCTGCGCGTGGCGCCAGAGCGGGCGACGATCCATCTGTCGGTGTCGTTCGAGGGCCCCGGGCGGGCGGAGGTCGTGGAGCGAGTGCTGGCTGCGGCGGCTCCCGTGCGTGAGGGCGTCGAATCCCGGAAGGAGGCGGGCAGCGTCACCGAATGGAGCAGTCAGCGCATGAGCGTGTACGCCGAGCGGCCGTGGAACAACGAAGGGCGCAAGCTCGCCCCGGTGTACCGCGCGAGCATCGACTTCACCGCCACGTTCGCCGACTTCTCCGAGATGTCGATCTGGGTGACCGAGATCTCGGCAGACGACGGGGTGTCCGTCGGATCGATCGACTGGCATCTCACGCCCGAGACCGAGCGCGAGGTCGAGCGCGAGGTCGCGACCCAGGCCGTCGGCGTCGCCGTGTCGCGTGCGCGGGCCTACGCTCAGGCGCTCGGGCTGCACGACGTGACGCCGCGGGAGATCTCCGACCGCGGGCTGATGTCGACCGAGAGCGCCGCCTTCAAACCGGTCGCCATGCGCGGCATCGCGATGGATTCGGCTGCCGCCATGGAGTTCCAGGGCGAGGAGATCACCGTCTCCGCGACGGTCGAGGGCCGCTTCTCGGCATCCTGACTGACCTTCTTGTGCGGGCGGGCGCACCGGCCCGCACAAGAATGTCAGTCGCGGGCGAAAGGCGCGAGCTCGGCGGCGAGACGCTCCGACACATGCGCGTGCACGGCGGTGCCCTCCTCCTCGTGCTCGGCCGAGACCAGCACGCCGCTCTCGTGCACGGCCGAGATCAGATCGCCCCGGTCGTACGGCACGAGCGCGCGCACCTCGACGGCCGGCATCGGCAGTCGGCGCTCGATCTCGGCGCGCAGCTCGGCGATGCCCTCGCCGGTGCGGGAGGAGACGAAGTGCGCGCCGGGCGCGAGGCCGCGCAGCACGAGCCGCTCGTCGTCGTCGACCAGATCCGCCTTGTTGAACACGACGATCTCCGGGATGTCCCGCCCGCCCACGTCTCCGATCACGTCGCGCACGGTCTGCAGCTGGGCCGACGGATCAGGATGCGAGCCGTCCACCACATGCACCAGCAGGTCCGCCTGACCGACCTCCTCGAGGGTCGAGCGGAAGGCCTCCACCAGCTGGTGCGGCAGGTTCCGCACGAAGCCGACGGTGTCGGCGAGCGTGTAGACACGGCCGTCGGCGGATTCGGCCCGGCGCACGGTGGCATCCAGCGTCGCGAACAGCGCGTTCTCGACCAGCACACCGGCGCTGGTGAGCGCGTTGAGCAGACTCGACTTGCCGGCGTTCGTGTACCCCGCGATGGCGACCGAGGGGATGGTGTTGCGCTTGCGCTCGGCGCGCTTGGCGTCGCGCGCGGGCCCGAACTCGCGGATCTGCTTGCGCAGCTGCGCCATCCGGGTGCGGATGCGGCGGCGATCCAGTTCGATCTTCGTCTCACCCGGTCCACGCGAGCCCATGCCCGCACCGCCCGCGCCGACCTGGCCACCGGCCTGACGGCTCATCGACTCGCCCCAGCCGCGCAGGCGCGGCAGGAGGTATTCGAGCTGGGCGAGCTCGACCTGCGCCTTGCCCTCACGGCTCTTCGCGTGCTGGCTGAAGATGTCGAGGATGACGGTGGTGCGGTCGATGACCTTCACCTTCACCACGTCCTCGAGCGCGCGCCGCTGGCTGGAGGCGAGCTCGGTGTCGGCGATGACCGTGTCGGCGCCGACGGCGGCGACGATCTCCTTCAGCTCCTGCGCCTTGCCGCGCCCGAGGTACGTCGCGGGATCGGGATGCGGTCTGCGCTGCAGCAGACCGTCGAGCACCACGGCACCCGCAGTCTCGGCGAGAGCCGCGAGCTCGCGCAGCGAGTTCTCGGCATCATCCTGCGCGCCCTGCGGGTACACACCCACGAGCACGACATTCTCCAGACGCAGCTGGCGGTACTCGACCTCGGTGACGTCCTCGAGTTCGGTGGAGAGGCCCGCGACGCGACGAAGCGCGTGCCGGTCCTCGAGATCCCACTGCTGGCCGTCCGCATCGGTGTGGGCGGCGGATGCTGTGTCCTGCAGCGCCTGGGCGGCGCCGAAGACCCGCGCCTGGGTGCGGGGCTCGGCGTTCGCGAGCACGCGATCCAGTGCATCCTGTGTGGTGTTGTCGTCGTTGATGTTCGTCATCCGGTGGTGAACTCTGTCCTCTCTGAGAAGCGCCTTAACCTTAGCCCGCGGTGTCCGGTACGCTCACTGCATGCCGTCGTCCGATCATTACTTCAGTGCGGCCCCGGCCAGTGCCGAGAACCTCCGAACCATCGCCGTCCCGCTCGCGGGACGCGATCGGCAGGTGACCACCGCAGGCGGCGTGTTCAGCCCCGACCGTCTCGACACCGGCACCGCGGTGCTGTTCGCCAACATGGCTCCTCTGCCGCCGAGCGGCAACTTCCTCGACCTCGGGTGCGGCTGGGGTCCGATCAGTCTCACCATGGCCCTCTCGTCACCGCACGCCACGATCTGGGCGGTCGATGTCAACGAGCGTGCGCTGGATCTGACCCGCCGCAACGCCCAATCCCTCGGCCTCACCAATGTCAACGCCGTGAAGCCCGAGGATGTTCCCGACGACGTGGTCTTCACCACGATCCGCTCCAACCCGCCGATCCGCGTGGGAAAGAGCGAGCTGCACAACATGCTGGAGCGCTGGATCCCCCGGCTCGACGAGCGCAGCGACGCGTGGCTGGTGGTGCAGCGCAACCTCGGATCCGACTCCCTGCAGCGCTGGATGACGTCGGTCTTCACGCCCGGGTACAGCATCACCCGGGCCGCGACGGGCAAGGGATATCGGATCCTGAAGGTGCGCCGCCACGGCAATCCGCCGACAGCACCCATCATGCTGCCCGAATAGGCGGCGCTCCCCCGAACCGGCTCAGGCCAGGTCGATCTCTCCGCGGTAGACCAGCTGTGCAGGGCCCGACAGGGCGACGTGCTCGCCGTCCTCGGCGGGGAACATCCGCACGCCCAGCACGCCACCGGGCACCTCGACCCGCCACTGCTGCGGCGCGCGGGAGCCGGCCCAGTGACGAACCGCCAGAGCGGTCGCGGCGACTCCGGTGCCGCAGCTGAGCGTCTCGCCGACGCCCCGCTCGTGCACGCGCATCCGCACATGCCCGATGCCGTCGCGCACCAGCGGTTCGCCCGGCACCACGAACTCGACGTTGGCTCCCGCGGCAGGCGCGGGGTCGAGCACCGGCGTCGGATTGAGATCCAGCCCGGCGAGTTCGTCGTCGGATGCCAGCGCCACCACGACATGCGGGTTGCCGACATCGATCCCCAGGCCCGGCCGCGGGACGGAGAGCCCGGCCGCGCGTGCGAGCGGCTCACCGCCGTCGAGCCGCCACAGCCCGAGGTCGACCTGGTATCCGTTCTCCGAGCGCATCACGTCGCGGACGCCGGCCCGCGTGCCGATCGGCAGCGTCGAGCCGCTCTCGATCTCTGCCAGCCCGGCGCGCAGCAGATAGTGGGCGAAGACGCGGATGCCGTTGCCGCACATCTCGGCGATGGATCCGTCTGCGTTGCGGTAGTCCATGAACCATTCGGCATCCGGCTCTTCCGCGAGAGCCGCGGCGCCCTCGGGCAGCGCACGCGAGCGCACGACGCGCAGCACCCCGTCGGCGCCGACGCCGAAGTTGCGGTCGCAGAGCGCCTGCACCTGAGCGACGGTCAGATCGAGCGCTCCGTCGACGTCCTCGATGATCACGAAGTCGTTGCCTGTGCCGTGCCCCTTGGTGAATGCGACCATGCGACCAGTCTAGGGAGCGGGCGCACCGACGACGCGGTAGCGACCGCACAGGAAGCTGCGGTTGCGCGCCACCTCGATCAGCTCGAGATCGAGCCGTCGCGGCAGCAGCGGCGCGCCGGCGCCCAAGGTGACGGGTGCGTACTGCAGCCAGACCTCGTCGAGCAGACCGGCGTCGGCGAACTGCCCGGCGAGGTCTCCCCCGCCGACGATCCAGATGTCTTTGCCGTCTGCGGCCGCCAGCATCTCGGCGTGAACCCGACGGACATCGTCCTGCGTGAATCTCACGTCACCGTGCTCTGGTGCGGACATCTCGCGGTGTGTGAAGACCCACGTCGGCTGCGCGTAATCCCAGCGTCCCTTCTCGTGCCGCATCACCCACTCGAACGTCGACGCACCCATGGCCAGGGCGCCCACCCGGGCGATGAAGCCGGGGTACGCCATCGGGCCGTCCTCGTCGATGTCCTGACTCAGCAGCCAGTCCAGCGAATGATCGGTCGTGGCGATGAAGCCGTCGACGGATGACGCGGTGTAGAAGTGCGTGGTCATGGACTCATCGTGCACCGGACCGCCGACACCGCACCAGACCTCAGCCGGTGACCGCAGTGACATCGACCGGATGCTCGATCCACTCGATGTCCGGGTAGCGCTTGAACCACGACACCTGCCGGCGCGCGTACCGTCGCGTCAGCGCCTGTGTCTCGGCGATCGCCTCATGCTGCGTCATCTCACCGCGCAGCTGGGCGAGGGCCTGTGCGTAGCCGATCGCTCGAGACGCGGTGATGCCCCGCTCGATGCCTGCGGCGCGCAGCCGCTCGACCTCCTCGAGCATCCCATCGCGCCACATCCGTTCGACGCGCCGGTCGAGTCTCTCGACGAGAACATCGCGAGCAGTGTGCAGGCCGATGATGCGGGTGGCGGGATGCCAGAGCCGCGGCGTTTCGGGAAGCACCGCGCCGTGCGTGGCGCCGCCCTGCTCGATCACCTCGAGCGCTCGCACGATGCGACGGCCGTTCTTCGGGTCGATCCTGGCGGCGGTGTCCGGATCGACCTCGCGCAGTCGCTCGAACAGCGCTCCGGCGCCGTTCGCGTCCAGCTCGGCCTCCAGACGCGCGCGGACCGCGGCATCGCGCGGCGGGAAGCGGAAGTCGAAGATCACGCTCGAGACGTACAGCCCCGACCCGCCGACGAGGATCGCGTCGGCGTCGCGCGCGAGGATCGCCGTGATGGCCTCGCGGGCGATCGGCTGGTACCAGGCGACTGCGGCCTCGTCGGTGACATCACGGACGTCGAGAAGATGGTGCGGGATGCCCCGTCGCTCGTGCAGCGAGAGCTTCGCCGTGCCGATGTCCATGCCGCGATACAGCTGCATGGCGTCGGCGTTGACGATCTCGGCGGGATTCCCGAGCGCACGCAGGCGCTCGGCGAGGTCGAGCGCCAGATCGCTCTTGCCCGTTCCGGTCGCACCGACGACGGCCCAGAGCCGCGGTGCGGCGCCGGGGCGACCAGGCCCGGGGGTCAAGACCCGACGGGGCGCAGTGTCGGCAGACCGAGCGACACCGCTCGCGGTGCACCCGCCTCTCCCGGCACAGCGGGCACTCCGCACGACGCGGCCTGCGCGCGATCCCAAGCGTCACCGCCGCGGGTGCGGCGGATGCGCAGGGGTGCACCGGTCGGATCGTCGGCCAGCAGGTGGAACGGCGCGCCGTGGGTGATCTTCACCGTGACGGCGTCGCCGGGACGGGGGAGCTCGGATCCGGGGGTCACCTCGAAGTGCACGAGGCGGTTGTCTTCCGCACGACCGGTGAGACGGTGGGTCTCGGCGTCCTTCTTGCCCTCGCCGACCGACACGAGCACCTCGACCTCGCGGCCGACCTGCTTCTGGTTCTCTTCGAGCGAGATGCGCTCCTGCAGCGCGATCAGCCGGTTGTACCGCTCCTGCACGACTGCCTTGGGCACCTGGTTCTCCATCGTCGCGGCCGGAGTGCCCTCGCGGATGGAGTACTGGAAGGTGAACGCTCCCGAGAAGCGAGACTGCTCGACGACGCGCATCGTGTCTTCGAAGTCGGCATCCGTCTCACCGGGGAAACCGACGATGATGTCGGTGGTGATCGCGGCGTGCGGAATGCGCTCGCGCACGCGCTCGATGATGCCGAGATAGCGCGAACTGCGGTACGAGCGCCGCATCGCCTTGAGGATGCTGTCGCTTCCCGACTGCAGCGGCATGTGCAGCTGAGGCATGACGTTGGGTGTCTCGGCCATGGCGTCGATGACGTCATCGGTGAACGCCGCCGGGTGCGGGCTGGTGAAGCGGATCCGCTCGAGACCCTCGATCTCGCCCGCGGCGCGCAACAGCTTGCTGAACGCCTGCCGATCGCCGAACTCGACGCCGTACGAGTTCACGTTCTGACCGAGCAGAGTGACCTCGATCGCTCCGTCTTCGACGAGCAGGCGGATCTCGTTCAGGATGTCGCCGGGGCGCCGGTCCTTCTCCTTGCCGCGCAGACTCGGCACGATGCAGAACGTGCACGTGTTGTTGCAGCCGACCGAGATAGACACCCAGCCGCTGTGGGCGGAGTCGCGCTTGGTGGGCAGGGTCGATGGGAACACCTCGAGCGACTCGAGGATCTCGAGCTCTGCCTCGCCGTTGTGACGGGCTCGCTCGAGCAGACCGGGCAGCGATCCCATGTTGTGCGTGCCGAAGACGACGTCGACCCAGGGTGCCTTATCCAGCACCGCCTGCTGGTCCATCTGCGCCAGGCAGCCGCCGACCGCGATCTGCATGCCCTCGTGCTTGTCCTTGCGGGACTTCAGGTGGCCCAGTGTTCCGTACAGCTTGCCGGCGGCGTTGTCGCGGACGGCGCACGTGTTGATGATCACGATGTCGGCTTCGTCGCCGGCATCCGCACGCACGTACCCCGCGCTCTCGAGCGAGCCGGACAGCCGCTCGGAATCGTGCACGTTCATCTGGCAGCCGAAGGTGCGCACCTCGTAGGAGCGGCGACGCCCGTCGGCGGTGATCGCCGCGTCGGATGGCGCGATGATCGTCGGTTCGGAGGAGAGAGAAGACATGGTTCCTCCATTCTACGAGCCGCCGGGCCGGGTGGCCGAGCGGCTCGTGGAACGCAGGTTCAGTCGGAGTCGACGAAGCGGACGCCGCTCGGACGGCTCGTCGCCCGGCGCACCCCGACCTCACTCAGGGCGGTGCGGGCGGCGCTCATCGCCACCGATCCTCCGTAGCCGCGTCGGGCGAGCTGCCCGTGCAGCCGGCGCAGTGCAGTGTCGAAGTCGAGCCGGCTCATGCCCGATGCCTTGCTGCGGGCGAACTCCAGCGCACGCTCGGCATCGTCGTCGGGCAGCTCTTCCAGCGCGTCGTCGATGACGTCGCGCGGAATGCCCC
Source organism: Microbacterium sp. OR21 (assembly GCF_047306785.1). Taxonomy (NCBI): domain Bacteria; kingdom Bacillati; phylum Actinomycetota; class Actinomycetes; order Micrococcales; family Microbacteriaceae; genus Microbacterium; species Microbacterium sp. OR21. The sequence goes on along the minus strand of NZ_JAZEXJ010000003.1, from coordinate 199,241 downwards.
GCTGCGCGAGCGAACGGGCCAGAGCGATGCGCCCTTGCCCCTTCCGCTCGGCCCCGGAGGTCACCAGCAGCGAGGCGAGGGTGTGGTCGTCGAGATACGAACGGCGCTGGAAGTCGTCGAGCACATCCTCGATCGCGTCACGGTCGAGATCGTTCTCGCGCAGAACGGATCGCGCCTCGGCAACCGACAGCTGCTTGGCGCGCAGCTTGCGCACCAGCGCGTCTTCGGCACGCTGACGGATCTCGTCGGGATCCGCCTCGATCGAACCGGTCTCGTCGTGATCGTCGCGCGTGTCGCCGAACCGACCGCTGCGCCGGGGCGCCGCCCGCACGGAATCCGTGGCAGGAACGGCGCCCCGCGCCCCGCCGAACAGCGGGATGATCGGTGCGAGGTCGTCACCGGAGCCGGACATCACGCCGGACGGCGCTCGGCCAGCTCGTCGACGGTCGCGTCAGCCTTGACACCCACACCCAGCTTCTGCTTGATCTGCGTCTCGATCGCCATCGCGATGTCGTCGTTCTTGATCAGGAAGTTGCGGGCGTTCTCCTTGCCCTGGCCGAGCTGGTCGCCGTCGTAGGTGTACCAGGAGCCGGACTTCTTGACGATGCCGTGTTCCACACCGAAGTCGATCAGGCTGCCCTCGCGCGAGATCCCGACGCCGTACAGGATGTCGAACTCGGCCTGCTTGAACGGCGGCGCCATCTTGTTCTTGACGACCTTCACGCGGGTGCGGTTTCCGACCGCCTCGGTGCCGTCCTTCAGTGTCTCGATGCGTCGGATGTCGAGGCGCACCGATGCGTAGAACTTCAGCGCCTTACCGCCGGCGGTGGTCTCGGGCGATCCGAAGAACACGCCGATCTTCTCGCGCAGCTGGTTGATGAAGATGGCCGTGGTCTTGGTCTGGTTCAGCCCACCGGTCAGCTTTCGCAGGGCCTGCGACATGAGTCGCGCCTGCAGACCGACGTGCGAGTCGCCCATCTCTCCCTTGATCTCCGCCTCGGGCACGAGGGCCGCGACCGAGTCGATCACGACCAGGTCGATCGCGCCGGAGCGGATCAGCATGTCGGCGATCTCGAGCGCCTGCTCACCGGTGTCGGGCTGCGACACGAGCAGCTGGTCGATGTCGACGCCGAGCTTGCGGGCGTACTCGGGGTCGAGCGCGTGCTCGGCGTCGATGAACGCGGCGATGCCGCCTGCCCGCTGCGCGTTGGCGATGGCGTGCAGGGTCAGGGTGGTCTTACCGGACGACTCGGGACCGTAGATCTCGATGATGCGTCCTCGCGGCAGGCCTCCGATGCCCAGGGCGACGTCGAGGGCGATCGATCCGGTTTGGATGACCTCGACGGGGGCGCGCTCGTCACTGCCCAGTCGCATGATCGATCCCTTGCCGAACTGACGTTCGATGTGCGCAAGTGCGGAATCCAAAGCCTTCTCGCGGTCGTCGGTCGATGGCATGACGTGCTCCTCTGTATCTCGAAGTTCTGCCGCCTGTAGGCTGTCGCGGCCGTTCCGGACGGACCGACTCTGCGACAAGGCGTATGGCTGAGTGCCACATCCTTCACCGTAGGAGCAGCCACCGACATTCGTTCGGCGGCAGCGTCTGATGTGGAGAAGATGACGTCAAGACCACTTGTGCAGAACATTACGCGCGCATCGAACAGAACTTCGACGACACGCCGTGCCGTGTCGGTCGAGTTTCGATCAGCGTTCGCGGGGGTCGAGACGCCCGACGCCGTATCGACGGGGCGCCGGCACATCGGTCTCGTCGCACAGGGCGAGCCAGATGTCTCGCGGCGGCACACCGGCATCCAGCGCCTCGCGGGCTGTTCTGCCCAGTGCGCCCAGGATCAGGTCGTGCGTCAGAGAGTCGGCGCGACCGCCGAACTCGTCGTCCACCGCGCGGAGGAACTCACTGCGTCGCATGGGTGAGCGGGGCCGCTCGATCAGTGCAGCGACAGCTCGGGCTCGACCGCGGCGACGAGGTCGTCGGGAACGACATCCGGGAAGCGGCTGAGGCCCTCGAGCACCGAGATGCGCTCCCCGACCTCGCGCATGATGGTCGAGATGGGAACGTCGAGCGCCTCGGCGACCGACGCGAGGATCTCGCTGGACGCCTCCTTCTGGCCGCGCTCGACCTCGCTCAGGTACCCGAGCGCGACGGAGGCCTTGCTCGCGACCTGACGCAGGGTGCGCCCCTTCTGCAGGCGGAAGTCCCGCAGCACATCGCCGATCTCCTGTCTGACGAGGATCATCGGAACCTCCTTTCCTTCGCGCCACCCGGAACCTGCTCCGAGGGGATCGCCAGTCTAACCCGATGGGGTGTCGTTGAATCTACTGTTTCTCGCTGTGCTTGAGTTGTGAGTGAGCGACCTGTCACGTAGAGGAGAACGCCGTTGCCCGGGGAGCTATTCCCCGACTGCTCGCAGCGCCGCGGCGACGGCTGCGGCCACGGCCTGCTGACGAACCTCGGCGCGGGTGCCCGTGAACAGATGCGGGATGCTGCGACGGCCGCGGGGAGTGACCACGCCGATGTGCACGGTGCCGACCGGCTGACCGTCGGGCGAGTCGGGACCGGCGATGCCGGTCGTGGCGATGCCGACATCGGCGGCACGTCCGTCCACCGCCACTGTCCGTCGCACCCCCTCGGCCATCTGCACGGCCACATCCGGATGCACGGGCCCGTGGTCGGCGAGGAGCACCGCGTCCACGCCCAGCAGCGAGTGTTTGAGCGGCGTCGCGTACGCCACCACACCGCCGAGCAGCACCGCGGAGGCACCGGGCACCGAGACGATCTCGGAGGCGACCGCTCCCCCGGTCAGCGACTCGGCGACCCCAAGGGTCCACCCCCGCTCGCGCAGGGCGCCGACCAGCCGTGCGGCGTCGCTCACGCCGCACCCCGGCGACCGCGCACCTGAGCCACGACGTAGTCGATGCCGCTCGCGACGGTGAGCACCAGCGCCAGCACCATCAGCACCTGGGTGATCACGACCCACGGCGTCTGGCCGACGAGGCCGTGCAGCGGAAGCAGCGCCCAGCTCAGGGCGACTCCCTGCACCAGGGTCTTCACCTTGCCCATCCACGCCGCCGCGACGACGTGCTCGTGCACGAGCGTGAAGCGGTGGATCGTGATCGCCCACTCCCTGATCAGGATCACGATGATGATCCACCACGGAACCTCGCCGAGGATCGCCAGCCCGAGGAAGCCTGCGCCGGTGAGGAGCTTGTCGGCGATCGGATCCCAGAGCTTGCCGAAGTCGCTGACGATGTCGTATCTGCGTGCGAGGTACCCATCGACCCAGTCGGTCGAGATGGCGAGCACGAACAGCCCCGCTGCCACCCACCGCATGACGATGTCGTCGCCTCCGAAGGGGCCGGCCAGGAGCAGCAGCACGAAGAAGACGACCGCGAGCGGGATGCGCGCGACGGTGATCGCGTTGGGGAGCTGCCGTGGGATCGCCATCACTCGCGTCCCGTCAGGCCCCAGGCGTCTTCGTCGCCGTCGTCATCGCTCTCGACCACCGGCAGACCGTCGAACTGCTTCTCGACGGGATCACCGCCGTATGGGTCGGCGGCCGGGGCGGCCGGGGCCGCGGCGGGCGCGTCGTCACCGCGCAGCTTCGCGAGCACACCGGGCAGCTGCTCAGAGGTCACCAGCACGTCGCGGGCCTTGGACCCCTCGGAGGGGCCGACGATCTCGCGCGACTCCAGCAGGTCCATGAGCCTTCCCGCCTTGGCGAAGCCGACGCGCAGCTTGCGCTGCAGCATGGATGTCGAGCCGAACTGCGACGACACGATCAGCTCTGCTGCGGCGAGCAGCAGCTCGAGGTCGTCGCCGATGTCCTCGTCGACCTCCTTCTTGCGGGCCTCAGCCGACTCCTGCACGTCGGGACGGTACTCCGGACGCGCCTGCTGCGTGACGTGCTTGACGACCGCGGAGATCTCGGTCTCGTCGACCCAGGCCCCCTGCAGGCGGAAGGGCTTCGAAGAGCCCATCGGCGAGAAGAGAGCGTCGCCCTGACCGATGAGCTTGTCCGCTCCCGGCGCGTCGAGGATGACGCGGCTGTCGGTGACGCTGGTCACGGCGAACGCCAGGCGCGACGGCACGTTGGCCTTGATGAGTCCGGTCACCACGTCGACGCTCGGGCGCTGCGTGGCGAGCACCAGGTGGATCCCCGAGGCGCGGGCCAGCTGGGTGATGCGCACGATCGAGTCCTCGACGTCGCGCGGCGCGACCATCATCAGGTCGGCGAGCTCGTCGACCACGACGAGCAGGTACGGGTACGGCTTGAGCACCCGCTCGCTGCCCGGCGGCACCTGCACCTCGCCGGCACGGACGGCCTTGTTGAAGTCGTCGATGTGGCGGTAGCCGAACGATGCGAGGTCGTCGTACCGCATGTCCATCTCCTTCACCACCCACTGCAGCGCCTCGGCCGCCTTCTTCGGGTTGGTGATGATGGGCGTGATCAGGTGCGGCACGCCGGCGTAGCTGGTGAGCTCCACGCGCTTCGGGTCGATCAGCACCATGCGCACGTCGGCGGGGCGGGCGCGCATAAGCAGGCTCGTGATCATCGAGTTCACGAAGCTCGACTTGCCCGAGCCGGTGGAGCCGGCCACGAGCAGGTGCGGCATCTTGGCGAGGTTCGCGACGACGATGTTGCCGCCGACGTCCTTGCCGACGCCGATGGTCAGCGGGTGCGTGCTCTTCTGCGCCGCGGTCGAGCGCAGCACGTCGCCGAGCGCGACGGTCTCCTTGTCGACGTTCGGGATCTCGATGCCGATCGCGCTCTTGCCCGGGATCGGCGACAGGATGCGCACGTCGTTCGATGCGACGGCGTAGGCGAAGTTGTTGCTCAGCTGGAGGATCTTCTCGACCTTCACGCCGTGGCCGACCTCGACCTCGTACTGCGTGACCGTCGGCCCGCGCGAGAAGCCGGTGACCTTGGCATCCACCTTGAACTGCTCGAGGACGCTGGTGATCTGCTCGATGGTGCGGTCGGTGGCGTCGGAGCGCACGACAGGGGGCGGGCCGGACTTGAGCACGGCCGTGGAGGGCAGCACGTAGGGGGCGGCGGGAGCCTGCATCCCCTTCTCCCCCGGGCCGTCGGTGCCGAAGCCGTCGAGACCGGGCAGCTCGCCCGTGGATCCGTCGTCGTCCAGCAGCGCGGTGGTGTTCTGCTCGCCGAGCAGGCCGGTCAGCGCGCTGACGTCCGAGAGCACCTCGGTCGCCGCGTCGGCCGAGCCCGGCCGCGCCGGCTCGTCGTCGACGATGACCGCCTGGTCGTACGCGGTCTTCTGCGCGGGCTCGTCGAAGAGCGCGGTGATGGCCTGCGAGTCGACGTCGTCGTCCGGCGTCTCCTCCCGGCCGCTCTTGTTGCGACGCCACCACGGCAGGTCGTCGCCGCTCTGCTCGTCGGCATCGGCCGCCTTCTCGGCCTCGCTCGGACGCATCGGGCGCTCGGCACCGAACATCCAGGCGTACAGGTCGCCGAGTCGCTCGCCGATGCGGTTCGGCGGGGTCTTGGTCAGGATGAGGATGCTGAGCACGGCCAGCAGCGCGAGGACGATGTACGCGACGACGGGAGTCAGGAACGCCAGGGGCTCGCCGAGCATCCAGCCGAACAGGCCGCCGGCGGCGCTGAGCTCGGGCATCCCGTCGCGCGGCTGCGGCCGGACGATCGCGTCGGTCGCACCGGTCGTGCCCGACGCGACGTGCAGGATGCCGGCGAGCGAGAGCACGAGCAGGCCGAAGCCGATGCCGATGCGGCCGTTGTCGTGCACCGACGACGGATGGCGGAACAGCCACCCCGCGAGCAGAAGCAGCAGCACGGGCAGGACGAACGCGACGCGACCGACCAGCAGTCCCCAGGTGAACGCGCTGACGTTCTGCGCGACCTCGTTGCCGATGAAGAACCACTCGACGACGCCGCCGATGATCGCGAAGAGGACGAGCAGCAGCGGAAAGCCGTCGCGACGCTGGTCCTTCTCGAGGTTCTCCGGTCCGAACGCGCGGAACAGACCGCCCACGCCGTGCGCGAGCCCAAGCCACATGCGCACACCGAGCGGCGGCCGGTCGGCCTCGTCGATGTACTTCTTCGGCGCGGGAGCGGCTTTCGCGCTCGATCGAGCGGCCGCCTGCCGCTTCGGCCGCGACGAGGTCGCGCTCTCGGACGCGCGCTCGGACTTGGTGGTGCTCCTGGCCATGTCATCCACGGTACGTCGCGCAGCGGACAACGGCCCGCAATGACGCGGGTTTACGCGCGATCAGGCCTCGATGACGAGCGGCACGATCATCGGGCGACGACGCAGCTTCTGGTTGACCCAGCGACCGATCGTGCGGCGGATGATCTGCGACAGCGCGTGGTTGTCGCGCACGCCGTTGCGGGCGGCGTCCTCGAGGGCAGCGACGATCTTCGGGGTGATGTCGTCGAAGACCGAGTCGTCCTCGGCGACACCTCGCGCGTGGATCTCGGGGCCCGAGATGATGCGCCCGGTCGACGAGTCGACGACGACGATGACCGAGACGAAGCCCTCCTCGCCGAGGATCCGGCGATCCTTCAGGTCTGCGTCGGTGATGCCGCCGACCGTCGATCCGTCGACGTAGACGAAGCCGATGTCGAGCTGACCCGCGACCCGCGCCTCGCCATCACGGAGGTCGATGATCGTGCCGTTGCCGCCCACGATCGTGCGCTCCTCGGGGATGCCGGTGGCCTGCGCGAGCTTGGCGTTCGCGATCAGGTGACGGTACTCGCCGTGCACGGGCAGCACGTTCTTCGGCTTGAGGATGTTGTAGCAGTAGATCAGCTCGCCCGCGGCGGCGTGACCCGAGACATGCACCTGGGCGTTCGCCTTGTGCACGACGTCGGCGCCGAGCTTGGTGAGCCCGTCGATGACGCGGTAGACCGCGTTCTCGTTGCCGGGGATCAGGCTCGAGGCGAGGATGACCGTGTCGCCCTCGCCGGGCTCGATCGCATGGTCGAGATTCGCCATCCTGCTGAGCACGGCCATGGGCTCGCCCTGCGAGCCGGTGGACATGTAAACGATCCTGTCGTCGGGCAGGTCGCGCGCCTTCTTGTAGTCGATCAGCACGTTGGCGGGCACCTTGAGGTAGCCCAGCTGCTCGGCGATGGTCATGTTGCGCACCATGCTGCGGCCGAGGAAGGCGACGCGACGGCCGTGGGCGTGCGCGGCGTCGATGACCTGCTGCACACGGTGCACGTGGCTGGAGAAGCTGGCGACGATGACACGTCGTCGCGCCTTGCCGATCACCTGCTCGAGCACCGGCCCGATGGAGCGCTCAGTCGGCGTGAAGCCGGGGACGTCGGCGTTCGTGGAGTCGACGAGGAACAGGTCCACGCCCTCCTCGCCCAGACGCGCGAAGGCCCGCAGGTCGGTGATCCGCCCGTCCAGCGGCAGCTGGTCCATCTTGAAGTCGCCCGTCGCCAGCGCGAGGCCGGCCGGGGTGCGGATGGCGACGGCCAGGGCATCCGGGATCGAGTGGTTCACCGCGACGAACTCGAGGTCGAACGGGCCGACCCTCTCCTCCTGCCCCTCCCGCACCGTGAGGGTGAAGGGCTTGAGGCGGTGCTCCTTGAGCTTCGCCTCAACCAGCGCGAGCGTGAGACCGGAGCCGATCAGGGGGATGTCCGGCTTCAGCCGCAGCAGGTACGGCACGGCGCCGATGTGATCCTCGTGACCGTGCGTGAGCACGACGCCGACGACATCGTCGAGGCGGTTCTTGATCGGCTCGAAGTCGGGCAGGATCAGGTCGACTCCGGGCTGGTGCTCCTCGGGGAAGAGCACGCCGCAGTCGACGATGAGGATCTTGCCTTCGTATTCGAAGGTGGTCATGTTGCGACCGACCTCGCCCAGACCGCCCAGCGGGGTGACCCGCAGCGTTCCTGGTGCGAGCGGTTCCGGTTCGGCGAGGGGGAAGGACATTCAGTCTCCTCAAGCGGGCATGCGGGGCCCGGTCATGTCGTGGTCAGCGCGAGTGCGCGCTCATCGGGTGGTGCCGTGCACCTTGGGCAGTGCGCCGCCGGCCGCGGCGTTGCGGTCGGGACGGAAGTTCGAGAAGTCGGCGCCGGCGACATCCGTGACGAGGGCGAGCTCGTCCTCGATGAGAGCGGCCTCCCACTCCTCCGGACCGACCAGCGGCAACCGCACGCGCGGGCTGGTGATCCGCCCGAGCCCGTGCAGGATGTACTTCGCCGACACGGTGCCGGGCACGTGCGTCATCGCGGCGCGCACGAGCGGCTCCAGACGCTTGTGCTCGGCGGTCGCGGTGGCGAGGTCGCCGCGGTTGACCGCGTCGACGATCGTGCGGTACGGCGCAGAGGTGATGTTCGCGGTGACGCCGATCATGCCCGTCGCCCCGATCGACAGATGCGGGAGCACGTTCGAGTCGTCGCCGGAGAAGTACATCAGATCGGTCTGGTTGAGCACGCGGCTGACCTCGCTGAAGTCGCCCTTTGCGTCTTTGACGGCGAGGATGTTCGGGTGCTTGGCCAGGCGCAGGATCGTCTCGTACTTGATCGGAACGCCGGTGCGGCCGGGGATGTCGTACAAGATGACCGGGAGGTCGGTGGCGTCGGCGACGAGCCGGAAGTGCGTCAGGATGCCGGCCTGGGTCGGCTTGTTGTAGTACGGCGTGACGATCATGATGCCGTCAGCGCCGGCCTTCTCGCTCGCCTTGTAGAGCTCGATGGCGTGCGCGGTCTCGTTCGACCCGCCGCCGGTGATGATCTTGGCGCGGCCGGCCGATACGTCCTTGCCGACCTCGACCAGACGGATCTTCTCGTCATCGGTGAGGGTGGAGGTCTCGCCGGTGGTACCGGTCACGACGATGCCGTCGGCGCCGTCGCTGATGACGCGGTCCATGTGCCGCTCGGTGGCGGGCCAGTCGACCTCGCCGTCGGCGGTCATCGGCGTCACCAGCGCGACGAGAACCTGGCCGAAGGGATTTTCCGCGTGCGTCATCCTCTCAGCGTAGCGTTTCAAGGCCTCGGATCCGACCGTGCGTCAGACCCGGCCGCGCCGCGCGACGCCGGAGGTGAGGCGGCTGGGCAGCACGCGCGTGAGCGCGACGATGAGCTTGTAGCGCAGCGACGGAATGGAGACGGCTCGGCCCAGCGCGGCATCGCGGAGCCCGGTGCGCACGACGCGCGGCGCATCGAGCCAGAGCAGTGCCGGCACGCCCTCCCGGCCCGGTGCGAGTCCCATCCGCTCGTGGAAGCTCGTGTGCGTGAAGCCGGGGCAGAGCGCGGTGACGCTCACCCCGTCCCTGCCGTACTCGGCGTTCGCCCAGCGGCTGAAGCCGATCAGCCACGACTTGCACGCCGAGTAGGTGGAGCGTGAGATGAAGCCGGCTACCGAGGCCACGTTGATGATCCGGCCGCCGCGGCCGCGCATGGCGCGGATGGCCGCGTGCATGAGCCGCATGGATGCCTCGACGTGCACGCGCAGGTGACGCACCTCTTCGTCGATGTCGTTCTCGGCGAACTGCAGCGGCAGACCGAAGCCCGCGTTGTTGACGAGCAGGTCGATCGGGGCATCGGGGGCGGCGAGGCGAGCCGCCACCCGCTGCACGTCGGCTTCGACCGCGAGATCGGCGGTGATCACCTCGATGTGCACGCCGTGCTCGTCGCGCAGCCGTCGTGCCAGCGACTCCAGAGCCTCGGTGCCGCGCGCCACCAGCACGAGGTCGGCCTGACGTGCGGCGAGCTGTCGTGCGAACTCCGCGCCGAGCCCGGCGCTCGCCCCGGTGATGAGTGCGGTGGGCATCAGCGCTCGTATCCGAGGAAGCGGTATCGGACGCCCGTACGGGACGTCTGCCACTCCCCCTCGTCGGCCAGACGCCATCCCTCGACCGAGGGGGCGAACGCGTCGCCGTCGACATCGATGTCCAGCTCGGTCACCTCGAGCCGGTCGGCGTCGCCGATCACCTGCCGGAAGATCTCCGCTCCCCCGATGACCCACACGCGCTCCTGCCCACGGACGGCGTCCTCGATGCCTGCCGCGCGCCTGGCCCCGTCAGCCGCCCAGTCCTGACTGCGCGTGATGACGATGTTCTCGCGGTCGGGCAGTGGACGGAACCGCTCGGGCAGCGAGTCCCAGGTGCGCCGCCCCATGATCACGGGCGCGCCGATGGTGACCTCCTTGAAATGCGCGAGGTCCTCGGGCACGTGCCAGGGCATCCCTCCGCCTGCTCCGATCACGCCGTTGTTCGCCTGCGCCCAGATCAGGCCCGCCCAGGTCATACCGCCACCGCCGCTCGGATCGCCGGGTGGTGCTGATACCCCTCGACGACGAAATCGTCGTAGCGGTAGTCGAGGATCGACTCGGGAGTGCGGGCGATGGTCAGAGTGGGGTACGGGTACGGCTCGCGGCTGAGCTGCTCGCGCACCTGCTCGACGTGGTTGTCGTAGATGTGGCAGTCGCCGCCGGTCCAGACGAAGTCGCCCGGGTCGAGCCCGGTCTGCTGCGCCACCATCAGCGTCAGCAGCGCGTACGAGGCGATGTTGAAGGGCACCCCAAGGAACAGGTCGGCGCTGCGCTGGTAGAGCTGGCACGAGAGCCGGCCGTCGGCGACGTAGAACTGGAACATCGCGTGGCACGGCGCGAGCGCCATGTCGGGGATGTCCGCGGGGTTCCATGCCGAGACGATGAGCCGACGCGAGTCGGGAGTCGCCCTGATCTGCTCGATCACCTGGGAGAGCTGGTCGATGCGGCCGCCGTCCGGCGTCGGCCAGGATCGCCACTGCACGCCGTAGACGGGTCCGAGATCGCCGTCGGCGTCCGCCCACTCGTCCCAGATCGTCACGCCGTTCTCCTGCAGCCAGCGCACGTTGGAGTCGCCGCGCAGGAACCACAGCAGCTCATAGGCGATCGACTTGAAGTGCACGCGCTTGGTGGTGATCAGGGGGAAGCCCTGCGAGAGGTCGAAGCGGATCTGCCGCCCGAAGACGCTGGTCGTGCCGGTGCCGGTGCGGTCGTCCTTGTGCGTGCCGGACTCGAGCACATCACGGAGCAGGTCTTCGTATGGCGTGGGCACTGCTGCACTCATGCCTGCAACGATACGTCACCCGGGGTCACACACGACCGTCTCTGCAGCCTTCGGGCGTAGCCTCGTCGCATGCCTCTCTCCAGTGCTCTGCTGACCGTCGGCATCCTGCTCGCCGTGACCGCCGCCGCCGGTCTGGTGTGGCGCCTGCGCGACGGGCGCCGCCGGATCGCTGCCGGCGGGGTTGATGCCGCACGTCTCGGCCTGCTGCGCGGTCGCACCGCGCTCGTGCTGTTCAGCTCCGAGACGTGCTCGCGATGCCCGCAGGTGCGGCGGATGCTTCGTGAGCTGGCGTCGGCGCACGGCGCGATCGATGTGCACGACATCGACCTCACGCATCGCGCCGACCTCGCCGCCGAGAATCACGTGCTGAGCACCCCCACCACTCTGCTCGTCGACTCGGACGCCCGGGTCGTCGCTCGCTTCGTCGGCGTGCCGCGCCGCCACGACCTCGACGCAGCTCTGAACGAGCTGCCCGTACTGCAGGAGACCGCATGACCGCCCCGGCCGGAATCGACCCTCGAGGCCCGCGGTTCGCCGCCTGGATCACCTCGGCACTGCTGCTGATCGCCACTCTTCTGGGTCTCACCGGAGTCGCCGCCGATGGGACCATCACGACGGCGTCCCTCGGCGAGCGAGCGGCGGACCCCGGCTTCGTCGTCGCCGCGACCATCGCCGTGCTCTTCATCTGGGGCGTCGTGTCGCCCGCCACATCGCCATGGGCGGTGCTGTTCCGCGGGGCGATCCGCCCGCGCCTCGCCCCGCCCGCCGAGCTGGAGGATCCGCGCCCGCCCCGGTTCGCGCAGGGCGTCGGTCTGCTCGTGGTCGGACTCGGGCTGGTTCTGCATCTCGCCGGTGTTCCGCTCGCCCTGCCGATCGCGACCGCCGCGGCCTTCGTCGCGGCTTTCCTCAATGCGGCGTTCGGGTTCTGCCTGGGCTGCCAGTTGTATCTGCTGCTGCAGCGCGCCGGCGTGCTGGGACGGCGCGGAGCCGCCGCTTGATGCCTGTTCCGACCCGGCGCGGCTCTGGATAGGCTGGCCAGGCGACGCGATCCCGCGACGCGATGCGACGAGCGATTCTCGGAGGAACAATGACCGTCACCAGCGAAGCCGCCACCACCTGGACCGGATCCCTGATGGAGGGCTCGGGCACCGTCGCGTTCTCGAGCTCGAACCTCGGCACCTTCCCCATCGACTGGAAGTCGCGCAGCGAGGGATCCGACACGACCACCACACCCGAGGAGCTGATCGCCGCGGCACACGCCTCCTGCTTCAGCATGGCGCTGTCGCACGCACTGGCTGAGAACGGCACTCCGCCCGAGCGCGTGAACACCTCCGCCTCGGTCACGTTCAAGCCGGGTGTCGGCATCACCGGCAGCCACCTGAACGTCAACGCCAGCGTCCCCGGCCTCACCCCCGAGAAGTTCCAGGAGATCGCCGACGGCGCCAAGACCGGCTGCCCCGTCTCGCAGGCTCTCGCGGGGATCGAGATCACTCTCGAGGCGAGCCTCGCCTGAGCCGCTGACGGTCGGCGGCGCCGGAGGGTGTCAGCGCTGAATCCGCGAGAGCCTGATCGCCTCGCGGATGCTGGCCCTGGCATCCTTCCGCCGTCCGGCGGCATCCTGCACAACGCCGAGCCGGTACTGCGCGCGCCAGTCGCCCGGGTCGGCCTCCGCCGCCGTGCTGTAGCGCGTGACGAACGGATCGACGTCATCGCGCATCAGCCGACCGCTCGGCATCAGCTGCTCGGGCGCCTCGGGCATCCCGCCCTCAGCGTCGAGTGCGCGGCCGAGTCGGTCGGCCGCGAATCCGAACATCACCTCGCGCACCAGCGCCCACGCGCCGATCGGCGCGATCACGATCAGCGCGATCGCCATGCCGATCGACACCGGGCTTCCGACCTGCAGGAACATCACCGCCAGCCAGCCGGCGATCACCACGTACAGCAGCAGCGCGGCCGCCATGACGATGACGCCGATGCGCGAGCTCATGAACGCGCCCGGATGCCGATGTCGACGAGGTTCTCCAGACCGACCACGACTCCGCGCGCGTCGCGTGCGAACGGCACGGCGAGGCGGATGCCGGGAGCATAGGCCTCGGCCGGGTCGACGGTGTCGTGCACGATGGCGAGCGACTCCCCCGGCCCCGACAGGATGGCCTCCTGCTTCGCGATCACGCCGGGGCGGCGCAGCGAATGCACGGGGACGCCTGCCACCTGCTGCCCGCGCGCCCGCTGATCGACGTGCGGGGCCTGGAACGGCCCCTGCGCCTCGCGTGCCGCGACCATCAGCTCCGCTGTGCGCACCGCCGTTCCGCTGGGCGAGTCGATCTTGCGATCGTGATGGGCTTCGATGATCTCGGCCGAGGGGAAGAACGGTGCCGCCGCGGCGGCGAGAGCGGATCCCAGCGCAGACCCGAGGGAGAAGTTCGGGATGAAGACCGCTCCGGTGCCTGCCGCGTCGACCAGAGGCCGCACGAGCGCGATGCGCTCCTGCGACCAGCCCGAGGTGCCGATGAGCACGTTGACGCCCCGCTCGATCGCCGCGCGGACCACATCGATGCTCACGGCGGGCGTCGAGGCGTCGACGACGAGGCCGGCGCCTTCGATCTCGGCGAGATCGCTCCCGGAGCCGAACACCGAGCGCACCTGGAAGCCGTCGAGCTGATCGATCACCTTGTGGATGATGCGACCGAGTGAGCCTGTACCGCCGACGAGGGCGACCTGTGTCGTCATGACTCCAGTCTAGATTCGCACTCGGCGCGGACCGACCGTCGTGACCGGTTCAGACGAGGGCGTTCTCGGGCAGACCGGTGCGCAGCTCCATCGGCAGGTGCCCGAGATCGTTGTGGCTCAGCAGCGTCCAGGGACGGCCCTGCTTCTGAGCGATCACGGTGAGCCCGCAGTGCGCCTGGTTCAACGTCATCCAGCGCCAGTCCGGGGCCCCGAGCACCTCGCGCACGAACCACGCGATCACGAAGTTGTGGGTGATCAGCACCTCATGAACGTCTCCGGTGCGACGACGCAGGAACTCGCCGACGGCGTCGGCCATCTGCGCGGATCCGGCCTCGATCTCAGCCGCGCTCACCGAGCCGAAGAAGGGCTCGTACACCGAGGGGACGTCCTCGCTCATGCCGCTGGGCACGCAGTCGAACAGCAGAGCCGACGGCACCGGATCGACCGACGGCAGCCGCGCCGCGATGGTGCGCGCGGTCTCTGCGGCCCGAAGCAGCGGTGAATGCCAGACCGCGTCCAGCGGCAGACCCGACAGCCGGTCCGCGATCAGCTCCGCCTGACGCTGACCTCGAGGCGAGAGGGGTCCGTCGTCGACGCCGTGCTCGGCATCCTGATGTTCACCGTGTCTGACCAGATATATGTAGTGCGTCACTGCCTGCTCGCTTCATCCCCGCCGCGTCGGCGTGGCATCCCCAGCTTAGGTCACGGCACCGACACGACGCCGAGGCGCGACGCATTCCGCAGCGATCGTGCGCTCACTCGCCCGCGCGGGTCAGCTCTGCGACCTGCGAGCGCAGCAGCGACACGCCCGCACCCTGCATGAGCTCTTCGACGTGCTGCGGCGCGAACGCGTTCACGATCGGTGCGACGACGGTGCGCTGTGCGAGCAGCCAGGCGATCGAGACGGCCGCGACCGGAACGGACAGCTCTTCGGAGATGCGGTCCAGCGCCCTCAGCACCCGGATGCCGCGACGGTTCAGGTTGCCCTTCATCTGCTCGCCGCGCACCCCCCTGGCGGCCGACTTCAACCGGTGCCGACCGGAGAGGAAGCCGTGCTCGAGCGCGTGCGACGGAGTGACAGCGAGGTTCTGCGCGGCGGCGACCAGACGCACGTCGCCCTCGAACCCGTGCCGCCGCACCAGGTTGTACGGCTCGTCGACGACGTCGATGCGCGGATACCCCGCGGAGGCGAGGATGCGCGCTTCGACCAGCCGCTCCGGAGCGAAGCGGAACGCGCCGGCCGAGCGGATCTTGCCCGCATCCCGCAGCCACTCCACCGTCGCCAGCGTGTCCTCCAGCACCGTGCGCTCGTCGAGCGACGCGTCGAGGTACAGCACATCGATGCGATCCACGCCGAGTCGTGTGAGCGACCCTTCGACGGCGCGGACCAGGTTGACCGAGCCGAGGCCGGGGTTGTCGGCGTGCGATCCGATGCGCACGCCGAGCGTGATGCGCTCGCGCATGCCGCGCGCACGCAGCCACTGGCCGATGATGTGCTCGCTGCGGCCGCCGGAGAATCCGTCGGCCGTGTGCACCGCGTTGCCGCCGAACTCGACGTAACGGTCGAGGATGGCGCTGCTGGTGTGCTGGTCGGTGCTCCAGCCGAACTCGGCGGCTCCCAGCATGAGCGGGAAGATCGACAGGCCGGTCTCGCCGAGCGGCACGCGCACGCCCTCGCCCACTCCCGGTCCGACCACGGGGATCGGGGCGGAGGGATGGGCGTCGAGCCCGGCCACGGTGCTCGTCGGCGTGCCGGCCGTGCCGGCTGCACCTGTGCCGAAGAGCTTCACATCGCCACCCCCGTAGCTGCGCACCCCAGGTGCGTACTTCGAGGGTAGGCGAGCGCGGGAGGTGTTCCGGTCACGACGGCAGCGCGAGCCGAAACTTCTGGTAACAGTTCGATCACATCGGATACGAAAGACCCGGGATCGCCGCGTTCAGCGCACGATCCCGGGTCTTTCGGTCACGGATGCCGCTCAACGGGCATCCGGTCGGCTCACGCCTCGGTGGGGGCCTCTGCGCCTTCGGCGGGCGCGTCGTCGATCACCGGCTCGAGCGACAGCTTGCCGCGGTCGTCGATCTTGGTGATGCGCACGAGCAGCTTCTGGCCGACCGAGAGCACGTCGTCGACGTTCTCGACGCGCTTGCCACCGGCGAGCTTGCGCACCTCGGTGACGTGCAGCAGACCGTCCTTGCCGGGCAGCAGCGACACGAAGGCGCCGAAGGTGGCGATCTTCACGACGGTGCCGAGGAACTGCTCGCCGACCTCCGGGTTGGTGGGGTTGGCGATCGCGTTGACCTGGGCGCGGGCGGCCTCGGCCGACGGGCCGTCGGTCGCGCCGATGTAGACGGTGCCGTCCTCCTCGATGGAGATCTGCGCGCCGGTCTCATCCTGGATGGCGTTGATCGTCTTGCCCTTCGGGCCGATCAGCTCACCGATCTTGTCGACCGGGATCTGCACGCTGATGACGCGCGGCGCGGTGGGCGCCATCTCGTCGGGAGCGTCGATCGCGGCGTTGAGAACGTTGAGGATCGTCAGACGCGCGTCGCGCGCCTGCGTCAGCGCACCGGCGAGCACCGACGACGGGATGCCGTCGAGCTTGGTGTCGAGCTGGATCGCCGTGACGAACTCGCTGGTGCCGGCGACCTTGAAGTCCATGTCGCCGAGCGCGTCCTCTGCGCCGAGGATGTCGGTGAGGGCCGCGTAGCGGGTCTCACCGTCGACCTCGTCGGACACCAGACCCATGGCGATGCCCGCGACGGGCGCGCGCAGCGGCACACCGGCGTTCAGCAGCGACAGGGTCGACGCGCAGACCGAGCCCATCGAGGTGGAGCCGTTGGAGCCGAGCGCCTCGGACACCTGGCGGATCGCGTACGGGAACTCCTCGCGGCTGGGCAGCACCGGCACGAGTGCGCGCTCGGCCAGGAAGCCGTGCCCGATCTCGCGACGCTTCGGCGACCCGACGCGGCCGGTCTCACCGGTCGAGTAGGGCGGGAAGTTGTAGTGGTGCATGTACCGCTTGCTCGTGGTGGGCGAAAGCGAGTCGATCTGCTGCTCCATCTTGAGCATGTTCAGCGTGGTGACGCCCATGATCTGGGTCTCGCCGCGCTGGAAGATGGCCGAGCCGTGCACGCGCGGGATGACCTGCACCTCGGCGTCGAGCGGACGGATGTCGGCGAGGCCGCGACCGTCGATGCGCACGCCGTCGGTGAGGATGCGTCCGCGGACGATCTTCTTGGTGACCGACTTGTACGCCGCCGAGAACTCGAGCGGGGCAGCCGCGGGCAGGTCGCCCGCCTCGGTGGCCTCGATCAGCTCGGCCTTGACGCGGTCCTTGATCGCGTCATCGGCGCTCTGGCGCTCCTGCTTGTCGGCGATCTGGTAGACGCCCGTGAGCTCGTCGTAGGCGCGGCCGGCGACGAAGTCGTAGACCTCCTGGCTGTACGCCGGGAAGACCGGGTAGACGCCCGGCTCCTTCGACGCCTGCGCAGCGAGCTCGGCCTGGGCCTTGACGAGCTGCGCGATGAACGGCTTGGCGGCCTCGAGGCCTTGGGCGACGACGTCCTCGTTGGGCTTGGTGGCGCCGGCCTTGATCAGGTTCCAGCTGCCCTCCGTCGCCTCGGCCTCGACCATCATGATCGCGACGTCCTCGGAGCCGTCGGCCTTGGTGACCACGCGGCCTGCGACGATCAGGTCGAACACGGCCTCGGAGACCTGCTCGGCGTTGGGGAACGCGACCCACTGGTCGGCGTGCTCGCCGTGACCGGGGATGAACGCGAGGCGCACACCGGCGATCGGGCCGGAGAACGGCAGACCCGAGATCTGGGTCGAGGCGGAGGCGGCGTTGATCGCCAGCGCGTCGTAGTACTCGCCGGGGGCGATCGACAGCACGGTGATGACGATCTGCACCTCGTTGCGCAGTCCGTCGACGAACGACGGGCGCAGCGGACGGTCGATCAGGCGGCAGACGAGGATCGCCTCGGTGGAGGGGCGGCCCTCGCGGCGGAAGAACGAGCCGGGGATCTTTCCGGCGGCGTACGAGCGCTCCTCGACGTCGACCGTCAGCGGGAAGAAGTCGAAGCCCTCACGCGGGTGCTTGCCCGCGCTGGTGGCCGACAGGAGCATGGTCTCGTCGTCGAGGTAGGCCGCTACCGAGCCCTGTGCCTGCTGGGCGAGGCGTCCGGTCTCGAAGCGGACGGTGCGGGTGCCGAAGCGGCCGTTGTCGAGAACGGCCTCGGTGGCAGTGATTTCAGGACCTTCCAAGAGGTCTCTCCTTCTTTGTTTAGGCTCGCGCGCCCGTGTGGCGCGCGAGTTATCGCGAAGGAGCGGATGCGGACAGATATAAGCGCGCGGGCATCCCGCGAATCTCGCCTGCGCTGGCCACCAGTAGAAGATCACCCGGCGCCGTGTGCGACGAGGAACCCACCACAGGGGACCAGCTTCTCAGCCGACCGCTCCGTACCGTGTTCTGTTGTGCGGCGCAGAGTGCACCACGCTCGATCCTATCAGTCGGCGTGTCGGGGGCGGGATCCAGGGCGGTGATCGCGGTCGGATGCCGCTTCCCCTAGGCTGACCACCATGAGCGAAGACAAGGCAGTCTCCTCCGAGGAGATGAAGCGCAAGTTCAAGGAAGCGCTCGACAAGAAGAACGCGCAGAACCGCGGTGGCGAGGCGCATCTGGACGGCGATTCCGCCGTGCATGCCACGCACGCGCCGCAGATGAAGCGCGAGTTCCGGCGCAAGAGCGGCTGAGCTGCTTGTCGAGCGTCGACGAAGGGCTGCGACGGGATCGTCGCAGCCCTTCGTCTCTCACTCCCCGGCCAGCCCACCCAGCAGGTGGCCGAACGAACGGCCCTCGCCCAGGTAGCTGGCCGGGTCGAACGGATCGGAGCTTCCGGCCGGCTCGCGCCGGGCGATCGCCTCGGCCAGCTCCTTCGCCCCGCGCTCGACGCGCGCGCTGAGCGGGGCGACGTCGTCGGCGCCGGCGCCCCAGTCGCTGGACGCCGCGAACACTCCGGTCGAGACCGGCTCGGCGTGCAGGTAGGTGAACAGCGGACGGATCGCGTAGTCGATGGCCAGCGAGTGCCGCGCGGTGCCCGCGTTGGCGCCGATGAGCACCGGCTTGCCGCTGAGCGCATCGGGATCGAGCACGTCGATGAACGACTTGAACAGTCCGGAGTAGCTCGTGGAGAAGATCGGGGTGACCGCGATCAGCGCATCGGCGGACACCACACGGTTGATCGCCTCCTCGAGCGGCGCCGGCGCGAAGCCGGTGAGCAGGTTGTTGGTGATGTCGTGCGCGAAGTCGCGCAGCTCGATCACGTCCACCTTCACGTCGATGTCGCGCTCGCGCAGCGCCTTGGCGGTCTCCGCCGACAGGCGGTCGGCCAGCATGCGCGTGGACGAGGGGTTCGACAGGCCTGCCGAGACGACGGCGATGCGGCGCTCGCTCATGTCAGGCTCCCTTCCGGGCCAGACCGAAAGCGGCCCCGGCGGCGACCGGCGCATCCTGGTACGGCGATCCGGCGGTGAGGTTGTCGCCGCGGTTGGCCGCGGGGCGCGCCTGGCGGCCGGGCCGGTCACCGTACACGGCGCGCACACGCGCGGCGTGCGTCGGTGCATCCGGAACCGTCTCGGGTCGGTTCTTCGCCAGTTCGCGGCGCAGCACAGGCACGACCTCGCCGCCGAGGATGTCCAGCTGCTCGAGGACGGTCTTCAGCGGCAGTCCGGCGTGATCGATCAGGAACAGCTGGCGCTGGAAGTCGCCGAACGTGTCCCGCATCGACGCATATCGGTCGATGACCTGCTGCGGCGAGCCCACGGTCAGCGGGGTCATCTCGGTGAAGTCCTCCATGCTGGGGCCGTGACCGTAGACGGGAGCGTTGTCGAAGTAGGGGCGGAACCGCGTCACCGCGTCCTGCGAGTTGGCCGCCATGAAGACCTGGCCGCCGATGCCCACGATGGCCTGCTCGGGCGTGCCGTGGCCGTAGTGGGCGTAGCGCTGCCGGTACAGCTCGATGAGTCGCTGGTAGTGCTCCTTGGGCCAGAAGATGTTGTTGGCGAAGAAGCCGTCACCGTAGTAAGCGGCCTGCTCGGCGATCTCGGGGGTGCGGATCGACCCGTGCCACACGAACGGCGCCACGCCGTCGAGCGGGCGCGGGGTCGCGGTGAAGCCCTGCAGCGGAGTGCGGAACTTGCCCTCCCAGTCCACGACGTCCTCGTCCCACAGCTTGCGCAGAAGGGCGTAGTTCTCGATGGCCAGCGGCAGCCCCTGCCGGATGTCCTTGCCGAACCAGGGGTAGACGGGGCCGGTGTTGCCGCGGCCGAGCATGAGGTCCATGCGTCCGTCGGAGAGGTGCTGCAGCATCGCGTACTCCTCCGCGATGCGCACCGGGTCGTTGGTGGTGATCAGGGTCGTCGAGGTCGACACGATCAGCCGCTCGGTCTGAGCTGCGACGTGCGCGAGGAACGTCGTCGGGCTCGACGACCAGAACGGCGGGTTGTGGTGCTCGCCGATGGCGAAGACGTCGAGGCCGACCTCTTCGGCGTGCTTGGCGATCGTCGCGGTCGCCTTGATGCGCTCGGCCTCACTCGGGGTGACGCCGGTGGTCGGGTCCTGCGTGATGTCGCTGACGGACATGATGCCGAACTGCATCGCGCTCTGCTCGTTCACTGTTCTCTCTCCGCTCCGGATACCCGAGGGCATCCGTTCTATTCACTTGAATGTACTTGGTGAAACGCCGGAGCCGCTACAGTATTCCCGCATCTGCGCAGACGCTAGCCTCGACCCATGAGCAGTGCCGAGCAGCATCCACCCGTGACCGCCTCCACGGGAGCCGTCGCCCGGCCTCGCCGCCGCGTGCCGTTCTGGGACAACGCGCGATTCGCGTGCATCGTGCTCGTCGTCATCGGACACGGCACACAGCGGCTGATCTACGACTCGGATGTCTCCTACGCCTTCTACCTGTGGGTCTACGCGTTCCACATGCCCGCGTTCGCCATCATCTCAGGCTACTTCTCGAAGGCCGGCAGCCCGACGAGACGGCAGATGGCCCGGGTGATCACCGACATCCTCGTGCCCTACGTGATCTTCGAGGGTCTGTGGACCCTGACGAAGTGGCTGGTGGAGGGCCGCGCAGACCCGAACCTCACCCAGCCGTCCTGGACGCTGTGGTTCCTGCTCGCCCTGGGCATCTTCCGTCTGGTGCTCCCCTACCTCGCCCTGCTGCGGTGGCCCCTCGCCTGGGCACTGGTGGTCTCCGTGGGTGTCGGCTATGTGACGAACGTCGACAGCACGTTCTCGCTTTCGCGCACGCTCGGTCTGATGTTCTTCTTCACCCTCGGCTGGTGGCTCAGGGAGCGCGACGTCGTGCGCCGACTGCGCCTGATCGAATACCGGCCCTGGTGGGTGCGAGCGGTCGCGGCGACCGTGCTGGCTGCCTGGGGATTCGCATGCTGGGCCTGGCTCGACGTGTGGCAGGCCATCGACCTGCGCCACTGGCTGTTCTACGACGACTCCTACGCCGACCTCGCCGGCGAGCAGTGGTGGGCGGGTGCCATCCGCCTCGGGCTGATCCTGCTCGCGGTGCTGCTCAGCGCATGCTTCTTCGCCCTGCTCCCGCGCCGCACGCACAGCTGGACGAAGCTCGGCCAGTACACGATGTACGTCTACCTGCTGCACTCCTTCGTGCTCTACCCGTTCCGGGAGTCCGGTGTGCTGCGCGGCCTCGATCCCACGTGGATCTGGCTGCCGCTGATCATCCTGCTGTCGATCGCGATCGCGTTCGCCCTCTCCTCGAAGCCGGTGCGCGCGCTGTTCCGACCGCTGATCGAGCCGCGACCGCGTTGGATGTTCCGCGACGGGGAGCTGACGTCGGGAAGCGATCACCGCAGCGATCCCACCGGCTCGCGGCGCAGCCGCTGAGCCCGGGTCAGGCGAACAGCGCCGCGCCCACGTACGATCCGGACGTCGCCCCCGGCGGCACGGCCCAGACGCCCGATCCGACGTGACGGATGTACTCGACGAGCAGGTCGGTCGACAGTCGCTTCTGCAGTGCGATGAACTGGGCGGGATCCCGCTGGTACGAGAGGAAGAACAGCCCGGCGTCGAGGCGTCCGAGCGCGTTGTTCCCGCCGACGTAGTTGAAGCCGCGGCGCAGGATCCGCACACCGTCGTTCGAGTCCGGGTGCGCGAGTCGCACATGGCTGTGCACGTCGAGGCCGGCCAGTTTCGGCGGCGTCATCTCGGTGCCGCCGGTGAGCGGTGCCCCCTCCGCCTTGTCGCGCCCGAATATCCTCTCCTGCTCGCCGAGACGCACGCGGTCCCAGGTCTCGATGAGCATCGCGATCTTGCGTGCCACGAGATAGGAGCCGCCCGCCATCCAGTCCGGATCGTCATCGCCGGCCCAGACGTGCGCGTCGAGCGCGTCCCGGTCGTCGGCGAGGATGTTCGCGGTGCCGTCCTTGAAGCCGAAGAGGTTTCGAGGCGTCTGCTGCTCCGCACTCGTACGGGAGGTCTTTCCGAAGCCGAGCTGCGACCAGCGCAGCTTGGCGCGCCCGAAGGCGATCCGGCTGAGGTTGCGGATCGCGTGCACGGCGACCTGGGGATCGTCCGCGCAGACCTGGATGCACAGGTCGCCGTCGGACTGAGCCGGATCCAGGTCGTCGCCGAGGAACGCCGGCAGTCGTTCGAGCTTCGCCGGACGTCGGTCGCCGATGCCGTACCGATCGCCGTCCTCGTTCGCGAACAGGGTCGGTCCGAAGCCGAAGGTGATCGTGAGGTTCGCGGCGTGCAGCCCCAGGGCCTCCCCCGTGTCGTCGGGTGGGGATTCTGGCCCGCCTCCGGTGGCGCCCGACGCGCTCACATCGAGACCCTGCGTGAGACGCGACGCCGCGTAGCTCCAGTCCTGCAGCAGCTCGATCAGGTCGCGCCGGTCGCTGCGGGGCATCATGTCGAAGGCGGCGAAGTGCAGATGCTCCTGCACCTCGGTGGTGATGCCCGCCTGATGCTCGCCGAAGAACGCATGCCGGTCCTCGTCATCCGCATCCCTGCGCGGGGTGCCGAGCGCGTAGCCGATTCCGCCGCCGGCCAGCGCGAGCGCCGCCCCGCCCCCGGCGGCGAGTCCCAGCAGGCCCCGCCGGCTCAGGCCGGCGCGGGGCTGCTCGTCGTCGTGCGGCATCACTTCTCCCTCAGGACAGAGTGGTGGCGGTCAGCTGCGACAGCGGCTCGGCGAGGGCGTTGATGAGGTCGATGAGCTCTCGTCTGTCACCGTCGGTGAGGTCCGTGAACGGGACGAAGCCGTCCTGCAGGGATCCGTGCTGAGCGAGGGCGCTCTCGAGGTCTGCGTAGCCGGTCGCTATCTCGTCGACGAGCGCTTGGCCGTCCGCGCCCTTCGACGCGGCCAGCTCCTGCACCAGCGAGAAGGCCATCTTCGAGCCCTCGACGTTGGCGGCGAAGTCGTAGAGGTCGGTGTGCGACCACCAGTCCTCTTCGCCGGTGATCTTGCCCGTCGCGACCTCGTCGAGCAGCGCGACGGCGCCGTTCGAGATCCCCGCGATGCCCTGATCGGCCAAGACGGTCGTGAACTCCTCCGAGTGCACGTAGTCGAAGAGCTCCTGCACGTCGGCGATCAGCAGATCGCCGTACTCGCCACGCTCGTCGGGCGTCGACGGCGCCCAGTCCTGCCAGGCCGGAGTCTCGCCGTCGGAGTTGAGGGCATCCGATGCGGGCTGCCAGAGATCCTTCTCGATCCGGTGGAACCCGGTCCACTCCAGGCCCTCGGCGACGGCGTCGACCTCGCGGTAGTCGATGCGAGGGTCGAGGTCGCCCAACGCCTCGGCGACGGGCTCGATGCGCTCGTACGAGGCGCGCGCCAGCGGGAAGAGCTCACGCGCCCTCTCGTCCTCGCCCGCGGTGTAGGCGCTCACCAGCTCGGCCACGTCGGATACGAGCGCTCCGACCTGATCTTTCACGAAGGCGGCGTAGAGGTCGACCGCCCGCTGCTTCTGCTCGGCGTCCGGCCCGTCGACGGCGACCTTGTCGCCCGTGACCGTGAACGCGGCCTTGCCGACGCCGTCGCCGATCATCCCGGGCTTGCACACGGTGTAGTAGTCACCGGGCTGCGCGACGACCGTGAGGGTGCGTGACGCGGCCGGAGCGATGTTCTCGACCTCGCCGACGATGCGGAGGCCGTCTTCCGCCAGGAGGTAGAACTCGGTGACCTCATCGCCGGCGTTGGTCACCTCGAACGTCAGCGTGCCGCTCGTGGCCGTGCCCGTCGAGACGTCGCAGGCGCTGTCGGTCGAGGACACCGTGAAGGATGCGGCGGGGTCGGTGGACTGCTTGGCGACGCAGCCGCTGAGGGCGGTCGCGGCGATGGCGCCGAGCGCGAGGGCGCTCAGCGTTCGGGATGCGTAGGTCATGCTGCTCCAGAAGAGGTGGTCACGAGGTCTTCACGCGTCACCGCCGCCGATGCGGGGGCGGACGCGGATCGAGGGGCGCGCGAGCGGGCCAGCCCGCGAACGAAGAGCGTGCCGACGATCGCCATGTACAGCGCCCATGCGATCACCTGCAGCCAGGTCATGCGCGGCATGAAGCCGACCGTCGCCTGCAGGATCGTCGCCCAGGCGCCGCCGGGGGCGATCACGGCGGTGGCGTCGAACGCCCATCCGAAGGGGAAGCCGGCGAGTCCGGTGATCACGGCCCCGGTCAGCGCATCCGTGGGAGCGGCCGCGGTGAACGGACCGCCGAGCACGCCGGCTTCCTGCAGATCCATCACGGCGTAGGCGAGCACACCCGCCGCGACGACGACGAGGAATCCGCCCGTCCATGCGAAGAATCGCCTGAGGTCGAGCTGCACGGCGCCGCGTGCGAGCAGCCATCCGACGATGACGGCGATGAGCAGGCCGAGCAGCGCACCGAGCAGCGACTGCGGCGCGTTGCCGAAGGACTGCACCATCGACCACAGCAGAAGCGTGGTCTCGATGCCCTCTCGGGCCACCGAGACGAAGCCGACGGCGATCAGCGCCCACAGAGTTCCGTGCGCGAGAGCCCGGTCCACGCCGCCGTGCAGGCTCGACTTCATCGTGCGCCCGGCCTTCTGCATCCAGAAGATCATCCAGGTGACCATGCCCACCGCGACCAGCGAGAGCGAGCCGCCGATGATCTCCTGCGCCTCGGTGGTGAGAGCGTACGCGCCGAAGGTGAGGACGGCGCCGATGCCGAGCGCGAGGGCGATGGCGAGACCGATGCCGATCCACATGCGGCCCAGCACGTCTGCGCGGCCGAGTCGGCGGATGTAGGCGACCAGGATGCCTACGACGAGGGCGGCTTCGAGGCCTTCACGGAGGCCGATGAGGAGCGCTGCGAACACGGGATTCGATTCTGCCGACGGATTGATAAGGGGTGCCTTACCTAAGCAACTTTAGCATTCGGTTCTCGGCATCCCCGTGCGTCCACCGGTAAGAGAAGGCAACATTCGTGCGAGCCGGCGGGCGGGGGCCTACCGTCGACGCATGACCGATCTCACCCTCCCCATCCTCGACCTGTCTCAGCTCGACGCCGGCGCAGACGCGGCCGACCGGTTCCGCGCGGGCCTGCGCGCCGCGACGCGGGACGTGGGATTCTTCTACCTCACCGGAACGGGCATCCCGACCGATCTCGAGCAGCGGCTGCACCGCGCCGCGAGGGACTTCTTCGCGCTCGACGACGACGACAAGCTCGCCATCGAGAACGTGAAGAGCCCGCACTTCCGGGGGTACACGCGCATCGGCGGGGAGCGGACGAAGGGCGCTGTCGACTGGCGCGAGCAGATCGACATCGGTCCGGAACGGGACGCCGTCGAGGGCGGTCCGGCGTTCAACCGCCTCATCGGGCCGAATCTCTGGCCCCAGGCGCAGCCGGAGCTGCGCGCCGTCGTCGCCGAGTGGCACGCCGCTCTGTCGGGCATAGCACGGAAGCTGCTGCGCGCGTGGGCACTCGCCCTGGGCGCCGAGGAGTCGTACTTCGACGACCACTTCGGTGAGCCGTCGACGCTCATCAAGATCGTCCGATACCCGGGCACGACCGACCCCGAGCCACAGCAGGGCGTCGGCGCCCACAAGGACAGCGGCGTGCTCACGCTGCTCTGGGTGGAGCCCGGGCGCGGCGGCCTGCAGGTCGAGCGCGACGGCGAGTGGGTGGACGCCCCGCCCGTCGACGGCGCGTTCGTGGTGAACATCGGCGAGCTGCTCGAGTACGCGACGAACGGGTATCTCAAGGCGACCAACCACCGGGTCATCTCCCCGCGAGCGCCGCACGACCGGCTGTCGATCCCGTTCTTCTTCAATCCGGCTCTCGACACGAAGCTGCCGCTGATCGAGCTCCCGGCCGATCTCGCGGTCCACGCCCGCGGCGTCACCGAAGACCCGGCGAATCCCATTCACAGCCTCTACGGCGAGAACGCGCTGAAGTCGCGCCTGCGAGCGCATCCCGACGTCGCGGCCATCCACCACCCCGATCTCATCGGGGCGTGACCACGCCGACATATGACGAGAGCCGCCCACACCGTGGGCGGCTCTCCAAGAATGTTCTGCGCGATTGAACGCTGGTCGATTACCGGCGCAGACCGAGACGCTCGATGAGCGAGCGGTAACGGTTGATGTCGACGTCCTGCAGGTAACCCAGCAGGCGACGGCGCTGACCGACGAGCAGGAACAGACCACGACGCGAGTGGTGGTCGTGCTTGTGCTCCTTCAGGTGCTCGGTGAGGTCCTTGATGCGCTGCGTCAGCATTGCGACCTGCACCTCGGGGGATCCGGTGTCACCGGGGTGCGTCGCGTACTCTTCGATGATCGCCTTCTTGACGTCTGCTTCCAGTGCCATAGATTCGATCCCCTCTCTGCTTGTTGCGCGGTGCCCGACGCCGAATGCATGGGCTCTCTTTATCCGCGGCCGATCAAACGGCAACCTCAACAGCCTACCAGCATCCGAGGCGCGCCGACGCACACCGATAGCCTCGACCAGTGCAGTTCTCGCGTGCCCATCTGATCGACCTCACCCCGCTGAGGACCAGTCCGGCGTTCGCCCGCATGTGGATCGGATCCGCGCTGGCGGGCGTCGGCGGCCAGCTCACCATCGTCACCGTGATGCTGCATGTGTTCGATCTGACGGCGAGCACGTTCGCGGTGTCGATGATCGCCGTCGCCGGCCTCGTGCCCATGATCCTCGCCGGACTCTACGGCGGGATGCTGGCCGACGCGTTCGACCGGCGCCGGGTCGCGCTGATCGCCGCGACCGTCGCCTTCGCGGCGACGGCGGCGCTCACCCTGCTCACCTGGACGGGCGCCGAGACGATCTGGTGGCTGTACGGCCTGAGCATGGTCATCGCCGCCGCGAACTCGGTCGGCATGGCCACGCGCACGGCGATCGTGCCCCGGCTCATCCCGCGAGACCAGCTCGCCGCGGCCTCTGCGCTGAACGGCGTCGCGTTCGGCCTCACCGTCATGGTCGGGCCCGCCGTCGCCGGAATGCTCGTCGCGCTCACGGGGTTCGGATGGACATACACGATCGACGTCGTCCTCATGTTGTGCATGTTCCTCGGGCTGTGGACGCTGCCCGCTCTGCGACCGGAGGGCACCATCGTGCGGCCCGGTCTCGCATCGCTCGTCGACGGATGGCGCTTCCTGCGTCGCGCCGGGAACATCCGCGCTCAGTACCTTCTCGACATCGTGGCGATGACCTTCGGCAACCCGCTCGCGCTCTACCCCGCCCTCGGCACCGTGCTGCTGGGCGGCGGGGCGGTGACCACAGGGCTGCTGACCGCATCGGTGGCGGTGGGCACCTTCGTCTCGAGCCTGTTCTCGGGGCGGGTCGTGCAGTACCGCTGGCACGGGGCGGGAATCGCCCGTGCGGTGCAGGCCTACGGTGCGGCGATCGCGCTGTTCGGCTCGATCCTTCTGATCGGCGTGTTCCGGCCGCCGGCATCCGAGCAGCATCCCGATGTCGCTCTCATCGTGTTCGCCTGTCTTGCACTCGCCCTGTCTGGCGCCGCCGACAACATCAGCTCGATCTACCGCAACACGATGATGCAGGCGGCGGTGCCCGACGCGATGCGTGGGCGCCTGCAGGGCGTGTTCATCATCGTCGTCGCCGGCGGTCCGCGTCTGGGAGCGCTGTACGCCGGTACGCTCGCGACGGTGACCGCGCTGTGGCTGCCGCCGCTGCTGGGCGGGATGCTGGTGATCGGCCTCGCCGCGATGATCGCGCGTCTCACTCCGCGCTTCCGCGCCTATGACGCACTGAACCCGGAGGCCTGAGCCGCGCGGAGCGGCTCAGCCCCCGGGTCCGGGACTGCGACGATCAGGCCTGCAGCGCTCCCTGCAGGTCGAGGTTGATCGTGACCTCCTTGCCGACGAGCACGCCGCCGGTCTCGAGAGCGGCATTCCAGGTGAGCCCGAAGTCCTCGCGGTTGATGACGGTCGTCGCCGAGGCGCCGGCCTTGTAGTTGCCCCACGGGTCGGAGCCGAAGCCGCCGAAGTCGAACTCGAAGCTGACCGGCTTGGTGATGCCGCGGATGGTCAGGTCGCCGTCGACGAAGAAGTCGCCGCCCTCGACACGCGCGCCGGTGGAGACGAACTCCATGGTCGGGAAGTTCTCGGTGTCGAAGAAGTCGGCAGAGCGGAGGTGGGTGTCGCGGCCCTCGTCCTTGGTGTCGATGGAGGTGACGTCGACGCTCGCCTCGACCTTCGCCTCGAGGGGGTTCTCGGGTGCGATCAGGGTCGCGTTCTTGATGCCGAAGGAGCCGCGCACCTTCGAGATCATCATGTGGCGCACGCTGAACGTGACCTCGCTGTGGCTGGGGTCCAGGACCCAGGTGCCGGGACGGTAGCCGGGGATCTCGATCGACATGTGTGTGCTCTCCTTGCAGTTCATCGGTGCGCTTTCGCGCCGTACCGAGGATAACTTACATTCACATGCATGTATTCCCGTCGATCGCGCGAAGAATGCGAGAACCCCCGTCGGCCGAGGCGGACAGGGGTTCTCGTGGAGCGGATCGGCTCAGCCGACAGCCACCAGGTCGATGATGAAGATGAGGCTCTTGCCGGAGAGGAAGTGCCCGGCGCCGGCGGGCCCGTAGGCGAGGTACGGCGGGATGACCAGCTCACGGCGACCGCCGACCTTCATGCCGGGGATGCCGTCCTGCCAGCCCTGGATCAGGCCGCGCAGCGGGAACTGGATGGTCTCACCGCGGCCCCACGACGAGTCGAACTCCTCGCCGGAGTCGTACTCGACACCCGCGTAGTGCACGGTGACGGTGTCGCCGGGCTTGGCTTCGGCGCCGTCGCCCTCGATGATGTCGCGGATGACGAGCTCTGCGGGGGCAGGTCCGTCGGGGGCGTCGAACTCGGGCTTCGTGCGTTCAGTCATGGCTCCATCCAACCCGCCGCGCGGGCCGTGGTCAATGCGAGACGTCCGCTGTACGCGTAATGCGCCGTCACCGATCCGGCCGTCAGTCGCGATCGACGACGTCGCGGGAGAGGCGCTGCGAGACCCAGACCGGGATGAAGGATGCCAGGATCACGACCGTGGCGACGACGTTCACGACGTTCGCCTCGTTCGGTCGCGCCATCTGATTCATGATCCACAACGGCAGGGTGTCGACGCCGGGCGGGGCGGTGAAGATCGTCACGTACACCTCGTCGAAGCTCAGGGCGAAGGCGAGGATGGCACCGGCGACCAGCGCGCTGCGGAACTGCGGGAAGGTCACCATCCGGAATGTCTGCCACGGCGTCGCTCCGAGATCCTGCGACGCCTCCTCGAGTCCGGGATTCATGCGACGCAGGCGCGCCAGCACGTTGTTGAAGACCATCACGATGCAGAACGTGCCGTGCGCGATGATCATCCCCCAGAAGCCCACCTGGATGCCGATCGGCTCGAGCATCTGGTTGTAGGTGTTGTTCAGCGCCACACCGGTGACGATGCCGGGCAGGGCGATGGGCAGCACCACCAGGAGGTTCACGCCGCGCTGGCCGAAGAACCGGTAGCGCTGCAGGGCGAAGGCGACCAGCGTGCCGAGCACGAGCGCGATGACCGTGGCGCCGGTGGCGACCAGCACCGAGTTCAGCACCGCGTCGCGCACGGGCTGGCTCGTGAACGCCTTGCCCCACCATTCCAGGCTGAATCCGCTGACCGGCCAGCTGGCGATGCGCGCGGAGTTGAACGAGTTCAGCACCACGAGCATGAGCGGGATGTACATGAAGGCGAGGATCACCGCGACGATGACACCGAGCACGATCTTCGAGGTGCGTGACAGTCTCAGCATGGCCGGCTCACATCCTTTCCAGGGCGCCGGTGCGCTGCACGCTCACCAGGTAGATGACGACGAAGGCGATCGGCACGACCGAGAACGCGGCTGCCAGAGGGGGGTTCAGGTTGATGTTCGAGGCGATGACGCTTCCGATCATCTGAGTGTCGCCACCGACGAACTTCGCCACCAGGTAGTCACCAAGGCTCAGCGAGAAGGTGAACACCGAGCCCGCGATGATGGCCGGCTTGATGAGCGGGAGCACCACGGTGCGAATCGTGCGCCATGAACCCGCGCCGAGATCCGCCGAGGCGTCGAAGAGATTCGCCGGCAGCTGGCGGATGGCGGTGTAGACCGGAACGGCCATGTACGGCAGCCAGAGGTAGGTGAGCGTGAGGACGACCGTGAAGACGGTGAAGCCGGGGCCGCGGATGCCGAACGGCGCGAGCATCCAGTTGAAGAAGCCCTGCTCGGTGAAGGTGATGCGCATCGCGATGACCTTCACCAGATAGCCGGCCCAGAGCGGCAGCGTGATCGAGACGGCCAGCACCCCACGCAGCCACGGCGAGGCGACCTTCGCCATGAAGATGCCGAGCGGCACGGAGATGACGATCGAGAGCACGGTGACCCCGAGGGCGATCCCCAGCGTGCGCAACGCCGTGGAGGCGTACGCGGGGTTGGCTACCAGCTGCTCGAAGTTGCCGAAGGTGAAGCCGGGCTTGACCTTCGAGGTGAAGGGATCGGTCACCCAGAACGCCGTCACCAGCAGCATGACGAGCGAGAAGATGTAGATGCCGATGAGCCAGGCCATAGGCAGGGCCAGCAGGCCGGCGAGGCGTACGCGGCGCGTCATGTCGTTCCTGTCGGGGTCGAGAGGGTGGTTCCGGGGCGGAGGACGCAGCTCCCCCGCCCCGGGGTTCGGGCGGGCCGGATCAGCCCTTGACGCTCGTCCAGGCGTCGGTCCACTGCTGGAAGTTGGTGCACTTGACGTCGGTGCGACCATCGATGCACTGCTCGATCGGGGTGGTCCAGAACCACACCTTCTTGAAGTACTCCTCGTTCGTGGCGTTGTAGTACTCGCAGTGCGCCTTCGCCTCTTCGCTGGTGTCGCAGAAGGCGGCGTTGGCGGGAGCCATGCCGAAGTTCATCGCGATGGCTCCGTTGACCTCGGGCGACGAGGCGTAGTCCATCCAGGCATACGCGCAGTTGGGGTTCTTCGACTTCGCGGCGAGCATCCAGGCATCCGACCAGCCGGTCGAGCCCTCCTCTGGCAGCACGCTCTTGAACTTCTCGTCCTCGGTGAGCTTGCGCAGCACCTCCCATGAGGTGCCGAGCACGGTGGTGCCGCCGGCGAACGAGGTGATCTGCGCCGCGGGGTCGGCCCAGTACTCCGAGACGATCTCGTTCTGCTGCTTGAGCAGGTCGACGGCGGCCTTGAGCTGCTTCTCGTCGAGGGCGTAGGGGTTCTCGATGCCGAGATCGGGCTCGTGCGCCATGAGGTACACGGCCGCGTCGGCGATGTAGATCGGGGCGTCGTAGGCGATGACCTTGCCCGCGTAGGGGCTGTCCTTCTCCCATGCGACATCCCAGCTGGCCGGCTCCTCTGTGACGACCTCGCTGTTGTACTGCAGGATGTTCGCGCCGCGGCCGATCGGGATGCCGTACGACTTGCCGTTGATCGTGTCGTAGATCTGGCCCTTCATGCCCTCGACGATGTCGTCGCCGAAGTTGGGGATGAGATCGAGGTTCAGCGGCTGCACGTCGCCGCCGGCGATGAGGCGGAGGCTCGCATCACCCGATGCCGAGACCAGGTCGTAGTCGCCGGTGCGCATGAGCTGAACCATCTCGTCGCTGGTTCCCGCGACGCGGCGGTTGACCGTGCAGCCGGTCTCCTCGGTGAACGCGTCCGACCAGGCGGGCTCCACGAACCCCGACCAGGCGATGATGTTCACCTCCTTCTCGTTGTCTCCGAGCTTGTCCATCATGGGGATGTCGGGGACGTCGATCGAGAGGCCGCCGTCGCCCCCGCCCGAGGGCTCGGCGGCTGCCGAGCAGCCGGACAGCGCGAGGGCTGCGGCTGCGGTGAGGGCCGAGATGGCCAGGATCTTCTTTCGCATGGATCTCTCCTTCGTGATCGCGGTGCGCGAGTGTGTGTCGGTACTGCTGGGGAGGGGCTCAGGGAAGCCGGGCGGCGTGCGCCGGATTCCAGGTGGCGCGCACCCGGTCGCCTCGGCCGGGTTCGCCGGCTCCGGAGGCGTGGTGGTGCGCGTTCGGGCGCTCGGCGATGATGTCGACGCCGGCATCCGAGGTGATGAGGTAGCGGGTGGCGGGTCCGGTGTATACGACCTCGGAGATCGTGCCGACGAGACCGACGTCGCCGTCGGAGAGGGCATCGGATGCCGCGTGCAGGCGCACACGCTCGGGACGGATGCTCATCGTGCGTCGGTCGCGGGTCAGCTCATCGGCGAGTTCGGCTCCGATCAGGTTGGACAGCCCGAGGAAGCGCGCGACGAACTCCGTCTGCGGCTCCTCGTAGACGTCGCGCGCGCTGCCGACCTGTTCGATGCGGCCGTTGTTGAACACGGCGACGCGGTCGCTCAGCGTCAGAGCCTCCTCCTGGTCGTGCGTGACGAAGATGAAAGTGATGCCGACCTCGCGCTGAATCTGCTTGAGCTCGATCTGCATCTGCTCGCGCAGCTGCTTGTCGAGGGCGCCGAGCGGCTCGTCGAGCAGCAGCACCTGCGGCCGCAGGATGAGCGCACGGGCGAGCGCGATCCGCTGCCGCTGGCCTCCGGAGAGCTGGTGGGGCAGCCGCTCGGCCACGTGATCGAGGCGCACCCGGCGCAGCGACTCGGCGACCTGCTCGATTCGCTCGCTCTTGCTCGCACCCTTCACCCGCAAGCCGTAGCCGACGTTCTCGGCGATCGTCATGTGCGGGAACAGCGCATAGTCCTGGAAGACGGTGTTGACATCGCGTGCATGCGGCGGGGTCCGGGTCACATCGACCCCCGAGAGACGCACCGTGCCCGAGGTCGCCTCCTCGAAGCCGGCGATGATCCTCAGCACCGTGGTCTTGCCCGAACCCGATGGACCGAGCATCGAGAGGAACTCCCCCGGCGCGACGTGCAGGTCGAGGTCGCGCACGGCGGTGAACTCGCCGAAGGACTTGGTCAGGCCGGTCAGCGACACGCTGCCTTTCGCGGAGGTGTCGCTCGCGGCATCAGTGGCCGGCGCAGCAGTCGTCATCTCGTGCTCCTCGATCCTCATCGACTCGGAAGGTGGATTAAACATATAAAACCGTAGATCATATTTCAAGACTTCATCTCCACGGCCTCTCGTGGAAGAATCCAGGAATGGATTCGCTGACCTCATCCCCCGGTGCTCGCACCGAGCCGGATCAGCGCAGCCGTCCTCCGCATCGCCTGCAGGGCGCGCTCTTCCAGCCGATCGGCGACGAGGGCAGGGCCGAGCTCGTCGAGCGGCGCCTGGTCGACGCGATCCACCGCGGACACCTGCGGGCCGGAGAACGCCTACCGTCGGAATCCGAGCTCGCCCGCAGCTTCGGCGTGGCCCCCGTCACCGTGCGCGAGGCTCTGCTCATCCTTCGCGGGCAGGGGCTGATCGTGACTCGACGCGGGCGCAACGGCGGCAGCTTCGTGGTCGACGACGCCGACCCGCTCGCCTTCGCGCACGCGGCTCTGCTGCGCACCTCCCGCCTGTCCCTGCGAGACATGGGGGCGCATTACAGCGCCATCACGGCCGCGGCCGTGCGTCTCGCGGCCCGCCGCGCCGACCCCACCGAGGCGAAGCGTGTTCTGCGGCGTCTGGATCGGCTCGAGGACCTGGATGTCGATCAGCAGCGTCGCGTGCTCGACGACGTGCTGGTCGAACTGGTCTCTCTGAGCCAGTCGGCTCGGCTGACCCGCGAGCAGATGAAGCTGCAGGCCGAATTCTCGCCCTATCTCCGACTGGCCGCTCCCGACGATGCGGGCCTTCGGGCGCAGTCCGCCTCTCTCGCGAGCATCATCGCCGCTGTCGAGCAGAGCGATCCGGATGCGGCCGGCGCACGGACCGAGCAGCTCGTCGCCGACGTCATCGATGCGCTGATCCACCTGCAGAGCTCGCCACCCGGCATCCCATGACCCATCCCCTCCCCCTCGAACAGTTCGTTCTCCCTCGAACCGTTCTCTCCCCCTCAAGAAGTTCCATCGACGTGCACTGGAGGACGCGATGAGCACCCCGACCACCACCGCCCCCGTAGAAGCCGCCCGGATCGTCGAGGACTACTTCGGCGCTCCCATACGAATGCTCGACAGCTGGGTCGGCTCCTGCGCACGGGAGCTCGCTCATCTTCTCGATGAGGGCGCGCTGACACGCCCCCGTCTCGATGCCGTCGTCGAGCCATACGCGGCACGCACCCTCGCGCTCGACGCCGTGCCCGTGTACGGCGCGGGCTTCATCGCCGCGATCGATCTGCTCAGCGATGCGCACAGCCAT
Source organism: Microbacterium sp. OR21 (assembly GCF_047306785.1). Classification (NCBI taxonomy): domain Bacteria; kingdom Bacillati; phylum Actinomycetota; class Actinomycetes; order Micrococcales; family Microbacteriaceae; genus Microbacterium; species Microbacterium sp. OR21. Next base: position 164,668 of record NZ_JAZEXJ010000003.1, on the reverse strand, counting down.
CTGGCCTGGTGGCAGGGCGAGGACGGCCGCAAGCTCGTGCTCGCCTCGCAGACCGTGAACAAGGAGTACATCGACTACAGCGAACTCGAGTGGTACCGCGTGCCGATGAGCACGCGCCAGCCGCACGTCGCGGGCCCGTACGTGGACTACCTCTGCAGCGACGAGTACACCATTACGATCGCCGTTCCCGCTGTCGCCGACGGGCGTCTTCTCGGCGTCGCCGGGCTCGATCTCCTCGTCTCCGAGGTCGAGCGCGAGCTGACGCCTCGTTTCGCCGCACTCGGCCACCAGGTCACCCTCACCAACGGCGTGGGACGCGTGGTCGTCTCCACCGATCCGCGATGCGCGACGGGCGATTCGGTGCGCGGAAGCCGCCTCGCCGACCTGCCGAGGGTCTCCTGCGCAGGCGTCGCCCTCGACGTGATCGTGGAGAGCCTCTGATCTCACGATTCGCGAGCAGGTCTTGACTTCGACCAGTGCGCGAGGCACCCTGTGTGTAGATCAACTCAGCGCCCGGGAGACTTGCAGGCATCGCCGCAGCACCGGGCGCTGAGTCTGTCCCGGGCTCCGCTCCGGAGCCGTCAGTACGCGAGCAGGCGGGCCCTGGCATCCCGACTCCGCATCAGCAGCGCATGCTCGTCGGCCGCCGCCAGCGGGTCGCGTCCGGTGATCGCGCGCTGGCGCACCGCAGCCAGCGCCGCGGCATCCCGGATGAACTCGCGCATCACCTCGCGGCGGTCGCCGCGCAGTCCTGCTGCCCACTGCAGCCCTGTGCGACGACCGGCGGGCGTGGCCAGCATCTCCACCTCCTGCGGGGTGAACCATCCGGCGGCCGCGTACTCGCCGAGGCGCACGCGGGTGAGCCTGGCCTCTTCGCGGCGCAGAGCGAGGATCGCGATGATGAAGCCGATGAACAGCGGCACCTGCGTGGTGAGGTACAGCGCGAGGAAGTCGCCGAGCAGCGACGATCCGTTCCAGTAGGCGTGCAGGCCCACCGCACCGAGAAGTCCGAGGGCCCCCGATCCGACCGCTGCGGCGGTGCTCGCTCCCCGACGAGCGGCCAAGCCGATGGCGAAGCCGGTCAGGGCGGTGAACATCGCGTGCGCGAACGGAGAGACCAGTCCCCGCAGGATGAAGGTCAGAGTCAGCTCGCCGGCACCGCCCGAGATCAGGCTGGTGCCGAAGTACTGGATGTTCTCGGTGAAGGCGAAGCCGGCCCCGATCAGAGCGCCGTACACGACACCGTCGACCGGCCCGTCGAAGGCCCTGCGTCCGATGACGAACACCAGCAGAACACCGGCTCCCTTGGCGAGCTCCTCGATCACGGGCGCCTGGATGACCGCGGCGAAGAACTCGTCGCGCTGACCGACAGCCAGCGCGAACGCCAGGTCGACGAGAAGGGTGATGCCCACGGCGGCCACCGCTCCCCAGGCGAGCGCGAAGATCACGAGGCTCTTCGGCTCAGGCTCCCAGCGGTCGATCATCCGCACGCCGGTGAGCACGATCGCGAGCGGCACCAGGGCGAGCACCAGTCCGACCACCGACGCGCCCACCCCGAGGAAGAGCGCGAAGTAGGCGATCAGCGCGAGCATCGCGAAGCCGAGGGCGCCGAACGCCCACACGGATGCACTGCGTCCGCGTCGTGCGGGCATCGGGAGCGCAGGCATCGCCGCCGCTGGCGAGGGCGCCGCGGGCGCGGGCGGGGCGTATCCGGAGCGCCCGGCGAGAGCGGTCGGGAAGCGCTGCGGCGCCGGGGGCTGTCCTCCAAAGCTCATGTGGAAAGCCTAGAGGCCGCCTCTGCCGCGGGCGGCATCGCGCCCGGTAGCGTAGAGACATGCGTTTCGCCCACCTGAGCGCTCGCGACTCCGAGGCCCTGCAGCTCGCCGTCATCGACGGCGAGCACGCGGTCCTCGTCAGCGACCTCCTCTCCCCCGCCCCCTCGACCCTGCAGCAGCTCATCGAGGGCGGTGACGAGCTGCTCGAGCGGCTGCGTGCCGCATACGCCGAGGGCGCTGCGCCCCGGCATCCGATCGCCGATCTGCGCTTCGGACCAGCCGTCGTCTCGCCGCCGATCATCCTGGCGGTGGGTTTGAACTACGCGGCGCACTCCAGCGAGCTGGGGCTGAAGACCGACACCGCGCCGACGGTGTTCACGCTCTGGCCGAACTCCCTCGGCGCGCACGACGCCACGACCGAGTGGCCGCGCTCGCTCAGCGAGTCGGTCGACTACGAGGCGGAGCTCGGCGTGATCATCGGGCGCGCCGCGAAGGACGTCTCCGCAGACGACGCGCTCGACACGGTGTGGGGCTACACCGTGGTCAACGACATCACCGCTCGCGACATCCAGTTCGCCGAGGCGCAGTGGTCGCGCTGCAAGTCGTTCGACGGCTTCACGCCGACAGGACCGGTCGTCGTGACCGCCGACGAGATCCCCGACCCGCAGGACCTGCACATCTGGGCCGTCGTCGACGGCCAGACCGTGCAGGACGCCAGCACGGGGCAGATGGTGCGCAGCGTCGCCACGCTGATCGCGCACCTCTCCTCCTCGGCCACTCTGCTGCCGGGAACCCTGATCTCCACGGGCAGCCCGGGCGGCGCCGGCTACTCCCGCGACCCGCAGATCTTCCTGCGCGACGGCTCGACGGTGACGGTCGGGGTCGAAGGCATCGGCGAGCTCACCACGCACTGCCGCACGCTCGGCTGAGCGGCGCGCGCCGGACGCGACGAGAGGCGGATGCCCCAGGGCATCCGCCTCTCGTCGTGTGCTCGGAGACTCAGGCCTGCGGCAGATCCTCGGCGGCGATCACCGGGATCGCGGCGGTCACGGTCTCAAGGCCTGACAGGCGCGCCGGGGAGATCTGCTTCATGACCTCGTCGCGCGACATGAGCCCTGCTTCGACGACCAGGTCGGCCACGTTGCGGTTGGTGAGCAGCGCCGTCTTCGCCAGCGCCGCCGACGCCGCGTAGCCGATGAACGGCGTCAGCGCCGTGACGACGCCGACCGAAGCGCCCACCATGGCACCGAGACGCTCGCGGTTGGCGGTGATCCCATCGACGCAGTTCACCCGCAGCGTCCACATCGCCTGGCGCATCCAGGTGATCGACTGGAAGATCGAGTGCGCGATGACCGGCTCGAAGGCGTTCAGCTGCAGCTGACCGCCCTCGACGGCCATCGTCACGGTGACGTCGGCCCCGGCGACCGCGAAGGCGACCTGGTTGACCGCCTCGGGGATGACCGGGTTGACCTTGCCCGGCATGATGCTGGAGCCGGCCTGCATCGCGGGCAGGTTGATCTCGCCGATACCGGCCTGCGGGCCCGATGAGAGCAGGCGCAGGTCGTTGCAGATCTTCGAGAGCTTGATGGCGTTGCGCTTGAGCGACGACGAGAACGACATGAACGCGCCGGTGTCGCTGGTCGCCTCGACCAGGTCGGTGGCGGTGCTCAGGTCGAGCCCGCTGATCTCGCGCAAGTGCTTCAGAACCGTGGGCGCGTAGTCGGGGTGGGTCGTGATGCCCGTGCCGATGGCGGTGGCGCCCATGTTGATCTCGGTGAGCAGCGACGCGTTCTCGGTGAGACGGCTGTGGTCCTCACCGAGGGTCGTCGCGAAGCCGTGGAATTCCTGTCCAAGGGTCATCGGCACGGCGTCCTGCAGCTGGGTGCGGCCGACCTTGAGCACGTCGTGGAACTCGTTCGCCTTGCCGAGGAACGACTTGCGCAGCAGGTCGAGCTCGTCGAGCAGCGAGACGAGGTTCAGCGAGAGGCCGATCTTGACCGCGGTCGGGTAGACATCGTTCGTGGACTGGCTGCGGTTGGTGTGGTCGATCGGCGAGAGGAACGCGTAGTCGCCCTTCCCACGCCCGGCCATCTCGAGCGCGATGTTCGTGATGACCTCGTTGGCGTTCATGTTGGTGGAGGTCCCCGCCCCGCCCTGGATCACTCCGACGATGAACTGGTCGTGGAACTCGCCCTCGATGACCCGCTGCGCGGCGGCGTCGATCAGATCCGCCTTGTCGGCGTCGAGCACCCCGATCTCCTTGTTCGCGCGGGCGCTCGCCTGCTTGACCATCGCGAGTCCGCGGACGAGGTCCGGGTACACCGAGATGGGGCGCTTGGTGATGGGGAAGTTCTGCTCGGCGCGCAGGGTGTGGACGCCGTAATACGCGTCCCCGGGAATCTCGAGACTTCCGATCGAATCGGTCTCTGTGCGGCTAACAACAGGCTCAGAAGAGGCCATGTCACATCCTTGTGGGTAGTGGCGATCAGGGATTCGGGGGATGCGCCCAGTCTACGATGCTTCCCAGCCGGGCTTGCGGGAGAACACGTCGAGTCGCTGTTCGGGGGTGAGGGATGCCATGCGCTCGGCCCATTCGCGGGTGAAGAAGTCGCCGGTGGGCGCCTCCACGACCGGCACGACGGTATGCGTCACCGTGTCGGGGTACACATGCACCAGCTGGAACGACTGCGCCGCGTCCATGCCGTTGACCTCGACGGCAGGACGCGCGACGTTCATGGTGTAGCAGGTCGCGGAGGCGACACTGACCGGGATGCCCGCGAACAGACCGTGCGACGAGTAGTGCAGGTGGCCGGCGAGGATCGCTCTCACATCGGCTCCGGCGACCGCCTCCGCGAGCAGATGCTGGTTGCGCAGCTCGAGGATGTCGAACAGCGGGATGTGGCTGGGCAGCGGCGGGTGGTGCATCGCGAGGATCGTGCCGTGCGGCGCGGGCTCACTCAGCTGCTCGCGCAGCCAGGCGAGCTGCGCCTCGTCGAGGTCGCCGTGATGCCACCCGGGTACGCTCGTGTCCAGGGCGATCAGCCGCAGCCCGTCCAGGTCCCACACGCCGGTGACCGGCTGCTCGGTGGGCTCCAGATCGAGCAGGTGCCGTCGCAGCGCGGGCCGCTCGTCGTGGTTACCCGCCACCCAGACCACGGGGCAGCCCAGGTCGTCGGCGAACGGCTCGACGGCCGCCCGGAGGCGACGGTAGGCGTCGGGCTCTCCCAGATCGGCGAGATCACCGGTGACGACGATCGCCTTCGGATCGCTGCGGGTCGCCCGGACTGCGTCCAGCGTGCGCGCGAGCGTGCCGTCGACGTCGTACCGCTCCCCCAGCCGGGCGCCGTCCGCGAGCAGATGCGGATCGCTGATGTGCACGATGACGTGCGAGGCCGGATCGTGACTGCCGAAGGCGAAGTGCTCTGACATGCGCCCAGCCTATGGCGGCTCGCCGCGGTGCCGCGGTCAGCGTCCGGGGTGTCAGTGACCGACGACGATGAGCAGGATGCCGCCGAAGACGGCGGCGCCGCACAGGATGAAGCAGCCGATGGCGCAGGCGAACGCGAACGCCTTCTGCCGCTCGCTCAGCGGGCTCTTGCGCGCGGCCTTCTCAGCCTGCTTCGCGGCGCGTCTGATCTCCTTCTCGGAGAGCACCGTGATGGCATCCGTGAACTCCACCGGAGTGACCACCGGCACGCGCCCTGCGCGCACCAGCATCCGCAGCCCCAGGGCGTAGAAGAGGACGGTCGCACCGGCGCCCAGCAGTGCGGCGACGAAGACGCTGACGAAGGCTCCCCAGTCGATGCTCATCGTGCGTCCTCCTGCTCGTCGACGGCGATGTCCCATTCGGCGAGGTTTGCCCGCGCCCTGCGGCTGGCGATCACCGTCTCCCACTCCTGCGCGGCCTTCTCGGCGGCGGCGAACTTCTGCGCCGCCTTCTCCGCGGCGCGCTTGGCGGCCTTGACCTCGGCGGGCGACGCGCCCGCCTTCTTCAGCTTCTTGGCCCGCCTAGCGGCGCGCTCGGCCTCGTCCGCCTTGCGTTCGGCGCGCTCGAGGGCGCGCATGAGCTCCATGCGGCTGGCGCGTCGCGTCGGTCCCGGAACGTCCGGCTGGTCGACGGCGAGTCCGGACTCCGCCACGTCGCTCATCGCGTTGGCGTGCGTCACCGCGTTGCGCCGCGAGTACATGAACAGCCCCACGATGATGACGAGGGCGAGCACCGCGTCGATCGCGACGCCCCAGTTGCCCAGCCAGATCACCAGCAGTGCGGCGAGGGCGCCCACTCCGCCCGCGGCGGGAAGGGTGAGCAGCCATCCGATCGCGATCCGGCCCGCGGTCGCCCAGCGCACGCTTGCTCCGCGCCGGCCGAGACCCGATCCGATCACCGATCCGGACGCCACCTGCGTGGTCGACAGCGCGAAGCCGAGGGCGCTGGATGCGAGGATGGTCGCCGCGGTGGAGCTCTCGGCGGCGAAGCCCTGCGCCGGCTTGACCTCGGTGAGCCCCTTGCCGAGCGTGCGGATGATGCGCCAGCCGCCCAGGTACGTGCCGAGCGCGATCGTGAACGCGCACGCGACGATCACCCAGAACTCGGGGTTGTGGTAGTCGGCGCTGTTCGGGTCGCCGGTCTGCCATCCGATCGTGATCAGCGCGAGGGTGATCACGCCCATCGTCTTCTGGGCGTCGTTCGTGCCATGCGAGAGCGCGACCAGCGACGAGGTGAAGATCTGGCCCCAGCGGAACCCGGAGCGTCCGTCGGGCTTGCCGTCGTATCGCCGCGTCACGCCGTAGGCGATCTTCGTGGCGATGAAGGCGATGATGCCCGCGGTGAGAGGGGCGATCACGGCCGGGAGGATGATCTTCGACAGCACCATGCCGAAGTCGATGCCGGTGGCACCCACGCCGACCAGGGTGGCTCCGATCAGACCGCCGAACAGGGCGTGCGACGAGCTGGAGGGAAGACCCAGCAGCCAGGTCAGCATGTTCCAGGTGATCGCGCCGATCAGGCCGGCGAAGATGAGCGGGAGGAACACCTGCGCACCCATCTCGCTGATGGAGTCCTCGCGGATGATGCCGCCGGACACAGTCTTGGCCACCTCCGTCGACAGGAACGCGCCGACGAGGTTGAGCACCGCGGCGAGCAGCACCGCGGTCTTGGGCTTCAGAGCCCCGGTGGCGATCGGCGTCGCCATCGCGTTCGCGGTGTCGTGGAATCCGTTGGTGAAGTCGAAGAAGAGCGCCAGCGCGATGACCAGCACGACGATGAGGGCTGCGGTTTCCACCGGTCTCTTTCGTTGGGACTGCCAGGGAGGGGCCGAGGACTCGGCGGTGACGAACGAAGAGTTCACCGTGGGTATGTCATCCGTTAAAGGACCCGCATGAATCCTCCCACCCTGCCCGGTCGCGGTCAACTCGCCGGGGTAGCGTGGCAGGGTGACCGACTCCAGCATCCGACCTCCCGAGGCCGCCCGCCGCATCACCACCCGCACCCACCACGGCGACCATTTCGACGACGCCTACGAATGGCTCCGCGCCAAGGACGACGCCGAGGTCATCGCGCACCTCGAGGCGGAGAACGCCTACGCCGACGCACGGACCGCTCACCTCGCACCGCTGCGCGAGAAGCTGTTCCAGGAGGTCAGGTCGCGAGTGCTGGAGACCGACCTGTCTGTCCCGACGCGCCGGGGCGACTGGTGGTTCTACAGCCGCACCGAGGAGGGCGCGCAGTACGGGATCCACTGCCGCACCGCGGCCGTGGACGACGACTGGACACCGCCGTCACTCGAGCCGGGCGTGCCCGTGCCCGGCGAGGAGGTGCTGCTGGACGGCAACGTCGAGGCGGAGGGTCACGACTTCTTCTCGCTGGGCGCCTTCGATGCGTCGGATGACGGAACGCGACTGCTGTGGTCGGTCGACGTCGACGGCTCCGAGCTCTACACCGTGCACGTGCGCGACCTGGCGACCGGCGAGATGCTGCCGGATGTCATCCCGGACACCGGACAGGCGTTCTTCACCCCCGACGGGAAGGCGATCGTCTACACGACCCGTGACGAGGCCTGGCGGCCCGACACGCTCTGGCTGCATCGAATCGGCACGCCCGTCGAGTCGGATCTGAAACTGTTCCACGAGGCGGACGAGCGCTTCTGGATGGGGGCGGGCATCACCCGCAGCCGCAAGTACCTCGTGATCGGACTCGGCTCCAAGGTGACCAGCGAAGAGCTGCTGGTCGACCTCGGCGAACTCGGCGCCGACCCCGGGTCGGTCCAGCCGCGCATGGTCTGGCCCCGCCGCGACGGCGTGGAGTACTCCGTCGATCACGCGGTCGTCGACGGCGAGGACCGCCTGCTCATCCTGCACAACGAGGACGCGCTGGACTTCGAGCTCGTCTCGGTCGCCGCATCCGACCCGCAAGGGGCACGGCAGGTGCTGCAGGCGCACCAGCCCGGGCGACGCATCATCGACGTCGACTGCTTCCGCGACTTCGCGACGTTCGAGTACCGCAGCGAGGGTCTGGTGCGCGCCGCGATCATGGATCTCGCCACCGGCGAGCTGGACGAGGTGGACTTCGACGAACCCCTGTTCGACGCGTACTTCAGCGGCAACCCGGAGTGGCATTCACCGTTCCTGCGGATGACCTTCACCTCGTTCGTCACGCCGTCGCAGGTGCTCGACCTCGAGGTCGCGACAGGCGAGAAGCACCTGCGCAAGCAGATGGTGGTGCTCGGCGGATACGACGCCGCCGACTACGGTCAGCGGCGCGTCTGGGCGACGGCCGACGACGGCGCCCAGGTGCCGATCTCGCTGGTGTGGAAGCGCTCGTTCGGCGACCCCGGCGACGAGCCGCGCGCCCTGCACCTCTACGGCTACGGCTCGTACGAGCACTCGATCGACCCCGCCTTCTCGACCATGCGGCTGTCGATGCTCGATCGCGGGGTGATCTTCGCCGTGGCGCACGTGCGCGGCGGCGGCGAGATGGGCCGCGACTGGTACGAGAAGGGCAAGGAGCTGCACAAGCGCAACACCTTCACCGACTTCGTCGCCTGCGCACGCCACCTCGTCGACACGGGTGTGACGACGCCGCAGCGCATGGTCGCCGAGGGCGGCAGCGCGGGCGGGCTGCTCATGGGTGCGGTGGCGAACCTCGCCCCGGAGCTGTTCGCCGGCATCCTCGCGGGCGTTCCGTTCGTCGACGCCCTCACCTCGATCCTCGATCCGTCGCTGCCGCTGACGGTCGTCGAATGGGACGAGTGGGGCGACCCGCTGCATGACCCGGAGGTGTACGCGTACATGAAGACGTACACCCCGTACGAGAACATCCGCGAGGGCGTCGCCTACCCGCGCATCCTCGCGATGACGTCGCTCAACGACACCCGCGTGCTGTACGTCGAGCCCGCGAAGTGGGTGGCGGCGCTGCGGCACGCGGGAGCGGCGGACGTGATGATGAAGTGCGAGATGTCGGCCGGACACGGCGGCGTCAGCGGCCGGTACAACGCGTGGCGCGAGCGTGCGTTCGAGCTCGCCTGGATGCTGGACGTCCTCGGTCTCGCGGATTGACCGGCCCGCCGTCCCGGGCCCGACGGGGCCGGGACTGGCCGGGGCCGGGACCGGCGGGGTCGCTCAGCCGAACAGCGCTGCGGCCTCGTCGTACCGGGTGCGGGGGACGGTGTTCAGCTCGCCGAGCGCCTCGGCAAAGGGCACCCGGACGATGTCGGTGCCGCGCATGGCGACCATCTGACCCCAGTCCCCGTCGACCAGGGCGTCGGCGGCGTGCAGGCCGAGACGTGTGGCGAGCACCCGGTCGAAGCCCGACGGCGATCCACCGCGCTGGATGTGGCCGAGCACGGTGGAGCGGGTCTCGATCCCGGTGATCCGCTCGATCTCGGGTGCGAGGATCTCGCTGATCCCGCCGAGGCGCGGACGGTTGAAGGCGTCGAGGCCCTTGTCGCTGTACGCCTCGTCCATGCCTTTCAGGGTGAAGCCCTCGGAGACCACGACGAGCGGGGCACGTCCGCGAGCGGCGGCGCTGCTGACCAGCGAGCAGATCTCGTCCATCGACATGGGCACCTCGGGGATGCAGATGACGTGGGCTCCGGCAGCCATGCCGGCGTGCAGCGCGATCCAGCCCACGTGCCGCCCCATCACCTCGGCCACCATGCAGCGCTGGTGCGAGTCGCCGGTGGTGCGCAGGCGGTCCATCGCATCGGTGGCGATGTTCACGGCGGTGTCGAAGCCGAACGAGTAGTCGGTCGCGCGCAGGTCGTTGTCGATGGTCTTCGGCACGCCGAGCACGTTGATCCCGTCCTTCGACAGCCGGTCGGCTGCTGCCAGCGTGCCCTCGCCGCCGATCGCGACGATGCCGTCGATCCGATGCCCGTACAGCGTCTTGGCGATGTTCTCCGCTCCCCCGCGCACGCCCTCGTACGGGTTGGTGCGACTGGTGCCGAGGATGGTGCCGCCGACCTTCGAGAGCCCCTTGACCTCGTGGCGGGTCAGAGGGAAGAAGTCGCCGTCGACGACGCCGCGCCAGCCGTCGCGGATCCCGACGAACTCCAGGTCATAGGTGGTGGTGCCCTTGAGCACGATGCCGCGGATGACGGCGTTGAGTCCGGGGCAGTCGCCGCCGCTGGTGAGGATGCCGATCTTCATGCTGCTGCCTTCGTGCGTGAGGGGTACGGGTAGAAGAGGCGACATTGCCCGTTGTCGACCATAGTGCCGATCGCGGGGAGAAGCCATTCGGAAGACGCGAAAACGCCGTATCTTGCGCGATGTCGCACGCCGATCGTCGATTCTTGGCGCACATCTCATCCGATACGCCAGAACGGGCGCAAAGAAGCGATCTTCTTAACGCCCGTCCCCGGCCGTGAGTCATTCCCGGCCGTCAGTCATTCCCCGCCGAGCGCCTCCCGCAGCAGGTGCATCAGCGCGGCCATCTGCACGGACTCGCCCGGCTCCTCGGCGACGGCCTCGCCGTCGAGCGCCCGGGCGGCGAGCCCCTGCTTCTGATCGATCAGCTCGGCGATCTTCGTGTCGAGCGTGTGCGCCGCGATGATCCGCCACGCCGTGACCGGCTCGTCCTGACCGATCCGGTGCACGCGGTCGATCGCCTGAGTCTGCTCGGCGGCCGTCCAGCTGAGCTCGGCCAGTACGACGTTCGAGGCGACCTGCAGGTTCACGCCCACACCCGCGGCGGTCAGCGAGCAGACCGCGACGCCGACCTCCGGGTCGGTGTTGAACGCGTCGATCGCCTGCTGGCGCACCGGGCTGGTCTGATCGCCGCGGATCGACACCGACCTGATCCCCGCCGCGGCGAAGTGCGCCTCGGCCTGGTCCATCACGTCGACGTGCTTCGCGAAGAACACGACCTTCCCGACCGACCGCTGCAGCTGAGCGGCATAGTCGGCAGCCAGCAGGGCCTTGGCCTGCCCGATCCTCCGCACCATGGTGAAGACGTTGTCGCCGCCCGCGCCGGCCGCCTTCGACTCCTCGAGCTCGTTGTGGGCGACGAGACGCACGATGTCGTCGTCGATCGCGCCGTGCGCGTCGGTCGACGGCCCGTGCGTCGCCGCGCGCGCCTCGACGATCCGGCGGTACTTGGCGGCCATCCGCTCACCGAGCTCGCGCTCCGCGGCCCGGATGCCGCGGCCGAACTCGTCGTCCAGCTGCACTGGAAGATCGGCGATGAGCTTGTCGGGCAGGTCGGCTGCGACGTCCTTCTTCTTGCGCCGCACGATGCCCATCGAGATGACCGCCTCGCGGGCCTCGGCATAGAACGACTTGTCCGCGGGGGTGAGCCCCGTGGCGTCCAGCTTCTCCATCAGCGCCGGCTCGGGCTTCTCGCCGTTGGTCCAGCCCAGGAAGCGCCAGATCGCGTCGAAGTCCTCGACGTCGTTGATCAGCGGGGTTCCCGTCAGCGCGAGCATCAGCGGGTTGCGTTCGCGGTCGCGGATCCGTGCCGCGAGCGCCAGGACGTTCTGCGAGCGCTGGGAAGAGAGGTTCTTGATGAAGTGCGCCTCATCGACGACCATTCCCTTCAGGCCGATCGAGCCCAGCCACGACAGGTGACGGTCGAGGATCTCGTAATTGACGATGAACACGTCCGCGAACGCGTCGATGTCGGCGCCGTCGCCCTGGATGACGGCGGCGCGGCGCTGCGGCGTCCATCGCTCGACCTCACGCGCCCAGTTCATCTTCACGACGTTCGGCACCACCACCAGCAGCGGATACGCGTTCGCCACCGACGCGGCGAGCACCGACTGCGCGGTCTTTCCGAGGCCGGGCTCGTCGGCGAGCAGGAAGCTGCGGTGACCGGCGCGCACCGCCTCGACGAAGCGCGACTGGTGCACCATCACCTCGCGCCCCTTGGGCGAGATGTGGTCGTACTCGGGAACCGGGGGCAGCTCCATCGTCGCTGCTCCCCCGCCCGCGCCCGACTCGAACGCCTTGTACAGCGGCCCCATCAGCTCCCAGCCGTCGAGCCGGCGCCGCGGCACGGCCGCAGGACGCGGCGTGAGGTCGGGGGCGAGGAACGGCGATGCGAGCAGACGCGACTCCACCGAGGGCGGTGTCACCTGCTTCTCGGCGAGAGCCGCGGGGACGACCGGCGTCTGCACGATCGGCGCGACGTCGGTGATCACCAGCTCTTCCGGGGGCAGCTCGGCCCCCGACTCCAGCAGCCAGTCGCGACGCATCCGCTTCGCCACCGGAGAGGTGGCCTGGTCAGCCTCGAGCAGCTGGATCAGCGACGTGTCGCGCGCAGCCGTCTTCGCCAGGATCGTCGCGACGCCGTCGAGCCGCTTGAGCAGCTCGGCGCGGGCGGCGTCGGTCAGGTCGCCGTCGGCCTTCACCCTCGCGCGCTCCTCGCGCACGAGGAACGCGATCACCTGGAACTTGACGCGGTTCGTGGGCCCCAGCTTCGCGCGCAGCGCCTTCGCCTCGATCTCCCGCACTTTGCGGGCGAGGATGGGGATCAGCGGCGCCTCTTCATCTCGACGGGACGTCTTCTTTCGCCGCGGGGCGGCGGTCGCCGTGCTCGGCATGCTCCTCCTGAGCGTGAGTGCCGAAGTGCCGAAGCGGCCTTCGGTTCGTTGCTGTCATCCGCGTGTGGCGCCAGCCAGGACCGTGCGGATCTGCATGCTCGGCTGCACGCCCATGGCGGCTGTCGACGAGCACTGCTTCGAGTTTAGGCCATCGGGCGGCGAACGCCCAGCATCGGGTCTTCGCGCCGGATCAGCCCAGCCCGAGGCGCTCGCGTGCGACCGTGACGTCTTCGGCGATCTGGGCGATCAGGGCGTCCATGCCCTTGTAGGCGACCATGCCGCGCAGACGGTCGGTGAACTCGACCGTCACCCGGTGACCGTAGAGGTCGAGTCCGGTGGCATCGAGGACGTGGGCTTCGACCTGGCGGCGGTCGACGTCGTCGAACGTGGGATTGGTGCCGACCGAGATCGCCGCGGGATGCCGGATGCCCGTCTCGTGATCCACCAGCCACCCGGCGTACACGCCATCGGCGGGCGCGAGGGCGTCGATCGTCTCCGACAGGTTGGCCGTGGGGAACCCGAGCTCGCGCCCGCGCTTGAGACCGTGCACCACCTCGCCGGCGACGCTGACCGGACGGCCGAGCACTCCGGCGGCCTGTGCGACATCGCCCGCAGCGAGCAGCTCGCGCACCCAGGTGGACGACACCCGGCGCTCACCCCCTTCCGGTGTCACATCATCGATGACGTCGACGGTGAAGCCGTGCTCGGGGCCCATGCGCTGCAGAAGCGCCGGATCGCCCGCACCCCCTCGCCCGAAGCGGAAGTCGCGCCCGACGAGGATCATGGCCGCATGCAGCGCATCGACGAGGATGTCGCGGACGAAGTCCTCGGCGGGCAGCGAGGCGAGCGCGCGATCGAAGGTGAGCACCAGCGTCGCGTCGAGGTCAAGCTCGCCGAGCAGCTCGATCTTGCGCTCGGTCGCGACGACATTCTCGGGGCACAGCTCGGGCCGGAGCACTTCGAGCGGGTTGCGGTCGAAGGTGACCGCCACGGTTCGTGCGCCGATCGCCCCGGCGTCCTCGCGCATCCGCTCGATCACGGCGCGGTGCCCGACGTGAACACCGTCGAACTTGCCGATCGCGACGACGGAGCGGCCGAAGTCCGCCGGCACCTCGGACGGGTCACGGAAGACGATCATGCCGACTCCCCCTGGGGACGGTGCGTGCGCAGCCACCACAGACCGAACACCGGCAGCACCAGCGGTATGAAGAGGTAGCCCATGCCGAAGTACGACCACACGCTGTCGTGGCCGAACAGCGCGGGGGCGAGCAGGCTGAGAGCCCCGACGACGATGACGCCGGTCAGCTCGAAGACGATCGCCACCCAGGCGACGGTGTACCAGCCGCGCCGATGCGCGAGCACGAGGGCGAGCGTGGCGAGGATGTACACCGCAGCTGCCAGCGCGGAGAGACTGTACGCGAGCGGGGCCTCGTCGAAGCGGCGGAGGATCTGGACGAAGCTGCGACCGGTGGCGGCCAGCGCCATCACGGCGTAGACGATGACGAGGACTCGGCCGATGCCCGTCATCCGGGCGCGCGAAACGGTGTGGGACATTGCGTCGTCCATCTTACGCGCGACCGCCGGGGCCTGCCGGCGGCGTCACGCGACCTGAAGCGTCCAGATCGCCTGCATCCGCCACAGCATGATCGCCAGGGACAGCCCGATGACCCCCAGGATCACGGTGCTCCATCGCGTGCGGTCGAGCAGCGCCCACGCGGTCCCGCCGATCGGCAGCAGCACGGCCGAGACGAGGTAGACCCAGAACTCGAGCAGGTCTCCGGTGGGCGGATTGCCGGCGAGCGGCGCGATGATCGCGACGATCACCTGCGCGATGAGCAGAAGCTCGACCAGCAGCAGGCTGCCCACCGTCCAGTCGCTGGGGCGCCGTCCGGCGAGCCCCGCCACGATGCAGAACAGCCCGGCAGCGCACGCCACGGCGATCTGGGTGATGGTGAACCAGAGGATCATCCCTGCACCTCCGGCATGTTCATGGCACTCTTGATGTCCCTGCCTCGCGCCTCGACGACGCCGACGAGCAGACCGTCGGGGTCGACGGCCGCGACCTCGGATGCCTTCAGGCGCGCGGCTTGCCCGAGCAGCCGCTTGCCATGGCGCAGATCCCTCGCCTCGTCGGCCGTCACCTCGAGCACGGGCATGGTTCGCGACGCCGCCTCGGCCGGGCTGAGCGTCTGCGCTCCGGCGAGGTGGTCGATGTCGACCGCGTCCGCGACGTCGAAACCGCCCACACGGGTTCGCCGCAGGGCCGTGAGATGCCCGCCGACCCCGAGCGCCTCGCCCAGATCGCGAGCCAGCGCGCGGATGTACGTGCCCGATGAGCACTCGACCACGACGTCCACGTCGATCGCGTCGGAGCCGCGGCGGGTCTCCAGCACGTCGAAGCGCGAGACGGTCACCTGCCGCGCCGCCAGCTCGACCTCCTCCCCCGCGCGCACCCGGTCGTAGGCACGGCGGCCGTCGACCTTGATCGCAGAGACGGAGCTGGGCACCTGCGAGATCGCGCCGGTGAGTTCGGCGATCTCCGCGGCGATACGCGCGTCGGTGGCCGACGCGAGTGCTGCGGGATCGGCGGTGCGAACCGGCTCACCCTCGGCGTCGTCGGTGGTGGTCGAGACGCCCAGGCGGATGGTCGCGGTGTAGGTCTTGTCGGCGCCGACGATGTACGTCAGCAGCCGGGTCGCGCCTTCGATGCCGATGACCAGCAGACCGGTGGCCATCGGGTCGAGGGTGCCGGCGTGCCCGACCTTGCGGGTGCCGAAGGCTCGTCGGGTGCGGGCGACGACGTCATGGCTGGTCAGCCCGCCGGGTTTGTCGACGAGCAGGATGCCGGGTGAGACCATCCCTCAAGCCTAGAGCGTGCCCGCCGGCAGACCCGCGCGGAAGCCGGAAGGTGCCCGGCGTAGGCTGGTCGGATGCCCGCACCGTCGTCGACCGCCGCCGCGATCGGGCGCGCCGAGCTGCTGGGGTGGTACGACGCCACGGCGCGCGACCTGCCCTGGCGTCGTACGGAGTTCGCGGAGCGGTACGGCGCCTGGGGAACACTGGTCAGCGAGTTCATGCTGCAGCAGACCCCCGTGAACAGGGTCATTCCGCACCTCGAGGCCTGGCTGCACCGCTGGCCCACGCCTGCGGCTATGGCACCGGCGACACCTGCCGAGGTGGTTCATCAGTGGGCGAACCTCGGCTATCCCCGGCGCGCGCTGTGGCTGCACCGCGCCGCGATCGAGGTCGTCGAACGCCACGACGGGGTCGTGCCCCGGGACGTGAGCGCGCTCCTGGCGCTCTCGGGCATCGGCGAGTACACCGCTCGCGCCGTCGCCGTGTTCCACTACGGCGACAGGCATCCGGTGGTCGACACCAACACCCGCCGGGTAATCGCCCGGGCGGTCGACGGACGCTCGCAACCGGGTCCGCCCGCCAGGCGCGACCTCGCGCGCATGGCCGAGCTGCTGCCCGATGACGTCGCCGAATCAGCGGTGTTCAACGCCGCGATGATGGAGCTCGGAGCCGTGGTCTGCACGGCGCGTGCACCGAAGTGCGAGGTCTGCCCGCTGGCATCCGGATGCGCGTGGCTGGCAGCCGGCCGCCCCGACACCGGCGACACGCGTCGCAGGCAGGCGCGATTCGAGGGCTCGGATCGACAGGCGCGAGGAGCGGTGCTGCGCAGCCTCCGCGAGGCGCCCGGTCACACGATGCCGGCCGCCGAGGTCGTCTCCGACTGGCCGGACGCCGCGCAGCGCGACCGCGCGATCGACTCTCTCATCGCCGACGGCCTCATCGAGGCCGCCGACGACATGCTGCTGCTCCCCCGCTGAGCGGAGGCCCAGTCAGCTCAGTCCTCGTCTTCGTCGTCTCGACGGTACGGGTCTGCATCCCCCGCGTGCGTGGCGGACGAGGCCAGCTTCGCCACCTCGGCGTCGCGCTCGCGCGCCTCGCGCAGCAGGTCTGCGATGTGGCCGGCGCTCTCAGGCAGGGCATCCGGGATGAACTCCAGCGTCGGCACCAGCCGCACGTTGAGCTGACGGCCGACCTCCTTGCGCAGCAGACCGGTGGCCGATTCCAGCGCCGCGCCGCTGGCGACGCGCTCCTCGTCGGTGCCGAGCACGGTGTAGAAGACCGAGGCGTGCTGCAGGTCTCCCGACACGCGCACGTCGGTGATCGTCACGAACCCGAGTCGCGGGTCTCGCAGGCCCTTCTCGAGTCGCTCGGCGAGGATGACGCGGATGCGGTCCGCGAGTCGTGCCTGTCGTTCTCCAGCCATGTTCCCATTCCTTCTGAGGACGAATGAGGGGCGCCCGCGGGCGCCCCTCACCGTATCGCCGTGATCAGCCGCGAGGCTTCTCGACCAGCTCAGTGGTCTCGATCTCGTCGCCGATCTGGATGTCGTTGTACTTGCCGAGGCCGATACCGGCTTCGTAGTCGGTGCGCACCTCAGTGACGTCGTCCTTGAAGCGGCGCAGCGACTCGATGGCCAGGCCATCGGCGATGACGACGCCGTCGCGGATGACGCGCGCCTTGGCGTTGCGCGTGATCGTTCCGGAGCGGACGATGACACCGGCGATGTTGCCGAACTTCGAGGAGCGGAACACCTCGCGGATCTCGGCCACACCCGACTGGACCTCTTCGAACTCGGGCTTGAGCAGGCCCTTAAGCGAGTTCTCGATCTCGTCGATCGCGGAGTAGATCACCGAGTAGAACCGCACGTCGACGCCCTCGCGGGCGGCGGCCTCGCGGGCCTTGGTGTCGGGACGGACGTTGAAGCCCACGATGATCGCGTTGTCGATCGTCGCCAGGTTCACATCCGACTCGGTGATCGCACCGACGCCGCGGTGGATGATGCGCAGCTGCACCGAGTCGTCGACCTCGATCTTGAGCAGCGACTCCTCCAGCGCCTCGACGGCACCGGACACGTCGCCCTTGATGATGAGGTTGAGCGTCTCGACCTTGCCCTCTTCGAGAGCACGGGTGAAGTCCTCGAGCGAGATGCGCTTGCGGGCCTTGGCCAGCAGGGCGTTGCGCTCGACGGCCTCGCGCTTCTCGGCGATCTGGCGGGCCGTGCGGTCCTCCTCGGTGACGATGAAGACGTCACCGGCACGCGGCACCGAGTTCAGACCCTGCACCTGCACCGGACGCGAGGGCGCGGCCTCGGCGACGGACTCGCCGTTCTCATCGAGCATTGCGCGGACGCGGCCGTACGCGGTTCCGGCGACGATCGCGTCGCCGACGCGCAGCGTTCCGGACTGGATCAGCACCGTGGCGACCGAGCCGCGGCCCTTGTCGAGCTTCGCCTCGATGGCGACACCACGGGCAGCCTTGTTCGGGTTGGCGGTCAGGTCGAGGCCGGCGTCCGCGGTCAGCAGGACGGCGTCGATCAGCTCCTGGATGCCGGTGCCGTTGCGCGCCGACACGTCGACGAACATGACGTCTCCGCCGTACTCCTCAGCGACCAGACCGTACTCGGTGAGCTGCTGGCGCACCTTGGCGGGGTTGGCCTCGGGCTTGTCGACCTTGTTGACGGCCACGACGATCGGCACATCAGCGGCCTGCGCGTGGTTCAGAGCCTCCACCGTCTGCGGCATGATGCCGTCGTCGGCGGCGACCACGAGGATCGCGATGTCGGTGACCTGGGCACCGCGGGCGCGCATGGCGGTGAACGCCTCGTGACCGGGGGTGTCGATGAAGGTGACCGCACGGTCGATCCCGTCGTGCTCGGTCCAAATCTGGTACGCACCGATGTGCTGGGTGATGCCTCCGGCCTCACCCTCGATGACGTTGCTCTGACGGATGGCGTCGAGCAGGCGGGTCTTACCGTGATCGACGTGACCCATGACGGTGACCACGGGCGGGCGGATCTCGAGATCCTCATCGCTCTCCGCCTCGAGCTCGGCCTCGAGGTCGAGACCGAAGCCCTCGAGGAGCTCCTTGTCCTCGTCCTCGGGCGAGACCATCTGGATCTTGTAGCCCAGCTCCTCGCCGAGCACCTCGAACGTCGCCTCATCGAGCGACTCGGTGGCCGTGGCCATCTCGCCGAGGTTGAAGAGGATGGTCACCAGGGTGCCGGGCTGGACGGTGTAGCCGTTCAGGGCCTCGAGCTTGTCGGCGAAGTCGGCAATGGATGCGCCGCGGCGCAGACGGATGATCTCGCCGTTGCCCTTCGAGACGTTGACGCCGCCGACGACCGGCGCCGACCGCATCTCGAATTCCTGGCGCTTCGCCCGACGCGACTTGCGCTGCTTGCTCTTGCCGCCGCCCTTGCCGAAGGCGCCCGCGGTGCCGCCACCGGGGCCACGCCCACGACCGCCACCACCGGGACGACCGGCGAAGCCGCCGCCCGGACGCTGGAAGCCGCCACCGGCTCCTGCACCCGCACCGGCGCCGCCGGGACGACCGGGACCGCCGGGACGCTGCTGGAAGGGTGCGCCGGGACGACCGCCCTGGCCACCGCGGCCGCCGGCACCGCCGGGACGACCGGGGCGCGGGGCGCCGACCCGGGGCGAACCGGGGCGGGGCGCCTGCGGACGCGGGATGTTGCCGGGGGTCGGACGCTGGCCCATCCCCTGAGCCGAGGCGAAGGGGTTGTTGCCCGGACGGGGACCGGCGGGACGCTGCCCCATGCCCTGAGCCGACGAGAACGGGTTGTTACCCGGACGAGGTGCGCCGGGCTTCGGCGCTCCACCGGGCTTCGGGGAGCTCTCAGCCGGCGCACTGCCACCGGGCTTGGGGGCTGCGGGCTTGGCAGGGCCGGGCGTGGGGGCGCCGGGCTTCGCGGCGGGAGCCTCCGTCGCCTGCGGCGCCTCGGCCTCCGCAGCCGGGGCCGGCTTCTTGGCGGGTCCCGGCTTGGGTCCGGGAGTCGGCGCCTTGGACGCGGCGGCGGGCTTGGCAGCCGGCTTCGCGTCGGTCTTCTCTGCCGGCTTCGCGTTGGGGTCGGCCTCGATCGCAGCGCGCAGCTTGCGCGCCACGGGGGGCTCCACCGTCGAAGACGGACTCTTCACGAACTCGCCGAGCTCCTTGAGCTTCGCGAGCGCGAACTTGCTGTCGACGCCGAGTTCAGCGGCGATCTCGTGCACACGTGGTTTGGCAGCCACAATTCTCCTGTCTGGGTCGGTCCGCCCAGGCAGGGCAGACCACTAGTCGCGGACGGGTCTCATTTCGAGCCGTTCACTTTGTTTCCATAGCCGTTCAGCCTTTGTTCCGGTGGAAGTACCGTTGGATGGTCTGCGCGTCCTCCGCCTCGGGGAACCCGATGGACGGCGGCACGCGGAGTGCTCGTGCGAAGGCCCGTCGCCGCAGGGCGGTGTTGAGGCACTCGAGCGAGGGATGCAGCCACGCGCCCCTCCCCGGCAGAGCTGCCCGCTCGTCGATGACGAGCCGGTCGTTCTGCACGACCACCCTGACCAGGGCGGTTCGAGAGGCACGACCGCGGCAACCTACGCACGTTCGTACAGGATCCATCTTACACCTCACCGCCTCGACCGCCGCCCGCCGCTCCGAGGACGGGCGGGTCGCTGCGGGTCACTCCATCACGCTGTCGGGCTGGATGTCGATCTTCGCGCCGGTGAGCTTGGCGGCCAGACGGGCGTTCTGACCTTCCTTGCCGATCGCGAGCGAGAGCTGGTAGTCGGGTACGAGCGCGCGCACGGCCTTGGTGTTTGCGTCCAGCACGAAGGACGAGGTGACCTTGGCGGGAGATAGCGCGTGCGCGACGAAGGTGGCGAGGTCGGGGTGGTGGTCGACGATGTCGATCTTCTCCCCGGCGAGCTCCTCGGTGACCGCGCGGACGCGACGGCCCATCTCGCCGATGCACGAGCCTTTGGCGTTGACCGACGGGTCGTTCGCCTTGACGGCGATCTTCGTGCGATGACCCGCCTCGCGGGCGAGCGAGACGATCTCGACCAGTCCGCCGGCGATCTCGGGGACCTCGAGTGCGAACAGCTTGCGGACGAGACCGGGGTGGGTGCGCGAGACGGTGATCTGCGGGCCCTTGGCGCCCTTCGCGACGCTGGTGACGTACACGCGCAGGCGTCGACCGTGCGCGTACTCCTCGCCGGGCACCTGCTCCTCGGGCGGGAGGATCGCCTCGACGGTGCCGAGGTCCACGTGGATCATGCGCGGGTTCGGGCCCTGCTGGATCACTCCGGCGACGATGTCGCCCTCCTTGCCGCGGAACTCGCCCAGCACAGCGTCGTCTGCGATGTCGCGCAGGCGCTGGCTGATGACCTGCTTCGCGGCGTAGGCGGCGATACGTCCGAAGTTCTCGGTCACGGCCTCCTCCTCGCCGATGACCGCTCCCTCCTCGTCGGTGACGGGCTGCAGCACGGCGACGTGACCGGTCTTGCGGTCGAGTTCGACGCGCACGCCGGCGGGCACGGCGCCGTCTTCGGAGACGTGCTTGCCGTACGCGGTGAGGATGGCCTGCTCGATGATCGAGACGAGCTCGTCGAAGGGGATCGCCTTCTCCTTCTCGATTCCGCGCAGCAGTCCGAGTTCGATGTCCATCAGCGGTCTCCTCTATTCAGCTCTCACCGCGAACAGATGCTTCGCGGGCATCAGACAAGAATACCCGATCGACGGCTCCGCAGACGGAGAGCCGGTCAGGGGGCGAGGCCCCTGGCCGGCTCCACCTCCTGCCTCAGATCCGGTGCACCTGCACCACCGCAGGGCGCGGCCCGGTGGCCACGTCGCCCGGGGCGGTGGAGCCGTAGTCGGGGAACAGCGAGCGCGGCTGCTCGAATGTGCCGTCCTCACCGGGGTGCTGCACAGCGACGAACACGAGGCCCTCTCTGTCGTGGATCACCGGGCCGCACGTCTCGGCGTCACGCGGCACCGACAGGAACTGCTGGACGTGTCCTCGTTCCGCTCCGGTCAGCGGCACCTTGAACAGGCCGTCGCCGTATCCGATGGTGCTCGGCGCGCCGTCGGTCGAGATCCACAGGTCTCCGTTCGAGTCGAACGCCACGTTGTCGGGGCAGGAGATCGGCGATACCAGCTCCTTCGGGAAGCCGGCGAAGTACGCGTTCTCGAATGTGCTCGGATCGCCGCAGAGCAGCAGCACGCTCCAGCCGAAGCGACGACCGGACTGGCCCTCGGTCTCGGTCAGCTCGAGCACGTGCCCGTACCGATTGCCGGTGACCGGGTTCGCCTCGTCGACGACGGAGCGACGCGAGTTGTTCGTCAGGGCGACGTACACCTTCCCGGTGACCGGGTTCGGCTCGACGTCCTCGGGGCGGTCCATCTTCGTCGCGCCCACTGCGTCGGCCGCGAGGCGGGTGTGCACCAGCACCTCCTCGGTCGAGAAGCCGGGCACGACGCTCTCACCCCGAAGAGTGAGCGGCAGCCATTCGCCGGTGCCGTCGAAGGCGCCGTCAGCCGGCAGCGCACCGGTGCCGGTGATCTCCGCCGCGGGAGAGCTGCCGCGGAACTTCGCGACGAAGAGGTCTCCCTCGCTGAGCAGCGTCATGTTCTTCCGACGCGAGCCCGAGATGCGGTTCTTCGAGACGAACTTGTACAGGTAGTCGCCCCGCTCGTCATCTCCCATGTACGCCACCACGCGGCCGTCCTCCGCGACACGCACGTTCGCGCCCTCGTGCTTGAACCGGCCCATCGCGGTGTGCTTGCGCGGCGTGGAGGTGGGGTCCTGCGGGTCGACCTCGACGATGTAGCCGAAGCGATTGGGCTCGTTGACGTAGTCGGGATCGTGCGCGTCGAAGCGCGGATCGTACTTCTCCCAGCCCGTCGAGGTGCTGGTGGTGGCGGAGCCGCTGTACCGCTTCTGCTGCGGGGTGTCGGCTGCCCAGGCGAAGTAGCCGTTGAAGTTCTCCTCGCCCGAGAGGATGGTGCCCCACGGCGTGGTTCCGCCAGCGCAGTTGCCCAGCGTGCCGTGCACCCAGCGTCCTTCGGGGTCGGCGGCGGTCTTGAGCAGATCGGAACCCGCTGCGGGGCCGGTGAGCTCGAATACCGTCTCCACGGTGATGCGCCGGTTGCGGCGTCCGTCGACGACGTACTCCCACGGGTCGCCGACGTGCCGGCGCCGGATCTCGACGACCGACATGCCCTGCGCCGCCTTGAAGACACCTCCGCGGCGGCGCAGCTCGGCCTCGTCGTCGGTGTCGGGGAACATCAGATTCGGGTTGACGTACTCGTGGTTGTTGACGAGCACCCCGGTCTTGCCGCTCGGGTCTGCCACGATGTCGAGATAGTCGCTGTTGTAGCCGAACTGGCCCGCCTGCGCCTCGGCGCTCTGGCGGCGGATGTCGAATGCGGGCGTCCGCGAGAAGAGGGGATCTCCCCACCGGATGATCGGCTGCCAGGTGTAGCCGGCCGGGACGGTGAACGCGTCCACCTCGGCCGGGACGGGGGCGATGGCGGTGAACGGCAGGCCGGTCCGCCCCGGACGGGCGAACGACGCCCCGGCACCGGTCGCTCCGGCTGCCGCCGGCGCTGAGACGGGAGCCTGTCGCCCGACCCCCACCGCGACAGCGACGGCCGCTGCCGCGCCGAGGCCGAGCACGGCGCGACGCGAGAACACGGCCGACGCGATCGAGCG
Source organism: Microbacterium sp. OR21 (assembly GCF_047306785.1). Lineage (NCBI taxonomy): Bacteria > Bacillati > Actinomycetota > Actinomycetes > Micrococcales > Microbacteriaceae > Microbacterium > Microbacterium sp. OR21. Next base: position 141,296 of record NZ_JAZEXJ010000003.1, on the reverse strand, counting down.
GAAGTCCTCGTTCGTGGAGGTGTTGCATTCCGGACCGAGGCAGGCGTTGGCGCACTTCAGCTGGCAGGTGACCGCGGAGCGCTTGCCGCGGACGTGGTCGAGCATGGGAAGGCGGCGTCGGGCGGGTTCGGTCGGGGACATCGGTTCTCCTCGTCTGGTGCGAATCGGGGCAAGGATGCCGCCCGCGGTCGACGCGGAGGTGAACGCGACGTGAATGCTCTGCGCGTGCGCATACTGAGTGCATGGAGCGATTCGACACGGTCGTCGTCGGTGCCGGCATGGCCGGACTCACCTGCGCCAGGATGCTGATGGATGCGGGGCGCAGCGTGGTGGTCCTCGAGGCGCGCGAACGCGTGGGCGGACGCATGTGCACCGACCGCACGGCCGGCTTCCCCGTCGACCTCGGCGCGTCGTGGATCCATGGCATCCGCGATTCCGCGCTGTGGTCACTGGTCGAGGCGCTGCAGATCCCTACCCGCGAATTCACCGTCGGCAGCTTCCAGGTCGGCGGTCGGCCGATGGAGCACTTCGACTCGGCCGGTCGGCGGATGGATGCCCAGGCGTCGGCCCGGTGGGCGGCGCACGTCGAGGCCGTCGACCGTGATCTGGCCGAGGTGATCGCACGATCGTCTCCCGGCGACAGCTACCTCGACGTGACGGAGCGGGCGCTCGAGGCGTCAGGACTGCCGCCGGAGCGCATCGTGGAGATCCGGGAGTTCTTCCGCCATCGGGTCGAGGAGCAGTGCGGCGCGTGGATCGGCGATCTCGACGCGCACGGCCTGGACCAGGACGCGATCGACGGCGATGAGGTCATCTTCCCGCGCGGCTACGACGAGCTGCCGCGGCGCATCGGGGCGGGCGTCGATGTGCGATTCGCCCACCCCGTGCACGCTGTCGGACGAACGGCAGACGGATGGATCGTCCGCGCCGACGCAGGGTCGTTCACCGCGACGGACGTGGTGATCACGGTGCCGCTCGGCGTGCTGCAGTCCCGTGCCATCGCGTTCGATCCGCCGCTCCCCCGCCCCGCGAGCGACAGCATCTCCCGGCTGGGCATGGGGGTGTTCAACAAGGTGTTCGTGCAGTTCCCGGAACGGTTCTGGGAGGAGGGGACCTGCGTCATCCGCGCACTCGGCGCGGCCGGCGAGCGATGGCACTCCTGGTACGACGTCTCAGTGATCAGCGGCATCCCGACACTTCTCACCTTCGCCGCCGGCCCGCTCGGCCGTCACCTGCAGACACTGTCGGATGCCGAGGTCGTCGCCGACTCCGTGCGCACCCTGCGCGCGCTCTACGGTGAGCGGGTCGCCGAGCCGATCGCCTCGTGGGTCACGCGCTGGGGCGATGATCCGCACGCACGCGGTTCGTATTCCCACCTGCCCATCGGAGCATCGCACGAGGATCACGACGCGCTCGCCGGGCCGTTCGACGGCGGACTGCGGTTCGCGGGCGAGGCGACCTGGGGCCGAGAGCCCGCGACCGTCGGCGGGGCCTACGAATCCGGGCACCGCGCGGCCGAGAGCATCCTCGGTCGTCGGATCGACCGAGCCGCGTTCGCCGCGGCCATCACGGCCCGCGAGCGGGAAGCAGCCCGCTGATGATCAGCGAGCGGACGGCAGGTCGTTGATCGCGCGGATCAGCGAGTACAGCGCGCCGACGCTGCGCTGCTTGAGATGCAGCGCCAGGCGCGGCAGCTCGACGACGTCCCCCGCGGTGCGCTCGACGTCCAGCGGATCGGTTCGCTCGATACGACCGTAGGCGCACATGTGTCCGAAGCGCTCGTTGAGATCTTCGACCTCGGCGTCCGTGGGGGTGTTCACCAGCCGAAGGACGAGAAGATCCCCGACCCAGCGAAGCGAGTCGTAGTTGCTCCAGAAGCCGGTGACGCTGGCCGCCGCCTCCTGCACGGAATCGGTGATCAGCACCCGATCGAGGTCGTGGGGCGAGATCACCCCCGCCGGCGCGAGGTGCTCGTCGACGAAGCGCTTCAGACCGCCCCAGAACGTCCCGTTCGGGGCATCCAGCAGCACGATCGGCATGGGCTCGGCCTTGCCGGTCTGCTGCAGCGTGAGCAGCTCGAACATCTCGTCCATGGTGCCGAACCCGCCGGGCAGGCAGATGAACCCGCGTGACTCCTTGATGAGCATCAGCTTGCGGGTGAAGAAGTACTTCATCGACACGACCTGCGTGCTCTCCGCGACGATCGTGTTCGCGCGCTCCTCGAACGGCAGCCGGATCGACACCCCGAGCGACATCTTCGACCCCGCTCCCTCCGCGGCGGCCTGCATGATGCCGGGACCCGCGCCGGTGACCACCATCCATCCGTCGTCGGCGAGGGCGGAGGCGACATCGCGCGCCTGCAGGTACAGCGGGTCGTCCTCGCCCGTGCGCGCCGATCCGAACACGGTGACCTTCGGCACCTGATGGAAGGGCTGGAACAGCTGGAAGGCCTGGTGCATCTCCTGAAGGGCCGCCGAGGCGATCTTCAGGTCGAGCCGATCGGTGTTCTCCATGCCCATCGACAGCGACGTCTGCAGCAGCCGCGCCACCAGCCCGCGTTCCGCGCGGATGCCGGCCTTGTCCAGCAGCACGGTGAGCTCGTGGCGCAGGTCTTCGTTCAGCGTGGCGTCCGTCATGCCTCCACCCTGGCACAGCGTCAGCCGGCTTCCGCGGGCCGTCAGCGGGTGAGTCGTGTGATCGCCTCAGCCACCGAGAGCGCCTCTCGATCGCCCGAGGCGCGGTCCCACAGCTCGACCTGGCCGTCTGCCGCACCGCGTCCGACGACGACGATCTTCGGCACGCCGACGAGCTCGGCGTCGCCGAACTTCACCCCGGGCGAGACCTTCACGCGGTCGTCATAGAGCACGTCGAGGCGGGCGGCCTCGAGCTGGTTCGCGATGTCCTCGGCGACGTCGAATGCGATCTGGTCCCGTCCGGCAGCGACCACCTGGACGTCGAACGGCGCGACGGATGCCGGCCAGATCAGTCCCTTGTCGTCGTTGTTCAGCTCGGCGATGATCGCCAGGATGCGGGTGACGCCGATGCCGTACGAGCCCATGGTGACCGTGACGAGCTTGCCGTTCTGGTCGAGCACCTTCAGCCCCAGCGCCTCGGCGTACTTGCGGCCGAGCTGGAAGACGTGCCCGATCTCCATGCCGCGCGCTAGCGAGACGGGGCCGGACCCGTCCGGCGCCGGGTCGCCCTCGCGCACGTTCGCGATCTCGACGGTGCCGTCGGCGGTGAAGTCGCGCCCGGCCACGACGGTGTGCACGTGCTTCTGATCGATGTTGGCGCCGGTGATCCAGCGGGTTCCGTCGGCGACGCGGGGGTCGACGAGATACCGGATGCCGGTGGCCGACTCCTCGCCGAGCACCGGCCCGGTCTCGGACCATGGTCCGATGTATCCGCGCACGAGCAGAGGGTGGCGTTCGAAGTCCGCGTCCGTCGCGGCTTCGACCTCGGCCGGCGCGAAGGCGACCTCGGCGCGCTTGAGGTCGACGTCGCGATCGCCGGGGATGCCCACGATCACGAGCTCGCGGGAGCCGCCGAGGTGCGTCAGGGCGAGCACGACGTTCTTCAGGGTGTCCGCTGCCGTGTACTCGCCGTCGAGTGCGGCGTTGGAGTGCGCGACCAGGGTCTCGATGGTGGGCGTGTCGGGCGAGTCGAAGATCGTCGCCGGTCCCACGCCCTCCCAGCCGACCGCCTCGGGAGCGGTGGTGACGTACGCCTCGACGTTGGCGGCGTACCCGCCCGCGCTGCGCACGAATGTGTCCTCTCCGACGGGAGTGGGGTGCAGGAACTCCTCGCTGCGTGAGCCGCCCATCGCGCCGGCGTCGGCCTGCACGATCGCGTACTCCAGGCCCAGCCGCTGGAAGATGCGCTCGTAGGCGTCGCGCTGCGCCATGTAGCTGGTGTCGAGGCCCTCGTCGGACGCGTCGAACGAGTAGGCGTCCTTCATGGTGAACTCGCGCCCGCGCAGCAGCCCGGCCCGGGGGCGCGCCTCGTCACGGTACTTGTCCTGGATCTGGTAGATCGTCAGAGGCAGATCCTTGTACGAGGAGTACAGGTCCTTCACGAGGAGAGTGAAGGCCTCCTCGTGGGTGGGTGCGAGCAGATAGTCGCCTCCCTTGCGATCCTTCAGCCGGAACAGCAGGTCGCCGTACTCGTCCCACCGGCCGGTGGCGTCGTACGCCTCCCGGGGCATCAGCGCCGGGAAGTGCACCTCCTGCGCACCGGCGGCGGTCATCTCCTCGCGGATCACGGTCTCGATCTTCGCCTTGACGCGCAGGCCCAGCGGCAGCCACGCGAAGATGCCCGCGGCCTGCGGGCGGATGTACCCGGCGCGGATCAGCAGCTTGTGACTGGCGACCTCGGCACCGGCCGGGTCTTCGCGGAGCGTGCGGAGGAAGAAGTTGGAGAGACGAGTGACCACGGGCCAAGTCTACTGACCCGTCGTCGCCCGTCCCGTCGTCGGTCAGTTCAGCGCGCGGGTGCTCTCGGGGATGACGCCGTCCGCGTACAGGTCGGTCGCGAGGTCCTGCAGCGCGGTGAGCGCGACGCGCTGCGTGAGCGGGCCGTACGAGATGCGCGAGGCGCCCAGCGCCTCGTACTCGGCGGCAGTCAGGGCGCCGGGCAGGCCGATGACGCTCACCCTGTTGTGCCCGATCCCCTCCACGAGGGTGCGGGTGGCATCCGCGTCGAGGACGCCGGGGACGAAGACGGCGGTCGCGCCGGCGTCGATGAACGCACGGCCGCGCTCCACGGCATCCGCCAGCTTGTCGGCGAGCGGCTTGTCGCCGCCGCGGACGACCGCGTCGGTGCGGGCGTTGAGCGCGAACGGCACGCCCTCCGCCTCAGCCGCCTTGACGATCGCCTCGACCTTCGCCACCGACTCCGCGAACGGAGCCAGGCGATCTTCGATGTTGGCGCCCACGACGCCCACGCCGATCGCGAGCCTGGTGGTCTCGCCGGCGTCTGCGTAGCCGTCGTCGAGATCGGCGGTGACCGGAAGATCGACGGCCGCCGCGATGCGTCCGACGAAGTCGATCATGATGTCGCGCGGGATCTGCCCGTCTGCATAGCCGAAGGTCGCGGCGATCGAGTGCCCCGCCGTGGCGAGGGCCTTCGTCTCGGGCAGCGTGGCCACGGCCTTCGCCGAGACGACGTCCCAGATGTTCACGACGCGCAGGATCTCCGGCGCTTCGTACAGGTCGATGAGGGTGCGGGCCTTGTCAGCGTTCGTCATGCCCTCACGCTAATGCGCGTACCCAGGTGCCGGGCCGCTGTTACCCGAGATTGCACAGAGCCCTGCTTAGGGTGGGGGCATGCCACAGCGTCGTTCTCATGTCTCCTCGTCCGCCGCGCAGAGCGAGCTCGCAGAGGCGCTCGCAGCGCTGCGAGTGGAGATCGAGGCGCCCGTCGAGTTCCCACCCGAGGCGATCGCGGAAGCGCAGTCGGCCAGCGCGCCGGCTCCCGAGCTCGACCTGCGCGACGTGCCGTTCGTCACCCTCGATCCCCTCGGCTCCCGGGATCTCGACCAGGCCTTCCATCTGGAGCGGGCCGGCGCCGGTTACCAGGTGCGGTACGCGATCGCCGATGTGCCGGGTTTCGTGGATCCTGGAAGCGCCGTGGATGCTCAGGCCCGGCTGCGCGGCCAGACCCTCTACCTCGCCGACGGGAACATCCCGCTGCACCCCCGCGTGCTGTCCGAGGATCGCGCGTCGCTGCTGCCGGATGCCGAGCGGCCCGCGCTGGTCTGGACCTTCAGGCTCGACGCCGAGGGCTCGAGGACGGACTTCCGACTTGAACGCGCCCTCGTGCGCTCACGGTCGCAGCTCGAGTACGTCGCCGCCCAGGCATCCGTCGACCGGGGTGCCGACGAGCACCTCGCCCTGCTGCGGGAGATCGGAGAGCTGCGGCGAGCGCAGGAGGCCGAGCGCGGCGGCGCGAGCCTGAACCTGCCCGATGAGGAGGTCGTGCTGCGCGACGACGGCCGCTACGACATCGAACGCCGTCACCCGCTGCCCATCGAAGACTGGAACGCTCAGCTCTCGCTGATGACGGGCATGGCGGCGGCCGAGCTGATGATCGATGCGAAGGTGGGTGTGCTGCGCACGATGCCGCAGCCCGACGAGAGCGCGTTCGATCGGTTCCGGCAGCAGACGCGGGCGCTGGGTCGTCCGTGGACGACCGGTCGATACGGCGACTACCTGCGCCGGCTCGACAAGAGCGATCCGCTCACCCTGCCGGTCCTCGAGGCTGCGGCCTCGCTGTTCCGGGGCGCGGGATACGTCACCTTCGACGGCCGCCTGCCCGACGGCGACCTGACGCAAGCCGCGATCGGCGCGCCGTACGCGCACGCCACCGCTCCCCTGCGCCGGCTGGTGGATCGCTGGTCGCTGGCGATCTGTCTCGCCGAGTCGCTCGGCGAGACGGCGCCCGAGTGGGCGCGCGCTTCGCTCGCTGAGCTTCCGGCCCTCATGCAGGAGTCGGCGCAGCGTGCGTCACGTCTGGATGCCGAGACCATCAACCGCGTCGAGGCGGCGCTGCTGCAGCCGCTCGTCGGGCACACGATCGAGGCGACGGTGATCGAGCTGCGCGGCGACGACCGCGCGGCCGTGCAGATCGCTGAGCCCGCGGTGACCTCGACCGCGCCGGTATCGGGCGGTGTCGCTCCGGGCGCGACGGTGCGACTGCGGGTTACCGCGGTCGATGTGTCGAAGGGCACCGTGGAGCTGGAAGCCACCGCCTGATCGGACCCTTGATCTTGTGTCAGACGGACGCTACATTTTGTATCGTCCGGATGACACATTTGGAGGCGGCTCATGGGTGCGGTCGTGATGTGGATGCTGTTGTGGGGTCCGTTCGCTCTCGCGGTCCTCGTGGGAGTCCTGCTGCATCTGCAGAATCGAGGATCGCGCGTGCCGCTGCCGTCCCGACTGCGTGTGATCTCGGCACTGGCCGGCGGCGTCCCTGCGGTGATCATCGGGCTGGCCCCAGTGGCGCTGTTCCTCTGGCGGCCGGGCCTCGGCATGCCGCTGGAGATGCGGGCGCTGCTTCCCCTCCTGCTGGGCATCGCGAGTGCGACGCTGCTGACGGCGCCGCGGCGTCGACGACGAGCACCCGCTGCCGCCGACCTGTCGCCGAGGGGTATGAGGGCGTTCGTGCCACGCGCATGGCCGACGTCGATGGCGGTGCTCGCCGTCGCGATCATCGCGATCACGATCGCCGCGGGCTCGGCCTCCAGTCCGGATGAATTCGGGCGCTTCACCGAGTACTCGATCGTGATCGGCACATCCGGCACGGAGATCAGGTCCGGCATCTACGGCTGGTACTACTCGGTGCCGTCGCTCATCGCGCTCGCCGCGCTGGTCGTGGTCACCGTCGTCGCCTGGGCATCCATCTCCCACCCCGCGTGGGACGACGACGTCGAGCGCGACGCCGCGCTGCGCCGGTTCCGCAGCTCTCTCGTCGGTCGCGCGGCCCTCGGCGCTCTGCTGACCCACCTCTCTGTGGTTCTGCGTTCTCTGGCATCGACCGCGTCGATGCAGGGCACCGCGGCCTCGGCGGAACTCGGGGAGGTCTCGGTCGGAACGCCGTTCGCCGCGATCGCACCCGCGCTCACCTGGACGGCGTACGCGGCAGTGATCGCCGGGCTCACCCTGTGGGTCATGGTCGCGCTCAGCGTGCTCCCGGCGCACGCGCGAAGGCATGCAGAGCCGGTCGCGGAATGAGGATCGAGATCGCCCGTGAGGGTGGCCCTCCCGCCGAGCAGGTCTACGGGCAGCTGCGCGGATTGATCACCTCTGGCCAGCTCGCCGCCGAGGAGCGCCTGCCCTCCGTGCGGCAGCTCGCGTCAGACCTCGGTATCGCCGCCGGCACGGTGGCGAAGGCCTATCGGCACCTCGAGGCGGATGGCCTGGTCGTCTCTCGCACTGGAGCTGGCACACGGGTGAGCCGATCGGCCGCTCCCGTCTCACAGGATGTCGCCCGCGCTGCCCGGGCGCTGGCATCAGCCGCGCGCCGAGAAGACCTCAGCACGGAGGACGCGGTGCGCATCCTCCGCGCGATGTGGTGATGCGGGACGTGCGGAGCGCCACGTCGTGACGGTCAGGCCGCGACGGCCGTCGTGGTCATGACGAGCAGCTGCGGATCGCTGAGGTCGAGCGACACCGTGATCGACGCGAATTCGCCGAGGGATCGCACGTGCGTTCCCCCGCACAGGAAACTCACCCCACCCTCGGGCAGCGTGCAGCGCCAGGTGCGACGGTCGATGATGCTCGGGCCCTCGACGTCGATGCGGCTCTCTCCCGCTGCGGCGACCCAGCTCGCGAGCAGCTCGTTGATGCGCTGCTCTCGCTCGGCCAGCGATGCCGCGAGTCCCTCGGAGTCGAAGCCGGCCTTGCGCAGGCTCTTGCCCAGGCGGTACTCGTCGACGCTACCATCGGGGTGGATGCGGCTGGACTGGTTCGCCTTCCCTTCGAAGTCGGGGCTGCCGAGCGGGTCGGTGCCGATCTCCTTGCGCCAGAGGTCGGCGAGCGCTGCATCGAGGGCGAGGGACGCCAGATGGCAGGCGGTGTGTCCTCGGCTCAGTGAGTCTCGACGATCGGCATCCACCGTCAGCGTGACCCGCGCCCCGACAGCGATGTCGGCAGGGATCGCCCCTTCGGTCCGGTGACCGACCATCCAGGTCCAGCCCTCGCCGCCGCGCTTGACGGGGATGTCGGAGCCGACGGCCAGTGCGCCCTCGTCGCTGACGGCGGCCATGACGGCCTCGGTCACTCGCACCTGCACATCGCCGACGGCGATCGCGCCGGAGTCTCCCGGCTGGTCGGGCCAGGTGTGATCGACAGGATGGAACGGGGTCGCGTCGACCACGACGATGGCGGCGGTCTGATCCACGAGAAGCACCTCGCCCTCGCCGGTCAGGGCACCATCGGGGAACGAGACGAGCGTCGACTGCATGTGTTCTTCCTCCGGCGCGTCAGCCGGTGACGACCTGGGCGGTGCCGATCGGGGCATCCGCACCCATCTCGGCGGCGATGCGGTTCGCCTCCTCGATGAGCGTGGCGACGATGTCGGCCTCGGGCACGGTCTTGATGACCTCGCCCTTGACGAAGATCTGTCCCTTGCCGTTGCCCGACGCGACGCCGAGGTCCGCCTCGCGGGCCTCGCCCGGCCCGTTCACGACGCAGCCCATGACGGCGACGCGCAGCGGCACGGTCATATCCTTGAGCCCCTCGGTCACGTCTTCGGCGAGCGAGTACACATCGACCTGGGCCCGACCGCACGACGGGCACGAGACGATCTCGAGCTTGCGCTCACGCAGGTTCAGCGACTGCAGGATCTGGTGGCCGACCTTGACCTCTTCGGCCGGGGGTGCAGAGAGCGACACGCGGATGGTGTCGCCGATGCCCTCGCCGAGCAGGATGCCGAACGCGGTGGCGCTCTTGATGGTGCCCTGGAACGCGGGACCCGCTTCGGTGACTCCGAGGTGCAGCGGCCAGTCGCCGCGCTCGGCGAGCTGCCGGTAAGCCTTGACCATCACGACGGGGTCGTTGTGCTTGACCGAGATCTTGAAGTCGTGGAAGTCGTGCTCCTCGAACAGCGACGCCTCCCACACGGCGCTCTCGACGAGCGCCTCGGGCGTGGCCTTACCGTACTTCTCGAGAAGACGGCGGTCGAGCGACCCGGCGTTCACACCGATGCGCAGCGAGACGCCGGCGGCCTTGGCGGCCTGCGCGATCGCGCCGACCTGGTCGTCGAACTTGCGGATGTTGCCCGGGTTGACGCGCACGGCGGCACAACCCGCGTCGATCGCCTGGAAGACGTACTTGGGCTGGAAGTGGATGTCGGCGATCACCGGGATCTGGCTCTTCTTCGCGATGATGTGCAGCACATCGGCGTCGTCCTGCGACGGCACGGCCACGCGGACGATCTCGCATCCGGATGCCGTGAGCTCGGCGATCTGCTGCAGCGTGCCGTTGATGTCGGTGGTCTTGGTCGTCGTCATCGACTGCACGCTGACCGGGGCGTCACCGCCGACGAGCACCTTGCCGACCCTGATCTGACGGGACTTGCGACGCGGGGCGAGGACTTCGGGGATGCGCGGCATCCCAAGATTCACTGCAGGCACGACTCCAGGCTACCGCCGCCGGATAGACGCAGGCTGGATGTCGGCCACCGCCGTGTTCAGCGAGGGAATCCGTCGTGGAGCAGCCTGGACACATGCGCAGATCCTGCACCGCTGATGTGCTACTTTTCACGGTATGTCCGCGACCCGCACCTGGTGGCCCGCCTTCTAGGCGGTGATTCGCGTACCCACGAGATCAGACCGCCTCCCGGGGCGGTCTTTTTCTTGTCCGCACCGGATCCCCGACCGAGGAGACACCGATGACCGCAGTTCCGCTCGCCCGACTGGCCGAGCTCACCGCCGATCGCGACGCGTCGTTCGTCCTGATCGCGCGCGAGGGCGGCGTCGACCTGCTCACCGGCGACGTGGTCGACGTCGACCTGCTTGCGGACATCCCCCTGGACGGTCCCGGCGGCGCTCGCGAGGTCTTCGCCATGGTGCCGTACCGTCAGGTGCGCGAGCGCGGCTTCGAGGCGCAGGACGACGGCACCCCCCTGCGATGCGTCGTCGTCACAGAGCACCACCGGCTCGATCTCACCGACGTGGTGGCCGCTTTGCCGGATGCGCCGATCGCGCTCACCGACGGCGGCTTCGACATCTCCGACGCCGACTACGCCGACACGGTCGAGCAGGTCATCTCCGAGGAGATCGGCCGCGGCGAGGGCGCGAACTTCGTCATCCGTCGCGACTACCGCGCCGGATTCGACGCCGACGACCGCACCGCCGCCCTCACCTGGTTCCGCGCGCTTCTCGAGCACGAGCGCGGCGCGTACTGGACATTCGCGGTCATCACCCCCGGGCAGATCGCCGTGGGCGCCAGCCCCGAAGCGCACGTCGTCGCCAGAGACGGCATCGTCACCATGAATCCCATCTCGGGCACGTTCCGCCATCCCGCGGGCGGCGCGACCCGCGAGACGCTGTCGGAGTTCCTCTCGTCGACGAAGGAGACCGAGGAGCTGTTCATGGTCGTCGACGAAGAGCTCAAGATGATGAGCCAGGTGTGCTCGGACGGCGGGCGCATCACCGGCCCGCATCTGAAGGAGATGTCGCGCCTCACCCACACCGAGTACATGCTGCGCGGCCGCAGCAGGCTCGATCCGCGCGACATCCTGCGCGAGACGATGTTCGCGCCCACCGTCACCGGCTCGCCCATGCAGAACGCGTGCGCGGTGATCCGCCGGCACGAGCGGTCGCCGCGCGGCTACTACTCCGGCGTCGCCGCTCTGTTCACGCCGAACGCCGACGGTGGGCACGACCTCGATGCTCCGATCCTCATCCGCACGGTCTATCTCGACAGTGGGCGGCTGCGCGTGCCGGTCGGCGCCACCCTCGTGCGCCACTCCGATCCGCACGGCGAGGTGAGCGAGACGCACGGCAAGGCGGCGGGCGTGCTCGGCGCGATCGGTGCCATCGAGCGTGACCGCGCCGCCGAGGCCCGCGACGACGACGCGCCGGGCGAGGCGCGGCTCTCCGATGACCCAGGGATCGCCGAGCTTCTGGCATCCCGCAACACCCGCCTCGCCGACTTCTGGATGCAGCCGCAGGACACCCCTCCCGGCGGCCGCTTCGCCGGCCGCAGCGCGCTGGTCGTCGACGCCGAGGATCGATTCACCACGATGCTGGCGCACCAGCTGCGCCATCTCGGCCTCGATGTCGAGATCGTCACGTGGGACGCCGTGACCGACAGCGCGATCGACGCCGCCGACCTCGTCGTCGCAGGTCCCGGACCGGGTGATCCTCGCGACGGATCCGCGCCGCGCATCGCGCGGATGCGGCAGGTGGTCGCCCGGCGCCGCGACGCGGGCGCACCGCTGCTCGCGGTGTGTCTGAGCCATCAGATCCTCGCCGACCGGCTCGGGATCGACCTGGTGCCCCTGACCGCGCCGCACCAGGGGGTGCAGAAGACGGTGCCGGTGTTCGGCCACGATGCATCGGTCGGCTTCTACAACACCTTCACCGCGCGGGTCTCACCCGGCACGACCGCAGTGGCGGATGCCGAGGTGTCGGCCGATCCCGACAGCGGCGACGTCTACGCGCTCCGCGGCGAGCGCTTCGCCTCGGTGCAGGGCCACCTGGAGTCGATCCTGTCGCGCGACGGGCTGGCGACTCTCGAGCGTCTCACCGCGCACGCTCTCGCCTGACGCCGCGGTGACGGGCGCCAGCGAGAGGTCTCAGCCCAGCAGGTTCATCGGCTTGACCAGGTCGGCCACGATGAGCAGCGCCCCCATCCCGATCAGCAGCACGGCGACGATGACCGTGACGGGCACGAGCCTGGTGGCGTCGACGGGTCTCGGTGCTCGGCGGCCGGTGAGCTTCGCCCACGCGCGCTTGAGGCCCTCCCACAGCGCGACGACGATGTGACCGCCGTCGAGGGGAAGCAGCGGGATGAGATTGAACACGAACAGGGCGATGTTCAGCGCGGCCAGCAGGTTCATCAGCACGACCAGGCGGTTGAGCACCGGGGCATCCGTCGCGGCGACCTCACCGGCGAGGCGTCCGACGCCGACTACGCTCAGCGGGCCGTTCGGGTCGCGTTCGGAGCCCGTGACGAGCGAGACGCCGACGTCCCACAGCTTGGCGGGCAGATTGATCACGAGCGACGCGACCGCCTGCGTCTGCTGCACGGCCAGCTCCGCGCCGGTGCCGATCGGCTGCGGCACGTACTTCTGCTGCGAGATGATGCCCGCGTAGCCGACGGTGCGCGTCACCGGGTCGCCGTTGTCGTCAACCACGGGGCGCCCCTCGGCATCCACTTCCCCCCGCTCCGCCGCCACCGGGGTGAGGGTGAGCTCGACATCCTTCCCGCCGCGATCGACCACGACGGCGAGCGGCTCGCCCGGGGAGCGCTGGATGATCGCCGACGCCTCGGCGAACGTCTGAACCTTCTCGCCGTCGACGCTCACCAGCACATCGCCCGCCTGGATGCCGGCCTCTGCGGCGGGCGCCGCGGGATCGTCGGCCGTGCAGGTCTGCTGCGTGGTGCCGGCCGGCAGGACGCACTCGGTGACCGAGCTGACCGTCGTGCTCGCCTGCTGGATGCCGATGCCGGATGCCATCACCGTGAAGATCGCGATCGCGAGCAGGAAGTTCATGGCCGGGCCGCCGAGCATGATGATCACGCGCTTCCAGACCGGCAGACGGTAGAAGACCCGGTTCTCGTCGCCCGCGCCGATCGTCTCGTCGTTCGCCGTGCGGGCGTCCTGCACGAGTGAGGCGAACACGCCGCGCGCGGGAGAGCTCTTGGACGACGGCGGATACATCCCCGACATCGAGATGAATCCGCCCAGCGGCAGCGCCTTGAACCCGTACTCGGTCTCACCGATGCGCTTGGACCACAGGCGCGGTCCGAAGCCGATCATGTACTGGCCGACGCGCACGCCGAACAGTTTCGCGGGCAGCAGGTGCCCCACCTCGTGCAGTCCGATCGACAGGCCGAGGCCGATCAGCATGAACACGACGCCGCCCAGGTACAGCAGGATCTCCACCCGTCCACGCTAACGGCACCGCTGAGGAATCGCCTGGATCCGCCGCATCGTGGGAGCGCCGGGGCCACGTGAGATCATGGACGGGATATGACCACGACATCGCTGCCCCCTGTGCTCCGTCCGGCCGACCCACCCCGTCGTGCACTGACCGAGCTGGCCGAACGCTTCGCCCGAGACGTCCGCGGTGACATCGCCGACGTCGAGCTGAGCGGCATCACCCTCGCCACCGCGGATCTGCGGGCGGGTGAGGCCTTCGTCGCCATCCAGGGCGTGAACCGGCACGGCGCGGAGTTCGCGCAGACGGCGGCCGAGCAGGGCGCTGTGGCCGTCATCACCGACGAGGCCGGCGCCGACATCGCCGCCTCCGCCGGCCTGCCGATCATCGTCGTCGACGATCCGCGTGCGGTGCTCGGCGCGCTCAGCGCCTGGGTCTACGGCACGGGCGCCGGCGACCCGCTGCCCCTGCTGTTCGGCACCACGGGCACCAACGGCAAGACCAGCGTGTCGCACCTGCTGCAGGGCCTGCTCGATCAGATCGGCGTCGTGTCGGGACTGTCGTCGACGGCCGAGCGCCACATCGCCGGCGAGGTCATCGTGTCACGGCTGACCACCCCCGAGGCGTCGGAGATGCACGCGCTGCTCGCCCTCATGCGCGAGCGGAGCGTTGAAGCGGTCGCCGTCGAGGTCAGCGCGCAGGCCCTGTCGCGGCACCGCGTCGACGGGATCATGTTCGACGTCGCGGGCTTCACCAACCTGTCGCACGACCACCTCGACGACTACGCCGACATGACGGAGTACTTCGAGGCGAAGCTTCCGCTGTTCACCCCCGAGCGCTCGCGGCGCGCGGTCGTGAGCGTCGATTCGACCTCCGGTGCCGTCGTCGTCGAGCGCGCCACCGTGCCCGTCGTCACCGTGGGCACCCCCGCGATCGCGGTCGATGCCGACGCGGCGTCACGTGCCGACTGGGTGGTCACGATCGACGACGAACGCCCCAGCGGGACGGCGTTCACGCTGACCGGACCGGAGGGGCGGAAGCTGTCGACCGTCGTCCCGGTGATCGGTCCGCACATGGCAGCGAATGCCGGTCTCGCGATCGTCATGCTGCTCGAGGGCGGCTACACGTGGGAGCGCATCGCCGACGCCCTCGCGCGCGACGGGCACATCGTCGCACACCTGCCCGGCCGCACGCAGTTCGTCTCCGGCGAGACGGGTCCGGCGGTCTACGTCGACTTCGGCCACTCCCCGGATGCCTTCGAGAAGACCCTGGCCGCGGTGCGCCGCGTCACCCCGGGCAGAGTGCTCATGCTGTTCGGCGCAGACGGCGACCGCGACGCCACCAAGCGCTTCGACATGGCACGCACTGCGGTCGAAGGCAGCGACATCCTCGTGATCACCGACCACCACCCGCGCTTCGAGGACCCGGCGTCGATCCGCGCCACCCTCGTGGAGGGGGCCCGGCGAGCGCGTCCGGATGCCGAGATCCACGAGGTCTCGCCGCCGGAGGATGCGATCGTCGCCGCGGTGGGCATGGTGGGCGAAGGGGATGCCATCCTCTGGGCGGGACCGGGGCACCAGGACTACCGCGACATCCGTGGCGTGCGCACGCCGTACTCCGCGCGTGAGCTCGCCCGCCGGGCGCTCATCGCCGCCGGATGGCCGGCTCCGGAATCGCACTGGCCGGTGCCCTACGGCGACTGAGATCCGTCACGGCGCCCGGAGCGCAGTCCGCAGCCGCGGCGCCGCTGCGTCAGGAGGCGGCGATCAGGGCATCCGCCTTGGCACGCGCCCAGCTCTCGGCATCGGCGAGCGCCTCGATCGTCAACTGCTCGGGCGCGTCGTGAGCATCGATGACCCGCTGGATCGTGTCGACGATGCCGAGGAATGGCAGGTGTCCGTCGTGGAAGGCGTGCACGGCCTGCTCGTTCGCGGCGTTGTACACCGCGGGGAACGTGCTGCCGGCACGGCCGACGGCCTTGGCGAGGGCGACGGCGGGGAACGCCTCGTCGTCGAGAGGCTCGAACGTCCAGCTGGTCGCCGTGCGCCAGTCGAGCGGGCGGCCGACGCCGCCGACCCGGTGCGGCCAGTCCAGCCCGAGTGAGATCGGCAGGCGCATGTCGGGGGGCGAAGCCTGCGCGATGGTGGAGCCGTCGACGAATTCGACCATCGAGTGCACGATCGACTGAGGGTGCACGACCACCTCGATGTCGTCGTACGGCACGTCGAATAGCAGATGCGCCTCGATGACCTCGAGCCCCTTGTTCACGAGCGTCGCTGAGTTGGTGGTCACCATGCGCCCCATGTCCCAGGTGGGGTGGGCGAGCGCCTGGGCGGGAGTGACGTCGGCGAGATCCGCTCGGCTCCGCCCGCGGAACGGACCGCCGGATGCCGTGACGACGAGCCGGCTGACCTCCGCACGCGTGCCCGCGCGCAGCGCCTGAGCCAGGGCGGAGTGCTCGGAGTCAACGGGGACGATCTGATCCGGGCCCGCTGCCGCGCGCACCAGCTCGCCGCCGACGATCAGCGACTCCTTGTTCGCGAGGGCGAGCGTGCGCCCGGCATTCAGCGTCGCGAGAGTGGAGCCGAGTCCGATCGACCCGGTGATCGCATTGAGCACCACATCGGCGTCGACGTCGCGGACCAGCTGCTCGGCCTCCGCTGCCCCCAGGGCGGTGTGCTCGACCTGGAACTGCCGAGCCTGCTCTGCGACGAGCTCGGCGTTGCTGCCTGCGGCGAGGCCGACGAGCTCGAAGCGGCGCGGATTGCCGCGGATCACATCCAGCGCCTGAGTGCCGATGGAACCGGTGGAGCCGAGGACGATGACGCGACGCATGCCGCCAGCCTATGCGAGAGGGCGGCGACCCCGTCGGATCGCCGCCCTCTCGTTCAGCGGGTCACTGCGCGGCAGGAGCGTGCTGCGTCGCGAGGATGTCGATGACGAACACCAGGGTCTTGCCGCCGAGCTCGTGGCCCTCCGGGTCGTCTCCGTAGGCCAGCTCCGGCGGGATGACGACGAGCACCTGCGAGCCGACCTTCTGACCGGCGAGCGCCTGCACGAACCCCGGCACGTAGGTGTTGCCGGGTGCGGCGTACGGGGCGCCCTTCGACCAGGAGGAGTCGAAGCTGTCGCCGCTCTCCCAGTCGACGCCGTAGTACTGCAGCAGCGTCGTGTCGCCGTCTGCGACCGCGGGCCCGTCGCCCTGCTTGAGCACGGAGATCTTCAGCTCGTCGGGAGCGTCTCCGGTGGGGACGACGACGTCGGGCTCGCCGTCCTTGGCGAGCTTCACCGTGGGCATCCCCTCGACCGGCGCCTGCTTCTCGCCCCAGGCCGAGGTGGGCACCTTGTCGAGCACGTCGATGATGTACAGCTGCGACTGAGTGCCCTCGGCAGCCGGCAGCGCGAACGCGACCCGCGTGCCGACCGGGGCGCAGCCGATCGCCTCCGCGAGCGCTTCGTTCGCCAGCGCGTCCTGCGGAAGCAGCTCGCCCTCGGTGTAGCCGAGGTCGCCCAGGTGGTCACCTGTCTGGGAGTCGAAGGCGCTCATCGCATAGGCGATGTAGTCGCCCTCCTGGACCTTCTCGCCGTCACCCTCGGTGACGACGGTGCGCTGCACCTCGTCGACCTTCTGGTCCTTCGCGACGGTGATCTTGGCCGGCTCGCCGAATTCGCCGGTGACGTCGACGCTGTCGGTGAACGCGCCCGGCGCCGCGACCTGCGCGCAGGCGTCGGCGCCGTCCTTCGAGGCGGATGCTTCCGGCTTGTCCTGCGCACCGGAGCATCCGGTCAGCAGAAGGGCGGTGACGGCCACGGTGGACGCCAGGGTGAGGGGGCGCAGACGCAAGATGAGACCTCGGTTTCGCGGAACGGGAAGATCTCATTGTGGCGCACGGTGCTTTGCCGACGCTGAGTGCGCGACCACGACGCGGCGTCATTCCACGATCGGCATGAACCGGCGGATAAGCTCTTCCGGTGAGTTCTGAGCAGTCGGCGACCCCCGCGGATCCCGAGTCCGAGACGCAGGGGCACCGTCCGCCCCGTCATGCCGGGTTCAAGTACAAGGTGGGACGGATGGTCGCGGCTTCCGTCGCGCGGGTGATCTACCGGCCGCGCATCGAAGGACGCGAGAACGTGCCGCTCACCGGCGCGGTGATCCTCGCCAGCAACCACCTGTCGTTCATCGACTCGATGGCGATTCCGATCGCCGCTCCGCGACCGGTGCACTTCCTCGCCAAGTCGAGCTACTTCGAGGGCACCGGGCTCAAGGGCGCGATCTCCCGGGACTTCTTCACCTCCGTCGGTGCCATCCCGGTGCGCCGCGGCGCCGGTCAAGCGGCCCTCGACGCTCTGGACCAGCAGCGACAGCTGCTCGACGAGGGCCTGGCCGTCGCGCTCTACCCCGAGGGGACCCGCTCCACGGACGGCCGTCTGTACAAAGGACGCACCGGTGTCGCCTTCCTCGCCCTGCAGAGCGGCGCTCCGGTCGTGCCCGTCGGACTCATCGGCACGGACAAGGTCATGCCCAGGGGTGCGAAGATGCCGTCGCTCAGCGAGCGGGTCACGGTGCGCTTCGGCGAGCCGATCGACGTGTCCACGCACGGACCGGCGACGAGCGGAAGAGCACGACGCCTCGCCACCGACGAGATCATGACCGCGATCCACGCCCTGAGCGGGCAGGAGCTCGCGGGCGTCTACAACGAGCCGCCGGCGCAGACGCCGATAGAGAAGATCAGGCAGGCGCTCCCCCACGAGCGCCGCTGAGCTCAGTCTGACCTCGACGCGGCCACGACGGTGGCCTCGTGCGTCACCGGGAAGTTCACCGAGTTCGCGATGAAGCACCACTCGTGGGCGGTGCGATGGGCTTCCCTTGCCGCCTCCAGCATCGACGCGTCGGCGACCACGACCCGGGGCCGCAGCGTGACCTCGGCGAACGCACCGCCGCCCCGCCCGTCCTCGCGCATGATCCCGGTCGCCTCGTCGTGGTAGTCGGTGACGACGACGCCGGCCGTGACGCAGGCGTGCAGGTACGACAGCAGGTGGCATTCCGACAGGGCGGCGAGAAGCAGGTCCTCCGGATTCCAGCGACTGGAGTCACCGCGGAACGGCTTGTCCGACGAGGCCAGCAGATCGGGCTTGCCCTCGACCCCGATCGTGACGTCCCTGGCGTAGTCGCGGTAGCCGCTCGTGCCGGTGCCGCGATTTCCGGTCCAGGTGGTGGTGAGCGCGTAGTGGTGTTCGCCGAGCGGGGCCATGGCGCCAGTCTGCCACCGCGCGGCGCATTAGGCTTGACGGGTGCTCGAGACTCTCACCATCGCTGACGCCGTCGAACTCGCGATCGTGGAGCGCAACGGCTTCGTGGAGTCCCGCCATGCGGGAGCCGCCGTCGTGCTCTCCGCAGACGGGGACATCGTCGCTCAGCACGGCGATGCCGAGGCGCTGATCCTGCCGCGCTCGAGCCTGAAGCCGCTGCAGGCGATCGCCGCCGTCACCGCCGGCGCCGCCCTCGAAGGCGAGCAGCTGGCTCTCGGCACGGCCAGCCACAGCGGCACCGACCGGCACGTCGAGGTCGTCCGCGAGATGCTCTCGGCCGGCGGGCTCAACGAGGACGATCTCGGATGCCCGGTCGCGTGGCCGTCCGACGCCACCACACGCCGCGACATGATCCGAGACCACGCCGACCGCGCGCGGGTGCGGATGAACTGCTCGGGCAAGCACGCGCTGATGCTCCGCGCCTGCGTGGCGACCGGCTGGCCGACCGACGGCTACCTCGACCCCGCTCATCCGCTGCAGGTCCACATCCGCGAGGTGGTCGAGCGCCTCGCCGGCGAGAAGATCGCGCACACGTCGATCGACGGCTGCGGCGCTCCGGTGCACGCCATCACCCTGCTCGGACTCGCCCGTGCCGTCCACCGCATCGGCTCGGCGTCGGAGCGCTCGCCGTTCGCCCTGCACCGTGTCGCGGGTGCCCTCGTGCGCGCCGTGCGGGAGAATCCGTGGACGATCGCCGGTCCCGGCGAGCCCGACACCATCGCCATCGAGACGCTCGGCGTGTTCGCCAAGCACGGCGCGGAAGGCGTGATGGTGATGGTCGCTCCCGACGGCACGACCGTGGCGCTGAAGATGCTCGACGGCAGCAGCCGCGCCTCGGCGATCGTCGCGGCGACTCTGCTCGCGCGCGCCGGCGGACTCTCCGAGGCCGATGTCGCGACCCTCGCGAGCGCTCTGCCGCTGGATGTCCTCGGCGGCGGACAGCCGGTCGGCATGATCCGCCCCGGTTCGGGCATCTGAGCGGCTGCACCGTCAGGCCAGACGCACTCGTCGCGGGCGGCGGCCTGCTTCGACCGCCCAGGCGCGCCCCTCGTGGGTGCGCGCGAACGGCGGGGTCTCCCGGGTGCCGGCGAGCTGGCGCAGCTCGGGTGCGCACTCGGCGGCGATGAGGAGTTCGCCGGCGGATCGGATGCTCTGCAGCCGCGCCCACTGAGACCGCCACTCGTCGGGATCGCCGACGATCACGAGGGGCGTGGCGTCGAAGGGAAGGTCGGCGGTAGTCCCGCCGACCTGGGCGAGAGTGAGCACCCGGGCTCCGGGGTGCGCCGCCGCGAGGACGGCGCGCGTCGCCTCCACCGCGGGGGTGATCACTCCGGAGCACGCGAGGTGCGGACGCCACCCGTCGACCGGCGCCGACCCGGTGCTCTCCGGTGTCGCAGGGTCCGCCCAGCAGAACTGGATCTCTCGTCCCCCGCTCCACCCGCGGCCCGGCGGCCGGTGCAGGTCGAAGTCGGCGGAGTCGCCGCCCGCGGCGATGTGCTCGACTCGGCTGCTCAGCCGCAGGAGAGCACGCCGCGGCAGCCCGTCGAGCAGCCGGCCGACCGGGCCGGACGCGCGTGACGCGGTGACCACCGCGCCGGCGGGGGCGCGCAGGATGCTCTCGAACCGGTCAAGGAAGAGCTGGGCGTGCTCGGCGGGGTACTGCGCCAGCAGCACGTCGACGTCGTCGCACAGCACGACGCCGTGTCGTCCCGTGGCCAGCTCGGCCACCGCGTCCCACGCCTCTTCCACGTCCGAGGGGACGACCACCGCATCGGGCAGCTGGCTGTGCATCGCGCGAATCAGCGTGCTCTTTCCGGAGCCGGGCCCTCCGATCACTCCGAGACCCTCCCCTGGCGCGAGATGCACCCACGGCTGCGCCTGCCGCTCGGGCTCGTCTGCCCGACCGAGCACGGGCCCAGCCCCGGCGTGCCCACCGATCGATGGGACGTCGATCACCGCCGGAAGCGGAGACAGCCATGGGCTCGGCGGCCGCGCCGCGCTGGACCAGCGCTGCGCGATCGCAGTCAGATCGGCGGGTGCCGTGAGCGCCACGCGCATGGCGAGCGGCTCGATGTCCTCCGGCCGCCGCACATAGGCCAGGCCTCGGGATTCGTGCCCGCCCGGCAGCGCCGCCGCCGCGTCGGAGCCGATCACGAAGCGGCTGTCGGCCGATTCGGCCACGCGCAGGCTCACCCGCAGCGGGCAGTTCGCCGCCAGGGCATCCCGGATGACACCGCCGGCACGCTGCGTGCCGAGCACCAGGTGCATGCCCAGAGCCCTCCCGCGGGCCGCGATGTCGGTGAAGATCTGCGCCAGGTCGGGGTGCTCCTGGACCAGGGCGGCGAACTCGTCGACGACGATCACCAGGCGCGCCAGCGACGGGCACTCGCTCACGTCGCGCGCTCCGGCTGCGGCGAGAGCGGCCTCCCTGCGGCGCAGCTCTGCGGTGAGACTGCCGACTCCGC
The DNA here is from genome assembly GCF_047306785.1 of Microbacterium sp. OR21. NCBI lineage: Bacteria > Bacillati > Actinomycetota > Actinomycetes > Micrococcales > Microbacteriaceae > Microbacterium > Microbacterium sp. OR21. Next base: position 119,909 of record NZ_JAZEXJ010000003.1, on the reverse strand, counting down.
GGCGGGCCCCGGCCGAGTCGAGATCGGTGACCACCGCGACGACATGCGGGAGCGTGCGGAGCGGGTCGAAGGTCGTGCCGCCCTTGAAGTCGATCAGCACGAAGACGACCTCACTCGGCGGGTGCGCGGCCGCGATCGCTGCCACCCAGCTGGTCAGCAGCTCGCTCTTGCCCGTGCCGGTCATGCCCGTGACGATGGCGTGCGGTCCGTCATCGACCAGGTCGATGAGCACGTCCCCCTGCTCGCCTCGCCCCACCCGGCCCGCGAGACGACCGTCGCCGCCGGGAGTCGGGTCCAGCTCCGCGAACGCCAGGGCATCCGGCACCTCGGCGTCCTCGTCGGCACGGCCGGCGCAGACCGCGGCGATCGCCGCGGTCTGCCGAGCCGACAGCCCCTCCAGAGCGAGAGAGCCGATGCCCTCCGGTGTGCGCGCCTTCGCCCGCGTCGGAACCACCCAGTCGAGCACCGTGGTGATCCCCTCGGGCGGCTCGTCCTCGGGCATCCGGATGCAGATCACCGCGTCCACCGGCTCCGTGCCCTCGCCGAGGCGCAGCCGGAAGCGGGCACGGCGCCGCTTCGCGTGGGGGAAGCCGACCAGGCCCCAGTCCGCGACACCGCTGCCGTGCAGACTCAGCTCGGCGGAACCGAATCGCAGGCACAGCTGCGTCACCAGCGCCCTGGCCACGGCGGCAGCCACCGGCTCGGGCCCGCGCAGGCACACTCCCCCGCCGAGCTCGACGACGATCGGCCCGTCGATGAGGCGCTCGGCGCGCTCGCGGAACAGCCGGGAGCGCTGGTCGTCGCCGCCCGAGGCGCGGATCCGGCTGCGACGATCACCCCGCCCGATGACGATCTCGGTGGCGGCGCTCAGCGGTGTGCGCCCGCGCAGCGGCGGCTCGAGCGCGCAGCCGCAGGCATCCGGTGAGCGATGCCAGAGCAGCCGGTGCTCCTCGTCGTGCAGCCGCGTCAGCTCATCCTCCGCACGTCGCCATGCCGCGTCGAACTCGCCGGCCGCCTGACGGCGGGTTCGGCGTCGCGAGCGGATGCCGTCGAAGAACGACGCGAGCAGCATCAGCGGTCCGAGGGCCGCGAAGCACAGGGCGAACAGCGAGCCTGTCACGGCCCACAGCACGACCCCGGCGATGACCGGCACGAACGCGGCCAGCAGTGGAAGCTGCGGTCGGGTGGGCTCTGCGGGAGCGGCGGGGAGCACGATGGTGGTGGCATCCATCCGCCCATCTCAGCGCACGCGGTGCGCTGCATCCGAGCTGTCCACAGCTCCTGCGGATCAGTCCTCGGAACCCGGTTCTGTGGAGGAAGACTGCTCGACCCCGTCCGCGGCCTCTTCGTCAGCGATGCCGCCCTCCGTTGCCCCGGTGTAGCGCACGTTCAGCACGATCAGCGTGACGTTGTCACGTCCGCCGTTCTCGAGCGCGGCGTCGACCATCGCGCTCACCGCATCGGCAGGTTCCGCGTTCTCGCGCAGGAAGTGCAGGATGCCGTAATCGGTGAGCTCCTTGGTCAGCCCGTCGGAGCAGATGATGAAGCGGTCTCCGTCGACGACGTCGATGGCGACGTAGTCGGGCGACACGAGTTCGTTCGCTCCGACGGCGCGGGTGATCACGTTGCTGTACGGGTGCACATCGGCTTCTTCAGGGCTGATCTTGCCCGATGCGATGAGCTCCTGGACGACCGAGTGATCGGTGGTGACCTGGATGAGGCGACCGTCGCGCTCGAGATACACCCGCGAGTCGCCGATGTTCAGCGCGATCCAGCGCCAGCCGTCCTCACCGCGGTCGAGGTACACGCCGGTCAGCGTCGTGCCGGTGCCCTCATCGGTCGTCTCGGGGTGGTGATGGATGTCGTCGACCGCCAGCTGCAGCGCGGCGAGGATGCGGTCGTCATCGATCTCGCCGGCGTCGACCATGTCGGACAGCCGGTCGACGGTGGCCTGGCTGGCGATCTCGCCGCCGGCGTGGCCGCCCATCCCGTCGGCGACGATGAACAGCGGGTACTTCGCGAGGAAGGAGTCCTGGTTGTTCTCGCGGCGCCGGCCGCGGTCGGTCACGCCTGCCCAGGTGAGCTCCAGCTCATCGCTGACGCGGAACGTCTGCGTCGTGGTCTCAGGCACGTGGGCTCTCCGTCGGGCGGCTGAGCGGCGCGGGGGCCGCGGGTTTCATTCTCATCGTAGTGGTGCCTGCGCTCACATCCGGTCGGCCGGGTCGTCGATCAGCGGGAAGATCCCGTCGATCTCGGCGAGGTCGTCGGCGGTGGGCGTCCATGCGTCGGCGGCAGCGGCGTTCGCCTCGACCTGCGCCGGGCTCGTCGCCCCGGCGATCACGCTCGAGACGCCCGGCTGGGCGAGCAGCCAGCCGAAGGTCGCCTGCAGCATGGTGATCTCTCGCTGGTCGCAGAAGCGCTGGTACTGCTCGAGGGCATCCCAGGGGGCATCGGCCCAGATGTGCTGCCGGGTCTCCATGATGCGGCTGCCCGCAGGCCCCCCTTCCCGGGTGAACTTGCCGGTGAGCAGTCCGTTCTTCAGCGGGAAGAACGGGAAGAAGCCGAGGTCGTAGCGATTCGCGGCAGGCAGCACCTCGCGCTCCGACGCGCGTGCCAGCAGGGAATAGTGGTTCTGCGCCGAGATGAAGCGTCCCGTCGACCTCGCGCGGGCGGTGAACTCCGCCTCGGCGATCTGCCATCCGGTGAAGTTGGAGTGACCGTAGTAGCGGATCTTGCCCTCGTCGACCAGCTCGTCGAGCGCGTCGATCGTCTCGGCGATCGGCGTCTGCGAGTCGGGCAGATGCAGCTGGTACAGGTCGATCCAATCGGTGCGCAGACGCCGGAGCGACTGCTCGACGGCGTGACGCACATAGCGGCGCGAGCCGCGCCCGCCCGGGAAGTCGTAGCCCATGTCGCGCTCGTGCCCGAACTTGGTTGCGAGCACGACGCGGTCGCGGCGGCCCTCGAGCACCTCGCCCATCAGCTCTTCGCTGCGCCCCGCCTCCGCGCCGTACATATCGGCGGTGTCGAAGAAGAAGACGCCGTTCGCAAGCGCGGCGTCGATCACCGCGCGAGTGCCCTCGATGGTCTCGGTGACGGTGCCCGCCCGGCCGAAGTTGTTGCAGCCGAGACCGGTGGCGGAGACGACGAGTCCGGATGCGCCGACGCGGCGCTGCGAGGTGACCATGCCTCCACACTATCGGGGCCTCGGACGGCCGCCGCGCGGCCGGACGCGAAGAAGCCCCCGACATCGTCGGGGGCTTCTTCGTTCAGGTCTGCTCAGCGCGGCTGCTCAGCACCGCTCACGCGGGAGGCTGCGTGGGCTCGTCGTCCGGCCGCTTCGTCGGAGGCGCTGCCGGCGGTGCCGGCGGTGCCGGCGAGGTGGCCGGCGGCGGGACGGGGGCGCCGGGCGCCGGAGGCACGGGTGCGCCGGGTGCCGGAGGCACGGGAGCCGCCGGGCTCTGCGGGGCGCCGTAGCCGGGCTGTGCCGGAGGGGCGTAGCCGGGCTGTGCGGGAGGTGCGTAGCCGGGCTGCGCGGGAGGTGCGTAGCCCTGCGGTGCCGGCGGCTGGTAGCCCTGCGGCGCGGCGTACCCGGCGGCCGGGCCGGTGCTCTGACCAGGCTGCACGGGGACACCGTCCCAGACGGTCCGGTCGGCGAGGAATCCGTTGCCTGCCCACGGCGCGGGCGCGATGTTCGGGTTCCAGCGGGAGCGGTCGAACGCCGCGATGCCCATCCACACGATGTTGAGCAGCACGAACAGAATCACCCACGCCGCTTCCTTCTGCAGCTTGAGTCCGACGCGCCAGCCCGCCATCGCGTAGAGAGCGGTGAACACGAGTCCGAAGATGCTGCCGATGCCCGTCCAGGACAGCAGGATGGTCGCACCCAGGGCGTACAGCACGAGCCACGGGCTCATGTCGCCGAGCTTGAAGAATATCATCTCGCGGTACACGGGCACCCAGGCCCGCCACTTGCCGACGACGCCGGCCTTGTCGAAGATCTTCATCATGAAGATCGACGAGACGACGTAGAGGATCGGCCCCACGATCAGCAGCAGAATCGTCATCAGGCCGATGAATGCAGCGATGGCGCCGTAGTCGCCGTAGTCGCCATAGTCCATGAGTGAACCACTTTCCTCGTTGGGAGGAAGCGATGCCGCTCCCCCGGTGCGAATCTTGCGCACCGGTCATGCTAGCGAAGGCGATGCGCGGCCGACAACGACTCGCCGCGTCGTGGGCCGCCGTCAGGCAGATGAGCTGTCGACGACGAGCTCCAGAACACCGGCATCCTGCGCCTCTCGCAGCCGGATGCCGCGCTCGGACGCCCAGTCGATGAGCGCACCGGCCGTCCGCGCCCTCGGGCGTGTCGTGGCCAGTGCCCGCACGAACTCTCCCTTCGCCTTCTTGTTGAAATGGTTGAGCGCTCGTCCGGCCTCGGTGACGACGCGCACGTACGCCGACGGCACGACGCCCGCGACCGGACCCAGCGCCACGTACGATTCGCTGCGCAGGTCGAGCACGAAGCCGGCGTCGGTCAGCGCCGCGGAGGTCGGTTCCGCCCAGTGCCGGCGCAGCGGCCGGATGCCCGGCAGCGACACTCCCGCCGCCAGCCGATACGCCGGGATCTCATCGAGCGCGCCGACGGGTCCGAACGGCGCGGAGTGGATCAGCACGTGCGCGCCGAGCCACTGGCTGGCAAGACGGTCGAGCGATGCGGCGTCCAGAGCGTCGTAGAGCACGCCGGTGTAGCGATCGATCGCCGCCATGGTGGGGGCGGTGCGCAGCATCCGGTTGTGCTCGATCTCGCCCGCCTGCCGCTCGCTGAGCTTGAGCACCCGACGGGCCTCGGCGGCGTCCGCGCACAGCGCGACGAGCGCGTCGACGAGCTCGGCCCGTTGAGCGGTGAGCGACGGCAGAGCCAGCGAATCGAGGCGCAGTGGCCGGCCGGCACCGCCCTGGCGCTTGGTCTCGGACGGGGGCAGAAGGATCTTCATGGTCTCCACACAGACGAAGCGTCCGCCCCGGTGCGTGCTGAGCACGAGCCGGGGCGGACGCCGGGTTGTCTTGCTATCAGGCGATCAGAGCGGCGTTGCCGGCGACGATCGTCAGGGTGTCGCCCTCCATCGAGAGGAACCCGTCCTGCGCGTTCGCGAGCACCTTGCTGCCATCGGTCTGAGTGATGCGGACCTCGCCCTGGGCGAGGATGGCCAGCACCGGCTCGTGACCGGACATGATGCCGATCTCACCCTCGACGGTCTTGGCGACGACGAGCGACGCCTCCCCCGTCCAGACCTCCGCGTCGGCGGAGACGAGACTCACGTGCAGCGCCATGGTCAGGCGTTCTCCTTCTGGATCTTCGCCCATGCCTCTTCGACGTCGGAGATGCCGCCGACGTTGAAGAACGCCTGCTCTGCGACGTGGTCGAAGTCACCGCGGGTGATCGCGTCGAACGACTCGATGGTCTCCTTGAGCGGCACGGTCGAGCCCTCGACACCGGTGAACTTCTTCGCCATGTACGTGTTCTGCGAGAGGAACTGCTGGATGCGGCGTGCACGGGCGACGACGATCTTGTCCTCTTCCGAGAGCTCGTCGACACCGAGGATCGCGATGATCTCCTGCAGCTCCTTGTTCTTCTGCAGGATCTGCTTCACCGTGGTGGCCACGCGGTAGTGGTCCTCACCCAGGTAGCGCGGGTCCATGATGCGCGACGTCGAGGTAAGCGGGTCGATCGCGGGGTACAGACCCTTCGAGGCGATCTCACGCGAGAGCTCGGTGGTCGCGTCGAGGTGCGCGAACGTGGTCGCCGGGGCCGGGTCGGTGTAGTCGTCGGCCGGCACGTAGATCGCCTGCAGCGAGGTGATCGAGTGACCGCGCGTCGAGGTGATGCGCTCCTGCAGGAGGCCCATCTCGTCGGCGAGGTTCGGCTGGTAGCCCACGGCCGAGGGCATGCGGCCCAGAAGGGTCGACACCTCGGAACCCGCCTGCGTGAAGCGGAAGATGTTGTCGATGAAGAGCAGCACGTCCTGCTTCTGGACATCGCGGAAGTACTCCGCCATGGTCAGGGCCGACAGCGCGACGCGCAGACGCGTCCCCGGCGGCTCGTCCATCTGGCCGAAGACGAGGGCGGTCTTGTCGAAGACGCCCGCCTCCTCCATCTCGTGGATGAGGTCGTTGCCCTCACGGGTGCGCTCACCGACACCGGCGAACACCGACACACCACCGTGGTCCTGCGCGACGCGCTGGATCATCTCCTGGATGAGCACGGTCTTGCCGACGCCGGCACCACCGAACAGACCGATCTTTCCGCCCTGCACGTAGGGAGTGAGCAGGTCGATCGACTTGATGCCGGTCTCGAACATGGTCGTCTTCGACTCGAGCTGGTCGAAGTTCGGCGCCTTGCGGTGGATCGGCCAGCGCTCGGTCACCTCGATGGTCTCGCCGGGCTCGGCGTTAAGGACCTCGCCGATCACGTTGAAGACCTTGCCCTTGGTCACGTCGCCGACGGGGACCGAGATGGCCTCACCGGTGTCGCGGACCTCCTGACCGCGGACGATGCCGTCCGTCGGCTTCAGGGCGATGGCGCGGACCAGGTCGTCGCCGAGGTGCTGCGCGACCTCGAGCGTGATCTCGGTGGAGTCCTCGCCGATCGTGATGGTGGTCTTGAGTGCGTTGTAGATGTCGGGGATCGAGTCGTGCGGGAACTCGATGTCGACAACCGGACCGTTGACGCGTGCGACGCGTCCGACGACCGCGGTCGCCGGCTGCTCAGCCATGGCGGTGGTGGTCATTTCTCGTCTCTTCTCCTGATGTGTGTCAGCTGGATGCCAGGGCGTCGGCGCCGCCGACGATCTCTGCGATCTGCTGGGTGATCTCGGCCTGGCGAGCGTTGTTGCGCAGGCGGGTGTAGTCGGTGATCAGCTTGTCGGCGTTGTCGCTGGCCGACTTCATCGCCTTCTGCGTCGCGGCCTGCTTGGCTGCCGACGACTGCAGAAGCGCGTTGAACACGCGGCTCTGGATGTAGACCGGAAGGATCGCGTCGAGCACGGTCTCGGCGTCGGGCTCGAACTCGTAGAGCGGGTACACGGCGGCGGTCGCCGTGTCCTCCGCCTCTTCGATCTCAAGCGGCAGCAGACGAAGAGCCGTCGGCTCCTGCGTCATCATGCTGACGAAGCGGTTGTACACCAGCACGATCTCGTCGACGCCCTCGGACTCGCTGCCGCGCAGGAAGGCCTCCTGCAGCGTGTGCGCGATCTCCTCGGCGGTGTGGAACGACGGCGTGTCGGTGTCGCCGATCCACTCGGCCGCGGACTCGATCCGGCGGAACTGGAAGTACCCGACGGCCTTGCGTCCGACCAGGTAGTAGACCGGCTCCCGGCCGAGCTCGCGCAGACGCTCGCCCTGCTCGAGACCCTCGCGGATCACCTGCGAGTTGAACGCGCCGGCGAGCCCACGGTCACTCGAGAAGATGACGACCGCCGTGCGACGGATCGTCTCTGCCTCGCTGGTGAGCGGGTGATCGACGCTGGAGTGCGTCGCGACGGCCGACACGGCCCTCGTCACGGCCTGCGCGAAGGGGGTGGACGCCTTGACGCGTGCCATCGCCTTCTGGATGCGCGAAGCCGCGATGAGTTCCATCGCCTTCGTGATCTTCTTGGTCGTCTGAGCAGAAGAGATCTTCTGCTTGTAGACCCTGAGTTGAGCGCCCATGAATCAGCACCTCGCGCTTACGCGCGACGACCCTTGACGATCTTCTCCTGGCTGACGTCGACGGCGTCCTCGGCCGAGACCTGCTCGTTGCCGGGGCTGCTGATCGACTGACCCTTGCCGCCCTGGAACTCCAGGATGAACGCGTCGGTCTGCTTGTCGAGCTCTGCGACCGTGGCGTCGTCGAGGACGTTCGTCTCGCGCAGCGTGTCGAGGATCGACGTGTTGCGACGCAGGTAGTCGAGCAGGTCGCGCTCGAAGCGCAGCACATCCTCGACCTCGAGCGAGTCCAGCTTGCCGTTCGTACCGGCCCAGATCGACACGACCTGCTCCTCGACGGGGTACGGCGAGTACTGCGGCTGCTTGAGCAGCTCGGTCAGACGCGCACCGCGGGCGAGCTGACGACGCGAAGCCGCGTCGAGGTCGGACGCGAACATCGCGAACGCCTCGAGCGAACGGTACTGCGCGAGCTCGAGCTTCAGCGTTCCGGAGACCTTCTTGATCGACTTGACCTGAGCGTCACCACCGACTCGCGAGACCGAGATGCCCACGTCGACCGCCGGACGCTGGTTGGCGTTGAAGAGGTCGGACTGCAGGAAGATCTGGCCGTCGGTGATCGAGATCACGTTGGTCGGGATGTACGCCGAGACGTCGTTCGCCTTGGTCTCGATGATGGGCAGACCCGTCATCGAACCCGCACCGAGCTCGTCGGACAGCTTCGCGCAGCGCTCGAGCAGACGCGAGTGCAGGTAGAAGACGTCACCGGGGTACGCCTCGCGGCCCGGCGGGCGGCGCAGCAGAAGCGACACGGCACGGTAGGCCTCAGCCTGCTTCGACAGGTCGTCGAAGATGATCAAGACGTGCTTGCCGCCGTACATCCAGTGCTGGCCGATTGCCGAACCGGTGTAGGGGGCGAGGTACTTGAAGCCGGCCGGGTCGGATGCCGGGGCGGCGACGATGGTCGTGTACTCGAGGGCACCGGCCTCTTCCAGCGCACCCTTGACGGAGGCGATGGTCGAGCCCTTCTGGCCGATCGCGACGTAGATGCAGCGCACCTGCTTGGTGACGTCGCCAGACTCCCAGTTGGCCTTCTGGTTGATGATCGTGTCGATCGCGATGGCCGTCTTGCCGGTCTGGCGGTCGCCGATGATCAGCTGACGCTGACCGCGGCCCACCGGGATCATGGCGTCGATCGCCTTGATGCCGGTCTGCATCGGCTCGTGCACCGACTTGCGCTGCATGACGCCAGGCGCCTGCAGCTCGAGCTCACGCGAACCCTCGGTGGCGATGGCGCCGAGGCCGTCGATCGGGTTGCCGAGCGGGTCGACGACGCGACCCAGGTAGCCGTCGCCGACCGGGACGGAGAGGACCTCACCCGTGCGGGTGACCTCCTGGCCGGCCTCGATGCCGGTGAAGTCGCCGAGGACGACGACGCCGATCTCGTGCTCGTCCAGGTTCAGGGCCAGGCCCTTGGTGCCGTCCGCGAAGGTGACGAGCTCGTTCGCCATGACGCCGGGCAGTCCCTCGACGTGCGCGATGCCGTCGGCCGCGTCGATGACGGTGCCGACCTCGGTCGCCACGGCGCCGGTGGGCTCGTAGGCGGCGGCGAAGTTCTTCAGCGCGTCACGGATGACGTCGGGGCTGATCGATAGTTCTGCCATTGTCTTCCCTTTGTGTGTCTGGGTGTCCGCGGTTCCCCGCGTGAAGTTGTTCAGCTCGCGAGCTTCTGGCGAAGGTCGGCGAGTCGTGCGGAGATGCTGCCGTCGATGACGTCATCGGCGATCTGCACGCGCAGGCCACCGACGACGCTCGCGTCGATCACCTGGTTGATGGAGATCTCGCCGCCGTAGCGGCGTGCGAGCGCGTCGTGCAGACGCGTCTGCTGCGCGTCGGTCAGCGGGGTCGCGGTGTACACCGTCGCCACCGTGCGGTCGGCCTGTGCGGCGACGATGTCGATCGCACGGCTGAGCACCTGACGGACACGGCGCTCGCGCGGCATGCGCACCAGCGACGAGGCGACCAGCACGGTCGCCGGTGACGCCGAGCCGCCGAGCACCTTCTCGACGAGTTCGCCCTTCGCCGGCGCGCCGCCGAGGCGGCTGCCGAGGGCGAGCTCGAGCTCGGGGTTCGCCGCGACGAGACGGGAGAAGCCGAACAGCTCACCCGCGATGTCGTCGCCGGGAGCAGCCTTCGCCGCCGCCCGGATGGCGAGCTCCTCGACACCGTCGACCAGGTCGGATGTCGACGACCAGCGCTCGGCTGCGACCGCGGTCAGCAGCGTGCGCACCGGAGCCGAGACACCGGCGAAGACGGCCGAGACGAGCGCGCTGCGCGCCTCAGCCGGAGCTGCGGGATCGGCGAGCGCGCCGCTCAGCTGAGCCGACTCCCCGATCGTGCGGGCCGCAGCGAAGAGCTCGGCCGCACTGTCGAGGTTCAGGCCCGACGCTGCGGCAAGCGCGTCCGTCGATGCCGCGAGTGCCTGAGTGGTCGCGCTGCCCATTACTTGGCCTTCTCGAGGTCGGCGAGGAAGCGGTCCACGACGGCCGTCGCACGGGCGTCATCGCTGAGGGTCTCCCCCACGACGTTGCCGGCAAGGTCGATCGCGAGCGTGCCGACCTCGCTGCGCAGCGAGACGAACGCCGCCTGGCGCTCGGCCTCGATCTGCGAGTGAGCGGCTGCGGTGATGCGGCCTGCCTCGGCGACCGCGGTCTCCTTGGCCTCGGTCACGATCTTCTTGCCGTCCTCACGGGCGGCTTCGCGGATCTCACCGGCTTCGGTGCGTGCCTCGGCGAGCTGGCGGGTGTACTCCTCCAGCGCGGCCTCAGCCTGCTTCTGCGCCTCATCCGCCTTGGCGATGTTGCCTTCGATAGCGGCTGAGCGCTCGTCGAGCATCGCGGTCAGGCGAGGAAGGGCGACCTTCCACACCACGATGAGAATGATGAGGAACCACAGGCCCGACCAGATGATGTCGTACCACGCGGGGATGAGCGGGTTCTGCGCCTCGGTCTCCGCCGCGAGGTTCGTGACAAGAGCGTTCAGCATCCTGTCTCCTTCAGAAGTCGGTGTGGATTACGCGGGGAACGGGATGAATGCGACGGCGATGCCGACGAACGCGAGTGCCTCGGTGAAGGCGATACCGATCCACATGAGGACCTGGAGACGGCCGGCCAGCTCGGGCTGACGGGCGACACCCTCGATGGTCTTGCCGACGACGATGCCCACGCCGATGGCCGGTCCGATGGCTGCGAGGCCGTAGCCGACCGCACCGATGTGACCGTTGATTTCAGCGAGAACCGTAGTAGCGTCCACGGGTTTTTCCTTTCGTTGGGTGGGACGGCAGTTGCCGACCCGCTCAGTGCTCTTCTGCGACCGCGAGCTGGATGTAGATCGCGGTGAGGACGGTGAAGACGTACGACTGCAGGACGACGACCAGGATCTCGAAGAGAGTGAAGGCGCCGCCGAAGGCGAGCGTGCCGACGCCGAGCGCCGCCCAGCCGCCACCTGCGGTGAAGAAGAAGAAGTGCGTTGCCGCGAAGCACAGCACGAGGATCATGTGACCGACGACGAGGTTCATCATCAGACGCAGGGTGAGGGTCACCGGACGGATGATGAACGTGGAGATGAACTCCAGCGGGGTGACGATGATGTAGACCGGCCACGGCACGCCAGCGGGGAAGAGCGAGTTCTTCCAGAACCCGAGAGGGCTCTTCTTCATGCCGGCGTAGATGAAGGTCACGTAGCTGATCACGGCGAGCGTGAGCGGCACGGCGATGATCGCGGTGCCCGGCATGTTCAGGAACGGGATGATCCCGGTGATGTTCATGAACAGGATCATGAAGAACATCGTCACGAGCAGCGGCGCGAACCGCTCGCCGTCCTTGCGGCCGAGCAGGTCGTGGCCGATACCGGTGCGGACGAAGCCGATGCCCATCTCGACGAGGCTCTGGAAGCGGCCGGGCACGACCTTCATGCGACGCGTGCCGAGCCACATGATCAGCACGACGGCGATGACCGACAGCAGCTGGATGAGGTGGATGCGATGCATCGGCACGACACCGAACGCGTTGAACAGGATCTCCGGGAAGAACTCGTCCATCGAGGGGCCGTGGAATTCACCGTCACCGGCGATCGGACGAAGGGTCAGGGTCGCAACGGGATTCAACAGCGCGGGCTCCAGCTTCGGGTCACCGGTCAGAACCGGGGCGACGAGGGACGGTGTGCATCAGCGCAAGCGCTCGCGAGACGAGCGGCGGGCACGGGTAAACACTACCAGATTCAGCGCTCTTCCTCCGCCGTTCCCGAGGCCTGTCGGCCGGGGCCCTCCACTTCGTCCTCGGGGTTGACGGTGGGGAGGCCGATGTCGCTGACGTGCGGAAGTCGCATGCGCATGAGCACGATCATGTCGACCACGAGCGAGAGCACCACCCCCGCCACGATGGAGAGGAAGAACACCAGGGGTGCGATCCACGGCTGCCCGCTGAGCACGATCATCACCACGAGGAACACGCCGAGCTTGAGCAGCCAGCCGCCCAGCACGATCGCGAAGAAGAGCTGCACGTAGATCGGGTCGCCGAACCAGCGGTTGGCGAAAAGAATGCTGCCGGCGGTGATGGCGAGGAAGACGAAGGCGAGCAGCACGCCGATCAGGCCGCTCCACAGGCCGTCCGTGCCGTCGACGGCGTATCCGATGCCTCCCGCGATCAGGGCGAGCACCACGGCGGCCGCTGCGGACCAGGCGAGGGTGCGCCGCAGGATGGGTGTGCTGGAGACGGGGCTCGAGGTCATCAGGGCTCCATGTCGTGAGGATCGGTGACGGGTGCGTCGGGGCTGGGTGCGCGGGCGGCTCCGCGGTGCGAGCCGTGCGGGGTGCGCGTGACGACGAGGCACGCGATGACGCCGACGACGCCGAAGGCGACCGCGGCGAAGTATCCGCCTGGCCAGTCCTGTCGGCCCGCGATGTACATCAGCAGCACAGTCAGGGAGATGACGGCACTCCACGCGTAGAAGATGAGCACCGCGTCGCGGTGGCGGTGGCCGAGGTCCAGCATCCGGTGGTGCAGATGCTTCCGATCGGGCGAGAAGGGCGACTTCCCCGCGCGCATCCGACGGAAGACGGCGAGGCCGAAGTCGAGCAGCGGCAGCATCACGATCACCAGCGGCAGCACGATCGGGATGAAGGCTCCGAGAAGCTGCGAGCGGCCGAAGCGCTCGGGGTCGAACGCGTTCACGTCGCCCTGGGTGGTCAGCGCGATCGTCGAGGTCGCCATCAGCAGGCCGAGCACGAGCGCCCCGGAATCGCCCATGAAGAGCTTCGCGGGGCTCCAGTTCAGCGGGAGGAAGCCGAGGCAGGCTCCGATGAGGACCGCGGCGATGAAGGTGGCGAGGTTGAAGTAGCTGGTCGCACCCGAGTCCCGGGTGAGGATGTAGGCGTAGACGAAGAACACGCCGTTGGCGATGAGGCAGACCCCGGCCACCAGCCCGTCGAGCCCGTCGATGAAGTTGACCGCGTTCATCACCACGACGATCGCGAACATCGTGATCGAGATGCTCACCCAGCTCGACACCAGGATCATGTCGCCGACCGGCAGCGACAGGATCTGCAGTCCGCCCCCGACCGAGATGATGCCCGCGGCCAGGAACTGCGCCGCGAGCTTGATCATCCAGTCCAGATCGAACAGATCGTCGATCACCCCGACCACGGCGATGAGCAGCGCCGCGGCGAGGATCGCCCACAGGGTGTTCGGCGGCGACCACATCCGCTCGAAGAACGGGTTGGCCGCGGAGATGAGGATCGCGCTGGCGATGCCGATGAACATCGCGACGCCGCCCAGCCGTGGGGTCGGCGTCTTGTGCACGTCGCGTTCACGGATGCCCGGGTAGAGCTTGAACTTCAAGCTCAGTCGCCAGACCGCCCATGACAGCGCGAAGGTGATCGCGGCCGTCAGGATGATCGTGAACAGGTACTGCTTCACTCTTCGCCGACCGGGCTCTCTTCGCCCTCGGCCGGCGCCTCCTCCGGCTCCAGCAGGTCTCCGAGAACCTCGGCGAGCTGCTCCCGGCTGACCGCGCCCTCACGCAGGATGCGCACCATCGGCGTCTCGCCGTCGGGAGTGGCGACGAGCGAGGTGGCATCGACGATCGTCGACGGCACGCCGGTCTCGCTGAACCCCTCCTCGAGGTACACCGCGACGCTCTCACCGAGCATGTCCTGCGCGTCCGAGGCGATGATGGCGGCGTCACGACCGGTGAGGTTGGCGCTGGAGACCGCGAGCGGACCGGTCTCGGCCAGCAGCTCGAGAGCGACACGGCGATCGGGCATCCGCACCGCGACGGTGCCCTTGGTCTCGCCGAGGTCCCAGGTCAGCGACGGCTGCGCCGGGAGGACGATCGTCAGCCCGCCGGGCCAGAACGCGTCGACCAGCTGCTGCACCGCGGCCGGGATCTCCTCGACCAGCGCCGCGAGCATGTCCTGTCCCGCGACCAGGACGGGCGGGGGCATGTCGCGGCCACGGCCCTTGGCGTCGAGCAGCCGCTGCACCGCTGCGGGCGAGAAGGCGTCGGCGGCGATGCCGTAGACGGTGTCGGTGGGCATCACGATGAGCTCGCCGCGGGCGATCGCCTGGCGGGCGTGGCGCATTCCGGCGAGGATCTGGGACTCGTCGCGGCAGTCGAAGACAGTAGACATGGCCTCCCTAGTCTACGTCGGTCGCCTCTTCGGCCACTCTGCGCCGGATCAGGACCGCGGCGCGGTTCAGGGGCGCAGGGCCGTGGTCGCGCGGTCGCGGCGCGTGAGGTCCTGATGGGTCGCGGCCGCGCGCCACCCGTCGGCGCCGAGGATGTCGCGGATCGCGGCCCCCTGCAGCTCGCCGTGCTCGAGCACGAGCAGGCCCCCGCTGTGCAGCAGTTCCTGTGCGCGACGGCTGATCACACGCACCACGTCGAGGCCGTCCGCGCCGCCGTACAGCGCCGCCGCCGGGTCGTGCAGACGCACCTCGGGGTCGCGCGGAACGGCGTCGTCCGGCACGTAGGGCGGGTTCGAGATCACCACGTCGACGGTGCCGCGCAGCTCGTCGAAGGCGGTGGCCAGGTCGCCGAGGACGAGGGCCAGATTCTCCACGCCCCGCATGTTGCGCGCCGCCCACGCGTGCGCCTCGGCCGAGCGCTCGACGGCGTGCACCCTGGCGTGCGGGACCTCGGTCGCCATCGCCAGCGCGATGGCGCCGCTGCCGGTGCCGAGATCGATCGCGGTCGGGGCGGCTGAGGCGCTCTCCATCAGCGCGTCGATCGCGAACTGCACCACCGTCTCGGTCTCCGGCCGCGGCACGAAGACACCCGGCCCGACCGCCAGCTCGAGGTGCCGGAAGGCGGCTGTGCCGGTGAGGTGCTGCAGCGGTTCGCGCGCAGCGCGCCGCTCGATCAGAGACGCCAGGCGCTCGGCATCCGGATCGGCGATGTCGTCACCGCGCACCATGGCGGCCTGCAGCTCGCCGCGCCCCATCCTCAGGACGTGGGCGATGAGCAGTTCGGCATCGACCAGCGGATCGGGGACGCCGGCATCGGCCAGCAGCTGCGCTGCGACGCGCAGCTGCGCCGAGATGAGAAGGGGCATCCGTCCAGCGTATGCGGTGGACGGAGGCGGACACATTCCGTCATCAGCCGGATGCCGCATCGTAGGCTGATCATGCTGAACCCGCTGACGAAAGGTCCGCCATGACCGGCATCCACAACGACATCACCAGCACCTTCGGTAACACGCCGCTGGTGCGGCTGAACCACCTGACCGAGGGGCTCGACGCCACCGTGCTCGTCAAGCTCGAATCGTTCAACCCGGCATCGAGCGTGAAGGACCGCATCGGCATCGCCATCGTCGACGCCGCGGAGGCCTCGGGCGAGCTGAAGCCCGGCGGCACGATCGTGGAGGCCACGAGCGGCAACACCGGCATCGCACTCGCGATGGTCGGCGCGGCCCGCGGGTACAAGGTGATCCTCACCATGCCGGCCTCCATGTCGAAGGAGCGGCGTGTGCTGCTGAAGGCGTTCGGCGCGGAGCTGGTGCTCACCGACCCGACGCTCGGCATGAAGGGCGCGATCGAGAAGCTGCAGGAGATCATCGAGTCGACGCCGGGCGCCGTGTGGGCCCGCCAGTTCGAGAACTCCGCCAACCCCGCGATCCACCGCGAGACGACCGCTCAGGAGATCCTGCGCGACACCGACGGGCAGGTCGACATCTTCGTGGCCGGCGTCGGCACCGGCGGCACCATCACCGGCGTGGGCCAGGCCCTCAAGTCGGTGAAGCCGGAGGTGCACGTCATCGCCGTCGAGCCGACCGACTCGCCGCTGCTGTCCGAGGGCCGCACCGGCCCCGCGAAGATCCAGGGCATCGGCCCCAACTTCGTCCCCGCCATCCTCGACCGCGACGTGATCGACGAGATCATCACGGCCGGATTCGAGGAGTCGCTGGAGACCTCCCGCGCACTGGCCGCCAAGGAGGGCATCCTGGTGGGCATCTCGGCCGGCGCCGCCGTCGCGCAGGCTCTCAAGGTCGCCGCCCGCCCCGAGAGCAAGGGCAAGCAGATCGTGGTCATCGGCTGCGACACGGGCGAGCGCTACCTGTCGACCGCGCTGTTCGAAGACCTGCGCGAGGACTGATCCCTCCGTGGGCATGATCGCTCGGGTCCGCGAGGACCTCGCTGCCGCACGTCATCGCGACCCCGCCGCACGCGGCGGGGTCGAGGTGGCTCTGCTGTATCCCGGGCTGCACGCGATCTGGGCGCACCGGCTCTGGCACGCGCTGTGGCTGCGGGGGATGCGGTTCGTCGCCCGGATGGGGTCTCAGCTCACCCGCTGGGCCACCGGCATCGAGATCCATCCGGGTGCGCGCATCGGGCGACGCTTCTTCATCGATCACGGGATGGGCGTGGTGATCGGCGAGACGGCCGAGATCGGCGACGACGTGATGCTGTATCACGGGGTCACCCTCGGCGGTCGCACCCGCGATCACGGCAAACGCCATCCCACGCTCGAGGACGGGGTCGCCGTCGGAGCCGGAGCCAAGATCCTCGGACCCGTGCGCATCGGGGCGCGCTCGGTCGTCGGCGCGAACGCCGTGGTGACCAGGGACGCCCCCGCCGACAGCGTGCTCGTCGGCGTTCCTGCCAAGCCGCGCCACCGCGGCGAGAAGGAGCATCTGCGTTCGCTGCTCACCGCGCCGGACTACTCGATCTGACGCCTCGATCCGACGGCGGCCGACCGCGCGACCTCAGTCGCCGCCGAGAGCTGCCAGCCTGGCCTCTTCATCGGCATGGATCGCCGACTCGATGATCGGATCCAGCGCGCCGTCCATCACCTGGTCGAGGTTGTAGGCCTTGTACCCCGTCCGATGGTCGGCGATGCGGTTCTCGGGGAAGTTGTACGTGCGGATCCGCTCGGAGCGGTCCATCCCGCGGATCTGCGAGCGGCGCGCGTCGGATGCGGCGGCGTCGCGCTCCTCCTGCTGCTTGGCGAGCAGTCGGGCGCGCAGCACGCGCATCGCCGCTTCCCTGTTCTGCAGCTGGGACTTCTCGTTCTGCATCGACACGACAATGCCGGTGGGCACGTGCGTGATGCGAACCGCCGAGTCGGTGGTGTTCACCGACTGGCCGCCGGGACCGGACGAGCGGTAGACGTCGATCTTCAGATCGTTCGCATCGATCTGGATCTCCTCCGGCTCGTCGACCTCGGGGAACACCAGCACTCCGGTCGTGGAGGTGTGGATGCGGCCCTGCGACTCGGTCGCGGGCACACGCTGCACGCGGTGCACGCCGCCCTCGTACTTCAGATGCGCCCAGACGCCCTGCGACGGATCGGACGAGGAGCCCTTGATCGCGACCTGCACATCCTTGTAGCCGCCGAGGTCGGACTCGTTGCGCTCGAGGAGCTCGGTCTTCCACCCCCTGGACGCCGCGTACTGCACGTACATGCGCAGCAGGTCGGCGGCGAACAGCGCCGACTCGGCTCCGCCCTCCCCCGCCTTGATCTCCATGATCACGTCGCGCGCGTCATCCGGATCGCGTGGGATGAGCAGCCGCCGCAGCTTCTCCTGCGCGACGCGCAGGCCCTCCTCGAGCACCGGCACCTCGTCGGCGAACGCGTCGTCCTCCCTGGCCAGCTCGCGAGCGGCGTCGAGGTCGTCCGACGCCGCGGTCCACGCGTCGTGCGCCGCGACGATGCGATTGAGCTCCGCGTAGCGCCGGTTCACCCGCTTGGCGCGGGCGGCGTCGGCGTGCACCGCCGGGTCGGAGAGCTCCTCCTGCACCCGGCGATGCTCCTCGATGAGGGCCTGGACCGATTCGAACACGGCTCTGCTCCGGTCAGCGATGGATCAGCGGATGCTGTTCTCGTGGGCGTGCGAGCTGCCGTTGGAAGCCGGCGCGGGCACCGACTTCTGCATCTGGAAGAGGAACTCGACGTTGGAGCCGGTCTCCTTGAGCTTGCCGAGCACGACCTCCAGGGCCTGCTGCGGGTCGAGGCCGGCGAGTGCGCGACGCAGCTTCCAGGTGATCTTGACCTCGTCCGCCGAGAGCAGCATCTCCTCCCGGCGCGTGCTCGACGCGTTGACGTCGACCGCCGGGAAGATGCGCTTGTCGGCCAGCTGGCGCGACAGACGCAGCTCGCTGTTGCCGGTGCCCTTGAACTCCTCGAAGATGACCTCGTCCATCTTCGACCCGGTCTCGACGAGCGCGGTCGCCAGAATGGTCAGCGACCCGCCGTTCTCGATGTTGCGAGCGGCTCCGAAGAAGCGCTTGGGCGGGTAGAGGGCTGCCGCGTCGACGCCGCCGGTGAGCACCCGGCCCGACGCGGGGGTCGAGATGTTGTACGCGCGTCCGAGACGGGTGATCGAGTCGAGCAGCACGACCACGTCGCGACCCAGTTCGACGAGGCGCTTGGCCCGCTCGATGGCGAGCTCTGCGACGGTCGTGTGGTCTTCGGCGGGGCGGTCGAAGGTCGAGGCGATGACCTCGCCCTTGACCGTGCGCTGCATGTCGGTGACCTCTTCGGGACGCTCGTCGACGAGCACGACCATGAGGTGCACCTCGGGGTTGTTCTGCGCGATCGCGTTGGCGATCTGCTGCAGCACGATGGTCTTGCCGGCCTTGGGCGGTGCGACGATCAGGCCGCGCTGCCCCTTGCCGATCGGGGCGACCAGGTCGATGATCCGCTGGGTGAGCTTCTCGGGAGCCGTCTCCAGACGCAGCCGCTCCTGCGGGTACAGCGGCGTGAGCTTGCCGAACTCGACGCGGTTCGCCGCATCGTCGGGCGAGAGGCCGTTGATCGAGTCGACCTTGACCAGCGCGTTGTACTTCTGACGCCCCTGCTGCTCGCCCTCGCGGGGCTGCTTGATGGCGCCGACGACCGCGTCGCCCTTGCGCAGGTTGTACTTCTTGACCTGTCCGAGCGAAACGTAGACGTCGCTGGAGCCGGCGAGGTAGCCGGTGGTGCGCACGAAGGCGTAGTTGTCGAGGACGTCGAGGATGCCGGCGACCGGGATGAGGACGTCGTCCTCGCCGATCTCGGTGTCGAACTCGTCGGCGGTGGTGTTGCCGCCGCCACGACGCTTGCTGCCGCGCTGGCGCCCGCGGCCCGAGCCGCCGTCGTCGTCGGAGTCGTTCTGGCCGCCGGTGCTCTGGGCGCTGCCGCTCTGGCCGCTCTGCCCGTTGCCGCCCTGGCCGTTGCCGCCGCGACCGCGGCTGCGGCTGCGGCTGCGGCTGCGGCTGCGACCGGAGCCCTCACCGTCGCCGTCGTTGTCGCCGCCCTGGTCGCCGGCAGCGGTCGCCGGCTCGCTCGTGGTGGCGTCGGCCGTGCTCTCGGCAGGCGCTTCGGCCTCGGCGCTCTTCGCGCCGCGTCGGCCGCGTGCGGGTCGCTTCGCGGTCTCGGCGGGCGCCTCCGCGTTCTCGTCCGCGCCCTTTGCGCCGCGGGGCTCGCTGCCGGCGGTCTCCGCGACGGCATCCGCAGCGGGCGCCTCCGGAGCGCTGCCCGGCTCGGCGGCGGCAGCGGCGTCGGTCTCGGCATCCGCCTTCTTCGTGCGCGCAGCGCGCTTGCGCGCCGGCTTCGCCGGCTCCTCGGTCGCGTCGGACTTCTCGGCGGTGTCCGCCTTCGCCGGGGTGGCATCCGCCGGGGCATCCGCCACGGGCAGATCGAGCGTCTCGGCATCGGCCTTCTTCGCGCGGCTGCGGCGCGGGGCCTTCGCCTTCGGCTGCTCGTCGGCAGGTGCGGCATCCGCCGCGGGCGTCGCCGGCGCCTCGGCGGGCGTCGCCTCGGCCGCAGCCGCAGCCGCAGCCGACGCGGTGGTGGCGCGACGCGGCGCGCGCTTGCGGACCTGCGCCGGAGCCTCGGTCGTCACCGACTCGGTGGCGGGGGTGTCGTTCTGGGTCTCGGAGAGGTTCTCCACGAGTACTCCCTCATATGTCGTGGGAAGACGAGCAGTCCGATGTGCACGCAGCAGATGCTGCGGGCATCACACGCGCCGGGGCAGAGCGCCTGCCGGCCAGTACCTGGGTGTTCCTGGGGATCGCGTGCGGACTTCGCAGAGTTGCGATAGGGCGAGAATCACGAAGTTACGTGGAGCCCTCCGCTCGTTCCCTCACTGTACCACCCTGCACGTCGACCGCGAGCATGTGGGCCTGCCACGGAGTGTCCGTCACGTCATCCGCGATCTCGACGGCGCGCTGACGCGCGCCGGGGCCGTCGGCGAGCACGAGCACACTGGGCCCGGCACCCGAGACGACTGCCGCGAAGCCCTCGGCGCGCAGCGCCTGCACGAGACGCAGCGTCTCCGGCATCGCGGGCCCGCGGTAGTCCTGGTGCAGGCGGTCATCGGTGGCGTCGAGCAGCAGCTCGGGGCTCTGCGTGAGCGCGGCGATCAGCAGCGCCGAGCGCGACACGTTGAACACCGCGTCCTCTCGGGAGACGTGCGGCGGCTGCAGCGAGCGGGCGAGCGAGGTCGACATCGTGAAGCCGGGTACGAACACTACCGGCGCGACGCCGCGGTGCACCAGCAGCTTCTTGTGCCGCGGGCCGCGCTCCGCGGTCCAGGCGATCGTGAGGCCGCCGAACAGGGCAGGTGCGACGTTGTCGGGATGCCCCTCGAGCTCGGTGGCCAGGCGCAGCAGCGCGTCGTCGTCGAGGTCGACGTCGCCGGCCAGCAGCCCCTTGGCGATCAGGATGCCCGCGGTCACCGCGGCACCCGACGAGCCCAGCCCGCGCCCGTGCGGCACGCCGTTCTCGGCGTGCAGGTGCAGCCCGGGCATCGGGCGGTCGACGTCGGCGTAGACGTGCGCGATCGAGCGGACCACGAGATTGCTCTCGTCGGTCGGGATCTCGTCGGCGCCGGGGCCGGTGACCTCGACGACCAGCCGGTCGTCGTCGAAGGATGACGCCGTGAGGGTGTCGTAGACGCTCAGCGCGAGGCCGAGCGTGTCGAATCCGGGTCCGAGGTTGGCGCTGGTGGCCGGCACCGTCACCGTGACGGTGCGCACCGCGCCGTCGACCTGCGGCGCCGCCGCGACGACCGGCTCTGCGGGTACGAGGGTGACCCCCACGTCACTCCCCCTCGACGCGCAGCACCGACACCACGCGCTCGACCGCGTCGCTCGCCGCGAGGCGATCGACGGCGGCGCTGAGGGCGCTGTCGGTGGCACGGTGGGTGCCGATGATCAGGCGGGCGGTGTCGCCCCCGGCGCCGTCCTCGGCGGGGATCACCGTCTGCACGAGGGTGGCGACGGAGACGCCGCCCTCGCTGAGCAGTCCGGCGATGGCGGCGAGCACGCCCGCCTCGTCGGACACCTCGAGGGTGATCTGATAGCGGGTCAGCACGTGCCCGATCGAAACGACCGGCAGGTTGGCCCTGGTCGACTCGCCGACTCCGGTGCCGCCCGCGATGTGACGGCGCGCGGCCGAGACCACGTCGCCCAGCACGGCGGACGCCGTCTGCACGCCTCCGGCTCCGGCGCCGTAGAACATCAGCGAGCCGGCGGCCTCGGCCTCGACGAAGACGGCGTTGTTCGCACCGTGCACGGCACCCAGCGGGTGATCACGCGGCACGAGCGCCGGATACACGCGCACCGAGATCGACTCGTCGCCGCCGTTGCCCAGTCGCTCGCACACCGCCAGCAGCTTGATGACGAATCCGGCTTCGCGCGCCTCTTCGATCATGTCCGCGGTGACGGTGGTGATGCCCTCGCGGTGCACGGCGTCGAGCGGAACGGCGGTGTGGAAGGCGAGCGATGCCAGGATCGCCGCCTTCTGCGCGGCGTCGTACCCCTCGACGTCGGCGGTGGGGTCGGCTTCTGCGTAGCCGAGACGCTGCGCGTCGGCGAGCACGTCGGCGAAGTCAGCGCCCTCGCCGTCCATGCGGTCGAGGATGTAGTTGGTGGTGCCGTTGACGATGCCCATGATCCGCACCACGCGGTCGCCGGCGAGCGAGTCGCGCAGCGGACGGATGATGGGGATGGCGCCGGCGGCGGCGGCCTCGTAGTAGACGGAGGCGCCGACGCGTCCGGCTGCGTCGAAGATCTCCGGGCCGTGGGTGGCCAGAAGCGCCTTGTTCGCCGTCACCACGTCGGCCCCCGAGCCCAGACCCAGCAGGATGTGCGAGCGGGCCGGCTCGATGCCGCCCATCAGCTCGATGACGATGTCGGCCCCGGTGATCAGCGTCTCGGCGTCGGTGGTGAACAGCTCGCGGGGAAGGTCGACGTCACGCGGCGCGTCCACATCGCGCACGGCGATTCCGGCGAGCTCCAGATGCGCCCCTGCGCGGTCGGCGAGCTCGTCGCCGTGGCGCAGGAGCAGGGAGGCCACCTGAGAGCCCACGGCCCCGGCCCCCAGCAGCGCCACGCGAAGTCGTCGGTAGTCAGTCATCTGCGCTCCTCAGCACGTCGGATGGGTGATTCGGTCTGGCCCGAGCGGCGGGTCACTGCGGGATGCCCGCGTCGCGCGCGAGCAGATCGTCGATCGACTCGCCGCGCACGATGACCCGGGACACGCCGTCGGCGACGGCCACGATGGGCGGCCTCGGCACGTGGTTGTAGTTGCTCGACAGCGGCGCGCAGTACGCGCCGGTCGCGGGCACCGCGAGCAGATCGCCGGGCGCCAGATCGCCGGGAAGGTACTCGTGGTCGACGACGATGTCGCCCGACTCGCAGTGCTTGCCCACGACGCGCACGAGCACCGGGTTGCCGGTGCCGGTCCGGGACGCGAGCCGGGCCGAGTACTGGGCGCCGTACAGGGCTGGGCGCGCGTTGTCGCTCATCCCGCCGTCGACGCTGACGTAGCGCCGCGTCGTCGTCTCGAGCGCGACGTCCTTCGTGGTGCCGATCTCGTACAGGGTCACGCCCGCGTTCCCGACGATGGCGCGGCCAGGCTCGAACGACAGGGCCGGCATCGGGATGCCTCGGGCGGCGCACCCCTCGGCGACCGCCGAGACGATGCCGTCGGCGAGCTCGGCGATCGGCGTGGGATCGTCGACCCGGGTGTAGGCGATGCCGAAGCCGCCGCCCAGGTTGAGCTGCGGGATCTCGCCGCCATCGAGCAGCTGCTGATGCAGGTCGAGCACGCGGGAGGCGGATTCGCGGAACCCGGCCACCCCGAAGATCTGGGATCCGATGTGGCAGTGCAGGCCGACGAACACCAGCCCGTCGATCTCGCGGATGCGGGCGACGGCGGCAGCCGCCTGGTCGAGGGGGAAGCCGAACTTCTGATCCTCGTGCGCGGTGGCCAGGAAGTCGTGCGTCTCGGCGTGCACGCCGCTGTTGACGCGCAGCATCACCCGCTGCGAGGCGTCGGTGCGCGAGACGATCGCAGCGAGGCGCTCGATCTCGATGAGGCTGTCGATGATGATCGTGCCGACCCCGGCACCCACCGCGCGTTCGAGTTCGGCGGCGGACTTGTTGTTGCCGTGGAAGCCCAGCCGTCCGGCATCCGCTCCCCCGGCCAGCGCCACCTCGAGCTCGCCGCCGGTGCAGACGTCGACGTTCAGCCCCTCGTCCAGCACCCAGCGCACGATCGTCGTGTTCAGCAGCGCCTTGCCCGCGTAGTAGATGCGCGCCGTCGTGCCGTGGGTCGCCGCGGCGTTCTCGAACGCGGCGCGCAGCGTCGCCGCTCGGCGGCGCACCTCTGTCTCGTCGATCACCTGCACCGGCGTGCCGTACGTGCGGGCCAGATCGCCCGCACCCACGCCGCCGATGTGCAGTTCGCCGTCGGCGTCACGGCGAGCGGAGCGCGGCCACACCCCCTCGACCAGGTCGTCGGCGTCGTCGGGGACGAGCAGCCATCCGGGGGCGGGAGAGGAATCAGGGGAATGCACGCAGAACCAATCGGATCACGGGGTCTCGCCGTGGCGGCGAGGTCGCCCCTGATTCTAAGACACCGCCGCGTCAACCCCCGTCCACATTCCGATGCGCTCAATAGTGTGGGGAGGATGGAGAGGCCGACGAGTACCGAACCGGGTTCGACCACGCGACCGGAGCAGAAGGGGTGGCTGGCGCGGACATCCGCGAACCTGATCCGACGTCTGCTGCGGCTGCGCATCGTCCGCGCCGCCCTGCTGTACAGCGGACGGCGCGGCCCGATGCTCGCAGACGCGGTCACGTATCGCGCGCTGTTCAGCGTCTTCGCCGCCGTGCTGCTCGGGTTCTCCGCGGCCGCGCTGTGGCTCTCCCGGGATGCCGCAGCGTGGAGCGCCGTGGTCTCGGCGGTGGACTCAGCGGTGCCGGGTCTGATCGCGACGGACGGAGAGAACGGCATCGTCGACCTCGGCGACATCACCGCGCCCGAAGGGCTGTCCGTCGCCGGGGTGATCTCGCTCGTGGGCCTCATCGGATCGGCGCTCGGCGCGATCGGCTCGATGCGCACCGCGGTGCGCACGGTCGCCGGAACCGAGCACACCGACGTGGTGTTCTACCTGGTGATCCTGCGCAGCGTCCTGCTCGCGCTGATCATCGGCGGCACCTTCGTCGCCGCGGCCGGACTCACCTTCGCGGGAGAGCTGATCGTCGGCTGGATAGCAGGACTGCTGGGGGTCGCGGGCGACTCGGCCCTGGTGTTCTGGTCGGTGCGGCTGCTGTCGCTGGTCGTCGTGTTCGCACTCGACGCGGTGCTGATCGCGGCGGTGTTCCGGATGCTGTCCGGCGTGCGGGCCTCGGCCGGCGCGCTGTGGGGCGGGGCGCTCGTGGGCGCAGTCGGACTGCTGGTGCTGCAGGAGCTGTCGGGACTCTTCGTCGGCGGGGCGAAGTCGAACCCGCTGCTCGCCTCCTTCGCCTCGCTGCTGGCGCTGCTGCTGTGGCTGAACCTCTCGACGCAGGTGATCCTGATCTCCAGCGCGCTGATCACGGTCTCGCACCGCGAGCGCAGCGACCGAGTCGCCGAACGGTTCGGGGCCGAGACGCTGCCGGAGTTCGCGCTGCGCCGGGCGGAGGACGACGTGCGCGCGGCCACCGCGGCGCTGCGCGCCGCGCAGAGGGCTGCCGCGCCCGAGTGAGGAACGGGCCCTCAGGGGCTGGGGCAGGTGCCGTTCTCGAGCAGTGCCTGGTCCACCGTGATCCGTCCGTCGGCCGAGATGTCGGCGACGGCGCGGGTGCCCTCGATGCGCAGCCCGGTGAGGGTGATCCCCGCGGGGAGACGATCGGCGATGCACACGCGCTGCGGCTGCGTGATGCTCTCCGCTGCGCCGCCGATCATTCCCGCCACCGCCCCGAGGTCCACCTGGGCGCCGTTGAGCATCAGCGACACGGGGGCGAGCAGGAGGTCTCCGTCCTCGGCTGCGGGGGTGACGGTGAGTCCGACGGGGATCTGGCGCCCGAACAGCTCGAGCTCTCCCTCGACGGTGGCGTTCGGCGCGGCGAGCGCGATGCGGGTGATGGGCAGCTCGGAGTTCTCGAGCAGGGAGCCGAACTCGTCCTGATCGATCGAGACGGTGCCCTCGGCCGTACCCAGCTCGCCCCCCGTGATCGGCACGTCCGTCGCCGTCACCCGGGCCGAGCCGGTGATGCCGCCGATCGTCACGTCGTCGGATGCGAGGCGCACCTCGTCGAGCGTGCCGGAGATCAGCTGCGGCAGCAGCACGCCCGGTGTCTGCACGTCGAGCTGCTGGTCGGCCGGCAGATCGAGATTGGAGATGACGAGCGAGCGGACCGTGCTGGGGACGATCGCGCGGGCGGCGAGCTCCCCGGCGACGACGAGGCCTGCGAGCACGAGAGCCACGACGAGCACGACCCAGGGCCAGCGCGCCCTGCGTCGTGCGGTCTGCGCCCTCGTCATGCGATCACATCCGCTCGGGGGCGGAGACTCCGAGCAGGTCGAGCCCGTTGCGCAGCACCTGCCCGGTGGCGTCGTTCAGCCACAAGCGCGTGCGGTGCACCGTCTCGATCGGGTCGTCGCCCTTGGGGATGACACGGCAGTTGTCGTACCAGCGGTGGTAGAGGCCGGCGAGCTCTTCGAGGTAGCGCGCGATGCGGTGCGGCTCGCGCACCTCGGCTGCGAACGCGACCAGGCGCGGGAACTCCTGCAGCGCGCCGAGCAGCGCGCTCTCGGTCTCATGGGTGAGCAGCTCGGGGGCGAACTCGGAGCGGTCGACACCCGAGTCCGCGGCGTTGCGCGAGACGTTGTGCGTGCGAGCGTGCGCGTACTGCACATAGAAGACCGGGTTGTCGTTGGTGCGCTTCTGCAGCAGCTCGGGGTCGAGGTCGAGCGGCGAATCCGCCGGAGAGCGCTCCAGCGCGTAGCGCAGCGCGTCGGTGCCGATCCAGGCGCGCAGGTCGTCCATCTCGATGATGTTCCCTGCCCGCTTGGACAGACGGGCACCGCGCACGGAGACGAGCTGGCCGATGAGCACGTGGATGTTCTTCTCGGGGTCCTCGCCCGCGGCGCCCGCGACCGCCTTGAGGCGGTGCACGTAGCCGTGGTGGTCGGCGCCGAGCAGGTAGATCTTGTCGCGGAAGCCGCGGTCGCTCTTGTTGAGGTAGTACGCGGCGTCGGCGGCGAAGTACGTGTACTCGCCGTTCGAGCGGCGGATGACGCGGTCCTTGTCGTCGCCGAAGTCGGTGGTGCGCACCCAGACGGCGCCCTCCTCGTCGAAGACGTGGCCCTGTGCGCGCAGCCGTTCGACGGCCTGGTCGACGAGGCTCGATCCGTCCGGGCCGGCCGCGTGCAGGGTGCGCTCGGAGAACCACACGTCGAAGGGCACGTTGAAGGCATCGAGGGATGCCCTGATCTCGGCGAGCTGATACTCGTAGGCCTGGTCGCGGGCGATGACCAGCTGTTCGTCGCCGGGCAGGTCGAGCAGTCCGGGGTGCGCGGCGAGCACACGCTGCGCGAGCACGGCGATGTACTCGCCGGGGTACCCCCCTTCGGGCGTCGGCTCGCCCTTGGCCGCAGCGAGGATCGACTGGGCGAAGCGCTCCATCTGGGCACCCGCGTCGTTGATGTAGTACTCGCGCACCGCGTCGGCGCCGCTGGCCAGCAGCAGGCGCACGATCGAGTCGCCGAGCGCCGCCCAGCGGGTGTGCCCGATGTGCAGCGGCCCCACCGGGTTCGCCGAGACGAACTCGACGTTCACCGAGACTCCCGCCTGGGACTGGTTGGTGCCGTACGCCTCACCCTGCTCGACGATGCTCTTCGCCAGGGCGCCAGCGGCACCGGCCTCGAGGCGGATGTTGATGAAGCCGGGACCGGCGACCTCGACGGCGTCGATCCCCGCGGTCCGCGCCAGGTCGTCGGCGATCCGCTGGGCGAGCTCGCGCGGGTTCGTGCCGAGCCGCTTGGCCAGACGCATGGCGATGTTGGTCGACCAGTCGCCGTGGTCGCGGTTGCGCGGGCGCTCCAGCACGATGTCCGCAGCGTCGACGCCGAGCTCCTCGTCCGGTCGCAGCGAAGCCGCGATCGGACGGAGAACGGCGAGGACTGCGGCGGAGAGGGCTTCAGGGTTCATAGACGGTCAAGTCTACGGCTCGCGGCGGCCTCTACCGGAACGAGGCGACGGAGTCGGTCAGCCGGGCGAGGACCGCTTCGTCGGCGACGCCGCCGGCGGCGCGCACGGCGAGCACGGCGGCGCCGACGGCGCCGTCGCTGACCGGGCGCAGATCGAGGCGTTCCCCGGATGCGCCGAGCCGCGCGATGAACGCGTCCCGGACGGGGCCGGGTCGCGCCAGCACGCTGCCGCCGACGACGACGGGCCCGCTGCCGTCGAGGACGGCGGAGAGCGTGTCGGCGAGGTGCTCGCCGGCGGCGGTGAGGATGCCCCGCGCGACCGTGTCGTCGACGTCGAAGGCGTAGGGCGCGAGAACCGCGAGTTCGATCGGCGGATGCCCGTAGAGCCGGCCGATCAGCTCCTCGAGCTCGAGCTGCCGCCCGTCGGTGCGCACGTCGGTTCGCTCGAGCCCGTAGTGCGCGAGCACGCGATCGGTGAGCGCGGTGGGCGGGGCCGTGCCGTCGAGATCCTGCACGGCGGCGCGGGCGATCGCGTGCCCGATCCAGAACCCGCTCCCCCGGTCGCCGAGCAGCCAGCCCAGGCCGTCGCCGGCCGCGTCGATGCGGCCGTCCTGCACCCGGATGACGCACGCTCCGGTGCCCGAGACGAGGGCGTACCCGAACGGAGCCGCCGCGCCGCTGAAATACGCGGCGAGCAGATCGGACTCGAAGCGCAGCGCGCCGCGGTAGCCCGCCGGGACCAGCCGCTGCATCAGCCACTCGCTGCCGCCGGACGCCCGCATCCCCGCCATGGCCGCCACGATCATCGACACATCGTCGAGCCGGCGTCCGGTGGGTTCGAGAGCGCCGCGGATGGCGTCCAGCACGCCGGCCGCCGCGCGCTCCGGGCCGGCTGAGATGGGGTTGCCGCGGCCGCCGATGCCGTAGCCCAGGCAGCGTCCGGTGAGGTCCGTGAGCACTGCTCGGGTGGAGGTCCCTCCGGCGTCGACGCCGACGAGGAGCGGTTCGTGACTCATTTGTGATGTTGTCCTGTTTGACGTTTTCGTCGCGTGAGAATAGTTTTCATTCCAGCAGGGATCGCCGGACGAGAGCACTCGCCCGAACCGCTGGAGAAGTTGGAGGCAATGGTGCCACGGACCCGGGACATCGGCAACGGACTGACGATCGCGCGCCGCATCGCAGACCGCCGCCGCGCCATGCCCGCGGCGATGAGCAGGATCGCGGACGTCGTGACCGAGCACCCCGCAGCCCCCGTCGAGCTGACCATCACAGAGCTCGCTGACCGGGCCGGAACGTCGGCCGCCACCGTCACCCGCTTCTGCCGCGCGCTGGGCTTCGACGGCTACACGCAGTTCCGCGTCGGCGTGGCGTCGGAGATCGGACGCGGTGACGCCGACGAGAGCTGGCAGGCCGACATGGGGCGCGAGCTGAGCGCGTCCGATGAGCCGGGCAAGGTCCTGCACACCCTGCTGAACCTGCACGTGGAGAGCCTGCAGAGCACCGCGACCCGTCTGGATCTGGACTCGGTGCTGCGCGTCGCCGACGCGATCACCGCCGCACGTCACGTCGACATCTACGGCGTCGGCGGAAGCGGCGTCATGGCGCGGGAGTTCCAGGGCCGGCTGTATCGCATCGGCGTCAACGCCCACAGCTGGTCGGACGTGCACGACGGCCTGACCAGTGCGGTGCTGCAGGACCAGTCGTCGGTGGCGGTCGGCATCTCCAGCACCGGGCGCACCGAGGAGACGGTGCAGATGCTCTCCCAGGCGCACTCGACCGGCGCGTTCACCGTCGCGATCACCCACGACATCGACTCCCCACTCGCCGGCCTCGCCGACGTCTCGCTCGCCACTGCCGAGCCGACCACGTATCTGCGCCCCGACGACCTCTCCGTCAAGCACTCGCAGCTGCTCGTGCTCGACCTGCTCTACGTGCTCGCCGCGCAGCAGACCTTCGGCGTGGCATCCACCCGTCTCGCCGCGAGCGCGATGGCCGTCGCGCCGCACCGCCGCGCACCGCGCTCGGCCAAGCCCGCCCCCGCACCCCAGGAGGACCGATGACCGCCACGCCGTCCGCGCTGCTGCGCGAAGCCACCATGCGCCTGGAGCGTCTGGCTGCGGATGCCGAAGCCGGCGGGCTCGACGCCGCGATCGACCTCATGGTCGGCGCTCTCGACAGAGGCGGCGTGCTGCACGCCTTCGGCACCGGCCACTCCGAGGCATTCGCGATGGAGATCGCGGGTCGTGCCGGCGGGCTGATCCCGACGAACCGCTTCGCCCTTCGCGACATCGTCATGCACGGCGACCGCGAGGCCGGCGTGCTCACCGGTTCGCTCGAGCGGGAGCCGTGGGTGGTCGACGAGCTGATGGCCACGGTGCCGGTGCACGAGCACGACGTCTTCCTCATCGCATCCAACTCCGGGGTGAACGGGTCGATCGTCGGCACCGCGCTCTGGGCACAGGAGCACGGTCACCCCGTGATCGCCGTGACCAGCCTCGCGCACACCGCCCGCGTCGAGCCGAAGCACCCGAGCGGCAAGCGCCTCAGCGAGATCGCCGATGTCGTGATCGACAATCTCGCCCCCTACGGCGACTCGACCCTCGAGGTCGCCGACGGGATCGGCGCCGGCGCGATCTCGTCGATCACCGCCGCCTTCATCGCGCAGCTGCTGACGCTCGGCGTCGCGCGCACGATCGCCGAGCGCGGCGAAACTCCACCGATGTACATCTCCGCCAACATCCCCGGCGGCGATGAGCACAACTCCGTCCTTGAGGACCGCTACGCGGGCCGCATCCGGCGGGGAGCTTGACCGCCGAGCTCAACCCTGGGTTCCCGAGCTCGGCGGAGGAACCGACCCTGAACACCGATCAATCACAACGGAAGGTAATGAGATGGACCTCAACGAAGCATCCATCAGCCGTCGCAACCTGCTCCGCGGCGCAGCCGCGGCAGCGCTGCTGCTGCCGTTCGGCGCGACGCTCGCCTCGTGCGCCGCGCCCGGCGGCGGCAACACGGGCGACAACAAGCCCGCCGGGGACGTCACCGCTGACAACCCGTTCGGCGTCGCCGCGAACTCGAAGGTCGACGCGGTCATCTTCAACGGCGGTTACGGCATCGACTACGTCGAGAACTCCGCGAAGATCATGGAGGGCAACAAGGCGCTCGACGGCGTGACCGTCAAGGTGTCGTCGTCGACCAAGATCGCCCAGGAGCTGCAGCCGCGGTTCGTCGGCGGCAACCCGCCGGACCTCATCGACAACTCGGGCGCGAACTCGATCGGATGGAACACCATCCTCGACCAGCTCGAGGAGCTCGACGACGTGCTCGAGGCCGACAACCTCGAGGGCGAGAAGATCAGCGACACCCTGTTCGGTGGCGTGAAGGACCCCGGCACGTTCGATGGCAAGTTCAAGGCGCTGAACTACGTCATGACCGTGTACGGCCTCTGGTACTCGTCGAGCCTGTTCGAGGCGAACGGCTGGGATCTGCCCAAGTCGTGGCAGGACCTCACGGACCTCGGCGCCAAGGCGAAGGAGCAGGGCAAGTTCCTGTTCCTGTGGGGCAAGGAGGCGGCGACCTACTACCAGACGTTCGTCATCGACTCCGCGGTCATCCAGTCCGGCGACGACGTGCGCCTCCCGCTCGAGAACCTCGACCCGAAGGCGTGGTCGCACCCGACCCTGCAGAGCATCCTGGAGATCTTCTACGAGCTCATCAAGGCCGGCTACGTCAAGCCCGGCGGCGCCGGCACGCAGTTCACGCAGGCGCAGTCGCAGTGGAGCCTCGACCAGGAGGCGCTGCTGTACCCCTCGGGCTCGTGGATCGAGAACGAGATGAAGAAGCAGACGGCGCCCGACTTCAAGATGATGGGCATCCCGGAGCTTCCGCTGGACGAGAACCAGACCACCCCGGCCGGGTTCATGCGAGCGGAGGCGGGCGAGCCGTTCATCGTCCCGTCGAAGGCGAAGAACCCCGAGGGCGGCAAGGAGCTGCTGCGCACCATGCTGTCGAAGGAGTCGGCGACCGCGTTCGCGAAGGAGAAGCTCGCGCCGACCATCGTCAAGGGCACCGTCCCCGAGGACGGGTTCGGGTCGACGGCGCTGGTGTCGCAGTCGAAGATGCTCGAGGCCGCAGGTGACAACGTGTTCACCATCAAGTCGACGAACCTCTACGGCATGAACTCCGACCAGCTCCCGATCTGGAACTCCTTCCTGGGCGGCGGCATGACGGTCGCCGAGCTCACCAAGCAGCTCCAGGCCATCGTGGACAAGGTCCGCGAGGACTCGTCGGTCACGAAGATCGAGATCAAGTGAGCTATTCGACCGCCAGCGGCGGACCGGGGCTGGAGACGGCCACGGTCACCGCAGCGAGCACGGGGCGCCGCAAGGCGCCCCGTGCGGGCATCCCGCGCAAGCTGACGTTCGACTACGTGTCGTTCCTGCTCGTCTTCCTCGGACTGCCGCTGGCGCTGTTCCTCGCCTTCGTGATCTCGCCGTTCATCCAGGCGCTGTACTACTCGATGACGAACTGGACGGGCTTCTCGCCCAACATGCAGTTCATCGGGCTGGACAACTTCGTAAGGCTCTTCAACGACTCGACGTTCATGCAGGCGATGGGCAACAACATCCTGCTGGCCATCGTCGTCCCGCTGATCACGATCGTCATCGCGCTGGTGTTCGCCAGCATGATCACCGTGGGCGGCGCGAGCCACGGTCAGGTCCGCGGCCTGCGCGGCTCGAGCTTCTACCGGGTGGTGTCGTTCTTCCCGTACGTGATCCCGGCGATCGTCATCGCGATCCTGTGGAGCATGATCTACACGCCGAGCGGTCTGCTCAACGGCGTGCTGGGCGTCTTCGGGATCGACACCAACCAGTTCGCCTGGCTCGGCGAGCAGAGCACCGCCATGGGTGCGACGATCTTCGTGATCGTCTGGAGCATGGTCGGCTTCTACATGATCCTGTTCGTCGCCGCGATCAAGGGCATCCCCGCCGAGACCCTCGAGGCCGCCCGCATCGACGGAGCAGGCCGGTTCCGCACCGTGACCTCGATCCTGCTGCCGCAGATCCGCGACAACGTGCAGACCGCGTACATCTACCTGGGCATCATGGCTCTGGACGCGTTCGTGTACATGGCCGGCCTCAACTCGACCGGCGGGCCGTCGAACAGCACCCTGGTCATGAGCCAGTACCTGTTCCGCACCGCGTTCGAGAAGGGCCAGTTTGGTCTCGCCACCGCCATGGGCGTGGTGCTCGCCGTGATCACACTGCTGTTCGCCGCCCTCGTGATCGGCGTCTTCCGCCTGATCGGCGGCAAGGATGAAGGAGGACGCGCATGAGCACCGAGACGCGCGCCGCGGTCACCATCGACCCCAAGTCCGAGCGTCGGCGCGGCTCCCGCCCCGGCCCCGTGACCCGCACCACGAAGGCGACGACCGGCGACAAGGTCGTCGGCGGGATCTCGCACGGCGTCCTGGCGATCTGGTCGCTCATCGTCATCCTGCCGATGGTGTGGACGCTGATCGGCTCGTTCAAGACGACCACCGAGATCTTCACGTCGCCGTTCGGGCTGCCCGCGCAGTGGAACTTCGACAACTACATCAGCGCATGGGTGGGCAACAGCTTCGGACGGATGTTCCTGAACACCGTCATCGTGGTGGGCGTCGCGCTTGTGCTGGTGATGGTGCTCGGCGCGATGTGCGCGTACGTGCTGGCCAGGTTCTCGGTGCCGGGCAGCCGGGTCATCTACTACCTCATGCTCGCGGGACTCACCTTCCCGGTGTTCCTCGCGATCGTGCCCCTGTTCTTCATCCTGCAGGGGATGGGCCTGCTGAACACACTGCCCGGGCTGATCCTGACCTACGTGGCGTTCGCCCTGCCGTTCACCGTGTTCTTCCTGTTCTCGTTCTTCAAGTCCCTGCCGTACGAGATCCAGGAGGCCGCGTACGTCGACGGCGCCAGCGAATGGCGCACCTTCTTCCAGGTGATGCTGCCGATGGCCAAGCCCGGCATGGCCGCGGTCGCGATCATGAACTTCCTGGGCCTGTGGAACCAGTTCCTCCTGCCGATCTCGCTGAACACGAGCCAGGAGAACTACGTGCTCTCGCAGGGCATGGCCTCCTACGCCTCCTCGGCGGGCTACGCGCTGGACTTCGGTGAGATGTTCGCGGCGGTGATGATCACCATCATCCCCGTGCTGATCGTCTACATCCTCTTCCAGCGTCAGCTGCAGGGATCGGTGTCGCAGGGCACCTCGAAGTAGCATCCGCCGTCCGATCGTCCCTTCCCGCCGCACCGCGCGGGGAGGGGCGATCTGCGTCCGAGGATGATGTCGAAGCCGTTGTCGCACCGTGACCTGCCGACCTCCGGGGGCCGCCCCCGGTCGCATACGCTCTTCTCATGACCCTGCTCCCGCCGACCCGACGGCGCCGCACGGCCCTCGCGCTCGGAGGCGCTCTCGCGGTCGCGCTCGCCGTCACCCTGGGCATCCTCCGTCCGTGGATGCCGCCCGCCGAGACCCCTCCCGTCGCCGCCGCCGAGAGCGGCCTCTCCCCCGCCGCCCTGACGCTTCCCGACGATCCGGAGGTGCTGGTGTTCGGCGACTCGTGGACATACGGGTCGGCGGCGACGGTGCCGACCGACGGCTACGCCTACCGGCTGGCCAGGCTCATCCCCGGCGACACCGTCGTGCGCGGCGTGCGCGGCAGCGGCTATCAGAAGCCGGGTCTGGACGGCCCGGACTTCCTCACCCGCGTCGCAGGGCTGGAGCAGTGGATCGACCCGGACCTGATCATCCTGCAGGGGTCGATCAACGATCGCCGGTCGGATGCGGCGGCCTACCCCGCCGCCGTGAACGCCGTGTGGGATGCCATGTCCGCGAAGTACCCCGATGTCCCGATCGTCATCCTCGGTCCGGCACCGCACGAGCTGCCGGTGGGTGCGAGCACCGCACGCATCGACCGCGATCTCGCGGACCTCGCCGCCGCACGGGGATGGTGGTACATCTCTCCCGTGCGGGAGCGGTGGATCACCGACGAGAACTACCTGCGGCTGATCGACGTGGGCGTCGGACGCAAGCATCCCTCCGACGCCGGTCACGCCTATCTCGCCGAGAAGGTGGCCGCGGCTCTCGAGCGTTTCAGCACCGCCCCCGTGACGGCGGCCGACGGCGCGAAGCCCCAGCCGGCGAAGTAGCCGCGTCACTCGGCGTCAGTCGGCGGGCGGGTACTCCACCTCACCGTCGCGCACCACCGCGCCGGGTGTGAGCGTCGCCTCGGTCACCCTGCCCTCCGGCATGAGGTGCCCGACTGCGACGCCGCGGGCGAGGAGATGATCGGCGATGATCCTGCGGTGACAGCGCCACCACACCGCCTCCGAGCACATCACGGCCGCCGACCCGGAGATGCCGTCCGCCGTCGTCAGCAGCTGCGCGATCCCCGCATCGAACTCCTCGCTCAGCGCGTAGTCGGCGTAGTTGTGGAAGCTGCGGTTGCGCCACAGCGCATTGATCTCGTCGGGGACGTCGCGCTGCACGTTCCTGCGGCCGGCGAGCTGCTCGATCCGCCGGTAGTCGATGTCGTGCTCGCGCAGCGATGCCTCCAGGGCATCCTCGTTGAACCATGGGTAGCGGTTCGAACCGGGCAGGCGGCGCACGTCGACGACGGCACCCACCCCGGCGTCCGACAGCAGCGTGAGGAACTCGTCGATGGGGTGCGTGGAGTGTCCGACGGTGAGGATCATGCTCAGTCGTCGAGCAGCGTCAGCGCGCTCCCCTTGTGCGCGGCCAGGTGATCGGTCTTGTCGCTCTTGATCTCGTACTGCGGCTCGTCCTCGTCTGCACGCCGCGTGCGGCCCATGAACTCGAAATCAGCGGTGTGCACCTTGGTGATCCGGCCGCGCACCCGCCCGGCCTCCGAGTTCCAGCTGACGTGCTCGCCGACCTTGTATCGCCTGGTCATCCCGGCGCTCCTCTCGATGATCGCGCTGCCGGAAACGAGAGAAGACCGCCCGGTGGGCGGTCTTCTTCTGAGTGCGTGCCCCCGACAGGAATCGAACCTGCGACCTACGGTACCGGAAACCGGCGCTCTATCCGCTGAGCTACGGAGGCGTACCGGTCGAGCCTACCAGTTGCACGGGCCCTGCCTGTGCACGCGACTCCCTCTCAGACGAGGAAGAACGGCAGCAGTCCGGGGTTGTGCGCGTGCACGAGCACGGCGAACACGACGGCGTCGAAGAGCAGGTGCACAGTGACCACATAGGCGAGCGAGTGCGTGCGCAGGAAGATCCAGCCCTGCAGCAGCGCGAACGGGATCGTGAGCACCGGGCCCCAGGCACGGTAGCCGAGCTCCCACAGGAAAGACACGAACACGATCGCCTGCAGCACGTTCGCGGTCGCCGCCGGCATGTGCCGACGCAGCAGCGCGAAGACCGTGCAGATGAAGAACAGCTCGTCCCAGATGCCGACGGCGCCGACCCCGACGAACAGGCGCGCGATCAGGCCGGGCGAGTCCACGACCGGCCAGTTCTGGTAGACGCCGCTGGTGATGAAGTAGAACGGCAGGATCAGCCAGCCCAGCACGAGCACGGCGACCAGCCAGATCCACTGCCAGCGCGCCCACCGCGTACCGGTGCGCCACGGGAAGGCGATCGCGCGATCGCGGAACATGAAGCGCGAGAGCAGGTACGGCACGAGCACCGCTCCCCCGAGCGCGAGGGTGAAGCGCAGCATCGACAGATCGTCCAGCTGCGCCTCGAGCGAGATCGCGTGCACGATGAGCATCCCGACACCGATCAGCGCCAGGTCGCGGGTCAGCGACGGGACGCGTCGCTCGCCGATCACCCAGCCGGGGCGGTGTCCGACGGACACGGCGATCGAGCGCGGAGACCTGCGCTCGACCAGCGCGGCACCGCCGACTCCCGCCGCCAGCAGAAGCCAGCCCACCCACGACCACCCGAGCACGAAGAACGCGGGGGCGGCCGCGCAGACCAGCGCGGCAGGCGGGATGCTGTGCCAGGAGGTCTTCGTCACACCCGCGACACCCGGCGGTACGTGAGGTCGCGGATCTCGCGTCCCTTGGCGATGCCCTTGCGCTCGAAGGCCGTCATGACGCGGCCGTCGAAGCGCTCCGCCCAGTCGCCGTCGAAGGCGCGCTCGAACTCGGGCGCCTCATCGAGCACCTCGCGCATCTGCAGCGCATAGTCGTCCCAGTCCGTGGCCAGCCGCAGCAGGCCGCCGTCCGCCAGCGCCTTGGCTGCCGTCGCCGGGAACCCCGGGCGGATCAGGCGACGCTTCGTGTGGCGCTTCTTGTGCCACGGGTCGGAGAAGAAGATCCACACCTCGGATGCCGAGCCCTCCGGCAGGTACGTCGAGAGCACCTCGGGCGCGTTCGCCTCGACCAGGCGCAGGTTGCGAACGTCGGCGGTCGCGGCGTCGAGCATCGTGCGCGCGAGCCCGGCGCGGAACACCTCGACGGCGAGGAAGTCGGTGTCGGGCGCCGCGGATGCTGCGGCGATGATGGCGTGTCCCTGGCCGGAGCCGATCTCGACGATCAGCGGCGCCTCGCGCCCGTACTCGGCCGCGACGTCGAGCCGTGCGTCGGGATGCACGGAGGTGAACGCCACGTCACGCGGGACGTCGAGCAGATAGAACGTCGCATGCTGCTCGAATGCCCGTTCCTGCGCCTCCGACATGCGGCCGCTGCGGCGCACGAACGAGACCGGCTCATCGCGGAAGGTGCGTGGTTCAGGCATCCCTCCAGGATACTGGGGCGCTTCCACAGGCTCAGCGCCCCATGTGGACGGGATGCCCCGCGAACGGCCGGTCACCGCGCGGGCTCCGTGACGAAGTCGATCAGCTCCTCGACCCGGCCCAGCAGCGCGGGCTCCAGGTCGCGGTAGGTCGTGACCCGCGACAGGATCCGCTTCCAGGCGTGCGCGATATCGGTCTGGTCGTCCGCCGGCCATCCGAACGCCCGGCAGATACCGATCTTCCAGTCGGTGCCGCGCGGGATCTCCGGCCATGCTCGAACGCCCATCGCCGCAGGCGTCACGCACTGCCACACATCGATGTAGGGGTGCCCCACGATCTTGAGATGGCGGCCGTGCGGGCCGCGCATGATCTGATCCACGATGCGCGTCTCCTTCGAGCCGGGCACCAGGTGGTCGACGAGCACACCGTAGCGGCGGGTGTGCGACGGCGGCGACTCGGCGAGCAGCTCGTCGAGCAGGTCGAGCCCCCTCAGGTACTCGACGACCACGCCCTCGACCCGGAGGTCGGCGCCCCACACCTTCTCGACCAGCTCGGCATCATGGCGCCCCTCCACGAGGATGCGGCTCGGCAGCGCGGTGCGCGCCCGCTCGTCGGCGACGGCGAACGAGCCGGATGCCGTGCGGCGCGGCCCCGAGGCCTTCGCCGCCGCCACGACGAGCCGCACCGGCCTGCCGTCGATCAGGAAGCCGCCGCCCAGCGGGAACGTGCGACGACGACCCTTCCAGTCCTCGAGCTCGACCGTGCCCGCCTCGACGCGCGTGACCGCGCCGCAGTAGCCGTCCTGCGCGACCTCGACGACGAGGTCCTTGACGGCGGCGACCTCGGTCGTCTGCGCGACACCGCGCTGACGCCAGCCGTCTGCGAGCACATCCGAGCCGTACATGTCGTCCATGCCCTCCAGCGTATGCGTCTGCGCTGAGGGCGAACGGCGAACCCGCCGCGGATGCTGTCGCCGGTCAGACCCAGTGCATAGACTCATCCCATGGGGGCGCGGCTGCCGGTCGGAAGGATCACTATGAGGACTCGGTGGCTGACTGCGGCCGCACTGCTGCTGGCCGCGGCCGCGGGCCTCGCGACGGCGTCGGCGGCATCCGCCACGGACCCCGGTGAGCTCGACGGGCAGATCACCGATCGCAGCGGGGTCGTCTCCAGCGCCGATCGTGCCGCCGCCGAGGAGACGCTCGACAGGCTGCGCGACGAGGCGGGCATCGACCTCTTCTTCGTGCTCGTGCCCGAGTACACGTCGCCGGAGGACCCGGCGGAGTGGACGACGCGCACGGCGCAGGGCAACGCCTTCAGCGACTCGCAGTACCTGATCTCCGTCTCCACCGAGGGACGCAACTACACGATGTACCGGCCCGACGCGGGGCAGATGAGCGTCGAGCAGCGCGATGAGATCCTCTCGGCCATGCGCCCCGACCTGTCGAACAGCGACTTCAGTCAGGCCGTCGTCGCCGGCGCGGACAAGGCCTACGACGTCTACGTGCTCGCGCCGCAGCGGGCGGCGGAAGCGGGCACACGTACCGCTGTGATCGTCGGAGTCGTCGTCGTGATCGCGGTGATCGTCATCGCCGTCGTGCTGCTGATGCGTCGCGCCCGCAGGCGCGCGGCGGAGGCGGCGAGACGACAGGCGCAGCTGGCCGAGCTCGAGCAGCAGGCCGACATCGCGCTGGTGCGGACGGACGACCTCGTGCGCACGAGCGAGCAGGAGATGCAGTACGCGCGGGCGCAGTTCGGCGATGACGTCATCGGGCCGTTCGTCGAGGCGCTGCAGACCTCTCGCAGCAACCTCGACGCGGCGTTCTCGCTGCAGCAGAAGCTCGATGACGAGGTGCCCGACACCGATGATCAGCGGATCGAGTGGAACCAGCGCATCCTGCAGCTCTGCTCGGATTCGACCCAGGTGCTCGAGGCACGCAAGGCGGAGTTCGACGAGCTGCGCGAGCTCGAGCAGAACGCCCCGGCCGCGCTCGAGAACGTGCGCCGCCTGCGCGCCGCAGCCGGCGCCGAGATCGATCGCGCCGATGAGATCCTCTCCACCCTCGCCACCGTGTATTCGCCGGCCGCGATCTCGCCTGTCGCAGAGAACACGACCGAGGCGCGCTCGCGCATGACCTTCGCCGACGAGCGGATCCGCGAGGCGGACGCGTTCATCGCCGCGGGTCAGACGGGCGATGCGGCGGTCGCCGTCCGCGCGGCGGAGGGCGCGGTGCAGCAGGCCACCCAGCTCGAGGACGCTGTCGAGAAGCTGCAGCATGATCTCGCGGACGCCGACGAGCGCGCGACCGCCCTGCTGTCGGAGCTGACCGCTGATGCGCAGACCGCGCGCGGCCTGCCCGACCCCCGCGGCGAGGTGGCCCAGGCTGTGGCGGCCACGATCGAGGGCATCCGGCAGGCGCAGGGCCGGCTCGGCGCCTCGGGACGCGAGCCGATCGACGCGCTGCGTGCCCTGGAGGCCGCCAACACGACGATCGACGCGGTGATCGAGCGCGGCCGAGACGAGCAGGCCAGGATCGCGCACGCCGCGAGCATGCTCGGCAACGCGATCCGACGCGCAGAGGTGCAGATCTCCACCGCGGAGAGCTTCATCCTCAACCGGCGCGGATCGATATCGTCGACCGCTCGGACGAGACTCTCCGAAGCACAGGCGAACCTCGACCAGGCCCGCTCCCTCGGCCAGGTCGACCCCGTTCAGGCCCTCGCCTTCGCCCAGCGATCCGACGCGCTGGCATCCGAGGCGATCCGGCTCGCGCAGAGCGACTACTCCGGGTTCGGCGGACCGGGCGGCGGCAGGAACGACACGCTCGGCGCTCTTCTCGGAGGCATCCTCATCGGCCAGGTCACCGGAGGTCATCACCACGGCGGCTGGGGCGGCGGCTGGGGATCCGGCGGCGGAGGCGGCGGCTTCAGCGGGGGCGGCGGCTTCTTCGGCGGGGGCGGAGGCGGAGGCGGCTTCTCCGTCGGCGGCTTCGGCGGCAGCTCCGGCAGCAGCGGAGGAGGCGGCGCCTTCTGACCGGATGCCCGATCCGGGAATCCTCACGATCCTGATTCGACCATCGACCACCACAACCTGAGAACAGCAAAGGAATGAACATGGCCAAGGAATCCATCTTCGGACGCATCTCCACGCTCGTCCGCGCGAACATCAACTCCCTCCTCGACCAGGCCGAGGACCCGCAGAAGATGATCGACCAGCTCGTCCGCGACTACACGAACAACATCGCTGACGCCGAGTCGGCGATCGCGGAGACGATCGGCAACCTGCGACTGCTCGAGCGCGACCACGAGGAGGACGTCCGCGCGGCGCGCGAGTGGGGCAACAAGGCCCTCGCCGCAAGCCGCAAGGCCGACGAGCTGCGCGCCGCCGGCAACACCACCGACGCCGACAAGTTCGACAGCCTCGCCAAGATCGCCCTGCAGCGCCAGATCGGCGAGGAGCGCGAAGCACAGGCGGCGGAGCCGCAGATCGCCGCTCAGACCGAGATCGTCGAGAAGCTCAAGGGCGGCCTGAACGGCATGAAGGAGAAGCTCGGTCAGCTCAAGACGAAGCGCAGCGAGCTTCTCGCGCGCGCCAAGGTCGCCGAAGCGCAGACCAAGGTGCAGGACGCGATCGGCTCGATCAACGTGCTCGACCCGACCAGCGAGCTCGGCCGGTTCGAGGACAAGATCCGTCGCCAGGAGGCGCTCGCCCAGGGCAAGGCGGAGATCGCGGCCTCGTCGCTCGACGCGCAGTTCGAGAGCCTGGAGGACCTCGGTGAGCTGACCGAGGTCGAGGCCCGGCTCGCCGAGCTCAAGTCCGGCGGCACCTCGCGTGCCGCCATCGAAGCAGAATGATCCTCGGGGTGGGTGCCGCACACCGGCATCCACCCCTCCTTCTCCTCCTGGAGGGACCATGACCCGATTCCTCATCGTCCCGCAGTGGCAGGGCTCGCCGTCAGCGCGCGCCATGCTGCTCACCGACGGAGCGGCGGCGATCGCCGGCGACCTGCCCCGCCGCGACACGACGATCCTCGACGTGCCGCTCGAAGCCGGCGACTCGCTCGGCACCGGCATCCGACGGCTCAGCGCCCTGCTGCGCACCCGTGAGCTGGTGGCCGAACAGCTCTCCGGCGCCGCCGACGCGCCCGTCGTCATCGGCGGCGACTGCAGCGTGAGCGTCTTCGCCCTCGCCGCCGTCGACACGTCCGATCTGGCCGTGCTGTGGTGCGACGCGCATCCCGATCTGAACGAGCCGTCCACCTCCCCCTCCGGCGCCTTCGCGGGGATGGCGCTGCGCGCGGTGATGGGAGATGGCGAGCCGCAGCTCGCGCTCGATCCCGGCATCCCGGCCGAGCGGATCGTGCTGCTCGGCGCGCGCAGCATCGACGACACCGAGCGCGATGTTCTGGACGGGCTCACCCAGCTCTCCCCCACCGACCTCGATGACACGGATGCCGTCGCCGCTGCCGTGCGCGCGACCGGCGCGACGCGCGTCTGGGTGCACATCGACGTCGACGTCCTCGACCCCGCCGAGTTCGAAGGGGTCTCCGAGGCCGCTCCGTTCGGCGTCACTGCGAACGGGCTCGCCGCCGCGCTGCGGCGTCTGCGCGACGAGGTGCCGCTCGCCGGTGCGACCATCGCCGGCTTCGCGCCGCGAAGTCCCGCCGATGCCGTGCTCGATCTCGGCGCCATCCTGCGCCTGATCGGTGCTGTGGCGTGAACGAGGACTGGCGCGAGGGCGCCGAGCGCGCGCTGGAACGCGGACGCAGGTTCGACCGCCTCATCCCCGCGGTGCTGCTGGATTCGCCCCTCAGCCGGATCGGCTACGCGTGGGGCACGGCGGTCGGCTGGGTGTGGGGCTCGCTGTGGAGCACGGGGAAGGTGCAGCGCCGGGAAGGTCTGTGGGTCTTCCGCGGGATGCCCGGATGGTCATTCGCCCGCGGGGGCGTATGCGTGGGCGGCTGCTTCCTCACCGGAGACCGCGACCCGTCGGATGCGATCCTCCGCCATGAGGCGGTGCACCGCAGGCAATGGCAGCGTTATGGCTTCCTCATGCCCGTCCTGTATCTCCTCGCCGGGCGTGATCCGCTGCGCAACAGGTTCGAGATCGATGCGGGTCTGGAGGACGGCGGCTACGTGCGCCGTTCCCGCCCCGCAGCTCGGATCGCGCCGAGCGCTCAGTCGAGCGACAGTCCGTAGCGCGACGGGGCGTGGATGGCCGATGCGGGAACCGCGAGCGTGTCGGTGAGGTGGTCGACGATGTCAACGGTGCTCAGCCAGCCTCCGAGCAGGATGACCTCGGTGCGCAGGCCCGATCCGGACTCGTCGCAGAGCATCTCGTCGGCCCAGGCCGTCGCCGCGCGGGTGAGCGCCTCACCGGTCGCTCGGGGGGCGGCGTGCCGGCGTGCGCGCGGCAACCAGGTGACGGTCATGCGCGGCGGTGCCGTGACCACGCCCACGTGGGCGGAGTCGGGCACCTCGATGAAGACGCGGCCGACCGCGCACATCGGCAGGGTCGCGAGCGCGAGCTCGAGATCTGCCAGCGAGTGCTCGTCGGCCGTGATGAGGTGCTGCACCTGCGGGCGACGGGAGGCGCGGCGTGCGGCGCGGCTGCCGGCGAACGTCTGAGTGGTGCTCATGATGAGTCCACCCTACCACCGATGTAGGGTTGCCTAACCTCACCGGCACCCAGACGGCGTGGTCAGTCGACCAGGGCGGTCGCCAGCGCGTCGAGCTCGCCTGCGGTCATCCCGGCCGCGCGCAGGTATCCGGCGACCGATCCGTGGCGCTCCTCCACCTCCGCGAGCAGCGCAGCCATCACAGGAGCCGGTGATGCGGTCGCCAGTTCTACGGCGTTGGTCGCGTCGGGCATGTGCGCGCGGAGGTACTGAACGATCGCCCGGTTGCGCTCGGGCGACAGCTGAGAGGCGGTCAGCGCGTAGTCGGCGATCACGGCCTCACGGTCGGCACCCACGGCGCTGAGTGCGAGGGCGACGGTGACGCCCGTGCGGTCCTTGCCGACCGTGCAGTGCACGAGTGTGGGCTGACCGGCGGCGATGATCCGGATGGCGTCGACCAGGCGAGGCGCCGACTCGTCGATGAGATGCCGGTACATCGCGGCGAGGTCGAGGTTCTGGGCGAAGAACGATCCCACCGATCCCAGGAACAGCGGGATGCGCGTGGTCGGAACGCCGCCCAGCGCGGAGGGCTCCCGATCGACCTCGGCATCGTCGCGCAGATCGATCACGTGTCGCACGCGGGCGGAGAGCACCGCACCGCCCTCGGCGGTGAGCTGCGCGAGATGCCCGGAGCGGAACAGCACACCGGTGCGCACGCGCGACGAACCCGCCGGCATGCCGCCGACATCCCGCACGTTCGCCACGCCGCCGACGTGCAGCACGGTCATGCGCGCTCGCGATCTCGAAACAGAGGCATGCGTCCAGCCTAGGCGGGCGGCGCCGCCCCCACAGAATTCCGGGCGAAATGCAATAAGCCAAGCGAAGGAGCTTGATACTCAGCATATGGATAGATGTTACGGAAATGAAGCGAGCATGGTGCTCCCGCATTTCCCGGTCCGCCTGTTCCGAGAGCAGAATATGGCCGTGGTTGAAGACGCCAGCGAGTTTCGCTACCTGCCCGGCCAGGCACAGACCCTCGGCACCGACGTGCCGTCCGTCGAGCGTATCTCGCTCACCCTGCCGGATGGCCGCACCCTGAGCGCGCTGCGTTTCGGAGACGGTGCTCCCGAGGTGACGCTGCTGCATGGCGCAGGGCTGAACGCGCACACCTGGGACGCGGTGGCGCTCCTGCTCGGTCGGCCGGCTCTCGCGATCGACCTCGCCGGGCACGGCGACTCGTCATGGCGCGACGACCACGACTACTCCCCGGCG
Organism: Microbacterium sp. OR21; assembly: GCF_047306785.1. Lineage (NCBI taxonomy): Bacteria > Bacillati > Actinomycetota > Actinomycetes > Micrococcales > Microbacteriaceae > Microbacterium > Microbacterium sp. OR21. The sequence continues at coordinate 75,612 of NZ_JAZEXJ010000003.1, read as the reverse complement.
CTCCTCGCCGACGACATCGTCCGTGCGATGGGAGCCTGGACGTCCCGCCCACAGGTTCTCGTTGGCCATTCGCTGGGTGGGCTGACGGCCTCCGTCATCGCCTCCAGCCATACCGAGCTCGTGCGCGAGCTGGTGCTGGTCGACATCGTGCCCGGACTCGACACCGACGCGGCTCCGGCGATCCTGCGAGAGTTCTACGCCGTCGCCGACTTCGCCTCGCGAGCCGACGCCGTGGCGCGCGCCCGGTCCTTCGGATTCGGCGGCAGCCTGGAGGACACCGAGCGCGGTGTGTTCTTCAACACCCGGATGCGAGTGGACGGGCGAGTCGAATGGAAGCACCACTTCGCGCGCATCATCGGCTCCGCATTCGACTCCCTGAAGGCCGGTCACACGGCCGTCGCCGATCCGTGGGCCGAGCTCGAGGCGGTCGCCGCCCCCGTGACCCTCGTCCGCGGCGCGCACGGATTCCTCCAGGACTCCGACGTCGACGCGTTCCGCGCACACCTGCCCGACTCCCCCGTCATCACGGTCGACGCCGGACACAACGTCCAGGAGACCGCTCCCGCCTCGCTCGCCGACATCGCGTCCGGCGCCCTGACCCGCGACGCGCGCTGACCGCGCGCTCTCTTCCCCTCGAGAGGACACCCCTTGTCTGCTTCCCCCACCCGGCGTCCGGCCGGACTCGCCGCGCTCGGCCTGCTCGCTGCGGGCGCCCTCGCACTGAGCGCATGCTCCCCCACCGCGCAGCCGACCCCGACCACGCCCGCCGCAGCCGACCCCGACGCGACCCTCACCGTCGGTCTCGTCCTGGAGCCGACGAACCTCGACATCCGCCACACCAGCGGCGCCGCGCTCGAGCAGGTCCTCGTCGACAACATCTACGAGGGTCTGGTCACCCGCACCCAGGACAACGGGATCGAAGAGCGTCTCGCGAGCTCGTACGAGGTGTCGGACGACGGTCTGACCTACACCTTCACGCTCAACGACGGTGTCACCTTCCACGACGGCACCGCACTCACCTCGGCCGATGTGGTCGCCTCCTACGAGACGGTCAAGTCGGATGCCGGGGTGCAGGGCAACGCCGAGTTCGCGAACGTGGCATCCGTCGCCGCCCCCGATGCGCAGACCGTCACCATCACGCTCACCCAGCCCGACCAGAACTTCCTGTTCACGCTCACCGGCCCCGCCGGCCTGGTGTTCAAGAAGGGCGACACGACCGATCTGAAGACCGCCGAGAACGGCACCGGCCCGTTCGTCCTCGACCGCTGGGCCAAGGGCAGTGCGATCACCTTCGACCGGTACGACGAGTACTGGGGCGACGCGGCGACCATCGGCGAGGTGGTCTTCCAGTACATCCCCGACTTCACCGCCGGCGTGAACGCGGCGCTCGACGGCACGCTCGACGTGCTCACGGCGGTCGACCCGAACCTCGTGTCCCAGCTGGAGGACACCGGGGACTTCACGATCACCACCGGTCGCACCACCGACAAGGCGACCCTGGCCTTCAACAATCAGAAGGCCCCGCTGGACGACGTGCGGGTGCGCAAGGCGCTGCGCCTCGCGGTAGATCACGAAGCGCTCGTCGAGGCGATAGGTGCGGGCCAGACGCTCTACGGGCCCATCCCCGAGCTCGACCCGGGATACGAGGACCTCAGCGACGTCGCCCCGTACGACCCCGCCGAGGCGAAGAAGCTGCTGAAGGAGGCCGGGCACGAGAAGCTCGACCTCACGCTCACCATCCCGTCGTTCTACGGCACCACGGCCGCGCAGGTGCTCGTCTCGGACTACGCGAAGGTGGGCGTCTCGCTCGAGGTGAAGCGCGTCGAGTTCCCGACCTGGCTCGAAGACGTCTACACGAACCACGATTACGAGCTGAGCTTCGTGCTGCACGTCGAACCGCGCGACTTCGTGAACTTCGCGAACCCCGACTACTACTTCGGCTACGACAACGAAGAGGTCCAGAAGCTGTATGCGCAGTCACAGACCGAGATCGACCCGGACAAGTCCGCCGAGCTGCTGAGGAAGGCGGCACGCATCGTGTCGGAGGACCATGCGGCCGACTGGCTCTACAACGGCGCCACGCTCACCGCGCACACCGCCGCCGTCTCCGGCTTCCCGACCGACTCGATCAACTCGCGCATCGACCTCGCCGGCGTGACGAAGTCCGCGGAGTGATCCGCTACGCGCTCACCCGAGGAGCCCTGCTGATCGCGGGGCTCCTCGTGTCGAGTGCGATCATCTTCCTCACATTGCGAGTGTTCCCCGGTGACGTCGCCCAGCTCATCGCCGGAACGCAGGCGGATGCCCAGACCGTCGAGGCGCTGCGCGAATCGCTCGGCCTCGACAAGCCCCTGCTCGCGCAGTACACCGACTGGATCGGCGGCATCCTGCGCGGCGACCTCGGCACCTCGCAGCTCAGCGGCGCCTCGGTCGGCGCCGAGCTCGCCGAGAAATCCCGGGTGACCGTGCCGCTCGGGTTGATGGCGTTGACCGTCGCCCTGCTCATCGCCGTGCCGTTCGGAGTCGCATCCGCTCTGCTCCGCGGCCGGGCCGGGGGCACGGCACTCAGCATCGGCGCGCAGACCCTCGCCGCCGTGCCCGTCATCTGGGCCGGAATGATGCTCGTGGTCGTCTTCGCGCACTGGCTCGGCTGGCTGCCCGCACAGGGCTTCCCCCGCACCGGGTGGGCGACGCCGGCGCAGGCCGTCGAGTCACTCCTCCTGCCGGCTCTCACGATCGGCATCGTCGAGGGCGCCATGCTGATGCGGTTCGTCCGCAGCGCCACCATCCAGGCGGCGGGCGAGGACTTCGTCCGCACCGCCGCGGCCAAGGGCCTCACCCGTCGCCAGGCGCTCGTGCGGCACGGCATCCCCGCCGTCGGCCTGTCGATCGTGACCGTGCTGGGGGTGCAGATCGCGGGCATCGTGGTCGGGTCCGTCGTGATCGAGCAGCTCTTCACACTGCCCGGCATCGGCCGCATGCTGGTCACCGACGTCGGCACGCGCGATCTGGTGAAGGTGCAGAGCGAACTGCTCGTGCTCACGGGGGTCGTGCTGATCATCGGCTTCCTCGTCGACCTCGCGCACCACGCGATCGACCCGAGACAGAGAGGGGAGGACAGCTGATGCCCCGCTGGCTGCACACCCTCCTGTCGTCGTGGACGGGCCGGTTCGCGGTGCTCGTCGTGGTGGGGATCGCCCTCACCGCCGTCGTGTCGGTGTTCTGGACGCCGTTCGACCCGATGCTCTCGGACGTGCGCGGACGCTGGGCGGCGCCGAGCTGGCCGCATCTGCTCGGCACCGACGGCACCGGGCGCGACATCCTCAGTCTGCTCATGGCGGGGGCGCGCACGACCGCGTTCGTCGCCGTCGGCGCCGGACTGGTGGCCACCCTGGTGGGAATATCGCTCGCGGCCCTCGGTGCACTGACCGTCCGATGGGTGCGCGAGAGCATCGCGGTGCTGGTCGACATCCTCATCGCGTTCCCCGTGCTGATGATCGCCATGATGATCTCAGCCGTCTGGGGCGGCTCGCTGTGGGTGGTCGTGTTCGCAGTAGGCATCGGCTTCGGCGTCAGCATCGCCCGCGTCACCCGACCCGAGCTGCGCCGGGTGCAGCAGAGCGATTTCGTGCTCGCCGGGCGCGCCTCAGGGCTCACGGCCGGTCAGAATCTCGCACGCCACCTGCTGCCCAACGTCGCGCCGGTGTTCATCGTGCAGCTGTCGTGGTCGATGGCCGTGGCCGTGCTCGCCGAGGCGGGTCTGTCCTACCTCGGCTTCGGGGCATCCCTCACCGAGGCCTCGTGGGGCACGCTGCTGGCCGACCTGCAGCGTTACATCGGAGTGCATCCGCTCACCGTCGTCTGGCCCGGGCTCGCGATCACCGTCACCGTGCTGGGGCTGAACCTGCTCGGCGACGCGCTGCGCGAGGCGACCGACCCCACGCTCTCCCGCCGCTCGGCACAGGTGCACGTCCCGGAGGTGATCGCATGAGCCTCGTGGTCGACGCCCTCGTCGTCGAGATCGACGGCACCCGCGTGGTGGACGGCGTCTCCTTCGCCGTCGACGACGGACAGCGGCTGGGCCTGATCGGCGAGTCCGGTTCGGGCAAGTCGATGACCGCGCTCGCCATCCTCGGACTGCTCCCGGACGGCGCGAGGGTCAGCGGAAGCATCCGATGGGACGGGGTGGAGCTGATCGGGATGCCGGATCGCGAACTCGCGCGTCTGCGCGGCGATGAGATCGGCATGGTCTTCCAGGAGCCACGCTCCGCCCTCAATCCGATCCGCACGATCGGCCGGCAGATCGCCGAGCCGATGCGCATTCACGAGCGGATCGGCAGGCGGGAGGCGCGTGAGCGTGCGGTCGCCGAGGCGGTGCGCGTGCAGCTGCCGACTCCTGAGGCCATCGTCGATCGCTACCCCCACCAGCTCTCCGGCGGTCAGCGCCAGCGCGTCGCGATCGCGATGGCCCTGGCCGGCCGGCCCCGACTGCTCATCGCCGATGAGCCGACCACGGCCCTGGACGTGACGATCCAGGCCGAGGTGCTGGATCTGCTGCTCGGTCTCGTCACCGACGAAGGCATGTCGCTCGTGTTCATCACGCACGACCTCGCAGTCCTGTCGCAGGTCGCGACCGACGCGGTCGTGCTCGAGCACGGTCGCGTCGTCGAGCAGGCGCCGATCGCCACCCTGCTCACCGCCCCGGCCTCTCCGGTCACGCAGGCGCTGCTGCGTGACGCCACGGCGACGCTGTGGCGGGCAGCCGACGACGACGGGATCGGATCATGACGACACCGGCCGACTCCGACGCAGGCCGCATCGTCGCGGAGGAGCTGAGCCGCTCCTTCCCCGCTCCCCGCCGCGCCCTCTTCGAGCGCGCCCGCCGGAGCATCGCCCTGCATCCGACCGACCTCACCGTCGCCCCGGGCGAATCGCTCGGCATCATCGGCGAATCCGGCTCGGGCAAGTCCACCCTGGTGAGACTGCTGCTCGGACTCGATCGACCCTCCACCGGTCGCGTGAGCGTCGACGGGCGCGAGGTGGATGCCGCGACGAGCGCGAGATCGCTGCACTGGCTGCGTCGCCGCACCGGCCTGGTGTTCCAAGATCCGTACGCGTCGCTGGATCCGCGGATGACGGCGGGGCAGATCATCGCCGAGCCGCTGTGGGCCCTCGACATCCCCGGTGACCACCGCGCACGGGTGCGCGAGGTGCTCGCACAGGTGGATCTCGACCCCGCGATGGCGGCACGGCATCCGCACGAGTTCTCGGGCGGGCAGCGGCAGCGGATCGCACTCGCCCGCGCGATCGTGCATCGTCCGAGGATCCTCGTCGGCGACGAGCCGATGTCGGCTCTGGATGTGACGGTGCGTGCGCAGATCCTCGCCCTTCTCGTCCGGCTTCGCGCCGAGGAGGGGCTGACCCTGATCACCGTGTCGCACGACATCGGGCTCGTTCAGCATCTCAGCGACACGGTGGCGGTGATGAAGGACGGCCGGATCGTGGAGCGCGGTGCCACTGCGACCGTGCTGCGGCACCCGGCGGAGGGCTACACGAAGCGGCTGCTCGCCGCAGTGCCCGTCCTTCCGGACCGTTTCTGAAATATTTCAGTACGGCATAGCATCCGGCGCTTGGTATACCGAAATGCGACATCGATCGGCCGCGAAGCGGCCGTCACAGCGACTTCTGCAGGAAGAGCACGCCCAGGCGCCGGCCGAACTTCTCCCCCACGTCGACCAGCCGGCCCGCGTCCGTGAACCCCGCCTTCCGGTGCAGGGCTGTCGACGCCTCCGCGCCGCTGTCGGCGATGACCGCGATGACCTGCCGCAGGCCGGCCTCCCGGCAGCGGTCGAGGAACACGGCCAGCAGCGCCCATCCCGCGCCGCGTCCGACGGCGGAGGGTGCGAGATAGATCGAGTTCTCGATCGTGAAGCGATAGGCGGACTTCGCCGACCACGGCTGTCCGAGTGCGTAGCCGAGCAGTTCTCCGTCCGCCGTCTCCGCGACCAGGAACGGGATGCCCGCCTCGGCGATACGGGCGGCCTTCGCCACCCAGTCGTCGGTGACGGACTCGACCTCGTCGAACGTCACCGTCGACGAGCGCACGTAGTGGTTGTAGATGTCGCGGATCGCCGGCAGATCGGCATCCGTCACCTCGCGTACCCGCAACCCGCTCACGCCTCCCCCTCGACACGCCAGTCGACGGGCGCCGCGCCCATCGACTCGAGCAGGGCGTTCGCGCGCGAGAACGGGCGCGAACCGAAGAATCCCCGGCGCGCCGAGAGCGGCGAGGGGTGCGCCGACTCGATCACCGGGGTGTCGCCCAGCAGCGGCTTCAGGCCCGCGGCGTCGCGCCCCCACAGTACGGCGACCAGCGGCTGCCCGCGATCGACGAGAGCGCGGATGGCGAGCTCGGTGACCTTCTCCCATCCCCAGCCGCGGTGGGATGCCGGGGTCCCGGGACGCACGGTGAGCACGCGGTTCAGCAGCAGCACCCCCTGGTCGCTCCACGCGGAGAGGTCGCCGTGCGGTGCGGGCGGGATGCCGAGATCGGCGTGGCGCTCCCGGTAGATGTTGCCCAGGCTCCGCGGCAGCGGGCGCACGTGCCGGTCGACGGCGAACGAGAGCCCGATCGGATGCCCGGGTGTCGGGTACGGGTCCTGGCCGGCGATCAGCACCCGCACATCGCCCATCGGACGCCGGAAGGCACGCAGCACATCGGGGCCTGCGGGCAGGTAGTCGCGGCCCGCGGCCTGCTCAGCACGCAGCCTGTCGCCGAGTTCGCCGATGAGGGGCTGCACGGGTGCGAGCGCCTGCGCCCACGCCGGATCGACCAGGCCGGCATCGGCCAGCTCGACGAGCGTGCGACGCATCAGTCGTCGGTGCGCACGTGCAGTGGCCCACGCGCCAGCAGGTGCTGCGCGGCCTGCGCGAGGGGGCGCATCGTCACGAGGTCGAGGTTCACCCGGCGCGGTGCGTTCAGGGCGTACGCGATCAGCTCGGCGACATCATCGGCGACCAGCGGCTCGGCGACGCCCTCGTAGACCGCCTCGGCGGCCACGCTGTCGCCCCCGAGTCGGTTGAGGGCGAACTCCTCGGTGTGCACCATGCCGGGGGCGATCTCGACCACGCGGATCGGCTCGCCGTGCAGCTCCTGACGCAGCACCTTGACCAGCATCGCCTCGGCGGCCTTCGCCGCGGTGTAGCCTCCGCCGCCGGGGTACGGGTTCTGCGCGGCAGTCGAGGTGACGAACACCGTGTCCGCGTGGCCGTCGGCCGCCGCGGACCGGCGCAGCAGTGGCAGCAGCCCGGCGACGAGCCGCTGGGTCGCGAGCACGTTCGCGTCGTACATCCACTGCCAGTCGTCGATCGAGCCGTGCTCGACGCTGTCGGTGCCGCGCGCGCCACCGGCGACCTGCACCAGAGCATGCACCGGACCGCTGCGCTCGAGCTCGGCGACCAGAGCGTCGACGGCGGCGGAGTCGGTCAGATCGCACGCGATCGCGGATGCGCCCGTCTCGGCGGCCAGCGACTCCAGGCGCTTCTCGCGGCGCGCGACGCCGACGACGTCCCAGCCCCTCGCGCGCAGCACGCGCACGGTCGCCTCTCCGATACCCGAACTCGCTCCGGTCACCACGGCTCGTCTGATCACCATGCCCTCCACCGTAGGCGCTCTGAGCCGCCGAACCCGTCATCCCCGCGTGTTACGTAACATTTCCGGAGGCTTGGCGGGCACCGCGCCCGCTCGTAAGGTCGCTACCAGGCATCCGCCGCACGACCACCCGACCCGAATCGTCCCGACCACCCTGGGAGCACGTCATGACCGCAGCCGAGAACTGGCGCTTCGAGACCAAGCAGATCCACTCCGGCGCCGCGCCCGATCCGGTCACCAAGGCGCGCGCGACGCCGATCTACCAGACCACGTCGTATGTGTTCGACAACGCCGACCACGCCGCGAACCTGTTCGCGCTGGCCGAGTTCGGCAACATCTACACCCGCATCCAGAACCCCACGCAGGATGTTCTCGAGCAGCGCCTCGCCGCCCTCGAGGGCGGAACCGGCGCCCTGGTGCTCTCCAGCGGCCAGGCGGCGTCCACCTTCGCGATCCTGAACATCGCCCAGGCGGGCGACCACTTCGTCGCATCCAGCTCGATCTACGGCGGCACCTACAACCTCTTCAAGTACACCCTCGCCAAGCTCGGCGTCGAGGTGACCTTCGTCGAGAACCAGGACGACCCCGAGGAGTGGCGTGCGGCCGTGCGCCCGAACACCAAGCTCTTCTTCGCCGAGACCATCGGCAACCCGAAGATCAACGTGCTCGACATCCGGGGCGTCGCCGACATCGCGCACGAGAACGACGTGCCGCTGATCGTCGACAACACGATCGCCACCCCGTACCTCATCCGTCCGTTCGAGCACGGCGCCGACATCGTCATCCACTCGGTCACCAAGTTCCTCGGCGGACACGGCACCACCATCGGCGGCGCGATCATCGACGGCGGCACCTTCCCGTGGTCGCAGCACGTCGACAAGTTCCCCGGCCTCACCGAGCCCGACCCCTCGTACCACGGCGCGTCGTACACGACCGCCGTCGGCGACGCGCTGGCGTACGTCATCAAGGCCCGCGTGCAGCTGCTGCGCGACCTCGGATCGGCCATCTCGCCGCAGAGCGCCTGGAACCTCATCCAGGGCATCGAGACCCTGTCGCTGCGCATCGAGCGTCACGTGCAGAACGCGCAGGAGATCGCCGAGTGGCTCGAGAACCACGACGACGTCGCGTCGGTGAACTACTCGGGCCTGCCGTCCTCGCCCTGGTACGCCAAGGCGAACGAGTACGCTCCTCAGGGCGTCGGCGCGGTGCTGTCGTTCGAGCTGAAGGGCGGTGTCGAGGCCGGCCGCGAGTTCGTGAACAGCCTCACCCTGTTCAGCCACCTCGCCAACATCGGCGACGTGCGCTCGCTCGTCATCCACCCCGCGTCGACCACGCACTCGCAGCTCTCGCCCGAGCAGCAGCTCTCGGCCGGCGTCACGCCGGGCCTCGTGCGCCTCTCGGTCGGCATCGAGAACATCGACGACCTCAAGGCCGACCTCGACAGCGCGCTGAGCGCCGCCCGTCGCGTCGCCGAGGCCGCTCGCGCCTGACCTCCTCCTCTTCGGGCACCTGGATGCCCCGGACCGTCCGGTCCGGGGCATCCGCCGTCTTCGGCTGATCCTGGCCGGCTCTCCGTCTCCGGCGGTGCACCCGGGCGGGAGCCCGGCTCCCGCCTCAGCCGCCCCCGCGTAACCTGCGGCGGGCCCAGAGGCGCACAGGCGAGAATGGACGCATGGACTGGCAGACGACCTCCGAGGACACGGTGCCTTCGGCGCCCGTGACCGAGGCGGATGTGCGTCTGCTGCGGGCGCGCCCGCCCGCGACCGGCGCCTGGCGGGACGGAGATCCGGCCGGCGAGCGCCGCTTCACGTTCCTCGGCGGCTTCCGCACCGAGAACGGCCAGCTGCTGCCCGCGACCCGCCTGGCGTGGGAGAGCTGGGGCGAGCTGAACGAGGCACGCGACAACGCCGTGCTGATCCTGCACGCCCTCACCGGCGACAGCCACGTCCGCGGCCCCGCGGGTGCCGGGCACGCCACTGCCGGGTGGTGGGAGGACATCGTCGGCCCCGGCTCGGCGATCGACACCGACCGGTGGTTCGTGATCGCACCGAACATGCTCGGCGGATGCCAGGGTTCGACGGGACCCGCGAGCATCGCCCCGGACGGCCGGGAATGGGCATCCCGCTTCCCCTACCTGACCATCCGCGACCAGGTCGCCGCGCAGATCGCCCTCGCCGACGCGCTGGGCATCGAACGGTGGGCCGCCGTGATCGGCGGTTCGATGGGCGGCATGCACGCCCTGGAGTGGGCGGTGATGCAGCCCGAGCGCGTCGAGCGGCTCGCGGTGCTCTCCTCTCCCCCGGTGACCACCGCCGACCAGCTGGCGCTGAACTTCGTGCAGCTCGAGACGGTGCGGATGGACCCGCGCTTCGCCGGAGGCGAGTACTACGACGCGGCGCTCGGGGAGGGTCCGCACCGCGGCCTGGCCCTCGCCCGGCGCATGGCGCTGCTGAACTACCGCAGCCCCATCGAGCTGAATCAGCGCTTCCAGCGCTCGTGGCAGTCGGATGTGTCGCCGCTCGGCCGCGGCGGACGGTTCGCGGTCGAGTCGTACCTGGATTTCCACGGCAACAAGTTCACGCGGCGCTTCGACGCGAACAGCTACCTCACGGTCGTCGAGGCGATGAACTCGCACGACGTCGGCCGCGACCGGGGCGGCGTCGAGCAGGCGCTGCACACCGTGACGGCGAAGACGCTCGTGCTCGGCATCGACACCGATCGGCTGTTCCCCGTCGACGGGCAGCAGCGTATCGCGCGCAGCATCCCGAACCTCATCGACGACGAGGCCGTGGTGCTCACCAGCGACTTCGGCCACGACGGCTTCCTCATCGAGACCGACCCGGTCGGCGCCCACCTGGAGCGACTGCTCGCGTCGTGACCGGGGCTCAGCCCCGCTCGTAGACCCACGGCAGCGCTGTCATCGTGAGCCGGTGGCGCGCTCCCGGTGCGCCCGGTTCGTCGGGATGCTCCTCATCGCCCGCCCACAGCGCGCGCATCCCCCGCTCGAGCTGCTGCATCCGGGTCTCGTAGCGGGCGAAGGCGCTGACCGCCGCGAACGCGTCATCGACGGTGGAATGCTCGCGCAGAGCGTGCAGCGTGATCCAGGTCGGCGGGAACAGCGTGAGCTCGCCGGCCGCGTGCCGCCCGAACGCGCGGTCGGGCGTCATCCAGACCGCCTCCTCGATCTCGCCCGGGTTCGGCCGCAGCCGCTCGCCGCTGTCACGGGCGAGGAAGAACCAGGTGCGGAACCGCACCGGCGTCTCGGCCGGCGGCACCCAGCGCGAGAGGGTCGCCAGATCCCGGATGCCGATCCCGGCCTCCTCACGAGTCTCGCGCACGGCCGCGCGCAGCGCCGCCTGCTCCTCGTCGTCGGTGTCGATCTCGTCTCCGGGATCGACGCGCCCGCCCGGGAAGACCCAGACGCCGGGGAACGATCCGGTGGCGGGGCGCCGCAGCAGCAGCACCTCCAGACCTGCCGCACCGTCGCGCAGCACCACGGCGGTTCCGGCGACGCGCATCGGTGCATCCATGCGGACACTCTAACGGCCGCGCGCCGCCGTCTCCGGCACCAGCGTCTGCTCCGGCGCCGACGCCTGCGCGCGGTAGGCGGTCAGCACGATCGCGAGTCCGAGCACGGCCAGCACCGCCCCCGCCCACTCGGGGGCGGTGTAGCCGAAGCCGAGCGAGATCGCCGCTCCGCCGAGGAAGGCCCCGAGGCTGTTGCCGATGTTCAGCGCGGAGTGATTCAAGGCGGCCGCGATGGACTGGTTGTCACCTGCGACGTCCATCAGGCGGGTCTGGATCGCCGGGCTCAGCACCGACGCGATCGCGCCGACGAGCATGGCGGTGATGATCAGCGGCACGATCGAGAACGACAGGAGGGCGAGCAGCAGGAGCACGGCTGCCAGCGCGGCGAGGCCCCAGACCAGGGTGCCGCGCAGATCGCGGTCGGCCAGGCGTCCGCCTGCCAGGTTGCCCACGGTCATGCCGACACCCACCAGCACGAGGGTCACCGGCACGACCCATTGCGCAGCGCCGGCGATCTCGGTGACCAGCGGGGCGATGTAGCTGTACACGGCGAAGAACCCGCCGAAGCCGATCGCGCCCATGCCCAGCGTGAGCCAGACCTGCGGCACGCGGAACACGCCCAGTTCCGAGCGCAGGGTGCGTCCGGGATCACCGGGGTGCGCCGGCACGAACAGGGCGATGCAGACGGCCGCGAGGGCGAACACGCAGGTCACGACGAGGAACGCCGTGCGCCACCCCCACTGCTGTCCGAGGTAGGTGCCCAGCGGCACCCCGACGACATTGGCGACGGTCAGCCCGGTCAGGATGAACGCGACGCCCTGGGCGCGCCTGCCCGGCCCGAGCATGTCGGCCGCCACCAGAGCGCCGATGCCGAAGTACGCGCCGTGCGGCAGGCCGGCGAGCAGTCGCGAGGCGCCGACCAGACCGAAGCCGGGCAGCACCACGGTGAGCGCGTTGCCGAGGGTCAGTGCGATCGCGAGCGCCAGCATCACGCGGTGGCGTGGGAAGCGCGCCACGGCGCCGGCGATGGTCGGCGCGCCGATCACCACGCCGAGCGCGTAGAGCGAGATGAGCACACCGCTCTGGCCGATCGCCTGCTCACTGCTGGCCGCCCAGACATCGGGCAGCAGATCCTGGGCGATCTCGGGCAGCAGGCCCATGATGACGAATTCGGTCATGCCGATGCCGAAGCTGCCGACGGCGAGAGAGAGGAGCGCCCTCATCGCCGCCCCCCTCGAGAGATTCGAGGGAGTCACCCGCCCATGCTACCGGCCGGTCGCCTCACCGTCGGCGGATGCGTCGATCGCCGCCTCGAGGCGCTCGATCTTGGCATCCAGCTCGCCGCTGTACCCGGGTCGGATGTCGGCCTTCAGCACGAGCGAGACCCGAGACCCGTACGGCATGACGGCCTCGGTGGCCCGCTTGACGACATCCATCACCGAGTCCCAGTCGGGCCCTTCGATCTCGGTGAACATGCTGGTGGTGCGGTGCGCGAGGCCGGAACCCCGCACCACTCTTACGGCGGCGGCGACGGCGTCGTGCACCGAATCTCCGGAGCGGCCGTCGCCGGAAGGGGCGACGGAGAATGCGACGAGCATGGTTCCTCCTGTTTTCGTGGTCGATCGCGTCAGCGACGCGACGCGGGAGTGCGCAGCACGGCACGCACGGCGACGACGAGCGTCACCACGAGCATGGCATTGCGCACGGTCAGCAGCAGCACCGGCACGGGATGGGCGGCGAGCAGTCCGTCGTAGGTCAGCGGGTAGATGCAGAAGGTGAGGGCGCACAGCAGCAGCACGAGAGCCGCCGGCGTGTGCGCACGGAGACGGTCGAAGACGAGCCACAGCATCGCGGGAGCGATCAGCCAGGTGGTGAACTGCGGCGATCCGACCCTGTTCGTGACGATCAGCGCGGCGATCAGTGCGAGAGCGAGCGGGGGAAGCAGGCGCGGCCAGGCGGCACCGCGGCGTGCCCGGACGATCCCGATGACCAGGATGGCGGCCACCGCGATCATCATCACCGGTGTGGTCGCCGCCGCGACCGCCGGTGCTGCCGGGGCGATCACCTGGAAGGTGAGGATGTCGAAGCTGTACTCGATCGTCGCGTCGCCGGCGACCGCGGCCCAGAGCAGGGGCGTCGCGGCGACCGCCTCGATCTGCAGGCCACGGCCGGTCTGCGCGGTGATGAAGCCGAAGAGCCGCTCCCCGGCGCCCAGCATCAGCAGCGTCGCGATGATCGCGGCGGTGACGGCGGCGGCGGTCACCGCGAGCTGCAGTCCGCGCCGGCCCGCGGCGATCGCGGCGACCAGCAGGGCACCGGGCCAGATCTTGATCCAGGCGCCGATGGTCAGCACCGCAGCACCCAGACGCGGATGCGACGCCAGCCACAGACCCCCGGCGAGCGCGAGGGGCACGGTGATCGCGTCGATCCGGTACATCGCGATCGGGCCGAGCAGCAGGAGCGCGGCGATCCAGAACCACGCCGCCGACCGGCGGTGGGCAGCGCGGCCGCGCAGCAGCAGGGCGAGACCGAGCGCATCGCACGCGGTCACCAGCACCGCCCAGCCCACGAGGTACGCACCGGTGCCGCCCAGCAACGGCAGGAGCGGGACGGCGATGGCGTGCGCGGCCAGCATGGGCAGCAGTGCCACCTGCGGGTAGACCCAGCTCTCGGTGATCCCCACGACCGCGTCGCCGCCGAGCGCCGCGTGCGCCCACGGCTGGTACACGAGCACGACGTCGCCCATCGGCTGGCTCGGAAGCAGCCAGCCCGCCGCCGCGACGACGGCGTGGGCGAGGAGAAACGCCGCCCACACCACCCAGGGTCGCGACATCACCTGGGGTACCAGGGCGTCATGACAGCAGCTCGCCGACGGCGCCGGGCAGCGCCTCGGCCACGTCGAGAGCGACGATCGGATGCCCGCGCGACGGTGTACCCGCCGAGGGTGCGCCCGCGATTCCGGATGCCCGTGCCGCGGCCTGCCCGTGCAGCCAGACGGCCGCCGCCGCGGATTCCGCCAGGGTGCGGTCGGGATCCGCGGCGATGAGCGCGCCGATCACCCCGCCCAGCACGTCGCCGGTGCCGGCGGTGGACAGCCAGGCCGGGGAGTTCTCGACCACGATCGGCTCGTCGCGGGGACCGGCGATCACGGTGCGGGCGCCCTTGAGCAGCACGGTCGCCCCGAGCCGTGCCGCGGTCTCGGTCACTGCCGCGATCCGGTCGTGTTCCGCTCCGAGGTCGATGCTCTCCAGCCCGAGCCCGGCACGCAGCCGCGCGAACTCGCCGGCGTGGGGTGTGAGCACCATCGGGGCGGTTCCGTGCTCGGCGAGATCCAGCGCGCCGGCGTCGACGACGACGGCGGCCTCGCCGCTGAGGATCACCTCGAGCGCCTCGAGCTCGGAGGCATCGCGGTGCTCGGCATCCGTTCCCGAACCGATCACCCACGCCCCGACCCGCGTTCTGCCCGCCTCGGCTCTGGCGACCGTCTCGGGGCGCCGGGCGAGCACCGCGTCCCGCGCGCCGCCGGTGTACAGCACGTACCCCGCCCCCGCTCGCCACGCCGCCTCGACGCCGAGCACGGCCGCACCCGGATAAGCGGCGGATCCGGTGCGCAGGCCCACCACGCCCCGCGAGTACTTGTCGTCATCCGCGGTCGGCACGCGCAGCAGTGCGCTGGTGTCGGCCCTCGTCCACTCCCGCAGCATGAACACCACGGTAGCGCGCCCCGCCACCGCGTCCTGGCGTTAGCGTCGTGATGTGACCTCACCTACGACTCCTCTGCTCTTCACCCCCCTGACCATCCGCTCGCTCACCCTGCCGAACCGGCTGTGGGTCTCGCCGATGTGCATGTACAGCGCGATCGACGGCGTGCCGCAGGACTGGCACCGCACGCACCTGGCGCAGTTCGCATCCGGCGGGGCCGGGCTGATCATGGCCGAGGCGACCGGTGTCGTCCCCGAGGGGCGCATCTCGCCGCGCGACACCGGCATCTGGAACGACGCGCAGCAGAGCGCCTGGGCGCAGATCGTCGACGAGGTGCACGAGCGCGGCGGGCGCATCGGCATCCAGCTTGCCCACGCCGGACGGATGGGCTCGACCTGGTGGCCGTGGGCCGATCAGCGCGGGACGGTGCCGGCAGCCGAGGGCGGCTGGCCCACGGTCGCCCCGTCGGCGATCGCGTTCGACGGGTACGCGGCGCCGTCGGCCCTCGACGCCGCCGGGATCGAGCACGTGGTCGACGCGTTCGCCGACGCCGCCCGCCGCGCGGTGCGCGCCGGGTTCGACGTGCTCGAGGTGCACGGCGCGCACGGCTACCTGCTGCACGAGTTCCTCTCCCCGCTGGCCAACGTCCGCGACGACGAGTACGGCGGCTCGCTCGAGAACCGGGCGCGGCTGCTGCTGCGCATCGTCGACCAGGTGCGCGCGATCGCCCAGGACCGTCCGGTCTTCGTGCGCCTCTCCGCCACCGACTACGCCGAAGGCGGGTTCACCCCCGAGGAGGCGGCCCAGGTGGGTAGCTGGGCGATGGATGCCGGTGCCGACCTCGTCGACGTCTCCAGCGGCGGCATCGTCGCCCACCCCCGCATCGAGTACCGCCCCGGCTACCAGGTGCCGTTCGCGCGGACCGTGCGCGACGACGGGGTGCCGACCGCCGCGGTGGGTCTGATCACCACCGGCGCCCAGGCGGAGGAGATCCTCGCCTCCGGCGCCGCCGACGCGATCTTCGCCGGGCGGGAATGGCTGCGCGATCCGCACTTCGGGCTGCGCGCCGCCCACGAGCTCGGCGTCGAGGTGCCGTGGCAGCCGCAGTACCTGCGGGCCCGCTGGCGCTGACGTCACGGCGCCGTGCGGCGGGCCGATCCCGCCGCACGGCCCCGGTCGACGATGCCGATGCGGCGGCTCAGCGTCCGTGTCCGCGTCGCGTGGCGTCCTGCACCTCACCGACGAGCTCTTCGAGGATGTCCTCCAGGAAGAGCACCGCGGTGGTCTCGCCGGAGCGGTCGCGCACCCGTGCGAGGTGCCGCCCGGCACGACGCATCGCGGCGAGCGCGTCCTCGAGGTCGGTGTCCTCCTGCACGGGCAGCATGTGGTGGATGCGCTTGGCCGGCAGCGGCAGCGAGATCTTCTCGTCGGGCGCCGGTCCCTCGGCGGCACGCAGCACGTCCTTGAGGTGCACGTAGCCGATGGGCGACTGCTCGTCGTCGACGATCACGTAGCGCGAGAACCCGTAGCGGGCGACCGCGCGCTCGACATCGTCTGGCGTCGCTGTCTCGGGCAGGGTGATGAGCTGGGCCAGCGGCACCGCGATGTCGCGGGCCTTCTTGTCGGTGAACTCGACCGCGGCCGCCACCGCACCCGATGAGTCGGTCAGCACCCCCTCGCGTCTCGATCGATCCACGATCGTCGCGACCTCCTCGAGGGTGAACGTCGACGCCGCCTCGTTCTTCGGCTCCACGCGGAACAGCCGCAGGACACCGTTGGCGATGCCGTTCAGCGCCCAGATGATGTGCCGGAACACCCGTGAGACCCACACCAGCGGCGGCGCGAGCAGCAGCACGGCGCGATCCGGGATCGAGAAGGCGAGGTTCTTGGGGACCATCTCGCCGAACACGACGTGCAGGAACGACACGAGCGCGAGCGTGATCACGAAAGCGCTCACGCTGATCACCGCGGAGTCCCAGCCGAGCGCGTGCATCGGCACCTCGAGCAGATGGTGGATCGCCGGTTCCGAGACGTTCAGGATCAGCAGCGAGCAGATCGTGATGCCCAGCTGCGACGTGGCCAGCATGAGCGTGGCGTGCTCCATGGCGTACAGCGCGGTCCTGGCCGCACGGGATCCGCGTTCGGCGAGCGGCTCGACCTGCGAGCGGCGCGCCGAGATCACGGCGAACTCGCCGGCGACGAAGAAGGCGTTCGCCGCGAGCAACACGACGAGCCAGACCAGTCCCGCCCAGTCGCTCATCGCTCGACCTCCGTCGCGTCCTCGACCGGATCGGCCGTGTACCGGACGCGGTCGATGCGCCGTCCGTCCATGCGCACCACCCGCAGCGTGCCCGACTCGATGCGCACCTCGTCGTCGATCACGGGAACGCGCTCGAGGACGCTCATCATGTACCCGGCCACGGTGTCGTAGACCTCGCCCGCCGGCACATCGATGCCGGTGCGCCCGAGCAGCTCGTCGGGGCGCAGCTCACCCGGGAAGGTGATCGAGTCGACCCGGCGCACGATGCCCGCGCGCGAGCGGTCGTGCTCGTCGGACACCTCGCCGACGATCTCCTCGATGAGGTCCTCGAGCGTGACGATCCCGGCGGTGCCGCCGTACTCGTCGACCACCACCGCCATCTGGTAGCCCTTGGTGCGCAGCTCGGCGACGAGCACGTCGAGATGCACCGTCTCGGGCACACGCAGCGGCTCGGTGCTCAGAGCGCCCACCGGCACCTCGGCGCGCTTCTCCCGCGGCACCGAGACGGCGGCCTTGACGTGAACGACGCCGGTGATGTCGTCGAGGTCGTCGTCGTACACCGGGAAGCGGCTGTGACCGGTGCGCCTGGCCAGCTGGATGACGTCGTCGGCGGAGTCGCCCACCGCGATCGCGTGCATGCTCGGCCGCGGGGTCATGATGTCGTCCGCGGTCAGTCGCGCGAAGTTCAGGCTGCGCTCGAGCAGCGTGGCGGTGTCCTTCTCGAGCACGCCCTGGCTGGCCGAGCGCCGCACCAGAGACGACAGCTCCTCGGCGCTGCGCGAACCCGAGAGCTCCTCCTTCGGCTCGATGCCCATGCTGCGCAGCACGCTGTTCGCGCTGCCGTTGAGCAGCACGACGGCGGGCTTGAACACGGCCGTGAACGCCGTCTGGAACGGGATCACGAGCTTCGCCGTGGCCAGCGGCAGGGCGAGGGCGAAGTTCTTCGGCACGAGCTCACCCAGGATCATCGACAGGATCGTCGCGATCAGCATCGCCACGGTCACCGAGATGGGCACCGCCACGGCATCCGGAGTCCCCCACGCCTCCAGCAGCGGGGCGAGCAGCCTCGATATCGCCGGCTCCATCGTGTACCCGGTGAGCAGGGTCGTCAGCGTGATGCCCAGCTGCGCCGAGGACAGGTGGGTCGAGGTGATCTTCAGTGCGCGGATCGTCAGGCCGAGGCGGGATTCTCCGCGGGCCTGACGGGCTTCGAGTTCGGCACGATCGAGATTGACCAGAGCGAACTCGCTGGCGACGAAGAGCCCCGTCCCCACGATGAGCAGCAGCCCCACGCCCAACAGCACGAATTCCATCAGCTGCGTCCCTCGACAACCTCGAGGTGCGGGCAGTGGGGCGAGGTACTGCAAGAAGGAGGGTCGTCCATGGTGCGCACGATCTTACAGAACGCGGCTGAGGGCGCGCATCGCTCCCGACCGCGGCGTCCGGGCGGATCCGCGACGCGAAACCGGCGCGGCCGCAGGCATTTCGGGAGCTGTTTGGCATTAGGCTTGAAGACTGTTACGCAAGTGCGACCCGGGCGCTGCAACGGGCGACAGGTCGCATGTGAGCTTCAGCGATGAAAGAGGGCGATAGAGCGTGTCGAACCAGGTGACCGGCGTCGGTGGCGACGGGGGGTTCGGAGCCAACTCCTGGCTCGTGGACGAGCTCTACGAGCAGTTCAAGAAGGACCGCAACTCGGTCGACAAGGAGTGGTGGCCGATCCTCGAGCACTACACGCCCGACACCGTCGCCCCGGCGGCCGACGCGGGGCCCGCGCAGTCTGCGCACCCGGTCACCGCCCCGATCCCGGTGATCGGCGCCCAGCCGGTCGCGCGCACCACGGCGAAGCCCGCGAAGCAGGCTCCGATCCCGGCGCAGGCGCCCACGCGCGAGGCGAAGGACGAGGCCCCCGCCGAGGAGGAGACCGTCACGCCGCTGCGCGGCATGCCGAAGACCCTTGCGGCCAACATGGACCAGTCGCTCAGCGTGCCGACGGCGACCAGTGTGCGCACCATCCCCGCGAAGCTGATGATCGACAACCGCATCGTCATCAACAACCACATGTCGCGCACGCGCGGCGGCAAGGTGAGCTTCACCCATCTCATCGGCTGGGCGCTGATCCGCACACTCAAGGAGTTCCCGAGCCAGAACGTGTTCTACGCGGAGATCGACGGCAAGCCGTCTGTCGTCGCGCCCGCGCACGTCAATCTCGGCATCGCCGTCGACATCCCCAAGCCCGACGGCACCAGGGCGCTGCTCGTGCCGAGCATCAAGCGTGCAGACACCATGACCTTCGGCGAGTACCTCGCGGCCTATGAGGACCTCATCGCCCGCGCGCGCGGCAACAAGCTCACGGCGGCCGACTTCGCAGGCACCACCGTGTCGCTCACCAACCCGGGCGGCATCGGCACCGTGCACTCCGTGCCCCGCCTCATGAAGGGCCAGGGCTGCATCATCGGCGCCGGCGCCCTCGACTACCCCGCCGAGTTCCAGGGTTCGAGCACCAAGACGCTCACCGAGCTGGGCATCGGCAAGACGATCACGCTCACCAGTACCTACGACCACCGGGTGATCCAGGGCGCCGGCTCGGGCGAGTTCCTCAAGAAGGTGCACGAGCTGCTGATCGGCGAGCGTCACTTCTACGAGGACATCTTCGCTTCGCTGCGGATCCCGTACCAGCCGATCCGCTGGAACGCCGACATCGCCGTCGACCTGGCCGAACGCGTCGACAAGCAGTCCCGTGTGCAGGAGCTCATCAACTCCTACCGGGTGCGCGGGCACCTGATGGCCGACATCGACCCGCTCGAGTACGTGCAGCGCTCTCACCCCGACCTCGAGATCGAGAGCCACGGCCTGACGTTCTGGGACCTCGATCGCGAGTTCGTCACCGGCGGCTTCGGCGGTCGCCGTGTGATGAAGCTGCGCGACATCCTCGGCGTGCTGCGGGACTCGTACTGCCGCACCCTCGGCATCGAGTACATGCACATCCAGGACCCCGAGCAGCGCCGGTGGTTCCAGGAGAAGCTCGAGGTCAAGTACGTCAAGCCCGGCCACGACGAGCAGCTGCGCGTGCTGCGCAAGCTCAACGAGGCCGAGGCCTTCGAGACCTTCCTGCAGACCAAGTTCGTCGGCCAGAAGCGCTTCTCGCTCGAGGGCGGCGAGTCGCTCATCCCGCTTCTCGACGAGGTGCTGCAGGGTGCGGCGAACGCGGGCCTGGACGGCGCCGCGATCGGCATGGCGCACCGCGGCCGGCTCAACGTGCTCACCAACATCGCCGGCAAGACGTACGGGCAGGTGTTCCGCGAGTTCGAGGGATCGTTGACCCCCGGCAACCAGCGCGGCTCGGGGGACGTGAAGTACCACCTCGGCACCGAGGGCACCTTCGTCGCCGAGGACGGCGCCGAGCTGCCGGTCTACCTCGCCGCCAACCCGTCGCACCTCGAGACCGTCGACGGCGTGCTCGAGGGCATCGTCCGCGCCAAGCAGGACCGCAAGCCGATCGGCACGTTCGCCTGGCTGCCGATCCTCGTGCACGGCGATGCCGCCTTCGCCGGTCAGGGCGTCGTGGTCGAGACGCTGCAGATGTCGCAGCTGCGCGGCTACCGCACCGGCGGAACCGTGCACATCGTGGTCAACAACCAAGTCGGCTTCACGACCCTGCCCACGGACTCGCGCACCTCGGTGTACGCCACCGACGTCGCCAAGACCATCCAGGCGCCGGTGTTCCATGTGAACGGCGACGACCCCGAATCGGTCATCCACGTCGCGCGCCTGGCGTTCGAGTACCGTGAGCGCTTCCACCGCGATGTCGTCATCGACCTGGTCTGCTACCGCCGCCGGGGTCACAACGAGGGAGACGACCCCTCGATGACCCAGCCGCTGATGACCGACCTGATCCAGGCGAAGCGCTCGGTGCGCAAGCTGTACACCGACGGACTCGTGGGCCGCGGCGACATCACCGAGGAGGAGTACGACCAGGCGAAGGCGGACTTCCAGAACCGCCTCGAGATCGCCTTCGCCGAGACGCACGCCGCAGAGACCGGGGCGACTCCGATCGCCCCCGACCTCGCGCAGGTCGACGAGCAGGTGGGTTCGCCGGAGGTGACCGGCGTGCCTCTCGAGGTGATCCACCTCATCGGCGACGCGCACGCGAACAAGCCCGACGGATTCACCGTGCACTCCAAGCTGCAGCAGCAGCTCGACAAGCGGGTCTCGATGAGCCGCGAGGGCGGGATCGACTGGGGCTTCGGGGAGCTGCTGGCCTTCGGGTCGCTGCTGGTGGAGGGGACCCCCGTGCGCCTCGCGGGTCAGGACTCGCGTCGCGGCACGTTCGTGCAGCGACACGCAGTGCTGCACGATCGCCGCAACGGGCAGGAGTGGCTGCCACTGGCGAACCTCTCCGACAGCCAGGGACGCTTCTTCGTCTACGACTCGCTGCTCAGCGAGTACGCCGCGCTCGGTTTCGAGTACGGCTACTCGGTGGAGAACCCCGATGCGCTCGTGCTCTGGGAGGCGCAGTTCGGCGACTTCGCCAACGGCGCCCAGTCGGTGATCGACGAGTACATCTCCGCCGCCGAGCAGAAGTGGGGCCAGCAGTCCAGCGTGGTCATGCTGCTGCCGCACGGCTACGAGGGTCAGGGACCCGATCACTCCTCGGCGCGGATGGAGCGCTTCCTCCAGCTTTGCGCACAGGAGAACATGATCGTGGCGCGTCCGTCGACGCCGGCGTCCTACTTCCATCTGCTGCGCCGTCAGGCGTACGCGCGCCCTCGCAAGCCGCTCATCGTGTTCACGCCGAAGGCGATGCTGCGTCTGCGCGGCGCGACCAGCGAGGTGGAGGACTTCACCCAGGGCCGTTTCGCACCGGTGATCGACGACGACCGCGGGCTCGACCGCGCCGCGGTCAGGCGCGTGCTCGTGCACTCCGGCAAGATCCACTGGGATCTGCGCAGTGAGCTCGAGAAGAACCCCAACCCCGAGATCGCGCTGGTGCGGCTCGAGCAGCTGTACCCCACGCCGATCGACGAGCTGAAGACGATCACCGACTCGTATCCCAACGCCGAGCTGGTGTGGGTGCAGGACGAGCCCGAGAACCAGGGCGCCTGGCCGTTCCTGGCGCTGCAGTTCGCCGAGGTGCCCGGCGACCGCCAGTTCCACGCGGTGACCCGCCCGGCCGCCGCATCTCCGGCGACCGGCTCGTCGAAGGTGCACGCCGCCGAGCAGGTCGCACTGCTCAAGACAGCCCTCACCGTCGGCTGACATCCGCCGACAGACGAAAGGCCGCCGCCCTCGACGAGGGCGGCGGCCTTTGCATGATGCCAGTCAGTACCAGATGCCGAGCAGCGCGGACGGCGAGGTGAGGAACGCACGCGACAGAGCGCTCACTGCAGCGTCGTCACCGCGGACACGGCCGGCGGCGGCGAGCTGCGTCGCCGGCACTCCCCCGGCGTAGATCGCCGACAGCTCGACGACGCCGAGCGTCACCTCTGGCGCGTCGGAGGACGCGGCGACCGCGCAGCGGCCCGCGTCGTCGATCGTGACGCGCCAGTCGCCGGCAGCGAACCCGAGTGCGTCCTCGACGCGGATCACCACGTCGACCGGTGCGCTGTAGGTGCGCGCGGTCAGCGCCGCCTCGACGTCGAGCACCCGCAGCCAGCCGTGGTCGTGCACCTCGGCCTTGACCGCCCGCTGGTCGGCGACGAGCCACGGCAGCGGGTCGTCGATCGGACGCAGATCGACGCGGGCGCTCGCGACGAGATCGTGCTGCACGACGAATCGCCAGATCGCGCGCAGCGCTTCATCCGATGTGGTGATGATCGAGCGGATGCGCATCTCGGAGCGGAATGCGCCGGGCAGCTCGGCCAGCGTGTACGCCATGGCTCCGCGCACGACACCGTCCGCGTCGGCGAAGCGCACTCCGCGCACGGCCGCAGCCTCCTTGTCGCCGGCAGCCAGTCCCGCCATGCGCTGCCATCGGCCGCGCCATCCGGCGACCTGGCCGGAACGGGCGGGGCGGGACTCCTCGTGCAGCCGCTCGAGGTCGTCGGCCAGGGTCTGCTTGTCCACGTAACGGAGCGCTCCCGCCGATATCTCCCCGCCCGCCCAGCCCGCGCGCGCCGTGTCGACGGTGAACCGCATGGCCGGCACGGCGGCGCCGAATCCGTAGCGGCTGTAGATCGTCGCCTCGGATGCGGTGAGGCCGGCGACGGCCATGCCGGCCGCGGCGGCGGAGCGCAGCTCGCCCTCGAGCAGGTTGCGGGCGATACCGCGACGGCGGTGGGTGCCCGCGACGGTGACCGAGCTGATCGCCCACATGTCGGTCTCTCCGCCGGGCAGGGTCAGCGGCGTCACCCAGGAGTTGACGGTCGCGATCGGCCAGCTGCCGGCCGCCGGATCGTAGACGCCGATGTTGCGCCGCGCCCGCATGGTCTCGCGCATCTGCGCGAGTTCGGCGTCGGTGGGGTCCTCATCAAGGAAACCGCGCGAGTCCGCGCGGAGGAAGCCCTCGGCGTCGGCATCGACCGACATGTCGGCGATGCGGTATTCCAGACCGTTCTCGCGCAGGCGGCGCTGCGAATCCGGGTCGACGGAGATGGTGGTCTCTTCCGATACGCTCATCCGTCCAGCCTAGGGGGACGCGCTCGGGCCACCGCCGTGCGAGACGACGGCGCCGCGTCGACGGGGCTCGCCGTCAGTGAGCGGCCTGAGCCGCGCGCAGCCGCGCGATCACCTGATCGCGCAGCTCCTCGGGCGCGGTCTCCTTGCAGGCGCGGGCGACGACCTCGGTGAGGGTCTTCGCGACCAGCGCCTCGTCCTTGCAGGACTCGCAGTTCTCGAGATGCTCGCGGATCTCGGTGTGCCCGGTGCGGCACACCTCGTTGCGGAGGTACTCCTCCAGATCCCGGCGCGCCTTCTCGCAGCCGCAGTCGCTCATTTCCTGCTCCTCGGTTCGGCCGCGCGGATACCCCGCTCAGCGGCATAGTCGGCCAGCAGCTCGCGGAGCAGACGTCTGCCACGATGCAGACGGCTCATCACGGTGCCGATGGGGGTCTTCATGATGTCGGCGATCTCCTGATACGAGAATCCCTCGACATCGGCGAGGTACACCGCGAGACGGAAGTCCTCGGGCACCTCCTGCAGAGCATCCTTGACGACCGATGCGGGCATCCGATCGATCGCCTCCGCCTCGGCGGAGCGGCCGTGCGTGGCGGTCGTCGATTCGGCCCCACCCAGCTGCCAGTCCTCGAGCTCGTCGATCGTGCCCTGGAACGGCTCGCGCTGGCGCTTGCGGTAGATGTTGATGTACGTGTTGGTGAGGATGCGGTACAGCCACGCCTTCAGGTTCGTGCCCTGCGAGAACGTCGACCAGGCGCCGAACGCCTTCACGAAGGTCTCCTGCACGAGATCGGCGGCGTCGGCCGGGTTGCGCGTCATGCGCATCGCGGCGGCGTAGAGCTGATCCATGTAGGGAATTGCCTGCTCCTCGAAATCGCGTCGAGGATCGCTGGAAGCTGTCTCGTCCATCACGGGCCAGTCTAGGCGGGAGAGCATGTCGGCATCGGTGCCGTCGATGCGGTCGCTCAGGGCGCTCGTCGTCATGCGTCTTCCCCCTCTTCCTCTGTCGCGGCCTTCACTAGGCTTAGAACCGATGAGCACTGAACGGTATTCCCCCGCCCCCGCTCGAGGCCGCTACCTCGCGCCGGACGTCGAGCATGCTGTGCGAGCGTCCGTGACGATCCCCGGCTCGAAGTCGCTCACCAACCGGGAGCTGGTGATCGCCGCGATCGCCGACGGCCCCGGGCGTCTCATCCGCCCGCTGCACTCCGACGACTCGCGCCGCATGGTCGATGCGCTGCGTCTGCTGGGCGTCGGCATCGAGGAGGAGCCGTCCGACGGCGAGTTCGGCCCGGACCTCGTGGTCACTCCCGCGCGTCTGCGCGGCGGCGTGACGATCGATTGCGGCCAGGCCGGCACGGTGATGCGCTTCATCGCCCCCCTCGCGGGACTCGCCGACGACGAGATCCACCTCACCGCGCACGAGAGCGCGCTGCACCGGCCGATGGGCGCGCTCATCACCGGACTGCGTGATCTCGGGGTCGACGTCGACGACGAGGGCACGTGGTCGCTGCCGTTCACCGTGCACGGGCACGGACGCATCCGAGGCGGCCGCGTCGAGATCGACGCCTCGGGCTCGAGCCAGTTCGTCTCGGGGCTGCTGCTGGCAGCCCCCCGCTTCGACGTCGGGCTGCACCTCGTGCACACCGGGGAGCGGCTGCCGAGCCTGCCGCACATCGACATGACCATCGAGTCGCTCAGCCGCCGGGGCATCCGCATCGAGCGCCCCGCCACAGGCGAATGGCTCGTCGAAGCGGGCATCCCGCGGGCGAAGGACGTCGCCATCGAACCCGACCTCTCCAATGCCGCGCCGTTCCTGGCCGCCGCTCTGGTCACCGGCGGCGAGGTCACCGTCACGGGCTGGCCGCTGCACTCCACCCAGCCTGGCGCGCTGCTGCCCGAGATCCTGCACGCGCTCGGCGCGCACACCAGCCGCCACGGGGGCGCGCTGACCGTGCGCTCGGGCGAGGGGATCCGCGGCCTCGACATCGACCTGTCGGCCGCGAGCGAGCTCACCCCCACGATCGTGGGCCTCGCCGCGTTCGCGGACGGCCCGACCACCATCCGCGGGGTCGCGCACATCCGCACCCACGAGACCGACCGCATCGCCGCTCTGGTGAACAACCTGCGTGCGCTGGGCGGAGACGCCGAAGAGCTGCCCGACGGCCTGCGGATCACGCCGCGTCCGCTGCGCGGCGGCCTCTGGCCCGCGCACCACGACCACCGCATGGCCACCACCGGAGCGCTGATCGGCCTGCGCGTCCCGGGTGTCGAGATCGACGACATCGGCACCACCGCGAAGACACTGCCCGAGTTCACCCTGCTGTGGGAGCGGATGCTGAAGGGCGCCATCGCGTGAGCTGGCTCGGCGACGACGACGACCTCGACGAGCTCGAGGAGTTCGACGAGAGCCGCATCCGCACCCGACCGAACCCGAAGGCGAACCGGCCGCGCACCAAGCGCCGCCCGGCGCACGACGATGCCGAGGTCGGACGCATCCTCGGCGTCGACCGCGGCAGGTACAGTGTCCTGCTCGGCGAGGACACGCCCGACGAGCGCACGCTGACCGCGGCGCGAGCGCGTGAGCTGCGACGCACGCCGATCGTCACCGGAGACCGCGCGCGCGTCGTCGGCGACCGAACGGGAGACGAGGGCACCCTGGCGCGCATCGTCGGCATCGTCGAGCGCACCTCGCTGCTGCGCCGCAGCGCCGACGACACCGACCAGGTCGAGCGCGTCATCGTCGCCAACGCCGATCAGATGCTCATCGTGGTCGCCGCCGCCGATCCCGAGCCGCGTGCACGCCTGGTGGATCGCTATCTCGTGGCGGCTCTGGACGCGGGCATCCGACCGCTGCTCGTCGTGACGAAGACCGATCTCGCCGATCCCGCGGAATTCCTCGCGCGTTTCGAGGGCCTCGACCTGACCGTGTTCACCAGCGCGCGGGGGCAGATGCCGGTCGATGAGATCGGTGCGGCGCTGGTGGGGCACTCCACCGTCTTCGTCGGGCACTCCGGGGTGGGCAAGTCCACGCTGGTGAACGCCCTGGTGCCCGACGCGCACCGCGCGACCGGGCATGTGAACGAGGTCACCGGGCGCGGCCGGCACACCTCGTCGTCGACGGTGTCGCTGCGCTACACCGGACCTGCCGGCAGCGGGTGGGTGATCGACACCCCCGGTGTGCGCTCTTTCGGGCTCGGGCACGTCGATCCCACCAGCATCCTCGCCGCGTACACCGAGCTCGCCGCGATCGCCGAGGACTGCCCGCGCGGATGCACGCATCTGGCCGACGCCGAGGACTGCGCCCTGAACGAGGCCGCCGCCGACGGCACCCTGGGCGAGACGGGCACGGCCCGGCTCGAGTCGCTGCAGCGACTGCTGGCGACGTTCGCCGGATAGGCTGAACGGGTGACGACACGCCTGGAACCCGGAACCCCCGCCCCCGACTTCTCGCTGCTGGATCAGGACGGCCGGTCCGTCTCGCTGGCAGATCTTCGAGGCCGGAAGGTCATCCTGTACTTCTATCCGGCGGCGATGACCCCAGGGTGCACCACGCAGGCGTGCGACTTCCGCGACAGCATCGCGTCCCTGCAGGGCGCCGGGTACACCGTCATCGGCGTCTCGCGCGATGAGCCGGCGAAGTTGAAGAGGTTCCAGGAGCGCGATGCGCTCTCGTTCGAGCTGCTCAGCGACCCGGACCACGCCGTGCACACGACGTACGGCGTGTGGGGCGAGAAGATGAACTACGGCAAGGTCGTCGAGGGCGTCATCCGCTCGACCTTCGTCATCGACGAGCAGGGCGTGATCACGCTCGCTCAGTACAACGTCAAGGCGACCGGGCACGTCGCCCGGCTGCGCAAGGCACTCGGCCTCGCGGCCTGACGGTCAGCCGCGGTCGCCGGATCCCTCGTCGCCGCGCAGCCGCGGATCGGATGCCCCGTCGCGACGGGTCGCGCTGATCAGCAGCACCAGTCCGATCAGCGCGGTGCCGCCGACGGCGCCGGTGAACAGCCACACCTTCGGCTCGAGGCTGAGCGAGGCAAGACCCAGGGCCACGCCGAGCGCCTGGAAGACCACTCCGCCCGAGCGCGCCCACGAGGCGCGGTG
Organism: Microbacterium sp. OR21; assembly: GCF_047306785.1. Taxonomy (NCBI): domain Bacteria; kingdom Bacillati; phylum Actinomycetota; class Actinomycetes; order Micrococcales; family Microbacteriaceae; genus Microbacterium; species Microbacterium sp. OR21. Next base: position 47,749 of record NZ_JAZEXJ010000003.1, on the reverse strand, counting down.
CAGCGTGCCCCACGAGAATGCTCCCAGGGCCACGGCGGCGAGCAGGGTGAGCACGATGAGTGCGATGCCGCTCGCCGTGGAGGCCGTCTGCCCCGCACCGAGGGCGATCAGCTCGATGAGGCAGATCACCGCGAGGGCGACGCCCTCGAGGGCGAGCACGATGGCGGCGGCGATGGTCGGTCCGGACGGGCGCACGAGGGCTCCTCACAAGAACTGTGGAAAAAACCTTGATTTCAGTTTATTTCTGTAACACAATAGTCAAAGCCATGTGCTCCCACATCGGAGTGGGGCGGGCGAGAGCCCGCATCACAAGGGTAGCCGAACCCGATCCGCCACCCGACCCGCGCGCCGCGTGAACGGCGCCCCACACCGAAAACACCTATCTCTGAGGAGCCCCTGTATGGACTGGCGCGACAAAGCAGCCTGCCTGACCGTCGACCCCGAGCTGTTCTTCCCCGTGGGGAACACCGGGCCCGCCGTCGACCAGATCGAGAAGGCGAAGGCTGTGTGCGCCACCTGCACCGTCACCGAGATCTGCCTGCAGTACGCCCTCGAGTCCGGCCAGGACTCGGGCGTCTGGGGCGGACTGTCCGAAGACGAGCGTCGCGCGCTCAAGCGCCGCGCCGCTCGCGCCCGCCGCGCCGGCTGAGCAGCGTCGGGCCTGCGGTCCCGCACGATCGACGAAGCGCCGGTCCCCTTCGGGGTGACCGGCGCTTCGATCGTCGGGGCGCTGAATCTCAGACCGAGATCCAGCGCATCGGAATCTCGATGACGACCTCGGTGCCCTCACCCTCGGCGCCGCGCCATTCGATGCTTCCGCTCAGCTCGCCCTGGATCAGCGTGCGCACGATCTGCGTGCCCAGTCCCTGACCGACGCGCCCTTCGGGCAGGCCGTGCCCGCTGTCCGCCACCGTCACCCGCAGCAGCTCCGAGGTGCGGCTGGCCTCGATGCGCACGATGCCCTCCTGCCCGGCCAGGCCGTGCTCGACGGCGTTGGTCACGACTTCGGTCAGCGCCAGGGCCAACGGGGTGGCGTACTCGCTCGGCAGGACGCCGAAGCGTCCCTCCAGCTGCGTGCGGGCGCGCGTGTTCGGGGCGGCCGCCACCTCGGCGACCAGCTTGAGCACTCGATCGAACACCTCGTCGAAGTCGACGGTCTGCGCCAGACCACTGGCGAGGGTGTCGTGCACGACGGCGATGGACTCGACACGGCGCATCGCCTGCGTGAGAGCATCGCGCGCCTCGTCGGAATGCGTGCGACGCGCCTGGATGCGCAGCAGCGAGGCGACTGTCTGCAGGTTGTTCTTCACGCGATGGTGGATCTCGCGGATCGTCGCGTCCTTGGTGATGAGCTCCTGCTCCTGGTGACGCAGCTCCGACACGTCGCGGCAGAGCACGATCGCGCCGATGCGCGTGCCGTGATCCTTCAGCGGGATTGCACGCAGCGAGACGGTCACCCCGCGGGCCTCCATGTCGGTGCGCCACGGGGCGCGACCGGTGACGACCACGGGCAGCGACTCGTCGACCTGGCGCGACGGCGGGACGAGCCGGGTGGTCACCTCGGCGAGCGACTCGCCCTCGAGCTCGTCATCGAAGCCCATCCGGTTGAAAGCGGAGAGGGCGTTGGGGCTGGCGAAGGTGGTGATGCCGTCGACGTCGAGACGGATCAGACCGTCCGAGGCGCGCGGGGCGCCGCGCCGAGGGGCGGTGGGCGCGGACAGATCGGGGAACTCTCCCGAGGTGATCATCTCGAACAGGTCGTTGGCGCACTCGTCGAAGCTGATCTGCTGCCGCGAGGGCATGCGCACCTCGCCGAGGTTCGTGTGCCGGGTCAGGACGCCGATGACCCGACCCTCGTCCGTGCCCTCGCGGCGAAGGATCGGCACCGCGCGCACCCGGGTCGGGGTCTCCTCGAACCAGTCGGGTGAGGAGGAGTCGACGATGCCACCCGTCTCGAAGGCCGACTGCACCTGGGTGCGCCACTGCGGACGCACCTTCTCGCCGACCAGGTCGCGGTAGAACAGAGTCGCGGCGCCGCTCGGTCGGGAATGGGTGACGGCGACGAAGGATCCATCGGAGGTCTTGATCCAGATCACCATGTCGGCGGAGGCGAGATCCGCCAGCAGCTGGCCGTCGCCAGCGAGGCGGTGAAGCCACTCGACGTCGGCGTCGGTCAGAAGGCCCTGGGCGTGGACGAGGTCGCTGAGTGTTGACACGGATTCAGCCTACTGGGACGGCCGCCGCGCGATTCCGCCGTGGAGCCGGGGACGACGGTCACAGGATCGCGAGGGAGCTGGCACGCCAGCGGCTGTCGAACCCCTCGAGCCGGATGGCCACGGCTCTGGTCCGCCCCGGGCCCGCCACCACGACGACCGCCTCGATCACGTTGTCGACGGGCGCGCTCTCGTGGATGGAGAGGATCTGGAAGCTGGGTCGTGTCGGGGTCTGATCGCGCGCGCTGCGCGCACGCGCCGAGAGGTTGGCCCGGGTGACGAGGGCGCGGAAGGCGTCCTCGCTGAACCAGCGTGCGAGCTGATCGACCTCTCGAACACCCGCGAGGACCTCGAGCGCCCCCTGGGTGAGGCTGCGCAGCAGAGGCACGGGATCGGGCAGCTCGGCCGCGGAGGTCGGCTGCGGAGCGAAGTACTCGTTCAACGTCGTCATCGTCATTCCCCGATCCCCCCGGCTCGGTCTGCTGCACATCCTCGTAGCGAACCCCACGAAAGTAGCACACGGTGCCGACGCCATCGCAGGCTGCGCGGACACCCCTGTGGATAACCCGCCTCGTCGCGACGCGTTCTCCCCTACTGTCGAGGACGTGGAATGGGAGCATCTCTTCGACGACCTCGAGGGTCAGCTCGCCGCCGAGTGGGAGTCCGAGCGCGCCGCGCTGGACGCCGAGTCGGAGCGGCTGAGGATCTCGAAGGTGACGCTGCACGACCGGCTGCGGGTCATGAGCGCGCACGACTCCCGGATGGTGCTGGAGCTCGGGGGCGGACAGAGATGGGACGCGGTGCTCCGCGCGATCGGCGCCGACTGGGTGGGCGTGAGCGCCGGCGGGGATCCTCGACTGCGGATCGCTCCGCTGACCGCGATCGAGTCGATCGCAGTCGATCACGGCACACTGCTGGGCAGCCTCGCGCCCGATCCGCCGGACGGCGGCCTGCGCGGTCGGATGACCCTCGGGTTCGTCCTGCGCGATCTCGCCCGTCGCCGCGTGCCGGTGACGGTGGGCCGGCGATCGGGTGACCCGCTGCACGGCACCATCGACCGCGCCGGCGCGGATCATCTCGATCTCGCAGTGCACGATCCGCACGAGGCGCGCCGCGTGCGATCGGTGCGCGGGTTCCGCAGCATCCCGTTCACCGCACTGGGCTGGGTGCGCCTGGAAGACGCTTCCGGCGTCGTCTGAGCCCCCGGGCCGACCCGCTCGGCCGCGTCGGGTGGCGCGTCGGGTCAGTCGCGACGGAGCGGAGTGGTGCCCCACATCTCGGGGAAGCTCGCCTCGTTCGACTGGCGCCAGAGAGCCATCCGGCGGGCCTCCTCGGACTGCGCGTCGAGGTACTCCGACAGGCTGGAGTGCTCGATCCGCCAGCGCGGCGGCGAGCCGATCTGAGAGCCGCGCAGGCGGCCCTCATGCACGAGCGCGATGACCTCATCGACCTCGATGCTGAGGAGCTCCGCGACCTGCGCGGGGGCGAGGAGGCGCGGCTCCGTTCCGGATGCTTCGGGCATGTTCCCATTCTCCCCCGCCGACCGCGGGAAAGCCGCCGCGAATCGGCCGCTGTGGATAACTTCCGCCGCTCGCATGCGACTTCTGTGACGATGTGTGCATGATCCGCTCGCGTGCACACCGACCGTTCTTCGGCGATCTGCGATTCGTGATCGGCGTGGTGCTCGTCGTCGCGTCGGTCGCGGGCGTCTGGCTGCTCGTGTCGTCGTCGCGTCAGACCGTCCCGGTGCTGCAGGCCACGCGGACGGTGCTGCCCGGCGAGACGATCAGCTCGGCCGAGCTGCAGGTCGTCGAGGTGGGGCTCGGGGCGCTGACCGACTCGTACCTGGCCCCGCAGAGCCTGGAGCCGGGTGCGGTCGCCGTGCGCACGCTCACCCCCGGAGAGCTCGTGCCGCTCGCGGCCGTGGGCGACGCCGACGAGCTGCGCACCACCGCGGTGGTGATCAGCAGCACCGCCGTTCCGGCCGATGTCACCGCGGGCACCGTCGTCGAGCTGTGGCACGCACCGCCGCTCGAGGACGGCCGCGCATTCGAGGAGCCGCGGATCCTCGTCGGCGACGCGGTGGTCGCCGCGGTCGCGGAGGAGGAGGGGATGCTGGCCGGCAGTCGCACCGACGTCGAGGTCATCGTCGACCGGGCGGACGTGGCCGACGTGCTCGCCGCGATCACGGGCGGGGACGCTCTCTCGCTGGTGCCGACCGGAGCCGGGTCGTGATCGAGCTGATCGTCGTCGACGACGGCGGAGATGCCGCCCCGCTCGCGACCGATCTCGAGCTCGAGGGTGCACGGGTGACGGTCGTCGCCGCGCACGAGCTGCCCGGCCGGGATCTCGCGGGCGTCGATGCGGTGCTGGTCCCGCCGACCCGATCGCTGCTGACCGCCGGACTGGTCGCCGCCTGCGACCGAGCCGGGGTGCGTCTGGTGCCGGTCGGCGCCGCCGACTCGCGGGTGGCCGCGCGCTTCGGGCTGTCGGCTCCCGTCGCCGTGGACACGCCGGCGGCGCAGGTGCTGGCGGCGATCAGCGCCGACGCCGCGGTCGCCGCGCCGCCTGATCCCGGGCATCCGTCTCGCGTGCTGACGGTGTGGGGCCCGCAGGGTGCTCCTGGCCGGACCACCATCGCGGTCCAGCTCGCCGTCGAGCTCACTCGCGCCGGCAGGCGGACCGCACTGGTCGACGCCGACAGCGTCGCCCCGTCCGTGGCTCTGCAGCTCGGACTCGGCGACGAGTCCCCCGGCCTCGCCGCGGCGTGCCGGCGCGCGCAGCTGGGCAGTCTCGACGCGGCCGAGCTGGCGCGGCTCGCGACGCCGGTCGAGACGTCAGCGGGCATGCTCGACGTGCTCGGCGGACTGAACCGGCCCAGCCGCTGGCCGGAGCTCGCGCCGTCACGGCTGCGCACCACTCTGACGGTCGCACGCGAGTGGCAGCAGGAGGTGGTCGTCGACGTCGCCGCTGCCTTCGACGAGGACGACGACCAGATGGGTCCCGAGGCGCCGCAGCGCCACGCGGCGACGGCGGCTGCCCTGCTCGAGGCCGATCTGGTCGTCGCCGTGCTCAGCGCCGACCCGCTGGGGGTCAGCCGATTCCTGCGCGGCTACGCCGAGCTCCGCCACCTCGTGGGCGACACTCCGGTCTGCGTCGTGGCGAACCGGGTGCGCCCGGGCCCGCTGGGCATCGACGCCCGTGGCCAGATCCGCCGCACGCTCAGCCGCTTCGCCGGGATCGACGAGGTGGCCTTCGTGCCGCAGGACCAGCGCGCGACCGACGCGGCCGCGCTGCACGCGCGGGCCGTCGCCGACGTCTCGCCGCGCTCTCAGCTGGTGAGCGCGGTGCGGCGCATCGCCGCCGGTCTCGGCGCGCGTGCGGAGATCACTGCCGGTAGCTCGAGAGGAAGTTCCCGAGCCGCTCGACGGCCTCGCTGAGCACGCGGGCCTCCGGCAGCGTCACGACGCGCAGGTGGTCGGGCGTGGCCCAGTTGAAACCGGTGCCCTGCACCAGCAGGATCTTCTCGGACACCAGCAGGTCGTAGACCAGCTTCTCGTCATCGCGGATCTCGTGCACCTCCGGGTCGAGCCGCGGGAACGCGTACAGTGCGCCCGCCGGCTTCACGCAGCTGACGCCGGGGATCGCCTCGAGACCCTTCCAGGCGATGTCGCGCTGCTCGTGCAGCCGCCCGCTCGGAGCGATCAGCGAGTCGATCGACTGCACCCCGCCGAGGGCCGCCTGGACGGCGTACTGCGCCGGCACGTTCGGGCACAGGCGGGTGGACGCCAGCAGGGTGATGCCCTCGATGAAGCCGCGTGCGTGCGACTTCGGCCCGGTGATGACCACCCAGCCGGAACGGTAACCGGCGACCCGGTACGTCTTCGACAGCCCGTTGAAGGTGAGGCAGAGCAGGTCGGGGGCGAGCGTCGCGGTGGGAATATGCTCGGCGTCGTCGAAGAGGATGCGGTCGTAGATCTCGTCAGAGAGCAGCAGCAGCTCGTTCTCGCGCGCGATCTGCACGAGCCCCTCGAGCACCTCGCGCGAGTAGACGGCCCCGGTGGGGTTGTTCGGGTTGATGATGACGATCGCCTTGGTGCGGGGTGTCACCTTGGAGCGGATGTCCTCGAGGTCCGGCTGCCAGTCGTTGTCCTCGTCGCAGACGTAGTGCACCGGCGTCCCGCCCGCCAGCGACGTCATCGCCGTCCAGAGCGGATAGTCGGGGGCCGGGATGAGCACCTCGTCGCCCTCGTCCAGCAGCGCCTGCATCACCATCGTGATCAGCTCGGATACCCCGTTGCCGAGGAAGACGTCATCGGGGTCGAACCGCGGAAAGCCGTCGATCTCCTCGTACCGGCTCACGACGGCGCGACGCGCCGAGACGATGCCCTTGCTCTCGCTGTAGCCGTGCGCCGTGGGCAGGGCCGCCAGCATGTCACGCACGATCTGATGCGGCGCCTCGAAGCCGAAGGTCGCCGGGTTGCCGGTGTTGAGCTTGAGGATCTGGTGACCCTCGGACTCCAGACGCGCCGCCTCGACCAGAGCCTTGCCACGGATCTCGTAGAGGACGTTCCTCAGCTTCGACGACTGGTCAAGGGTACGGCGGGTCATTCCGCAAGGATACCGGGGGTGGAGTGCAGCGATGCCGCGTGCGACAGCCGCTCACGGCGGCTGCTGTCGACGTGCGCATAGGCGAGGGCGCTCGCACGATCGCCGTCGCGGTCACGGATGGCCTCGAACAGCGCGACGTGCTCGTCGGCGATGTGCACCAGGTCGTCGTGCTGCACGAGAGACCATCGCAGCCGGCTGCGGATGCTCTGCATGATGGCCTCGAGCAGACGGTTGTCGGCCAGCTCGACGACGATCTCGTGGAAGTCGGCCGCGGCGCGGCGCGAGACGATCCGGTCGTCGTGCGCCGCGCTGTCCTGCTCCTCCTGCAGCGCGAGCTGCAGCCGGTCGAGACCGTCGCGGCGATGACGCTCGGCCGCGAGGCGGAACGCCATCGGCTCGAGCACCTGGCGCACCTCGTCGAGGTCGGCGAGATCCGCCGCGGTGAACTCGCGCACGATGGCCCACGTGCGCGGGCGCAGCTCGACGAGCCCCTCGGCCTCCAGCACCTTGAGGGCGTCGCGCACGGGCACACGGCTGACGCCGAACTCGCTCGCGAGGTCGCGTTCGATCAGCTTGCTGCCGGGCTCGCGCACTCCGTCGAGGATAGCGTCGCGCAGCCACGACGCGACTCGGCCGGACTCCAGCCCGCCGTCGTCTGCTCTGCTCACAGCATCATCCTCGCACCTCGCCCGCTCGGACGAGGTCAGGCTGACTTGGCAGGTGTGCTCTCGTGGCTACACCCTGCTCACCCTCACCGCACGCAAGACCCGCTGACGCGGACTCCGAAGGAGACATCATGACTCAGACGACCCCCTCCCCCGAAACGCTCGAGAAGTACTTCACGCCGGCTGTCGAAGTGACCCTCGAAGGCATACGGGCGGGCACCGGCGGCCCGTTCGGCGCCACCCTCGTGAACCCCGACGGCGAGATCGTCGTCGCCGTCGGCAACACCGTCATCAAGGACACCGACATCTCGGGTCACGCCGAGATGGTCGCGGTGCGGGAGGCGTGCAGGAAACTGAACACGCTCGATCTGTCCGGCCACGTCATGTACGCGACGTGCGAGCCGTGCCCGATGTGCGCGTCGGTGATGATGTGGGCCGGCATCACCACCTGCTACTACGCGTCGACGCACATCGACGCCGGCGAGCACGGCTTCAGCGACGTGCACCTGCGCCGGTTCCTCGACGGCAGCGACACCTCGACCCTCGACATGATCCACTTCGACGAGGGCCGTGAGGACTGCGCGTCGATCTGGACCGAGTTCCGCGCGCTCAACTCCTGACCCCGGATGCCAAGAGGGCCGGTTCCGCCTGGAACCGGCCCTTCGTGCATCCGTGCGGACTACTTCTTCTTCTTGCTCTGCGCCCGGCGCTGCTCACGGTTTCCGGCGGGCTGCTCCTCGGCATCCACCTGCTGCCCGAACGAGCCGCGAGCGGCGGCGGATGCCCGGGCGGTGGCCGCCTGCTGCACCTGACCGCGCTCGTTGCGCACCTCGACGTCGCCGGCATCATTCGGGGCCGAGTACTCGAGCTTCTGCACGGGCTGCTCGTCGACCAGGCCCTTGGCCTCGACCTCGGTCTGGTCATCGCCCGCACGGCGCACCTCGACCTCGAGGTTGTAGAGGTAGCCGACCGACTCCTCCTTGATCTGGCCCATCATCGCCTGGAACATGGCGTAGCCCTCGCGCTGGTACTCGATCAGCGGGTCGCGCTGCGCCATGGCCCGCAGGCCGATGCCGTCCTTCAGGTAGTCCATCTCGTAGAGGTGGTCGCGCCAGCGGCGGTCGAGCACCTGCAGCACGACGCGGCGCTCGAGCTCGCGCGTCGCGGCCTCTCCGAGAGCCTCCTCGCGCTTCTCGTAGGCGATCCTGGCGTCGGAGAGCAGCTCGCGCTTGAGGCCCTCGGCCGTGATGGCGCCCTTGCGGTCGCCCGCCTCCGCCACCACCTCGTCGATCGTGACGTCCATGGGGTACAGCGTCTTGAGCTCGGCCCACAGCGCGTCGAAGTCCCAGCTCTCGGGGTGTCCGGTGCTGGTGTGGTCGTCGACGATGCCGCCGATCGCGTCCTCGATGAAGTGCTGCACCCGATCGGCGATGTCGTCGCCGTACAGGATGTGACGGCGGTCGGCGTAGATCGCCTCGCGCTGACGGTTGAGCACGTCGTCGTACTTGAGCACGTTCTTGCGCATCTCGGCGTTGCGCGCCTCGACCTGCGACTGGGCGCTGCGGATGGCGCGGCTGACCAGGCCCGACTCGATCGGCACCTCGTCGGGGAAGTTGGTCCGTGCGAGGATCGCCTCGGCCGCGCCCGACTGGAACAGCCGCATCAGATCGTCGGTGAGGCTGAGGTAGAAGCGGCTCTCACCCGGGTCGCCCTGACGGCCGGAGCGACCGCGCAGCTGGTTGTCGATGCGGCGGGACTCGTGGCGCTCGGTACCGAGCACGTACAGACCACCCGCCTCGGTGACCTTGACGGCGTCCTCGGCGACCTTCTTCTTCATCGCCTCGTAGGTCTCGTCCCACGCAGCCTCGTACTCGTCCGGCGTCTGCTCGGGATCGAGTCCCTTGGACTTCAGCTCCTGCACCGCGAGGAACTCAGCATTGCCGCCGAGCATGATGTCGGTTCCTCGACCGGCCATGTTGGTGGCCACAGTGACGGCGCCGAGCTTGCCGGCGAGCGCGACGATCTCGGCTTCGCGTGCGTGGTTCTTGGCGTTGAGCACCTCGTGCTTGACGCCCTTCTTCGCGAGCAGCCGGGAGAGGTACTCGCTCTTCTCGACGCTCACGGTGCCGACGAGCACCGGCTGGCCCGCGGCGTGGCGCTCGGCGATGTCCTCGACGACCTGCGCGAACTTCGCCTGTTCGTTCTTGTAGACGAGGTCGGGCTGGTCCTTGCGGATCATCGGACGGTTGGTGGGGATCGGCACGACGCCGAGCTTGTAGGTCGACATGAACTCCGCCGCCTCGGTCTCGGCGGTGCCCGTCATGCCGGCGAGCTTCTCGTAGAGACGGAAGTAGTTCTGCAGGGTGACGGTGGCGAGCGTCTGGTTCTCGGCCTTGACCGGCACACCCTCCTTGGCCTCGATCGCCTGGTGGATGCCCTCGTTGTAACGGCGCCCGACGAGGATGCGGCCGGTGTGCTCGTCGACGATCATGACCTCGTCGTTCATCACGACGTAGTCGGTGTCGCGCTTGAACAGCGCGATGGCCTTGATCGAGTTGTTCAGGAACGAGATGAGCGGCGTGTTCGCCGACTCGTACAGGTTGTCGATGCCGAGGTAGTCCTCGACCTTCTCGATGCCAGGCTCGAGCACGCCGATGGTGCGCTTCTTCTCGTCGACCTCGTAGTCGACTCCCGCCTCGAGTGTGCGGGCGATCTTGGCGAACTCGGTGAACCACCGGTTGGCCTCGCCGGAGGACGGACCGGAGATGATGAGCGGCGTGCGGGCCTCGTCGATGAGGATGGAGTCGACCTCATCGACGATCGCGAAGAAGTGCTCGCGCTGGACGAGGTCCTCCTTGCGCCACGCCATGTTGTCGCGCAGGTAGTCGAAGCCGAACTCGTTGTTCGTGCCGTAGGTGATGTCGGCCGCGTACTGCTGCCGGCGCACCTCGGGGTTCTGACCCGACACGATGGTGCCCGTGGTCATGCCCAGCGCGCGGTGCACACGGCCCATCAGCTCGGACTGGTACGACGCGAGGAAGTCGTTCACGGTGATGACGTGCACGCCCTTGCCGGCGATGGCGTTGAGGTACGACGGGAACGCCGCGACGAGCGTCTTGCCCTCACCGGTCTTCATCTCGGCGATGTTGCCGAAGTGCAGCGCCGCTCCACCCATGATCTGCACGTCGTAGGCGCGCATGCCGAGCGTGCGGCGGGCCGCCTCGCGCACGGCGGCGAAGGCCTCGGGCATCAGCTGGTCGAGGGTCTCGCCCTTGTCGAAGCGCGCGCGCAGTTCGGCGGTCTCGTTTCTGAGCTCCTCGTCGGTGAGCTTCTCGAAGTCGTCTTCGAGCGCGTTCACGGCCTTCGCGACCTGCTTCAGCCGGCGGAGGATGCGTCCCTCGCCCGCGCGCAGCAGCTTCTCGAGAGGATTCGCCACGGATGTCTCCCTTGGATATACGTCCCGGCACAAGGGTCTGCACCGGACATGCTTTGCCATGTTACCGGCGCGTGACCTGCGCACGCTGTGCGTGGCGGTGGTTCAGCCACGCTCGGGGCGAACAGACACGCCGAGCGGCCTGTTGCTCCGCAGGCACATTTCCCGATATGCATATACCGAGAAATCCAATACCGCGAAATCGGATCGAGGAGACAACATGTCCGTCCGCTTGAGCCTGCTCGCCATCCTCGATCAGGGGCCGTGCTACGGCTATCAGCTGCGTGCCGAGTTCGATCGTCGCACCGGCTCGACCTCGCCGTTGAACGTCGGCCAGATCTACAACACCCTTGAGCGCCTGGAACGCGACGGGCTCGTCGACAAGGGCGACGTCGACGAGCGCGGACACGTGTACTGGCAGATCACCGAGGCCGGGCGGGATGCGGTGCGCGCCTGGCTGGACTCCCCCGTCGAGCGCTCGCAGGGAACCCGCGACGAGCTCGCCGTCAAGCTGGCCGTCGCGGCCACGCTTCCGGGCGTCGACGTCTCCGCGGTCATCCATCGCCAGCGCAGCGCGTCGCTCGCGCAGCTGCAGGACCTGAACCGTGCGAAGTACGCCGGTGCGAATCCCGACGGGCCCGAGGAGCTCGCCTGGTCGCTCGTGGTGGACTCGATGATCTTCTCCGCCGAAGCCGAGGTGCGCTGGCTCGACCACACCGAGCAGCGGCTCGCCCTGCATCCGCAGCACGCGCTCCAGCTCGGGCTGTCCACCGACCGTCCCAAGCGCGGCCGCCCCGCGAAGGTGCGCACATGACGATCGGCGGCTGTTCGCCGCAGGCACACGGGATGCACAGCGCGTGCACCAGCCGACGACCGTAGGATCGATTCATGGCCGGATTCTGGGGCAGACGCAGACGTGAAGAAGAGGCGCTGGCAGCGCAGGACGCGGATCTCGCGCGCCGCGCCGAGCAGGCGCTGGTCGCGGCGGACGAGCGCATCCGCACCACGTCCGACGAGCTCGCATTCGCGCAGGCGGAACTGGGCGACTCGCTGACCGCCGACCTCGCCAACGCGCTGCGCTCGGTGCGCACTCACCTGGGCGAGGCTTTCCAGCTGCACCAGCTGAACCACGACGAGATCCCCGACACGGTCGACGAGCTGCGCACCCGCAACGCGCGCATCGTGCAGCTGTGCGAGTGGGCCGAGAACCTGCTCGATGAGAAGACCGGCGATCTCGCCGAGACGGTCGCGAAGGTGCGACGCGCTCCCGAGATCATCGCCCAGGTGAGACGGGATGCCGAGGCGCTCGCCTCCCGCATCCCGCAGGCGCGTTCGACGATCGAGCGTCTCTCATCGCGCTACTCCGACACCGCGATGCGACGCATCGCGTCGTCGGGAGAGGAGGCCGAGCAGCTGCTCGCCTTCGCCACGCACGGCGCCGACGTCTCGGAGCGTCGCCGGGCCGCCCGGCAGAACGAGGAGGCGAACCTCGCCCTCGAGACGGCCACCGAGGCGGTGCGCCGCGCCGGCGCGATGCTCGATGCGGTCGAGGACTTCGAGATCCAGGCGCTGCGCGCCGAATCGACGCTCGCCGACGTCGTCGCCGATTCCCGCGGCGACATCGCCGCCGCCCGCAACGCACCGCAGACGCCCGAGGTCGCCCGAGCGACAGCCGAACTGGAGTCGGCGCTGCTCGCACTCGCTCCCTCCGGGACGCGCAACGACCCGTTCACCGAGCTCACCCAGCTGCGCAGCGCGAACACCGCCCTCGACGAGGCGATCGCGAAGGCGCAGTACCGGGCGCAGAACCCGCTGCCCTCGCTCGAGCACGTGCAGCACGCCCTCGACGACGCGGATCGCCAGCTGGGCGTCGCCCGCGGCCTGATCGCCGGCCACCGAGGCTGGATCGGCGCCGATGCACGCACGAGGCTCGCCGAGGCCGAGCGTCTGCGGATCGATGTGCCGGCCATGCTCCCCGCCGAGGAGACGCGCGAGCAGGCACTGTCGTCCGCGCGGAGGGTGGCGCAGCTGGCATCCGAGGCTCTGCAGCTCGCGCAGCGCGACATCGACTCGTCCCGCCCGCAGAACCAGGGCTGGGGCGGCGATGGATGGGGCGGCGGCGGCCGCCGCGGCGGCATGGGCGGGGGCGACGTGATGGGCGGAGTGCTCGGCGGCCTCGTGATCGGCAGCATCCTCGACGGCATCTTCGACTGACCTGTCCGCGTCGGCCCATACGCCGGCGCAGCGAAGAGGCGCCCTTCCCCGGCGAATGGGGAAGGGCGCCTCTTGCGTGCGACTCAGGAGGCGATCGCCTCCTCGGGCGGTGCCGCGGTCGTCAGGGAGATCACGCCGTAGTCCCAGCCCTTGCGCCGGTAGACGACGCTCGGGTGGTCGGTGCGAGCATCCACGAACAGGAAGAAGTCGTGGCCGACGAGCTCCATGCGGTCGACGGCTTCCTCGACGGTCATCCACTCGGCATCGAAGTTCTTCGTGCGGATCACGACAGGCGAGTACGCCTCCTCCTCGTCCTGCTGGACGGGGATCGCTCCGGTGGCGACGGCGTGCAGCACGTCGACGGAGGCGGGCTGCACGTCGATTCCGGCGAGCGCTCCGCTCTCCTTCTCGAAGTGGGCGCCCCGAGGGTGGTTGCGCCCGTCGATCCTCTTCTCCTTGGCGCGGCGCAGCTGTTCTGCGAGCTTGTCGAGCGCCATGTCGAAGGCCGCGAACTTGTCGGGATCGACCGCCTCCGCGCGGATCACCGGCCCCTTGCTGAGCAGCGTGAGCTCGACGGTCTCATCGGGTATCCGGCCGTTGCGATAGGCACGGTGGGTGACCTTGATCTCGAGTCGCTGCGCCCGCGGGGCGAGCGTCTGGATACGGGCTGTCTTCTCTTCGACAACGGTGCGGAATCGATCGGAGATGCTGACTCCGACGCCGACGATGCTCGTTTCCATCACTGTCTCCTTGTCCCGGTCCGCCCGGCCAAGGGCGGACCGTGGTCGCCTTGTGACCACCTACGCTAGTCGCCGTGCACCGACATGTCACTATCCGTTCGTGATGATTTCACCGTGTCGCGCAGACGCGGCGTGGCGGCCAGCGCGACGGCGCAGACCGGAAGGAACCCGACCGCGCGCAGCGCCCGTGCCGCCTCGTCGAGGGTCGCCCCCGTGGTCACCACATCGTCCACGATAACGACCTGCTGTCCTCTCCCGGCCGAAGCGCGCATGCTCCCGGCGACGTTGCGCGCCCGCGCCTCGCGGCCGAGCTCGCGCTGATCCTCGGTGCGCCGTCCATGGCGCAGGATCCGATGAGCGGTCGCACCCGCGCGCCGCACGAGCAGATCGGGAACCCGGTATCCGCGCCGTCGGAAGGCCGAGCGGCTCGTCGGCACGGGCACGACGAGCGCATCTCGAGCGTGCGGGAGCAGCACCGCGGCGAGCGCTCCGCCCAGCGGGTGCGCGAGCATCGTCGCTCCTTCCTGCTTCAACCGCCGGATGGCACGAGCCGGAACCCCCTCGTAGCGCAGCGCCGCATGGACAAGCATGCCCTGCGGCGTGCGCACCTCGTGCGGATCTGGGCGCAGCAGCATCCGGCATCCGTCGCACAGCAGAGTGCCCCCGCGATCGCACCCCGGACAGCTCGCCGCGAGTAGCAGGGCCAGCACATCGCGGCCCACCCGCTGCCATGCGCCCGCCTCCATCCCCCGACTCTGCCGCAGGCGGAGGAGGCGGATGCGCGTGCTGCCCGAGCGTGGGGACAACCCGCATGCCGGCTCGTGCTGTGCAGGAGGATCAGTACCCGGCACGCGTGCCGAGAACGCGCACGTCGGTGACCGCCTCCTGCCAGAACGACCCGCGCTGGGCGTACACGGTCTCGTCGGAGGACAGCACCCGCAGGCCGGTTATCGTCTTCGCCCCGGAGAGCGTGATCGCGCCGGCCGGCGCGAGAGCCGACGACACCGTCGACGGTCCGCCGATCACGTGCATGGTGAGTGTCGGGTCGGGAACGGTGCTCAGCACGGCGACCGTGTCGGCACCGACCCACGACAGCCCCTGCGCGGGTCCGGCGAGCTGTGCCACTTCGAACGGCGGGCCCAGACTCACGGGTCGCTGCTCGTCGTCGCGGATGATCGCCGACACCACGACGCGGCGTCCGCCGCCCGAGGCGACGACGGCGGCGACGCGCGCACCATCGGCCGACACTCGGAGCTGGCTGATCGCATCGGCGGAGGGCCAGGCATCGGCCACCACGCTCGGCTCGGCCTGAGAGGTGGACACCTGCAGCTTCGACGGGCTCGAGGCGGGAACGGTCCACAGCAGTCCGAACGGGTCCAGCGACGGTGCGATGAGCCCTGCCCGGCCGTCGACCTCATTCGAGTCGCCGTCGCTCACCGCGAAGACGCGTCCGTCGCGCAGCTGCACCGATGCGAGCTGCGCGTCGGATGAGACGTCGATCGCCGCGATCGGCTCGGTGATCTTGGCGATCTGCGCGGTGAGTCCGGCGACCGGTGCGATCTCACCACCCGAAGTGGCCGTGCCGAAGGTCTCATCGTCGAGCACGAGCACGCCGGGGTCGACGATGGGCTCCTCGACGCTGATCCTTCCCGCATCCAGCGGCACGCCGTCGACGATGAGTCGCACCTGGGTCACGCCCGAGCCCTCCAGGCTCGCCTCTAGCTGCGTGCGCATGCGGGCGAGATCCGTCGGCGAGGCCGACAGAGCCGACCGCGACAGCGGGATGGAGGCGACCTGCGATGCATCCACGGTCACGGCGTCGCCCACCATCTCGACGTCGGACGAGAACGGTCGCACGGCCGGGGCGAGCCACTCGCTCGGCTCGCCCGAGATCAGCGCGCGCACGACGGTGGTGGCCATGCCGGCCCGGCGCGGGAACCATCGCACGTCCGGCACCAGGTGCGTCCAGGTGGGATCGAAGTACTGCAGCGAGAACTTCTCGTAGACCTGCGTGAAGGTCTCGACGTCGAGGGTGATGCCGTCGCGCGCCGCCTCGGCGATGCGCCATTCGCCGCCCGGCTCACGCACGAGCCGGTACATGGCCTTCGCCGTGCCGGTGTCGGCGCTGTAGGCGCCGTCCGCGTTGACGCTCGCGACCTGGTCGAGGGTCACCCCGACCTCGGCGGCGGTCGCGTCCTCGTCATCGGGCTGCACCGAGGAGTCGTAGTCGCGCTCGTCGACGGACGAGTCGATCGTCACGGCGGCCTCCGGCTTCCACTTGCTGCTGAACTCCTCGGTGAGGAACTTGCGTGCCGTCTCCCACGAGTTGGTCGGCGACATCGACGCGTCGAGGAAGCCCTCGACGATCCGCGCCGGTCCCGCTCCGGGCTCCGGGCCCTCTGCGATGAACGAGAACGCCGGCTCGTCGCTCTCCTCCCCGACGACCAGACCCGCGTTGGGCGGGCCACTGGTGGGCAGACCTGTGCAGCCGGCGAGCACGAGCGCGGCGGCGAGGGCGGTCGCCAGAGCCGAGAGAAGACGGATGCCGGTGCGAGCGCTCATGAGCTCTGCCCCTTCGTCGCTGCCGGGTCGGCGGGGTCGGCCGGATCGGCGGGACCGGTCGCGTCAGCCGCATCCGCGGCATCCGGGAGATCGCGCACGCCACGCAGCGTGATCGGCTCGGTGACGTCGACGAGATCGACGAGCGTCTCCTGCGGCTCCAGCGGCACGGGCCCGGAGCCGATCTCGACACCCGGACCGCGCGGGATGGTCAGCACGAAGTTCGTGCCGACGCCGAGCTCCGACCACACCTCGAGCGTCCCGCGGTGCAGCGTGGCGTCTCCGAGGGCGATCGACAGCCCGAGACCCGTGCCGCCGATGGTGCGCTTGCGAGACGGATCGGCGCGCCAGAACCGGTCGAACACATGCTCGGCGTCCTCCGGTCGCATGCCGAGGCCGAAGTCGCGCACGCCCACGGCTACTGCGCGCTGGTCGCTGTCGACGGTGACGATGATCGGCTCGCCCTCACCGTGCTCGATGGCGTTTCCGATCAGGTTGCGCAGCACCCGGCGCACGCGGCGCGGATCCATGTCGACCGGCGAGTAGCCGCCGGGGGCCACCAGCCGCAGTTCGGTGTCGTGGGCGGCGGCGAGCGGGCGCATCTGATCGACCATCTCCTCGGCGAGCTGGGCCAGGCTCGTCGCCTCGACCTCGAGCTGCACCGACCCGGCGTCGTAGCGGCTGATCTCGAGGAGGTCTGCCAGCAGCGTCTCGAAGCGCTGCACCTGCGTGTGCAGCAGCTCGGCGGTGCGTGCGGTGACCGGGTCGAACTCGCTGCGCGTGTCGTTGATCATCTCGGCCGCGAGGCGGATCGTGGTCAGCGGCGTGCGCAGCTCGTGCGAGACGTCCGAGACGAAGCGCTGCTGCACGAGCGAGAGCTCCGCGAGCTCCTTGATCTGGCTCTGGATGCTGTCGGCCATCGCGTTGAACGAGCGCCCGAGGCTGGCCAGTTCATCCTCGCCGCGCACCGGCAGACGCACCTCGAGATCGCCCGCCGCGAGACGCTCACTGGTCTCGGCCGCCTCGATGATCGGTGCCGACACCGACCTCAGCACCAGCCACGAGATGCCTGCGATGAGCGCGACGAGCGTGATCCCGGCGAACCACAGCGTGCGCTGCACGAACAGCAGGGTCTCATCGGCGTCCGCCAGGTCGTAGGCGATGTACACCTCGTAGGTGCCCACACCGCGGAACTCGAGAAGCTGACCGACCACGATGCCCGCTGCCACCGAACCATCGGGCTGCGGCAGCGCGATCGACTGCCACGCCTGACGGGTCTTCACCTGGGTCACCCGGGTGCGCAGCTCGTCACTGAGGGCCATCTGGCCCGATGAGTACTCCAGGCTGCGGAATCCGGTGGGCGTGTAGCCGTCGCCCTGTGTCTCGGAGATGAAGCCGACGATCCGGCTCGACGACGCCGTGCGACCGAGCACGCGCTGGGCCTCTCCCCAGACCGCGGCGATCGTGGCGCGGTCGTCTCCGGTCTGCCCGGAATCGAGCTGCTTCTGCGCGGCGGACACGGCGGCGCGCGCGTTGTGCAGCGCCTCGTCCTTACGGGATTCGAAGAGGTCGCCGCGGATGACCAGCGCCATCACCACGCAGATGATGAAGATCGCCAGCGAGGTGAGGATCAGCGTGATCGCCGTCGCACGGAAGCGCATCGAGCTGCGCCATGACGCCGCGACCGCATCGGGCCACCTGCGCGGTCCGCCCCAGAGCGCGGCGGTGACGCGCGTCGGAGGATTCGCGACCACGACCGGCTCCTAGCCGACGCTGCCGGCGCGGTAGCCCACGCCGCGCACGGTCATCACGATGCGCGGGTTGTCGGGGTCGAGCTCGACCTTGGCGCGCAGCCGCTGCACGTGCACGTTCACCAGTCGGGTGTCGGCCTTGTAGTGGTAGCCCCAGACCTGCTCGAGCAGCATCTCGCGCGAGAAGACCTGCTGCGGCTTGGATGCCAGGGCGACCAGCAGCTGGAACTCGAGCGGCGTCAGTGCGATGGGAGCCGTGCCGCGGCGCACCTCGTGGGCGTCCACGTCGATCGTCAGGTCGCCGACGCGCAGCACCTCGGTCTCCGCCTGCGGCGTGGGCCGCAGACGAGTGCGGATGCGCGCGACCAGCTCCTTCGGATTGAAGGGCTTGACGATATAGTCGTCGGCGCCCACCTCGAGGCCGCGCACCACGTCGGCGGTGTCGCTGCGCGCGGTGAGCATGATGATCGGCACACCGGATTCGGCGCGGATGCGCGTGCAGATCTCGATGCCGTCCATGCCGGGCAGCATCAGGTCAAGGAGCACGAGATCCGGACGGCTGGTGCGCCAGTCCTCGACCGCCTGCGCACCGTCGGCGCAGAACAGCGCCTCGAAGCCCTCCGTGCGCAGCACGATGCCGATCATCTCGGCGAGCGCGGTGTCGTCGTCGACCACGAGGATACGAGAGGTCATGTTCCGCTCAGCCTCAGCTTTCTCTCCTGTGCGGCGCCGGCTTTCCCCACGCCGGGCGACTCGGATCAGCCTACTTGACAATGCCCCGGGAACGCGGAGGGGTGCGCCCGCCGCCCGCCGAGGGGTGTGCCACGATGGAGGAACAGCGCGTTGGGAGAGCACCGCGCGACGCGAGAGCGCCGAGAGGGAGTGCGAATGAGCGGTCAGGCCTGGACCCCCGCGCCGAGAAGGAGTGCGATCCCCCTGCACCCGATGACCTTCGGGATGATCCTGGGACGATCGTTCAGCGCCCTGCGGCACAACCCGAAGGTGCTCTTCGGGTTCGCCGTGGCCGTGCAGTTCGGCATCACCGCGATCGCCGTCGTCGTCATCGTCCTCGTCGCCGGCTTCGCCGCCGCCCGCATCGCCAGCGTTCCGGCGGGCTCGCCGGATCAGGGGCCGATCATCGCCGGGACCGTTGCCGTCAGCATCTTGGTCGGCGTCGTGCTGACGCTCGCGAGCGTGGCGTTCACCTCCGTCGTGCAGGGGCTCGTCGCGGCGGATGTGTCCTTCGCCGCTCTCGGCAGGAAGGCTCCGCTGCGGTCCCTGTGGTCGCGCGTGCGCCCCGCGTTCTGGCGGCTGTTCGCTTTCGCACTGCTGCAGGGCCTGGCCGCCCTGCTGTGGATGCTCGCCATCGCCGGTGCGGCCGTGGCGATCATGGCCGGTGCGGGCTTCACCGACGGATCGATCGGCATCGCCGTCGGACTGGTCGTCCTGCTCGTGCTCGCCGGCATCCCGCTGGCGGTCTGGCTGAGCACGAAGCTGCTGGTGGTGCCCGCAGCGCTGGTCCTCGAGGGCGCGACGCTCGGTCGTGCTCTGCTGCGATCCTGGCGGCTCATCCGCGGGCGCTTCTGGCCCGCGCTCGGCGTCATGTTCCTGATCGGAGCGATCATGGGGCTCGCGGCGCAGGTGGTGAGCGTGCCGGGCTCGATCGTGTCGGGAGTGATCGGCGGCGTGGTGGCACCGACCGGATCGACCGATGTGAGCGAGATCATCGCCATGATCACCCTCACCGTGCTTCCGCAGATCCTCGTGCTGGCGGTGCAGGCGATCACCCTGGTCGTGCAGGGCACCGGAGCGACCCTCATCTACCTCGACAGCCGCATGCGCTACGAGGGGCTCGATCAGACACTGCTGCGCCATGTCGAGCGCGCCGCGCTGGGGGCCTCGGACGCCGAGCTCGGCGATCCGTACGCCGTCGACCCGGCTCGCGAGGTGTCGAAGACGCCGCCGCCGAAGCAGCCCGCCGGCTACGTCGCGCCGCCGTCCGCCTACGCTGCGAGCGGGTACCGCGCTCCCTATCCGGGCCAGCCGCATCCGGGCCGGCCGTATCCCGGCCAGGCGCCGTATCCCGGCCAGGCCCGTCCGCCTGCTCCCTATCCGCCGCCCTCCCCCTCTGCGCAGCCGGCTCCGCCGAACGCCGCCCCCACGACGCCTCCCCCGACGCAGCCGGCACCGGGCGCCGGGTCCGCTGACGGCTGGGCAGCACCCGGCGCAGCCGAATGATCGCACTTCTCGCCGCCGCAGACGTCTTCGTCCCCGACGGCGACGAAGCGCGCCGCTGGGCGCAGGAGGAGCTGGCGAAAGCCGAGTACCAGGCGGCCAAGCCCAACTGGTTCGATCAGCTGGCCGCCGACATCGCGGAGTGGTTCTTCGGTCTCTTCAACGGCGACGGCACGGGGGCCGTGGCGCCGTTCGCGCTCACGCTCATCACGATCGTCGTCGTGGCGGCCATCGTCGTCGCCCTGCTCGTCTGGGGCCGCCCGCGTGCGTCGCGCAGCACGCCCCGCCGCGGCGATCTTCTCGGCGAGAGAGACGACCGCACCGCGGCACAGCTGCGCGCGGATGCCGAGCGCAGCGCCCGCCAGGGTGAGTGGGATGCCGCCGTGGTGCTGCGCTTCCGCGCGCTCGCGCGCGGGCTGCTCGAGCGGGATCTCATCGATCCGGCGCCCGGCGCGACAGCGCAGAGCATCGCGCGCGAAGCCGCGGTCCCGCTCCCGGGTTCGTCCGCCGCGCTGCACGACGCGGCCACGCTCTTCGATTCGGTCCGCTATCTCGGGGCATCCGCCGGCGAGTCCGACTACCGCACGCTGGCCGCCGCCGATGACGCGATCCGGTCGACCAGTCCGCTCCTCTCCGCACCGACCCACGGCGCGGGGGTGCCCGCATGAGCCCGACCCTCTCGACGGTCGACGACGACACCGCCGGCAGCACTGCGGCGCCGCGCCGAGCCGGCCGGCGCGCGGGTGTCCTCGGCTGGCTGTTCGTGATCGCCCTGCTCATCGGCATCGCCCTGCTGTCTCTGCGTCTTGTCACCACCGCGCCCTCGCTCAGCGGCGTACTCAACCCCGAGTCCCCCGGTCCGGGCGGCGCGAAGGCGATCGCCGAGCTGGTGCGCCAGCAGGGCACCGACGTGGAAGTGGTGCGCAGCCGAGTCGCCGCCGTCTCCGCGATCGAGCCGGGCAGCACGCTGGTGCTGACCGACCCGTTCGCCCTCAGCGACGATGCGGTCCTCTCGCTGCTGGGCGAGGCTGACCGGGTCGTGCTGCTCAGCACCAGCACGCGCACGCTCGACCTGCTCGACCTCGGCACCGGTGCCGCCGGGCTGGGAACGGTCACCGCCGGATGCGGCGAAGCGGAGTTCGACGGGGTGGGCACGATCGAGTCCGAGCGGATGTTCCTCCCCGGGACCGGTGTCGAGGGCTGCTTCCGAGACGATTCGGGCGCAGCCGCGCTGCTCATCGCCGAACGCGACGGAACGCGGGTGTCGTTCGTCGAGGCGACGAGGATGCTCTCCAACCGGCACCTCGCCGAAGACGGCAACGCGGCACTCGGTCTCGCCCTGCTCGCGCAGACCGATCACGTCGTCTGGTACGTCGGATCGTTCGAGGACGGCGACCGGGTCGCCGATGCCGCCGACACCCTCGGCGACCTCACCCCCACCTGGCTGACCCCGGCCATCCTTCTCCTGATCCTCGCCGGCATCGCCGCCATCTGGTGGCGGGGTGCGCGCTTCGGCCCGCTCGTCTCGGAGTCGCTGCCGGTCACCGTCCGGGCATCCGAGACCATGCACGGCCGTGCCCGCCTCACCGCGAAGGCGGCGGATGCTGCGCATGCCGCCGCCGCGATCAGGGCCGGCACCCGTGCACGGCTCGCCCTGCGGCTGGCTCTCAGCCCCCGAGCGACCGCCGTCGAGGTGGCGGATGCGGCATCCGATCGTCTCGGGATCCCCCGAGGATCGCTGCAGGACCTGCTCGACGGCGCTTCGCCCGCCGACGACCGCGAGCTCGTCGAGCTCGCCAGACGACTCGCCGAACTCGAGACGGCGGTCGACACCGCCCATACCGAAAGGACCCGCACGTGAGCGACGAGAGCACCACCCCCACCGCCCCGCCGTCGGACGACGCTCTGCGACAGGCGATGCACCGCGTGCGCATCGAGGTGGACAAGGCCGTGGTCGGTCAGGCCGGCACCGTGACCGGGCTGCTCGTCGCGCTGCTGGCGCGCGGTCACGTCCTGTTGGAGGGCGTGCCCGGCGTCGCCAAGACCCTGGTGGTGCGCAGCTTCGCGCGCGCCGTCGGGCTCGACACCAAGCGCGTGCAGTTCACGCCCGACCTCATGCCCGGTGATGTGACCGGGTCGCTCGTCTACGACGCGCGCACCGGCGAGTTCGAGTTCCGTGCGGGGCCGGTGTTCACCAACATCCTGCTGGCGGACGAGATCAACCGCACGCCGCCGAAGACGCAGGCCGCCCTGCTCGAGGCGATGGAGGAGAGGCAGGTGTCGGCCGACGGGCTCAGCCGCCCGCTGCCCGATCCCTTCCTCGTCGCCGCCACGCAGAACCCGGTCGAGCACGAGGGCACCTACACCCTGCCCGAGGCTCAGCTGGACCGCTTCCTCATGAAGCTCGTCGTCGGCATGCCCGAGCGCGACGCGGAGGTGTCGGTGCTGCGGCTGCACGCCGGCGGGTTCTCTCCTCGCCTGCTCACCGGCGTCGAAGCCGCCGTGACCGCCGAGGAGATCCGCGCCGCGCAGGATGCCGCGGCCCGGGTGCAGGTCACCGACGACGTGCTGGGGTACGTGGTCGACCTCGCCCGCGCGACGCGCCAATCGCCGTCGGTCGAGCTCGGCGCCAGCCCGCGCGCGTCGACCGCTCTTCTCGCCGCGGCGAAGGCCTGGGCGTGGCTGAACGCCTCCACAGCCGTCACCCCCGATCACGTGCAGACGATGCTCATGCCGGTGTGGCGTCACCGCCTGCAGCTGCGACCGGATGCCCAGATGGAGGGCGTCTCCGCCGACGCCGTGCTGCAGTCCGTCGTGCAGCAGACGCGAGTGCCGATCTGACA
This sequence comes from Microbacterium sp. OR21, assembly GCF_047306785.1. Lineage (NCBI taxonomy): Bacteria > Bacillati > Actinomycetota > Actinomycetes > Micrococcales > Microbacteriaceae > Microbacterium > Microbacterium sp. OR21. The sequence goes on along the minus strand of NZ_JAZEXJ010000003.1, from coordinate 24,485 downwards.
TGTTCGTCACTGCGCTTCTCGCTCCCCTGATCGCCCTGGGCATCGTGCCGACGGTGCTGCTCGGCGCCGCGGGCGTGTCGCCGTGGGCGGTGTTCGGGATCTGGATGCTGCTGTGCATCGTGCTGGTGACGATCGACGTCGTCACGGCACCCGACCCGCGTGCGCTCATCGTCACCCGCTCCACTCCCGCCCGCGGCAGGCTGGGCGAGCCGGCGCGCACGAGCGTCGCCGTGCAGAACATCGGGTCCCGCACGCTGCGCGGACAGCTGCGCGATGCCTGGCAGCCGACCGCGGGCGCCCCCGAGGAGCGCATCCGGATCAGCGTCCCGGCGGGAGAGCGTCGCCGCGTCGAGGTGCCGCTGCTGCCGAGACGGCGCGGCGAGCTGGTCAGCGAGTTCGTCGTGGTGCGCTCCCGCGGACCGCTGGGGCTTGCGGGACGGCAGGCCCGGCACGATGTGCGCGGCACACTGCGGGTGCTGCCCGCGTTCAGCTCGCGCAAGCACCTGCCGTCGCGTCTCGCGCGGCTGCGCGAGCTCGACGGGAACACGTCGATCCAGGTCAGAGGCCAGGGCACCGAGTTCGACTCTCTGCGCGAGTACGTGCGCGGCGATGACATCCGATCGATCGACTGGCGGGCGACGGCCCGAGCCGGCACCACCATGCTGCGCACGTGGCGACCGGAACGCGACAGGCAGGTCGTGATACTGATCGACACCGGGCGCACCGCCGCCGCCCGGGTGGGCGACAGCACGCGTCTGGATGCGTCTCTCGAGGCGGCTCTGCTGCTGTCTGCTCTCGCTGCGCGCGCGGGTGACCACATCAACCTGCTCATGTACGACCGCGTCGCCCGTGCCCGGGTCACCGGTGTCGACGGGGCCGCGCTGCTCCCCGCCCTGACCGACGCGATGGCTCCGGTGCACGCGCGGCTGGTCGACACCGACTGGGCCGGTGCCTTCGCGGCGATCCGCACGCTCACCACGCGGCCGTCGCTGATCGTCGTGCTCACCGCTCAGGACGCCGCGGAGACCGCCCGCGGCTTTCTCGGCGCCTTCCCGACCGCATCCCGCGCGACGACCGTGCTGGTCGGCTCGGTCACCGATGACGCGATCGGCGCTCTGGCCCGCCGGCGCGACTCCAGAGCGGATGTCTACCTCGCCGCCGCGGCCGAGCAGACCCTGGCGGATGCCCAGGTCGTCACCGACGCGATCCGCCGCGCCGGCGGGGAGGCGATCTCGTCCGACCCCGAGCAGCTGCCGCCGCGGATCGCCGACCGCTATCTCGAGCTGAAGGCGGCCGGGCGGCTCTGACACGCCGATCTGATCTGCTCGCTTTTCTGAATCATTCAGAATAAGCTCGGATCATGCGTCTCTCCGACATCGATGCCCAGCAGCGCCTGCGCGCCGCGGGCTTGCGCGTCACCGTGCAGCGGATCAGGGTGCTCGAGGCTGTCGCGGAGAGACCCCACGCCTCAGCGGACGTCGTCTTCACTTCGATCCGCGACGCGCTTCCCGGTGTCGCGGTGGCGACCGTGCACGGCGTCCTGAACGACCTCACCGCCGCCGGGATCGTGCAGCGGGTGAATCTGCCCGACGTGGGCAGCGCACTGTACGAGCTGCGCAGCGACGACAACCATCACCACGTGCAGTGCGTCAGCTGCGGTCGCGTCGAGGACGTCTCGTGCGCGATCGGCGCCGCGCCCTGCCTGCATCCCTCCCATGACCACGGCATGCGAATCCTCGAAGCCGCGGTCACCTACCGAGCCCTCTGCCATGAATGCGAAAGGAACAGCAATGGCTGACAAGCCCGCAACCACCACACAGACAGGAACGCCCGTCGCGAGCGACGCGCATTCGCTGACCGTCGGCGCCGACGGCGTCACGGCGCTGCACGATCGCTACCTGGTCGAGAAGCTCGCCTCGTTCAACCGCGAGCGCGTGCCCGAGCGCAACCCGCACGCCAAGGGCGGAGGCGCGTTCGGCGAGTTCGAGGTCACCGAGGACGTCTCGGCCTACACCCGTGCGGCCGTCTTCCAGCCGGGCGCCAAGAGCGAGACGCTGCTGCGCTTCTCGTCGGTCGCCGGCGAGCAGGGCTCCCCCGACACGTGGCGCGACGTGCGCGGCTTCTCGCTGCGCTTCTACACCACCGAGGGCAACCTCGACATCGTCGGCAACAACACCCCGACCTTCTTCCTCCGCGACGCCATGAAGTTCCCCGACTTCATCCACTCCCAGAAGCGTCTCGGCGCGTCCGGCCTGCGCGACGCCGACATGCAGTGGGACTTCTGGACCCTCTCGCCCGAGTCCGCCCACCAGGTGACCTACGTCATGGGCGACCGCGGCCTCTCGCGCAGCTGGCGCCACCTCAACGGCTACGGCTCGCACACCTACCAGTGGGTCAACGCCCAGGGTGAGCGCTTCTGGGTGAAGTACCACTTCCTCTCCCACCAGGGCGTCGAGCGCATGTCCGCCGGCGAGGCCGAGCGCATCGCCGGCGAGGACGCCGACTACTACCGCCGCGACCTGTTCGAGGCCATCGAGCGGGGCGAGTTCCCGAAGTGGGACGTGCACGTGCAGATCATGCCGTACGAAGAGGCCAAGACCTACCGCTACAACCCCTTCGACCTCACCAAGACATGGTCGAAGAAGGACTACCCGCGTATCAAGGTGGGCACCTTCACGTTGAACCGCAACCCGCAGAACTTCTTCGCCGAGATCGAGCAGGCCGCCTTCTCGCCCGGCAACCAGGTTCCCGGCACCGGCATCTCGCCCGACAAGATGCTGATGGCCCGCGTGTTCTCGTACTCCGACGCGCAGCGCTACCGCATCGGGGCGAACTTCAACCAGCTGCCGGTGAACCAGCCGCACGCGGCCCAGGTGCGCAACTACATGCACGAGGGTCAGATGCAGTACCACTACGCCCCCGCCGAGCACCGGGTGTACACGCCGAACTCGTACGGCGCCGCCGGCGGCCCCGAGGCCGACCCGCTGCTGGGTGTCGAGGCCAGCTGGGAGTCCGACGGCGAGCTCGTGCGGTCGGCGGCGACCCTGCGCGAGGACGACGGCGACTTCGTCCAGGCGAGCATCCTCTACCGAGAGGTCTTCGACGACGAGGCACGCGAGCGCTTCGTGCAGACCCTCGTCGGCCAGTACAGCGGACTGACCGTTCCTGCGATCCAGGAGCGCTTCTTCTGGTACTGGACCCAGGTCGACCAGGACCTCGGTGCTCAGCTTCGCGCCCTGGCGGGCGCACCCATCGGCGAGCCGGAGCCCATCGGCATCGGCGAGTGATCTGACCCGCGCCGTTCACGACGGTGGTCGCAGCCCCCTGCTCTCAGGGAGCTGCGACCACCGTGTCGTCGCGGGCGCGTCCCTCCTCGGTGCGTACGCCGATCCATCGCGAGCCTCCGCCGACCGCCGTGCGCGCGGCGAGCCTGAGCTCGTGTCGCGAGATTTGGAGGGATGATGAAGCTCACGGCTGTGTGATTTGGAGAGTGCGATGACTGTGAACCCACCCCCGTCGGCTCCCTCGCTGAGCGCTCGCCTCACAGCCGAGGGCTTCGGATCGTTCCTGATCGTGTTCGTCGGCATCGGGACGACGCTGTTCACCGCCAACCTGTTCGCCGATCCAGGGGCGGGATCGGCGGTGTACGTGGCGGTGGCCCTCGCCTTCGGCCTGGCGCTGCTCGCCGCGTTCGCCTCGTTCGCGCCCGTCTCGGGCGGGCACTTCAACCCCGCGCTGACGATCGGCGCCGCGGCCGCCGGGCGTCTGGCGTGGCGCGACGTGCTGCCGTACCTGATCGCACAGGTGATCGGCGGCGTGATCGCCACGACGGCGCTCATCGTCGTCGGCCTGTTCGGACCGGACGCGTGGCTGGAAGGTGTTCAGGATGCCGGGTTCGCGAGCACCGGCTGGGGTCCGCTCTCCCCCGGCGGGTTCGGGATGCCCGCGGCGATCGTCATCGAGGTGATCCTCACCCTCCTGCTGGTGCTCGTCTTCCTCAGCGTGACGCACCCCGAGCGCGGCACGCCACTGGCCGGCATCGCGATCGGCCTGACCTTCGCGGCGATCCAGCTCGTCGCGATCCCCGTCGACAACGGCGCCGCGAATCCGGCGCGCTCGATCGCCACCGCCATCTACGGCGGGATCGACCCGCTGGCGCAGCTGTGGGTGTTCCTGGTGTTCCCCGCGCTCGGCGCGGCGGCGATCGGGATCGCCTACCGTGCGCTGTTCGACGGCGCGGCGGCGTCCGAACCGGCTGACGGACCGTCCGTCAGCCCGCGGTGAGAGTCGGCGTGCCCGCCTCGTACTCGACGAGATCGCCGCTCTCGCCTCGCCTGGCCGCACGGCGGCCGATGACGAGCATGTAGAACAGGAAGCCCGCCAGCGCGAGCGCTCCGATCCCGATCTTCACCGGCCACGCCAGATCCGATCCGGTGACGAATCCCTCGACCAGTCCCGACAGCAGCAGCACGAACACGAGCCCGATCGCGACCGTCGCGAGGGCGCGCCCGCCCTCGGCGAGCGATTGCGCCCGAGTGCGGCGTCCTGGTGCGGCCCACGCCCAGAAGATGTGCAGCCCGGCGGCGGCGGCGACGAAGATCGCCGTGAGCTCGAGCATCCCGTGCGGAAGGATGTGCAGCACCATGGTGTCGAGTCGCCCGTAGGCCGACATCACCGCCGCGGCGACGCCGAGCCCGAAGGCGTTCTGAACCAGCATCCACACCGGCCAGGCACCCGTCACGCCGAACAGCACGCACTGCATGGCGATCCAGGCGTTGTTGAGCCATACCATCCCGGCGAACGATGCCATCGGCCCGTAGTAGTCGACGAAGTCCTCCTCGGCGTACTGCTTCAGCACCTCCGGCGGCCCGAGCGTCGCGATCAGCGCCGGGTCGGAGGCTATCCAGGCGCCGGTGATCACAACGACCAGCACGAAGGATGCCGCGATGACACCGGTCGTCCAGCGGATCCGGTACAGCGCAGCCGGCAGCTGCAGTGCGAAGAAGCGGCCGGCCTGCGCGAGCACGTTGTCGCTCGCACCGGTCAGCCTCAGGCGTGCGGCGGCGAGGATCGTCGACAGGTACGCGCCCTGCGGCGAGTCACCCACCGATGTCTTCAGCTCGGCCAGGTCCGCGGATGCGGCTCGATAACGGACGATGAGCTCATCGACCTCTGCTCCGCTGAGCCGTCGTCTGCGGCTGAGGTCGTCCAGCCGCTCCCACTCCGGGCGGCGGGCGTCGGCGAGAGCATCGGCATCCACCTGATTTACTGTACTCATGTCCGCCACGATCACCGATGAGCAGGAGATCCTCTCCGGCGAGGCCGTCGCGATCGACGTGCAGCCGGTCGGGTTCGTGCTGCGCGCAGCCGGCGCCCTGATCGACATGGCCCTCGGCATCGTGCTGTTCATCGCCGTCACCTGGGTGCAGGTGTGGCTGATGTCGGAGGGACTGCTCACCGAGCACACGTTCCGCATCCTGATGATCTGCGCCGCCGTGCTGAGCTTCCTCGTGCTGCCGATCACGGTCGAGGTGGCGACACGGGGACGCAGCCTCGGCAAGCTCGCCGTCGGCGGGCGGATCGTGCGCATCGACGGCGGCGCGATCACCTTCCGGCACACGTTCATCCGCGCGCTGGTCGGCGTTCTCGAGGTGTACATGACCTTCGGCGGGGCCGCGGTGATCACCGGTGCGCTCACCGCGCGCTCTCAGCGGCTGGGCGACCTGGTCGCCGGAACCTACTCGCAGCGCGTGCGCACGCCCGCGCTGCCTGCGCACCAGCCGTACCTGCCCCCCTCCCTCGCCGGATGGGCGTCGATCGCCGACGTCGCGCGGATGCCCGACCGGCTCGCGCGGCGCATCTCGCAGTTCCTGGCGCACGCCCAGCGCCTGTCGCCTGCGGCGCGCGCCGGGGTGGCGCAGGAGCTCGCCGCGGAGGCACGGCCGTTCGTGTCGCCGGTGCCCGCGGTGTCCGCAGAGGAGCTGCTGCTCGGCATCACCGTGCTGCGGCGTGAGCGGGAGAAGACCGCGCTGACGAACGCCGACGAACGGGCCGAACGGCTCAGCGGGCGTCGTATCCGGCTCTGACCTGCCGCTGCCGCGCGCTCGGGCGTGCAGGTCAGCCGCGCAGCGCCTCGTGGCGCACGACCAGCCACCCGGCGGGAACCGAGAGCCGCTCGGCGTGCTGCGCACACAGGTCGTGCGCATGAGGGTCGCCACCGGGACCGAGAGGCCCGAGCGCCGCCATCTGGTCGCCGTAGTCGAAGGTCAGGGTCGCGACGGCTTCGCGAGCACAGGCGACCTTCGAGCAGAGCCGTTCGCCCAGGAGCGCAGTCGCATCGAGGCGGAGTGTGTCTTCCATCCCGTCCAGACTACGACCGTCCTCTGGACCTGTACCGGCGCCGCGCGGCAGCGCATAGACTTTCGGCATGCCCGGCAGACGCTCCTCTCCCCGAGTTCGACGGGGTGCACGTCACGGCAGGCACGGCCGCCTCGGCCGCAGCGAGGTCGTCCGGCCTCCCCTGCCGCCGCTCGACGGCCGACTGGACCGGTTCGAGATCACCGTCGGCAGCGCCGTGGAATACCTGCGCGGCGCGTGGGAGGAGCTGCGCGAGGTGCGGTTCGAGATCGCCGCGATGCCGGTGCACGATCGCGGCGACGGCATCCCGCTCTGGCGCGCCGATCCGGCGGCTCAGCGCATCACTCTCTACCGGGTGCCCATCGAACGGCTGCTGCCGAAGGGCCATGACGATGCGTCTCATCGCCGCATGGCGATCGAGAGCGCCGTCTTCCACGCGGCGGCGGAGTACGTCGGCCGCGAGCCGTGGGAGCTCGGGCCGGACGGCCGCGACCACTGACGCTGCCCGCGCGGCGGCTGCGGCGCCGCGGCGCTCAGGGACGCACGGTGATGGGCTGCTGGGTCGCCGGCGGCGCCCACAGCGGCCACCCCGCGATCGCCGCGTCGCCGAGCAGTCCGACGGCGACGTGCACCGCGCCCTCGCTGCGCAGTCGATGACCGCCGGCGCGCAGCGGAACCTCGGCGACGCCGTCGGCGGGCAGCTCGATCGTGCGCGCATCGGCGCCCTCGAGGGTCACCGTCACCGGATTCTCCTCGGCGTTGCGCAGGTACAGCGTGGCAGGCACCCCGCTGGGCACCGAGAAGGGCACGGTTCCGGTCAGCTGCGGTGCGGGCAGCATCCAGCTGAAGTCCTCCCGGCCGTCCGCTCCTGCCGTCTGCCGCGCGCCGGCGACCACCGGCTCGCTCGCATCGATCTCGACGTCGTGTGCGCCCGCGGAGATGCCGGTCAGCGAGATCTCCGCCGGGATCCCGGCGATGAGGTCGATCGTGTACTCGTCGGAGTCGCCGTCGGCTCCGCGCACCCGCACGGTGGCGGTGGTGTCGTCGGACGGTGCGAGGATGCGCACCAGGATGCCGCTGGAGTCGTCGCCCTCGGCGACCGGCTGGGACTGCACGCCGAGAAGACGCAGACGCTTCTGGGCGCCGCCGGTGCCGTCCTGCAGGTCGATGCCGACGGCCTCGAGGGTGCGCACGTGCGCGGACTGCAGGGATGCGCGGACGGGGGCACCCGTGGGAACGACCTCGATGACCGGTCGCGGCTCCGCCCCGGCGACGGAGGCGAGCGCCAGCGTGACCTGCGTCTTCGGCGGCACGACCCTCGTCGTGGTCGCTCTCTGGGTTCCGTAGACGTTGAGGTCGACGGTCGCGGGCACATCGGACGGGTTCGAGAGCAGGATCACGTCCGACGATCCCGTCGAACCGTCGCCTCCGACGAGCCACGACCCCATGGTCGCCTCTCGGCAGGGGGCGGCCACGAAGCCGCGCAGATCCTCGTCGTCGAGTCGCAGCGATTCGGATGCCGAGACGAGCGGTGCGGTGCGGTCGGTCGTCGCTGCGGTGATGCTCATCGCGCCTTCGCCGCCGAGCACGTCGGGCATCTGCAGCGGGGTCGTGCTGGTCTCCTGCTCTCCGGCGTCGAGTCGGAGGCGCGGCAGGCCGGCCGAGACGAGCAGGTCGGCACGGCTGGAGTCACGGCCCAGAGCTCGGAACGATCCGTTGCAGACGATGGTCGAGTCTCCCGGCATCGGTGTGACCGTGGTGGAGGCCGCGGTGTTCTGCACCGTCGGCAGCGGCGCTGCGACGGCGGCGGCGACGCCCAGCACGCAGGCGGTCGCGACGGCTGCGCCGGTGGCGATGCGGGCTCCGGTGGCCGCCAGACGGATGGTGCGCTGCTTCATCGGCTCTGCTCCTCGACTGCGGCGTGCGCCGGCTCAGCGTCCGGGGCGTTCGCCCGCTCCGCGTCGCCCGGTGTCTGTTCGCCCGCTTCCGCGGGTTCCGTGGATTCTGCGAGCTCGTCGGGCTCGTCGGGCTCCTGTGGTGCAGCCGTGTCGACAGGTGCGACAGACGACACGGCCACCGCCCCGGTGCCCGAGTCGGTCCGCTGCCGCTGGGATGGCGCCAGAGGCTCATCGGCCGAGCGGCCCACGACGCGGGAGCGTGCACGCGCCTCGCGTCGGGACGCGCGGGTGGGGATCGCGAGCAGCAGGGCGGAGAGGACGACGATGAGCTGGGCCCATCCGACCAGGTGCCCGGCGGCGCGCTGCGTCTCGGTGGGCTGCGCTCGCTCAGAGATCTCGGAGTCGACCTGCCACAGCATCCCGTTGGGCGTCTCGCCCGCCTTGACGAAGCCGGGCCGCTGATCGATGGCGGTGACGGCGGCGTCGACCATGCTGCGGGCCTGATCGCTGCGACCGGGCGCGGACGAGAGCAGCACGAACGCGATCCCGTGACCGGCGAGCTCGGCAGCGGCGTCGAAGTCGCGTGAGGAGATCAGGTCGACCGCGCCGGTCGCGAGATCGTCGCCCTGCACGCGGGTGGCGGTGCTCAGCATGGTGGTCTGGGCTCCGAGAGTGTCGCTTGGGCCCCATACGAGCTCGGTCGCCAGCGACCCATCGTCCAGTGGGGTCATGATGAGCGTTCCGCTGTCGGCGTCATCCGCCGCGTGGGCGGCGACCAGAGCCGGAAGCGTGCTGGTGGCGCCGTTGCGGATCTGCGCCTCGCCGAGGTTCACGGCGAGCAGACCGGGCACCGCGCATACCACCACCGCGGCCCCGGTGACGAGAGCCGCAGCGGACCGCAGAGCAGGGCGCGCGACGACCGTGTCGAGCGTGACCAGCGCGGCGCCGACGGCTCCGAGCCAGGCGAGGCTCAGGCCCGTTCCCGGCCAGAGCGGCACAACGTCGCCGTCCGTGAACGACACCGCGATCCCGACGGCGAGGATCGCCGTGATCAGGCCGGTCATCGTCGTGATCAGCAGCGCGAATCCTGCCCGCCAGCGCGGCGAGAGCGCCGAGGTGAGCGCGAGGATCGCCACCGGCGCGAGCAGCAGCGCGGCGAACGGTGCGATCTCCGCGCCGAGCAGCACGTCCCATCCCCCGTGGCCGGGAGCCGGGAAGCCCTGAGCGATGAGCAGGCGCCCGACGGCATCCGACGACGCCTGCGCCAGCGACTGGACGGCGCCGGGATCGGCGAGCAGCGCCCAGGGGTCGCCGTGACGAAGCTGCCAGTAGACGAGCGGGGCGAACATCGTCGCCGCTGGGATCAGCAGCCAGAACACGCGCACCGCGCCGCGGATCCGGCGCGTGGAGAGCATCAGGATCAGCGTCAGCGCCCACAGCAGCACGAGCGCGGGAGCGAGGGAGGGAGCACAGGCCAGCGCCGCCGCTGCCAGCAGCGATGCCGCGCCGGCGGCACCCCACGAGCGGTGCGCGACCGCCGCGGAGTGGAACAGCCAGGGCAGCAGCAGGTGCAGCAGCACAGCTGCCGGCCGCCCCTGCACGAGAGCCGCGAGGAAGGTCGGCGCGAGTGCCCACAGCACGCCGCCGAGGATCCGCAGTCCGGAGCGCTCGGTGACGCGGGTCGCCGCGAACCAGCCGCCGAGCACCGCGAGAGGCAGCGCCCCCAGCCACAGCAGGACGACGGCGAACGAGGGCGAGCCGGGCCAGAGCGTGCCCAGCACTGCGAGCACGGCGGCGAAGGGATCGGCCGGCCCGATGACTGCCAGGCCGAGATCGCGAAGCCCCCAACCGGCATCCCGCCACAGCTCGGCGACCCCTTGACGCATCGGAAGCAGCTCTCCCCCGCCCGCGCTGGGCCAGGCCAGAAGCGGGAAGAACGCGGCGATGCCGACGACTAGGGCGGCGAGCACCGCCCACGCGCCTCCGCCGCTGAAGAAGCGCAGTTCGCTCACCGCGCCCCGTTCGCTGCCATGGCCGTCGTCGAGGCGATGGCGCAGCTGGGTGCGAGTCACGCGCAGCGGTGCGATGCTCGCCCATGACGCGGAGCGGAAGGAGCGGATCGCGCGCCGCGAGCGCATGACGGCGCCGATCGAGATCATGGATGCCAGGGCTGCGCCCCATTCCGGTGCGACGGCACTCGGCCGCTTGCCCACCAGATGCGCGATCGATCGCCAGAGGGCGAGCGGGAGCAGGCTCAGCCAGTGCAGGGGCACGGCGATCGCCGGCGCGTACACCAGCCGGCGGTGCAGCTGTGCCCGCCTGCTCACCCATGCGCGCGCCGAGTCGCGCTGCGGTGCAGCCGCGACGCCGTCGGGCCGCACGCTGATCCGCGCCTTCGGCACGAGCACGGTCCGGGCTCCCCCGAGACGAGCGCGCACGCCGAGGTCGAGCCCCTCGTCCGCGCCGCCGAGGCCGGTGTCGGGGCGGAGCACGACGGGCGCGGCGCCGCGGATGAGCATGCCGCGGACGTCGGCGCCCAGAGTGTCTTCGTCCGCGTCGTGCTGACCCTGATCGAGCTCGTCCGCGGCGAGTTCGACGGTGCGCCCGAGGCGGCTCATGGTGACGCCCATCGAGACGATCGCACGGCCGTCGTCGTGTCGCACGAGCTTCGGTGCGGCGATGGCTGCGGACGGGGAGCGCTCGAGCGAACCGGCGAGCAGCTGCAGCGCCCTCCGCTCGGGGACGGAGTCGTGCGTCAGCAGCCAGACGGCGCTGCCGTCGGCGACGCGGGGCTGGGCCAGAGCGACGGCTTCGGCGAAGGATGTCGTCGCACGGGCCTCGATGATCGCCTCGACACTGTGACCGATCCCCTCGAGGGCTCGCACCTGCGCACCGTCCCCCAGGACGACGACGGTGACCGCCTGCGGAGGCGTGCTCTGCCCGCGCAGCGCGTCGAGAGTTCGGCTGAGCTGTGCGGCGGCGGGGGCTCCGGTCCGTGCGACGACGATGACGTGTACTCGGGATGGCATGGCAGAGACAGCCTAGACACGCTCCCGCGGGGCGCCGGTCATCGGACTCGGCGCGCCCGCGAAGCGGTCAGCTCGCGCGGCGCTTGAGCCTGCGACGTTCGCGCTCGCTCAGCCCGCCCCAGATCCCGAAGCGCTCGTCGTTGGTCAGCGCGTACTCGAGGCATTCGCCGCGCACATCGCACGAGGTGCAGATGCGCTTCGCGTCTCGCGTCGAGCCGCCCTTCTCGGGGAAGAACGCCTCGGGGTCGGTCTGCGCGCACAGCGCGTCCGCCTGCCAGGCGAGTGCGCCGTCATCATCGGCATCTGCTCTGCGTACCCCGGGTACGCCGAGGTTCACTGGATCGACGAACCAATTCTCGGGAACGTCCGACCGGTAACCCGTCATCTCGATCTCCCAACCCTGCGTGTGCCCCCCATGGGCCGTGCATCACTAATTACACCCGTGTCATTCGTCGCGGTCAAGTCGCAGATGGTAAACCCTCAAGCGCGCGTTCAAGGTTCATTGAGGTCGCATCGGCGTGTCGCGGAGCTGTCACGGGGGTTTCACGCGCTCCGAGACGGGTGCGTCCCTGCGTCCGCGCGGTAGCCTGAACCCGATGGCCGTGTACACCAAGCATCCTGTCGCAGCGCTCCCCGCGGCACCGCCGCGCGAGACGACCGCGCATCTGCTTGTGCGCGCGTACAGCGTGCTCGCACTGTTCTGCATCTTCGCGCACACGGCCGTGTACAACCTGCTCGGCCCGCTCGGCTCGGGCATCCTGCTCGTCGTGCTGACCGTCGGAGCGCTGGCGATCTGGGTCCCCGCGGTGGTCGCGGGTCGTCCCACCCGCTTCCCCTGGCGCCGGCTGCCCTGGGCCGCGCTCGGCTACGGGGCGCTGGCACTGGTCTCGACGCTGTGGTCCCGCTGGCCTGCGGCGACGCTGCTGACCTGGACGCTGCTGGCCGGCATCACCGTCACGGCGCTGCTGGTGGCGACCATGCTCACCTGGCAGGAGATCGCGCGAGCGCTCTCGACCGTGCTGAAGACCATCCTCGGACTGTCGCTGGCCATCGAGCTCTGGGTGGCGCTGGTGCTGCGGCATCCGCTGCTGCCGAATTTCGCCGAGGTGCCGGAGGGGAAGATCGATCCCCACCTGTACTGGGTGCGCGGCAACCTGTTCGACGATGGTCGCATCCAGGGCGTGGTCGGCAACGCGCACACCCTGGCGATGATGTGCCTGTTCGCCTTGATCGTGTTCGGGGTGCTGTACGCGACCCAGGTGCGCCGTCGGTCGATGCTGATCTTCTGGGCTGTGCTCGCGGCGGTGCTGCTCGTGAAGGCCGCCTCGGCGACCGTGTACCTGAGCATCGGCGTCGTCGCCGCCGTGCTGGCCGCGGCTCTGATCATGCGCGCCGCCTCGCCGCGCCGACGCGGCCGGCTGTATCTGGTCTTTTTCGCGGTCGCCGTCGGAGGTGTCGCCTCTGCCGTGCTGCTGCGCGATGCCGTCCTCTCGCTCCTCGGCAAAGGGTCCGACCTCACCGGGCGCCTCGAGATCTGGCAGGCCGTGTGGGATCGTGCGATCACCCGCCCGATCTTCGGCAACGGCTTCTCCTCTCCGTGGGTGCCCTGGGATCCGGCGTTCGACGGCTGGATCCTCAACCACGGGCTCAGCGTCTTCCATGCGCATGACATGTGGCTCGACGTCTTCCTGCAGCTGGGTGCCGTCGGCGTGGTGCTGATGGCGGTCGCGTGGCTCGCGCTCACCTGGCGCGCGTGGTTCTTCGCCGTCGACCGCCCGAGGTGGGACCTCGACGCCGCGCGGCCGTACTCGCCGCTGTCGCTGCTGCCTCTGCTGCTCGTCGCCGTGCTGCTCGTCGAAGGCCTCGCCGAATCGGCTCCCATCATGCTCTGGGGCTGGCTGCTGCTGATCCTGCTGTCGTTCAAGATGAAGGCGGTGCCGCTGATCGGCGTGGGCGTCGGTGAGCGCACGCCTGTGATCTCGCACGGTCCGCAGTCCCGGCAGGTGCCATGACACCGCGGCGGTACGTCGTCTCGCTCCTCGGATCGGCCGCGTTCGCCCGTGCCTACACGCTCACGGCACTCACCGCGGCATTCACCTCGTTCCTCATCGAGCGGATGATGTCGCCGGTGAGCCTGGCCACCATCATCGCCGCGCTCGCGCTGCTCGGTGTCGCGGTGCTGGCCGTGCGCAGGGACGAGCTCTCCGTGCTGCGCTTCGCGCCCACCTCGCTGCTCGGCTTCCTGCTGCTGACGCTGCTGAGCACGCTCTGGTCGTCCGACCGAGGCGGCACCGTCGCGGGCTGGATCACGCTCTTCGGATATGCGCTGATCGCCATCACGATCGGGCACGTGCGCGACACGCTGCAGACGGTGCGCGCGATCGGCGACACGCTGCGTGTCCTGCTGACGGTCTCGCTGGCCCTCGAGATCCTCTCCGGCATCCTGCTCGACACGCCCTTCACCGCGCTCGGCATCCAGGGTGCGCTCGCGACCGGCGGCCCGATCCAGGGAGTGTTCGGAACGCGCAACATGCTGGGCTTCATCGCCGTGGTCGCCCTCATCACGTTCGTGATCGAATGGCGCACGCAGTCGATCGGACGAGTCGCGGGCACGCTCTCGATCGCTCTCGGCGGTTTCCTCGCGCTGCTCTCCGCCTCACCCACCGTGGTGGTGCTGGCGGCCGCGGTGGGCGTCGCGACCACCGCACTGACGATCGTGCGGCACACGCCGCCGCACCGGCGCAGCGCGGTGCAGGCGGGTCTCGGCGCGCTGGTCGTCGCCGGGCTCGTCGTCGCCTTCGCCCTGAGGCACCAGATCATCCGGCTGCTCGACGCCGGATCCGACTTCTCCACCCGCGCCGACCTCTGGAATCTGCTGCTGGACTTCATCTCCGAGCGGCCGATCACCGGGTACGGCTGGTTCGGTCCGTGGCCGCGCGGGGAGTATCCCTTCACCTACGTCAACTTCCAGCTGTCCGACCATCACCAGTCCGCGCTCAACGCCTACTTCGACACCCTGCTCCAGGTCGGCTGGGCGGGACTCGCCCTGTTCCTCGTGCTCGGCGGCGTCGCCGTCGTGCGCTCGTGGCTGGTCGCCAGTGTGCGCCGCTCGGTCGTCTATGCATGGACACCGCTGGTGCTGGTGACGCTGGGTGTCGAGTCGATGTTCGAGAGCTTCACGCTCACCGGTATCGGCTGGCTGCTGTTCGTGCTCTGCGCACTGCGGGCAGGGCAGACCCGATCGTGGCGAGAGAGCATCGACGCAGCGCAGACCGGGGCCATCTCGACGCTCGGCCCGGAGGGACCACGCGGCTGAATCACGGGCGCGACGCTCCGGCACCGGAGTTCCCAAGCAGCGACCGGTAGGCTTGGCCCCCGTGACCCACGTGCTGCAGAACGTCGTCTTCCCTCTTGACCGCGACCCCGATCTGCTCCCGCTGTACGCGGACCCCGACACCTGGTCGGTCATCGACGAAGAGCCGGTGCGGGTCTCCAACCGCGCGCACCTGGGCAACATCCTCGGTCGGCATCGGGCCCGCGTCGTCTCCGGACGCCGCGTCTCGCTCGGAACATACTTCAACGCGTTCCCCGCGTCGTACTGGCAGCACTGGACGAGCGTCCGCGAGGTGCGCCTCACGGTGCGCACCTCCGGGCCCGCGACCGTTCTCGTCTACCGTTCGAACGGCGGCGGTGTGCGCCAGCGCATCGACACCCGCGAGGTGCACGGAGACGCGACGACGTCGTTCGATCTGTCGCTCACCGAGTACAGCGACGGCGGCTGGATCTGGTTCGACGTCGTCGCCGACGAGAAGAACGCGACGCTCGAGGGTGCGCAGTGGACCACCGAGCAGGAGCCGGTGCGCGAGGGGAAGGCCTCGCTCGGGATCACCACCTACAACAAGCCGGATTACTGCGTCGACACTCTGCAGGCGCTCGCGGCCTCGCCGGATGCCCTAGAGTTCGTCGATCGCATCTTCCTCATCGACCAGGGCACGCAGCTGGTCGCCGAGCAGAGCGGCTTCGACGAGGTCGCAGCCGACCTCGGCGACACGCTGCAGGTCATCCGCCAGCCGAACCTCGGTGGATCAGGCGGCTTCGCCCGCTCCATGCACGAGACTCTGCAGCGACCCGAGAGCGACTTCGTGCAGCTGCTCGACGACGATGTGCGACTCGAGCCCGAGTCCCTGCGGCGCTCGATCGTCTTCGCCCGCTACGCCACGACGCCGGTTCTGGTGGGCGGACACATGTTCGACCTGCTCGACCGGCCCAAGCTGCACGGCTGGGCCGAGGTCGTTGACGAGCACCCGTTCATGTGGCGGAACCTGTACCAGGAGAAGATGCCGCACGACTTCGGTGTCGCCAACCTGCGCCAGTCGCCGCTGCTGCACATGCGGATGGACGCCGACTACAACGGCTGGTGGATGTGCCTGATCCCCCTCGACGCCATCCGCGAGGTCGGTCTCTCCCTCCCCGCGTTCATCAAGTGGGATGACGCAGAATTCTGCCTGCGTGCGGGCGAGGCGGGCTTCCCCACGGTCTCGCTTCCCGGCGTCGCGCTCTGGCATGTGTCGTGGGTGAATAAGGACGACTCGATCGATTGGCAGGCGTACTTCCACGCGCGAAACCGCATCGTCGCCGGTCTGCTGCACTCGAACGCTCCTCAGGGCGGCAGGCTGCTCAAGCACAGCCTTCGCGTGGACCTCAAGCACCTGATGATGATGCAGTACTACCCCGTCGCACTGCGTGCGCGGGCGCTGCGCGATGTGCTGTCGGGACCGGCGCACATGAAGCGGAATCTGGCCACCGCGATGCCGGCGGCGCGCAAGCTCGCCTCCGACTTCCCCGAGACGGTGGTGCACCGTGACCCCAGTCGAGTGCTGCACTCACGCAAGGGCCGGCAGGTGTTCAAGCGGATGAAGCAGCACGAGTACGACAGCCCGACAGGGCTGCGCCTGCGCTGGTTCACGCTTCGCACTCTGCTCTCGCACTGGCTTCGCTCCCCCGACCCCGCCAACGTCGCGCAGCCGGAGGTCGAATTCGGCAAGGGGGACGCGCACTGGTGGCGCGTACCGCTATTCGACAGTGCACTGGTCAGCGCTGCAGACGGGTCCGGCAAGAACGTGTACACGCGTGACCGCGCGCAGTACCGCCGGATGCTGACCCAGAGCATCCGGCTGCATCGCAAGCTGCGACGCAACTGGTCGAAGCTCCAGTCGGAGTACCGCGCCGCTCTGCCCGATCTCGTCTCCGACGAGTCATGGCGTGAGATCTTCGAGGAGCAGGCATGATGTCCGCAGATTTCGATCCGTCGACCGCGGCGATCGTCATCGTCACCTACAACCGTTCGCACCTGCTCAGCGGTCTGCTCGCCAGCATCCGCTCGATGGATCCGAAGCCGGGCCGCGTCGTCATCATCGACAACGCCTCCGCCGACGACACCACCGAGGTCGTCGACTCGTTCCGCGACGACATCGGCACCGAGATCGTCTACCGTCGACTCGAGACGAACACCGGCGGCTCCGGCGGCTTCAGCGAGGGCATGCGCACCGCCTACGAGCTCGGCTCCGAGTGGATCTGGATGATGGACGACGATGTCGAGGTGATTCAGGACGGACTCGCCAAGATGGGCCGCTGGTCGCGTCGCTTCAAGAGCATCCAGGGTCGCCGCTACGACTACGACGGCAGTGAGTTCTACTGGCAATACCGGATCGCCGAGCGCATGGGCATCCCCATCCCGTTCGCACCGTCTAAGTTCGACTCGTCGGGCTTCAAACCGATGAACAGCGGATGCTTCGAGGGGATGTTCATCCATCGCTCGATCGTCCAGCGCATCGGTCTGCCCGATCCGCGCTTCTTCATCTACTGGGATGACCAGATGTACGGCTGGCTGGCCTCGCGCCTGACCACAGCGGTCATCGTCGACGAGTTCGTGCTGCGGCGCACGCGGGAGATCAAGCAGTGGGACATGGGCATCCGCCACATGAACGCGTCCAGCAACGCGTACCGCTACTACATCATGCGCAACCGGGCGTACATCAAGCACTACTACCGCGCGCATGACGCATACAGTCCGGTGCTGTTCGGCCTCGGCACCGCGGCGACCTTCTTCAAGGAGCTGATCCGCCTGTTCTTCGTCGAGCGCACGGTGCGCGGCACGAGCAATCTTCTGCGCGGACTCCGCGACGGGGCCCGGATCAGCCGCGACCGCACCTGGCAGCCGATGCCCGCCCTGGAGGAGCGATGACCGACCCGCAGCCCGAGTATGTCTGGGCGTACACCAATGAGAAGCCCGGCCGGTCGCGGATGTGGCTGATGATCGGTCTCGGCGTCGTCGCCGTCATCGCCGCTGTCGCCGTCGTCCTGGCATTCGTGCGGCCGTGGGAGGCCGGTGAGCCGGCATCTTCGGAGACCCGATCTCCGGCCCCGTCCGCCACGGCATCCGCCTCGCCGTCGCCGACGCCCTCTGCGACCCCCAGCCCGAGTCCGACCTCGTCTCCTTCGCCGGCGCCGACCCCGTCCTCCGCTCCGACGGCGCCGCCGGCGCCCGCGGATCCGGCGCTGCCCGTGTTCCGCGGCAAGGTCCAGCCCCTGCTGGACGCTGCCGCGACAGGCCTGTCGTACGCGCAGGATGCCTCGGGTGAGGAGGGCATGCAGATCGCCGACGAGCTCCGTGGCGACGCGGGGCGGATGGCCGACACGGTGACGCCCAGCTCGATCGCCGCGGAGTGGCGCTCGAGGGTGCAGGCGTACGGGGAGTCCCTCGACGCGCTGCGCGCGGCCTTCGGCGAGGGCACGCCGACCAGCACCCAGCTGTCGGCGGCGCGCTCGAAGCTGCGCAGTCTGAACGAGCTCATCGCGGGCTGAGTCACAGCGAGTGCCGACCGGGCCGGACGCACACCGGGTCGGTCAGAACCTCAGTGCGCGTTGTGATCGGCGTTGTACCGGTCTAGGACCTCGCCGATCGGCCCGTCCATCACGAGTCGCCCCTTGTCGAGGTAGAGGCCACGTCGGCAGAAGCGGCGCAGGTCACGCTCGCTGTGGCTGACGAAGAAGAGCGTCCGCCCCTCGGTGAGCAGCTCGTCGATGCGCTTGTAGCATTTGTCGCGGAACGCCTTGTCCCCCACCGCCAGGACCTCGTCGACCAGCAGGATCGGCTCGTCGAGCTGCGAGACCACCGAGAAGGCGAGGCGTACCTTCATGCCGTTCGACAGGTGCTTGTAGGGCGTCTCCTGGAAGTCCTCCAGCTCGGCGAACGCGATCATCTCGTCGTACCGCCGCCCGACCTCCGACTTCGACATTCCATGGAGTCCGGCCGTCAGGCGCACGTTCTCACGCACGGTCAGATCACCGACGAATCCCCCGGTGAGCTCGATGAGTGGTGCGACGCCACCGTGGACCCGCACGGTGCCCTCGTCAGGCAGCAGCACACCCGCCACCAGACGCAGAAGGGTCGACTTCCCCTGGCCGTTGCGGCCCACGACCCCGATCGACTCACCGGGAGCGACGTCGAAGGAGACACCCCGAAGCGCCCAGAACTCGCCTGGTCGCGCACGCCTCGTCGCTCCAGCGAAGATGTCCTTGAAATTGCGTGTGCCCCGCCTGTTTCGCCGGAACCGCACGCCGAGCCCGTTCACCTCGATGGCAGCGGTCATCACAGCCCTTTCAGTACGGGTCGCTCGAGTCTGCGGAACACCCAGGCACCGAGCACCAGGATGATCAGACTCATAGCGACGCTGATCAGCACCGTTCGCGCATCCCACATGTCGGGGAAGAAGGCCATCCGGTAGAGCGTGAAGATTCCCGCGAGAGGATTGAAGGGTGCAAGGTCACGAAGCACTCCGGGTACGTCCTGTACGGCATAGATGATCGGGGAAGCGTAGAACAGGGCGCGCATGAAGAGTGCGGTGGTGCGCTCCAGATCCGTGTACAGCGCGCAGAGCGGCGCGACGAGCAGTCCGATCCCGATCAGCAGGACCGCCTGGAGCACGATCGCGACGGGAAGCAGCAGGATTCCCCATCCGACATGCGCGACGTTCTCCCCCTCGCCCCAGATCCTGGTGCCGACGACGAAGACGATCAGCACCGGCATCGAGAAGAGGAACTCGACGCCCTTGGACAGCACCGGCCGCATCACCCAGATCGATCGCGGGATGGACGTGGATCGCACGAGGCGAGCATCCTTCTTGAACGCCTTGGTGAAGTCTGAGACGGCGGTCTGGAACCACACCCACGGAAGCAGAGCCGCGATCAGGAACACGATATACGGCTGAGCGCCGATGGAGCCGCGTTGGAAAATCACGGTGAAGACGAACCAGTAGATGGCGCTCATCACCAGCGGATCGAGCACCGACCAGAGATACCCCAGCGCGCTGGTCGAGTACCGGA
This sequence comes from Microbacterium sp. OR21, assembly GCF_047306785.1. Taxonomy (NCBI): domain Bacteria; kingdom Bacillati; phylum Actinomycetota; class Actinomycetes; order Micrococcales; family Microbacteriaceae; genus Microbacterium; species Microbacterium sp. OR21. Next base: position 4,816 of record NZ_JAZEXJ010000003.1, on the reverse strand, counting down.
CCTTCAGGTCACGCGCCGACAGCAGCCACAGCGAGTGGAAGTAACGCCGGGGAGTCCCCGGCGCTCCGACCGTCCTCGCCATGTCAGTCGCTCTCGCCGGAGAGATCGTTGCGCCACATCGACAGTGCGGAGCCGATCGCCATGTGCATGTCGAGGTACTGATAGGTGCCGAGGCGCCCGCCGAAGTGCACGTCCCGCTCTCCCTTGGCGAGCTCGCGGTACGCCAGCAGACCGTCGCGGTCGGCCGCGGTGTTGACCGGGTAGTACGGCTCGTCATCGCGATCCGCGAATCGCGAGAACTCCCGCATGATCACCGTCTTGTCTGAGTTGAAGATCTCACGACGCTCGGGGTGGAAGTGCTTGAACTCGTGGATGCGCGTGAAGGGAACGTCGAGGTCGGGGTAGTTCATCACGCTTGTCCCCTGGAAGTCGCCGACGTTCAGCACCTCCTGCTCGAAATCGAGAGTGCGCCAGCTTAGCTCGCCCTCGGCGTAGTCGAAGTACCGGTCGACGGGCCCGGTGTACACCACCGGCAGCTGACCGACCGTCGCGCGCTTGCTGAGTGGCTGCGACTCGTCGAAGTAGTCGACGCCGAGCTTGACCTCGATGTTCGGGTGGTCGGCCATGCGCTCGAGCCACGCGGTGTAGCCGTCGGTGGGCAGACCCTCCCAGGTGTCGTTGAAGTACCGGTTGTCGTAGGTGTAGCGCACGGGGAGACGGCTGACGATGTCACCCGACAGCTTCTGCGGATCGGTCTGCCACTGCTTGGCCGTGTAGTCGCGGAAGAACGCCTCGAACAGAGGACGACCGACGAGTGCGATGCCCTTCTCCTCGAAGTTCTGCGCGGTCTTGGCGTCGAACTCCCCCGCCTGCTCCTTGACCAGCGCTCGGGCCTCGTCCGGCGAGTAGGCGGCCTGGAAGAACTGGTTGATGGTTCCGAGGTTCACCGGCATCGGGTACACGACGCTCTTGTGGTTCGTATAGACGCGGTGCACGTAGTCCGTGAACGTCGTGAAGCGGTTGACGTACTCCCACACCGTGGCGTTGGAGGTGTGGAACAGGTGGGCGCCGTAACGGTGCACCTCGATCCCCGTCTCGGGCTCGGCTTCGCTGTAGGCGTTGCCGCCGATGTGCGAGCGGCGGTCGATGACGGTCACCTTGCGGCCGGCTTCAGCGGCGCGCTCGGCGATGGTGAGGCCGAAAAAACCCGACCCGACGACGAGAAGATCCATAGTGCAATCGTATCGGCGGGTTGCTGGGAGATCCGGGCGCCCCGGCCGACACGTCGGCTCAGCCGGCGGTGCCGACGACGATTCGCGGGGTGCCGGCCCACAGGACGGCGTCGGAGGCGTTGCGTCCGTCGACGAGCAGCTTCACGCCGGGGATGCTCGCGGGCGCGAGGGCCCGGTAGTCGGCGTGGTCGGTCTGCAGGATCGCGAGGTCAGCGGCGTCGCCGATCGCGTACGGCTCGAAGCCCAGCCCGCGCAGCTCGTCGTCGGTGTAGAGCGGGTCGTGCACGACCACCTCGGCGCCGCGCGCCTTCAGTGCGGCCACCGTCGGGAAGACGCCGGAGAACGCCGTCTCCTTCACCCCACCACGGTAGGCCGCGCCGAGCACGACCGCCCGCTGCCCCTTGAGATCGCCCAGGATGCCCTCGGCCTGCGCGACCAGCCGCTCGGGCATGGAGGCGTTCAGCTGACGGGCGACGCGCACGATGTCCGCATCCGGATCCGTCGACAGGTACAGGCGGGGGTACACCGGGATGCAGTGCCCGCCCACGGCGATTCCGGGGCGGTGGATGTGGCTGTACGGCTGCGAGTTGCACGCGTCGATCACCTTGTACACGTCGATGCCGTGCGACGCCGCGAACAGACCGAACTGGTTCGCCAGCCCGATGTTCACATCCCGGTACGTGGTCTCGGCCAGCTTCGCCATCTCCGATGCCTCGGTGGATCCGAGATCCCACACACCGTTCGGCTGCGCGAGATCGGGCCGCTCATCGAACTGCAGCACCGCCTCGTAGAACTCGCGTGCGCGACGGTTACCCTCCTCCGACAGCGCGCCGATCAGCTTCGGGTACTTGCGCAGGTCCTCGAACACGCGACCGGTCAGCACCCGCTCCGGCGAGTACGCCAGGAAGAAGTCTTCGCCTTCGACGAGGCCTGATCCCTGCTCCAGCATCGGCTTCCACCGCGTCCGCGTCGTCCCGACGGGCAACGTCGTCTCGTACGAGACGAGCGTCCCGGGAGTGAGGTGCTCGGCCAGCGACTTCGTCGCCGCGTCCATGTACTTGAAGTCCGGCTCCCACGTCTCATCGTTCACGAACACCGGAGCCACCAGCACCACAGCATCCGCCCCCGGGATCGCGTCAGCGTAATCCGTCGTGGCACGCAGCCGACCCGCAGGGATCAGCTCCTCCAGGCGCTCCTGCAGCTGCGCCTCACCCGGAAACGGCTCCTGCGCGGCGTTGATCGAGTCAACCGCCCTCTGGTTGACGTCGACACCGACCACATCATGACCGGAGGAGGCGAACTGGACGGCGAGGGGAAGCCCGATCTTTCCAAGGGCCACGACGGCGATACGCATGGCCTCCAGTCTAGGGTGAAGCCGCTGCAGCGGTTTCAGTCAGAATTGGGCACTATCATCGAGCTCGTGCGTGTGCTGGTCGTGACCCCATGGTTCCCGGGCGCAAGCACGCCGTCATCCGGGGTGTTCGTCCAGCGCGAGGTGCACGCGCTGCTCCGCAAGCATGACGTTCACGTCGTGCATCTTGACTGGCAAGGTCACACTCCACTTCGAGGTGCGGAGCACGAGTACACCCACGTCCCCCTGACGCGCTCGAATCCGCGTTCGTATGCTCGTGCACGAAGTCTGGTGAGGCGACTCGCCTTGGACGCCGACATCGTCCACACACATGCGCTCACCAGTCTCGTCCCCTGGCTCAGCGGTCGACCGGGGACTCGCTCCGTGCCATGGATCCATTCCGAGCACTGGTCGGGCATCAGCTCTCCGGAAACGCTGAGTATTCCACACCGCCTCGTACTTCGTGTCTTGGCGCGGGTGCTCCGCAGGCCCGACGAAGTCATCGCGGAGAGTTCGCGTCTGGCGGCAGGGATATCGTCCTTTGGCCGACCCGATGTACCGATCGTCCCGTGCGTCGTTCCCGCGACCCCTGTTACGCCACCCCCGGAAGACGGGGAACAGCTCCGCCTCGTGGGTATCGGTAGCATGATCGCGCGCAAAGGCGCCTTGATCGCTGTCGCAGCCGTGGACGAGTTGAGAACCTCAGGGGTGAGTTCACACCTCACATGGGTGGGTGATGGACCTCAACGAGGAGAGATCGAGGAAGAGGTTCGACGTCGGGGCATGGGGCATCTCGTGACATTGCCTGGCACGCTCGACTCGGCCGGTGTCGGGGCATGCCTCGACATGGCCGACATCTTCATTCTTCCGACACAAGGGGACAACTTCTGCGTTGTCGCAGCAGAAGCCTTGATGCACGGCCGCCCTATCGTGATCGGCCATCAGTCCGGTGCGGTCGACTATGCAGACAGCCGTACGGCACGATTTGTCCACGAGCAGACGGGTTCGGCGTACGCGGCAGCGGTTCGTCATTTGCGCACCGAGCTCACGCTGACTGCGGAGGATATTGCTTTTACTGTACGCGGCCGTTTCTCGCCGGAGCGCGTGTGTGACGCGCTCACATCCATATACGCGGCGCATGCAGGCGACAGAGTACATCGTAAGGACGCCGAGGCGTGACGGCTCAGATCGACGTCATCGTCCCAATCCACGATCCCGAACGGCCGCTTCGTCGCACCCTCCAGTCGATCTTCACGGGCAGCGAAGGACTCGTGCGCGTGCTGGTCATCGCGCACAACACCTCGCCTGCCCCGTTCGAGAGGATTGTCGCGGATTATCCTGACGCGGACCTGTTCTCGCTGAATGACGGTGTCAGAAGTCCTTCAGGACCGATGAACGTAGGGCTCTCGAACGCGCGTGCGCCGTGGGTGAGCATCATGGGCTCCGATGACACGGTGGAGGCGGGCGCGTACCGCGAATGGTGGGATTTCGCTCGTCGTACAGGCTCGGACATCGTCATCCCGCGCCTTCGGCATTCGTCGGGCGCCGCCGTGATCACACCTCCGACCCGACCGTGGCGAACGCACACGCTCGACCCCGTTCGCGATCGACTCAGTTATCGGTCCGCTCCCCTGGGGATCTTCTCACGGGAGCGCTTCGGGCACGCGCGCCTGCCTATTGGCATCGCCACGGGCGAGGACATCCCATTCGTGACCCAATTGTGGTTCTCCGGAAGCCGCGTAGGATACGCCCGCCGCGGCCCGGCATACATAATCCAAGCAGATGCGGGCGACCGCATCTCGTACGCACCGCGACCGCTGGAAGATGAGTTCGCCTGGCTCGAACCCACCGAAGCGTTAGCCGAGAACCTGACACCGCGTGAACGCCGATCACTGGGAGCAAAACTGATCCGCGTCAATCTCTTCGGAACGATAGTCAGCCGTCGCGGGCAGTGGAATTCCACGGAGCGCAGGTCTCTCGCGGCCGCCACCGTACGAATGTTGCGGCTCGGCTGCGGTGTCGAGGAGGTGCTGTCTCGCGCCGACAGGAACGTCATCGACCTTGCGTTAGATGCCTCCGCCCCCTCCACGGAGCTCGACATCGCAGCGGCGCTGAGACGCCGATTCGCAAGTCCCGCTGGCTTGCTCCCGCGTGACCTTAGATTCACCCTCTCCTTGGATGGGGCGATGCGCACAGCCTTCTCATCCGCTCTGCAGCGTTCCAAATTGGTCGA